>NZ_JBVIYQ010000005.1:50576-581667 GCF_055592445.1 Streptomyces sp. NPDC041122 | reverse complement strand
AACGCCCGGTTACATTCCGAACCCGGAAGCTAAGCCTCATAGCGCCGATGGTACTGCAGGGGGGACCCTGTGGGAGAGTAGGACGCCGCCGAACTCCTTTTAGTCGGGAAACCCCCGCACCTTATGGTGCGGGGGTTTTCTGCGTTCCAGGGACTTTTTCCCGCCCTCCTTGTTAGAGGCGGCCGGCCGCCTTGAGGGAGAGGTAGGCGTCCGCCAAAGCCGGGGCGAGGTTGTCGGGGGTGGCGTCGACGACGGTGACTCCGCGGCGTCCGAGGTTCTCCGCCGTGCGGTGGCGTTCGGACTGGGCCTGGGCGGCTGCTGCCGCGTCGTAGACCGCGTCTGCCGTACCGCGAGACGTCTCCATCTTCGCGATGTGCGGGTCGGCCACCGAGGCCACCACGACCTTGTGGCGTGTGGTGAGGCGAGGGAGCACGGGGAGCAGGCCCTCTTCGACGGGGGCCGCGTCGAGGCTCGTGAGCAGGACGATGAGGGAAGTGCGAGAGGCCGTGCGGAGGGCCGTCGAGGTCAGGCCCCGGGCGTCCGTCTCGACGAGTTCCGGCTCGACGGTGGCCAGGGCGTCGACCAGGGACGGGAGGACGTCTCCCGCGGAGCGTCCCTGGACCAGGGCCCGTACCCGACGGTCGTAGGCGAGCAGGTCGACTCGGTCACCCGCGCGGGAGGCGAGAGCGGCCAGGAGGAGCGCGGCGTCCATGGAGGCGTCGAGGCGGGGTGCGTCGCCCACGCGGCCGGCCGAGGTGCGGCCGGTGTCGAGGACCAGAAGGATGTGGCGGTCGCGTTCCGGGCGCCAGGTGCGGACCGCGACGCTCGACTGGCGTGCTGTGGCCCGCCAGTCGATGGAGCGGGTGTCGTCGCCGGGGACGTAGTCGCGGAGGCTGTCGAACTCGGTGCCCTGTCCTCGGGTGAGGACGCTGGTGCGGCCGTCGAGTTCGCGGAGCCGGGCCAGCTTGGCGGGCAGGTGCTTCCGGCTGGCGAAGGGCGGCAGGGCGCGGAGGGTCCAGGGGACCTTGTGGCTGCCCTGGCGGGTGAAGAGGCCCAGCGGGCCGTACGAGCGGATGGTCACGCGGTCCGCCTGGTGGTCGCCGCGGCGCGTGGGGCGCAGGCGGGTCGTGAGGCGGCGGCGTTCGCCGGGCGGGACGGTCAGGCGGTGGCGGGACGCGTCGACTTCCGTGCCGGGCTGCCAGCTGCTCGGGGGCCAGGCGTCGCGGAGGTCCGCGCGCAGGGGGCGCCGGGAGGGGTTGGTGACGGTCAGTTCTGCGGCGGCGGCTTCTCCCAGTCGTACGGAGGTGTCGCCGGAGCGGGTCAGGCCGAGGCGGCGCACCGGCGCGGCCAGGGCGAAGTCGCAGGCGCAGGCCAGGGCCAGCGGGGCGTTGACGGCGAGGATGCCGGTCCAGCTGGGGTCCCAGAGGCCCACGGGGAGGGTGCCCAGGGCTGCGAGGAGGGCGGTGCGTCCGGTGAGGGCCATCAGCGGGGGACCGGGACGTGGGCGAGGATCGCGTGGATGACGGAGTCAGCGGTGACGCCCTCCATCTCCGCCTCCGGGCGGAGTTGGATCCGGTGGCGCAGGGTGGGCAGGGCGAGGGCCTTGACGTCGTCGGGGATGACGTAGTCGCGGCCGGTGAGCCAGGCCCAGGCGCGTGCCGTGGAGAGCAGCGCCGTGGCGCCTCGCGGGGAGACGCCGAGGGTGAGGGACGGGGACTCGCGGGTGGCGCGGCACACGTCGACCACGTACGCGGTGATCTCGGGGGAGACGGAGGTCTTGGCGACGGCGGCGCGGGCGGTTTCCAGGTCCGCGGGGCCGGCCACGGGGCGGATGCCGGCGGCGTGCAGGTCGCGGGGGTTGAAGCCTTCCGCGTGCCGGGTGAGGACGTCGATCTCGTCCTGGCGGGAGGGGAGAGGGACCGTCAGTTTGAGCAGGAAGCGGTCGAGTTGGGCCTCGGGGAGGGGGTACGTCCCCTCGTACTCGACGGGGTTCTGGGTGGCGGCGACGAGGAAGGGTTCGGGGAGCGGGCGGGGCACGCCGTCGACGGTGACCTGGCGTTCCTCCATGGCTTCGAGGAGGGAGGACTGGGTCTTGGGCGGGGTCCGGTTGATCTCGTCGGCCAGCAGGAGGTTGGTGAAGACCGGGCCCGGCTGGAAGGAGAACTCGGTGGTCCGGGCGTCGTAGACCAGGGAGCCCGTGACGTCGCTCGGCATCAGGTCGGGGGTGAACTGGACGCGCTTGGTGTCGAGTTCGAGGCTCGCGGACAGGGCGCGGACGAGCAACGTCTTGGCGACGCCGGGGACTCCTTCCAGCAGGACGTGGCCGCGGCAGAGGAGGGCGACGACGAGCCCGGTGACGGCGGGGTCCTGGCCGACCACGGCCTTGGAGATCTCCGCGCGCAGCGCTTCGAGGGAGGCGCGGGAGTCGCGGGGATCGCCGTTGGGCCCGGCGTGGGTGGTCGGGTCCGTCATGAGTGGCGTACCTCTCTTTCGAGGGCGTCGAGTCGGTCGGCGAGGGCGATGAGGGCTGCGTCGTCACCCGGGGGCGGCCCGAAGAGCAGGAGGTGCAGGTCTTGGCCGGGGGTGCGCAGGCGGGCGGTGAGGGCGGGGATCAGGGGGTCTGGCGTGTGTGCCTGGGCGGGGGAGACGCCGACGAGGGGGGCGAGGCGGGTGCGGGATGCCGTGCGCAGGGCCGAGGCCGCGCGGTCGCGGGCGGCGACCTTGCGGTAGAGGCGGGCGCGGCCTTCGACGGCCTCGGAGGCGCGGATGGCGACGGGGAGGCGTTCGGCGACGAGGGGGCCGAGGCGGC
This sequence comes from Streptomyces sp. NPDC041122, assembly GCF_055592445.1. Lineage (NCBI taxonomy): Bacteria > Bacillati > Actinomycetota > Actinomycetes > Kitasatosporales > Streptomycetaceae > Streptomyces > Streptomyces sp. NPDC041122. Next base: position 578,858 of record NZ_JBVIYQ010000005.1, on the reverse strand, counting down.
GTGCGCGCCACAGGGCGGCGAGTACGGCGGCGAGCGCGAGTTGCAGGGTGCCCCAGCGCCAGCCGGAGGGGATCAGGTCGAAGAAGCCGCGGCGCTCGGCGTCGGTGGCGGCCTGGTCGTCGGCGAGCGAGGGGAGGTACCAGACGACGTGGGGGCGGGAGCCGAGGAGCTGGAGGGCGAGCGAGGCGTTGCCCTGCTCGTCGAGGCGGTCGTTGAAGAGGATGTCGGGGGCGCCGAGGACGACGGTGTCGCCCTTTCCGTGGGGTGCGGGGAGTTGGAGGAGGCCGGGGAGTCCGTCGCTGAGGTAGCAGGCCTCGGCGTCCGGGGCGAGGGTGTCGTAGCGGATGCCGCCCAGGTCCGCGTCGCCGGCGCGGCGGGCCGCGGGGAGGGAGCAGCGGGGGGCGAGCGTCGACTCGGCGCTGGTGATGGGGTCCACGGTCACCCCGGGGGCGAGGTCCTTGACGGAGGGCTTGCCCGGGGTGACGAGGACGGTGCGGCCGCCGGAGTCCTCGGTGGCCGCGTGGAGGCCGGAGCGTTGGCGGCCGGTGAGCAGGTCGGGGTCGGTCACGAGGAGGGTCGTGTCGGGGCCGGCCGCGGACCGGGCCTCTTCGGTGCTGGTGACGACGTGGGTGGACACGCCTCGGTCGGCGAGGAGTTCGGCGAGGGCCCGGCTGCCGTGGGTGTCGGTGGAGCGTGGGTCGAGGCGGCCGTGCCGGCCGTCGGATCGGACGGCGGCGACGGCGACGGCGGCCGCGAGGAGGACGACCAGGGCGAGGACGATGCCCCGGGAGCGGGTCCAGATCCGGCGTGGCGTGGGAGAGAGCGACGTCGAGACCGGCGCTGGCGGGGCAGGGGGTTGTCCCGGGGTGGTGGTGGGGGCGGCGGGCATCTGTGCCGACTCCGTGGGCGGGGTGGGGCCGGTCATTCGGCGGCTCCTCGGGAGCTGCCGCTCGGGATGGGGCCGCCTGGGTCGCCTGGGTCGCCGGGGTCGGCCAGTACCGGTCTGGTGCGTGCCAGGTCGTGGTCGAGGGCGGCAAGGCGCAGGTACGCCGCCTGATCCGCGGTGCGGCCGCCGTATGTCACGTCGTCGAACTCATGGGCGGCGGCGCGGAGTCGGCCGGCGTGGGCGGGGAGCGGACGGCCCGCCTCCGCGGCGGCCTCGTCGGCGGTGCGGCCGGGGCGGGGGTCGAGGAGTGCGCGTTCCTCCAGGGCGCGGACGACGGCGCGCATGCGTTCCTGCACGGCCTGGTTCCAGTGGGCCCGGGCGGCGTGTGCCTCGGCGGTCGCGCGGTGTTCGGCGGCGCTGCGGGGGCGGTCGTCGAAGAGGGCGGGAGCGGATCCCGCGGTGCGGTGCGGGGTGCCGAGGCGCCACCAGAAGGCGGCGATGACGAGCACGATCGCCAGCACGACGACCAGGAGTCCGAGCGCGCCGCCCGGGGTGGCTCCCGAGGCGGCGGAGAACAGGTCGTCGACCCAGCCCCAGAAGCGGTTCAGGGCGCGCTGGAAGAGGCTCGGGTCGTTCTCGTGGTACATCGGCTTGGACAGTTCGCGTTCGGCGGCCTCCCGCGCGGGGTCGCGCGGGATGGTCACCGGTGGGTCGTCGCCGGTGCGCGGCAGGAGCGGAGCCGCCCCGAGCCCTCTGAGTGCTGCCCCCGCCGCGGTCACCGCATCAGCTCCCCGGGGTGCCGGGCGGAGTGGGGGCGTGGCCGGGGACGCCGGCGGCGCGGGCCAGTTCGAGGTCGAGGCCCTCGCGGCGGATCCGCTGGTCGACGTAGAGGAGCACGGTGACGCCGGCCGTGATCGGGAACGTCAGCATGGAGCCGATGATCGAGCCGACGCCGCTGATGATCAGGAACGTCCAGCCCAGCTCGCCGGTGTTGTCGAGGAAGCCGGTGACGCCTTCGCCGCTGACCGCCCCGGCGATGAAGGTGAAGGGGATGACGATGATCGACGCGACGACGTTGGCGATGATCGCGGCGAGCAGCTGGATCCCGAAGACCCGCCACCAGGAGCCGCGGACCAGCTTGGCGGAGCGGGTCATCGACTTCTTGATGCCCTGCTTCTCCAGCATGAGCGCGGGGGAGGAGAGCGAGAGGCGGACCACGATCCAGAGGGCGGCGACGCCCGCGGCGAGACCGCCGAGTACGGCGAGGGCGGCACCGGCGTCGGACGGGCCCGCCAGCGCGATCAGCAGCCCGGGCAGGATGCCGACGGTGACGACGGCGGCGCCGATGAGCGGGATCAGCAGGGTCAGGCCGAACAGCTTGGCGAGCTGGGGGCGGGCGTCCTGCCAGGCCTCCGCGGCGGTCACCGACTTACCGAGGACGGCGCGGCTGGTGACCATCGTCAGGAGGGCCGTGGCGACGATGGTGCCGAGCAGGGTGACCGCGAGGACCACTCCGGAACTCAGCATCGTGTCGCCCATGGCGCGGGTGAGCTCGCCGACGGTGGCGCTCTGGTCGTTGAGCGTGTCCGTGTCGACGGATTCGTCGAGGACGAGCCCTTGGAGGAGGACGACGACGATCTCCGTGACCACGGCCACGGTCAGGGAGATGCCGAGGACCGTGCGCCAGTGGGCGCGCATGGTCGACACGGCGCCGTCGAGGATCTCGCCGACGCCGAGCGGGCGGAGCGGGATGACGCCGGGCTTGGCCGCGGGCGGGGGACCCTGCCAGGCGCCCCAGCCTGAGTAGCCTCCAGGGCCTCCTGGAGCGCCCGGGCCGCCGGGGCCACCGGGACCGCCCGAAGGCGGGCCGCCCCAGCCCCAGCCGCCGCCCTGGCCGGGCGGAGCGGGCGGTGGCGGGGCCTGGCCGGGGCCGGGGGCGCTGGGCGGGGACCACTGGGCGGGCGGTGGCTGCTCCTTGGACCACTTGGGCCGGTCGCCGTCCGGGCCGCCGTCCTGGCGCGCGTCCTGGCCGGTGTCCACGGGTCCGTCGGCGTCCGGCTTGCCGGAGTCCTGTCCGTCGGAGGGGGCAGATCCGGGCGAGGCCCAGCCCGGAGTGTCGTTCATCGTCGCTCCTTCAAGGTGCCCGTCCGCGGGCGCGGCGGCAGGTTGCCAGCCATCGTGCCACGGTGTGCCCGAGAGGTGACCGGGCGCCGTAGCGGCTGTACACCTTCAATTGTCCGCCGGGTACGGGGCAGACTGGGCGGATGGCTGATCAGTACGCGCAATCCAGCGAGGACAACCGGCCGACCGGGATATCGACGGTTCCCGCGATCCGATGGGACGACCCACCCGAGGGACCCGTGGTGGTCCTCCTCGACCAGACCAGGCTGCCGAGCGAGGAGATCGAGCTGGTGTGCACCGACGCACCGGCCCTGGTGGAGGCGATCCGCACGCTCGCGGTGCGAGGGGCACCGCTGCTGGGCATCGCGGGGGCCTACGGCGTCGCCCTCGCCGCCGCCCGCGGCTTCGACGTGGACGAGGCGGCGGACGCGCTGGCGGGGGCGCGGCCCACCGCCGTCAATCTCGCCTACGGGGCACGTCGCGCCCAGGCCGCCCACCGCACCGCGGTCGCCGGCGGCGCCGACAGCCGGCGGGCGGCCGCGGCCACCCTCGACGCGGCGCGGGCGCTGCACGCCGAGGACGCGGAGGCCAGCGGCCGGATGGCGGCCCACGGCCTGGCGCTGCTCGACGAACTGCTGCCCGGCGGCGGGCACCGGATCCTGACGCACTGCAACACGGGGGCCCTGGTCTCCGGAGGGGAGGGCACGGCGTTCGCGGTGGCGCTCCGGGCGCACCGGGAGGGCAGCCTGCGCAGGCTGTGGGTGGACGAGACGCGGCCGCTGCTCCAGGGGGCCCGGCTCACCGCATATGAGGCGGCGCGGAACGGAATGGCGTACACCTTGCTCACGGACAACGCCGCGGGTTCGCTGTTCGCGGCGGGCGAGGTGGACGCGGTGCTGATCGGCGCCGACCGCATCGCGGCCGACGGTTCGGTGGCGAACAAGGTGGGGAGCTATCCGCTCGCCGTGCTGGCGCGCTACCACCATGTGCCGTTCATCGTGGTGGCGCCGGTGACGACCGTGGACCCGAAGACGCCGGACGGAGCGGCGATCGAGGTCGAGCAGCGGGGCAGCCATGAGGTGACGGAGATCACGGCGCCGCAGGTGTCCATGATCGGGATGGAAGCGGGAGGCGGGATTCCGGTGGCACCCCTGGGGACCCAGGCGTACAACCCCGCGTTCGACGTGACGCCTCCCGAGCTGGTGACGGCGATCGTCACGGAAGAGGGCGTTCTGTCACCTGTGACAGCAGAGGGCCTTGCCGAGCTGTGTGCCAGGTCACGCCAGGTAACGATGAGCTAATGGGATGATGTCAGGCATGAAGGGACGAGTCCTTGTCGTCGACGACGACACCGCACTGGCCGAGATGCTCGGGATTGTGCTGCGTGGTGAAGGTTTTGAGCCGTCGTTCGTAGCTGATGGCGACAAGGCGCTGGCCGCTTTCAGGGAGGCAAAGCCGGATCTTGTACTGCTGGATTTGATGTTGCCGGGCCGTGATGGCATCGAGGTGTGCCGCCTGATCAGGGCGGAGTCCGGGGTGCCGATCGTCATGCTCACGGCCAAGAGCGACACCGTGGACGTGGTGGTCGGCCTGGAGTCGGGCGCCGACGACTACATCGTCAAGCCGTTCAAGCCGAAGGAGCTCGTGGCCCGGATCCGGGCGCGGCTGCGGAGGTCGGAGGAGCCCGCGCCGGAGCAGCTGGCCATAGGTGACCTGGTCATCGACGTGGCGGGGCACTCCGTGAAGCGGGACGGGCAGTCGATCGCGCTGACGCCGCTGGAGTTCGACCTGCTGGTCGCGCTGGCCCGCAAGCCGTGGCAGGTGTTCACGCGTGAGGTGCTGCTCGAGCAGGTCTGGGGCTACCGGCACGCGGCGGACACCCGTCTGGTGAACGTGCACGTGCAGCGGCTCCGCTCCAAGGTCGAGCGCGACCCCGAGCGGCCGGAGATCGTGGTGACCGTCCGTGGCGTCGGTTACAAGGCCGGACCGAGCTGACGTGTCCCGGGACAGTTCCTCCTCGGCGCCCGGAGCTTCGGGGGCTCGTCCGGGGCGGACTGGACCGGCGCGGCACCGCTCCCGGTTCGGGCGGCTCGCCGACGGCGGGCTGCTGCTGCAGGGCGGGGTGCAGGGCAGCCCCGTGCTGCGGCTCTTCGTGCGCTGGGTGCGCCGCCCGCTGCTGCCCGCGGTGCGGCTGTGGCGGCGCAACATCCAGCTCAAGGTCGTCGCCACGACCCTGCTGATGTCGCTGGGCGTGGTCCTCATGCTCGGCTTCGCCGTCCTGAGCTCGGTGAACAACGGCCTGCTCAAGGCCAAGGTCAAGGCCTCGCAGAGCCAGGCGGACGGCGGTTTCCGGGCCGCGCAGGACAGCGTCAACGCCGCCCGGCAGAGTGCGGGACAGGGGCAGGGCCAGGACGGCAGCACGGCCGACGGCCGCAACGCCGCCGTGTGGATGTCCGACCTCGTCGAGCAGCTCTCCAGCGGCGGACAGAACGCCTTCGCCGTGGTGACGCTGAGCCCGACCTCCGCGGGCGACTCCGGCAGCGTGCGCGGTTCGCGGGCCTCGGGCAGTGTCGAGCCGATCCTGAGCGTGCCCGAGGAGCTGCGCCGCCAGGTCGACGACGGCACCGGCGTCTACCAGGCCAACACCCGCATCGTCTTCGACGACCGCCGTGAGGCACAGCCCGGTCTGGTGATCGGCAAGCGGCTCAACGACCTCAACGGCGATCCGTACCAGCTGTACTACCTCTTCCCGCTGACGCAGGAGGAGGAGTCGCTGAACCTGGTCAGGACGACACTCGCGACCGCGGGCCTCTTCGTCGTGGTGCTGCTCGGCGCCATCGCGTGGCTCGTGGTGCGTCAGGTGGTGACGCCGGTCCGGATGGCCGCGGGCATCGCCGAGCGGCTGTCCGCCGGGCGCCTGCAGGAACGGATGAAGGTCACCGGCGAGGACGACATCGCGCGGCTCGGTGAGGCCTTCAACAAGATGGCGCAGAACCTGCAGCTGAAGATCCAGCAGCTGGAGGAGCTGTCGCGGATGCAGCGGCGGTTCGTCTCCGACGTGTCGCACGAGCTGCGGACGCCGCTGACGACGGTACGGATGGCGGCCGACGTCATCCACGAGGCGCGGGTGGACTTCGATCCGGTGACCGCGCGGTCGGCGGAGCTGCTCGCCGACCAGCTGGACCGGTTCGAGTCGCTGCTCGCGGATCTGCTGGAGATCAGCCGGTTCGACGCGGGGGCGGCGGCGCTGGAGGCGGAGCCGATAGACCTCCGTGAGGTCGTACGCCGGGTCGTCGGCGGCGCGGAGCCGCTCGCCGAGCGCAAGGGCACGCACATACGGGTCGTCGGGGACCAGCAGCCGGTGGTCGCCGAGGCCGACGCGCGCCGGGTGGAGCGGGTGCTGCGCAACCTCGTCGTCAACGCCGTGGAGCACGGTGAGGGCAAGGACGTCGTGGTGCGGCTGGCCGCCGCGGGCGGTGCGGTCGCCGTCGCCGTACGGGACTACGGCGTGGGGCTCAAGCCGGGCGAGGCGACCCGGGTCTTCAGCCGTTTCTGGCGGGCGGACCCGGCCCGCGCCCGTACCACCGGTGGTACGGGACTCGGCCTCTCCATCGCCCTGGAGGACGCCCGCCTGCACGGCGGCTGGCTGCAGGCCTGGGGCGAGCCGGGCGGTGGGTCGCAGTTCCGGCTGACGTTGCCGCGGACGGCGGACGAGCCGCTGCGGGGCTCGCCGATACCGCTGGAGCCGGACGACTCCCGGCGCCATCGCGGGCTCAACGACGCGGGGCTGCCGCTCGGTGGCGGCAACAAGCTGGCCACGGTGCCGGCCCAGGCGGCCGCGGCGGCCTCCGAGCGGGTGTCGCCGCCGGTGCCGGCCAAGGGACCCATACCGCAGCGGCTGTTGCAGGCCGGACCCGTGGACCCGGCGGCGCTGCCCGGGAACGGGTCGCGGGTGGTGGCCCGCCGGCCGTCGGACGGTGCGGACGGATCGGATGGTGCGGACGGATCGGGTGACGGCTTGGACGGCGGTGTGGACGGCGTGGATCTGGACCACGCGGATCTCCGCGACCCGGACCTGGACGACGTGGACCTGGACGACCCGGACCTCGACGACGTGGACCTGGATGACGCCGATCCGGATCTCGACGACGTGGATCTCGACCACGTAGACCTCGACCAGGTAGATCTCGGTGATGTGGATCTCGACGGCGTTGATCTCGACGACGTGACGCCGGAGTCCGGGGCGGGTGCGGGCAGGGAACAGCCGGGTACGGCCAGGGAAGAGGAGAACACTCGTGGTCGCTGACCGTGCCGGACACGGCCACCGTGCCCGAGGCGGCGACCGCGCGGGCCGCGGACGCCCGCTGCGCACCGCACTGCTGCTCGGCAGCTGCGGGGCGCTCCTGGCCGGATGCGCCTCGATGCCCGACAGCGGGAACCTCAGGTCCGTCGACGCCTCGCAGCGCCCGGACTCGCAGTCGCAGGTCCGCGTCTACGCCATGCCGCCGCGCGAGGGCGCCAAGGCGATGGAGATCGTGCAGGGCTTCCTGGAGGCGCTGACCAGCGACGACCCGCAGTTCGCGATGGCGCGCAAGTATCTGTCCAAGAAGGCGTCGCGGGCGTGGCACCCCGAGGAGTCCACGACGGTGCTCGCGGACGGTCCCAACACCGACGCGGGCAACGCGGGGAACGACGGCGAGCGCAGCCGGCGTTACTCGCTGACCGGCCGCCAGGTCGCACGGGTCGACGCGCAGCACGCCTACCGCCCCGAGGACGCGGCGTACAGCCAGTCCGTGCACCTCAGCCAGACCGGCGGTCCGGGCGGGAACGAGTGGCGCATCGACAAGCCGCCGACGGGCGTGGTGCTCGGCGAGTCGGACTTCCAGCGGATCTACCGGCCCGTCAACAAGTACTACTTCGCCGGGCCCGCCGGCGCGGGCGTGAGCGGCCGGGCGGGACTGGTCGCCGACCCCGTCTACATCCGCCAGCGCATAGACCCGCTGACCCAGACGGTGAAGACGCTGCTGGAGGGCCCGACCAACTGGCTGCGCCTCGTGGTGAATTCGAGCTTCCCGAGCGGCACGGCGCTCAAGGACCCCGCCGAGCCGCTGGCCCTGGACGACCAGAACCGGCTGACCGTACAGCTGAACAGCCGGGCGGACGACGCCGGGCAGACCAAGTGCAAGGAGATGGCGGCCCAACTCCTGTTCACCCTGCAGGACCTGACGCCTTCGGGGGTCGAACAGGTGACGTTGCAGCGGTCGAACGGTTCGATGCTCTGTGTCCTGAGCCAGGACCGGGCCGACACCGTCGCTCCGCACCGCAGCGCCGACCGCCCCGACTTCCAGTACTTCATCGACGAGAAGCACCGGCTGGTGCGGATGTCGGCCAACGCCGGGAGCTCGGTGGACCCGGAGCCGGTGACGGGCGCCCTCGGCGCCGGTGACCAGCCGCTGCGTTCGGCGGCGGTCTCGCGCGACGAGCAGCGGGCGGCCGGGGTGTCGCTCGACGGCAAGTCGCTCTACACGGGCTCGCTGCTCTCGGACGACCCGCTCGGCAAGGCGCACCTGCGCAGCAAGGCGAAGTCCGAGGAGGACCGCCTCTCCACGCCGAGTTGGGACGGCCGGGGCAACCTGTGGGTGGCCGACCGCGATCCGAAGCGGTCCCGGCTGCTCTGGCTCGAACAGGGCACGGGCAAGCCCGTCGAGGTCGAGGTGCCCGCCCTGGACGGTCGGGTCCGCGAGGTGCGGGTCTCGGGCGACGGCGTGCGCGTCGCGCTGCTCGTGGAGAAGGACGGCAAGAAGTCCCTGTGGATCGGCCGGGCCGAGCGGACCGCGGGCCAGGGGGAGCGGCCCGCGATATCGGTCCTCGACCCGACCCCCGCGGCGCCGCAGATGGCGGAGGTCACCGCCATGTCGTGGGCGGGCGGCAGCCGGCTCGTGGTGGTCGGCCGGGAGACCGGCGGGGTGCAGCAGATCCGGTACGTCCAGTGCGACGGCTCGGTGCTGCCGCTCACCACGCTGCCCGGTCTGACCGGCGTCGAGAAGATCGCGGCCTCCGACGACGAGCGGCAGCCGCTGGTGGCGCACTCGGACGACGGGATCGTACGACTGCCGACGGGGTCGCAGTGGCAGACCGTGGTGAAGGAAGGGATGGCCCCGGTCTACCCGGGCTGAGCGGGCCGACCGCCCCTGCCGGAGCGCGAGCGCTGCCTGCGCAGCCACGGGAGAACCGCCTGCTCGGCGCGGAACTCGCGCCCAGCCACGCGCAGTTGTCCACAGGGGCTCGGGCGGAGTTGTCCACAGGGGTGGTCGCGCCGCCCCGGCCTTGGCACAGTGGTGGCCACGCGGGGGTGGTCGCATGCGGGGCTGGTGGCAGGACCTCACCGACCTGGTGCTCCCGGCCGAGTGCGGCGGCTGCGGCGTGCCCCGCACCGCGCTCTGCGACGCGTGCCGCCGCGCCCTGTGCGGTGGCGCCCCGCGCCGGGCGCGGCCGGTGCCGGCGCCGCCCGGACTGCCGGTCGTGTACGGCGCGGCACCGTACGAGGACGCGGTACGGGCCGTTCTGCTCGCACACAAGGAGCGCGGCGCCCTGGGGCTCGCGCGCCCGCTCGGGACGGCCCTCGCCGAAGCCGTGTACGCCGGTCTGCGGGCCGAAACCGGGCCCGTGGGTGATAGGGCGCCGAGATCGCGGGTAGGCGGCACACAGGATGGTCCACAGGGGCAGGTGATGCCGTTGTCGCTCGTTCCCGTGCCCTCGGCGCGGGCCGCGGTGCGGGCGCGCGGGCACGACCCGGCGCGACGGATCGCGTTCGCCGCGGCGGCCGAGCTGCGGCGGGCGGGTGTCCCGGCGCGGGTGGTGGCCGTGCTGCGTCAGCGGCGTGCGGTCGCCGACCAGTCGGGGCTCGACTCCCGGCAGCGGCAGGCCAATCTGGCGGGCGCCCTCGAGGTGACCGCGGGCGGCGGCCGGCTGCTCGGCGACGGGCGGATCGTGGTCGTGGACGACCTCATGACCACGGGGGCGTCCCTGGCGGAGGCCACCCGGGCCTTACGTGCTGTACGCACGGAAAAGAAAACGCAAGCGGAGACGGGACGAGACCGGGGAACGGGGGCCGCACATGGGCCGGTATTGGGCTGCGAGAAGACCTTCGGCGCAGCCGTTGTCGCTGCGCCACCGGAATCCTTCGAAATAAACCGGAACTGATTGGGAAGTTGCATCGTTCCAGGTGATGAGAGGGATAAAGCACCCGAATGGAGGTACGCGGCAGTAGAGGGTGACGACTTCCCTCCGGGCGAGATATGTTCGGTTGTGAGGAATGGCGGACGCCGTCCCTCGTATATCGGAATGCCGGCCTGCGGATTTTTCGCAATCACCCGGGCCGGTGGGGTGGAGATCTCGCCCACGGGGGAGGAGGAGGTGGAAGTCACCGAGTCCGAGGCCCCGGGAGTCACCGGGGTCTGGTGCAAAAGGGAGATGCTCCGCCACTGAAGCGGAGTGATCCGGGAACGGAGTTCTGCGTGGACATCGTCGTCAAGGGCCGCAAGACCGAGGTGCCCGAGCGGTTCCGCAAGCACGTGGCCGAGAAGCTGAAGCTGGACAAGATCCAGAAGCTCGACGGCAAGGTGATCAGCCTCGACGTCGAGGTGTCCAAGGAAACCAACCCGCGTCAGGCCGACCGTTCCGACCGCGTGGAGATCACCCTCCGCTCGCGTGGGCCCGTGATCCGCGCGGAGGCCTCGGCAGCCGATCCGTACGCGGCACTCGACCTGGCCACGGCCAAGCTCGACGCGCGGCTGCGCAAGGAGCACGAGAAGCGCCACAACCGCCGGGGCAACGGCAGGCTCTCCGCCGCGGAGGTCGCCGACCGGGTCCCGGACGCCGCGTCCTTCAACGGAGACGGCTCCATCGCGCACGACGAAGAGCCCGACGGCGTGCCGGTCAAGAAGATCGGCTCCCTGGAGATCCAGGGCGAAGGACCCCTCGTGGTCCGGGAGAAGACCCACGTCGCGGCCCCCATGTCGCTCGACCAGGCGCTCTACGAGATGGAACTGGTCGGACACGACTTCTACTTGTTCGTCGACTCCGAGACCAAGGAACCGAGCGTCGTCTACCGGCGCCACGCCTACGACTACGGCGTCATCCGGCTCAACACCGACCCCATGGTCGCCAAGGCCGAGTCGGCCGGTGGCGGCGGAGCCCTCGCGGGCTGACCACTGCCCCGTAAGAGCCGAGGTCGTGCCCCTGGAGCGCCTGTGCGCCCCCAGGGGCACCACCGTGCGCCCACGGTGCGCACCGCACCGGCGCCAGGCATGAAATCATGTGCGTGCCGGTCAACCGGTGTGCTGCCGCCTGGCGTTGGCGCAGCAGAGGCACAACAGGCCGCGGCCTTCATGGGGGAGGAACGATGGCGGACAGCTTCGGTCCGATGCGTCACGAGGGTGCCGGCGACGGCATCGGCATCGGCACGGACGCGGGCGCCCCACGCAAGGAGCCCATCAGGGTCCTTGTGGTGGACGACCACGCCCTCTTCCGCCGCGGCCTGGAGATCGTCCTCGCCGCCGAGGAGGACATCCAGGTCGTCGGGGAGGCCGGCGACGGCGCGGAGGCGGTCGACAAGGCCGCGGACCTGCTGCCCGACATCGTGCTGATGGACGTCCGCATGCCCAAGCGCGGCGGCATCGAGGCGTGCACCTCCATCAAGGAGGTGGCGCCCAGCGCCAAGATCATCATGCTGACGATCAGCGACGAGGAAGCGGACCTCTACGACGCGATCAAGGCGGGCGCCACCGGCTACCTCCTCAAGGAGATCTCCACGGACGAAGTGGCCACCGCGATCCGCGCGGTGGCGGACGGGCAGTCGCAGATCAGCCCGTCGATGGCGTCGAAGCTGCTCACCGAGTTCAAGTCGATGATCCAGCGCACCGACGAGCGCAGACTCGTGCCCGCGCCGCGGCTGACCGACCGCGAGCTGGAAGTGCTCAAGCTCGTCGCCACGGGGATGAACAACCGCGACATCGCCAAGGAGTTGTTCATCTCCGAGAACACCGTGAAGAACCACGTGCGCAACATCCTGGAGAAGCTGCAGCTGCACTCCAGGATGGAGGCCGTCGTCTACGCGATGCGGGAGAAGATCCTCGAGATCCGCTGACCGGGACCGGCCGGCTCCCGCGCTCCGCTAGGCGACCGCGGCCGTCAGCGCCGCCGCCAGCTCGGGGTGGTCCACCCGCTCCACCCGTACGGCATCGCAGCCCACCCAGGACGCCGCCTCGCGCAGCGCCTGCGCCATCGGGGCCACCGCCTTCGGGCCGTCCAGCGTCACCTGCCGGGCCACCAGCGTGCGGCCCTCGCGCGCGGGGTCGACGCGGCCGACCAGCCGGCCGCCCGCGAGCAGCGGCATCGAGAAGTAGCCGTGGATCCGCTTGGGTTTGGGCACGTACGCCTCCAGGCGATGCGTGAAGCCGAAGATCCGCTCGGTGCGCGGCCGTTCCCAGATCAGCGAGTCGAAGGGCGACAGGAGCGTCGTGCGGTGCCGGCCGCGGGGCGCCGTCGCCAGCGCCCGAGGGTCCGCCCAGGCGGGCTTGTCCCAGCCCTGCACGGCCACCGGAACCAGCCCCGAGTCCGCGACCACCGCGTCGAACTGCTCGCCCTTGATGCGGTGGTAGTCGGCGATGTCCGCGCGCGTGCCGACGCCCAGCGCCTCGCCGGCCTGGCGGACCAGGCGGCGCAGGCACTCCGCGTCGTCCAGGTCGTCATGGAGCAGTGCGTCGGGGACGGCGCGCTCCGCCAGGTCGTACACCCGCTTCCAGGAGCGGCGCTCCGTGCACACCACCTCGCCGTACATCAGCGCGCGCTCGACCGCGATCTTCGACTCGGACCAGTCCCACCACTCGCCCTTGTTCTTCGCGCCGCCCAACTCCGTGGCGGTGAGCGGGCCTTCGGCACGGAGCTGCTTGATGACCTGCTCGTACGTGCCCGGGGTCAGGTCGTGATGCCAGTGCGGACGGGTGCGGTAGGCGCGGCGGCGGAAGGCGAAGTGCGGCCACTCCTCGATGGGCAGGACGCACGCGGCGTGCGACCAGTACTCGAACGCGTGGGTCTGCGTCCAGTACGCCGCCTCCACGGTGTCGCGGCCCACCGCGCCCAGCCGTGCGTACGGAATGAGTTCGTGCGACCGGGCCAGGACCGAGATCGTGTCGAGCTGGACCGCGCCGAGCTGCCGCAGGACGCCCCGCACGCCGGACCTGCGGTCCGGTGCGCCGAGGAAACCCTGGGCGCGCAGGGCGATGCGGCGGGCCTCGTCGGCGGAGAGTTCGGTGGCGGGGCTCGGCAGACTCGTCATGGTGTGAACGATAGGCGGCGGCACTGACATGGGGGCCTGGACCTGGGACTTGGGGCGGGGACGTGGGACGGACCTGGGTGTGGGCCCGGCGCGGGCTCAGTGCCGGGCGGGCAGGTACGGGTACGGCGACGGCAGGTCCAGGTCCGAGGGGAGCAGCGCGCCGATCCAGCAGTCACGGAGCACGCCCTTGTTGAGCAGACCCGCGCGGTTCACGCCCTCGACGGTGAAGCCGGCCCGCTCCACGACGGCCCGTGACGCGGTGTTGCCGACCTCCGCCCGCCACTCCAGGCGGGTGCAGTGCAGCTCCGTGAACGCCCACCGCGCGAGCCCCAGGACGGCCTCCGTCATATAGCCGCGGCCCCGGTGCTCCTTGGCCAGCCAGTAGCCGACCTCCCAGGCGCCCGAGCGCGGGTGGTGCAGGCTGGCGGCGGCGAGCAGCGGCCCGCCCTCGCGCGGACGCACCGCGAAGGCGTACTCACGGTCGTGGCGCCAGTCGTCCGGCACCACGCGTTCGATGTAGGTCTCGGCGTCCACGCGCGCGTAGGGCGACGGGATCGTCGTCCAGCGCTGGATGTCGGGGTCCTGGCAGGCGGCGTGGGTCTCGTCCGTGTCCGCCGGGGTGAAGACGCGCAGGCACAGACGTTCGGTGGTGACGGTGACGGGCTCCATCGAACGATTCTGCTGGGGCGAGGGGGCCCGGAGCCAGCTTTTTACGAGCTTTCGCGATCACCCCGCACGGGGCACTCGGGGGTGCTACCCGGCACCTTCGGCGCTCCTCGTCCGTTGACCTCATGGCAGACCTCCCGGGGCAGCCTGGTCCTCGCATACGATGGCCGTTGCCCGACGAGTAAAACCGACCATGCCAGGCCCGACCGGCAAGGAGACCAACCCCCGTGTCCGTCCTCTCAAAGATCATGCGTGCAGGCGAAGGCAAGATCCTGCGCAAGCTGCACCGCATCGCGGACCAGGTCAACTCCATCGAAGAGGACTTCGTCAGCCTCTCCGACGCCGAGCTGCGCGCGCTGACCGAGGAGTACAAGGAGCGTTACGCCGACGGCGAGACGCTCGACGACCTCCTGCCCGAAGCCTTCGCGACCGTCCGCGAGGCCGCCAAGCGCGTCCTGGGCCAGCGCCACTACGACGTCCAGATGATGGGCGGCGCCGCGCTGCACATGGGCTATGTCGCCGAGATGAAGACCGGTGAGGGCAAGACCCTCGTCGGCACCCTGCCGGCGTACCTGAACGCCCTGTCCGGCAAGGGCGTCCACCTGATCACGGTCAATGACTACCTGGCCGAGCGCGACTCCGAGATGATGGGCCGCGTCCACAAGTTCCTGGGTCTGAGCGTCGGCTGCATCCTGGCCAACATGACGCCGGCCCAGCGCCGCGAGCAGTACCACTGCGACATCACGTACGGCACGAACAACGAATTCGGCTTCGACTACCTCCGCGACAACATGGCGTGGTCGCAGGAGGAGCTGGTCCAGCGCGGCCACAACTTCGCCATCGTCGACGAGGTCGACTCGATCCTCGTCGACGAGGCCCGTACGCCGCTGATCATCTCCGGCCCCGCCGACCAGGCCACCAAGTGGTACGGCGACTTCGCCAAGCTGGTCACCCGCCTCACCAAGGGCGAGCCCGGCAACCAGCTGAAGGGCATCGAGGAGACCGGCGACTACGAGGTCGACGAGAAGAAGCGCACCGTCGCCATCCACGAGTCCGGCGTGAGCAAGGTCGAGGACTGGCTGGGCATCGACAACCTCTACGAGTCGGTGAACACGCCCCTCGTCGGCTACCTCAACAACGCCATCAAGGCCAAGGAACTCTTCAAGAAGGACAAGGACTACGTCGTCATCGACGGCGAAGTCATGATCGTCGACGAGCACACCGGCCGTATCCTCGCCGGCCGCCGCTACAACGAGGGCATGCACCAGGCGATCGAGGCGAAGGAAGGGGTGGACATCAAGGACGAGAACCAGACCCTCGCCACCATCACCCTCCAGAACTTCTTCCGCCTCTACAAGCGCGAGGGCTACGACAGCGGCCTCTCCGGCATGACCGGTACGGCGATGACCGAGGCCGCCGAGTTCCACCAGATCTACAAGCTGGGCGTCGTGCCGATCCCGACGAACCGGCCGATGGTCCGCGCCGACCAGTCCGACCTGATCTACCGCACCGAGGTCGCGAAGTTCGCCGCCGTCGTCGACGACATCGCCGAGAAGCACGAGAAGGGGCAGCCGATCCTGGTCGGCACCACCTCCGTGGAGAAGTCGGAGTACCTCTCGCAGCAGCTGTCGAAGCGCGGCGTGCAGCACGAGGTGCTCAACGCCAAGCAGCACGACCGGGAGGCGACCATCGTCGCCCAGGCCGGCCGCAAGGGCGCCGTCACCGTCGCCACGAACATGGCCGGACGAGGCACCGACATCAAGCTCGGCGGCAACCCCGACGACCTCGCCGAGGCGGAGCTGCGCCAGCGCGGCCTCGACCCGGTCGAGCACGTCGAGGAGTGGGCCGCCGCGCTGCCCGCCGCCCTGGAGAAGGCCGAGCGCTCCGTCAAGGCGGAGTTCGAAGAGGTCAAGGAGCTCGGCGGCCTGTACGTGCTGGGCACCGAGCGGCACGAGTCGCGCCGCATCGACAACCAGCTGCGCGGTCGTTCCGGCCGTCAGGGCGACCCCGGCGAGTCGCGGTTCTACCTCTCGCTCGGCGACGACCTGATGCGGCTGTTCAAGGCGCAGATGGTCGAGCGCGTGATGTCCATGGCCAACGTGCCGGACGACGTGCCGATCGAGAACAAGATGGTCACCCGCGCCATCGCCTCCGCGCAGTCCCAGGTGGAGCAGCAGAACTTCGAGACCCGGAAGAACGTCCTCAAGTACGACGAGGTCCTCAACCGGCAGCGCGAGGTCATCTACGGGGAGCGCCGCCGCGTCCTGGAGGGCGAGGACCTGCAGGAGCAGATCACGCACTTCATGGACGACACCATCGACGCGTACATCGCCGCGGAGACCGCCGAGGGCTTCGCCGAGGAGTGGGACCTGGACCGGCTGTGGGGCGCCTTCAAGCAGCTCTACCCCGTCAAGGTCACCGTCGAGGAGCTGGAGGAGGACGCGGGCGACCGCGCGGGTCTCACCGCCGAGTTCATCTCCGAGTCCATCAAGGACGACATCCACGAGCAGTACGAGGCGCGCGAGGCGCAGCTCGGCTCCGACATCATGCGTGAGCTGGAGCGCCGGGTCGTCCTGTCGGTCCTCGACCGCAAGTGGCGCGAGCACCTCTACGAGATGGACTACCTCCAGGAGGGCATCGGCCTGCGTGCCATGGCGCAGAAGGACCCGCTGGTCGAGTACCAGCGCGAGGGCTTCGACATGTTCAACGCCATGATGGACGGCATCAAGGAGGAGTCCGTCGGCTACCTGTTCAACCTGGAGGTCCAGGTCGAGCAGCAGGTCGAGGAGGTCCCGCTGGAGGACGCGGCGCCCTCGCTCACCAAGGACGGCGCGCAGGACGCGGTGCCGGCGGGTGCGCACTCCCGGCCGGAGATCCACGCGAAGGGCCTGGAGGCCCCGCAGCGGCCCGACCGCCTGCACTTCCAGGCGCCGAACGCCGAGGGCGGTGTCGACGAGGGCGACTTCGCCACGGACGGCGAAGGGGTCCGGTCCGAGTCGGACGGGATGACCCGGGCGGAGCGCCGCAAGGCTCAGAAGGGCGGGCGGCGCCGGAAGAAGTGACGCTGTCGCTGTGACGTGACGGTGGCTTGAGGTGCTGTTCGACCGTCTCTTGAGGGGCTGTTGTACGGCGGCTTGAGGGGCTGTTCGACGGTGGCTTGAGGTGTCGTTCCAAGTGAAGGGGCCGGGCTTTTGTCCGGCCCCTTTGGCGTGGGCTCTACGGAGCGCTCGGGTCCGTTTCCACCGCCGTGCAGCGCCATCTGCGGTCCGGGCCCAGGGCCAGGCGGAACGCCAGCGCGCGCAGGCGGGAGCCCGTCGCCACCCGCGCGAAGACCTCGTACGCCTCGGGGTGCGGCTGGTAGTGGCCGATGCGGTGGATCGTGGGGCGGTGGCCGCCCGCGCAGAGGGGGCGGAGCTCGGCGAGGCGGGCCAGATCGTCGAAGGCCGTGTTGGCGATGTGACGGGCCACCCAGTGCAGCGGGCGCTGGCCGCTGAGGACCAGCACGAGGCGTTCGGTGAACAGCTCCGTGGGGTGCGGGGGTGGCTGGGCGGGGATCGTCCGGAGGGCTTGCGGGGAGCGGGGGGAGCCCGTGGTTCCGGGGGACTGGCCCCGGGCGGGAGTGGCCGGGGTGGGGGACGGCGGCGTGGGGCGGCGGGAGTCTCGGCGGTTCGGGGGGCGGCCCGCGGGGGTGCGGGTCGCGGTCGGGCGTGGGCGGGGCCTCGTCATCACCTTGCGCATGGGCGCCTCCGTCTCGTGCGTCTCGTACGTTTCGTACCGGGGAGTAACTTTCGTTGGGGATCTTGTACGGGGGCGGTGGCGGAGGGCGCAAGCGGTGGCGGGGCGGGCCGGGACGGCGTGCGGGTTCACCTATCAGGGGGACGCGGGGTCCCGTCGGCGCGGTGAACGCCGGGGCGTACCGGGTGAAGGGGCGGAGGCGCGTTGACGGTGTCGGGGGTGGTGGGGGGAGCTCGATGGGGGACTCCGGCCGGGGAGTCCCGCACGTATCCTGAAGGTCATCCACGACCACGAGGTCCGCCCGTGCGGACCCGAACGAAAGCGGTCAGCCATGCGCGTCTACGTTCCTCTGACCCTGCCCCGGCTCGCCGAGGCGTACGAGGCGGGGGAGCTGGGGCCCGGCCCGCTGGTCGCCTACGCCGTGACGCCCGCCCTGCGGGAGTGGTACGTCTCCGACGACATCGAGGAGCTCGAGTACGCGGCGCTGAACCGGGCCGCGCTGGCGTCGCTGCGGCTGATCGCGGTGGACCCGGGGGTGGCGCGGCGACGGGTCGTCCTCGCGGCCGACGTGCCGGACGGTGAGGCCGTGGCCGACCCCGACCGCGGGCTCGATCAGGGGGCGCTCGGGGAGGTGCGGCTCTCCGGCGGGTTGCCGCTCGGGAAGGCCGCGGCGGTGCATGTCGACGCGGCGGACGCGGAGGCGGATGTGGCGGCGGCCGCGGGGGCGCTGGGGGCGGCGGATCAGGGGGACGATGATGCGCGGTTCGTGGTGGACGGGGCCGAGGACCATGAGTTGCTGTGGTTCGCCACGCAGGAGATTCCTGGGCTGATCGCCTAGGGGGTTCCTGGCCGCGGGGGTGTGGGCGTGCGTCTGCGCCTGGGGTTCGTCTTGGGGTGCGGGGCCGTGGGGGTATGTGCGTACTCGCTATCCCTGCGGCGCTGCCTCGCGGACAATGTTGCTATTGCTGGCTCGGTGCTCCGTGCGCACATACCCCCACGTCCCCTCCCGTCTCGTACGCGCGTGCTGGCCGGTGGGCCCCTCGCGTCCCGTGCGAGGGCAGCGGTCGGGTGCTCCGGAGCTGGGTGGGGAGGTAGCGTTTTTGTATGAAGATGCTGCGTGGGGCGCATATCGTGTGGGACTGGAACGGGACGCTGCTGCATGACATCCATGCGGTGATCGACGCCACCAACGCGTCCTTCGCGGAGCTCGGGCTCGAACCGATCACGCTGGAGCGGTACCGCGACCTGTACTGCGTGCCCGTGCCCCGGTTCTACGAGCGGCTGATGGGGCGGCTGCCGAGCGATGCCGAGTGGCAGATCATGGACGCCGTCTTCCACAAGCACTACTGGACGCGGGTGGACACCTGCTCGCTGGCCGAAGGGGCCGCCGAGCTGTTGGCGGGGCGGCGGTCCGGCGGTCGTACGCAGTCGTTGTTGTCGCTGGCTCCGCACGAGCACCTGGTGCCGATCGTGCGCAGGCACGGCATCCACGAGTACTTCGTACGGGTCGACGGGCGGACCGACGCCTCCCACGACGGCAAGGCCGAGCGGATGGTGCGCCACCTCGCCGAGCTGGAGGGGGTGGACGTCGACCGGGTCGTGGTGATCGGGGACGCCCTCGACGACGCCGTCGCCGCCGCGCACGTCGGTGCGCGCGCCGTGCTCTACACCGGCGGGTCGCACAGCCGGGCGAGCCTGGAGCTCGCCGGGGTGCCCGTCGTGGACAGTCTCGCCGAGGCCGTCGACGTGGCGGAGCGGCTCGTCGGCTGAGGGTTGCGGGATTCCGTTCACGCTCCGCGTTGTTCTGCGTACGCTGAGGTGTGCGGGTGACCTGACGGGGGCGGTGACGCGATGGGCTTCGGCTTCGGGCAGCGGCGGGGTGGGCAACTGCCCGCCGAACTGACCTCGTTCGTCGGCCGGGTCGACGAACTGGCGCGGATCCGGGGCGCGTTCTCGTACGCGCGGCTCGTGACGCTGGTCGGGCCGGGTGGCGTGGGCAAGAGCCGTACCGCGCTGCGGGCGGCCGCCGGGCTCGGGGAGCGGTTCCCGGACGGGGTGTGGCTGGCCGAGCTGTCCGCCCTGCACGACCCGGAGTTGATCCCCGCCATGCTCGCCGCCGTCCTCGAGCTGCCGGAGCAGTCGGGGATGGCGCCGCTCGACGCGGTCGTCGCGCATCTGCAGGGGCGGCAGCTGCTCATCGTCCTCGACACCTGCGAGCATCTGGTCGACGCCTGCGCGATGCTCTCCGACATCCTGCTGCGCGAGGCCGCGGACGTGTGCGTCCTCGCCACCAGCCGGCAGCCGCTGGACGTGCCGGGTGAGCACTGCTGTTCCGTCGCGCCGCTCGGCGTGGAGGACGCGGTCGAGCTCTTCGCGCAGCGTGCGGCCGGTGTGGTGCCCGGGTTCGCGGTGGGGGAGGCGAACCGGGAGCCGCTGACGGCGCTGGTGCGTCGGCTCGACGGCATTCCGCTCGCCCTCGAACTCGCCGCCGTCCGGCTGCGGGCGGTGTCCGTGGAGGAGCTGGCCGCGCGGCTCGACGACCGGTTCCAGGTGCTCACCGGAGGGCGGCGGACCGCTCTCTCGCGGCATCAGACGCTGCGTACGGCCGTCGACTGGTCGCACGAACTGTGCACCCCCGCCGAGCAGTTGCTGTGGGCCCGGCTGTCGGTGTTCGCCGGGTCGTTCGAGCTGGCCGCCGCCGAACAGGTCTGTGGGGACGCGGAGTTGCCCGTGGGGGAGGTGCTCGGGCAGCTGATCGGGCTCGTCGACAAGTCCGTGGTGCAGCGGCTCGGTGAGACGGGCAACCGCTACCGGCTGCTCGACACGCTCCGCGAGTACGGGGCGGAGCGTGTCGCGGAGGTGGAGGACGACGGGGGCGCCGCGCTGCGGGCACGGCACTTCGCGTACTACCGGGATCTGGGCCGGCGCTTCGAGGAGGGCTTCCTGACCGCCGCGCAGCCCGAGCTGCACCGGGCCGTACGGGCGGAGATCGCGGATGTGCGGGCCGCTCTCGACCACGCGTACGGGGAGGAGGGGCGGGCCCGGGAGGGGCTGCGCCTCGCGGCCCGGCTGTGGCCGCACTGGCGGGCCTCCGGGACGCTCTCCGAGGGCGGCTACTGGATCGAGAAGGGGCTGGAACGGGTTCCGGAGGACTGCACGGCGCGGGCCTGGGGGCTGCTCGCGACCGGTGCGTTCGGGGTGTGGACGGGGGATCTGGGCACGGCCGTCGAGCGGATGGCGCTGGCGCGGGAGTGCGCGGAGCGGGCGGGCGAGGGCGAGGTCGCGCAGTTCGCCGAGGCGTACGCGCACGGGCTCGCCGCGCTCTGCGGCGACGAGGGCGGGCTCGCGCGGCTCGCCGATGTGCGGCGGCGGATGGTCGAGAGCGACAACCTGCTGGGGGTCGTGGTCATGAACAGCGAGGGGGCGCTGCTCCGTGCGGTCATCGGGGACACGGAGGGGGCGCTGGAGCTGTGCGCGCAGGGCATCGAGCTGCTGGAGGGCACGGGGGAGCGGCAGATCTACGGGGCGACGCTGACGACGCAGGGGCTGGTGCGGTGGCTCACGGGGGAGCGGGAGGCGGGGGTCGCCTCGCTGTGCCGGGGGCTGGAGGCGGCGAGTGACGTGGACGAGGTGCTGGTCGCCGCGATGTGCTGTCACGGGCTGGCGTGGGCGGCGGCGGGGGAGGGGCGGGCGGTGCGGGCGGCGTGGCTGTTCGGGTACGCGGAGACCGCGCGGCGGCTCGGCGGGGATCCGATCGGGATGCTCCCGTCGCTTCTGGAGCGGCAGGAGGCGGCGCGGGGGGTGGTACGGGAGGCGCTCGGGGAGCGGCAGTTCGGGCGGTGGCATGCGGTGGGGGCGCGGTTGTCGGGGCGGCAGGTGCTGGAGGCGGTTCGGGGTGGGGCGGATACGCCGGGGCGGGTTGGGGTTGGGGTTGGGGTGGGGGTGGGGTCGGGTTCGGGGTCGGGTGGTGGTGCTGGTGCGGGGGATGTGTTGACTCGGCGGGAGCGGGAGGTGGCTGTGCTGGTTGCGCAGGGGCTGTCCAATCGGGAGATCGCTGAGCGGCTGGTCATCTCGAAGCGGACTGCGGATGCGCATGTGGAGCACATTCTGGCGAAGTTGGGGGTGGGGTCGCGGAGGGAGGTTTCGGGGGTGATTGCTTAGGGGGTGGGTGCGGGGGCGGGTGCGGGTGTGCTTTGGGCTGGGGTCTGCGCCTTGGGCCCGTCTGTGGGTGCGGGGCCGCGGGGGTATGTGCGTACTCGCCATCCCTGCGCCACTGCCTCGCGGACAATGTTGCTAGAGCGGGCTCGGTGCTCCGTGCGCACATACCCCCACGTCCCCTCGCGTCTCGTACGCGCGTGCCGGCCGGTGGGGGCTGCCCCCTTGCTTGCTTGCTCCTGCTTCGGGCGTACGTTGCGCGGCGAGCGCCCTGCCCCCACTCCCGCCGCCCTGCGGCGCGGGGCGAACGTCCGCCGACCGGCTTTGCTCGCGCAGGGCGTCGCAGGGTGAACGCCTGACCCCCGCCATGCGGCGCAGGTAATACGCCCGCCGACCGGCCCTACCCGCGCAGGGCGAACGCCCCTCGCCGCCCTCGTGGGTGGACGACTGCTCGCTCGCCCCTACCCTCGCCGGACGGCGCGGGGCAAACGCCCCGCCCCTGCTCCCGCCCTGCGTCGCGGGGCGAACGGGTGGGTGGGCGGGAGGGATCCGCCGCGGAGCGGCGGCTTGGCTTCTGGGGGGGGGGCTTGGCGGTGCGGGGTGGGATCGGTTCGCCCGGAGGGCAGATACGTGCGGGGTGACCGATGACCGTCCCGCCCGGAGGGCATACCTGCCGGGTGACCGAGGGCCGTCCCACCCCGGGAGGGGGCCCGCCCTCGCCGACAAGGGCAGGCCCGTGGCCGCTGAGGGGCGGCCCGGGCTTGAGTCTGGGGGGGTGTCCGCCTCGCCCGCATCGGTATGCGGGGGCGCCTGCATACCGAAGAGGAGTGCCCCGCATACCGAGATGCGAGGCCACGGCACCGCTCCGTATACCTAGCGCACCGGCGCCTTCGCCCGCAGCACCGTGAGGAACTCCCGCATCCAGCCCGAGTGGTCCGGCCACGCGCGGGCCGAGACCAGCGTGCCGTCCACCACCGCCTCCGCGTCCTGGAACGTCGCCCCGGCTGCCTGCATGTCCATCTCCAGCGCCGGGTACGCCGTCACCCTGCGCCCGCTCAGGCCGCCGATCGCCGCCGTGAGCAGCGGGCCGTGGCAGATCTGCGCCACCGGCTTGTCCGCGTCGAAGAAGGACTTGAGGATCTTGCGGAGCTCCGGGTCGTTGCGCAGGTACTCGGGGGCCCGGCCGCCCGGGATCACCAGCGCCACGTACTGGCCGGGATCCACCTCCGCGAAGGCCAGGTCGGCCGGCCAGGTGTAGCCCGGCTTCTCCGTGTATGTGTCGAAACCCGGCTCGAAGTCGTGCACCACGAACCGGAGCGTCTTGCGGGCGGGGGCGGCCATGTGGACCTCGTACCCCTCCTCGCGCAGCCGCTGGTACGGGTAGAGGACCTCCAGGGACTCCGCCGCGTCCCCGGTCACCAGCAGGATCTTCGCCGCCATGTCGCGCTCCCCTCGGACGGGCACCGCCTCCGTCGGGCCGGCACCCACCCGGCCAACGTGCCCGTGCGGCGGCCCTTTGCCAAGAGGGCGGGCGCACTGTGCAGACTGTCGAAGTTCCACCCGTGGTTTTGTACACATGCGGCTCATGACGGCTTCCCGGTGCGGGGCGATAGCCTTGTCCCGTGATCAGCGCGATATCCCGCGGGGGCATGGACGCCCCCGCCCTGCGCCCGGCGAACACGGACCACCGTGCCCGGGCCCTCGCTGACGCTTCTTCGCGGTGCGGCCGACCGGGCCGGGCGAGCCATCGGTCAGTGGAACCGCTGAAAATGGCGGAAAGCTGTCCGCTCTCCCATCACCGCGGCATAACGTCGAACTCGGCCGGAGACCCCGTGCCGCGGCGTTACGGCACATCACTTCCTTCTACGTCACGCAACGGCGCGCGACAGGAGTCAGAGGACAATGCAGACCAAGCTGGACGAAGCCAAGGCCGAGCTGCTCGCACGGGCTGCCCGGGTAGCTGAGAACAGCCCGGCCGGGGGACACCTCCCGACCGGGACGACGAGCGAGGCCACGCCGGACCAGGACATGGCTCTCGCGTTCCTCCAGCGCTACTACCTGCACACCGCCCCCGAGGACCTGGCCGACCGCGACCCGGTCGACGTCTTCGGAGCCGCCTTCTCCCACTACCGGCTCGCCGAGAACCGCCCCCAGGGGACGGCCAACGTGCGGGTCCACACCCCGACGGTCGAGGAGAACGGCTGGACCTGCAGCCACTCCGTCGTCGAGGTGGTCACCGACGACATGCCCTTCCTCGTCGACTCCGTCACCAACGAGCTGTCCCGGCAAGGCCGCGGCATCCACGTCGTGATCCACCCGCAGGTCGTCGTCCGCCGTGACCTGACCGGCAAGCTCCTGGAGGTGCTGCCCTCCGAGGCCGGCGCCGAGCTGCCGCACGACGCGCTCGTCGAGTCGTGGATCCACGTCGAGATGGACCGCGAGACGGACCGCGCCGACCTGAAGCAGATCACCGCCGATCTGCTGCGGATCCTCTCCGACGTCCGCGAGACCGTCGAGGACTGGGAGAAGATGCGCGACGCCGCGCTGCGCATCGCCGACGAGCTGCCCGCCGAGCCCACCGCCGGCGACCTGCCCGACCAGGAGGTCGAGGAGGCCCGCGAGCTGCTGCGCTGGCTCGCCGACAACCACTTCACCTTCCTGGGCTTCCGCGAGTACGACCTCACGGACGACGACTCGCTCTCCGCCGTCCCCGGCACCGGCCTCGGCATCCTGCGCGCCGACCCCCAGCACGACGGCGACGACCACCACCCGGTGAGCCCGTCCTTCAACCGGCTGCCCGCCGACGCCCGCGCCAAGGCCCGCGAGCACCGCCTCCTCGTCCTGACCAAGGCCAACAGCCGGGCCACCGTCCACCGGCCCAGCTACCTCGACTACGTCGGCGTGAAGAAGTTCGACGCCGAGGGCAACGTCGTCGGTGAGCGGCGCTTCCTCGGGCTCTTCTCGTCCGCCGCGTACACCGAGTCCGTGCGCCGCGTGCCCGTCATCCGCCGCAAGGTCGCCGAGGTGCTCAAGGGCGCCGGCTTCTCCGCCAACAGCCACGACGGGCGCGACCTGCTCCAGATCCTGGAGACCTACCCGCGCGACGAGCTCTTCCAGACCCCGGCGGACGAGCTGCGGTCCATCGTCACCAGCGTCCTGTACCTCCAGGAGCGGCGCCGGCTCCGCCTCTACCTGCGCAAGGACGAGTACGGGCGCTACTACTCGGCGCTCGTCTACCTGCCGCGCGACCGCTACACCACCGGCGTCCGGCTGCGGCTCATCGACATCCTCAAGGAGGAGCTGAACGGCGCCAGCGTCGACTTCACCGCCTGGAACACCGAGTCGATCCTCTCCCGCATCCACTTCGTCGTCCGCGTGCCCAAGGGCGGCGAGGTCCCCGACCTCTCCGACGCCGACGTCGAGCGCATCGAGGGCCGGCTGGTCGACGCCGCCCGCTCCTGGGCCGACGGCTTCGCCGAGGCGCTCACCGCCGAGTGCGGCGAGGAGCGCGCCGCCGAGATGATCCGCCGGTACGGCCACGCCTTCCCCGAGGGCTACAAGGCCGACCACACGCCGCGCGCGGCCGTCGCCGACCTCCAGCACCTGGAGCAGCTCAACCAGGGCGAGCACGACTTCGCGCTCTCCCTGTACGAGCCGGTGGGCGCCGTCCCCGGCGAGCGCCGCTTCAAGATCTACCGCACCGGCGCGCAGGTCTCCCTCTCCGCCGTGCTGCCCGTGCTCCAGCGCCTCGGCGTCGAGGTCACCGACGAGCGTCCGTACGAGCTGCGCTGCGCGGACCGTACGCACGCGTGGATCTACGACTTCGGGCTGCGCCTGCCCAAGTCCCCGAGCGGCAACGGCGACCACCTCGGCGACGACGGCCGCGAGCGCTTCCAGGAGGCCTTCGCCGCCGCCTGGACCGGCGCCGCCGAGGTCGACGGGTTCAACTCCCTGGTGCTGAGCGCCGGCCTCAACTGGCGCCAGGCGATGGTGCTGCGCGCCTACGCCAAGTACATGCGCCAGGCCGGCTCCACGTTCAGCCAGGACTACATGGAGGACACCCTCCGCAACAACGTCCACACGACCCGGCTGCTCGTCTCGCTCTTCGAGGCGCGGATGTCGCCGGGCCGCCAGCGCGCCGGCACCGAGCTGACCGACGGGCTCCTGGAGGAGCTCGACGGCGCGCTCGACCAGGTCGCCTCGCTGGACGAGGACCGCATCCTGCGCTCCTTCCTCACCGTCATCAAGGCGACCCTGCGGACCAACTTCTTCCAGAAGACGGAGAGCGGCAAGCCGCACAACTACGTCTCCATGAAGTTCGACCCGCAGGCCATCCCCGACCTGCCGGCGCCCCGCCCCGCGTACGAGATCTGGGTGTACTCGCCCCGCGTCGAGGGCGTCCACCTGCGCTTCGGCAAGGTCGCGCGCGGCGGTCTGCGCTGGTCCGACCGGCGCGAGGACTTCCGCACCGAGATCCTCGGCCTGGTCAAGGCGCAGATGGTGAAGAACACCGTCATCGTGCCGGTCGGCGCCAAGGGCGGCTTCGTCGCCAAGCAGCTCCCGGACCCCGCCGTGGACCGCGACGCGTGGCTGGCGGAAGGCGTCGCCTGCTACAAGACGTTCATCTCGGCGCTGCTCGACATCACCGACAACCTGGTGGCCGGCGAGGTCGTGCCGCCCGCGGACGTCGTGCGCCACGACGAGGACGACACCTATCTGGTGGTCGCGGCCGACAAGGGCACCGCGACGTTCTCCGACATCGCCAACCAGGTCGCCGAGTCCTACGACTTCTGGCTCGGCGACGCCTTCGCCTCCGGCGGCTCGGCCGGCTACGACCACAAGGGCATGGGCATCACCGCCCGCGGCGCCTGGGAGTCCGTCAAGCGGCACTTCAGGGAGCTCGGCACCGACACCCAGTCCGAGGACTTCACGGTCGTCGGCGTCGGCGACATGAGCGGCGACGTGTTCGGCAACGGCATGCTGCTCAGCGAGCACATCCGCCTCGTCGCCGCCTTCGACCACCGGCACATCTTCATCGACCCGAGGCCGGACGCCGCCACCTCGTACGCCGAGCGCCGCCGCCTCTTCGAGCTGCCGCGCTCCTCCTGGGCCGACTACGACAAGGAGCTGCTCTCCGCGGGCGGCGGCATCTTCCCGCGCAGCGCCAAGGCGATCCAGCTCAACGCGCACATCCGCGACGCCCTCGGCATCGAGGCCAAGGTCGGCAAGATGACCCCGGCCGACCTGATGAAGGCGATCCTGCAGGCGCCGGTCGACCTGCTGTGGAACGGCGGCATCGGTACGTACGTGAAGTCGTCGGCCGAGTCCAACGCGGACGTCGGCGACAAGGCCAACGACGCGATCCGCGTGGACGGCCAGGACCTGCGCGTGAAGGTCGTCGGCGAGGGCGGCAACCTCGGTCTGACCCAGCTGGGCCGCATCGAGTTCGCCCGCGCGGGCGGCCGGATCAACACCGACGCCATCGACAACAGCGCGGGCGTGGACACCTCCGACCACGAGGTGAACATCAAGATCCTGCTCAACGCGGTCGTCACGGACGGCGACATGACCGTCAAGCAGCGCAACAAGCTGCTCGCCGAGATGACCGACGAGGTCGGCCGGCTGGTGCTGCGCAACAACTACGCGCAGAACACCGCGCTGGCCAACGCCGTCGCCCAGTCGCCGTCCCTGCTCCACGCCCACCAGCGCTTCATGCGCCGGCTCGGCAAGCAGGGCCACCTCGACCGGGGCCTGGAGTTCCTGCCGAACGACCGGCAGATCCGCGAGCTGCTCAACTCCTCGCGCGGCCTGTCGCAGCCGGAGCTCGCCGTACTCCTCGCGTACACGAAGATCACGGCGGCGGACGAGCTGATCCACACGACGCTGCCCGACGACCCGTACCTGCAGCGGCTGTTGCACGCGTACTTCCCGAAGGCGCTGCGCGAGCGGTTCCCCGAGCAGGTCGACGGGCACGCGCTGCGCCGCGAGATCGTCACCACCGTCCTCGTCAACGACACGGTGAACAGCGGCGGTTCCACCTTCCTGCACCGGCTGCGGGAGGAGACGGGCGCCTCGCTGGAGGAGATCGTGCGGGCCCAGACGGCCGCCCGTGAGATCTTCGGCCTCAGCGAGGTCTGGGACGCGGTCGAGGCGCTCGACAATGTCGTCGCCGCGGACGTCCAGACCCGGATCCGGCTGCACTCGCGCCGGCTGGTGGAGCGCGGTGCGCGCTGGCTGCTCAACAACCGGCCGCAGCCGCTCCAGCTCGCCGAGACGATCGACTTCTTCAGCGAGGGCGTCGCCGAGGTCTGGTCCGAGCTGCCGCGGCTGCTCCGCGGCTCCGACCAGGAGTGGTACCAGGGCATCCGCGACGAGCTGACCGGTGCGGGCGTCCCCGACGAACTCGCCCAGCGGGTCGCCGGGTTCTCGTCGGCCTTCCCGGCGCTCGACATCGTCGCGGTGGCCGAGCGGACCGGCAAGGAGCCGATGGCCGTCGCCGAGGTCTACTACGACCTCGCCGACCGGCTTGCCATCACCCAGCTCATGGACCGCATCATCGAGCTGCCGCGGGCCGACCGCTGGCAGTCCATGGCCCGCGCCTCCATCCGCGAGGACCTGTACGCGGCGCACGCCGCGCTCACGGCGGACATCCTCGCGGCGGGCGACGGCGCCTCCACGCCGGAGGAGCGGTTCAAGGCGTGGGAGGAGAAGAACGCGCCGATCCTGAGCCGCGCGCGGACGACGCTGGAGGAGATCCAGAGTTCGGACGCGTTCGACCTGGCGAACCTGTCGGTGGCGATGCGGACGATGCGGACGCTGCTGCGCACGCACTCCTGATCTCTGCTAGGACGACAAGGGGGCGCCCCGGGCGAAAGGCCCGGGGCGCCCCCTTGTCGTCCCTGAGTCGTCGGCGGGCGGATGGGTTGCCTCCGCGGCGCGGAACGGGTGATGAGATTCGCCATACCCCATCAAATCAGACATTTGGGCTAAGGTGGGTGAGATTGTCTGACGGCGATACGAGATCCGGAACGCAGGGAAGGTCGCGACAGGGCGATGACGGAAGCCATTCTGCTGGTCGGCGGGCAGGGCACCCGGCTGCGGCCGGTCACGGTCCACACGCCGAAGCCGATGGTCCCCGCGGCCGGGGTCCCCTTCCTCGCGCACCAGCTCGCGCGCCTGAAGGCCGCCGGCGTCGACCACGTGGTGATGGCCACCTGCTACCTCGCCGAGGTCTTCGCACCCCACTTCGGCGACGGATCCGCGTACGGCCTGCGCCTGGAGTACGTCGTCGAGGACGAGCCCCTCGGCACCGGCGGCGCCCTCCGGAACGCGGCCGGGCGCCTCACCTGCGGGAGCGACGAGCCCGTCCTCGTCCTCAACGGCGACATCCTCAGCGGCGTCGACATCCGGAGCCTCGTCGAGGGCCACGTGCGGCGGGACGCCGACGTCACGCTGCATCTGACGCGCGTCGACGACCCCCGCGCCTTCGGACTCGTGCCGACCGACGCGCGCGGGCGCGTCCTCGCCTTCACCGAGAAGCCGCAGAGCCCCGAGGAGATCGTCACCGACCAGATCAACGCGGGCGCGTACGTCTTCCGGCGCTCCGTCATCGACACGATCCCGCGCGGCCGTGCCGTCTCCGTGGAACGGGAGACCTTCCCCGCGCTGCTCGCCTCCGGCGCGTATCTGCACGGGCAGGTGGAGGACGCGTACTGGCTGGACCTCGGCCGCCCCGAGGCGCTCGTCCAGGCCTCCGCCGACCTCGTGCGCGGCGTCATCACCTCACCCGCACTGCCCGGGGAACACGGTGAGTCGCTGGTCCTGCCGGGCGCGCAGGTCGCCCCGGACGCCCGGCTCGCCGCCGGCACCGTGGTGGGCGCGGGCTCCCGCATCGGCGCGGGCGCGGTCGTGCACGGCTCGGTCGTGCTCGGCGGCGCGGAGGTCGCGGCCGGCGCCGAGGTCCGCCGGAGCCTGATCGGCGCGAGGGCCCGCATCGGGCGCCGCACCGTCCTCGACGGCGCGGTCGTCGGGGACGGCGCGCGGGTGGGGGCCGACAACGAACTGCGGACCGGGGCGCGGGTGTGGTGCGCGGCGGTCCTGCCGGACGCGGCGCTCCGCTTCTCGCCGGACGTCGTGCCGGACGTGTCACCGGACGTACCCACGCCATCTCCGACCATCGAAGGGCTTGAGCTGTGACCGTGAACCTCCCCAAGGACGCGTCGGAGAACCTCCCCGGGAGCGCGGAGAATCTCCCCGGGACCGCGGAGGGCCTCGCCGCCCGGCTCCCCGAGGCCTGGGCCGCGACCCCGCTGACCGTCGTCATGCCCACCTACAACGAGGCGGGCAGCCTGCCGGGCATGGCGGAGGCCCTCATGGCGCTCCCGCTGCCCGGCCTGCGCCTCCTCGTCGTCGACGACTCCAGCCCGGACGGCACCGGGCAGATCGCCGAACGCTTCGCCGAGAGATACGGCAGTGCCCGCATGAGCGTCCTGCACCGCACCGAGAAGGACGGCCTCGGCCGGGCCTACGCGGCCGGCATGGCGCGGGCCGTCGCCGAGGGCGCGCACTACGTCCTGCAGATGGACGCCGACGGCAGCCACCCCGTGGCGAAGGCCGCCGAGCTGCTCGGCGTCGCCCTCGCCACCGACGCGGGCGTCGTCGTCGGCAGCCGCTACGTGCAGGGCGGCACGCTCTCCGACGCGTGGGGCGCCCACCGCAAACTGCTCTCCCGCTGGGCCAACGCGTACGCGGGCACCATTCTCGGCACCCGCGTCCGCGACATCACCGGCGGCTTCAACCTGTGGCGCGCCGACACGCTGCGCGCCATCGACCTGGCGTCGGTGGACAGCGCGGGCTACAGCTTCCAGGTCGAGATGAAGTACCGGGCGGTGCGCCGCGGCTTCGGCGTCATGGAGGTGCCGATCCACTTCGAGGACCGCACGGTCGGCGAGTCCAAGATGAATCTGATGGTGCAGCTGGAGTCGATCGTCATGCCGTGGAAGCTGCGGCTCGGCGCGAGAGCCGGCCACCGCGGCGCGGAGGCACGCCGATGACGCCCCCCACCCTGCAGGAGACGCGGCCCGCGCCGCCCGCGCCCGCCACCGCTCCGCCCGCCGCCCCCGCGGCGGCCCCCGCGCCCCGGTCCGCCCTCGCGCGGCTGCGCGCGCTCTGCGTCGAGCTCGTGAAGTTCGGCCTGGTCGGCGGCAGCGGCGTCGCCGTGAACCTGGTCGTCTTCAACCTCCTCCTGCACGGCCTCGCCTCCGGCCCGATGACGGCGACGGTGCTGGCCAGCTGCGTCGCCATGGGCACCAACTACCTCGGCTTCCGCTTCTTCGCGTACCGGGACCGCGCCTCGCGCACCAAGCGGCAGATCGCGCTCTTCTTCGTCTTCAGCGGGATCGGCGTGGTGATGGAGAGCGTGCTGTTCTACGCGGCGTACCGCGGCGCGGGCATGGACGGGCCACTCGGCTCGAACATCGCCAAGGCGCTCTCGATCGTCCTGGCCTCGGCGTTCCGTTTCCTGGTCTACCGGACGTGGGTCTTCCAGCACGATGCGCGTCGCCACTAACGCGGTCATACGGCCGCACGCGCGGGCCACCGCCCTGTCCCTCCCGGCTCTCCTCCTCGTCGTCCTGCTCGTCCTGGTGATCGTCCGCCTGCCCTGGGCGGGCGACCTGGGCATCCACGCGGCGACGATCGAGCGGCTGCGCCACGACCTCGTCGACCCGGGCAACCCCCTGGTCGACGCCGACACCCCCAGCCCGTACTACTCGCCCTGGATGCTGCTGCTCGGCTGCCTCGCCAAGGTCACCGGCCTGTCCGCCTTCGCGGTGCTGCGGGTGGCGGCGGTCGCGGGTCTGGCGCTGCTGGTGAGCGGGGTGTGGCACTTCGTGCGCACCTTCGGCGCCCGGCGCGGGGCGCCGCCGCTCGCCCTGCTCTGCCTGCTGCTCCTCTGGGGCCCGGGCCTCTTCACCTGGAGCGGTTTCCCCGGCCTCAACTCGCTGGCCCTGACGGCCTCGTACCCGAGCACGTTCGCGCTCGGCCTCTCCTTCCACTTCTGGGCCCTGCTGCGCGGGGCCCTGCGGGGCGCGGGGTGGCCCGCCTTCCTCGCCCTCGGGGCGCTGTGGTCGGTCATCCTCCTGAGCCACCAGTTCACCGGCGTGGTCGCGTCGTTCGGGGGCCTCGCGATGGTGCTGGGGGCACGGCCGTGGCCCGCGCGGGCGGTGCTGCTCCGGCTCGCCGGGGGGCTGGCGCTGGGGCTCGCCGTCCTGGCGGCCTGGCCGTACTACTCCTTCTTCGGCCTGCTCGGCGTGGGAGACCTGGAGGAGATCCACCGGTCCCTCTACCGGCATCTGCCGGCGCACTTCGGCCTGGCCCTGCTGCTGGGCGTCCCCGCGCTGGCGTTGCGATGGCGCCGGGACCGCAGGGACCCGCTGGTCCTCTTCTCCCTGCTCGGCGCCGCGATGTTCGCGGCGGGCGGCCTGACCGGCCACTACTCATGGGGCCGGGTACTGCCGGCGGCGCTGATCCCCGCGCAGCTGGCGGTGGCGCTGGAGGTCTTCGAGGCGGGGCGGGCGGGGGTACGGCGGGCGTTCGCCGGGGTCCTGGGCGCTGCCCTGCTCCTCGGCGCGTGGACGCAGGCGGGCACGCTGGGTTATGTGCTGCCGCGCGAGGACCTCCCGTCTCCGGTCGCCGCCAAGTACCGCCCGCCGTGGCCGGGTTACCGCTGGATCACCCCGCAGGTGCGGTACGGCGACGTGGTCCTGGCCAAGACGTTCCCGTCCCGCCAGATCCCCGCGTACGGCCCCTACACGGTGGCCCCCGGCTACCCGGACTTCTTCCTCCCCGACCAGGAGGAGCGGATGGCGGCGGTACGGGACTACTTCGCGCCGTCGACCTCGCGCGCCGGTCGCCTGGACATCCTGCGCAGGTACGGGGTGCGGTGGATCGTGGCGTACCCCGGCGGCGGGGGGCTGGGCGCGGACGACCCGGCGCTGCGGCGGGCGGGGGTGGGGCCGAGGGGGCAGGTTCTGTACCAGGTGCGGGGGTGATCTCGCGCTGAGCGCGCTTACCTCGGCGCGACGCCCTTGCGGAGGACTTGGGTGACGCGGAGCAGGCCGCGATCGTCGAATCGACGTTGTCGTGGATCTATCTGCGCAGCGCGAAGGTCCCCGTGCGACGCGGTCGCGGAGCGTGCGGCTCTCCGGATCGAGCCGTCGTTCAGCAAGGCCACCAACCCCCCAACTGCGCGGTTACGGGCGGCTGATGATCCCCGCGGCCGTGGCGGCGTCGCGCAGCGGAGACGCCGCCACGGCGGACGACTACCTCTCGCAGGCGCATGCGGCAGCGGCGCGCATCGGGCACGATGTGGCGCTGCACGGCACGCACTTCGGGCCGACCTCGGCGAACACCGAAGCCGTGGGGATCGCAGTGGCTCTGGGAAACCACGGCAAAGCGTTGACTCTGGCCTCGCGCACCCAACTGCCGGGCTCCATGCCCAAACTCGCCCGTAACCGCCACAAGCTCGACGTCGCCCTCACCCAGTGCACCGTCGAGGGGTGACGTTCCATCCGGTGCCGCGCGTATCCGTGGCGCGATGCGTGGCTGCTCGTCGCGCAGACCGACGACGGCAATGCGTAGGTGGTCGGGGCCTGTTGGCTGGACGGCCGACGCGTTCGGAGTGGCCTCAGCCCGGTGTGAACTCGTACTGCAGCTCGTAGAGGTGGCCGGCCTTGACCATGACGGTGGCCTCGATGGGACGGTCGTCGTCGCTGTAGACGACGCGCAGGGTGCGCAGGACGGGGAGGTCGCTGGGCAGGTTCAGAGCCCGGAACTGTTCCTGCGTGGGGATTCTCGCGGACACCCGGTCCACGCTCAGGCGGGGCGGGAAACCGAGTTCGGTGAGCAGGGCCGGAGTGCCGCCCTTGATCTTCCGTCCGCCCATGATCGCGGTCCCTTCGGCGATCCCCAAGGGGTAGTAGGACTTGACCAGTTCGGCTGGCTCGTCGTCGATGACGAGGATCTGATGTCGCAGGAGAGCAGCCTCGCCCTCGGTGAGTCCCAGGGCAGCCGCGACGTCGTCAGGAGGTCGGACCTTCGCCACTTCCAGCAGTGTGCTGCGGGGCCGGGCGCCGACCTTCGTGGCTTCGGTGAGCCAGCGGTAGGGCGCTCCCGTCGGCGCCGGTGCCATGTACGAGGCGGGGCGCATGGTCCGCTGCCGGTGTTCGCGCACCGTGACGGCGGCTCCGGCCCGTCCGATGACGAGTTGTTCGTCCTTGAGGAGCTGAAGCGCCTTCTGGATGGTCGCGTTGGAGGCGTCGAACCGCTCCTTCAACTGGATCGTGGAGGGCAGCTTCGCGCTCGGCGCGAGGTCGCCGCTCATGATCTCGTCCCGGAGATCGGCGGCGATGCGTTCGTGGAGAGACCGGCGGTCCGCTCCGCTGTCGTTGGAGGGCACGGTCATCCGATCCTGAGTTCGTAGCGCAGCTGCTGCAGTTGCGCGGGCATGACCATCATGTCGGCCTGGATCGGCCGCTCCTCGCTGTTCAGCGTCACCCTGTTCAGCCGAAGAACCGGCTGGTCCCGGCCCAGCCGCAGGACCTCGCGTTCGTCGTCCTCGGGCAGGCGGGCGGTCACGTCCTCGCGGACTCGCACGCCGACGTGGCCGAGACCGGCGAGGCAGGTCACCGCCCCGCCGCGAATCCTGCCCGTCTCGGCCAGCGGCGTGCCGCGGGCGATGTCGGCCGGGTAATACGAGTCCGTCAACTCGCAGGGCTTTCCGTCGAGTTCGATGACGCGACGGCGTACGACGACCGGTTCTCCGGCGCGGATGCCGAGCAGGTCCGCTACGGCGGTCGGTGCGGGGACCACCCCGGCGTGGGTGATGCGCTGGGTGCCCTTGCCGCCTCGGGCCGCGGCCTCTTCGCCCCAGGCGTCGGTCCGCCCCTTCTCGCGGGGCACCAGGTACGGCATCGAGGTGCTGACCCACATGTTGTCGCTCACGACTCTCCTCCTGCGTGGCCGACAGCGGCGACTTTGCCGCTTTACACGTTAAGCGAATCACATGAGGGGAAGGTCTTGGCCTTACCTTGCTGCTTTTCGCGAATGCCAGTATGGTCCCTGCATCGTGCAGCCCAGGAACAAGGCGGTGGTTCACCGTGTCTCTGTCACGGCAACGGCGGTTTCCTCGCGCTCGCAGTTCGGTGAGCGCCGCGCGTACCTTCGCCGTCGAGACCCTCATCGGGTGGGGGCTCGTCGATCGGCTGGACGACATACGGGTCTGCGTCTCCGAACTCGCCACCAACGCGGTGCTGCACGGTGTTCCGCCGGGACGTGAGTTCTGCCTGCGGCTGGTCGTCGAGGGGGCGCTGGTCCGTATCGAGGTGCGGGACAGCGGTGGGGGGTGCCCGGAGGTGCCCCCGCAGAGTGTCCATGAACTGGGTGGGCGCGGGCTCTTCCTTGCGACGGCGCTGGGGGACGACTTCGGGGTGATCGCGCACACTCCCGGTAAGACCGTGTGGCTGACCTTCAAGGTCGCAAGCGCCGCCCCGGAGGCGCGGTAGGGATCGGGACGGGTGGGTGGGGCGGACGGGTGGGGCGGGCTGCCGGTGCCACGTGCACCACGGGTGGGTGGGGGTGGTGGGTGGGGAGGAGGCGGCTCGCTGCAGTGTGGCTTTCAGGTGGCCGCCGCCCCCCCGCGTCAGCGGGCCAGGCTCGCCGCCAGGCGGGCCGCCCTGCGGACCCGGGAGCCCGCCTTCGCTCCCGCCCTGCGGGCCAGCGGGCGTATCACGCGGGACGTCACGCCCACCGGGGTCCAGCGGAGCTGGAGGCGGCCCGAGGCGCGGCCCTCCGGTTCCACCGTGACCTCGTGCGGGAGCGCGCCGCCCCGGTAGTCCACCCGGGCCCGCATCGTGGGGAAGGTGAGGGGTGCCAACAGCAGCGCTGTGTTGCGGAGTTGGCCCGACGTCAGCTGGAGGACCGGGTGGCGCGTGCCCGCGAAGCCGTTCAGGGGGAGCTGCGCCGCCGCCAGGTCCAGGCGGACCGAGCCCTCGAAGACGCCGGGACGCACCGGGTCCAGACGGAACGGCGTCTTCATGCGGTG
Organism: Streptomyces sp. NPDC041122; assembly: GCF_055592445.1. Classification (NCBI taxonomy): domain Bacteria; kingdom Bacillati; phylum Actinomycetota; class Actinomycetes; order Kitasatosporales; family Streptomycetaceae; genus Streptomyces; species Streptomyces sp. NPDC041122. The sequence goes on along the minus strand of NZ_JBVIYQ010000005.1, from coordinate 542,855 downwards.
CCGCCCCGGTGCGATGAGGACCGTGGCCACCTGCGGGCCCACCGGCAGGCGCAGGCCCGGGTCGTACGTCCGTACCGTCAGGTCGACCGAGGCGCCCGGGCCCCGCTCCACGCGCGTGATCTCGTGACGGAACTGCGCGCTCGGGAACGGGCGCGAGTCCAGCCCCTGGTCGGTGAGGTCCAGTTCCGTGCGGGCCGCCGCCGACGCGGGGACCTCGGGGCCCCAGTACACGCGCCCCTCGGAGTCCACCGACGTCTCGCGGGGCGCGACCCCGTGCCCCAGGCCCCGCGCCGCCAGCTGAGCCTCGGCCAGGCGGCCGTCGCGGACCAGCCGGAGCACGACCCGCTCGGCGCGGGGCAGGCGCGCGTACGCGCCGGGGGCGAGCCCGGCCAGGTACGGGTTCACGGTCTCTGCGAAGCCGGTCATCCACTCCTCGTCGCGGAACGGCAGGTCACCCGCGTACATCCGGAAGTCGTGCTTGAGGAACTTGTAGTCCTTGGCCTCCCGCACGCCCCCGTGCCCGCTCGACGCCAGGAAGTCGTCGATCAGCCGTTGCACGTGGATGCGGTCGCGGACGTTCGTCAGCTTGTGGCGCTGGTTGGAGATCGACGCCGACTCCGCCGCCTCGTAGGGGGCTATGTACCAGCGGTAGACGGGATCCGGGATGATCGTGAAGGCCCGCGCCAGGCAGTACGCCTGGGCCGAGAAGAGCTGGTCCTCGTAGTGGATGCCCTCCGGGAAGCGCAGGTCGTTACGGTCGAGGAAGGCGCGCCGGTACATCTTGCTCGTCGACAAGTGCTCGAAGAACAGGGCCGGTTCCGCCTCGATGCCCTCCACCGTGCGGCGCTCGGCGACCAGGTGCGGCATCCAGGTGGAGGTGCGGCCCGTGTCGACACGGACCCGTTCCACCGCGCCCATCACGAAGTCCACCTCCCGCTCCCGGTGCGCCGCGAGCAGCAACTCCACCGCCCGCTCGGGCAGTTCGTCGTCGCTGTCCAGGAACATCAGGTACGGGGCGCGGGCCACGTCGATCGCGCGGTTGCGCGGCGCGCTGCAGCCGCCGCTGTTCTCCGGCAGGCGGAGGTAGCTGACGCGGTCGTCCTCCGCCGCCAACCGCCGGGCCACCTCGGGGGTGTCGTCCGTCGAGTGGTCGTCGCTGATGATGATCTCGATGTCGGCGTGCGTCTGGCGGCGCAGTGAGGCGACCGCGCGCGGCAGCCGCTCCGCGTCGTTGTAGACGATGACGGTCACGGTGACATCAGGAACCGTGACATCAGGGACGGTGGCATCAGGGAGAGTAGTCATCGCTTCGCCGCCTCCTCGGGCGTCGGTGCCGGGGTCCGCTCGTCGACCGGGATCACGGGCGGCAGGGAGTCCTCGCTCTCGCCGAGGAACACACGGCGCACGACGCGTTCGGCGGCGCGCCCGTCGTCGTACTCGCAGAAGCGCCGGCGGAACGTCTGCCGCGCCTTGGCCGCCGTGTCGTCGCGCCACGCGTCGGAGGTGAGCAGCTCCGTCAGCTCCTCCTGGGTGCGCGCCACCTTGCCCGGCGCCTGCTCCATCAGGTCGAAGTAGACGCCGCGCGTCTTCGCGTACGTCTCCCAGTCGTCGGCGTAGACGACGATCGGGCGGTCCAGGTTGGCGTAGTCGAACATGATCGACGAGTAGTCCGTGATCAGCGCGTCCGCCGCGAGCGACAGCTCCTCCACCGGGTCGTACGAGGACACGTCGATGACCCGTCCGCTGCGGCGCAGACCGGCCAGCGGTGACGCCGTACCGCCGTAGAAGTAGTGGCCGCGCACCAGCAGCACGGTGTCCTCGCCGAGCCGGTCGGCGAGGGTCGCCAGGTCCAGGCGCGGGGTCCAGGCCGCCTCGTAGTCGCGGTGGGTGGGCGCGTAGAGGATCGCCCGCTTGCCCGGCGCGATGCCGAGCCGCTCGCGGACCGCGCGGACGTCGGCGGCGCTCGCGCCGTAGAAGACGTCGTTGCGCGGGTAGCCGTAGTCCAGCGACGTGTAGTGCGAGGGGTAGGCGCGCTCCCACATCCGGGTGGAGTGGCCGTTCGCGGAGACGCTGTAGTCCCACTTGTCGACGCGGGCCAGCAGACTGTGGAAGTTGAGGCCCTTGGACGCCGCCGGGTAGTCCAGCTGGTCCAGACCCATGCGCTTGAGCGGCGTGCCGTGGTGGGTCTGGAGGTGGACGGCGTCGGGCCGCTTCACCACCGCGTTGGGGAAGTTGACGTTGTTGACCAAGTACTTGGCGCGCGCCAGCACCTCCCAGTAGCGGGGCGTGCCGGGCACGATGTGGTCGGTGCCGGGCGGCAGCAGCGGCACGTTGGCCGCCGAGACGACCCACACCGGGTGGATGTGCGGGGCGAGTTCGGCGAGCTTCGCCGCGATGGCCGCCGGGTTGCACGCCACCCCCCGGTCCCAGTACGCCGTGAAGACCGCGAGATCGGGGTCGACGGGACGCTCCAGGGCCCGGCGGTAGCGCAGGTCGCGCACCTTCACGCCCACCTTGTGCTTGCGCGAGACGAGAGCCGAACGCAGCTTGCGCCGCTGCTGGTTGGCCGTCTGGAAGGTGCGGTACTTGGTGTACGCGTCCTCTTCGAGGAGCCGGCGCCGCACGCCTTCCAGGCCGCCGGGGCGCTGATGGCCCTCCGGACGCCAGGCGACGGCAGCCTTCGACGCGCGGCGGAAGAACTCCCTGCGCACCGCGTCGGGCAGCTTCTCGCGGGCGACGACGCGCAGGCAGTCGCCGACCATCACGTCGTAGAGCGCGGCCCGCGGCGGCGCCGGCAGACCGCGGTCGGCGGCGAGCGCCAGCAGCGACGCGTAGCGGTCGATGACGCCGTACCGGTCCTCGGGGGCGCGCGGCGGCAGGCTCTCCGCGCGCAACTCCCGTACGTTCAGGGCGACCTGGTCGAGCGCGGCGAGCCGGTCGGCGAGGAGCAGCGCGGCGTACGCGGCGAACGTCTGGTCGTCGACGGCGAGCCGGCCGGCGTGCGCCCGCCAGAACTCCGCCCGCAGCACCCGGTTGCCGAGCAGCGGGGTGACCTTCAGCAGGTTCGGGCAGTCGGCGAGCGGCAGGTCGCGGCGGCCCTGCTTGGCCAGGTGCTTGCCGTCCGGACCCGGCATCCCCTGGTGCCGCCACGTGGAGCGGACGTGGTCGACGACGAGGACGTCCACGCCGTCCGGGAGCTCGGCCACCCGGTCGGCGACGGCGCGCGGCGCGCCGGTCGGCACGGTGTCCTTGCTCTGCACGAAGTGCAGCCACCGGCCGGCCGCCCGCTCGGCGCCCGCGGCGCGCGCCGCCCCGTCGCCGGTGCCCTCGGGCAGCGGGACGACGATGACGCCCTGCCGGCCGGCGGCGGCGTCCTGCGCGGCGGCCCCCACCGCGGCGACGATCACCTCGACGCCGGGCGAGGCCTGCGCGGCCAGGGCGTCCAGGCAGGCGCCCAGGTGGCCCTGGACGTTCCGGCCGTGGACGACGACGCTCAGCTCGGGTCCGGCGCCCGCGTCCGGCCCGGGTGCGGCGCTCTCACTCTGCTCGGGCACGGTGGCGCCCCCCTCTCGTGTGCTCATGCGGTGGCCGTCCCTCGGTGGGCGAGCATCCGGTCGACGACGCGGCGCGCGGCCCCGCCGTCGTCCAGGTCGCAGAACTCGGCACGGAACTCCTCGTACGCACGCGCGTACGGCTCGCTCGCCGTGTCGATGTCCCGCAGCGCGCGGATCAGGTCGTCGGAGGTCGGGACCAGCGGGCCCGGCGCGCGCTTCTCGAAGTCGAAGTAGAAGCCGCGCAGCCGGTCGCGGTAGTGCTCCAGGTCGTACGTGAAGAACAGCATCGGACGGCCGGTCACGGCGAAGTCGAACATCACCGAGGAGTAGTCGGTGACCAGGACGTCGGCGATCAGGAGCAGGTCCATGATGTCCGGGTAGCCCGCCACGTCCCACACGAAGCCGTCGCCGGCGCCCGGCACCGGCTCCACGATGTGCGCGTGCGGCCGGACCAGCAGGACGTGGTCCTCGCCCAGTTCGTGCCGCGCCTTCTCCAGGTCGACGCGCAGGTCGAGCAGGAAGCCGCCGCGGTGGCGCTGCTTGTCCTCGCGCCAGGTCGGCGCGTACAGCACGACCTTCTTGCCCTCGGGCAGGCCGAGCGTCCTGCGCACCTCCTCGGCGCGCTTGGCGCGGTCGGGGGCGAGCAGCACGTCGTTGCGGGGGTAGCCGGCCTCCAGGAGCTCGCCGTCGACGTCGCCGCCGAACCGGAAGGCGCTGCGCATGATCGGCGTGCTGAACCGGTTGGGGGAGAGCAGCATCGTCCACTGGTGGCGCTCGCGGTCCAGGTCCATCAGGTACTGGGTGCTCGCGAAGTGGTCGTTGTCGAAGTCGAAGCCGATGCGCTTGAGCGGGGTGCCGTGCCAGGTCTGGACGATCTGCTGGCCCTCGCGCCGCTCCAGCCAGCGCGGGAAGTGCGTGTTGCCGACGAGGTAGCGGGAGCGGGCCATCGCCTCGTAGTACTCGGGGCTGTGCACGCGGACCGCCCGCGCGGTGGCCGGCACGTCGCACTGGCCGTCCTTGACGACCCACAGGTGCTCGACGGGCAGGTTGCGGCGGACCATCTCCTCGTGGACGGCGCGCGGCGAGTCGCCGTACATGCGGCCGCCGAACACGTCGTACAGGACGGCCTCGCGCAGCGGCTCGTGCCGGGCGGCCGGGTAGGCCTCGGTGCGCAGCCGGGTCTGGCGGTAGCGGCTGCGCTCCTCGGGGCGCAGCTCGGAGTGGGCCATCAGGGCGAGCTGGTCGTACTGGCGGGCCTGCAGCTCGACGCGCTTGCCGTGCGCGGTCACCTCCAGGGGGAGGTCGGCGTGGGCCGGCGGGGCGAGCTGGACGGCGGTGCGGGAGCCGTCCGGCTTCTGGACGGAGGGCCACCAGAACCCCGCCCGCAGGGGTGTGGCGCCCGCGTGGGCGTGGGTGGGGGCGGGCACGAAGCGTGCCTCGAACCGGCCGTCCGACGCCGTCGCCGGGAAGGTGTACTCGTGCCCGGACCAGGTCTGGCGGAGCACGAGGGCGAGGTCGTGGCTGCCCTTGGCCGGGTAGCTGCCGGTGAGGGTGACGGTGCCGTCGGGATCCGCGCGGACGCGGTCGACGAGGGGCTGGACGGGCTGGTCGCAGAGCTGGAGGTAGCCGCCGGGGCTGCGCCGGGCGTAGACGGTGCGGGCGGTGTCCGCCTGTGCGAACTGGGCGCCGGAGAAGCCTTCGCGGTCGTCCAGGATCAGGGCCAAGCGGGTCGATTTGGTGGGCGCCTCGGTCTCGTCGCCCTGCACCGTGGGCTGTGCCCACCCGTGCCGCCCCGCGGCACGATTGCCCACAGCGGGAGCGGTTCCGGCGGTCCCGGTGTTCGTGGCGGGACCGGGCTCGACCACCTCCACCGACATGTCCCACCGCGCGATGGAGCGTTCCGCCTGGGTCGGGCGGAGGCGTTCGTGGTTCTCGCGGACCTCCGTCAGCGCCGCCGTGTCCACCTGGGCCGTGAACGGGATCCGGCCCTCCCGCGCGGCGCCGAGGTCCAGCGGGACCGTGCGGACCGTGCCGGACTCGCGGTGCCGCATACGCAGCCGGGGCTCACCCTCGGGGGCGGTGCGCAGGATGCCGCGTACGAGGAGCCGGGAGCCCTCCGCGCGGACCTCCAGGGCGCGGGCGTGCGCCGTCTCCACGCGGACGGCCAGCTCGCCGTCCTGGATCTGCGGCGCCACCCGGACGTCCTCGGTCACCCAGTGCGCGGGCGGCGTCTGGCCGGAGCCCGTGCCCGCGCCGTACAGCGGCCCGCGCCGGGGCGTGGAGCCGGTGCCGGCCACGGCGATCCGCACGTACCACAGGCCGTCGGCCCACTTCCCGCGGTGCCGCAGCCGCGCGGGGTTCAGCAGGGCGCCGAAGCCCGCCCAGTCCGCGTGCCGGAACTCCGCGCCGGAGGCCACCGTCGCCTCGGCGTCGAGGCGGCTGCGGGCGGGCACGACGACCCGGCGACGGCTGCCCTTCTCCTTCAGGATCAGCGTCTTCAGCGCCTTGCTCCGCGACTCGGCGCCGAGCTGGCGCGGGAACGCCCAGCCGGACAGCCACAGCTTGCCGTCGTGCCAGGCGGCCTCGTCGAGCCGGCTGCGCAGCCGCAGCTCCTGGTCGAGGCGCAGGACCGCGTCCGGAACCGGGTCGGTCGGGTCGAGGAAGGGGTAGTCGGCCTTCGGGTGCAGGGTGCCGGAGACGGGGATCGAGCCGGGGTGCTCCTTCTCGAACTCCAGCTGCCCGATCAGCTCCTCCAGGCGCCGGTGCACGGTCAGGTACAGCTTCAGCTTGTGCGGTACGTGCAGCGCGCGCACCGCGTCCTGGCCGATCTCGCGGACGAGCCGGCCCACGTGCTCCAGGAACGCCTCCTGGTAGGCGGCGTCCGAGCCGGGCAGCACCTTCCAGAAGAGGGGGATCTCCTCGGCGAGCGCGTTGTGGTCGTAGACCTTCAGGTGCTCCGCGTACATCGGGTCGCCGCCGACCCGGGCGAGCATGAACTCGCGGACCATCCGGATCGACCTCACGCGGTCGATCAGGCCCTGCGGGTTGGTGCGGTTCTGCGTGATGGAACGCTCGCCGATCTCGCGCTCGCGCCAGTTGTAGACCGGCTCGCTCAGTACATCGACGGAGTCGGCGAGGTAGTGCGCGGGGACGCTGACGGGCGCGTCCTCGTAGAGCATGGCCTCGGGGTACGCGAGAGCGTGCTTCTCCCAGAAGGAGCGGCGGTAGACCTTGTTCCACGCGGTGCGGTCGGTGAGCAGCGGCCGGAACTTCGACACGTGCGTCCGCAGCCGGTTCGCCGCGAAGGGCACCCGGTGCACCGGCGACTGGACGTGCCCGGCCGAGCGGAAGCGGGTCACGTTGCCCGCCGCGAAGTCCGAGCCCGTCCCGTCGAGCGTCTCGATCATCAGCGCGTACGCCGTGGCGGGCAGCGTGTCGTCGCTGTCCACGAACGCGAGGTACTCGCTGTGCGGCGACATCTCCCGCACGCCCGTGTTGCGCGCCGCGCCCAGCCCCTTGTTCTCCTGGGATATCAGCCGGAACCGCGGGTCGGCCGCCGCGAAGGCCTTCGCGAGGAGCGCGCTGCCGTCCGTCGACCCGTCGTCGACCATGAGCACTTCAAAGTCCGTGAACGTCTGGGCGGCCAGGGACTCCAGGCACTCGTCGAGGTAGAGCTCGACGTTGTAGACGGGGACGACAACACTCAGCCGTGGCTGCACGCGTACTCCTTCTGTTGCTAAACGCTCCCATAGTGTAAGGATCTGCGTATTGATGCGACAAAAGGGATAGGCCCGACGGCTCGGGGCACGGGACCGGGTTGCGCGGGTGGCGGCCCTAGCCCTTGCCGCCGCCCGTGAACCGCTCGTACTCCTTCAGCACGTCGTCCGTGGGGCCGTCCATCCGCAGCTCGCCGCGCTCCAGCCACAGCACGCGGTCGCAGGTGTCGCGGATCGACTTGTTGTTGTGGCTGACCAGGAAGACCGTTCCGGCGCTCTTGCGCAGCTCGCGGATGCGGGCCTCGGAGCGCTTCTGGAAGGAGCGGTCGCCGGTGGCCAGGGCCTCGTCGATGAGGAGCACGTCGTGGTCCTTGGCGGAGCCGATGGAGAAGCGCAGCCGGGCCGACATGCCCGAGGAGTACGTCCGCATGGGCAGCGTGATGAAGTCGCCCTTCTCGTTGATGCCGGAGAAGTCGACGATCTCCTGGTAGCGCTCCTGGATCTGCTCGCGGGACATGCCCATCGCCAGGCCGCCGAGGAGGACGTTGCGCTCGCCGGTGAGGTCGTTCATCAGGGCGGCGTTCACGCCGAGCAGGGAGGGCTGGCCGTCGGTGAAGATCCGGCCGCGCTCCACGGGGAGCAGTCCGGCGACCGCCTTCAGGAGCGTCGACTTGCCCGAGCCGTTGGTGCCGATGAGCCCGATGGCCTCGCCCTTGTGCGCGGTGAACGACACGTTCTTGACCGCGTGCACGGTACGCACCCCCGCCCGCGCCTCGGCCTTGCCGCGGCCCCCGATGATGCGGTTGAGGGCGGCGGTGGCGCTGCCGCGGCCCGCGCCGGTGCCGTGCACGCGGTAGACGATGTCGACCTGGTCGACGATGACGGTGGGGGCGGGGGTGCTCTCGTTCCCGGTCGCCGTCGCCCCGGTCGCCGTCCCGCTCACTTCTCGCGTCTCAGCCACGGCCGTACGTCTCCTCTGCCTTCCAGAAGTAGATGAACCCGCCGATCCCGGCGAGCAGCGCCCAGCCCAGCGCCCAGGCCCACACGTGGTGGGGCAGCTGGCCGCGCTGGAAGGTGTCGATCAGCGCGAACCGCATGAGGTCGATGTAGACGGCGGCCGGGTTGGCCTCCAGGACGAGCGTGACGGCGTGCGGCAGGTTCTGGTCCTTGAGGACCGCGCCGATGGACCACATCACCCCGGACACGTACATCCAGGTGCGCAGCACGAACGGCATCAGCTGCGCGATGTCCGGCGTCTTGCTGCCGAGCCGCGCCATGACGAGCGCCAGGCCGGTGTTGAAGGTGAACTGCAGCGCGAGGACCGGGACCACCAGGAGCCAGGACAGCGTGGGCGGGACGCCGAAGGCGAGCAGGATCACCAACAGCGCGCACATGGAGAAGAGCAGCTGCTGGAGCTGTTGCAGGCAGTACGAGATCGGCAGCGCGGCCCGCGGGAAGTGCAGGGCGCGGACCAGGCCGAGGCTGCCGGAGATCGCGCGGGTCCCCGCCATCACGGACTGCTGCGTGAAGGTGAAGATGAAGACGCCGGTGACCAGGAACGGGACGTAGTCCTGCACGTCGTGCTTGGTGTTCATCAGCACGCCGAAGATGAAGTAGTAGACCGCCGCGTTCAGGAGCGGCGTCATCACCTGCCAGACCTGACCGAGCTTGGCCTGGCTGTACTGGGCCGTCAGCTTGGCCGTGGCGAACGCGGTGATGAAGTGGCGGCGCTGCCACAGCTGCCGGACGTAGCCGGGCAGGGAGGGGCGGGCCCCGCTGACGGTCAGGCCGTACTGGGCGGCCAGCTCGGCGGGGGAGGGTGCGGGGGCGGGGCCGCCCTGGGCGGGGACGGTGGGGGTCGCCGGGGACGGCGGCGTGTCGAGGACCTGACTCACATCCGCTGCTTTCGCTCGGGGAGGCGGGGACGCGCACGGTGGGCGCGCGACGTCTGACGTCACAGTACGTCGGGACGGGCCCGTATCGTCGCAACGCCGAGCGTAGGGTGTCGATACGTCGGAACGCAACCGTATCGTCGTAACGCTTTATGATGGCCGCATGACGACGAGCAGGCCACAGGGTGAACAGCCGCGCCGCAGGGCTCCCGCCGGGGCCGCCGTGCTCCGCGAGGACAAGACCGAGGCCATCCGGGCGGCCGTCTTCGAAGAGCTCGCCGCCGTGGGCTACGCGCGGATGTCGATCGAGGGCATCGCGCGCCGCGCGGGCGTCGGCAAGACCGCGGTCTACCGCCGCTGGCGCTCCAAGCTCCACCTCGTGCTCGACCTGGTCTCGGCCATAGCGGTCCAGGGGCTGCCGGCCCCCGACACCGGCTCCCTGGAGGGCGACCTGCGTCTGCTCTACGAGGTGACGTCACGCGCCCTGCGCCACCCGGTCGCCTCCCAGGTCATCCCCGACCTCCAGGCGGAGGCCGCCCGCAACCCCGACATCGCGGAGGCGCTGCAGAAGGCGCTGCGCGAGGGGCAGCAGGGGGCGGCGAGCGGCATCGTGCGGGCGGCGGTGGAGCGCGGCGAGATGCGGGCGTCCGCGGACGAGGACCTGGCGCTGGACCTGGTCTCGGGCCCCCTGTACTGGCGGTCTGTGGTGGTGCGCGCGGAGCTGTCCAAGGGGTACGTGGGCAGGCTTGCCGCGGTTACGGCGGCGGGGTTGCGGGCGTTGTGAGGGGGCGGTGTCTTCGGTGGGGCGGGGCCTTTATCGGTGGCCGTTTGGGGCGGGGACTTCGGTGGGCCGGGGACGTTGACGGTGACAGGGGCCGCCCGGGTGTGTGCGGAGTGTGGCGGTTCCGGGCCGGCAGTAAAGGGCGCTCCGCTGCGCTACGCGTCGGCTTCGCCGATTCCGCTGCGCTCCACCCTTGACTCCCGTCCCTCCACCGCAGCGAAACGTCCGACCCGGCCGGCCAGGGGATGGCGGCGGACCTAGCCGGTCGGGTCATCACCTTTCGCGGCCGGGTGCGGACCGGCCCATCGTGAGCCAATGCCACGGTGCGTGCTCGGCCAGCCACGCGGCCCGGCTGGTCGGGTCATCGGCTCGCGCTGCCGGGTGCGGACCGGGCCATCGTGGGCCGACGTCCCGGTCGTCGCGGGGGCGGCTGCGCGGGCCGGGGTCTCGGCGTCGGGCACCTACTTTGGGAAAGTTGCGAATCGAGACGCTGCGCACCCCCTGCCATCACGCGAATGCGCCCCGGGGCGTGACCCCGCCCTCTGGCCTCAGTGGAGGGTTGGGGTTTGGTTCGCCATCCGCTTTCGCTGCCGGGTGCGGGGTGGTTCATCGTGGGCGGGTGTCAGGGGCGGAGTGCGGGGTGGGCCGGAGATGCGGCCGTCTGCTCTGGGGTCGGGCCACCTACTTTGGGAAAGTTGCGAAGCATTGCCCTGCGCGCCCCCCTTCCCGTGCCTTGTGCGCCGCCGGGCGGGTGGGGCGGTCGCAGGATCCCACCGCCTACGCGAGCCCAGCAGCCCCACTCAACTCCCTCGTCTCGCAGGCCTCATGCGCCATGAGATTCCGCCCGTCCCAGGATTCCCGTGTCCCGCAGAGGACCTGTCCGCCCCATCCCTCACGGCGGATTAGCTGGTTCCGGGGGCGCTTGGGTTGTGGCAGGGGGGCGCGCGGCTTCCTGATTCGCAACTTTCCCGAAGTAGGTGCCAGACCCCCTCGGCGGGCAGTCCATCGAAGGTGGCATCCGCCGACGATGAGCCGGTCCGCACCCGGCACCGCGAGCCGATGACCCGCCCAGACCGGCCGTGGGCCGAGCACGCACCGTGGCGTCGCCTCACGATGGGCCGGTCCGCACTCGGCGACGAAAGTGGATGGCCCGAGCGGCGTGGCCGGGCGGCTGGCCGAGCGCGCACCGAGGCGTCCGCCCACGATGGGCCGGACCGCACCCGGCGACGAAAGCCGATGACCCGACCGGCTAAGTCCGCCGCCATCCCCTGGCCGGCCGGGTCGGACATGTCACTGCGGTGGAGGGACGGGAGTCAAGGGTGGAGCGCAGCGGAATCGGCGAAGCCGACGCCCGAAGGGCGCCCTTTACTGCCGGCCCGGAGGCGCCACACTCCGCTCTCACCCGGGCGGCCCCGGTCACCGACAAAGGCGCCGGGCCACCGAAGACTCCCCCGGCCACCGGCAAAGGCGCCGCCCCACCGCAGGCACCCCCCGGGACGACGTATCAGTACGCCGCGCTTCCCCCGCCCCCACGCTCCCTCCGTACCGAAAAGACCACGAACCCCGCACCCAGGCCCAGGAACGCCGTCCCACCGATCACGTACGGCGTGGAGTCGAAGCCCCCGGTCTCCGCGAGGCGGCCCGAGGCCGCGGTGGTCCGGTGGTCCGGCGCGGCGGAAGTCGTGAAGCGGTCGTCGCGGGACTCGTGCGACGCCGACGCCGACGCCGACGCCGACGCCGATGTCGATGTCGACGCAGACGGGTCGGCCGGCGCCGTCGCGTTCGCGGAGGGGACGAAGCACAGGGCGCCGAGAAGGGCTCCCGCTGCGGCGGTGGTCAGCAGCGATCGACGTGCGGACACGGAATCGGATCCCCCTTGTGGAGCTGGCGAATTGGCCGTGTGGGGCGATGCTAATGAAAGGGGCGGGTCGCGGGAAAGTCGCGAGGGGAGAGGGCCGTACGCTCCGTCCCATGAGTGGAGACGAGACATCACGGTATGTGCGACTGCGGGTCGAAATGGTCGTCGCGGTGGATGACGCCGAGAAGCTGACCGGAGCCGCCCTCGGACACATCGCCGAGGACGAGCAGATGCCCGCCGAGGAGCGCGCGCACGCCGAGGCCGCCGTCCAGGAGGACGTCGCCGAGGCGCTCGCCTACCTCGTGGACCCCTTCGACCTGGTCAGCCAGGTCCCCGGGACCGAGCTCACACAGGCCTCGTGGAGCAGCGAAATGATCGACTACGACCCCGATTCGCCGGACTGGGAGACGGACGAGGATGATGACGACGAAGATGACGTGAACGAGGACGACGTGCTGTAGCCCGGATTGAAGAATCCGGAAACGGGAACCCCGGGCAGCAACCGCCGCCCGGGGTTCTGTCGTCCCACCGAGCACGATGGTCGACACGAGCCCGGTCCAGTACCGCGAACGTGGTGTTCCCCACATTCGTCGCGGTAGTGGAACGGGACGAACCGGGCAGGACGTTATGCGGGCGGGGAAACGGGGACTCTCGGGGGTTGGTCCTGGGGATTCGGCAACTATGGAGATGCGTGTGATGACGGACAGTAGGCGTCGTGGTTTCGGGCGCCGGCGCAAGAGCGTCGCGGCCGTGTCCGCCCTCGTGGGCGGTGTGCTCGTGCTCTCGGCGTGCAGCGGTGACGACGGCGACAAGGCTTCGGGCGGCAAGGAGTCGCAGAACCAGGTCGACGAGGCGGCCGCCAAGAAGTCCTCAGTCGCCCAGATCAAGATCGCGCCGAAGAACGGCTCCGACAACGCGAGCATCAACAGTGCGGCCAAGGTCACCGTCAGCGACGGCACCCTCACGGACGTGACGATGAAGCCGGCCGACGGCGGCGCCGCCGTGCAGGGGCAGATAGCCGCGGACAAGAAGAGCTGGAAGCCGAGCGGCCAGCTCGAGCGCGCCACCAAGTACAAGATCTCGGTCACCGCCCAGGACTCCGAGGGCCGCAAGGCGCACGAGAACTCGGCATTCACGACGGTCTCGAAGGCCAACAGCTTCATCGCGAACTTCACGCCGGAGAACGGCTCCACCGTCGGCGTCGGTATGCCCGTGTCGCTCAACTTCGACAAGGGGATCACCAACAAGAAGGACGTCCAGTCCGCGATCAAGGTGTCGTCCACCAGCGGCCAGGAGGTCGTCGGTCACTGGTTCGGGAACAACCGCCTGGACTTCCGCCCCGAGCAGTACTGGAAGGGCAACTCCACCGTCACGCTGAAGCTGAACCTCGACGGCGTCGAGGGCGCCGACGGCGTGACCGGCGTGCAGCAGAAGACCGTGCAGTTCAAGATCGGGCGCAACCAGGTCTCCGTCGTCGACGCCAAGACGAAGCAGATGAAGGTGATGCGGGACGGCAAGGTCGTCAAGACCATTCCGATCTCCGCGGGCTCGCCCGAGAACAAGACGTACAACGGCAAGATGGTGATCTCCGAGAAGTTCAAGGAGACCCGCATGGACGGCGCCACCGTCGGCTTCAAGGACGGTGACGGCAAGGGCGAGTACGACATCAAGGACGTGCCGCACGCCATGCGCCTGTCGAACTCCGGCACCTTCATCCACGGCAACTACTGGGGCTCGCCGTCCATCTTCGGCGGCGCCAACACCAGCCACGGCTGCATCGGCCTGCAGGACGCCAAGGGTGCGGGCGACAAGAGCACGCCGGGTTCCTGGTTCTACGAGAACTCCATCACCGGTGACGTCGTCGACGTACGCAACACCGGCGACAAGGTCGTCGCCCCGGACAACGGCCTCAACGGCTGGAACATGGACTGGGCGCAGTGGAAGGCCGGCTCCGCCGTCTGACCCACCGCCGCGGCCGTGGCAACGGTCGGCCGTGTACGACGGTCGGTCGCGTACGACGGTCGCACGACGAAGGCCCGCACCCGGAAATGTCCGGATGCGGGCCTTCGCCTGTGACGGAGCGATGAATTCTGGCCGCCTCAACTCCGTACTTCTGTATCACTGTTGAGCAGGTGTTCGCCCCTCGGCATACTTCGACATCCGAGGGGCGCGAGCCCCTTTACCTCCAGGGGGAGACTTGCACAGACAAGTGAAGAGAGCGTGCGGGGTCGGTACGGCCGCGGCGGTCGCCGTGGCCCTCGCGGCGGGCATGACCAGCCCCGCGGCCGCGGACCCCGCCACCGGTCCGGCCATCGCGGCGGGGGGCACGGCCAGCGGGGGCGTCGGCACGACCCACGTCACCCTGATCACCGGCGACCGGGCCGTCGTCGACGCCAAGGGCCGGGTGATCGGGCTGGACCGCGCCGCGGGGCGGGAGCACATCCCCGTCCAGGTGCGGCGCAGCGCCGGGCACACACTCCTGATACCCGCGGACGCCCGGCGGCTGATAGCCGACGGCAAGGTGGACCAACGCCTGTTCGACATCACCGAGTTGAACACCAGGCGCAACCGCGCGGCCCAGCGGAAGGGCCTGCGCGTCATCGTCGGCTACAAGGGTGCCGCGAGCGGCGCCAAGGCCGAGGTGCGCGCGGCCGGTGACACCACGGTGCGCCGGAGCCTGACCTCGCTGAACGCCGACGCCGTCACCACGCCGAAGCGCGACGCGGCCGACCTGTGGGCCGCGCTCACCAGCGGCAAGGACGGGGCCCGCACGGCCGCGTCCGGCATCGGCCACGTGTGGCTCGACGGCGTCCGCAAGGCGAGCCTCGACAAGAGCGTCAAGCAGATCGGTGCCGACAAGGCCTGGGCCGCCGGGTACGACGGCAAGGGCGTCAAGATCGCCGTCCTCGACACCGGTGTCGACACCACCCACCCGGACCTCAAGGACCAGGTGGTGGCCGAGAAGAACTTCTCGCAGTCGGCCGACGTCAAGGACCACTACGGCCACGGCACCCACGTCGCGTCCATCGCGGCCGGTACGGGAGCCAAGTCCGGCGGCAAGTTCAAGGGCGTCGCACCCGGCGCCAAGCTGCTCAACGGCAAGGTCCTCGGCGACGACGGCTACGGCGAGGACTCCGGCATCATCGCCGCCATGGACTGGGCGGCGGCCGAGGGCGCCGACGTCGTCAACCTCAGCCTCGGCGGCCCCGACAGTCCCGGCGTCGACCCGCTCGAGGCCCAGGTCGACAAGCTCTCCGCGGAGAAGGGCATCCTCTTCGCGATCGCCGCGGGCAACGACGGCGAGCCCGGCACGATCGGCTCGCCCGGCAGCGCGGACGCCGCCCTCACCGTCGGCGCGGTCGACGACGACGACAAGCTGGCGGACTTCTCCAGCCAGGGCCCGCGGATCGGCGACGGTGCGATCAAGCCCGACGTCACCGCGCCCGGCGTGGACATCACGGCCGCCGCGGCGCCGGGCAGCGTCATCGAGAAGGAGGTCGGCCAGAACCCCGAGGGCTATCTGACGATCTCCGGTACGTCGATGGCGACCCCGCACGTCGCGGGCGCCGCCGCCCTGCTCAAGCAGCAGCACCCCGACTGGAAGCAGGCCGAGCTCAAGGGCGCCCTCACCGGCTCCACCAAGCCCGGCGCGTACACGCCGTTCCAGCAGGGGTCCGGCCGTATCGCCGTCGACCGGGCCATCGAGCAGACCGTCGTCGCCGACCCGGTGTCGGTGAGCTTCGGCACGCAGCAGTGGCCGCACGCCGACGACAAGCCGGTCACCGAGAAGGTCACCTACCGCAACCTCGGCAAGGACGAGGTCACCCTCGACCTGACGGTGTCCGCAACCGACCCGAAGGGCCGCCCGGCCCCGGCCGGCTTCTTCACCCTCGGCGCGAAGAAGGTCACCGTCCCCGCCGGCGGCACTGCCTCCGTCGACCTGACGGCGGACACCAAGCTGGGCGGCACCGTCGACGGCGCGTACTCCGCGTACGTCGTCGCGGCCGGCGCCCGCCAGAGCGTGCGCACCGCCGTCGCGGTCGACCGCGAGGTGGAGTCGTACGACCTCACCCTGAAGTACCTCGGGCGTGACGGGCAGCCGACGAAGAACTTCGACGTCTCCCTGCTCGGTCTCACCGGCGGGGCCAAGGGCGTCGACCTGTCGCCCTACGACGCCTCCGGAACCGTCAAGGTGCGGGTTCCCAAGGGCGGTTACGTCCTGAACTCCAACATCGTGGCCGACCCGGCGGACTTCTCCAAGGGCGTCGACTGGCTGGCCCAGCCGAAGCTCGACATCACCAAGGACACGACGGTGACGGTCGACGCGCGGACCGCGAAGCCGGTCGACATCACCGTGCCGGACACCGGTGTCACGGGTGTGCTGGCCGCGCCCGAGTACACGGTCGGGACCGCGGACTTCAACGCCGGCTTCGGCTGGCTCCTGGACGAGTACAAGAACTTCCGCACCGGCTCGGTCGGCGCCGCCCCGAGCGGGGTCACGATCGACGAGCAGTGGTCGGCCGTCTGGACCAAGGGGGACAACACCGAGTACAACACCCTCGCCGGCGGCCCGGTGAAGCAGTTCTCCACCGGCTACACCAAGCACTACAAGGCGAGCGAGCTGGCCACCGTCAAGGCCGGACTCGGCGCCTCCGTGCGCGGCAAGACGGGTTCGCTGCGTGCGTACGGCGAGCTGCCGACCTCCGACAGCGGCTGGTCCGTGGGCGTCCGGACGAAGCTGCCCACCACCCGCACGCTCCTCGTGTCCACCGGGGACAAGGTGAAGTGGGGCCTGGACTTCGAGCAGAACGGTCCGGCCGACGAGGACGGCTTCCCGACGACCGAGGTGGGCTACTCGCTGGGTACCCCGCAGACGTTCAGCGCGGGCAAGAGCTACGAGAAGACGTTCAACACGGCCGTCTTCGGCCCGCGCATCGGCGGCGTGTACGGCGTCTTCCGGGACGCCGACGAGATCTCCGGGTACCTCCCGCTGTACGCGGACGGCAAGACGCACGCCGGCTACTCGCTGTACTCGTCGGTGAAGACCACGCTGTACCGCAACGGCACCAAGGTCGCCGAGAACGACGATCCGCTGGTCGGCGAGAAGCCGTTCAAGGTGCCCTCGGGCGACGCGGCGTACAAGCTGACGACATCGGTGAAGCGCAGCGTCAAGATCGGCGCGGCCACCACGCGCGTCGACGCGAGCTTCTCGTTCCGCTCCAAGAAGGCGGACCACGCGAAGCTGCCGGTCTCCACGGCGCGGTTCAGCCCGGCGGTCGACCTGTGGAGCAGGGCGAAGGCGGGCGAGAAGCAGTCGGTGCCGGTGACGGTCCTCGGCTCGGCGGCGGGCGCCAACCTCAAGTCCTTGGCCGTGTACGTCTCCTACGACTACGGCCAGACCTGGAAGAAGGCCACGGTCACCGGTGGCAAGATCTCCGTGAAGAACCCCGCGAAGGACAAGGGGATCTCGTTCCACGCCAAGATCGCGGACAAGAAGGGCAACAAGTCGACGCTGTCGGTCTACAACGCGTACTACGGCAAGTGAGTCCGCCGCACTGACGTCCCGTCAGTGAGGTGAACGGGCGCGGCGCCGACGGAGCAGACGACCGTCGGCGCCGCGTCGCGTCGAAACGCGGAGGCGGGACGGGCCCCGCCGTCGCTACTGTGCCCCCATGACGAAGATCCCCCCGACCGCGCACGAGGACCTGCCCAAGGCCGAGTTCGCCTTCCCGGGCCCCCTGCGCGACCGGCTGGTGGCCGCCATTCTCGACGGGTCCAAGACCTCGACGACGGGACTGCTCGCGGGCTACGAACGCGACGGAGAACCGCTGCCCGTCGTGGGGGCGCGCTCCGTCCTCGTCGACTCCGACGACCGGCCGGTGGGCGTCATCGAGATCACCGGCGTCCGCGTCGCACCGCTCGCCGAGGTGGACCTCGCGCACGCCATGGACGAGGGCGAGGGCTACACGTCCGTCGCCCAGTGGCGCACGGGACATGAGAGCTTCTGGCACAGCGAGGCGATGCGCGCCGCCCTCGACGACCCCGGCTTCACCGTGGACGACACGACCGAACTCGTCCTGGAGCGCTTCCGGCTGGTGAGCGGCGCTCAGGCGCCGCTGCCGTAGGGCCGGGTGAGGATCTCCAGGTTGTGGCCGTCGGGGTCCTCCCAGTAGACGCCGCGACCGCCGTCGTTGGTGTTGATCTCGTCGGGCCGTTTGTGGTGCGGGTCGGCCCAGTGGGCGAGGCCCCGGCTCCTGATGCGGCCGAAGATCGCGTCGAAGTCGTCCTCGGAGACGAGGAAGGCGTAGTGCTGCGGCGAGCGCGGGGCGCCGTCCCCGTCGTAGAAGTCCAGGGTCACGCCGTTGGGGATCTCCACCGGGACGAAGGGCCCGTACCGCGGGCCCACCTCCAGCCCCAGGATGTCCGCGAGGAAGCGGGCGGACGCTTGCTTGTCCGAGGCGGCGACGATGGTGTGGTTCAGCTCGATCGACATGATGTGACCTCCTGCTGTCCGTCAGCTGTCCGTCTGCGGTCCGTCGCTGACGGGGACAACGGTAGGTCCGGGTGCCCGGTCGCCGTATCGGTCGGGGGAACGAAACGGTGCGCCATGAGGCCTAGGCCCCATGACGCACCGGATTCAGGCCACGTCCCTGACGCGGGCCACGCCCCTCACGAGGGCCGGACCGCTCAGATCGTCGCCGTGTCGATCACGAAGCGGTACCGCACGTCGCTGGCGAGCACCCGCTCGTACGCCTCGTTGATCTGGTCGGCGCGGATCAGCTCGATCTCCGAGCCGAGACCGTGCTCGGCGCAGAAGTCCAGCATCTCCTGCGTCTCCTGGATGCCGCCGATCATCGACCCGGCGAGGGTCTTGCCGCCACCGATCACCGAGAAGAGGTTGAGCGAGACCGGCTCCTCCGGGGCGCCGACGTTCACGAAGGCGCCCTCCGAGCGCAGCAGGCCCAGGTACTTGTCCAGCGGCAGCGGCGCCGAGACCGTCGACAGGATCATGTCGAAGGAGCCCGCGAGCTGCTCAAACGTGGCCTCGTCGCTGGTCGCGTAATAGTGCTCGGCGCCGAGCCGCAGCCCGTCGTCCTTCTTGCGCAGCGACTGCGAAAGGACGGTCACCTCGGCGCCCATGGCGTGCGCGATCTTGACGGCCATGTGGCCGAGACCGCCGAGACCCACCACGGCGACCTTCTTGCCGGGGCCCGCGTTCCAGCGGTGCAGCGGGGAGTACGTGGTGATGCCGGCGCACAGCAGCGGCGCGGCCACGTCCAGCGAGATCCCCTCGGGGATGCGGACGGTGAACGCCTCGTCCACGACGATGTGCGTGGAGTAACCGCCGTAGGTCGGCTCGCCGTCCTTGCCGAGGCCGTTGTACGTCGGGACGTTGCCCTTGACGCAGTACTGCTCCAGGCCCGCCTTGCAGTTCTCGCACTCGCGGCAGGAGTCGACCATGCAGCCGACGCCCACGCGGTCACC
Organism: Streptomyces sp. NPDC041122; assembly: GCF_055592445.1. Taxonomy (NCBI): domain Bacteria; kingdom Bacillati; phylum Actinomycetota; class Actinomycetes; order Kitasatosporales; family Streptomycetaceae; genus Streptomyces; species Streptomyces sp. NPDC041122. The sequence goes on along the minus strand of NZ_JBVIYQ010000005.1, from coordinate 523,569 downwards.
GACGGTGAACTTGGTGACGCCGGGACCGACCTCGGTGACGACACCGGCGATCTCGTGGCCGGGCACCATCGGGTAGATGCCTTCGCCCCAGCCGTCGCGGGCCTGGTGGATGTCCGAGTGGCAGATCCCGGCGTACTTGATGTCGATCAGGACGTCGTGCTCGCCGACGGCGCGGCGCGGCACGGTGGTCCGCTCCAGGGGCGCCTCGGGGGCGGGAGCGGCGTAGGCGGAAACGGTGGTGATCTGCTCAGTCATGCCTCCGAGGCTGCCACTGACCTGCGGTGTCACCCAGGCCTCCACGCTGCCTACGACCACTGTGCCTACCACTGGCAAGGTCAGGCTCCCGGTCGTACGACCCCTGGCTGCCGGGTCCCGACCCTGGATACTGGAGTTCATGGACGACAACCCCACGGCCCCGGCGGGCCGCCCGCTGGACGGCAGGGCCGAGCTGAGCGAGTTCCTGCGCACCCGCAGGGCGCGGCTGCAGCCGCAGGACGTCGGCCTGCCGGACTTCGGGCGGCACCGCAGGGTGCCGGGCCTGCGCCGCGAGGAGCTCGCGCAGCTCGCCGGCGTCTCCGTGGCGTACTACACCCGGCTCGAACAGGGCAACGGCCGCAACGTCTCGGCCGAGGTCCTGGACGCCATCGCGCGCGCCCTGCGCCTCACCGACGCCGAGCACGCCCATCTGACGCACCTCGCGAAGCCGAAGGCGCACAAGAAGAAGAAGGCGGTGCGCCCGCAGCACATGCGGCCCGCGCTGCAGCAGCTCCTGGACTCCGTCACGGGCGTGCCCGCGTACGTGGTGGGCCGCCGCACCGACATCCTCGGCTGGAACGCGATGGCCGCGGCGCTCTTCGGCGACTGGGGCGAGCTGTCGCCGAAGGAGCGCAACTGGGCGCGCATCTGCTTCCTCGACCCGCGCTCGCGCGAGCTCTTCACCGACTGGGAGCAGAAGGCGTCCGACATCGTCAGCTACCTCCGCATGGACGCGGGCTGCTACCCCAACGACCCCGGGCTCTCCTCGCTGGTCGGCGAACTCTCCGTGAAGAGCGAGGAGTTCCGGGGGCTGTGGGCCACGCACGACGTCCGCGAGAAGGGCCACGGCGTCAAGCAGATGCGGCACCCCCTGGTGGGCGAGCTGACGCTCTCGTACGAGACGCTGCGGCTGCCGGACGACGGCGACCAGCAGATGGTGATGTACCACGCGGAGCCGGACTCGGCGTCGGCGCAGGGCCTGAGGCTGCTGGCCAGCTGGGGACGCGACGCGTCGTCGGTGGGCACGGCGGCGAAGTAGCCGGGACCCGGCGGCGGGCCGGGATTTCGCGGGTGGCGGAACGCCGCGTGCTGCCCCGGTGGCGGTCCCGCTCCTAGGCTGAGGGAGTGAGCAGCCACGAGGTACGACAGCCGCAGAACGCGCCGAAGCGTCAGCCGAATCCGTACGGGGCGCGTGTCGTCCCCCTGCGCCCCGCGGGTGAGGCGGCGAAGGAGGCCGGGGAGGCCAAGGAGCCCCTCTGGCGGGACGTCGTCGGCGATGTCCTGCGCCGCGAACGCCTGGCCCAGGAACGCACCCTCAAGGACGTGGCGGACGCCGCCCGGATCTCCATGCCCTACCTCTCCGAGCTGGAGCGGGGCCGCAAGGAGGCCTCGTCCGAGGTCCTCGCGGCCGCCGCCCGCGCGCTCGGTCTGGGCCTGCCCGACCTGCTGTCGCTGGCCCAGACGCGGCTGGCCGGCCTTCCCCGCGTGAGGCCGGCCAGGGCGTCGTACCAGGCCGAGGTCCGCCTGGCGGCCTGACTCCGGGCTCAGGCGGCGACCGGCATGGCCCGCCTGCTGAGCACCTGGTCGGCGAGCCCGTACGCCACCGCCTCCTGCGCCGTGAAGACCTTGTCGCGGTCCATGTCGGCGCGCAGGGTCGCCACGTCGTGGTGCGTGTGGTGGGCCAGGACCTCCTCGACCTGCGAGCGGATCCGCAGCATCTCCTTGGCCTGGAGGCTGAGGTCGGACACGGTGCCCTGCTGCCCCCGGCTCGCGGGCTGGCCGAGCAGCACGCGCGCGTGGTCGAGGACGAACCGCCGCCCCGGGTCGCCGCCGGCGAGCAGCACGGCGGCCGTGGAGGCGGCCTGGCCGACGCAGAACGTCGAGATCGGCGCGCTGATGAAGCTCATGGTGTCGTAGATCGCCATGAGTGAAGTGAAGGAGCCCCCGGGCGAGTTGATGTAGACGGCGACCTCGCGCTCCGGGGCGGACGACTCCAGGTGGAGCAGTTGCGCGATGACGACGTTGGCGACGCCGTCGTCGATCTCCGTGCCGAGGAAGATGATGCGCTCGGAGAGCAGCCGGCTGTAGATGTCGTACGCGCGCTCGCCCTGCGGAGTGCGCTCGACGACGGTGGGAATGGTGTACTGACTCATCGTGTGCTGATTCATCGCTGACAGCCCCTCAGATCCCGAGCCCGATACGGCGCTTCGACCCCGCGGGCCGCACGTCCTCCATGGCGGCGACGACGTGGTCGACCATCCCGTACTCCTTGGCCTGCTCGGCGGTGAACCAGCGGTCGCGGTCGCCGTCCCGCGAGATCGTCTCCTCGCTCTGGCCGGTGTGCTCGGCGGTGATCCGCTCGATGGCCCGCTTGGTGAACTCCAGGTTCTCCGCCTGGATGGCGATGTCCGCGGTGGTGCCGCCGATGCCCGCCGACGGCTGGTGCATCATGATCCGCGCGTTGGGCAGCGCGAACCGCTTGCCGGGGGTGCCCACGCTCAGCAGGAACTGCCCCATGCTCGCGGCGAATCCCATGGCGAGGGTGGACACGTCGTTGGGGATGAGCCGCATCGTGTCGTAGATGGCGAGCCCGGCGGTGACGGAGCCGCCGGGGCTGTTGATGTACAGACTGATGTCGGTCTTCGCGTCCTCCGCCGACAGCAGCAGCATCTGCGCGCAGACGCGGTTGGCCGACACCTCGTCGACCTGTGTCCCGAGGAACACGATCCGCTGGTTGAGCAACTGTGCGGCCAGATGGTCGTCGAACCGCGACGGAGCGGTCTCCCCGTCCTCGGCCCGCGGCCGCGCCGCCGCGTTCCAGCCGCTGTCGAGTCCTGTCATGGCGCCTCCCTGAAGTCCTGGCGGCGGCTCTCAACGCCGCGCCACGACTTCACTGTTGACCCGGAGGGAGCCCGATGACAGGGATCTCTGCCCTCGGCAGATTCGCCGACGGCAGAGGCGCCGGGAGCCGGCCGTCAGGGGCCGGCGGGGTCCGGCGCGGCCGGGGGCGGTGGCGGCGGCGGGAGGTGCAGGCCGTGGTGGACGATGGCGTCGGCCAGGGTGACGAGATCCGTCTGGCGGGTGTGGGCGTGGGCGCGCAGGAGGGCCAGCGCCTGGGCGGCGGTGAGCGAGTGGCGGTAGCTGATCACGCCGGTGGCCTGGTGGACGACGGCGTCGGCCGGCAGGAGCCAGGCGTCCGCGGCCTCGTCCGCGCCGGGGGCGGGCACGGTCAGGAGGATGAGTTCGGCCGCGTGCAGATGGGTGCGGGCCGTCACCAGATCCGCCTCCGGCAGCTCGCCGCGCCGGTCGCGGTAGAGGGACAGGACGAGCCCCGGCCGAGGGCTCGTAGAGCTGGAGTGGGCGACGGGGAACGCGAAGACCGACCGGATGCCGTACGCGCGGCCCTGCTCGGCGTAGACGGGCCAGCCCTTGGTGGTGTCGGGGTCGTCGAGATCGGGGACGAGCACCGTCCGCAGAGCGCTGAGCGCCTCGACGCACGGCCCTTCCCCCAGATTGATCTGCAGGGCCTCGCCCCGGCCCGCCAGCGGGCCGACGGCGGCCAGGGAGACGCGCTGGGCCAGCGCGGCGTCCGTCGCCAGGGTCAGGCCGACCGAACAGGCCAGGCTCAGCCCGGCCCGGCAGGAACGCACCAGGCTGTCCGACGGATCGGGACGCTCCACGTGCAGGGCGGCCAGCTCGACGGCTGCCGCCCGCGCGGTGGTCACGGGAGACGGACGGACGGGACGGGCGACGAACGGGTGCCCAGGGAGGTACGCATGACCATGCTTCCGATCTTTGGCACTCACCGCCGATGCTGCCCATGATCGGAAGCCAATGTCAGGGTTACCGTACGAGACGAAACCGGCTGTGGGGGCGCGGGCAGCCTGTATGTCCACCGTACGCTCCCGCGGGGCCCGGCGTACCCCATGCCCGCGAGGAGTCCGCGCCCGTGGCGGGTTCGTGCCCCATGACGCGTCCGCGCCCCGCGAAGCGCCGCTACGGCCCTCATGGGGACCGCTCACCGGCATAGACTGGGCGGGCCGGATCCCGAATGAGTTCCGTCAGGCAGGGGGTGGCGAGACGTGGTCGACGGTGACCTTGCCGCCGTACTGCAGAGTCTGCGTCCGGCCCCCGGCAGCGGAGGCCTGGTCGGCGCGGACGCGGAGCGCTGCGCGCGTGCCCTGGGGGTCGACGGGGTGGCCGTGTCCGTGATGTTCGGCGGCGTGCTCACCGAACTGCTGTGGGCCACGCCGGGAACCAGCACCCAGCTGGAAGACCTTCAGTACACCCTGGGCCAGGGACCGGGTCCGGAGGTCGCCGCCTCCGGTCGGCCCCTCTCCGTCCCCGATCTGTCGCGCGAACCGTCGGGCCGGTGGCCCGCGCTGCTGCCCGAGGCCCTCGATCTGGGCATCGGGGCGGTGTTCTGTTTCCCGCTGCGTGTCGGCGGCGCCTGCCTTGGTGCCATGACCCTGCAGCGTGCGGAGCCAGGCGGACTGGGGGAGACGGCGCTGACCGAGGCCTGGATCGTGACGCACGCGCTGACCGCCGCACTCGTCGAGGACGGGGAGTCGTGGGAGGCCTTCGCGGACGCGGAGGACAGTTCGAACTTCTACCGGGCCGCCGTGCACCAGGCCGCCGGGATGATCAGCGTGCAGGCGGGGGTGTCCCTGGCCGAGGCGCTGGTCAGGCTGCGGGCGCACGCCTTCCGCCAGGGGCTGCCGCTGGCCGAGGTCGCCGAGGACGTGGTGGCCCGCCGGGTGCACTTTCGCGAAGACGACGAAGACGAGCCGGGCGCGCGTGGCCGGCGGAGGGACTGAGGGCCATGACACGAGAAGAACGCCTGCTGGCAGCCGTCATCGACGCGGTCGACACGCTCGTCGACGACTTCGACCTGATCGACTTCCTGCACACCCTGTGCGACCGCAGCGTCGAGCTGCTCGACGTGTCCGCCGTGGGCGTCATGCTGGAGGACCCGGGGGGAACCCTGCAGCTGATCGCCGCCTCGGACGAGCACGCCCGCCTGCTGGAGCTCTTCGCTCTCCAGCACGAACAAGGGCCGTGCGTGGAGTGCCGCAGGAGCGGCCGGGCCCGGCTGAACATCGATCTCTGCTCGCCCGTGCAGACCGCCCCCTTCCCGGTCTTCGCGAGCCGGGCCCGTGACGCCGGTTTCCGCGTCACGCACGCCCTGCCGATGCGGCTGCGCGAGGACGTCATCGGCGCGATGAACCTCTTCGACACCCGTACGCAGGATCTGTCGGCGACCGACGCGCGGGTCGCGCAGTCGCTCGCGGACGTGGCGACCATCGCCATCCTGCAGCACCGCACCATCGCCCACGCCAACCAGCAGCGCGCCCAGATGCACGCGGCCCTGACCAGCCGCATCGTCATCGAGCAGGCGAAGGGCATCCTCGCCGAGCGCTGGGGCGTCGGCGTCGACGAGGCGTTCGACGCGCTGCGCCGCTACGCCCGGTCCCGTCAGCTCGGCCTGTCCCTGCTGTGCCGTCAGCTCATCGACGGACAGCTGGACACGGAGGTCATCCGGCATCCCTGACGGCCCCCTCGTGCCGAGGCACCCCGATCGTCGAGAGGCACTCGATGGACGACGTCGACCACGCCGCCGCGTGGCACCGGATCAACGCCGAAGGCAGCGTCTCCCTCGCCGCGGCCGCCCGGGCCTGCGCGGGCGACCTGGAGGTCGACTGCCTCGGCGTGAGCCTGGTCGTCGCCGGTGAACTGCGTCTCCTCGGCCACGCCAGCGACGAGCGTGCCCGCCGTCTGGAGGACGCCCAGCTCACCACCGGAGAGGGCCCCTGCACCGACGCGTACGTAGGACGCACCCTGATCGAAGTGGCGGACCTGCATCAGGCGTTCGGCCGATGGCCCGCGTACACCCAGGCCGCCGCCGGACAGCAGGTGCGCTCCGTGACGGCCGTGCCGCTGGCCGTCGGCCACCTCTGTCTCGGTGCCATGGATTTCTACCGGATCGAGCCCGGCCTCCTCCGCGCCCCGCAGAAGGCCCGCGGCCGGGCCTACGCCCGCATCCTCGCGCTGCTCGCCCTCGACGAGCATCCCCACCTGCTGACGGGCGCGCACCGACCCACCCGGCCGGGACCGCAGGGCTACCCGCCCAGCGTCCACATGGCCGCCGGTGTGCTCGCCGAGAAGTACCGGCTGGCCCCGGACGACGCCCTGGCCCGCATGCGGGCCCACGCCTTCCGGCACGACCAGCCGCTCCACCAGACCGCGGAACACGTCCTGACCCACCACACCCTGGACTGACACCCGCCGGACCCCGCGACCGCGCGAGGACGGCCCGGACGGCGCTCCGCCGGGGCCGCCCTTTTCGGACAGATGTGCAGGGAAGCGCCCGGGTGCCATTCCCACCGGGAGCACGCGCGCTCTACCCTGCTGGACAGAGGAGCGTCCGGCCCGCGAACGTGCGGCCCGCCGCTCCGGCCATCGACTCCCAGCCCCCGGGTCGTGCGTCACCGCACCACATGAGGCCCGCTGGAGCCGTATCGCCGACGCCACGGCTCCAGCCGCTGTCCTCCATGCCGCCCGGTCAGGGAAATCCCGCGTCCTGGTCGAGCCGGGAGGACACCCGCGCGAGGTGGCGTCGGAGGGGAGCCGGCCACTTCGCGCACTGACGGTCGCCGCCACTCATGATGTCGGCGGCGGCCGTCTCCCAGGGCGCCGGCACCGCTCAGCGAAATGCCGGCCGCCTCGCCTTCGAGCGTACTCGCAGTCGGGCCGGTTGCCGCGTGCCGCGATCGCGATTACTGCTGCGCCGTCTCCGGGGCCGGCGCGATCCCGGTCGGGCAGGCCACGCCCCAGTTGGTCTCGAACGGGTCACCCAGCTTCACGCCGGTTCCGCCGATGCCGCAGTAGCCGTCGGGGTTCTTGTCCAGGTACTGCTGGTGGTACGGCTCGGCCGGCCAGAGCGGGCGGGGCTCGGCGGGCAGGACCGTCGTCGTGATCGTGCCGTGGCCCGCCGCCGTCAGGACCTGCTGGTACGCCTCCAGGGACGCGGCCGCCACCTCCGCCTGGGCGGGGGAGTGGGTGTAGACCGCCGAGCGGTACTGCGTGCCGACGTCGTTGCCCTGGCGGAAGCCCTGTGTGGGGTTGTGGGACTCCCAGAAGAGCTTCAGGAGCTCCGCGTACGAGACGCGGGCCGGGTCGAAGACCACGCGGACCACTTCCGTGTGACCCGTCAGGCCCGAGCAGACCTCCTCGTACGAGGGGTTCTCGGTGAAGCCGCCCTGGTAGCCGACGTACGTCGTCCAGACGCCGTCCGTCTGCCAGAACTTGCGCTCCGCGCCCCAGAAGCAGCCCAGGCCGAAGTCGGCGACCTCCAGGCCGTCGGGGTAGGGGCCGAGCAGCGGGTTGCCGAGGACCGTGTGGCGCGAGGGGACCTCGAATTCCGGGGTCGCCCGGCCCTTCAGGGCCTGCTCGGGGGTGGGGAGCTCGGGCGTGCGGCCGAAGATCATGGGGTCTCTCCTCGTGCGGGGCAGGGGTCTACCTCGTCAACACGGCGACACCGCGTCGCATTCCGGCCGCCGCGGCGCCGGCGAACGGTCCGCGCGGGCGTCAGTGCGGCAGCGTCGCCGGGCTGCCGCCGTTCGCCTCGTACCCGGCGACGGCCAGCGCGCGGTACACCGCGTAGCCCCCGGCGGGGTCCCCGGAGAGCGTCCAGGGCAGCGCCCCGACGTGGCCGTCCACGTGCACCAGCTGGTTCATCGCCTCGCCCCAGCGCTCGCAGTGCACCAGGAAGAAGACGAGGAGGTGCCGCACGTGCGCCAGCATCGGGTCGTCGGCGCGCGCGGAGTGCACCGCGAAGAGGGCGCCCTCGACGGCCTTGGTGACGATCTCGCTCTGGTAGAAGCCGCGGACCAGGTTGACCTCGGGCAGGTGTTCGTAGACCGCGAAGAGGGGGAGCGCGGCGAGCAGCGAGCCGCGCGGCGCGCGGGACGCGGCCGCCTCGGCGAAGCTGTACGCGAGGTCGCGCGAGCCGTGCCACTTCTCGCACCAGTAGTGCAGCGCCGCCAGGTGCGCGCCCATGTGCGCGGGCGCGCGGTCCAGGATCTTCAGCCAGAGCTGCTCGAACTCCTCGCGGGGGTAGGCGAGTCCGCGCGCGATGGAGAGCTCGACGATGTACGGGACGGGGTCACCGGGAGCGAGCAGCGCCGCCTGCGCGCACGCCTCCTTGGCCTCTTCCAGGATGATCCGGAACTCGTCCGTCCCCTGCGTCGCCGTCCGCCAGGCCTGCTGGACCAGGAACTCCGCGTGCACCGCCGCGCCGCCCGCGTCCTTGGGCGCCTCGGCACGCCACACCCGCAGCCACTGCCCGCCGGGGCTGTCGCTGACCCCGCCCGGCCGGTGCTGCAACTCCAGGGAGGCCGCGCCCGCGAACGCCTGCACGCGCTGCCAGCGCCGCTCGCCGTGCGTTTCCGTGCCCGCGAGGAGCTGCGAGGCCGCCTTCCACTCCTGGGTGCGCTGCACCAGGTCGAGGACCTCCAGGAGATCGGTGTCCGGCCCCGGCATGCGGATGTCCAGCTCCTCCTGGCGCAGGAAGCCGTAGTTCTCCGGGTCCGCGGCGTCCGGCGAGCCGGGGGCGACCTGCCGGATCCCGCCCCGCCTGCGCAGCAGTACGGGTCCGAGGACCGCACCGATCATGATCACCGCGAACAGGACCCAGAGAATCTCCATGACACAAGCGAACCAGAAGCGTCCGGCAATTGGCGAACCTGGCGGGACGTACCCGGACCGACCCGGCACGCGGGCCCGCGCGCGCACTACGCTCAGGCCACATGAGTGACTCGCACAGCACGCAGAGCTTCGAGACCGTGGCGATCCACGCGGGCAACACCGCCGACCCCCTCACCGGCGCCGTGGTCCCGCCCATCTACCAGGTCTCGACCTACAAGCAGGACGGCGTCGGGGGCCTGCGCGGCGGCTATGAGTACAGCCGCAGCGCCAACCCGACGAGGACCGCCCTCGAAGAGAACCTGGCCGCCCTGGAGGGCGGCAGCCGCGGACTCGCCTTCGCGTCCGGACTGGCGGCCGAGGACTGCCTGCTCCGCGCGCTGCTCTCGCCCGGCGACCACGTCGTCATCCCCGACGACGCCTACGGCGGCACCTTCCGGCTCTTCGCCAAGGTCGTCTCGCGGTGGGGCGTGGACTGGTCGGTGGCCGACACCTCCGACCCGGAGGCCGTGCGGGGCGCGCTGACCGACCGTACGAAGGCGATCTGGGTGGAGACCCCCTCCAACCCGCTGCTCGGCATCACCGACATCGCCGCCGTCGCGCAGATCGCCCGCGAGGCCGGCGTCCGCCTCGTCGTCGACAACACCTTCGCGAGCCCCTACCTCCAGCAGCCGCTGGCGCTCGGCGCGGACGTCGTCGTGCACTCCATGACGAAGTACATGGGCGGCCACTCGGACGTCGTCGGCGGCGCGCTCGTCGTCAACGACGCGGCGCTGGGCGAGGAGCTGGCGTACCACCAGAACGCGATGGGTGCCGTCGCGGGCCCGTTCGACGCCTGGCTGGTGCTGCGCGGCATCAAGACCCTCGCGGTGCGCATGGACCGGCACAGCGAGAACGCCACGAAGGTCACCGAGATGCTGACCCGGCACCCGCGCGTGACGCAGGTCCTCTACCCGGGCCTCCCGGAGCACCCCGGTCACGAGGTCGCCGCCAAGCAGATGAAGTCGTTCGGCGGGATGGTCTCCTTCCGCGTCGACGGCGGCGAGGAGGCGGCCGTCGCGGTCTGCGACCGCGCCAGGCTGTTCACGCTGGGCGAGTCCCTCGGCGGCGTCGAGTCGCTGATCGAGCACCCGGGCCGGATGACGCACGCCTCGGTGGTGGGCTCGGCCCTGGAGGTCCCCGCGGACCTGGTGCGCCTGTCCGTGGGCATCGAGTCGGCGGACGACCTGCTGGCCGACCTGCAGCAGGCGCTCGGCTAGGACCCGGTCGCCCCCCGGGACCCCGCCGTCACCAGCGGGTCAGGGGTGGGGTCGTGTCCGACGGCGGCTCCACCCACGGCCGGGCGAGGGACGCCCACACGACGAACGCCACCGCGGCGGCGAACAGCAGCACCCAGAAGAACCGCCGCACCGCCGTGCGGCGCCGCAGCATCCGGCTGCCGCGCCGCACCGCGTCGCCGCAGAGGTCGGGCGGCACCGGGGCCGGCGCGCTCTCCAGGAGACGCCGGATCGCCGCTTCCTTGCGCTCGTACTGGCTCATGAGGGCGCCGTCCCGGTCAGCGTGCGGGCCGGGGCCGGGCCGCACGGCGGGTGCAGGGCTGTCGCCGTCGCGCGGGCGCAGATCGCCGCGACCCGGTCGGCGGGCAGCCCGAGGAGCGCCGCCGTCTGCTCCTCGGCCACGCCCTCGTACATCCGCAGGACGAGAATCAGCCGCTCCTGGGGGCTGAGCCGGTCCAGGACCCCGCCGTGGCCGCGGTGGCGGCGCCAGGCGTCCCGGGCGAAGCGGACGGCGACCTGCTGGCGGGTGCGGTCGTAGGGGTCCTCGCCGCGCAGCCGGTCCCACGTCGCGTACGTGTGCGCGAGGGCCGCGGTCAGCAGCGCACGCGCGCGCGGGTTGTCGTCGGGAAGCTCGGCGGTGAGCAGCGTGGCGGCATGCAGCAGCCGCCCTGCCGCGCCCGCGACGAACGCCTCGAACTCCCGGGCACGGCGGGCGCTCTGGAGCGCCTGCCGTTCTCGCACCACGCCTCCCGGCCGGAAGGAAGGGGGATCCCGGTCTCATCCGATGCCAGAAGCGGGCCGGGGTCAAGACTCCGGAGTGGCCGGAACCTCTCCCGTCGGTGCCGCGTGGGACGTCTGTCGCGCCGAGAGGGCGGAATTGAAGCGTGTGAGGAGCGCGCAGAAGCTCTCGCGCTCCTCCGCGTCCCAGTCGTGCGTCAGCTCGGCCATGAGCTCGCGGCGCGAGGAGCGCACCTCGTCGAGCCTGGCCTGGCCGCGCGGGGACAGCTGGAGCACCACGGCCCGGCCGTCCTCGGGGTGCGAGGTGCGCTTGACGAGCCCGGTGTCGACCAGCGGGGCGACCTGGCGGGTGACCGTCGAGGAGTCGATGCCCATGCTCGCGGCGAGCGCCTTGACGCCCATGGGGCCTTCCTTGTCGAGACGGTTGAGCAGCAGGTACGCGGCGCGGTCCATCGAGTTGCGGACCTGGCCTACGCCGCCGAGGCGGGTCTGCTCGGCTCGGCGGGCGAAGACGGCCACCTGGTGCTGGAGGCTGTCCAGGAGGCCGGGGTCGCTGGCGGTCGTCATGTCCGGAGTTGTGGGCATGGCCGGGGGCTCACTTCATGCGAGGGCGATGGGTTGGGGGACAGGGTACGCGGCTGCGGGGCGTACCGTACCTGCGCTGCGTAAACCTACGGGGAGAACGGTCTCGTCCCTTGGTCACCCGAGGAGGACTCAGGCAGTGGCTGCAAGACTTGCCGACATGAGCTATCGCACGCCTGACTCCTTGCCGACGGTGACGCTCGACGACGTCCGCGGCGCGCAGAAGATGCTCTCCGGAGTGGCCCGTACGACGGCGCTGGAGGGCAGCAGGCACCTGTCCGGGCTCGTCGGCGCCCCGGTGCACCTGAAGTGCGAGAACCTCCAGCGGACCGGTTCCTTCAAGCTGCGCGGCGCGTACGTGCGGATCGCGGGCCTGCTGCCCGAGGAGCGGGCCGCCGGGGTCGTCGCCGCCAGCGCGGGCAACCACGCGCAGGGCGTGGCCCTGGCCTCCTCGCTGCTCGGCGTGCGCTCCACGGTCTTCATGCCCGCCGGGGCGCCGCTGCCCAAGGTCGCGGCGACCCGGGAGTACGGCGCGGAGGTGCGGCTGCACGGCCAGGTGGTCGATGAGACGCTGGCCGCCGCGCAGGAGTACGCGCGCGGCACGGGCGCCGTCTTCATCCACCCCTTCGACCACCCGGACATCATCGCGGGGCAGGGCACGGTGGGCCTGGAGATCCTGGAGCAGTGCCCGGAGGTGCGCACCATCGTGGTGGGCGTCGGGGGCGGCGGTCTCGCCGCGGGCATCGCGGTCGCGGTCAAGGCGCTGCGCCCGGACGTACGGGTGGTCGGCGTGCAGGCGGCGGGCTCCGCGGCGTACCCGCCCTCGCTGGCGGCCGGGCACCCGGTGTCGATCCGCAACCCCGCGACGATGGCCGACGGCATCAAGGTCGGCCGCCCCGGTGACGTGCCGTTCCAGCTGGTCGAGGAGCTGGTCGACGAGGTGGTCACGGTCTCCGAGGACGAGCTCTCCAGCGCGCTGCTGCTGTGCCTGGAGCGCGCCAAGATGGTGGTGGAACCGGCCGGGGCCAGCCCGGTCGCCGCGCTCCTGAGCGACCCGAAGAGGTTCGAGGGGCCGGTGGTGGCGCTGCTGTCCGGCGGCAATGTCGACCCGCTCCTGATGCAGCGGATCCTGCGGCACGGCATGTCGGCGGCGGGCCGCTACCTGTCGCTGCGCCTGCGCCTGACCGATCGCCCCGGCGCCCTGGCCACGCTCCTCACCATCCTCTCCGGGATGGACGCGAACGTCCTGGACGTGAGCCACGTCCGCACGGACCCCCGCCTCGGCCTCACGGAGGTCGAGGTCGAACTCCACCTGGAGACGAAGGGCCCGGTCCACTGCGGCGAGGTGGGCGCGGCCCTGGAGGCGGCGGGCTACACGGTCATCGCCTGAGCCGAGCCGGCCGGCGGCACCCCGCGCGACGGTCTTGGGAAAACAGCTGAGCCGACGCGATGTATCGCGTTATGGTGTGTTCCGCGTCACCGGTCGCCGGGCGTGTGCGGTCCGGCAAATCTAAGCTCATCCGTAGGAAGTCACCCACACCAGGGGAGAACCCACATGCCAGGCGCCATCTACGCCGAAGGTCTGGTGAAGACCTTCGGGGACGTACGGGCTCTGGACGGCGTCGATCTGGATGTCCCGGAGGGAACCGTGCTCGGTCTGCTCGGGCCGAACGGCGCCGGGAAGACCACCGCGGTCCGCTGCCTGACGACCCTGCTCACGCCGGACAGCGGCAAGGCGGTCGTCGCGGGCATCGACGTCCTGAAGAACCCCAACGAGGTCCGGCGCTCGATCGGACTGTCCGGCCAATTCGCCGCTGTCGACGAATATCTGACGGGCCGTGAGAACCTCCAGATGGTCGGCCAGCTCTATCAGATGCGCGCCAAGGAGGCCAAGGTCAGGGCGGCCGAGCTGCTCGACCGGTTCCACCTCGCCGACGCCGCCGACCGCCCCTCCAAGACGTACTCCGGAGGCATGCGCCGCCGGCTCGACCTCGCCGCCGCGCTCGTCGTCTCGCCGCCCGTGATGTTCATGGACGAGCCGACCACCGGCCTCGACCCGCGCAACCGCCAGCAGTTGTGGGAAGTCATCCAGGAACTCGTCGCGGGCGGCACCACGTTGCTCCTGACCACCCAGTACCTCGAAGAGGCCGACCACCTGGCGCACGACATCTGCGTCGTCGACCACGGCCGCGTCATCGCCCGCGGCACCTCCGACCAGCTCAAGGCGCAGACCGGCGGCGAGCGCGTCGAGGTCGTGGTGCACGACGGCGGCCACATCGCCACCGCCGTCGAGGTGCTGCGCGGCTTCGGCAAGGGCGAGGTCGCCGTCGCCGAGCACACCCGCAAGCTGACCGTCCCCGTCACCGGCGGCGCCAAGCTCCTCGCCGAGGTCATCCGCGAGCTGGACGCCCGCGGCATCGAGATCGACGACATCGGCCTGCGCCGCCCCACCCTCGACGACGTCTTCATCTCCCTCACCGGTCACGTCGCCGCGGAGGCGGACGAGAACGCCGGCGGCGAAGACGCCCCCGCCAGGTCCGAGCGCAAGAAGGAGGCCGACAAGTGAGCACCGTCTCCGACACCGTGCGCACGGCGGGGCCCCGCCCCGCCGGCGGCATCGGCCAGTCCGTCAGGGACTCCCTGGTCATGGCCCGGCGGAACCTGATCCGCATGAGTCGGATCCCCGAGATGGTCATCTTCGGACTGCTCCAGCCGATCATGTTCGTGGTCCTGTTCACGTATGTCTTCGGCGGATCCATCCAGGTCGGCGGCTCGCTGTCCTCCCAGGACTACCGCGAGTTCCTCATGGCCGGCATCTTCGCCCAGACCGTCACGTTCGCCACGGCGGGCGCCGGCGCGGGCATCGCCGACGACATGCACAAGGGCCTCATCGACCGCTTCAGGTCGCTGCCCATGGCGCGCGGCGCGGTGCTCACCGGCCGCACCATCGCCGACCTCGCGCAGACCGCGCTGACCCTGGTCGTGCTCGCCCTGGTCGCCCTCCTCATCGGCTGGCGCGCGCACGAGAACGTCGCGAAGGTCCTCGCCGGCTTCGGCCTGCTGCTCCTGCTCGGGTACGCGTTCTCCTGGATCGGCGCCCTCATCGGCCTCTCCGTGCGCACCCCGGAGGCGGCCACCTCCGGCGGGCTCATCTGGCTCTTCCCGCTGACGTTCATCTCGAACGCCTTCGTGGACTCCAACAACCTGCCGACGTTCTTCCGGCACATCGCCGAGTGGAACCCCTTCAGCACCACGGTGCAGGCCTGCCGCGAGCTGTTCGGCAACCTGCCGCCCGGCTTCCGGACCCCGGACGCCTGGCCGATGCAGCACCCAGTCATCGCGTCCGTCCTGTGGTCGGTGCTGATCCTGGTCGTCTTCCGCACCCTCGCGGTCCGCAAGTACCGCTCGGCGACCGCCTGACCCGCCCCGGCGCGAGAACGACCGGGCCCCCGGCACTCACGGTGCCGGGGGCCCGGTCGTCGACGGAGCCCGGAGAGAGCGCTAGGCCTTGTACGGCTTCGCCTCGAGGATCTTGACGGAGGCGAACTTGCCGTTCGGCAGTTCGTACTCCGCGTTCTCGCCGATCTTCTTGCCGTTCACGCCCGTGCCCAGCGGGGACTGCGGCGAGTACGTCTCGATGTCGCCGCTCGCGTACTCACGGGAGGCGAGCAGGAAGGTGAGGGTGTCGTCCTCGTCGCCGTCGAAGGCGATGGTGACGACCATGCCGGGCTCCACCACACCGTCGTCGGCCGGCGCCTCGCCGACCCGCGCGCTCTCCAGGAGCTGGGTCAGCTGGCGGACTCGGAGCTCCTGCTTGCCCTGCTCCTCCTTGGCCGCGTGGTACCCGCCGTTCTCGCGCAGGTCGCCCTCCTCACGCGCTGCCGCGATCTTCGCCGCGATCTCGGTGCGCGCGGGACCAGACAGGTACTCCAGCTCGGCCTTGAGCTGGTTGTACGCCTCCTGGGTCAGCCAGGTGACGTTTTCGCTGGTCTGGGTCACAGGTGCTCCTCGTAGGTACTGGGAATACAAAGCATCGCCCTACCCAGAAGGATGTTCCTTCCCGGGTGGGCGAAACCACGAGCCTAACAATTCAGGCGCCCAAAGGGCAGGACATAAGCCGCCACATTTGCGTCCCCGCAGGTGAGTGCGGCAAAGCCCGGCGGCGTCAGTCGGAGTGGCAGCCGAGCAGCTCGACGTTGGTGGCCTTCGACGTCGTACGCAGCGTGACGAC
Organism: Streptomyces sp. NPDC041122; assembly: GCF_055592445.1. NCBI lineage: Bacteria > Bacillati > Actinomycetota > Actinomycetes > Kitasatosporales > Streptomycetaceae > Streptomyces > Streptomyces sp. NPDC041122. Next base: position 507,783 of record NZ_JBVIYQ010000005.1, on the reverse strand, counting down.
CTTGTCGATACGGTCCTTGTGCTGGTCGAAGCGGAAGTCGGCGCGGCCCACCTCGTTGCCGGACTCGGCCTGCGAGCGCAGGGTGCAGTACCCCCGTGCGCCGGCGTCCTTGCGCACTTCCAGATGGGCCTCGACGGAGTGCTCGGAGACGACGTCGAACTTGATGACCTCGCCGCTGATCTTCGTACCGGCGATGTAGTCGTAGCCGAACCAGCCGACGACACCCAGCAGGAGCACGCCGAGCACCGAGCCGATGATCTTCAGCTTGCGGTCGGCGGCCTCGTCGGCCGTGCGCGAGCGGCCGTACCGGCCCTCGGGGAGGTCCCCGGGACGCCCCTCGGGGAGCTGCGAGCCCACCGCCGCCATGATCGTCCTCCAGAAACAGGGGATGCCGGAATTTTCCGCCCCCCGGTTCCGTCACTATAGAAGCCGCCCGTTGCGCCGGATGAACGAGGGCGCCCACAACCTGAGGATCGAGTCTTGACTGAGCAGCTGCGACTGATGGCCGTTCACGCCCACCCCGACGACGAGTCGAGCAAGGGCGCGGCCACCATGGCCAAGTACGTGTCCGAGGGGGTGGACGTACACGTCGTGACCTGCACGGGCGGCGAGCGCGGCGACATCCTCAACCCCAAGCTCCAGGGTGACGCCTACATCCAGGAGAACATCCACGAGGTGCGCAGGAAGGAGATGGACGAGGCGCGCGAGATCCTGGGCGTCAAGCAGGACTGGCTCGGCTTCGTCGACTCCGGCCTGCCCGAGGGCGACCCGCTGCCGCCGCTTCCCGAGGGCTGCTTCGCGCTGCAGGACGTCGACAAGGCGGCCGGTGAGCTGGTCCGGCAGATCCGCTCGTTCCGTCCGCAGGTCATCACGACGTACGACGAGAACGGCGGGTACCCGCACCCCGACCACATCATGACCCACAAGATCTCGATGGTGGCCTTCGACGGCGCGGCGGACGCCGAGAAGTACCCCGAGTCGGAGTTCGGCCCGGTCTTCCAGCCGCAGAAGCTCTACTACAACCAGGGCTTCAACCGGCCGCGCACCGAGGCGCTGCACCACGCCATGATCGACCGGGGTCTGGAGTCGCCCTACGGGGACTGGCTCAAGCGCTGGGACGAGTTCGGGCGGGTCGAGCGCACCCTGACCACGCACGTGCCGTGCGCCGACTTCTTCGAGATCCGCGACAAGGCGCTGATCGCGCACGCCACGCAGATCGACCCCGACGGCGGCTGGTTCCGCGTCCCGATGGAGATCCAGAAGGAGGTCTGGCCCACGGAGGAGTACGAGCTCGCGAAGTCGCTCGTCGATACGTCCCTCCCCGAGGACGACCTCTTTGCGGGCATCCGCGACAATGCCTAGCGTGAACGCACATCTGGCAATGACGCATCTCGTCCCTCTCGCCAAAGAGGTCGACGACGACAAGGTGACTCCCGGCGTCCTGGGCTTCATCGTCTTCGCGGTGATGGCCCTGGCCGTCTGGGGCCTGATGAAGTCGATGAACAAGCACATGCGGAAGGTCGACTTCAAGGAGCCGGAGACCCCGGAGACGGAGTCCGTCTCCCAGGGGAAGTCCGTCTCCCAGGAGAAGTAGCCGCCGCCTCTGCGCAGCGGCGGCAGCCGCCTCCCCCCCCCTCGCTTCTGCCACTCCCTCCCTGCGGCCCCCGGTCGCTCCCGCCGCCCCGCGGGCGCACGATGGAGGGAGCGGAGCCGGTGCCGGCACGGGCCGGTGGTTCCGGGCCTCCGGAACGAGGCGATCGGAAGGGGGTGCGACGCCATGTCCCGGTACATGGACGTCCACCACGGGATGGCGGGGATCACCGCCGAGCAGCTGAAGCAGGCCCATCAGGCGGACCTCGCCATCGAGAAGGAAGAGGGCGTGCACTTCGAGCAGGCCTGGGCGGACCCGGAGTCGGGCACGGTCTACTGCCTCTCCGAGGCCCCTTCGGCCGACGCGGTCCAGCGCATCCACGAACGCGCCGGGCACCGCGCCGACGAGGTCCACGAGGTGCCGCTGAGCGTGTGAACGGCGGCCTGGCGGGTGCGCCCAGGTGCGCGTGGGTGTACCCCGGGCGCGCCGCTCGGGTCAGCTCGGCTGCGGCACGTCGACGCCCATCACCTCCCGCGCGTGCCGGCCCGGGACCATGCCGAGGCGCCAGGCCTGCCAGCCCGTCTCCAGCTCGGCACCGCGCTCCAGGAGCAGGCCGTACGCCTGGACGTAGTCGGTGAGCTTGCCGTCGCGCGTCGGATGGTCGGCGCGGGCCAGCTGGCTCAGCTCCTCCTGGGCGACCGCCGTGCCGATCTCCCAGCCGCCCGGCGCGCCGTACGGCAGCAGGGTGCAGCGCAGAAAGCGCGCCCAGTCGCCGCCGCGCCGGTCCCCGTAGGAGTCGAAGAGCCCGACGGCCTCGTCGCACAGGGACAGCGCCTGCTGGGCCCGGGCGTTGCCCGCGTCCACGACCGCGAGCTCCAGGCACGTCCAGGCCTCGCCGTGCGCGACGCCGATGCGCTGGAAGTCGGCGCGGGCGTCCACCAGGAGCTGGCGGGCGAAGCCGGAGTTGCGCAGCGAGCCGGTCCGGGCCGCGCGCTGGTCCCGGGTGACGCGCGCCGAGTGGTGCCGGGCGCACGCCAGGCCGTACACGTCCCGCATCCGGGAGAACATCGTGCGGGCCCGCTCCAGGTCGCGCACCGCCTCGTCGAGGTCGCCGGTCTCCTCCAGGGCCTGACCGAGGTAGTACAGGGACCAGGCCTCGCCGCGCGCGTCGTCGTTGTCGCGGTGCCGGGACACCGCCTGGCGCAGGCCGTCCACGGCGGGGGACGGGTCGCCGTCCACGAGCCGGGCCCGCGCCAGCTGGGTGAGGGCCCACGCCTCGCCGCGCGCGTCGTGGGTGCGGCCGTACAGCTCCAGGGCGTCCCGCAGCTCCTGCTCCGCGCGCGGTACGTCGCCCATCCGCAGGCAGAGCTGGCCGAGCTGGAAGTGCGTCCAGGCCTCGCCGTGCACCGACCCGCTCCCGCGGTGCAGCGCGAGCGCGGTCCCCAGCATGTCCTGGGCGTGCGCCAGGTGGGCGCGGTCCCGCTCGACCGCGGCGAGCGCGTGCAGCGTCCACGCGCGGTCGCCCGCCAGCTCCTCGGCGGTCTGCAGCTCCAGCGCCTCGGTGAGCCGGGCCGCGGCCTCCGTCAGGTTGCCCTGGTGGTGCAGGGTGATGCCGAGGGAGCCGAGCGCGCGGGCGGCGGCCGCGTCCTGGTGGGCCTCGAAGTACAGGTCGACGACGGAGTTCAGCGTCGTACGGGACTGGTCGAGCTCGCCGAGCTGGCGGGCCGCGATGCCGGTGCGCCACTGCACGCTGCGGCCGAGCAGCCCCTGGTCGATGGCCTGGGTGAGTTCGTTGATCTCACCGAGGCGGTAGAGGTCGCCGCGCAGCAGGCAGTAGTCGCACAGGGCGCCCAGGAGGTTGAGCACCGCCCGCTGGTCGACGCCCTCCGCGTGCCGCAGCGCCGCCGTGATGAACGTCGACTCGTCGTCCAGCCAGCGCAGCGCCGCGTCGAGGGAGGTGAAGCCGTGCTGCCCGAACTGGTCGGCGCGCGTGGACGTCTTGCCGTCGACCAGCCGGATCACCGTGTCGGCGAGCTCGCCGTAGCTGGCGATGAGGCGCTCCTGCGCGGCCGTCCGCTCGGCGGGCTCCTCCTCGTCGAGGAGCCGGGCGCGGGCGAAGGACCGCACGAGATCGTGCAGGCGGTAGCGGCTGGCCGCGGGCGACGCGCCGTCCGTCTGCCCCCGGGGCCGCGGCCGGTCGACCAGGCCCGCGCGGGACAGCGCGGTCAGCTGCCGGGCCGCCTCCTGCTCGTCCGTGCCGAGCAGCGCCGCGGCGGCGGACGTGCCGAGCGAGGCGCGCCCGGCGAGCGCGAGCCGGCGCAGCAGCCGCCTGGCCGGCTCCGACTGGTCGCTGTAGCGCAGCCACAGGACCCGCTCGACGGGGCCGACCTTGTCGGCGGGGCCGTAGGCCGCGAGGTCGGCGGCGAGAGAGCGTGGTGTGCGCGGCCCGAGCGAGGAGCCGGCGGCGCGCAGCGCCAGCGGCAGCCCGCCGCACAACTCCCGTACCGCGTCTCCGGATTCGGCGTCGTAGGGCCCGGAGAGGTCCTCCGCGGCCTCCCGGAGCAGCTGCTCCGTGGCCGCCTCGTCCAGTGCCTCGACCGGCAGCCGGTGCACCCAGGCGGGCAGGTCGGCGGGGAGCTCCAGGGGCTCGCGGGCGGTGACCAGGACGAGGCTGTCGGAGCGCTCCGGGATCAGCGTGCGGATCTGCTCGACGTCACCGGCGTCGTCCAGCACGATCGTGACCGGCAGGCCGGTCAGATACTGGTGGTAGAGCTCGCTGAGCCGCTTGACCTGCTGCTCGGGCGAGGAACGCTCCCGGAACAGCAGTTGCTCGCGCGGGGCGCCCAGTCGGTTCAGCAGATGCAGCAGGGCGTCCCGGGTGGACAACGGGGTGTCCTGCGGGGCGGCGCCGCGCAGGTCCACCACGCACGCGCCGCGGAACTGGTCCCGCAGATCGTGCGCGGCCCGCACCGCCAGCGAGGTGCGGCCCGAGCCCGGCACGCCGTGCAGCACGACGACGGTGGGCCGGGTGTCGGTGCTGGCGCGCGCCGCGTGCACCCACTGCGCGATCCGGCCGAGCTCCGCCCTGCGCCCCACGAACGAGCCGGTGGTCTCCGGGAGTTGGGTGAAGGACTGCTGCAGTACGTTGCGCCGGCGCGCCGCCGCGCTCTTGTCCGTGCCGCGCAGCTGGGGCGCCGACTTGTTCGCCTTCCGCGTGCCGGTGGAGGCGGCGAGGACCCGCTGCTGGTCGAGAAAGGGCCGGATGCCGCGCACCTCCAGCGCCGTCAGCCACTGCAGCCGCAGCTGCTCGGCGCCGCCCGGCCGGCTCAGCTCGCCCGCGCGCCGGCTGGCCGCCGGGACGTGCGAGGCGGTCACCTTCAGGACGGCCGCCGCCGCGCCCGCCACCGCGACGACCACACCGGTGCCGAGTGCGGTGCCCGCGCTCGTGCCGAACGACAGGTCGCTCACCCCGGCGGCGATGGCGGCAACGACCGCCACCAGTAAGGGAGTTCCCGCGCCCTCGCGGGCGAAGCGCTGCCCGAAGGTGAGCTGCCCCGTCTGCGCCGCGTCCAGCGCCCCCGTGTACGTCTCGTACTCCTCGGCCGCCGTCTGCGCCATGACGTCCAGCGCGCCGCGCGCCCGCGAGAGCAGGACGCCCCCGTCGACGCGCCCGCCCGAACGCCGCACCTCCTCCTCGACGGCCCGTACCAACAGCCGCTCGGCCTCGGCCCGATGGCTGTCCCGCATATGGGTTCCCCCTCCGAGATCAACGGTTGTCTGCGGTGACAAGTGTCCTGCGTACGGGTCGCGGACGCGAGGGCGTCCGTGGATCGGGGGGTCGGGTGCGCGAGGATGGGGGCATGCCGAACCGACTGGCCCATGAGACGTCCCCCTACCTCCTGCAGCACGCCGACAACCCCGTCGACTGGTGGCCGTGGTCGGCCGAGGCCTTCGACGCGGCGCGCGAGCGCGGTGTGCCGGTGCTGCTCAGCGTCGGATACAGCAGCTGCCACTGGTGCCATGTCATGGCCCACGAGTCCTTCGAGGACGCCGCGACGGCCGCGCTCATGAACGAGAAGTTCGTCAACATCAAGGTCGACCGGGAGGAGCGGCCCGACGTCGACGCCGTCTACATGGAGGCCGTGCAGGCCGCGACGGGGCAGGGCGGGTGGCCCATGACCGTCTTCCTCACCGCCGACGCCGAGCCGTTCTACTTCGGTACGTACTTCCCGCCGGAGCCCCGGCACGGCATGCCCTCCTTCGCGCAGGTCCTCGACGGCGTGCACCGGGCGTGGACGGACCGGCGCGGTGAGGTCGCCGAGGTCGCGGGCAAGATCGTGCGCGACCTCGGGGAGCGGCAGCTCACGCACGAGGGCGACGGGCGGCCCGGCGAGGACGAGCTGGCGCAGGCGCTGCTCGGGCTGACCCGCGACTACGACGCGGCGCACGGCGGCTTCGGCGGCGCGCCCAAGTTCCCGCCGTCCATGGCGGTCGAGTTCCTGCTGCGGCACTACGCCCGCACCGGCGCCGAGGGCGCGCTGCAGATGGCCGCCGACACCTGCGAGCGGATGGCCCGCGGCGGCATCTACGACCAGCTCGGCGGCGGTTTCGCGCGCTACTCCGTGGACCGCGAGTGGACCGTGCCGCACTTCGAGAAGATGCTCTACGACAACGCGCTGCTGTGCCGCGCCTACGCCCACCTGTGGCGGGCCACCGGCTCCGACCTGGCCCGCCGGGTCGCGCTGGAGACCGCGGACTTCATGGTCCGTGAACTGCGCACGAACGAGGGCGGGTTCGCCTCCGCGCTCGACGCGGACAGCGAGGACCCGGTGACGGGCGAGCACGTCGAGGGCGCGTACTACGTGTGGACGCCGGCGCAGCTGCGGGAGGTCCTCGGCGAGGACGACGCGGAGCTCGCGATGACCTGCTTCGGCGTGACCGAGGAGGGCACCTTCGAGAAGGGCGCCTCCGTGCTGCGGCTGCCGCGGGAGCAGGGGCCCACGGCGGACGCCGCGCGGCTCTCGGCGATCCGCGAGCGGCTCCTCGCGGCGCGCGCCGGGCGGCCCGCGCCGGGGCGGGACGACAAGGTGGTCGCCGCGTGGAACGGCCTCGCGGTCGCCGCGCTCGCCGAGGTCGGCGCGTACTTCGACCGGCCGGACCTGATCGCGGCCGCCGTCGGCGCGGGCGACCTCCTCGTCCGGCTGCACATGGACGAGCGCGCGCGGCTCGCCCGCACCTCCAAGGACGGCCGGGCCGGCGCCAACGCGGGCGTCCTGGAGGACTACGCCGATGTCGCCGAGGGCTTCCTCGCGCTGGCCTCGGTGACCGGCGAGGGCGTGTGGCTGGAGTTCGCCGGCTTCCTCCTCGACCACGTCCTCGCGCAGTTCGTGGACGCGGAGAGCGGCGCGCTGTACGACACGGCGAGCGACGCGGAGCGGCTCATCCGCCGCCCGCAGGACCCCACGGACAACGCGGCGCCCTCCGGCTGGACGGCGGCCGCGGGAGCGCTCCTGTCGTACGCCGCCCAGACGGGCGCCGCCCCGCACCGGACCGCGGCGGAGCGGGCGCTCGGCATCGTCAAGGCGCTCGGTCCGCGTGTGCCGCGCTTCATCGGCCACGGCCTCGCCGTCGCGGAGGCCGCGCTCGACGGCCCCCGCGAGGTCGCGGTGGTCGGCGAGGTCCTGGGCGACCTGCACCGCACGGCGCTGCTGGGCACGGCGCCGGGCGCGGTGGTCGCGGCGGGTCCGGCGGGCGGCGACGAACTCCCGCTGCTCGCCGGCCGCCCGCTGGTGGACGGAGCCCCGGCGGCGTACGTCTGCCGCGACTTCACCTGTGACGCCCCGACCACGGACCCGGCGGTCCTGGCGGAGCTGCTCTCCTGAGCCACGTGGTGCGTCGGATGAGCCACGTGGTGCGTCGGAAGGGAGAGGCATGCGGTTGAAGGTGGAGATCGCCGTCCCGGAGAGTCATGTGGAGCGGGTCATCGACGCGCTCCATGCGGCCGGTGCGGGGCGGGTCGGGACGTATGCGCGGTGTGCCAGCTGGTGGCCCGTCAACGGGACCTGGCTGCCGTTGCCCGGATCGGATCCTTACGACGGGGAGGTCGGCGTCGTGCAGCGCGGCGCGGAGTGCCGGGTGGAGTCCGTCTGTGCGCAGGAGCAGGCCCGCGCCGTCCTGGAGGCGGTGCGGGCAGCGCATCCGTACGAGGAGCCGGTCGTCAACTTCCTGCCGTTGTACGAGCCGTGAGCCCGGCCCCGGTGCCGCCGAACTCCGCGAGCGCCCGCTCCACGATCCCTTCGAGACGGTCGTGGTGGGCGCCGCGCCAGAAGACCCGGTCGCACCCCGCGCACTGCGCGAAGACGTCGTAGGTGCCTTTCGTGCCGCCCTCCAGGCGGTCGGCCACCTCGTCCTTCGTGGCCGGGCGCAGCGTGCCGTTGCAGGCGCTGCAGCGGGTCCAGGGGCGCAGTTCGGGGGCGAACCGGCCGAGGACGTCGCGGAGTTGGTCGTCGGGGCGGTCGCTGTAGACGTATCCGCCCGCCCACAGCTCGCGGCGGCGCAGCAGGCCCCGGTCGCGGCTGAGCAGGACGCGCCGTTCGGCCGCCGAGCGGGCGGCGAGGGCCGGGTCGCCGATGTCGGTGCTCTCGTACGCCGTGTCGACGCCGAGGAGCCGCAGCCGGCGGGCGAGCGTGCCGAGGTGGACGTCGAGGAGGAAGCGGAGCGGGGCGCCCGGCACCCGCTGGGGGCGCGGGACCGCGCGGACGCTGACGCGCTCGCCCGCCGCGGGGACGTGGGCGGCGGGGACCTCGCCGCCGTCCACCACCAGCGCGCCGACCTCCGTCAGCGGGACGCCGAGCGACTCGACGACGTGCCCGAGCGTGGACGCGCCGTCCGTCACCGCCGTGGTGGGGCCGCCCCTGCGCTCGTGCGGGACGAAAATCCCCAGTTCGGGGGCGAATTCGACGAGGATCTCCGGACCGTTCATGCCGTCAGGATGGCATGGCGGGGCCGCTCCCACCGGGGATTTTCGTGCCCGTGAAGCCGCCCGCCAGCATGTCGAGCGTGCGGTCCACGAGGGTGGGCAGGTCGTCCCGGTGGTCGTGCTCCGCCCAGTACGCGGCGGTCTCGGTGAGCGCGCCGATCAGTGCCATGGAGAAGGCCCGCACCTCCAGGCCGTCGGGGTCGCGGCCGGTGCGCTCGGCGATGACGCGGCACACGATGCGGCCGGTGACCGACATGCTCTCCAGCATCCGCGCCCGCACGGCGGGCACCTCGGTCATCAGCTTCGTCCGCAGCCGAGAGACCTCCGGCTCCTCGGCGAAGCCGAGGCCCACGGCCCGCCGCAGCACGTGCCGCAACGACTCCACGATCGGCTCGTCGGCGGGGCGCGCCCGCAACTCGCTCTCCATGAGCGGGTCGTACTCGTCGGTGAGGACGATGTCCTCCTTGGTCGGGAAGTAGCGGAAGACCGTGGAGGGGGAGACCTCCGCGGCCTCCGCGATCTGCTCGACGGTCGTCCCCTCGTACCCCTGCTGCCGGATCAGCCGGTACGTGGCGTCCCGGATGGCGAGGCGGGTCTTGAGCTTCTTCCGCTCACGCAGTCCCAGGGGAGGCGTGGCGGTGGGAGCGGGGGTACGGGCGGCCGTCATGCGGCTCATTGTCGGCCATCGGCGCGGGCCTTGCCCAGGTCAGGCGGGTCCGCCGGTGCGCCGGCGCCGCGGCCGGAGGCCTCGATCTCGCGGATCGCGGGTCTCGGATCGCGGGTCGCGGATCGCGGGTCTCGGGGAGAGCAGGAAGCGGCAGGCGATCAGGCCGATCGCGGCCATCGGGACGTCGACCAGGAAGATGTCGTCGACGAGGGCCGGCGAGCGACCCCGCGAGGAAGATCCTGAGCCCCGTCATCAGCATCCCGCGGCGGCCGGACCGGTCGCCGAGCAGCCCGGCCGGGAGCATCAGCGCGGCGAAGACGACGACGTGGGCGCCCGCCATCCACTGCTGCTTGCCGGTGTCCGCGTCCAGCTGCCCGGCCATCGTCGCCGGCCCGAGGCCCGAGGCCCGCGCACACGGAAGTGGCCGCGGCTGGAGAGCCGCGGCCACTGGAGAAAGGGGGAGGGAGGAGGGGGAGGTCGGGTCAGCCGTGCTGGTAGGCGACCAGGGAGATGCCCACGTAGTGGACGACGAACGCCGCGAGGGTCAGCGAGTGGAAGACCTCGTGGAAGCCGAAGAAGCGGGGGGAGGGGTTGGGGCGCTTGATGCCGTAGATCACGCCGCCCACGCTGTAGAGCACGCCGCCGACGACGACCAGGACGAGCACCGCGATGCCGCCCGTGCGCATGAAGTCCGGCAGGAAGAAGACCGCGGCCCAGCCCATCGCGATGTAGCACGGGGTGTAGAGCCAGCGGGGGGCGCCGACCCAGAAGACGCGGAAGGCGATGCCCGCGAGGGCCGCGCCCCAGATGCCCCAGAGCAGCCACTGCCCCTTCGACTCCGGGAGCAGCAGCATCGTCAGCGGTGTGTAGGTGCCCGCGATGATCAGGAAGATGTTTGAGTGGTCCAGGCGGCGCAGCACGCGGTCCGCTCTGGGGCCCCAGTCGCCCCGGTGGTACAGCGCGCTCACGCCGAACAGCAGACAGGCGGTCAGGGCGAAGATGCCGCAGGCGAGCCGGCCGCGCGGCGAGTCCGCGAGCGCGGTGAGCACGAGCCCCGCGATCACCACCGCGGGGAACATGCCGGCGTGCAGCCAGCCGCGCATCTTCGGTTTGACGGGGAGTGGCATCTCGTCCGGGGACGGGACGAGCGAGGGGTTGTCCGCGGGCTCCGAGCTCGCTGCGGGGACAGGGACGGTCATGCCCGGCATCGTACCTACGGGGCCGTAAGTCGCACATCAGGCAGGTGGGTGCGGGTGCCGGGGCCGGGGCGGTGGACCAAGCGGACGGATCCGGGCCGTCGTACCCGTACCCGTACAAGTGGCGATGCTCACGCCGCTCAGGTGTGAAGCCCTCTGGACAGATGGGCAAACGCGTCGGATGATCAAATGAGTGCGGTCGGCACCGGATGAGCGCCAAAGTTCGTACACGTGAAGCGTCCGGGTCGCAGCCCCCACGGGGCATACATTCCAAAAACCCCTCGATTAGGAGCAATCGTGGCGCGCGACATCGCGGCTCCCCTGTCCCTGGGCACTGCCCCGACCAACCACCGGGAGCTCGCCTCCTGGGTCAACGAGATCGCCGAACTGACGCAGCCGGACCGGGTGGTCTGGTGCGACGGATCCGAGGCCGAGTACGAGCGCCTGTGCGAGGAGCTCGTCGCCAAGGGGACGTTCAGGAAGCTCGACCCGACCCTGCGTCCGAACTCGTACTACGCGGCCTCCGACCCCACCGACGTCGCGCGCGTCGAGGACCGCACCTTCATCTGCTCCGAGAAGGAGGAGGACGCGGGCCCGACCAACCACTGGAAGGCCCCCGCCGAGATGCGGGAGATCTTCCAGGGCGAGCAGGGCGTCTTCCGCGGCTCCATGCGCGGCCGCACCATGTACGTCGTGCCCTTCTGCATGGGCCCGCTCGGCTCCCCGCTCTCCGCGATCGGCGTCGAGATCACCGACTCCGCGTACGTCGCCGTCTCCATGCGCACCATGACCCGCATGGGGCAGGCCGTCCTGGACGAGCTCGGCGAGGACGGCTTCTTCGTCAAGGCCGTCCACACGCTCGGCGCCCCGCTGGCCGAGGGCGAGGCCGACGTCCCGTGGCCCTGCAACTCCACCAAGTACATCTCGCACTTCCCCGAGGACCGCGAGATCTGGTCCTACGGCTCGGGCTACGGCGGCAACGCCCTGCTCGGCAAGAAGTGCTACGCCCTGCGCATCGCCTCCGTCATGGCCCGCGACGAGGGCTGGCTCGCCGAGCACATGCTGATCCTGAAGCTGACGCCCCCGAAGGGCGAGAGCAAGTACGTCGCCGCCGCCTTCCCGAGCGCCTGCGGCAAGACCAACCTCGCGATGCTGGAGCCGACGGTCCGCGGCTGGACCGTGGAGACCATCGGCGACGACATCGCCTGGATGCGCTTCGGCGAGGACGGCCGGCTCTACGCGATCAACCCCGAGGCCGGCTTCTTCGGCGTCGCGCCCGGCACCGGCGAGCACACCAACGCCAACGCCATGAAGACCCTGTGGGGCAACTCGGTCTTCACCAACGTCGCGCTCACCGACGACAACGACGTCTGGTGGGAGGGCATGACGGAGGAGACCCCCAAGCACCTCACGGACTGGAAGGGCAACGACTGGACCCCGGACTCGGGCGTCCCCGCCGCGCACCCGAACGCCCGCTTCACCACGCCCGCCTCGCAGTGCCCGATCATCGCGCCCGAGTGGGAGGACCCCAAGGGCGTGCCGATCTCGGCGATCCTCTTCGGCGGCCGGCGCGCCAGCGCGGTGCCGCTGGTGACCGAGTCCTTCGACTGGCAGCACGGCGTCTTCCTCGGCGCGAACGTGGCGAGCGAGAAGACCGCGGCGGCCGAGGGCAAGGTCGGCGAGCTGCGCCGCGACCCGTTCGCCATGCTGCCGTTCTGCGGCTACAACATGGGCGACTACATGGCCCACTGGGTCAAGGTCGGCGCGGACAAGCCCGACCAGTCGAAACTCCCGAAGATCTACTACGTGAACTGGTTCCGGAAGAACGCCGACGGCAAGTTCGTGTGGCCCGGATTCGGGGAGAACTCCCGCGTCCTGAAGTGGATCGTGGACCGCCTCGACGGCAAGGCCGACGGCGTCGAGACGCCCATCGGCATCCTGCCGACGAAGGAGTCCCTGGACACCGAGGGTCTCGAACTGGCCGACGAGGACCTGGAGTTCCTGCTCACGGTCGACAAGGAGGTCTGGCGCGAGGAGGCCTCCCTGATCCCCGAGCACCTCAACACCTTCGGCGACCACGCGCCCAAGGAGCTGTGGGACGAGTACCGCGCGCTGGTGCGGCGCCTGGGCTGACCCCAGCCGTTCCGCTTGTGGCCGGGCCCCCGCACGACGCCGTGCGGGGGCCCGGCCGCGTGACACGCTCGCATCCCGAACACCTTGCCTTCACACTCTTCTCACATGTTTCAATGATCCCGCACGGGGGCCGCTGATCGTCAGAGGCCGTCAAATGAGCCTGTGGGGGGCACAGTTGAGGAAGACCCAGCGGTTAAGGCGGATGACGGGCGCCGCGCTGGCGGTGGCCCTGGGATCGGCCGGGCTGGCCGCCGTCACCGCACCCGCCGCGTACGCCGCCACTCCCTCCGACGAGGTGGCGAAGCTGCCGATCCACTCGTTCGGGGCGATGGTGGTCGACGACGCGCACGAGCGGGTCTACGTCACCGACGGCGACAAGGGCGGCAGCGGGGCGAGCGCCGTGCTCGTCTACGACTTCCAGGGGCAGCGCGTCGGTTCGCTCGCCACCGACCAGCCGGCCTCCGGCATGGCGCTCAGCGCGGACGGCGCGACCCTGCACGTCTCGCAGTCCAACCGCATCCTGACGTTCGACACCGGGACGCAGGCCAGGACCGGCGCGGCGACGACGCCCTACGACGTCACCTGCGGCCGTGAGGTGGCCGTGGCGGGCGGCAGGACGTGGTTCACGGAGACCCCGTACACCGGCAGCTCCTACTGCGACAGGCCCGACAACAGCGCTCTGCTGTACGGGGTCAGCGGCACCTCCTCGGTCAGCACCGGCTGGAACAGCACGGGGCGGCTGAGGCTGGAGTCCGGCCCCGGGGCGCCGGACCGGCTCGTGATGGGGCAGGCGGGCACGAACCACGCGGCCAACGCCTTCCTCACCACGTTCGACGCGAGCGGCGCCACCCTGGTGCGGGGCCCCCAGCGGCGGTTCGCCGACGCCGAGGGCAAGGGCGCGCTCGACCTGAAGGACATCGCCCAGAGCGCCGACGGCAAGCGGATCGCGGTCGCCGACGCGGCCTACGGCACCCGGCTGCTCGACGCCTCCGACCTGGCGGACGCACCGGCCGGCTACCAGCCGCTGCCGGCCGGCGCGAAGGCTTCGGCGGTCGCGTTCAGCGGCGACGGCAGATACGTGGCGCGCGGTGCGGACGCCTCCGGCAGCGTGTCCGACCTGCTCATCCAGCCCGCCGACCCGGCGGACGGCACCACACCGCTGGAGTTCGCCTTCCAGAGCGAGCTCGACGGGGCGCGGGTCGTGCCGCAGGGCCTCGGCTGGGCCAAGGACGGCTCGCGGCTCTTCGCGGTGACCACGGACGGCTACGGCCACTGGCTGCACGTCATCAAGCCGCCGGCCGCCCAGTACGACTCCCGCTTCACCGGCACGCTCACCACCACGCCCGGCAAGCCCGTCGTCGGTGAACCCCTCGGGATCCGCGGCCGGCTGGAGCTGGACGGTCCCGCCCCGGCGGAGCCCGTGAAGGTCGCCGCGGTCCGCGAGGACGCCGACGGCACCGAGGAGGTGGCGGACGCCAAGGTCGCGGCCGACGGCACCTTCACCGTGCTCGACGTGCCGGACCGGCTGGGCGAGGCGACGTACACGCTGCGCTTCCTCGGCGACGTGACGCACCGGCCCGCCGACGACGTCAGGGTCACGGTCGACGTGGCCAAGGCCCCGACGGCGATCGAGCTGACCGCGCCCGCCGAGGCGACCCGCGCGGGTGGCGTCGAGATCACCGGGAAGCTCACGGGCCAGGGGCGCGCGCTGCCGTCCGGGATCGAGCTGAAGGTGACGCGCACCGACAAGCTCGGCACCACGGGTGAGCTGACGGCGGCGCGGGTCGCGGCCGACGGCACGTTCCGCGTCAAGGATCTGCCCGGCAGGAAGGGCAGGACGGTGTACGCGGTCGGTTACGAGGGCGACGCCCTGCACGAGGGCGCGTCCGCCCGGGCCACCGTGAAGATCACCGCCTAGGCGGCAGGCACCCCCAGTGCCGGCGCCCTTGGTGGGTGGCACCCGGTCCGCGGCCTCCCCGGCCGCGGACCGGGGCCGATCAGGGGGCGGCGACCAGGCGCGCGGCGTCCGCGTGGGCGTCCATGCGCTCGGCGGCCAGGATCGCCGCGGCGGTGTCGGCGCGGGAGGCCGCCACGACCAGGGCGCGGCCCGCGAGGGCGTGGGCGCGCTGGTGCAGGGCGGCGGAGTGCGGTTCGTGGATGGCCGAGGCGACGGCCGAGCGCACCGGAGGTACGCCGCCGCGCAGCCGCGCGACCTGGAGCGCGAGCCGCTCGGCCGCGGCGTCGAGCTCGGCGGAGGGGGCGAGCGCGCGCAGTTCGTCGGTGACGGCGAGGAGCGCGGCGAGGTGCCCGGCGAGCTGGATGTCCAGCTCCTCCTCGCGGGAGCGGTGCGGGAAGCCCGCGTCGTCGGCCACCGTGTGGACCGACTTGGTGCGGATCGACTCGTACATGGGATGGCCTCCAGACGGTTGCTTGACTGCCATCCTAGCTTAGATTCTGTCTAAAGTTGATGCGAGGCCAACCTGTGGCCCGCGGTGCGCCGACGGGCGCGTCACGGCTGGCTGTAGCCGTCCAGGAAGGTGCCGATCCGGGTGACCGCCTCCGCCAGGTCCGTCGCGGTCGGCAGCGTCACGACCCGGAAGTGGTCCGGCTCCGGCCAGTTGAACCCCGTGCCGTGCACCACCATGATCTTCTCGGCGCGCAGCAGGTCGAGGACCATCTGCCGGTCGTCCTTGATCTTGAAGACCTTCGGGTCGAGCCGCGGGAAGAGGTACAGCGACCCCTTCGGCTTCACACAGCTCACCCCGGGGATCTGGGTCAGCAGGTCGTACGCGGTGTCGCGCTGCTCCAGGAGCCGGCCGCCCGGCAGGACGAGGTCGTTGATCGTCTGCCGTCCGCTCAGCGCGGCGACCACCCCGTGCTGGCCCGGCATGTTCGCGCACAGGCGCATGTTGGCGAGGATCGTCAGGCCCTCGATGTACGAGGAGGCGTGCGCCTTCGGGCCCGAGATCGCCATCCAGCCGACCCGGTAGCCCGCCACCCGGTACGCCTTCGACATGCCGTTGAAGGTGAGGGTCAGCAGGTCGGGGGCGATGGCGGCGGTCGGCGTGTGCGTCGCGCCGTCATAGAGGATCTTGTCGTAGATCTCGTCCGAACAGACCAGCAGGTTGTGGCGGCGCGCGATGTCCGTGAGCCCGCGGAGCATGTCGTCGCTGTAGACGGCGCCGGTCGGGTTGTTCGGGTTGATGATCACGAGCGCCTTGGTGCGGTCGGTGACCTTGCGCTCGATGTCGGCGAGGTCCGGCATCCAGTCGGCCTGCTCGTCGCAGCGGTAGTGCACGGCGGTGCCGCCGGACAGCGAGACGGCCGCGGTCCACAGCGGGTAGTCCGGCGCCGGTACGAGGACCTCGTCGCCGTCGTCGAGCAGGCCCTGCATGGCCATCACGATGAGCTCGGAGACACCGTTGCCGATGAAGACGTGCTCGACATCGGTCTCGATGCCGAGGGTCTGGTTGTGCATGACGACCGCGCGGCGGGCGGCCAGGAGGCCCTTCGCGTCGCCGTAGCCGTGGGCGTCGCCGACGTTGCGGAGGATGTCCTCCAGGATCTCGGGCGGGCACTCGAAGCCGAAGGCGGCGGGGTTGCCGGTGTTGAGCTTGAGGATGCGGTGTCCGGCCGCCTCCAGTCGCATCGCCTCCTCGAGTACCGGGCCCCGGATCTCGTAACAGACGTTGGAGAGCTTCGTCGACTGGATGACCTGCATGTCCGCGAGCTTACGGCCGGGTCGTGCGGGCCGCTCCGTGTTTTCGGACACAAGGGGGACGGTGGCCCGGGGCGGGGGAGTGTTCTGTGAGCGGTCGTTTGTGTCCGTTTACGGTCTTGTCCTGGCGCTCAGGGACCCCAACAATGCGCATGACAAGTCTGAACTCACCTCCGTCACCGTGTCATCAAGAGGGGACCCCCACATGAACAAGCCTCTCGTCGGTGCGTGCTTCGCCGCTCTGCTCCTGGGAGCGACCGCCGCGCCTGCGACAGCCGTCAGCAACGAAAGTCCCGCGGGGCCGAAGGCCCGGGCGGTCAACTTCGCGGGAACCGTCGCGCTCAGCAACTGCTCCGGATCCGTGGTCCGCGTGCCCGACTCCAAGCCCGGCGACCCGGCGCTCGTCCTGTCCAACGGGCACTGCCTGGAGAGCGGCTTTCCCGCGCCCGGGCAGGTCATCGTCAACAAGGCGTCGACCCGGAGCTTCACGCTGCTCAACGCTTCCGGAGGCAACGCGGGAACCGTGCGGGCCAGCAAGATCGCGTACGGCACGATGACCGACACCGACATCTCGCTCTACCAACTCACCAGCACCTACAGCGACATCGAGAGCCGCTACGGCATCAAGGCGCTGGAGCTGAACAGTGCGCGGCCCCAGCAGGGCCGGGCGATCACCGTCGCCTCCGGGTACTGGAAGAAGCTGTACAAGTGCAACGTCGACGGCTTCGCCTACCGCCTGAAGGAGGGGAACTGGACCTGGAAGGACTCGGTCCGCTACACCCCCGCCTGCCAGACGATCGGCGGCACCTCCGGCTCGCCGGTGATCGACGACGAGACCGGCAAGGTCGTCGCCGTCAACAACACCGGCAACGAGGACGGCGCCCGGTGCACGGACAACAACCCGTGCGAGGTCGACGAGAACGGCAAGGTCACGGTCCGCAAGGGCATCAACTACGCCCAGCAGACCTACTGGATCGTGCCGTGCGTCGGCGCCGGCAACAAGATCGACCTGAGCCGCCCGGGCTGCCAGCTGCCCAAGCCGTCCGGGATCAAGTAGCACGGCCGGCGGGGGCCGGATGGGCCCCCGCACGGCTCGGGCCGGGAGCGGCGCCCGTCGGCGCCGGTCCCGGCCCGTCCTGCGCGGCGGCCCCGCGCGGGGCCGGTGCGCGGCGCCGTGTCAGCCGCTGATCTGGCGCGGCCCGGTGTCGCCGCCGCTGATCCGGATCTTGCGCGGCTTGGCCTGCTCGGCGACCGGGATGCGCAGCGTCAGGACGCCGGCGTCGTACGACGCGTCGATCCGCTCGGTGTCGAGGGTGTCGCCGAGGAAGAGCTGGCGGGTGAAGGTGCCGACGGGGCGCTCGGCCACGACCATCTCGACGTTGTCGGGGGCGGGGGAGCGGCGCTCGGCCTTCACGCTCAGGATGTTCCGCTCGACGTCCAGGTCGATCGACTCGGGGTCGACGCCCGGCAGGTCGAAGTGGACCACGAAGTCGTCGCCGGCGCGGTACGCGTCCAGCTGCATCCCCGAAGGCCGTCCGGATCCGAGGACCTGCTGGGTGAGGCGGTCGAACTCGCGGAACGGGTCGGTACGCATGAGCATCACGGGGCTCCTCTCGTCAGGTGTTGGGTGCGATGCCCTACGGTTTATGTATATAGCTCGAAGACAGAAAATTGACAAGCCCCGACTCAAGGTGGCCCGGACGGGGCCGACTGGCCGGCGATACCTGTCACGGCCGAGGCAGACATGCGCGGACGCCGGTTGGTAGCGTTCCGCCGGTGACCTCCTCGCACAGCCCCGACCGGCTCGACGACGACGACTACCCCGCCTACACGATGGGCCGGGCCGCCGAGCTGATCGGTGCCACACCGGCCTTCCTCCGGGCGGTCGGCGAGGCCCGGCTCATCGCCCCGCTGCGGTCCGAGGGCGGCCACCGCCGCTACTCGCGCTATCAGCTGCGCATCGCGGCCCGCGCCCGCGAACTCGTCGACCAGGGCACACCCGTCGACGCGGCCTGCCGCATCGTCATCCTGGAGGACCAGCTCGAAGAGGCGCTCCGCCTCAACGAGGGGCTGCGCCGCGACGCGGACCCCGACGAGCCGTCGTCGTCCTGAGGGCGCCGCACGCGAAACGCTGCGCCCCGCGCCCCCGTATATCTGCGGCGGCAAATGCAGAATTTCGCGCGCAGAGCGGGGCCTGAATTCGCCCGCCGAAGACGCGCTTTGGAAAGTCGCGCGCCGGCGCCGATGCCGTGCTACTGTCGATTTCAGTTGCAGTTGTGGTTCCCAGAGACTTCAAGTGCTCCAGCCGGCGTTAGGTGCCGACGGGGGCACTTTGTATTGCCGGTCATTTCCGGACGGGGTAATCATCGCGGCGACGCGGAGTGCGCACAGTGCGGGCTCCCGGGCACTGCCCCGAAGGAGATATGACATGGCTACTGGCACCGTGAAGTGGTTCAACGCGGAAAAGGGCTTCGGCTTCATCGAGCAGGAGGGCGGCGGCGCCGACGTCTTCGCTCACTACTCGAACATCGCCACCCAGGGCTTCCGTGAGCTGCAGGAGGGCCAGAAGGTGACCTTCGACGTCACGCAGGGCCAGAAGGGCCCGCAGGCCGAGAACATCGTTCCCGCCTGACGCTGACGCTCACGCGTACTTCGTGGCTGGGGCCCGCACCTTGGGTGCGGGCCCCAGCCCGTTGTGTTTTCCGGGGGGACTTTTCAGGTTTCCCCGATTTTCACCGGCCCGCCGCGGAATGATTCCGCCGGGGCCGGGAATGTGATTCATTTTCCCCGGCCGTTCCTGCGATTCTCGGCACCGGTCGGTGCCGCCCGGAATTCCTCGATACGCGCCGCATCGAGGAAGGTTCTCCATGGACCGCTCTGCTCACCGTTCCCCTCGCACGAACAGCCGGCGCCCGGGGAGCACGGGCCGCCGTCCCGCGCCGCTCCAGGGAGAGTTCGCGCTGCCGGTCACCGTCACCCCGGCCCTCCCGCCCGTCGAGGACTTCGCCGCGCTCGGCCTGCCCGACGGGGTGCTCACCACCCTCACCGGCCTCGGCGTCACCGCCCCCTTCCCGATCCAGGCGGCCACGCTGCCCAACTCGCTCGCGGGCCGCGACGTCCTCGGCCGCGGCCGCACCGGCTCCGGCAAGACCCTCGCCTTCGGTCTGGCGGTGCTCGCCCGCACCGCGGGGCAGCGCGCCGAACCGCGCCGCCCGCTCGCCCTGATCCTCGTGCCCACCCGCGAGCTCGCCCAGCAGGTGACCGACGCGCTCATCCCGTACGCCAGGGCGCAGCGGCTGCGCATGGCCACCGTCGTCGGCGGCATGTCGATCGGACGGCAGGCCGGCGCCCTGCGCTCCGGAGCCGAGGTCGTCGTCGCGACACCGGGCCGGCTCAAGGACCTCATCGAGCGCCGCGACTGCCATCTGGACCGGGTCGCGATCACCGTGCTCGACGAGGCCGACCAGATGGCCGACATGGGCTTCCTTCCGCAGGTCACCGAGCTCCTCGACCAGGTGCGCCCCGACGGCCAGCGGATGCTGTTCTCGGCGACGCTCGACCGCAACGTCGACCTGCTGGTCCGCCGCTACCTCAGCGACCCCGTCGTCCACTCGGTCGACCCCTCGGCGGGCGCGGTCACCACGATGGAGCACCACGTGCTGCACATCCACGGCACCGACAAGTACGCGACCACCACCGAGATCGCCGCCCGCGACGGCCGCGTGATCCTCTTCCTCGACACCAAGCACGCGGTCGACCGGCTCACCGCGCACCTGCTGAACAGCGGGGTGCGCGCGGCGGCGCTGCACGGCGGCAAGTCCCAGCCCCAGCGCACCCGCACGCTCGCCCAGTTCAAGTCCGGACAGGTCACCGCGCTCGTCGCCACGAACGTCGCGGCGCGCGGCATCCACGTCGACGACCTCGACCTGGTCGTCAACGTCGACCCGCCCGCCGACCACAAGGACTACCTGCACCGCGGCGGCCGCACCGCCCGGGCGGGCGGCTCGGGCAGCGTCGTCACCCTCGTCACCTCGGCGCAGCGGCGCGACATGAACCGGCTGATGGCCGCCGCCGGTATCCGGCCGTACACCGCCCAAGTCCGCTCGGGCGAGGCGGAGTTGACGCGGATCACCGGCGCCAAGGCCCCCTCGGGCATCCCGGTGACCATCCCGGCGCCGCCGAAGGAGAACCCCCGCCGCAGCGCCTCGTCCGGTGGCCGCCGTCCCCGCGACGGCCGCGCGCGCCGTGCCTACGCCGCCCGCACCCGGACCGACGCCGCGGCCTGACCCCGGCGCCTCGACCTGACCCCGGCGCCTCGACCGGCGCCCACCCCTGTGCGGACCCGCGCCGAGGACGGTCCGCCCGTGCGATCATGCGGGCGGCTTCGAACGGTTGAGCGTGGCAGGGGAGTGCGACGTGGGTGGGAATGGGGGGCCGGACGGGTCGTCCGTGTCCGACGAGGAGTGGGAGCGGTTCCTCCGCGAGTCGGTGAACGGCGCGGCCGGGGCACCGGTCGAGCCGTCGGCGCGCGAACGTGCCGCGAAGCGGCCGGCGTCGAAGGGCTCCGGGCGATCACCGAAGGGCTCCGGGCGCTCCGAGCGTTCCGGGCAGCCGGTGGGGTGGCGTACGTACCCGCCGGCGCGGCCCCGGCGCAGGACGGGCCGGTACGTGGCCGGTCTCGTGGCCGCCGTCGCCCTGCTGGGGGTGGCGCTCTTCGGGCAGCGGATCCCCGACTGGTTCGGCGGCGCAGGGCAGGACGACACCCCGCCGGCCGCCGAGACCGCGCGGCCGGGCGGGGCGCCCGAGGACGGGCCGGCCCGGCGCCCGACCCGCGCCGAACCCTTCCGCGGCTCGCCCGCGGCCCGCTGGGCGGACGGGGCGGCGGGCATCACGGTGCCGCGGGCCGAGGCGACCGGCTGGATGGACGCGGACCAGGTCGAGCGGGCACTGCGGCGGAGCAAGGACTTCCTGGTGGCCGCGGGGCTCGACCCGGGCGTCCTGCGCGGCGAGCGCCCCACCCGAGCCATCGCGCTCCTGAATCCGCATCAGAAGGACGTCCAGGCCTATCTGCGCGGCGCCCTGTCGTCGGCGAAGCCCACCCCCGGCACCGACCCGCTGCTGCTGTTCAGCCGCTTCCGGCCGGAGCAGGCCCGGCTGGTCGGCGACGTGGTCAAGACGCGCGGCCGGCTCACGTATCGGGAGGGCGAGGACGGCGCGCTCCGGGTGACGGCGGACGTCACCTTCGTCTACCCGGTCGCCCCGGCGGCCGGCGGCGGGCGGAGCGACGAGGTCGTCCGGACGGTCGTGCGCCGCGAGGTGGTGATGAGCTGGGACGACCCGTCGAAGATCGCCACGGAGCCGGGCACCTTGTCCCTCCGCTCGTACACGCTGGAGATGACCAACGGCGGCTGCTCCGCCCCGACCGGCTACTTCGTGCCGCCCTTCGGCCGGGACCGCGACCGGCCCACCGACGCGGAGCACCGGCTCGACCCGTACGACCGCAGCAAGCCGGTCGACGCGGGGGACGGCGGGACGGGCGCGGGCGAGGACTGCGCGACGGCCACCCGCTCGTAGCACCCCTGGCCCGGGGCGAAAGGGCAAGAGCTCCGCCCCCTTGTCCGTCCGTGCGGCGTCCGCCAAGAATGCCCCTGACATCCGCACGACCGGCGTACGTCACAAGGGGGGCTCCACAGATGGGACAGATCAGCAGAGCGGTCGCGGGCGGTGCGCTCGCCCTCGCGCTGGCCGGGGCCGGGGCGGTGCCCGCGTTCGCGGGCTCCACCGACCGGACCGGACAGGACCGGCCGTCGCACGGCCGGGCCAAGGCGGTCGACTTCGCGGGGACGGTGGCGCTCAGCAACTGCTCCGGCTCGGTCGTCCGCACGCCGCGGTCCAAGCCGGGCGATCCGGCGCTCGTCCTCACCAACGGCCACTGCATAGAGTCCGGTTTCCCCGCGGCCGGCGAGGTCATCGTCGACCAGCCGTCCACCCGGACCTTCAAGCTGCTCGACGCGAAGGCGAACGAGGTCGCCACGCTCAAGGCGTCCAAGGTGTCGTACGCGACGATGACCGACACCGACATCACCATCTACCGACTGACCAGCAGCTACCGCGACATCACCGAGAAGTACAAGATCAAGCCGCTGGAGCTGGAGGACGACCACCCGGTGCGGGGGCGGGCGATCACCGTCGTCTCCGGCTACTGGAAGAAGACGTACAGCTGCGCCATCGACGGGTTCGTCCACCGCATCAAGGAGGGCGAGTGGACCTGGAAGGACTCGGTCCGCTACACCCCCGCGTGCCAGACGATCGGCGGCACCTCCGGGTCGCCGGTGATCGACCACAGGACCGGCAAGGTCACCGCGGTCAACAACACCGGCAACGAGGACGGCGAGCGCTGCACCCTCAACAACCCCTGTGAGATCGACCGGAAGGGCCGGGTGACGGTGCGCAAGGGCATCAACTACGCCCAGGAGACGTACGGGATCGTGCCGTGCGTCGGCAGGAAGAGCGCGATCGACCTGGACCGCAAGGGGTGCAGGCTGCCCCGGCCGGCCGCGGTGAGGTAGCCGGCCGGCGACCTCAGGGGGTACGGCGTACGGAGCGTCCCGCGAGGACGTCCGTGCGCCGGCCGTCCCGCATCACGAACCTGCCGTCGATCAGGACGTGCGGGATGCCGGTGGGCAGGGTGCGGGGCGCCTCGAACGTCGAGCCCGCGGCGACCGTCTCGGGGTCGAAGAGGACCAGGTCGGCGCGGTAGCCCTCGCGGACGAGGCCCCGGTCGGGCAGGCGCAGGCGGGCGGCCGGGCGCGAGGTGAGGTGCGCGACCGTCTCCTCCAGCGACAGGACGCCCAACTCCCGTGCGTAGCGCCCGAGATACTGCGGGAACGTGCCGTACGCGCGCGGGTGCGGCTTGAAGCCCTGGAGGATGCCGTCGCTGCCACCGGTGTGCACGCGGTGGCGCATGATCGCCCGGACGTTCTCCTCGTGCCCGACGTGCTGGAGGATCGTCGAGCCCAGCTTGTCGTCGATGAGCAGCCGGCGGGCGGTGACCCACGGCTCCTCGCCGCGCTGGGCGGCGGACCGCGCGATCGTCTTGCCGACGCAGGAGGCGAGCCCGGGGTCGCTCACGCCGGAGATCTCGATGGTGTCCCACTCGATGGGCACACCGTGACACC
Source organism: Streptomyces sp. NPDC041122 (assembly GCF_055592445.1). Taxonomy (NCBI): domain Bacteria; kingdom Bacillati; phylum Actinomycetota; class Actinomycetes; order Kitasatosporales; family Streptomycetaceae; genus Streptomyces; species Streptomyces sp. NPDC041122. Next base: position 484,321 of record NZ_JBVIYQ010000005.1, on the reverse strand, counting down.
CGTCGGCGCCGATGACCTCCATGTGGTGCCGGATCTTCTCGGCGGTCGCGTCGTCCCGGAGCCGGGCGAGGATGGCGTCCGGGCCGCCCTCACTGGCCCAGCTCGGCAGCATCGCCACGAGCGTCGTGCAGCCGGGGGTGTACGGGTACGTGTCCAGGGTGATGTCGGCGCCGCGGGCCAGGGCGTCGTCGAGGAGGGCGAGCAGGTCCGGCGCCTTGCCCTTGTTCACGCCGAAGTTCATGGTGGCGTGCGCGAGGTGGAGGGGGCAGTTCGCGATCCGGGTGAGGTCCACCATCTCCTCGTACGCCCGGAGCGCGCCGGCGCCGTAACTGCGGTGGTGGGGGCAGTAGTAGCCGTTGAACCCGGCCACGACCTTGCAGAGCTCGGTGAGTTCGGAGTCGTCGGCGTACATGCCGGGCGTGTACGTGAGCCCCGACGACATGCCGACGGCGCCCTCCCGCATCCCCTCCGCGACGAGCTGCTTCATCCGGTCGGTCTCGGCGGGGCCGGCCGGCCGGTCGTCCCAGCCGAGCGCGTACATGCGGACGGTGCCCTGGGGGATGAGGTAGGCGGCGTTCACGGCGATGCCGCGGCCGCCGTGGGCGGTGTCCAGAGCGTCGAGGTAGCCGCCGACGGTGCGCCACGAGAAGTCGATGTCGCCGCCGTCGCCGTTCCATCCGGTGATGGCCCGGCGGACCTGGGCGAGCGTGCGGTCGTCCACGGGGGCGTAGCTGAGGCCGTCCTGGCCGATGACCTCCAGGGTGACGCCCTGCGCCGCCTTCGCGGTGTGCTCGGGGTCCCTGAGCAGGGCGAGGTCGCTGTGCGCGTGCATGTCGATGAAGCCGGGCGCCAGCGCCAGGCCCTGGGCGTCGAGGGTGGCCTGCGCGGTGGGGCGGGGCCGGGTGGACGCGCCCTCCCGGTGGATCTCGGTGATCCTGCCCTCGTGTACGGCGACGTCGGCGCGGTAGGAGGCACCTCCGGTGCCGTCTATGACGCGTGCGTCGCGGATCACCAGGTCCATGAGGTGCCTCGTCTCTTTTCTCTCACTGCGGGCCGTGTGTGGTGCACCCGGCCTCCGGCCGGGTCTGTGTTTCCCACCCGCACCACCCGCCGTCGGCGACGAACGGGTGCATGGATGGCTCCTACGCCCAGGCTGCGGCGCGGGGCAAACGGGTGGGTGGGTGGGAAAGGCTCCGCCGTGGAGCGGCGGGCCAGGGCTGCCCCCACGACGGACAGCCGCCCGGCGCCGCCAACCCCGCCGGAGGCAATCCGCCGCGCAGCGGCGGGACAGGGATCCGCCCAGGACCCAGGGGTCAGAAGAACGTTCGGATGTAGTCCACGACCGTCCCGTCCCCCTCCACCAGTGGAATCAGCTCCCACTTGTCGAAGGCCGTGCACGGGTGCGAGAGCCCCATCCCCAGCCAGTCGCCCACGGCCAGCTCCGCCTCCGGCGAGGTCGTGAGCCAGCCGTGCTGGTCGGAGAGGCCGGTGACCGTGACCCCGGCCGCGAGCCACTCCGCCCCGTCCCGGCGGACGACCTGCGCCTCGGGCAGGTCCAGGTCGTACGCCGCGTCCCGCTTGCCCGCGTTGGTGAACGCCTGCTCGGCGGAGGGCCGCGACACCACCTGGGCCCACAGCCGGAACGCGGGCTCCAGCGCGCCCTCCTGCGGCACCCGGTTGAACGGCGTCAGATGCTTGTAGTGGCCGTCGTCGTGCGACACGTACGCACCGGAGCGCAGCAACTTCAGTACCGGGCGCGAGAGTTCACCGATCTCCGCGAAGACCGACGCCACCGCGTCGAACCACGCGCTGCCGCCCGCGCTGACCACGATCTCCGGCAGGTCCGCGAACAGCCCCGCCTCGTCGAAGCCGCCGAGCAGCGTGAGCAGCCGGCGCAGCCACGCCGTCACCGTCTCCGTCGACGCCTGCGGCACCTCGCCCTCGTACCCGGCGACGCCCACCAGCCGGAGCGTGTCCGCGGCCGCGACGGCGTGGGCGATCTCGAAGCACTCCGCCTCGGTCCGTACGCCGGTGCGCGCACCGTCGCCCGCGGCCAGCTCCACGACCACGTCCACGGGGCGGCTCGCGCCCGCCGCGCTCAGGGCGGCGTGCATCAGCTCGACGCCGCGTACGGAGTCCACGTAACAGATGAAGCGGAAGGCGGGGTCGGCGCCCAGTTCGGCGGCGAGCCAGCGCAGCGCCGCCGCGTCGACCAGTTCGTTGGCGAGGAAGATCCGCTGCACGCCGAACCGCCGCGCCACGCGCACCTGGTGGGGGACGGCGAGGGTGATGCCCCAGGCGCCGCGCTCCAGCTGGCGGGCGAAGAGCCGCGGGGCCATGGACGTCTTGCCGTGCGGCGCGAAGGCCAGGCCGTGCCGCTTCGAGTACGTCTCCATGAGGGCGAGGTTGTGCTCCAGGCGCTCGGCGGAGAGCGCGAGGACGGGGGTGGTGAAGCCGCCGGTGAAGAGGTTCCTGCGCTGGGCCGCGAGCTCGCCGACGGTGAGGCCCTCCGCGTCCGGCGGCAACCCCTTGAAGCGGTGGTCGACCCGCTCCTGAGCGAGCCCGGCCAGCCGTTCGGCGGCTGTGTCGGCGGGACGTTCGACGGCGTTGTCGGCGGCCATGGGCGCCTCCTCCAGGAGTGCGTTGCATCATGTGCAACAGTCATTGCGTATGTCGCTTACTGCTGTCTAACATCCGAGCCAACGCCGGGTCAACGGATCCGGAGAGTCGGTTGAGGGGCTGGAAGATCGTGACCGCACAGGCAGCCGCAGGCGTCGTCGCAGGGACGGCCGCACAAGCGGCGGTGGACGTCGTGGCACTCGGCGAGTCCATGGTCACCTTCCTGCCCGCGCGGCCCGGCCGCCTCGCCGACGTGCCCTCGTTCGACCGCGGGATCGGCGGCGCGGAGTCCAACGTCGCCTGCGCGCTGGCCGCCGCCGGGCACACCGCCCGCTGGGTCAGCCGCGTCGGCGCCGACGGCTTCGGCGACCACCTGATCGAGACGATCGGCGGCTACGGGGTGGACACCTCCGCCGTCGGCCGCGACCCGCACCGCCCCACCGGCATCTACTTCCGCACCGCCGACGACCGCGACACCGACACCCACGAGGTCGTCTACTACCGCGCCGGCTCCGCCGCCTCCGCCATGTCACCGTCCTCGGTGGACGAGGACGCCCTCGCCGCAGGACGCATCCTGCACCTGTCCGGCATCACCCCCGCCCTCTCCGCCGACTGCCTCGCCCTCGTACGCCACCTCTGCACCCGGCGTCCGGACCGCGCCCAACTCGTCTCCTTCGACGTCAACCACCGACCCGGACTGTGGAAGGACGCGGCCGAAGGACCCGGCGTCCTGCTCGACCTCGCCCGCGGCGCCGACCTCGTCTTCGTCGGCGAGGACGAGGCCGCGGCGGCCTGGGGCGTCACCGGCGGGCCCGACGCGATCCGCGCCGCCCTGCCCGAGCCCGCCACCCTCGTGGTGAAGCAGGGCAGCCGCGGCGCCACCGTCCACCGGCGCGGCGAGGCCCCCGTCTTCCGGGCCGCCCTGCACGTCGACGTCGTCGCGCCCGTCGGCGCCGGCGACGCCTTCGCCGCCGGTTTCCTCTCCGCCACCCTGCGCGGCCTGCCCGCCGACCGGTGCCTGCGCCACGGCCACCTCATGGCCGCCGCCGCGCTCACCGTCCCCGGCGACCTCGCCGCGCCACCCGCCCGCACGCACGCCGACCGCCTCGCCGCCCTGGACGACGCCGCCTGGGAGACACTTCGTCTCGGCCCCGGCTGGACGGACCACGTCCCGGAGGACACCGAGGCCGAGGAGGAGGTACGTACCCCATGAGCCAGACCGTCGACCGCGCGCTCTCGATCCTGCCGCTGCTCGCCGAGGGCCCCGCCGACCTGGGCCAGGTCGCCGAACGCCTCGACGTCCACAAGTCCACGGCCCTGCGGCTCCTGCGCACCCTCCACGAACACGGCCTGGTCTTCCGCCAGTCCGACCAGCGCTACCGGCTCGGCGCCCGCCTCTTCGCCCTCGCCCAGCAGGCCGTCGAGAGCCTCGACGTCCGCGAGATCGCCCACCCCCACCTCCTCGCCCTCAACGAGAAGTGCGGCCACACGGTCCACCTCGCCGTCTACGAGGAGCAGGAGGTCCTCTACATCGACAAGGTCGAGAGCCGCTACCCGGTGCGGATGTACTCCCGTATCGGAAAGCCGGTGGCGATCACCGTCGCCGCCGTCGCCAAGCTGCTGCTCTCCGACTTCCCGGAGGCCGAGCGCCGCGCCATCGCGGAGAAGCTCGACTACCCCACCTACACGTCCCGTTCGACGCCCAACGCCGCCGCGTTCCTCAAGGAGCTGGCGGCCGTGCGCGAACAGGGCTGGGCCACCGACCTCGGTGGCCACGAGGAGTCCATCAACTGCATCGGGGCCCCCATCCGCGGTGCGGACGGGCGCGTCGTCGCCGCCATGTCGGTGTCCGCACCGAACGTCGTCGTCACCGCCGAGGAACTCCTCACCCTGCTCCCGCTGGTCCGCCGTACCGCGGACGCCATCAGCCGGGAGTACTCCGGAGCTGCTCCGGAGGCGAAAACCGCCCCTCTGAAGGAAGCCTGAACAGCATGACCGAGAAGATCGCACTCACCCCGGCCACCCACACCACCCCGCCCGCGAAGTTCTCCCACGGCGTGAAGAAGGGCAACATCCTTCAGGTCGCCGGCCAGGTCGGCTTCCTCCCCGCCGAGGAGGGCAAGGCCCCCACCCCCGCGGGCCCGACCCTGCGCGAGCAGACGCTGCAGACCTTCGCCAACGTCCAGGCGATCCTCGAAGAGGGCGGCGCGACCTGGGACGACGTGATGATGATGCGCGTCTACCTCACGGACGTGGACCACTTCGCGGAGATGAACGAGATCTACAACGCGTACTTCGAGGAGCAGGGCCTCAAGGCCCCCGCCTCCGCCCGCACCACCGTCTACGTGGGCCTGCCCAAGGGTCTGCTCATCGAGATCGACGCGCTCGCCGTCCTGAGCTGACGCCGCCCGCCCCCTGATCGCACCCCCGCAAGCCGTTCGTCGTCACGGCGCGGCGCCCTCCCCGCAGGAGGCGCCGTGCCGCGATCCCCCCTGCCCCGAAAGCCCCATGCACTTACGAGGTCAACGATGTCCCCGTTCCACACCGCCGTGCTCGCGGCCGCCCCCGCCGCGGAGACCCCACCGCACACCGGCGGCCTGCTCGCCCTGATCGACGGCACACCCGGTCTGCTCACCGTCGCCGCGCTCGGCATCCTGCTGCTGCTCTTCCTGATCATCAAGGTCAGGCTGCAGCCCTTCGTGGCGCTGCTCGCGGTCTCCATAGCCGTCGGCCTCGCGGCCGGCCTCTCCGTCACCGAACTCTTCGGCACCGTCCAGAAGTCCGACGCCGTCTCGGTCATCGAGACCGGCATGGGCGGCATCCTCGGCCATGTGGCGATCATCATCGGCCTCGGCACGATGCTCGGCGCGATCCTGGAGGTCTCCGGCGGCGCCGAGGTCCTCGCCTCCCGCCTCCTCGGCCTCTTCGGCGAGAAGCGCGCGCCCCTCGCGATGGGCCTGACGGGTCTGATCTTCGGCATCCCCGTCTTCTTCGACGTCGGCATCTTCGTCCTCGCGCCGATCGTGTACGCCGCCGCCAGGCGCAGCGGCAAGTCGATCCTGCTCTACTGCCTCCCGCTGCTCGCGGGTCTCTCCATGACCCACGCGTTCCTGCCCCCGCACCCCGGCCCGGTGGCCGCCGCGGGTCTGCTGAAGGTGGACCTCGGCTGGGTCATCCTGATGGGCATCCTCTGCGGCATCCCCGCAGTGCTCGCCGCCTGGGCGTACGCGGCGTGGATCGGCAAGCGCATCTTCGTGGCCGTGCCGCAGGACATGGTCGAGGCAGCCGAGGAGGCGCGGGCCGCGGTCCTCGCCGAGCAGAGCGCGGCCGGTGTCGCCCCGCGGGAGAAGCCGGTGTCGCTGGGCACGGTCTTCACCATCATCGGTACGCCGCTGGTGCTCATCCTGCTCGCGACCTTCTCGTCGATCGCCTTCGACCCCTCGACGCCGCGCAGCGTCATCGAGTTCTTCGGCAGCCCCTTCGTCGCCCTGACGATCGCGCTGCTCATGGCGTACTACCTGCTGGGCATTCGGCGCGGCTGGTCCCGCAAGTCCCTGGAGACCGTCTCGACCGCCTCCCTCAAGCCGGTCGGCAACATCCTCCTGGTGGTCGGCGCGGGCGGCATCTTCGGCGCGGTCCTCAAGGGGAGCGGCGTCGCCGGCGCCATCTCCGACACCTTCCAGGACGTGGGCCTGCCCATCATCGTCCTCGCCTACCTGCTCTCGCTGATCCTGCGCGTCGCCCAGGGCTCGGCGACGGTCGCGATCGTCACCACGGCGGGCATCGTCGCCCCGCTGCTCTCCGAGGGCGACTACTCGCAGGCCTTCACCGCGCTGGTCATCATGGCCATCTCGGCGGGCTCCATCTTCGCCTCGCACGTCAACGACGGCGGCTTCTGGATGGTGGCCAAGTACTTCGGCATCAGCGAGCGGGACACGCTCAAGACGTGGACGGTGCTGGAGTCGGTCCTCTCGGTGGCCGGGTTCGCCGTCGCGGGCGTGGTCAGCCTCTTCGTGTAGCGACCCGTAACTGCCCTGCGGGCGACCGGAGTTCGACCGGCCCGTGGTGTGCAATGGAGGGTGCGGGCAGGCCCGAACGGGCTTGTGGTGCTGCGGGCCCGGTGCGATCCTTTCCGCCATGTCAGCAGCTCCGCGCCCGCCCGACCACGGGACAGTACTCGCGGAGGTGAGGAAGGTGCGGCGAGCCGGCGTCGTCAGGCTGCGGGAGATCGACACGCCCGAGCTGAGCCGCATCGCCGCGGAACTGTCCGGCGCCGAGGGCGAGTCACCCGGCACGTCCGTCGAACGGCTGCTGCGGACCGCCGTCTTCGGGATCGGCGGCGGCAGCCTGCAGACCGCCGCCGAGTACACCCTCGGGCTGGCCCAGGGCACCCGCGACTGGCCGCCCGCCGACCGCCGCCGGCGCGCCGCCCAGGTGTACGGGGTCAGCGTCGAACGCTTCCGCAAGCACCACGAGCTGATGGTGCTCGGACAGATCGCCGAGCAGGTGGTCGGCATCGCCGTCCGGCCGCCCGGGGCCGCGGGGGAGCCCGGCCCCGGAGCGGCCGGACTTCCCGCCGCCCACCGCGGGCTCCGCCTCGCCCTGCACGGCCGCACCGTCCCCGTCACCGTGCACGTCCACTCGGTGGACCTGCTCCGCGACATCGACGTCGTCGTCTCACCGACCAACACGTACTTCGCGCTGCCCGCCCCCTACAAGTCGTCGGTGTCGGCGACACTGCGCCGGGCGGGCGCCCACAAGGACCCCACGGGGGGAGTCGTCGAGGACCAAGTCCACGACGAGCTACGGGGATGGGTCGCCCGGCACGGGACACCGGGCCGGGCGGCCCTTCCGGGCACGGTCGTCGCCACCTCGGCCGGCGCCCTCGCCGGACAGGGGCTGCGGCGGATCTACCACGTCGCCGTCGCCGTGCCCCGGCCCGAGACCAACGACTACGACGTGCAGGCCGCCGACGTCACCCGCGGCGTGGCCCGCGTCTTCGCGCTGCTCGCCGAGGAGTCCCGGCGAAGCGATCCGCCGCTCACCTCGGTCTGTCTGCCGCTGCTCGGCGCCGGCCGCGGCGGCCTCCCGCCGCTGGAGAGCTTCGGCGCGCTGTGGGCGGCGGTGGAGGCGGAGCTCGCCCGCGGTGCCGACTGGGACATCCACTTCGTCGTACGCCGCCACGCGCGGGCCGACCTCGTCGAGAGGCTGCTCGCCGGGGTCGCCGACCGGGGGACGCCATGAACCCGTACGCCGTGCTCGCGGCCGCCGCCGCGTTCTGGGACCGCATCGCCGACCGGCTCGACCAGCCGCTGCGCGACCGGCTCGCCGCGCTCCTCGGGGTCGTGCGCGGCCGGGGCGAGGACGAGTCCGTGCGCCGGGACGCCGCCGACCGGGCGGCCTGGCTGCTGCGGGAGCAGCTGCCCGAGGAGTTCGGCGCGGCGGGGGAGGCGCGGCTCGCCGCCGACGCCGGGCCGGACGCGGCCACCGGCGACGGCGTCGGCTACCGGGGCTTCCGCGTCGAGGACCTCGCCGTGCTGCTCATCGACGGACACCGCATGGTCGGCCCGGTCCTCGGGCCGGTCCGTGAACGGCTGCTCGCCGCACCGGCGTTGGACGCCGACGCGGTGCTGCGGCACGGCGGCAACCCGTTCGCGCCCGAGCTGATCAGGCTGCCCGGCGCGGGCGGCCTGCCGCGGCTGCCGCGCTTCCAGTTCTCCGAGGACGCGATGCCCTGGCTGATCGTCCTGGAGGTCAACACCCTGCTGGAGGCCGACCGCGACCCGTGGGGCGCCGCCGACTGGTGGCTGTCCGACAACGCCTGGCTCGGCACCCGCCCCGCCCGGCTCCTCGGTACTGGACGCGACCGCCAACTCGCCGACACCGCACGGTTCCTGATGGAAGGTGAGTAGCGGTGCCGAACTACCGGCCGCCCGACCGGCTGAGCGCCACCCCCGCCAAGACCACCCTGGCCCGGGGCACCGTCCTGTACCGCGTGCACTCCGCGCGCCGGGACGCCACCGCGTTCAACCCCAACCCCGCCCACTGCCTGTACGGCGGCGGGCGCTTCGACGGCACGGGCTGCGACCCGTACGGCTATCTCTACGCGGGGCTCACCCCGGTGGCCGCGGTCTGCGAGACGCTGCTGCGGTCGCTGCCGTTCGACCCGGCGGGCGGGCCGCGCCTGGTGCCGCGGGTCAGCGTGCGCGGGCGGCGGCTGACCACGCTCCGGCTCACCGCGGACGTCACCGTCGTGTCGCTGATGACCGCGCAGGACCTGGCCGGCGTCCACCAGGACACCTGGCTGGTGCAGGCCGAGGCGATCGACTACGCGTACACCCGCGACTGGGCGCACTGGATCCGCGACCACACCGACCCGTGGGCACAGGGCTTCGTGTGGCGCTCCAAGCGCGAGCCGGAGGACCGTACGGTGCTGCTCTTCGGCGACCGGTGTCCGCGGGGCGCGGTCGAGACGGTGGACGACGTGCCGGTCGACTTCGGCACCGAGGACGGCGACCGGTGGCTCAGTTCGGTCCTCGAGCCGTACTACGCGCGGCTCGCCCCCTGATCCCGCTCACCGCCCGGGACCACGGTCCGTACCGCGATGGTGCGCGCCGTCCACCGCCCCGGTGACCCCGCGTCCGTCCGGCCGAAGTCCCGTGTCGTGTGCGGCCGGATCCGCAGCACCCCGTCGTCGCCGTCCGGCGGGCCGAAGCGGGACGCGGTGGAGCGCGCGCCCCAAGCGGGCAGCTGGAACGGCAGCGTGTTGAGCTCCGACTCGGCCACCACGAGCTTGAGCCAGTCCCGCACCTCGGCCCCCGGCACGGCCGGGCGGCCCGGCGGCAGCGACAGCCGCACCGGCTCGCCGTCCAGGGCGTGGCCGGTGCCGCCGGGCGCGATGAAGTGGCCCGGATACAGCGCCGGGTCGGCGGCGTAGCTGTCGGTCAGGTCCAGCAGGAGGCACCACAGCGGTCGGCTGGGGGAGCGGTTGTGCAGCCGGACGGAGACCCAGGGCGGGCGCGGTCCTTCGGGGCCCGGCGTGTAGGGGCAGGTGATCTCGCCGCTGCCGTCGGGCAGGAGCGGCCCGTCGTCCGGCGCGTCCCAGGGTGTGATCTCCACGCGGACCAGGCCGTCCAGCGGTGAGGGGCGCGCGGTGAGGTCGCGCAGCTGGTGCCAGCGTGCCAGATGGGCCAGGCAGTCGGCGACGCGGCGGGCGTCGCCGGGCCCGGCCAGCGGCAGCGGCTCGACGAACGGGCTGCCGTCCCGCCGCAGCACCTGCGCCGACGTCCCGCGCACCACGACCCGGAAGTGCAGGTCCGCCGCCTCCCGCGAGGTGGCCACCAGGCGGACCAGCGGGGAGGCGGCGGCCAGGATGTCACCCAACTCCCTCGCTGCGGCGTGCTGTTCGTCCACCGCGAGCGTGACCGTCGCCGGGGCGGCGGCGAGCGCGGAGAGTGTCACGGGGTAGGCCCGGCCGGTCGACGGCGTGCCGTCGGGGAGGTCGACGAGCGTGCGGTGGCCGTGCACGGCGCGGGCGCGGACGACGGTGCCCTCGGGCAGGGTGTCCGTGCCGGGCGCGAGCACCGTGAACTCCGTGCCGGAGGCCCCCGCGCCGTCCCGCAGCCCGTGCCCGCTGCCGCAGTCCACCTCCCAGCCGTCCAGGCCGTACCGCAGCAGATACGGGGCGGGCGCCCGCGAGACGGCGCCGCCGAGGAACGGCAGGTCGGCCACGCCTGCGGTCTCCGCCGGATACAGCACCGGCTGCTGACCGCCCCCGTTGCGCTGCAGCCGGGCGTCGGCCGCGGCGAGCAGCTCCCGGTAGCTGGCGTCGGGCCCCGCCTCCCGTACGACACCGAGCAGCGCGTGCGTGAACGCGCCGTGTCTGCGGCCCCCGAACTCCCCTTCGTAGGAGAGCTGGTTGAGCCGGCTGGCGGCGAGGAGGACATGGCGCGGGGAGCCGTCGGGGACGGGCAGGTCCCGCGCGCCCGTGAGGGAGGATCGCGGCCACTCGGCGGCCGGCGGCGTCCAGCGGGCGGTCAGCTCCGCGTCGCGGGTCGCGCCCCCGGAGTAGCAGCAGTCCAGGACGGCGGCGGTGTGCGGGCCGCGGGCGGCGACCGCGGCGAGCAGGGCGCCGAGCCGCTTGTCGGGCAGCGGGCCGTCCGCGCAGACCAGGGCCTGGTTGCGGCCGGTGGCCTCGATCAGCAGGTCCGCGCCCGTCGCCCGCCACTCGGTGCCGTGGCCGGAGAACCAGAGCAGCGCCGTGTCGCCGGGGCCCGCCGCCCCCAGGTGCCGCTCGACGGCGTCGACGACGGCGGCCACCGTCGCCTCGGCGTCGAGCAGCACGTGGACCCGCGCCGCGCCGCCGGTGCGGTCCGCGAGCAGCCGCCGGGCCGCGGTGATGTCGTTGACGCAGCCGGTGAGCGGCGTCGCCGTCCGGCGCGGGTAGTCGTTGATGCCGACCATGAGCGCATAGATCGTCCCCATGCCGATGAGTCTGACAGCGCCGCCGGGCGCCCGGTCGCGATCTTCCGGTCGTCAACTGGGCGTGTTCCGGCGGCGTTCGGGGACGAGGGGGGGTGTTGGACGTCAGCTCGTGCAGTACTGCTGTTCCTTGCCGATCGAGCGGTACATGCAGTCCGCGTTCTCCAGGAGCTGCAGGACCGCGTCGCGGTTGCGGGCGGTCTCCCGCTCGATGACCTCGTCGGGCGGGTAGAAGCCGCCGCCGCCACCGGAGGACGACGGGTACATCTCGAAGGTGTAGCTGAAGATCTTCTGGTCGCCCCACAGCCAGTCGTCGATCGACCCGTCGGTGATGTAGAGGTCGCTGGACTGCTCGGGCGTGTAGCCGTTGCTGGCGGCCATCTTGCGGCCGACGGCGGCGTGCGCGTCGCGGTCGTCCTGGGTGAGGCCGGGCGCGGTGTCGTTGTACGTGTAGCCGTACGGCCAGAGCACGAGCTCGCTGTACGTGTGGAAGTCGATGCCCGCCCTGATCTGCTGCTTGCCGCCGACCACCCGGCTGCGGACGAAGTCCGCGACGACCTTGACCTCGGGCGCCGACTCGCCGCGCGCGCCGCGGTAGGTCTCCGAGCCGGTGGAGCCCGAAGAGCCGCCGCAGCAGCCCCACTTGAAGGCCCAGTTGCGGTTCAGGTCGGTGCCGACGTTGGACGAACCGCTGTTGGGCTGGCGGTTCTTGCGCCAGCTGCGGTAGCGGCCGGTGGCGATGTCGTACTCGCCGCCGTCCGGGTTGAGGTCGGGCACGATCCAGATCTCGCGCCCGTCGACCATCTTCTTGATCCGGGCGTCCGTGGCGTAGTCGTCGCCGAGTTCGCGCAGCAGATAGAGGGCCATCTCCACGGTCAGGTGCTCGCGCGCGTGCTGGTGGTGGGTGAAGAGGACCTCGGGCTCGGCCTCGTCGGTGGCGACGTTGTCGCTGACCTTGACGGCGACGATGTCCCGGCCGGAGTAGGTCTTGCCGATGACGCGTTTGCTCATCAGGTCCGGGTGGGCGGCGACGCGCTGGTCGATCTCCGCGTTCATCTCCGCGTAGTTGTGGTACTTCGCGTCGGCGGACGGGAAGTCCTTGGGTTCCACGGCCTGTCCGCCCGTACGCGCCGGGGGACCGGCGAGGGCCTTGAGCCGGTACCCCGCCGCCCGCAGCCGCGCCGCTTCCCGGGCGTCCGCCGAGACGACCACCGTGCGGCCGTCGACCGCGTCGACGGCGACCCCGGTGCGGGCGAGTGCGGTGCGGGCGGCGCGGTCGTCGGGCAGCGGGATCTCGTACTGGCGGGTCTCCTCGTCGGCCGCGGTCGCCGCGTCCCGGGCGGCCGGGGTGTCCGGCGGCGCGGACGAGGCGTTGGCGGTCAGAGGGGCCGCCAGGGCGAGGGCGAGCAGGGTGGCGAGGGCGGCGGACCGTCTGCCGCGTATCCGGAGTCGCATGAAGTCTCCTCGGGGGGTGGGGGGGTGTTCAGTGCGACACGTGCGGTGGGCGCGCTGTGTGCGCGGGGTTGCGGGTGGCGCGGGTGGTACCCGTGGTGCGGGCCGCGGACGTGCACGGCGCGGGCCCATCGTCGAGCGCTGGCATGCCCGCGTCAACGCTCTCTTCGGCCAACCCCCTCGCCCGACCCTCTTGTGCCGAGCGCGGTGATGCGCTTTCTTGATCGGCATGGCTGAAACGACAGGCAGTGGCACCGCCGCCGAGGCAGCGGGTCCCCCGCTGCGCAAGGCGAGTTGGAAGTACGTCGGCCCCGGCATCGTCGTCGCGGCCACCGGCGTCGGCGCGGGCGACTTGGTGGCGACGCTCATCGCGGGCAGCAAGTTCGGCTACACCCTGCTGTGGGCCGCGATCATCGGCTGCCTGGTGAAGATCTCGCTCGCCGAGGCGACCGGCCGCTGGCATCTGGCCACCGGGCGCACCCTCTTCGAGGGGTGGCGCAGCCTCGGCCGGTGGACCACCTACTACTTCGCGGTCTACGTGGTCATCTGGGGCTTCGTGTACGGCGCCACGGCCATGTCGTCCAGCGCCCTGCCGCTGGTCGCGCTCTTCCCGGACGGTCCCGGCCTGAAGACGTGGGCGGTCATCTGCGGACTGCTGGGGCTCGCCTTCGTCTGGTTCAACCGGTACGCCGTGTTCGAGAAGGCCATGACGATCGTCATCGGCATGAAGTTCCTGATCGTCGTGTACGTCGCCATCCGCGTCGCCCCCGACCTCGGCGACGCCCTCGCCGGCCTCGCCCCCGTCCTGCCGGACGGCTCCCTGCTCTACACCCTCGGTCTGATCGGCGGCGTCGGCGGCACCATCACCATGGCCGCGTACGGGTACTGGGTGAACTCCAAGGGCTGGACCGACATCACCTGGCTCAAGGTGATGCGCCTGGACAACCGGGTCGCCTACATCACGACCGGCGTCTTCGTCGTCGCCATGATGATCATCGGCGCCGAGCTCCTGCACTCCACGAACATCGCCCTCACCTCCGGCGACCGGGGCCTCGTCGACCTCGGCGACGTCCTGGAGGACAAGTTCGGCGCGGTCACCGCGAAGCTCTTCCTGTTCGGCTTCTTCGCCACGTCCTTCGGCGCCCTGATGGGTGTCTGGCACGGCGTGAGCCTGATGTTCGCCGACTTCGTGGAGCGGCTGCGGCGCGAGCGCGACGCGGCGGGCGGCGACGAGGCCGGGGCCGGTGCGGCGGCCGGGGGCAACATGGTCGAGGAGGTCGCGGCCGGAAAACGCGAGAAGTCGCTGCCGTTCCGGGCGTACCTGCTCTGGCTGACCTTCCCGCCGATGGGCCTGCTCTTCCTGGACGAGCCGTTCGGCCTCGTCATCGCGTACGGCGTGCTCGGCGCCTTCTTCATGCCGTTCCTCGCCCTCACGCTCCTCTGGCTGCTCAACTCCGCGCGTACGCCCGCGCAGTGGCGCAACGGCATCGTCAGCAACGTCATGCTCGCGGGGGCGGGGCTGCTCTTCCTCGTCCTCTGCGTCCAGCAGGTGCGCGACCTGCCCTGGTGAGACACGGCAGCGCCGCCGGGGGAGCGGCGGCGCTGCGGTCTCTTCCGGTGACGTAAGGGTGGGGTCCTACAGGCCGTGGACGTGCGCGCCCACCGAGGAGGACCACGCGTCGCCCGCCGTCGCGTCCCAGTTGGTCGACCAGGCCATCGCGCCCCGTACGCCCGGGTACGTCTTGGACGGCTTGAAGGAGCCGCAGCCCGTGCCCTCGGCCAGACAGTCCAGGGCGCTGTTGACGACCTCCGGTGCGACGTAGCCGCCGCCCGCCGCCCGCGGGGAGGCCGGGACGCCGATGCCGACCTGTGAGGGCGCGAGCCCGTTCTCCAGCTGGATGCAGGCGAGCCCGGTGAGGAAGTCGACGGTGCCCTGGCTGTAGACCTTGCCGTCGCAGCCGAGCATCGAACCGCTGTTGTAGTACTGCATGTTGACCACCGTGAGGATGTCCTTCACGGCGAGCGCGGTCTTGAAGTACTCGTTCGACGGTGACTGCATGTCGATGGTCTGCGGCGCCATGGTCAGCACGAAGCCCGAACCCGCCTTGGCCGCAAGGGACTTCAGGGCCTGCGACATGTACGTGGAGTCGAGGCCGTTCTCCAGGTCGATGTCGACGCCGTCGAAGCCGTACTCCCGCATCAGGCCGTACACGGAGTCGGCGAAGGCCGTGGCGGACGCCGCGGAGTCGACCGACACCGCGCCCTTCTCGCCGCCGACCGAGATGATCACCGACTTGCCGGCCGCCTGCTTGGCCTTGATGTCGGCCTTGAACTGGTCGACCGGGTAGCCGCCGAGACCGGCCGAGTCGAGGTTGAAGGTCACCTGCCCGGGCGTGCCGGTGGCGTCGGCGAAGGCCACGGCGATGATGTCGTACGCGTCCTGCACCTCGCCCAGCTTCTGCACCTGGGCGCCGTTGTCGAAGTTCTGCCAGTAACCGGTCACCGCGTGCGCGGGCACGGCGCGGGGCGCGGCGTCCGCCGGGCCGGCGCCGCCGGTGAACAGGCCGGTGAGGGCGAGGGCCAGGGCGGTGAGGGCGCCGACGGCGGCTCCCGTCCTGCTGCGGGTACGGACCACTGCTGCCTCCGTGGGGGGAGTGAGGTGGGGGGATGGGGGTCCAGCTGGAGGTCAAAGCTGGTCCAGACCAATGAGGTTGTCAAGGGATCAAACATCACTTGGTGCACAGCGGAATCCCCCACCTCCACATGAACAGTGGGAAGTTGGGTGTCGAGTCGACCATGACGTGGATATGGTGCTGAGGCAGGAGTGCACGAGGACCGGGGGTGTACGCGTTGCCGACCGCCATAGCCGTCACCGGACCCGATCTCGTGCTGCCGTCGCCCGACCGGCACACCCCCTCGGCCACCGTGCTCCGCTCGGCGCTGGAGCCGGCGCGGACATACTCCTTCGACCGGGCGCTCACCGAGATGCACACCCTCATCGAGCACCACGGCTACGTCATCGCCCTGTGCCCCGCCTCCGCGCCCGCGACCACCGCCCAGCGGCTGCACGCGGTGCGTTCCGTCCTGGAGAGCGACCGCATCGCCGTCGTCCGCTCCGAACTGCCGCCGCTCGGCCTCGCCGTACTCGCGCTGCAACTGCGGCAGTTGTCGGTCTGCGACTTCAGCCCCGGCGTGCTCGCCTCCGCCGCGCGGCTGCTCTCCCACTACATCTACGCGGGCGCCCTGCTCGGCTCCGTCGCCAGACTCGACCGGGTGCCCGTCACCCTCCAGTCGCACGCCAAGTCCTGGCTGCCCGGCAGCCAGTTCGCGGTCCTCGCCACGCCCCGCCCCGAGCTGGTCAAGGTGTCCGGCGACGAGGCGCGGCTGCCGGGCCCCGGGTTCGCGACGCGGATGCTGTACGCGCAGGCCAAGCTCGCGCCCGACTGGGTGACCGGCGCCCTCGCCCCGGCCTGGCACTGCCAGGAGGCCACCGAGGCGCGGCTGCCCGCCGAGTCCGCGCGCTGGTGGGCCACCGGCAGGCTCGTCGAGTTCGCCGCGGCCATCCCGGACATCTCCGTCCTCTACCAACTGGTGTCGTCCGTCCGCCGCGACGACTGCCACTGGTGCGGCCTCGAACTCATCGGGGACCGCTGCGCGTTCTGCGCCGCGCCCCTGCCGCCGCCCTCCGACCGCCCCGCGCCGCCGGTCCGCGCCCTGATCCCGCCCGGCTCCCGGGGCCGCCCGGCCCAAACGCACTCCGCCCGCCCCGCGACCGCCCTGCCCCGCGGCGCCACCTAGGACAGGACCGCCCCGCCCGCACCTCGTACGCGACCGACGACCGCACGCGCGCCACCCCGCTCACCGTCCGTAGCCACCCGCATTCGATCGAGGTAGTCCGGCCCATGAACTCACGCCAGCGCCGCGGCATCATCCTGCTGGTCCTGTCGGTCCTGTGCGCGATCGGCGCGTTCGCCGGCGTCCTCTCGGTGATCCGCGACGTGAACTCGAAGGTGGGCCCGGAAGTCCCCGCGTACAAGCTCAAGAGCGACATCGCGCCCTACAAGGAGCTGACCGCCGACCAGTTCGAGAAGGTCGAGATGCCCGAGCGGTGGCTGTCCGACAACGCCGTCACCGACCTCGGCGAGATCCGCGGCAAGATCGCCGTCACCCAGCTGCGCAAGGGCTCGCTGCTCCAGTCCGACATGATCGTGCGGCGCCCCGAACTCGGCCCGGGGCAACAGGAGATCGCCATCATGATCGACGCGGCGACCGGTGTCGCGGGCAAGATCACACCCGGCTCGAAGGTCAACATCTACGCCACCTTCAAGGGTGCGACCGACAAGGCGAAGGACCAGTCCAAAGTCATCGTGGAGGGCGCCAAGGTGCTCGACGTCGGCAAGCTGACCCCGCTCGAACCGAACCAGGACGACCGCACCCGCCGCAAGGCCACCGAGGCGGTGCCCATCACGTTCGCCCTCGGCACCGCCGACGCCCAACGCGTCGCCTACGCGGAGTCGTTCGCCACGCACGTCCGGCTCGCCCTGGTCGGCGCCGGCGGCGAGGCGACCGTACCGCCGCGCGACCGCACGTACACCCTCGACGAGGACAAGTAGGAGGTCGGGCATGACCACTCGGATCCTCCCCGCCGTCGGCGACACCGACGCGGCCCGCGCGCTGTCCACGCTCACCGGCCAGCTGCCCGACACCGAACCCGCGCTCCCCGTGGCCGACTCCACGGCGCTCCTCGACACCCTCGCGCACCTCGCCGCCGAATCCGTCGACGAACTGCCCGAGGTCGTCCTCGTCCACGAGCGGATCGGCCCCGTCCCGGCCCTCGACCTCATCCGCGACCTCGTGCTGCGCTTCCCCGCGGTCGGCGTCGTCCTCATCACCGCCGACACCAGCCCCGGCCTGCTGACCGCCGCCATGGACTCCGGGGCACGCGGCATCGTCGGCCTCCCGCTCGCCTACGACGCCCTCGCCGAACGCGTCCAGGCCGCCGCCGCCTGGTCCACCGGGATGCGGCGCCACCTCGGCAGCGGCAGCGGCCTGGAGCTGTACGCGGGCGGGGGCGGCGGACCCGGCGGCGCGGGCACCGTCGTCACGGTCAGCGGCGCCAAGGGCGGCGTCGGCACGACCGTCACCGCCGTCCAGCTCGCCCTCGCCGCCGGCGCGTCGGGCCGCACCGTCGCCCTCCTCGACCTCGACCTCCAGTCCGGGGACGTCGCCTCCTACCTCGACGTGCAGTTCCGCCGCTCCGTCGCCGACCTCGCCGCGATCAACGACATCACCCCGCGCGTCCTCCAGGACGCCGTCTACACCCATGAGAGCGGCCTCGGCCTGCTCCTCGCCCCCGCCGAGGGCGAACGCGGCGAAGAAGTCACCGACCGCGTCGCCCGCCAGACCATCGGCGCCCTGCGCGCCCGCTACGACGTGGTGGTCGTCGACTGCGGCGCCTACGTGACCGCGGCGAGCGCCACCGCGATCGAACTCGCCGACCGGGCGCTGCTGCTCGTCACCCCCGACGTGGTGGCCGTCCGCGCCGCCAAACGCGTGGTGCGGCTCTGGGACCGGCTCCAGATCCGCAAGGCCGAGGAGACCGTCACCGTCGTCAACCGGCACGGCAGGACCGCGGAGATCCAGCCCTCCCTGGTGGAGCGCGTCACCGGCACGCGGACGGCCCGCACCACGGTGCCCGCCTGCTTCAAGGAGCTGCAGGCCGCGGTCGACGCGGGCCGCATGCAGGACCTCGACAGCCGCTCCACGGTGAAACAGGCGCTGTGGGCCCTGGCCGGCGAGCTCGGCCTGGTCGACCCGGAAGCCGCGGGCCCCGGCGGCAGGCGGGGCGCGCTGGCCCTGCGCAGGAAGGCGGCGGGCGGCGACCGGGGCGCGGTCACGCTCGAATTCGCCGGGATGTTCCCGCTGCTGCTCGTGGTCATGACGATCCTCTGGCAGTGCGCGCTGTACGGGTACTCGTACTCCCTCGCGGGGAACGCCGCGGACGAGGCGGCGCGGGCGTACACGGCGGCGCGGGCGGTGGGGCAGGGCGCGGACGGCGCCTGCACCACCGCGGGGAAGGAACACCTGCCCGACGCCTGGCAGGGCGCCGACATCACGTGCGGGGAGGAGGGCGGGGTGTACAAGGCCCACGTGCGGGTCGACGTGCCCGTGTTCTTCCCCGGCTTCGATGCCGGGTGGAAGGTCCACGGCGAGGCGGGCGCGGCGAAGGAGGGGGAGGACGGGTGAGGCGGGCCGGGTTGCTGACGGGACCGTGGCGCGGTCGCGGTCGCGGTCGTGGTCGTGCGTCGTCCGCCGGACGCCGGCGCCGCTGGGGCGACCGCGGCGTGTCCATGCTGGAGTTCGCCGGCTTCCTGCCGGTCCTGCTGCTCGTCGGCCTCGCCGCGATCCAGCTCGGCCTGGTCGGGTACGCCGCCAACCAGGCGGGCTCCGGCGCCCGCGCGGCCGCCCGCGCCGCCTCGCAGGGCGACTCCGGGGAGGCGGCGGGGGCCGCGGCGATGGATGCGGACCTGAGCT
The DNA here is from genome assembly GCF_055592445.1 of Streptomyces sp. NPDC041122. Taxonomy (NCBI): domain Bacteria; kingdom Bacillati; phylum Actinomycetota; class Actinomycetes; order Kitasatosporales; family Streptomycetaceae; genus Streptomyces; species Streptomyces sp. NPDC041122. The sequence continues at coordinate 465,235 of NZ_JBVIYQ010000005.1, read as the reverse complement.
CCTCCATCGATGTCGGGGACGGCGGCGACACCACGACCGCCACCGTCGAGGTGCAGGTCCCGACCCTGCTCCCGTTCATCGGCTCGGACTGGAGCGTCACCAGGCACGCCACCATGCCCGACGACGACGCCGGGGACGACTGAGCCGTGCCGAATCCCCGTACCCGGCGGAACCCCCGTACCCGGCCGAACCCCCGTACCCACGAGAGAGGTGGGAGGTCGACATGAGCCTGCGCGACCGCGTGGCCCCGACCCGCCAGACCGAGCCGAGCCGCGACGACGGTCTCGTCGCCGTCTACCGCGCCAAGCTCCTGGAGGAGATCGACCTCGCCGAGATGTCCTCCCTCGCGGCGGCCGACCGCCGGGTCCGCCTGGAGCGCGTGCTCGGCCACATCATCAGCCGCGAGGGGCCCGTCCTCTCCACCTCCGAGCGCGCCCAGCTGATCCGCCGCGTCGTCGACGAGGCCCTCGGCCTCGGCGTACTGGAACCGCTCCTCGCCGACGCCTCCATCACGGAGATCATGGTGAACGGCCCCGACTCGATCTTCGTCGAGCGGGCCGGCCGGGTGGAGCAGCTCCCCTTGCGCTTCGCCTCCAACGACCAGCTGATGCAGACGATCGAACGCATCGTCTCGACGGTCAACCGCCGCGTGGACGAGTCCAACCCCATGGTCGACGCCCGCCTGCCCACCGGCGAGCGCGTCAACGTGATCATCCCGCCGCTCGCCCTCACCGGCGCCACCCTCACCATCCGCCGCTTCCCGCGCGCCTACACGCTCCCCGAACTCATCGCCCTCGGCTCCCTCGACGAGCACATGCTGATGCTGCTCGCCGCGTTCGTGCGCGCCCGCTTCAACCTCATCGTCAGCGGCGGCACGGGCACCGGAAAGACGACGCTGCTCAACGCCCTCTCCGGCCTGATCCCCGCCCACGAACGCATCATCACCATCGAGGACTCGGCCGAACTCCAGCTCCAGCAGGACCACGTGATCCGCCTGGAGTCCCGGCCCCCGAACGTCGAGGGCAAGGGCCAGATCACCATCCGCGACCTGGTCCGCAACTCACTGCGCATGCGCCCCGACCGCATCATCGTCGGCGAGGTCCGCGGCGGCGAGACCCTCGACATGCTCCAGGCGATGTCCACCGGCCACGACGGCTCGCTCGCCACCGTCCACGCCAACTCCGCCGAGGACGCCTTGATGCGCCTGCAGACCCTCGGCTCGATGTCTGAGGTGCAGATCCCCTTCGAGGCGCTGAAGGACCAGATCAACTCGGCCGTCGACGTGGTCGTCCAGCTGGCCCGGCACGGCGACGGCTCCCGCAAGGTCGCCGAGATCGTGCTGCTCGTCAGCCACGGCCGCCAGGACTTCCGCATCGTGCCGGTCACCCGCTTCGTGCCGCGTCCGCTCGGCGGCGACCGCGTCGTGCACGGCCACTACGAGCATCTGCCGCTGCCGCGCGAGATCGCCGACAAGCTGTACGTCGCCGACGAACCGGTGCCGCCCGCCTTCGGGGTGGCGGAGGCCGTCGACGTACTGGACACGAGGGAAGCGATCGGATGAACGACCCCGCCGTCCTCGCGCTGGGCGCCACGATCCTCACCGGCACGCTCGCCGTCGCCGGTGTCCACACGTACGCGTCGGGGCGGGCCCAACGCCAGGCGCTGGTCGACCGGCTGGCGCTCGGACCCGGCTCGGGGGACGGTCCGGCCGGCCGCGCACGCCGGTTCGCCACCGTCGACCGCCGGCTGCGCCGCACCCGCCTCGGCCGCTCCCTGCACCTGCGCCTCTCGGCGACGGGCCTCGACCTCACCCCCGGCGAGTTCTTCACCTACGTCGTCGCGGTGGTGGCCGCCCTCTGGCTGATCGCGGCGGCGACCCTGGCCCCCTTCTTCGGCCCGATCGCGGGCGTGGTGGCGATATGGAGCGCGCTGGCCTTCCTCAACTGGCAGCGGCAGAAACGCATCGAGGCGTTCATCAACCAACTCCCCGACGTGGCGCGCATCCTGGCCAACGCGACGGCGGCGGGCCTGGCGCTGCGCACCTCGCTGGCGATGGCCGCGGAGGAGCTGGAGGCCCCGGCGGGCGAGGAACTGTCGCATGTGGCGGACCAGTTGACGCTCGGCCGCTCGATCGACGACACCCTGGGAGAGCTGGCGGAACGCCTCCCCTCCCGTGAGCTGATCGTCCTGGTCACCACCCTGGTCCTCTCCAACAAGGCGGGCGGCACGGTGGTCAACAGCCTGCGCAATCTGACGCAGACCCTGGAGGACAGGAAGGAGACCCGGCGCGAGGTCCGCACGATGCTGTCGGAGGTCCACGCGACGGCGTTCACGGTCCCGCTGCTCGGCCTCGGCTCCCTGCTGCTCATCAACTCCTCGAACGAGGGCGCGCTGGAGCGGGTGACCGGCTCCCCGCTGGGCCAGACGCTGATCCTCGTCTCGCTGGGCCTGTACGGGATCGGCTTCTTCGTCATCAGACGCCTGGGCAAGATCGAGGTGTAGTCCAAGTACCGCGCTCCAAGTACCGCGCACGGAAGGAGAATTGTCGTGCTGGCTCTGCTGCTGGCGCTCGCGATGGGCCTCGCCGTGGCCGGTGCCTGTCTGGGCATCCGCATGTACCGGGCGGACGCGAAGCTGCCGTCCGACCTGGCCGTCGCCCTGGAGGTCGGCGCGACCCGCGTCTCGGTCGCGGGCTCCGCGGTGGACCGCCTGGGCATGCGGTTCGCCCCCTTCGTGCTGCGCGTCATGGGCCCGAAACGGGTCGACGCCAAGCGCCGCAGGATAGACATGGCGGGCAACCCCGGCGGCCTGACCATCGACCGGTACGCGGCCCGGCGCGCGGTCTACGGCGTCTTCGGCGTCGTCCTCGGCCTGGTCTTCCTGACCAACGGCTCCCCGCTCTTCGGCCTGCTCACGCTGGCCTTCGGCGCGGTGGCCGCTGACGCGCTGATCTGGCAGGCGATCCGCGAGCGCCGCGAGGTCATCGACCGTACGCTCCCCGACTTCCTGGACGTCCTCGCCGTGGTGGTCTCGGCGGGCCTCGGCTTCCGCCAGGCCCTCGACCGGGTGGCGGAACGGTACGAGGGGCCGTGGGCGGACGAACTCCGCATCACCCTGCGCCAGATGGACATGGGCGTCAGCCGCCGCCAGGCCTTCGACGAACTCCGCCGCCGCAACGCGTCCGAGCAGGTGGCCCAGTTCGTCTCGGCCCTCCAGCAGGGCGAGGAGCTGGGCTCGCCGATCGCCGACACGCTGATCCAGCTGGCCACGGACATGCGGCGCACGGACGCGCAGAACTCCCGCCGCAGGGCGGCCAAGACGATCCCCAAGGCGACGATGGTGACGCTGGTCTTCATGCTCCCGGCCACGATGATCCTGATCGCGGCGGGGATGTTCCTGGGCTCGGGTTCGGACTTCGGCTCGATCCTGGGCCGATAGGGCGGGTCGTGGACACCAGGTTCGCGAAAGCCCTTCGCGGATGCAACTCGATGTGGGACAGTCGGAATTGAGCTCGTGGTTCGCGGGAGGGGACTTCGTGCATGGTGATCTCACCGAGGGGGAAGAGAACCCGCCAACTTGCGGGCCCGGCACCCGGGTTGCCGCATCCGTTGCGCAGAGTTGCTGCCGATGCACGCGTGGTGGCGTACGTTGCCTCTGACCGCAACGGGCTCGGTATCGGGTGGGAGAGAAGGAGCCGTCGTGCTGAAGGAACGCGTGCTCAGAGTCTGGGTGGACTGGACGGTTTCCGTGGCGTCCCGGGTACGGGGGCGGGAGCGGGATGCGGGGGCGGGGTTTGTGGAGTATGCGGGGCTGATGATTCTTATTGCGGGGATCTTCGTTCTCATCGACGGCCTCGGGCTCGACGGTCAGATCTCCGGTGCGATCCAGGACGCCGTATCCGACGTGATCGGCGGTTGAGACGACGCCTCATCGGCGATGACAGAGGGCAGACGCTCCCCATCTACATCTGGCTGACGGGGATTCTGCTCTTCGTCGCCTTTGCGTTCTTCGCCTTCGCGCAAGGCGCCTCAGCGCGCAATGGTGCTCAGACCGCCGCGGATGCCGCGGCCCTGGCCGCCGCGCAGGATGCCAGGGAGGAACTCGTCGACGGCTTGGAGCTGGCCATCGGCGCAGGCGACGACTGGCTCGACTGGCTTGTCGGAGACAAGATCGAGGGCTTCGGAGCCCAGGCCGCGGCTGACACGCTCGCCGCCGAGAACGACTCGACCGTCGTCGTCACGCAGGCAGAAGTGAACGGTTATCCGGGCTTCCGTGCGGACGTCAAGACCAACTACACCGTGGGTGATTCGATCATTCCGGGTACGGAGTCGATGCACGCCAAGGCGGACGCCGTCGCCGTCATCAAACCGCGCTGCGACGTCGATTCCTCGGCTGATCCGGAGAAGGCCGTGGAACTGACGTGTGACGGCGAGGATCCCATCGAGATCGATCCGGACGACTTCGAACCGGGCGACCTCCCGGACGCGTCCGTACTCTTCTCTGTCCTCTTGGCCGACTGACACGCGATCGACGAGAGAAGGAAGCCGTGGCGATGAGTATTCGGCGTACCGCGACGACCCGCAGGGCAATGACCGCTGTGGCGATCACCACCGGGCTTGTCCTTGCGGTGGCCGGCTGCGGCGGTGGAGACGATGGGGGCGACAAGAGCGAGAAGGACTCGTCGCCGTCGACGGCACCGCCCAGGCAGGGCGGAGACGACGAGAAGGACGAGGGCAGTGAGGACTCCTCGTCGGACAAGGTGCTGGCCGAGGTCAAGGGTGAGGAGAGCATCACGCTGACGGTCACCTCCGCTGTCCGCGACAGCGGCGGTTTCGTGACGGTCGCGGGCAAGGTGACGAACAATGGGGGCAAGTTCTGGGCGGCCGCCAACTGGCGTGGTGAGGAGCGGGAGCTGAACAAGAACGGCTCCTCCGTGGCGGGCGCCAACCTGATCGACAACTCCGGGAAGAAGAAGTACCTCGTGCTCCGGGACACCGAGGGCCGGTGTTTGTGCACCAAGTTCACCGGAGGAGTGAAGCCGAGCCAGACGGCTGACTGGTACGCGCAGTTCCCCGCGCCGCCCGAGGGCGCCACCAAGGTCGACTTCCAAGTCGGCGCCATGCCACCCGCCCCCATCGAGATCTCCGAGGGCGAGTGACCATGACCTCCGCCCCCCTCACCCGCTCCCGAACAACCCTGACGACGGCCACCCTCACCCTCACGCTCACCACCATGGTGTTCCTCGCGCCGCAGGCCTTCGCCGACGACGACCCCACCGCACCCCCCGGCACCTCCACCACCTCTCCGCCCCCCGAAGTCGACTCCAACAGCCCGGGGCTGAAGCTCGCCGACGGGGCCACGCTCGCGCCCGCCAAGGTGCTGGACATCAAGTCCGTCGTCGAGGACCTCGGCGGCGAGGAGCGGCGCGAGGACACCAACACGGACGTGAAGTTCGCGTTGCAGGCGGAGGTCCTGTTCCCCAAGGACAGCTCCAAGCTGAACCCCGAGGCGAACGCCCGGATCAAGGCGATCGCCGAAGAGGCCAAGAACCAGAAGGCCACGGACGTACGGGTCTTCGGCTTCACGGACAACCTCGGCTCCTACGGCCACGGCAAGAAGCTCTCCCGCCAACGCGCCGAGGCCGTGCACGACACCCTCGCGGGCTACCTCGGCCCCGAAGTCACGTACTCCGTACGCGGCTACAGCGAGGACTACCCCATCGCCGACAACGGCTCCGAGGAGGGCCGCCGCAAGAACCGCCGCGTGGAGGTCTCCTTCCCGCGAGGCGACTCCGGCGCCGGGACGACCGGCGGCAGCGCGCCCGGCGGCAGCGCGGCCGGGACTACGGACTGAGCCACGGGTACCGCCCCCCACTGCCCCCGTCACCACCCCGTCACCGTCACCACCCCGTCACCGTCACCACCCAGCCCCGCCCCGGCCGCCGGCGAAACCGGAGTGCCCCACGCGCGTCCCCGATGCCAGGATTGCCCCATGAACAGCAGGGACACCACGAACGACCCGGCCCCGGACGGCGAGAGGGACCTCGACCCCGGCCCATCCACCGACGCCCGGCCCTCCCCTCGCCCCTTCGACGACCTCGTCGCCGAGGCCGAGGCCGCGCCCACCGAAGGGTGGGACTTCTCCTGGTTCGAGGGACGGGCCACCGAGGAGCGCCCCTCCTGGCGGTACGCCGAGTCCATGGCGCGGCGCCTCGCCCAGGCGTCCGCGAGCCTCGACATCCAGACCGGCGGCGGCGAGGTGCTCGCCTCCGCCGCCACGCTGCCGCCGCTCGCCGTCGCCACGGAAGGCTGGCCCGCGAACGTCGCCAAGGCCACCGCCCTGCTCCACCCCCGCGGCGTGGCCGTCGTCGCCGCGCCCGAGGACGCCCCGCTGCCGTTCGCCGACGGCGCCTTCGACCTCGTCACCAGCCGGCACCCGGTGAAGGCCGACTTCGCCGAGATCGCACGCGTCCTCGGCCCCGGCGGCACGTACTTCGCGCAGCACGTCGGGCCCGCCAGCGTCTTCGAGCTCGTCGAGTACTTCCTCGGGCCGCAGCCCGCGGAGGTCAGGAACGGCCGCCACCCGGACCTGGAGCGGGCCGAGGCGGAGGCGGCGGGCCTCGAGGTCGTCGACCTGCGGGCCGAACGGCTGCGGATCGAGTTCCTCGACATCGGCGCCGTCGTCCACTTCCTGCGCAAGGTGGTGTGGATGGTCCCCGGCTTCGACGTGGCGGCGTACCGGCCGCGCCTGCGCGAGCTGCACGACCGGATCCAGGCCGAGGGGCCGTTCCTCGCCCACAGCACACGGCACCTCTTCGAGTTGCGCAAACCGGTCATGCGGGGCGGTAAGTGACGTACGGGAGGGCCTGATTCCGCATCGTTATCAAGACTGGCTCGATCCGCCCCTGAACCTCACGTAAGTTCAGACCAAGGCTAATTCGCGTGAGCAAACCAGCGCGGCGGTGCCGTGCGGCGGAGGGGGTCGCGCGGCGCCGCGAGCCGTCACCCGCCCCCGGGATCCGCGCCCCGCCCCGCTCCGTGCACGGCGACGCGCGCGCCCCGGCACACGCCCCACCCGGCCATCGCCCCGGCCTCCGCCTCGATCACATGCCGGGCCCGCGGCCGCGGCAGCCCGATCCGCCCCGGCCGCATCGTCCGGACGGCCAGCACGCGGAACCCCCGGTCAAGGTAGGCCACATCAACGGCAAACTCCATCCCCACCGTGTGCACACTGCTCGCCGGCGACAGCAGGAGCGCCCCCGTGATCCCCGTCCGGCCGAGCAGTCCCCGCCGCCGGGCCCGCCCCGAGTCCGCGATCTCCAGGGGGATGGGGGGACCGGGAGCGCGAGGGGGCGCACCGTCCCGCTGCCGGTCGTCCGGCGGGGGAGCGGAGACCGTCATCGTCGCCATGCCGTGAACGTAGCCGTACGGCGGCCCGGAACGTCAAGCGCGCGAACCTCCTGAGGGTCCCCCGTGGGGGGTACCGGCGCGCCCGGCCGAAAACCGCCTTCAAACCCGTGATTCCGCCGGTAGAACGGGACCGCGCAGTCGTCGGGCGGTCTCGGAGAGTAGTTGTGGCACGCCGATGCACCCATCAGCACTTACGAAGGGTTATGGTGGAAACCCCCCCTCGGGCCGGTCCATCTCCCCCCCATGGACCGGCCCGATTTTTTTGTGCCACGGCACGGGCGGCCGACGGGCCCGGCGGGCAGCCGCCGGAAGATCGGCATCCGGATATCGTCAGGGACATGTCGAACCCCTACCCCCCGCCGCCCCCGCCCCAGCCCGGCCCCCAGCCGGACCCGCCGCAGCACCCCCAGGCCGCCCCGCAGGCCAACCAGCAGGTCAACCCGCAGGCCGGGCTCCCCACGTACAACGGACCCGCCCAGGACCCCGGCTACGCTCAGGGCCAGCCGTACGGCCAGGCTCCCGGATACGGCCAGGCTCCCGGATACGGTCCGGGCTACGGCTACGGCTACGGCTACGCGCCCGGGCCGATGGCCCCGACGCAGATGCCCGGCGCCGTCCGGGCCGCGCAGATCGTCCTCTGGGTCCTCGCCGGACTCACCGTCGTCGGCAGCGTCGTCCTGATCGGCGCGGTGAACCCGGAGACGGGCGGCGCGGCCCTCGGCGTGAACCTCTGTCTCCTGGTCGCCGCCGGCATGGCCTTCCGCTTCGGCAGCGCGGGCAACGGCATCCGCGTCACCTGCATCGTCCTGACGAGCGTGCAGATCCTCTTCGGGCTCGGCGGCACGGCCGCGGGCAACCCGGGCGGCCTGCTGCCGCTGCTCGGCTCCATAGCCGTGGTCGTGCTGCTCTCGCAGGGCGCGGCCGGCGCGTGGTTCAAGCGGCCCCGCGTCTGACGCACGCCGTCCCGCCGCGGACGACCGCGCGGCGGGACGGGTGTGACGGGCCGACGGGTGTCACGGGCCGACGAGTGTCGAGGTGGTGACGGGCCCTGCTGCGGCCGCCGCGCGGATCAGCCCCGTCCGGCCCAGATGTTGGTGCCCGGCGTCGACACCGCGAACGTGTCGATCGCCTTGAGCTCCTCGTCGGTGAGCTGCGGACCCGAGAGCGCCGCCACGTTCTCCTCCAACTGCTTCACGCTGGACGCGCCGATCAGCGCGGAGGTCATCCGCTCGTCGCGCAGCACCCAGTTCAGGGCGAGCTGGGCGAGGGACTGGCCGCGGGCCGCCGCGATGTCGTTCAGGCCGTTCAGGCGGCGTACCACCTCGTCGCTCAGCAGCTCCGGGTCCAGCGACTTGCCCTGTGTCGCGCGCGACCCCTCCGGGATGCCCTTCAGATACTTGTTCGTCAGCAGCCCCTGGGCGAGCGGCACGAAGGAGATGCAGCCCATGCCGGCCTGCTCCAGCGTGTCGAGCAGCCCGTCCTCCTCCGTCCAGCGGTTGATCATCGAGTAGGACGGCTGGTGGATGAGGGCCGGGACCCCCATCTCCCGCAACAGGCGCGCCGCCTGCGCGGTCTGCTCGCTGTTGTACGAGGAGACGCCCACGTACAGCGCCTTGCCCTGCTGGACGGCCGAGGCGAGGGCGCCCATCGTCTCCTCGAGCGGCGTGTCCGGGTCGAAGCGGTGGGAGTAGAAGATGTCGACGTAGTCGACACCCATCCGCCGCAGCGACGCGTCCAACGACGAGAGCAGATATTTGCGGCTGCCCCACTCGCCGTACGGGCCGGGGTGCATGAGGTAGCCGGCCTTGGTCGACAGGACCAGCTCGTCGCGGTACGCGGCGAAGTCCTGCGCGAAGATCTTGCCGAAGTTGAGCTCCGCGGAGCCGGCCGGCGGACCGTAGTTGTTGGCCAGGTCGAAGTGGGTGACGCCCAGGTCGAAGGCGCGGCGCAGGATGGCGCGCTGCGATGCGAGGGCCTTGTCGTCACCGAAGTTGTGCCACAGACCGAGGGAGACCGCGGGTAGTTTCAGGCCGCTGCGGCCCGTCCGCCGGTACTCCATCGAGTCGTACCGATCCGATGCCGCGCGATACAGAGACGTGTCGTTCATGAGGACGAAGCTACTTGAGCGCCATGCGCCCCGACTGTGGAGGGACGCTCGAGCGGCGGTAGGGTGTCGCCCTCGGGGTTGCTCTGGGCGCGCCCCTTGAGGACCGCCATCTGCTGGAGGCTGACACACGTGAACCTGCGCGACCTGGTGTACGGACTTTACGCACGCCGGGTGGAAGGCCGCCTCGACCACGACCAGGTGCCCAAGCACATCGGGGTCATCCTCGACGGCAACCGCCGCTGGGCGAAGGCCGCGGGCGGGACCACCGCGGAGGGCCACCAGGCGGGCGCACACAAGATCGAGGAGTTCCTCGGCTGGTGCGCGGAGACGGACGTCGAGGTCGTCACCCTGTGGATGCTCTCCACCGACAACTTCGACCGGCCCGAGGACGAGCTGACCCCGCTCCTCGGCATCATCGAGGCCACCGTCCGCTCGCTCGTCGCCGACGGCCGCTGGCGCGTGCACCACGTCGGCGCGCTCGACCTGCTGCCGGGCCACACCCAGCGGGTGATGAAGGAAGCCGAAGAGGCGACCCGCCACAACACCGGGATACTGGTCAACGTCGCCGTCGGCTACGGCGGCCGCCAGGAGATCGCCGACGCGGTCCGCTCGCTGCTCCTCGACCACGCGGACAAGGGCACCAGCCTGGAGGACATCGCCGAGAGCGTCGACGTCGACCTCATCTCCAAGCACCTCTACACCAGCGGCCAGCCGGACCCCGACCTGGTGATCCGAACGAGTGGTGAGCAGCGTCTGTCCGGGTTCATGCTCTGGCAGTCGGCCCACTCCGAGTACTACTTCTGCGAAGTCTTCTGGCCGGCCTTCCGCAAGGTCGACTTCCTGCGTGCGCTGCGCGATTACGCGGCCCGCCACCGGCGCTACGGCGGCTGACCCGCACCGCCCCTGAGGTCGGGGTCACCCGGAGTTAACCAACGCGTCGTCATATGCCCTGGCATGGCCGCGCTTGTTCGAGGGAATAAGCCTTCCAGGTCGACGTCTCAGCAGTATCCGACAGGGACGTCGTATCTCAGCGGACGGCATGGGCCGTCCGCCCGGGAGGCCCTTTGCACCAGGACGACCGTGTGAGCAGCACGGGCGACGTGGAGGGCCGGCGCTCGGCCCGCGCATCGCGGCCCGTGACCGGTCCGGCTCACACCCGCCGGATCGCACCCGGCAACCCTCCCGTCGCTCCCCGACCTCATCCGAGGGGGTACGTCCTTCCGTGGTGACCAGCACAAAGCGCCGCATGCCCGACAGGCGCACCTACGTTCTCGACACCAGCGTCCTGCTGGCCGACCCGAACGCCCTGACCCGCTTCGACGAGCACGAAGTCGTGCTGCCCGTCGTCGTGGTGACGGAGCTGGAGGCCAAGCGGCACCATCCGGAGCTCGGCTACTTCGCCCGGCAGGCGCTGCGCCTGCTGGACGACTTCCGCATCCGGCACGGACGCCTCGACGCCCCGATTCCGATCGGGGACCTGGGCGGTTCGCTGCGTGTCGAGCTCAACCACTCCGATCCCGGCGTGCTCCCGGCCGGCTACCGGTTGGGGGACAACGACTCGCGGATTCTCGCCGTAGCGCGCAACCTGCAGGCGGAGGGGTACGACGTCACCGTCGTCTCCAAGGACCTGCCGCTCAGGATCAAGGCCTCGTCGGTGGGGCTCCTCGCCGAGGAGTACCGCGCCGAACTCGCCATCACGGACTCCGGCTGGACCGGGATGTCCGAACTGACCCTCTCGGGTGAACAGGTGGACCTCCTCTTCGAGGAGGAGACCCTGTACGTCCCCGAGGCGGCCGGCCTGCCCGTGCACACCGGCCTCACCATCCAGTCGGAGCGCGGCAAGGCCCTCGGCCGGGTGACGGCCGAGGGCAACGTCCGGCTGGTGCGCGGGGACCGCGAGGCCTTCGGCATCAAGGGCCGCAGCGCCGAACAGCGGATCGCGCTCGACCTGCTGCTCGACCCGGACGTCGGCATCGTCTCGATGGGCGGCCGGGCCGGCACCGGCAAGTCGGCGCTCGCGCTCTGCGCGGGCCTGGAGGCGGTCCTGGAGCGCCGCCAGCACCAGAAGGTGATGGTCTTCCGGCCGCTGTACGCGGTGGGCGGGCAGGAGCTCGGCTATCTGCCCGGCACCGAGGCCGAGAAGATGGGTCCTTGGGCCCAGGCGGTCTTCGACACGCTCGGCTCGGTGGCCGGAAAAGAGGTCATCGAGGAGATCACGGCGCGCGGGATGCTCGAGGTGCTCCCGCTCACCCACATCCGCGGACGCTCGCTGCACGACGCGTTCGTGATTGTGGACGAGGCGCAATCGCTGGAGCGGAACGTCCTGTTGACCGTGTTGTCCCGGATCGGGGCGAACTCCCGTGTCGTCCTGACCCATGACGTGGCCCAGCGCGACAACCTCCGCGTGGGGCGGTACGACGGCGTGGTCGCCGTCGTCGAGAAGCTGAAGGGCCATCCGCTCTTCGCGCACGTCACGCTCACGCGGTCGGAGCGTTCGCAGATCGCGGCCCTGGTGACCGAAATGCTGGAGGACGGCCACCTCTGAGTCAGATCACGGCAAATGCACCGCAGTTGGCGCCGCCCGGCAAAGCGAAGGAGCCTAGCCGGGCGGCGTCGCGATGTGCGCCTCTTTCCGAAAAACTCCTGGGGCAAACGGGGTGTGAGCTTTCCCACGCAACGGAGAATTGCCTTGCGGTGTCCGGCTGGGGCAGAGTCTGGGTCCTGTCAGGCCCCGCATGCGACACACGTGTACCCCCAGCGGTACGAAACCTCAGAACTTCATAGTGGCCGTCGCATGCCGCCCGAAGCACCACGCGGCGCTCCCCGCACGGGAGTTGTCCACCGGGTCCGTGCCTCCCGTGACCGATCGCAAGCGGAGGCCAGTGCCAGGGGCACGATTGCGTCCGCGAGGTCACCTATGCGGGCGATGCTGGAAGGAAAACCGTGTGAGCCGGATTTCGGTCCGGGGATTCGCCGTGGCGTCTGCCACCGCGGTCACCACCGTCGGCGCTGTCGTGGGTGTTGCCTCGGGCAACACCCAGCCCTCGAACTCGAACGACCTCGAGGCAGCGGCAAGCGACGCGACGCTTCTCGCAGACATCCCCGCGGGTCAGCAGGCCCAGGTCCAGACCGCGTCGCTGACACAGCAGGCCGACGCGCAGGCCATGGCCGCCGACAGTGCCGCGAAGAAGACCGCCGCGGAGGAGGCCCGTAAGCAGGCCGCCGCCTCGGCGATCGAGAAGCAGAAGGCCGCGGAGAAGGAAGAGGCGGCCAAGAAGGCCGCGCTCAAGAAGGAGCGTGAGGAGAAGGCCGAGACCAAGGCCAGCCGCTCCTCCGCCCGCGACGCCTCCAGCTTCTCTCCCCAGAGCTCTTACACGGTCGCTCAGGTCCAGGCGATGGCACGGCAGATGGTCCCCGGCGACCAGTTCCAGTGCTTCAGCAACATCGTCAACCACGAGTCCACGTGGAACTACAAGGCGACCAACGCCGGTTCGGGCGCCTACGGCCTCGTCCAGGCGCTGCCCGGTTCCAAGATGGCCTCGGCGGGCGCCGACTGGCAGACCAACCCGGCCACGCAGATCAAGTGGGGCCTCGGGTACATGAACGACCGCTACGGCAGCCCGTGCGGAGCCTGGAACTTCTGGCAGGCGAACAGCTGGTACTAGGCCGCGTCAGGCCGTACCCGCACGCGACCTCCACCGGCCCCTCACCGTCCTTCGGTGGGGGGCTTCGCCGTGTACGGTCGGTCCGGACGGCTCCCGGGGGGAGTGCTGGGTGAAGACGGGGGTAGAGGACGGATCATGTCGCGAGTGCCAGGGTGGCTCGGCCGGCTGGGCGCCGGGCTGAGCAGTATGGGTGAGCGGTTGGACGAGAAGCGCCGCGACCAGGACGCCGACTCGGACACCGACGAGTCGAACGATCCTTCCCACAGAGACCACGGGGACGGGGAGCACGGTGACCACGAGCACGTGCCGGCACCGCCCGCGTACGCGCCGGCCATAGCGGCCCGCCCCGACCCCGTCGCCTCCATCCCGTGGGGCATGCGGGTCGCCGCCGAGGCGGGCTGGCGCCTCCTCGTCCTCGCGGGCACCCTCTGGGTCCTGATGAAGGTCATCAGCGCCGTGCAGCTGGTCGTGCTGGCCTTCGTGGCCGCGCTCCTGATCACCGCCCTGCTGCAGCCCACCGTGGCCCGGCTGCGACGGCTCGGCCTGCCGCGCGGCCTCGCGACGGCGGTCACCGCGATCCTCGGCTTCGTCATCATGGGCCTGGTCGGCTGGTTCGTGGTCTGGCAGGTCATGGAGAACGCCGACGAACTGTCCCGGCAGGTCCAGGACGGCATCGAGGATCTGCGCAAGTGGCTCCTCAACAGCCCGTTCCACGTGACCGAGGACCAGATCAACGAGATCGCCAAGAGCCTGCGCGACGCGGTCGGCTCCAACACCGAGGAGCTCACCTCCGCGGGCCTGGAAGGCGTCACGGTCATCGTCGAGATGCTGACCGGCATCCTGCTCGCGATGTTCTCGACGCTCTTCCTGCTGTACGACGGCAAGCGCATCTGGCAGTGGGTCCTGAAGCTGATGCCCGCCCAGGCGCGGCCCGGCATCGCGGGCGCCGGACCACGGGCCTGGCGCACGCTCACCGCCTATGTGCGCGGCACGGTGATAGTGGCCCTGATCGACGCCATCTTCATCGGTCTCGGCATCTACTTCCTCGGCGTGCCGATGGCGGTGCCGCTCGCCGTCATCATCTTCCTCGCCGCGTTCGTGCCGCTCGTCGGCGCCGTGGTCTCCGGCGCCCTCGCGGTGGTCGTCGCGCTGGTCACCCAGGGCGTGTTCACGGCCGTCATGGCGCTGGTGGTGGTCCTCGCGGTGCAGCAGATCGAGGGGCACATCCTGCAGCCGTTCATCCTCGGCCGCGCGGTGCGGGTGCATCCGCTGGCGGTGATCCTGTCCGTCGCCGCGGGCGGCATGGTCGCCGGGGTCGGCGGCGCGGTCGTGGCGGTGCCGCTGGTCGCCGTCACCAACACCGTCGTCGGCTATCTGCGCTCCTATGCGCGTGAGTCGGCCCTCAAGCAGGCACCGCAGCCGCGCGGCGCGACGGCGCTGGACTCCGCCGCCGCGCACTCCTCCGCCACGGCCGCCCCGGAGCCGGCGGCCCCGGCCCCGGCGGCCCCCGCGGCCCCGCCGCAGGACGCCGCAGCCCCCGAGCCGCCCGCCGACCCGCGGGAGTGATCCGTACACAAGTGACCCGTACCTACGCGTGTGGGGCCCGGAACCAGTCGGTTCCGGGCCCCACACGCGTATAAGAGGCGAGCGCTACGAGAGGTGCGCCTCGGAGTCCAGCGTGACGCCCACGGCCTGGATGACCGCGGCGACCTTGAAGGCCTCCTGGATCGTCTCGCGGTCGACGCCGGCCTTGCGCAGGACCTGCTCGTGCGAGTCCAGGCACTGGCCGCAGCCGTTGATCGCGGAGACCGCGAGGGACCACAGCTCGAAGTCGACCTTCTCGACGCCCGGGTTGCCGATGACGTTCATCCGCAGACCGGCGCGCAGCGTCCCGTACTCCGGGTCGGAGAGCAGGTGGCGCGTGCGGTAGAAGACGTTGTTCATCGCCATGATGGCGGCGGCCGACTTGGCGGCCGTGTACGCCTCGGGGGAGAGGTTCGCCTTCGCCTCGGGCTCCAGCTCGCGCAGCACCTTCGGGGAGCGGGACGCGATGGCGCAGGCCAGCACGGTGCCCCACAGCTGCTGCTGCGGCAGGTCGCTGTTGCCGATGACCGAGCCCAGGTTCAGGCGGAGGTCCTTGGCGTAGTCCGGAACGGCGGACTTCAGTTCGTCGAGTGCCATGTCAGAGGCTCCTGTTCACTCGCCGGAGAGCAGCGCGACCGGGTCGAGGGTCTCGTCGCCCTTGCTCCAGTTGCAGGGGCAGAGCTCGTCGGTCTGCAGGGCGTCGAGGACCCGCAGGACCTCCTTGGGGTTACGGCCCACGGAACCGGCGGTCACCATCGTGAACTGGATCTCGTTGTTCTGGTCGACGATGAAGACGGCGCGCTGCGCGAAGCCGTCCTCGCCCTCGATGCCGAGGTCACGCATGAGCTCGTGCTTGGAGTCGGCGAGCATCGGGAAGGGCAGGTCCGTCAGGTCCGGGTGGTCCTTGCGCCAGGCGTGGTGCACGAACTCGGAGTCACCGGAGAAGCCGAGGATCTGGGCGTCACGGTCGGCGAACTCGTCGTTCAGCTTGCCGAAGGCCGCGATCTCGGTCGGGCACACGAAGGTGAAGTCCTTGGGCCACGCGAAGACGATCTTCCACTTGCCCTCGTAGGTCTTGTGGTTGATCTGCTCGAACTCCTTGCCCTGCTCCAGCGAGACACAGGCAGTCAGGTCGAACTCGGGGAACTTGTCACCGACAGTGAGCACACGTACTCCTTGCGACGAAGAAAATCCCTTTTGGGGAGTTTCCTGTGGGGTTGGACTGATGTCGATGGTGGCACAGGGTGCATTGATTAGTGAAATAGCTAGAGTGGGTCATGTTGATCGGAGGTGGTTATCAGTGCGAGCCATAAATAGGGGCAAGCAGACCAACGGCAAACAGCCGAGCCTGGCGCAGCTGCGCGCCTTCGCCGCGGTGGCGGAGCATCTGCACTTCCGGGATGCCGCCGCGGCGATCGGGATGAGCCAGCCGGCCCTCTCCGGGGCCGTGGCCGCACTGGAGGAGGCACTGGGTGTCAGGCTCCTGGAGCGGACCACTCGCAAGGTGCTGCTCTCACCGCCCGGCGAGCGCCTCGCCCTGCGGGTCCGGGCGGTCCTCGACGAGGTCGAGGCGCTCATGGAGGAGGCCGACGCGGTCAAGGCGCCGTTCACCGGCGCGCTGCGGCTCGGCGTGATCCCGACCGTCGCCCCGTATCTGCTGCCGACGGTGATCGGGCTGGTCCACGAGAAGTACCCCGACCTCGACCTCCAGGTGCACGAGGAGCAGACCGTCAGCCTCCTGGAGGGGCTGACGGCCGGCCGGCTCGACCTGCTGCTGCTCGCGGTGCCGCTCGGCGTGCCGGGCGTGAGCGAACTGCCGCTCTTCGACGAGGACTTCGTGCTCGTCACCCCGCTGGACCACTGGCTCGGCGGTCGCGAGGGCATCCCCCGCGAGGCGCTCAAGGAGCTCAATCTGCTGCTCCTGGACGAGGGTCACTGCCTGCGCGACCAGGCCCTGGACATCTGCCGGGAGGCGGGCCGCGCGGACGCGCCCGTCACGACGACGGCCGCGGGACTCTCCACGCTGGTGCAACTGGTCGCGGGCGGGCTGGGGGTGACGCTGCTGCCACGGACGGCGGTGCGGGTGGAGACGACGCGCAGCAATCAGCTCCTGACCGGGTACTTCGCCGACCCCGCCCCTACTCGGCGGATCGCGCTCGCGATGCGCGCGGGGGCCGCGCGGGCCGCCGAGTACGAGGAGCTGGCCGGGGCCCTGAAGGAAGCGGTACGGCCGCTGCCGGTGCGGGTGGTCTGACCCCGCACCGGCAACGGCCCCCGGTACCGACCTGCCGTCGTACGCGCGTGGTTACTCCGTGCGCAGTCCGTCCGGGCGCATCATCCGCCGCAGCGGCGGAAGGCTGAGCAGCGTCACGACGGCGACCATCGCCGCACCCGCGCCGGTGAGGGGCACGAACGACCACCAGTCGGTGACCTGCTTGCCGATCATCCGGGTCATCACCACGCCCAGACCGAGACCGCCGCCGATCGCGAGGGCGAGGCCCAGGGCGACCGGGATCGCCGTCTGCCACAGCAGCGACCAGGCCATCGCCGAGCGGCGCGTGCCGAACGCGGTGAGGGCCGCCAACAGGCGCTTGCGCTCGCGGAGTTGCTCGATCATCGAGACCAGCATGGACGCGGCGATCAGCGCCATCGTGACGCTCGCGCCGATCTGCAGGCCGCGTGCGATGGAGGCGTACTGCCTGTCGCGGTCGACCGCCTTCATCGAGTCCACTCCGAGGAGGGGGCTGATGCGGGCCGCGGTGTTGCGCACGTACTCCTCGGCGTCCGGTTCCTTCGGGTCGAGCTTGACCCAGGAACTCGTCGAGGCCTCCGTCAGCTTCGCGATGTCGACCGCGCCGGGCGTGGCGAAGATGCCGTCCAGCTTCGTGCCGGTCGGCGCGTGCCGGGCCCGCACGACGGGCGAGTGCTTCGGCAGCGTCCACAGGACCGGCTTCGCCCCCTTGGTGAAGTCCGGGTCGGCCCCGACGTTGACCGGCTTGCCGGGGCGCGCGGTCGTGTCGACCCAGTCGTTCAGCTCACGGTCGCCCGTGTGCGAGACGAAGGTGTCGCCGTCCTTGCAGGAGCCGAGGACCGCCAGTTCGCGCAGGGTCGCGCAGGTGCCGACGGTCAGCTCCGTGGTGGGCGTCATGTCCCTGACCTTCTTGCCGCCGGGCCGGGTGACGTAGGTCTGCACCGTCCCGATGACCTTGGTGACGCCCTTGGTCGCGGTGAAGTCGTCGATCATCCGCTGGGCGAGGGCGCCGTTGCCGGTCATGCTGTGGACCGTGAGCTGGGCGCGCGTGGTGTCCTGCCCGGTGATCTTGTTGAAGTCGTCGTGCATCGACGCGAACATCATCTGCAACGCCACCGCTCCGGCCACCGCGACGGTGATCCCGCTGACCGCGCGGGACGCCGTCCCCGACGTCAGCTGCAGTCTGCGCACGGCGAGCTGCCAGGGCACGGGACCGCCGCGCAGCCGCGCCACGGCGGCCTCGACGAGCCAGGGCAACAGCGCGCTGAGCCCGATCAGGGCGAGCGCAGAGCCCACGGCGATCGCGGGCACGTCCACGGCGGAGCTGCCCGCCTCGCGGTCGATGCGGCCGGAGAGGAGCAGGATTCCGATGCCGAGCACCGGCAGCGCCACCCGCCACCACAGCCGGCGTCCCCGCTGCTTGCCGCCCCTGACCACGCCGAGCGGCTCGATGGCCACCGAGCGCAGCGAGAGCAGCGTCACCAGGACCGCGCAGACCGGCACGGCCACCGCGATCAGCGCGGCCAGGGCGGGCTCGGGCGTCATGTCGGACGGGTAGGCGCTGACGTTGGTCAGGTCGACGACGCCGACGAGTTGACGCAGCAGCAGGAAGAGCACCGCGCCGAAGGCGAGTCCGACCAGTGACCCGAACAGCGCCTCGCCCGCCGCGATCCTGCGCACCGAGCGGGCGCTCGCGCCGACGAGCCGGAGCGCGGCGAGCCGCCGGTCGCGCCGGTCGCCGCCGAACCGGACCGCCGTGCCGATGAAGATGGCCACCGGGGTGAGCAGGACGACGCAGATCAGCACGACGAGCGCCATCAGGAACGGGTCGAGGGGCAGCGAGTCGTCGTGGCCGAAGTGGCCGACGCGGTGGGCGCCCGCCGACGGGGCGAGCCGGTCGGAGCCCGCGTAGTAGAAGAGTTCCAGCGGTGAGACCAGACCGGCATCGCCGATGGTGCCGACCTGCCGGTAGTCGGCGAAGCGCTCCTTGAGCAGCTTGTTCGCCGGGTCGTCCAGCAGGTCGCGCAGGGCGGGCGAGACGACGATCTCGCCGGGGGCCGGGATCCTGTCGAGGCCGGGTGGCAGGACGGGCCGGTCGCCGTCGGCGTGCAGGAACATGCCGGTCGCGGTGCGGCCGCGGAACTCGGTGCCGGTGTCACGCGCCAGGACCGTCGTGTCGCCGGCCTTCGGCGGCTCCTCGCCCAGCTGGGACTCGGGCGTGCGGGAGTAGGAGCGGTCGTCGCGGTTCTGCAGCAGGTTCGGCACCGAGGCCGCGCCGAGCAGCAGCGCGACACCGAGACCGACGCCCACGGCGGTCAGGATCGTGCGGATCCAGCCCTCGCGGCCGCCGCCGGCCGCGAAGCGCATGCCCATGGCCAGATCGCGCAGCCAGCCGGTGCCGCCCGCGGGACGGGCGGACTCGGGGGCCGCGGCGGGGCTCTTCTCGGGGCGCACCCGGGTGTCGCTCATGCGATCCGCTCCATGTCACGCGACTTGCCGTCCCGCACGACGATCTCGCGGTCCGAGTACGCGGCGACGCGGGTCTCGTGGGTGACCAGGACGACGGCCGCGTTGGCCGAGCGGGCCGCGTCGGTCAGCAGCTCCATGACGCGCTCGCCGTTGAGTGAGTCGAGGGCGCCGGTCGGCTCGTCGGCGAAGATCACGCGCGGGGAGGTGGCGAGCGCGCGGGCCACGGCGACGCGCTGGCCCTGGCCGCCGGAGACCTCGCCGGGCCGCTTGGCGGCGACGTCGTCGACCTCCAGGCGCTCCATCCAGGTGCGGGCGGTGGCCTCGGCCGCCTTGCGCTTCACGCCGTTCAGCCGCAGCGGGAGCGCCACGTTCTCCACACAGGTCAGCTCGGGCACCAGCTGTCCGAACTGGAAGACGAAGCCGAACTCGCTGCGGCGCAGGGCGCTCAGCTCGGCGTCGGACATGCCGGTCAGGGAGCGGCCGCCGTACGAGATGGAGCCCTCGTCGGGCCGGACGATCCCGGCGAGGCAGTGCAGCAGGGTCGACTTTCCGGAGCCGGAAGGACCCATGACCGCGACGACCTCGCCCGGGTGGATGGAGAATTCCGCGCCGTCGAGCGCGGTGGTCGGGCCGTACGCCTTGCGGAGTCCGTGGGCCACGAGAAGGGAACCTGCGGGGGTCATGCGGAGCGCACCTCCTGGGCGAGCTTGCCGAGGCGGGCGGCGGCGAGCTCCAGCCAGCGCAGATCGGCTTCGAGATGGAACAGCGCGTGGTCGCAGACGAGCTGGTCGGCGAGGTCGCCCTTGCGCTTGCGGTCGGTGAGGATGCGCATCAGGCGCAGGTGTTCGGCGCGCTGCACGTCGAGGAGTTCGGCGGCGTCCCGGCCGGTGAGCAGGGCGAGGACGACCTTGGTGTAGAGCGTCGACTGGAGGTAGGGCTCCGGCTTCTCCGGGGTGGCCAGCCACCGCTGGACGTCCGTGACGCCGGCGTCGGTGATCGCGTACCGCTTGCGCTCGGGACCGCCGCCCGCCTCTATGCCGTCGACCTCGACGAGACCGTTCTTCAGCAGCCGGGACATGGTCGAGTAGACCTGCCCGTAGTGCAGGGGCTTGTCGTGCCCGAACTTCTCGTCGAAGGCGCGCTTGAGGTCGTAGCCGTGCCGGGGGCCGGACTCCAGGAGACCCAGAAGGGTGTGGCCAATGGACATGCGAAGCACTCTACACGGCGTGTATACTCACGGTGTATACGTGCGGCCCGCTGCTCATTCGTGCGATCACCGGGCAACCATCCCGGCCCGAGAATCGTCGGTTCCTTAGGGGCAGGTGCTCATTGTCACGTCCGCAAAAGACGGGATGGGCAGGAGTTTGTCCCACGCTGCGGTGTTAGCTTCATGAGCTGACTCGACGTACGCATGAGAACTAGACGGAAGCGGAGCACTCTCAGTCATGGGCCGAGCCGAAGAACGACAAGCGCGGCAGCGCGGTGCCCGCCGGGCAGCGCGTGGGCGCCCGTCAGGCCGGAGCAAGCCCAAGCGCACCGGTATACGCCGCTTCTTCACCTGGAAGAAGATCCTCGGCACGTTCTTCGGGTTCTGCCTGCTGGGCATGCTCGGCTTCGTGGTCCTGTACCTCGTGGTGGACATACCCAAGGGCAACGCCGCGGCACGGATGCAGAGCAACGTCTACAAGTACAGCAATGGCGACGTCATCGCCCGCACCGGAGACGTGAACCGCGAGATCGTCGACCTGGACAAGGTCCCCGAGGACGTCCAGAAGACCTTCGTCGCCGCCGAGAACAAGTCCTTCTACAAGGACGAGGGCGTCGACTTCAAGGGCACGGCCCGCGGTCTGATCAACACGGTGACCGGCAAGGGCAAGCAGGGTGGTTCGACCATCACCCAGCAGTACGTGAAGAACTACTACCTCAGCCAGGACCAGACCGTCAGCCGCAAGCTGAAGGAACTGGTCGTCTCGCTGAAGGTCGACCGCGAGAAGAGCAAGGACGACATCCTCGCGGGCTACATCAACACCAGCTACTACGGCCGCGGCGCCTACGGCATCCAGGCCGCCGCCCAGGCCTACTACGGCGTCGACGCCGAGAAGCTGAACGTCTCACAGGGCGCCTATCTGGCCGCGCTGTTGCAGGCCCCCAGCCAGTACGACTGGACGTCCGCGACGCCGACCGGCAGGAAGCTGGTCAAGGCGCGCTGGAACTACGTCCTCGACAACATGGTCGAGGAGGACTGGCTGGACTCGGGAACGCGGGAGGGGCTGAAGAAGTTCCCGACGCCGCACACCCCCAAGGCGCCGCCCGGCCGCGAGGGCCAGATCGGCTACCTCGTGGAGGAGGCCAAGCGCGAGGTCCTGCGCAACAGCGACCTCAGTGAGGCCGAGTTCGAGGCGGGCGGTTACACCGTCACGCTGAACATCGACCCCAAGAAGCAGAAGCAGCTCGAGAAGGCCGTCGACAGGAAGCTCAACGACAAGCTCGACCGCAAGAAGAACAAGGCCGACGCGCGGGTCCAGGCGGGCGCCGCGTCCGTCGACCCCAAGACCGGCAAGGTCCTCGCCATGTACGGCGGCGAGGACTACGTCAAGCACTACACGAACAACGCCACCCGCCGGGACTACCAGTCGGCCTCCACCTTCAAACCGCTGATCCTCGCCGCCGCGCTGGAGGACGGCGCGACGACGCAGGACGGCAAGCCGATCACGGCGGGCACGATCTACGACGGCACCAGCAAGCGCCCGGTCAGGGGCAGCGAGGTGGGCTTCGCGCCGCCGAACGAGGACGGCGTCAGCTACGGGCCCGTCACCGTCCAGAAGGCGATGAACAAGTCCATCAACTCCGTCTTCGCGCAGATGGGCGTCGACGTGGGGATGCCCAAGGTCATGGAGATGGCCGGCAAGCTCGGCATGAACGTCGAGGGCCTGCCCGCGGTGCCCGCGCAGACCCTGGGCTCCATGGGCGCGAGTCCGCTGGAGATGGCGGGCGTGTACGCCACGCTCGACAACCACGGCAAGAAGGTCACCCCGGCACTGGTCGGCTCCGTGGAGCACAAGGACCGCACCGTCGACCTGCCCGACCCGGTCGGCGACGAGGTCATCAATCGCGGCACGGCCGACTCGCTGACCTCGGTGCTCACCGGTGTGGTCGACGACGGTACGGGCCACGCGGTGCGCAACCCCTCGCAGGACGTGGCGGGCAAGACCGGTACCTCCGACGACAACAAGTCGGCCTGGTTCACCGGCTACACGCCGAAGCTGGTCACCTCCGTCGGCCTGTTCGGCGAGGGTGCCCCGGGCACGCCGGAGAAGAACAAGCAGGTCTCCATGGAGGGCGCCGGCGGCCGCCCCCGCGTCGACGGCGGCAGCTTCCCCGCCGACATCTGGGCGGCGTACACCTTCGACGCCATGGGCGCGCCGAGCGAGTTCGACCTCGACACGGACATGGGCGCGGCCGTCGCGCCGCCCCCGGACCCGACGTCGAAGGCCCCGAAGGAGCCGTCGAGCACCCCGTCGACGCCGGACAAGGACCCGACCAAGACGCCGACGAAGACCCCGACCAAGACGCCGACGCATACGCCGAGCAAGACGCCGACCAAGTCGCCGACGGCCTCGCCGCCGACGACCGAGCCGGATCCGACGACCTCGCCCGAGCTCCCGCCGGACCCGGACGACGACCTGTTCGACAGGGACTGATCCCGCGGCTCGACCGCAGACGAAGGCGCCCCGGACCACACGGATCCGGGGCGCCTTCGTACGTGCCGTGGCGGCCCGTTCAGTTCCGGTTCAGCTCGAACCAGACCACCTTGCCGGTGCTCAGCCGCGTCGCTCCCCACCGGCGCGCCATCTTGTTGACCAGGTACAGGCCGCGGCCGCCCTCGTCCGTGGCGCGGGCCTGGCGCAGCCGGGGGAGCTGCGGGACGTCGTCGCCGACCTCGCAGCGCAGCACGTCGGTGCGGAGCAGCCGCAGGGTGATCGGGCGCGAGGCGTACCGCACGGCGTTGGTCACGACCTCGCTGACGAGGAGCTCCACCGAGTCGCTCAGCTCCTCCAGGCCCCAGCGGACCAGCGCGCTGCGGGCCAGCCGGCGGGCGCGGGACGGTGTCGCGTTCTCCGGTTCGAGGAACCAGTACGCGACGTCGCTCGGCGCGATCCCGTCGAAGCGGGCGGCGAGCAGCGCGATGTCGTCGTCCCGGTCGCCCGGGCCGAGCATGTCGAGCACCTCGTCGCAGAGCGCCTCCAGCGGCGGCGGGTGGTCCGGCCCGGTCAACTGGGCGGTGGCGGCGAGCCGTTCGCGCAGCTGCTCTATCCCGGTCCAGACGTCGCGCAGCCGGGACTCGACGAGCCCGTCCGTGTACAGGAGCAGTGTCGCGCCCGCGGGGGCGTCCAGCTCCACCGCCTCGAAGTCGACGCCGCCGACGCCGATGGGGGCGCCCGGCGGGACCCTGAGCACCTCCGCACGGCCGCCGAGGTGCAGCAGGACGGGCGGCGGGTGGCCCGCGTTGGCGATGGTGATGCGGTGCGAGACCGGGTCGTAGACCGCGTACAGGCAGGTCGCCATGCGGTCGGAGCCGAGCCGCTGGGCCTGCTCGTCGAGGTGGTGCAGGACCTCCTGGGGCGGCAGGTCGAGCCCGGCGAGGGTCTGTGCGGTCGTCCGGAGCTGGCCCATGATCGCGGCGGAGGTCATGGAGTGGCCCATCACGTCGCCCACGACCAGGGCGACGCGGCTGCCGGGCAGCGGGATCGCGTCGTACCAGTCGCCGCCGACCCGGGCCGTCTCGGCGGCCGGCAGATAGCGCGAGGCGAGCCGCACGCCGGTCGGGCGCGGCAGGGTCTCGGGCAGCATGGTGCGCTGGAGCTCGTCGGCGATGTACGCCTCGCGGCCGTACAGGACGGCCTTGTCGATGCCGAGCGCGCTGTGCGTGGCGAGTTGTGCGGCGACCAGCAGGTCGTCCGCCTCGAACGCGGGCCGGTCGGGCCGGCGCAGGAACACGGCCGCGCCGATCACCCGGCGCCGGCCCCGCAGCGGAGCGAGGATCGCCCGCTGCCCGCCCGGCAGGGTGCGCCCCTCGCCGAGCAGTTCGGGCAGCGCGGCGCGCGCCGCCGCCGAGTCCGCGAAGACCGGGCGCACCCCGCGCAGCACCTCGGCGAGCGCACCACCGGGCCGCACCTCGCACAGCTCGGCGCTGCCCATCACATCGGCGATGTCGGGCTGCACCACCTGCAGCGCGGGCAGGGTGCCGCCGTCGGTGTCCGGCTCATCGGCGCCCTCCTCGATGGAGCGCAGCCGGTCGGAGCGGCGCAGCCGCAGCACCAGCGGGCCGGTCGGCCGCTCGTCGCCGACGGGCAGCGGGTCGCGCAGGTAGACCAGGATCGCGTCGGAGAACGTCGGCACGGTCGCCCGGCACAGCCCCATCACGATCTCGTCGAGGTCGATGCCGCGGGCGATGCGCCGGGTCGCGGCGCCCACGAAGCGCAGCCGGTCGCCGTCGCGCCGCATCGCCACCGGACCCGCACCCGGCGGCCTGGGCAGTCCGGAGCGCCGCTCCTCGCCGTCCGGCGGCCCGGTGGACCCGTCCGGGGCGGGCCCGGACTGTGCCGGCACGCCGCTCTCGGGCGCGGGGCGCGGCCGGTGCGGGTCGGGCTCGGCGGCCGAGGACTGGGTGTGCTCGCCGGACGGCACGGGCGCCTCCGAACGCGCGTCGCCGGCCGGGGCCCGGGCGGCGGATGTCTGTGCGGTGGGTGTCTGCGGGGTGGGCGTCCGCGCGGCGGCGGGTGCCCGCGCGGCTGTGGGTGCCGTCGGCCCGGCGCCCGCGCCCTCCCGCGGTTCGGGGGAACGCAGCAGCGCCCCGCGGGGATCCGCGGGGGCGGTCGGCCGGGCAGCTGGTGCCTTGCGACCCTCGTGGGGGGTGAGGTGCTCCGTCACGCGTTTCGAATCCGTCCGTCCGGGGCTGCGCGCCGTGCGCGCCGTCCAGCGTTGCACGTTGCTCAGCCGCGTCGGCAGTGCAGAAAGACCTGGTTCTCGGGTGGTGCGTCGGTGCTCGCGGGGGCGTACGAGTACGTGTCCTCGCCGGTGATCTCGAAGCCCGCGTCCCGCACGACCTGCCGCAGTTCGTCCACCAGGTAACCGGATACCCGGATTGTGTGTCCCAGGAACGGAATTGCCGCGTCGTCCAGATCGGCCTCGACCATGGACAACTCCATCAGGCCGCCCGGCCGCAGCAGGCCGTGCAGCCGCCGCAGCGCCCGCGGGATCTCCGTGCGCGGCAGCATCAGAAGGGCGAAGAAGCAGACGATACCGTCGAACTCGCCGACTCCGCCCGGTCCTTCGACCGTCAGGTCGGCGATGTCGAGTTGCCGGAACTCGGCCGCCGGGACGTTCTTTCGCGCCAGGTCCAGCATGCCCGCCGAGAGGTCCGTGCCGAGTACCGTGTGGCCGGATCCGGTCAGTTGGCGCGCGGTCGGCAGGCCGGTGCCGCAGCCCACGTCGAGGACGCGGGATCCGGCCGGCAGCGCCGCGGCGAGGCGGGCTCCGGCCTCCAGCTGGCCCTCCTTGTGCGGGAAGGCGTCGTCGTAGTGCTGCCCGATGGCGTCAAAGGCCTCGGCCTGACCTCTGCGGTCCTCGCTCACGTTCTGCCGCCCCTCGATGACTTCCTGTCAGGCACCGCGCGGACGCACGGAGTTGCTGCTGTGCGCCCTTGCGGAGGACGATCCTACGTTTGAACCACGGGGGCGCATCAAGGGTCTCATGAGGACACGTGCGCGGGCGTACGGTCCCAGTCATCCGGGAGGGACGGTACGACCCAGGACGGATCGGGGCGCCAGTGCTGCCAGCCGTCCGAAAACGGCGCCCCCCACGCCGCGATCACGTCAAGTGCGGCGCGTCCGGCGGCGCGTACGCCGGCGGCCTTGCCGGCGTCCATCAGGCCCACCCGGAGGGCCTGCTCGAACTCGTCCTCGTCGTGCCAGCGCCAGCTGCGGTCCGGGCGCACGGAGATGTCCAGAAAGTGGTCCTCGGAGTCGACGCCGCCGGCCCACCGGGTGCGCGGCTCCTCCAGGTTCACGTACCAGTTCTTGAACCTCCACCCCGGGTCCCAGAAGAGCCAGACCGACCAGGGGTCGCCGGGCCGCGCGAGCTTGAGGACGCCGGTGCCGGACCAGTGTCCCGTGCGGATGGCGCGCGGCTTGGTGTAGCGGGTGGCGAGCGGCTCGTGGTGCACCGGTGTCCCGTCGGCGATCACCGGCTTCACGCACTCGGTGCCGGGCGCCATCCAGACGGCGAGCAGCTCGTCGGTGTCGCGCACGACGGTGACGGGGCGGCAGATGTGCACACGGGGCCCGGAGTTCTCCCGGTAGCGCCAGAGGATGTGGTCCCCGGGCGCCCACCGCACCGCCCCGCCACCGGCCGTCGTCTTCCCGTCGAGGTCTGTCATGGACAGATACTAGACGCCGCTCCCGCCGGCGGCCGGGCTCCGCGGGGATGCGTCAGGGGTGGGTCATGCGCAGCACGTCCAGCGCCTCGTCCAGCTGTTCCAGCGTGAGGTCGCCGCGCTCGACGTACCCGGACTCCAGGACCACCTCGCGGATGGTCTTCCGCTCGGCGAGGGACTTCTTGGCCACCTTCGCGGCCTCCTCGTACCCGATGTACTTGTTGAGCGGCGTCACGACGGACGGCGAGGACTCGGCGTACTCGCGGGCGCGTTCGCGGTGGGCCGTGATGCCGTCGACGGTGCGGTCGGCGAGCAGCCGGGAGACATTGGCCAGCAGCCGGATCGACTCCAGGACGTTCTTGGCGATGACCGGGAGCATGACGTTGAGCTCGAAGTTGCCCGCGGCGCCGGCCGCGGCGACCGTCGCGTCGTTCCCGGTGACCTGCGCGGCGACCATCAGGGTGGCCTCGGGGATGACCGGGTTGACCTTGCCGGGCATGATCGAGGAGCCGGGCTGGAGGTCGGGCAGGCTGATCTCGGCGAGGCCGGTGCGCGGCCCCGACGCCATCCAGCGCAGATCGTTGGCGATCTTCGTCAGACCGACCCCGATGGTCCGCAGCTGGCCGCTGGTCTCGACGATGCCGTCCCGCGCGCCCTGCGCCTCGAAGTGGTCGCGGGCCTCGGTGAGCGGAAGGCCGGTGGCCCGCGCGACCTCGGCGATGACGGCGGCGGCGAAGCCGGGCGGGGTGTTGATGCCGGTGCCCACGGCGGTGCCGCCCAGTGGCAGTTCGGCGAGGCGGGGCAGTGAGGCGCGCAGCCGCTCGACGCCGTACCGCACCTGCGCCGCGTACCCGCCGAACTCCTGCCCCAGCGTCACGGGCGTGGCGTCCATGAGGTGCGTACGGCCGGACTTCACGACGTCCGCGAACTCCTCGGCCTTGCGCTCCAGCGCGGCGGCGAGGTGCTCCAGGGCGGGGATCAGATCGCCGGTGACGGCGGCCGTCGCCGCGATGTGGATCGAGGACGGGAAGACGTCGTTGGACGACTGCGAGGCGTTGACGTGGTCGTTGGGGTGGACGTCGCGGCCGAGGCGTTCCGTCGCGAGCGTGGCGAGGACCTCGTTGGTGTTCATGTTGGACGAGGTGCCGGAGCCGGTCTGGAAGACGTCGACCGGGAAGTGATCGTCCCAGTGGCCGTCGACGACCTCGGCGGCTGCGGCGGCGATGGCCTCGGCGATGTCCTCGTCGACCACGCCGAGCTCGGCGTTGACCCGGGCGGCGGCCGCCTTGATCTGCGCCAGGGCGGCGATGTGGGCGCGTTCGAGGACCTGTCCGGAGATGGGGAAGTTCTGCACCGCGCGCTGGGTCTGGGCCCGCCACTTGGCGTGCGCGGGGACCTGCACCTCGCCCATGGAGTCGTGCTCGATCCGGTACGCGCCGGTGCGGTCGTCGCTGGCGTCACTGGTCATGCCCTGAACCTACCTCTCCGTTCAAACCCCGTAAAAAGTTGAGCACTTGTCTTGTTCCAGGTATTCCCAAGCCTGCTACCCACCAGTAAAAACCCTGGGTAACACCACACCGGGGAGGCGCAATGAAGCGCATCAGGCGCAGTGGACGAGGCGGCGGCCGGAGCCGGCTGCGATGTTCGTTCGCGGCGGCGGCCGCGATGACCGTCGTGCTCGGTACGGCCGCGGCCGTACCCGCCCAGGCGGCGGACGGCAAGGGCGCCGAGGCGGTGCCGAAGGCGGCACCGCTCCCGCCCGAGCTGGAGAGGATCCGGGCGGAGGAGGCGACGAAGCTGTACGGCGGCCCGGCCGAGCGCCCGATGGCCGAGCGAAAGACCGGCCTGATCTCGCTCGGCGACAGCGAGATCTCCGGCGAGGGCGTCGGCACCTACGAACCCGGCACGGACGGCCCCGACAACTGGTGCCACCGCTCGCCGGACGCCGCGATCCACCGCACCGGCATCCCGGCCGACGTGACGTACAACGTCGCCTGCTCGGGGGCGCAGACCGTGAACATCAGGATCGGCGGCCAGAAGCAGTACGCCGACGAGCTGGTGCAGAGCGACAACCTGGCGATCAAGGCGCGCAACACGAAGATCAAGACGATCCTGCTCGTCATCGGCGCCAACGACGACCTCCAGTTCGCCCCGGTCATGACGGACTGCGTCACCCGCTTCCTGCTCAGCCAGGGCGCCTGCGCGGGCAAGTACAACGACGGCTGGCAGGCGCGCGTGGACGCCCTCGTGCCCAAGGTCGAGCAGTCGATCCGCGACCTGAAGACCGTCATGAAGGACGCCGGATACCAGGACGGCGACTACAAGCTCGTCGCCATGGGCTACCCGAGCCCGATCGGCCCCGACTTCCGCGACAACCCCAAGTTCCCCGGCAAGCTCGTCTGCGGCGGCCTCGGCTACGACTCCGACACCGAGTGGGGCCGCGACTACGCGGTGCCCGCCTTCGAGACCGGCATGCGCAAGGCGGCCAGGAACGCGGGCGCGGTCTACCTGGACAACTCCCGGCTCTTCCACGGCCACGAGGTCTGCACGGAGAACACCTGGGCGCGCGGCCTCTACGTCGACCTCTCCAACCCGTTCCCGCCGGACTCCAACTCGGTGCGCCAGTCCTTCCACCCCAACGCCCGCGGCCACGCCGCCTTCGCGTCCTGCCTCACGCAGATCTACAACTCGGACAAGCGCGAGGGCAGTTGCGCCGACCCGGCGAGCACCGGCAGCCCGACGCTGTACGAGGGTGCCTGGGACGACGCGTACCGGCCGCTGAAGAACGAGGCCACCGGCACCTGCGTGGACGTCGACGCCGCCAAGAGCCGCAACGGCACCAAGGTCCAGGGCTGGGACTGCACCGGCAACCGCAACCAGACCTGGTGGTACGACGGTGCGCCCGGCGGACGGCAGTCGCTGCACACCGGACTGACCCAGGACCGCTGCCTGGACGTGCCCGACAGCGCCTACAAGGAGGGCGCCGCCGTCACCCTCTGGGACTGCCACGGTGGTACGAACCAGAAGTTCGTGCGGGCGTCCGGGACGGTACGGCCCGCTGCCGCGGAGGGGCTCTGTCTGACCCTGGCGGGGCCGAAGGAGCCGGTGCGGCTGCAGAAGTGTTCGGGGGCCGCGAACCAGCGGTTCGCCTGAGGGTTCGTCGAGTGTGCGGGTGCGCCCTGGCTGGTCGCGCAGTTCCCCGCGCCCCTTACGGGGCGCACCCGTACCTCCGTACTACGCGAGACCCGGGCCCCGCACCGGGATGTGCGTGAACGTCGGCTCCGGGGCCGGGTTCTGGAAGAAGTCGTTGCCCTTGTCGTCGACGACGACGAAGGCCGGGAAGTCCTCGACCTCGATCTTCCAGACCGCCTCCATGCCGAGCTCCTCGTACTCGACGACCTCGACCTTCTTGATGCAGTCCTGGGCGAGCCGCGCGGCCGGGCCGCCGATCGAGCCCAGGTAGAAGCCGCCGTGCGCGTCGCACGCGTCGGTGACCTGCTGGGAGCGGTTGCCCTTGGCCAGCATCACCTTGGAGCCGCCCGCCGCCTGGAACTGCGCCACGTAGGAGTCCATGCGGCCGGCCGTCGTCGGGCCGAAGGAGCCGGACGCGTAGCCCTCGGGGGTCTTGGCCGGACCGGCGTAGTAGACCGGGTGGTCCTTCAGGTACTGCGGCATCTCCTCGCCCGCGTCGAGCCGCTCCTTGATCTTGGCGTGCGCGATGTCGCGGGCCACGACCAGCGGACCGGTGAGCGAGAGGCGGGTCTTCACCGGGTGCTTGGTGAGCTCGGCGAGGATGTCGTCCATGGGCTGGTTGAGGTCGATCTTCACGACGTCCCCGGACTCGTCCAGGTGGGAGTCCTCGGTCTCCGGCAGGAAGCGCGCCGGGTCGGTCTCCAGCTGCTCCAGGAAGACGCCCTCGGCGGTGATCTTCGCGGTGGCCTGCCGGTCGGCCGAGCAGGAGACGGCGATGGCGACGGGCAGCGAGGCGCCGTGCCGCGGCAGGCGCACCACGCGCACGTCGTGGCAGAAGTACTTGCCGCCGAACTGCGCCCCGATGCCGATCTTCTGGGTCAGCTCGAAGACCTTCTCCTCCAGCTCCTTGTCGCGGAAGCCGTGGCCGGTCGGGGAGCCCTCGGCGGGCAGCTCGTCCAGGTAGTGCGCGGAGGCGTACTTGGCGGTCTTCAGGGCGAACTCGGCGCTGGTGCCGCCGACGACGATCGCCAGGTGGTACGGCGGGCACGCGGCCGTGCCCAGCGAACGGATCTTCTCCTCCAGGAACTTCATCATGGCGGCCTCGTTCAGGACGGCCTTCGTCTCCTGGTAGAGGAACGACTTGTTGGCCGAGCCGCCGCCCTTGGCCATGAAGAGGAACTTGTAGGCGCCGCCGTCGGTCGCGTACAGCTCGATCTGGGCGGGGAGGTTGGAGCCGGTGTTCTTCTCCTCCCACATGTTCAGGGGAGCCATCTGCGAGTAGCGCAGGTTGAGCTTCGTGTACGCGTCGTAGATGCCCTTGGAGAGCGCCTTCTCGTCCTCACCTTCGGTGAGGACGTTCTGGCCGCGCTTGCCCATGACGATCGCGGTGCCGGTGTCCTGGCACATGGGCAGCACGCCGGCCGCCGCGATGTTGGCGTTCTTGAGCAGGTCGAGCGCCACGAACTTGTCGTTGCCGGAGGCCTCGGGGTCGTCGACGATGCGGCGCAGCTGGGCCAGGTGGGCCGGGCGCAGATAGTGCTGGATGTCGTGGATCGCCTCGGCGGCCAGCGTGCGCAGCGCCTCCGGGTCGACCTTGAGGAACGTCCGCCCGTCGGCCTCGAAGGTGGCGACACCCTCGGCGGTCACCAGCCGGTACGGGGTGGTGTCCTCTCCCAGGGGGAGCAGATCGGAGTACTCAAACTCTGGCATTACGGCCATTCCTCACTCGGCAGACAGCGGCGCGGCCTCCATTGGCAGCGCGCCATCCAGCGTAGAACGAGGCCGTCGGCCCGCTCCTGTGAGGTAAGGCTCAGTGCAGGCGGTCACGGCGCCCCGGCGGTGGGGCCCGGCCGCCGATCGTCGCGACACAGGGGGTAGTCGCGATCTATCGCGTCTGGGTACGCTGCTCCCGTGGACCTCGAAAAGCACCCCCCAGCGCTCCGCGCCTCCGACGCCGACCGGGACCGCACGGCGGACATCCTGCGCGAGGCGCTGGCCGAGGGCCGGCTGACCGCGGACGAGCACGCGGAGCGGATCGACGGGGTGTACCGCGCCAAGACGATGGCCGACCTGGAGCCGCTGGTCCAGGACCTGCCCGCGGCCCACGACGCGGCGAGCGCCGCGCGGGGCCGCGCCCCCGATCCGGCGCCCGCGAGGCCGTCCCCCGGCGTCGTCCCGCCGGTCGCCGACGAGAACCTCGTCGCGGTGCTCAGCAGCACGGTGCGCCGGGGCCGCTGGCGCGTGGGCCGCCGCACCCACGCGTACGCGGTGTTCGGCAGCGTCGAGATCGACCTGAGCGAGGCGATCTTCGAGCAGCGCCAGGTGGTCATCAAGGCCATCTCGGTCTTCGGCTCCATCGACATCCGCGTCCCGGAGAACGTGTCGCTGCGCGGCAGCGGCGGAGGTGTCCTCGGCAGCTTCGAGGTGGACACACTCGACTCGCCCGACCAGGACGCCCCCGTCGTGTACGTGGACGGCTTCGCGGTCCTGGGCAGCATCGAGGCACGGCCCAAGCGGGGCCGGCTCGTCCACGACCTGCACCGGCAGCTGCGCAAGCACCTCGGGCGCTGACGCCGCCGCCGAGGCACCCGGCGAGGTGCCTGGCGCGGCGCGGACGACGTCACGTGCGGCAGCCATGAGGAAGCCACACGTCCGTACATCGGAACTCAGTGCATAGGCGCGCACACAGCGGGTAGAGCTTGCTGCATCGTCTCTCGCTCGCGAAGCCGTCGTCAGGAGTAGACCAGTGCTGCAACCGTCGCATCAGTCTCTGCAGGTCGCCGCAGTTCCGGGCGGTGGGGCGTCCCCTGCGCGAGCGCAGTCGAGCGCCTGGGGAGGGGCGCCAGTGCGAGATCGGGACGACGACGCCCCGTGGCACACCGAAGCGGTGTGCCGTCGTGACGAGGCCGGTCTGTTCTTTGCCCCGTCCAAGGAGCCCACGGCGGCGCGGCTCTCCCGCGAGGAGGCCGCCAAGCGCGTCTGCGCCCGCTGCCCCGTGATGGTCGAGTGCCGCGAGCACGCCCTCCTGCAGCCCGAGCCGTACGGCGTGTGGGGCGGCCTCACCGCCGCCGAGCGCCGGGTGGTCCTGGCTCGCCGCCGCCGGCGCGACCTGGAGCTGAAGAAGGCGGCGCACGCCACCGGTATAGCGGCCGCGGGGTAGGACCTGGCCGGCTGACCGACACGTCGAAGGGGGCGTCCCCCGCACGGGACGCCCCCTTCATCGTGCGTGCCGCCCTACTTGGCGCGGTCGAAGTCGATCGCGCTGTAGGCGCGCAGCTTCGACAGCCGGTGGTCGGAGTCGATCTTGCGGATCGTGCCCGACTTGGAGCGCATGACCAGCGACGAGGTCGAGGCGTTCGCCGCCCGGTAGCGCACGCCCTGGAGCAGCTCGCCGTCGGTGATGCCGGTGGCGACGAAGAAGACGTTGTCGCCCTTGACCAGGTCGTCCGTGGAGAGCGTGCGGTCCAGGTCGTGGCCCGCGTCGATCGCCCGCTGACGCTCCGCGTCGTCCTTGGGCCACAGCTTGCCCTGGATGGTGCCGCCCAGGCACTTGATCGCGCAGGCCGAGATGATGCCCTCGGGGGTGCCGCCGATGCCCATGAGCAGGTCGACGCCGGTGCCCTCGCGGACGGCCATGACCGAGCCCGCGACGTCGCCGTCGGAGATGAACTTGATGCGGGCGCCGGTCTCGCGGATCTCCTTGACGATGCCCTCGTGGCGGGGGCGGTCCAGGATCATGACCGTGACGTCCTCGGGCGAGGAGTTCTTGGCCTTGGCGACGCGGCGGATGTTGACGGAGGCGGGGGCGTTGATGTCGACGTAGTCGGCGGCTTCGGGGCCGGTGACGAGCTTGTCCATGTAGAAGACGGCGGAGGGGTCGAACATGGCGCCGCGGTCGGCGGCGGCCAGGACGGCGATGGCGTTCGGCTGGCCCTTGGCGGTCAGGGTGGTGCCGTCGATGGGGTCGACGGCGATGTCGACCTCGGCGCCGGTGCCGTCGCCGATGCGTTCTCCGTTGAAGAGCATCGGGGCTTCGTCCTTCTCGCCCTCGCCGATGACGACGACGCCGTTCATCGAGACGGTGGAGACGAGGGTGCGCATGGCGCGCACGGCGGCGCCGTCCGCGCCGTTCTTGTCGCCGCGGCCCACCCAGCGGCCGGCGGCCATGGCGGCGGCCTCGGTGACCCGGACGAGCTCCAGGGCCAGGTTGCGGTCGGGGGCCTCGGGGGAGACCTCGAGCTCGGACGGGAGATGATGCTCGGTCATCGGAGCGCACCTTTCTGCTGATGCGTTAAAAAACGGCGCGCCCGTAGGGCGTCCTGGGAAGGGCGGCGGTCGAAAGACGGGAGGGCGAACCGGATGAGGGTCGGTGATGACTCTATCCGCAGGCCGACAAAATGAGCAGAGGACCCCACGCATGAGCGGACCGGACGGCTCCGCGGGCCGCGACCCGGACACCGGGGGCGGGAGGGCATCCGGCGCCTGAGACCATGGGGGCGTGGCAGGAAGACAAGGCACCCAGACCGTCAAGAACATGCTGTGGTCGTTGGTGGTGATCGCCCTCGCAGCGGGCGTGATCTACATCTTCGTCCCGCATGACGAGTCCAAGAACCCCGCCAAGCGGGTCGACTACCGCGTGGAGCTCCTGACGGCCCAGCGGGCCGCGAAGTACCCGGTGGCGGCCCCTGAGGGCCTGTCCGAGAAGTGGACGCCGACGTCGGTGCGGTTCAAGGGCGAGGAGAACGACTCCTGGCACCTGGGCTTCCTCGACCCGCACGACGAGTACGTGGCGATCGAACAGTCCACCGCCAGGCCGGCGGCGTACATCAAGAAGGTCACGCACGACGCCAGGAAGACCGACGCCGTCGAGGACATCGAGGGCCGCACCTGGCAGCGGTACGAGGGCGCGAAGTACGACGCGCTCGTGCTGAGCGAGAAGGGCGCGACGACGGTGGTCACCGGCACGGCGTCCCCGAAGCAGCTGGTGAAGATGGCCCAGTCGCTGAAGATGTCCTGAACGAGTCGGCCGCGGACGCACGAAGGGCCCCCGGCGGTGTGCCGGGGGCCCTTCGCGTGCCGTGTCAGACCGTGGTGACGACGTCGTCGAAGGCCAGGCGCGGGGAGCGCGGGAACCAGGCGTCCTCGCCCGGCTTGCCGATGTTGACGACCATCAGCGGGGTGTGGTCGTCGTCCAGGAACTCCTTCTGGACGCCCGCAAAGTCGAAGCCCGTCATCGGGCCCGCGGCCAGGCCGGCGGCGCGGACGCCGACGATGAAGTAGGCGGCCTGCAGCGTGGCGTTCACCAGCGCGGCCTGCTCACGGACCGGGCGCTCGGTGAAGAAGGCGTCCTTGGCCTGCGGGAAGTGCGGGAACAGCGCCGGGAGCTCCTCGTGGAACTCGTTGTCGGCGGAGAGGATCGCGACGAGCGGCGCGGCCGAGGTCTTCGGGCGGTTGCCCTCGGCCATGTGCTGGACGAGGCGCTCGCGGGCCTCGGGGGAGCGGACCAGCGTGACGCGCAGCGGCGACTGGTTGAAGGCGGTCGGGCCGTACTTGACCAGGTCGTAGATCGCCTGGACCTGCTCCTCGGTGACCGGCTCGTCGGTGAAGGTGTTCGCGGTGCGGGCCTCGCGGAAGAGCAGGTCCTGGGCGGCGGGGTCGAGTACGAGAGACATGGATCAACCTTCTTGAACGTACGGGGGTGTCGACCGAACCCGTCACCGGGCTCGTGACCACGACAGTACGTCTCTACTGTTCAACTTTCAATCAAAACTGGACCTGCGTGATCCGGTTCACAGACCGCAGGGAGGAGCGGCTCGGCGGCGGCGCGCCCTTGGGCGCGTGCCTGGGCGGCACCCCGGGGCGCATCCTCGGGCCGCGTTCCCCGGCCCTCAGGCGTCCGGGTCGTCCTCGGCCGTGTCCGGGCCCGCGAGGGCCGCGTCGAGCCGGGCCCGCGCGCCGTCCAGCCAGCGCCGGCAGATCTTTGCGAGCTCCTCGCCGCGCTCCCAGAGCGCGAGCGACTCCTCCAGGGTCGTCCCGCCCGTCTCCAGGCGGCGCACGACCTCGATGAGCTCGTCGCGCGCCTGCTCGTAGCCGAGCGCGTCCGCGGAGGCCGTGGCCTCGTCCGTCTTGCTGGTCATGCGCCCACCCTAATTCTCGGCGTTGTCGTCGTTCCGCACGGTTCCCGGCTCCTGCCGCGCCGTCCCCACCGCTCGTACGGTGAAGTCGCCCTCGGCGACGCGGGCCCGCAGCTCCTCGTCGGCGGCCACCTCCGCCGGCGCCCGGACCACCGTGCCGTCCGGCTTCTGCAGCACCGCGTACCCCCGCTGGAGGGTCGCGGCGGGGGAGAGGGCCACCACGCGCGCGTGGGTGTGCGTCAGCTCCGATCCCGCCCGGTCGAGCAGGTGCCCGAGGGTGCGGCGGCTGCGGTCCACGAGCGCGGTGACCTGCTCCTCGCGCTCCTCGACCATGCGGTGCGGATGCTCCATGGCGGGGCGGGCCAGGGCGTGCGCCAGGCCGCGGGCCTCGCGGTCCAGGAAGGCGTCGATGCTGCGGCGGGCACGGTCGCGGAGCCACTGCACGCGCTCGTACTCCTCGCCGACGTCCGGCACGACCTTCTTCGCGGCGTCGGTCGGGGTGGAGGCGCGCAGGTCCGCCACGTGGTCCAGCAGGGGGTTGTCCGGCTCGTGCCCGATCGCGGAGACGACGGGCGTACGGCAGGAGGCGACGGCCCGCACGAGCTGCTCGTCCGAGAACGGCAGCAGGTCCTCCACGCTGCCGCCGCCCCGCGCGACGATGATCACGTCGACCTCGCCGTGGGCGTCGAGGTCCTTCACGGCCTGGACGACCTGCGGCACGGCGTGCACCCCCTGGACGGGGACGTTGCGCACCTCGAAGCGGACGGCCGGCCAGCGGTGCCGGGCGTTCTCCAGGACGTCGCGCTCGGCGGCGGAGGCGCGGCCGGTGACGAGCCCGATGAGCTGCGGCAGGAACGGCAGCGTCTTCTTGCGCTCGGGCGAGAAGAGCCCCTCCGCGGCGAGGCTCTTCTTCAGCAGCTCGATCCGCGCGAGCAGTTCGCCGACGCCCACCGGCTTTATCTCGGCGGCCCGCAGCGACAGCTGGCCGCGCCGCTCGTACCACTCGGGCTTGGCCCGTACGACGACGCGGGCGCCCTCGGAGACGACGTCCGCCACGGCGTCGAAGACCTGGCGGTAACAGGTGACGCTCACGGAGATGTCGTGGGAGGGGTCCCGGAGCGTCATGAAGACGACGCCGGCGCCGGGTCTGCGGGACAGCTGGGTGATCTGCCCCTCGACCCAGATGGCGCCGAGCCGGTCGATCCACCCGCCGATGAGCCGCGACACCTCCCCCACGGGGAGGGGGGCGTCCGCGGAGGTGTTGAGAGCCATGCGGTGAGGGTAGTCGGGGGCGGTGACATTGCGGTTCGCTGCGGCGGGCTGGGGCCTCGTCGTCTCCCGCGCGCCGGTGGGGGCGGCCCGCGCGTGTCCCGCGCGCCGGGGGGGGGCATGTTGCGCAGGTCCCCGCGCCCCTGGGGGTGGGGCCGGAGGTGTGTGGTCTTCCGCGCCCTGGTGGGGCCTGGTCGCGCAGTTCCCCGCGCCCCTGGGTAGTCCGTCGCGCAGGCAACCTGCTCGCTCACCGATCACCCCACCGGGCGGCGGACGACAGCGATGGCCCAGCAGGTTCAGGGGCGCGGGGAACTGCGCGAATCAACCCACCGGGCCGGCAGGCAACAGCGATGGCCCAGCGAGTCCAGGGGCGCGGGAAACTGCGCGACCAAGCCCCACCGGCCCGCAGACGACACAGAACCGCAAGACCCCGAACCCCCACCGTCCTACCGCCGCCCCGCAGCCCCGGCCCGCGTCCCCTGAACCACCAGCACGACCAACCCCACCGCCAGCCACACCGCCCCCACCACCTGCGCCGTGCCCGAGGCCTCCCAGATGACCGCCACCACGATCGCCGCGCCGAGAACCGGGATCAGCACGTGGCGCCACCAGCTGAACCCGTCCTCCCGGTGACGCACCGCGAACCACCCCACCACGCTCGCGTGCAGCAGCAGGAACGCCGTCAGGGCGCCGATGTCGACCACCGACACCAGGTGGTCCATGCCGTCGTCCCGACGCGCCGCCCACACCGCCGCCACCATCGTCACGACCGCCGCACACAGCAGCGCGACCCGCGGCGTACCGGAGTCCGTCCGGGACAGGGCCTTCGGCAGCCG
This sequence comes from Streptomyces sp. NPDC041122, assembly GCF_055592445.1. NCBI lineage: Bacteria > Bacillati > Actinomycetota > Actinomycetes > Kitasatosporales > Streptomycetaceae > Streptomyces > Streptomyces sp. NPDC041122. The sequence goes on along the minus strand of NZ_JBVIYQ010000005.1, from coordinate 426,884 downwards.
CCGGTCCCGTGCCATCGCGAAGAGCAGTCGTCCCGCCGCCGCCTGCCCAGCGAGCGCCGCGAACGCCGCGCCGATCGCCTTGCTCGCGGCCACCAGGTCGTGCAGCCACGTCCCCGCCGCCGAGTCCACCGCGTCGTAGAACGCCGTCCCCTGCTTGCCCGGGTCCGCCGCGAGCTCCGCCGACGACATCGGCTCCAGGAGCGCCACCAGATACGTCTGGGCGACGAACAGCACGCCCGCGAGCGCCAGACAGAACAGCACCGCCCGCGCGACCTCCGCCGACCCGCCCGTCACCTCCTCCGCGAACGCGGCGATCGCGTCGAAGCCCAGATAGGACAGGACGGCGATCGAGACCGCGCCCACCACCGCCGACAGCGCGAACGCGCCCTGCGAGCCGTCCCCCGTCAGCGGCGACAGCCAGTCCCGCTGCGCCCCGTCCCGTACGAGGACGACGACCGCCGCCACGACGAAGACCAGCAGGACCACGACCTCCATGGCGAGCACCGCGAAGCCGACCCGCGCCGCCGCCCGCACCCCCCACAGGTTCAGCGCGGTCGTGATGAGCACCGCCAGGGCCGTCCACACCCACCGCGACACCGAGGGCACCAGCGAGTTCATGGCGATCCCGGAGAAGAGGTACGCGACGGCCGGGATGAGGAGGTAGTCCAGCATCGCCATCCACCCGGCGACGAAACCGGGCCCCTTGCCGAGCCCCACGCGCGCGTAGGCGAAGACGGACCCCGCCTGAGGGACGACCCGGACCATCTGGGCGTAGCTGAATGCGGTGAACGCCATCGCGACCGTGGCGACCAGATAGACCAGGGCGACCGCCCCGTGCGACTTCGCGTCGAGCGTCCCGAAGACGCCGACCGGCGCCATGGGGGCGATGAAGAGCAGCCCGTAGACGACGAGGTCACGGAAGCCGAGACTGCGCCGCAGCCCCTCACCCCCGGCGCCCTCGGCGGGTTCGGCACCCGGGGTGTGGGCTCCCGTACTGGCGGACTGACCGGACATCGTGCCTCCGTAGATCAACGCAGGCCCCCAGTCTCCCCAACCGCGCGATCTTTGACGCGCTGGACGGGGCCCAATGCGCACGGGACGCGGCCTTACGATGGAGGGCATGACTGCTACGCCTGGCTCCCGCCGTGTCCTGCTCGCCGCTCCCCGTGGCTACTGCGCGGGCGTGGACCGTGCCGTGATCGCCGTCGAGAAGGCCCTGGAGCAGTACGGGGCCCCGATCTACGTCCGCCACGAGATCGTGCACAACAAGTACGTGGTGCGGACCCTGGAGAAGAAGGGCGCGATCTTCGTCGACCGGACGGCGGAGGTCCCCGAGGGGTCCATCGTGATGTTCTCGGCGCACGGCGTCGCCCCGACCGTCCACGCGGAGGCCGCCGAGCGCAAACTCGCGACGATCGACGCGACGTGCCCGCTGGTCACGAAGGTGCACAAGGAAGCGGTCAGGTTCGCCAAGGAGGACTACGACATCCTCCTGATCGGCCACGAGGGCCACGAGGAGGTCATCGGCACGTCCGGCGAGGCGCCCGACCACATCACGCTGGTGGACGGTCCCGATGACGTGGCGAACGTCGAGGTGCGCGACCCGGACAAGGTCGTCTGGCTCTCCCAGACCACGCTCTCCGTGGACGAGACGATGGAGACGGTCGACGCCCTGAAGGGCAAGTTCCCGAACCTCCTCTCGCCGCCCAGCGACGACATCTGCTACGCCACGCAGAACCGCCAGACCGCGGTGAAGAAGCTGGCCGAGGACGCCGAGCTGGTCATCGTCGTCGGCTCCAAGAACTCCTCGAACTCCATCCGGATGGTCGAGGTCGCCCTGGACGCGGGCGCCGCCGCCTCGTACCTGGTGGACAACGCCGACGAGATCGACGAGGCCTGGCTGGAGGGCGTCACCACGGTCGGCCTGACCTCGGGCGCCTCCGTGCCGGACATCCTGGTGGACGGCGTCATCGAGTGGCTGGCCGAGCGGGGGTACGGCGACGTGGAGACGGTGAAGACGGCGGAGGAGTCCATCATCTTCTCCCTGCCCAAGGAGCTCCGCAGGGACCTGCGCGCCGAGGCGGCCGAACTCTCGCAGCGCTGAGCGCGCACGGGTCGTACGGTGGGATCCATGCAGATCTTCGGTGTGGACATCGGCGGATCAGGGATCAAGGGCGCGCCCGTTGACCTGGACCGTGGAGACCTGGCGCAAGAGCGGCACAAGGTACTGACCCCGCATCCGGCGACGCCGGACGCGGTGGTCGACGGCGTGTGCGAGGTGGTGAGGCACTTCGACTGGAAGGGCGCCGTCGGCGCGACCTTCCCCGGAGTGATCACCGACGGCACCGCGCGGACCGCGGCCAACGTGGACAAGAGCTGGATCGGCACGGACATCAGGAGACTGGTCTCCGAGCGCCTCGGCGGCGTCCCGGTGACGGTCCTGAACGACGCGGACGCGGCGGGCGTCGCCGAGATGCACTTCGGCGCGGGCCGCGACCGCAAGGGCACGGTCATCCTGCTCACCCTCGGCACGGGCATCGGCAGCGCGCTCTTCACCGGCGGCCACCTGGTCCCCAACTCGGAACTCGGCCACCTCGAACTGCGCGGCCACGACGCGGAGAAGAAGGCGTCCTCCAAGGCCCGCGAGGACGAGGACCTGAGCTGGGAGCACTGGGCACGCCGCGTCCAGAAGTACCTGGCGCACGTGGAGATGCTGTTCTCGCCGGAGCTGTTCATCATCGGCGGCGGCGTGAGCCGCAAGGCGCACAAGTTCCTGCCGCTGATCGAGGGCATCAGGGCGGAGATCGTGCCGGCGCAGCTGCAGAACAACGCGGGGATCGTGGGCGCGGCGATGGCGGCGGCGGAGGCGTAGAGGTACGTAGCGGTACGTAGAGGTTCGCGGAGAGGCGGATGGGGGCGGCCCGAGACGGTGGGGCCGCCCTTCTCACGTCACGAGCCCGGCACCCCAAGCCGGGCACCCCGAGCCCGGCACTCCGAGCCCGGCACACCCCGAGCCGGGCCTCACGAGACGGGCAGGCGCTTCCCGGGGGCGGGACGCTGGGGTGGCTGCGGTGGGCGGGCCTCGCGCCGCCGCGTCATGAGCTTGATCCGGCGGACGGTCACGATGAGTCCGGCGAGGAGCGTCCCGCCGTAGAGCCAGCCGGCGTAGAAGGCGAGCGTCGTGACGAGCCCCATGAACTGGCCGCCGAAGCCGCCCGTGCCCCCGGCGATGGGCAGCACCCCGGCCGCGAAGGCGATCGGTACGCCGACGGGCGCGGTGACCAGGTCGGCCGGGCGCACCCAGAGCGCGGTGAGCGCGGCCACGGGCACGAAGAGCACGCCGTACGCGACGACGGAACCGTCCGCGATCAGCCGCAGCAGACAGGCGAACAGGAACATCACCGCGGCGCAGAAGAGTCCGCTGCCGAGCCCGGTGAGGCGGGGGTTCGGGATCCGGCGCAGCGCGGCGTAGAGCGGCCGCACCCTCCGGTACAGCGGGGAGCGGCGCACGGCCCGTACCAACGGCGGTGCGGGGCGGCGCGGACGCGGCGCGGCACGGTACACCGCGCCCGCGGCGGCGGGCCGGCCCTGTGGGGGCAGCCGGGCGGGCCGGCGCGGCCGCGCCGGTGAGGGGGCCCTGGGGGCGGACTGAGGGGGACGCGTCCTGGGTTGCTCCACTGGACCAACCTAGGACGGGGACCGCGCCGAAGCGGTCGCGGGACACGCCTTTGATACGACCTTGGCCATCCGTTCGAGGGCACTCGCCCCGGTCCCTTGCGCCCCGTCGCCGGTCCCTCACCCCGAGCCTGACGGGGCAGGCGGGGGCGTCGGTGGTACGCCGTAGACTGGGGGATCGCCCCACGGTCGCCCCGGCCCTCAGGGCCGTCCACCCAAGACCTCACCTCACGTACGGGAAGTCGCAACGTGTCGCTCACGATCGGAATCGTCGGTCTGCCCAATGTCGGCAAGTCGACCCTGTTCAACGCCCTGACCAAGAACGACGTGCTGGCGGCCAACTACCCGTTCGCCACGATCGAGCCGAACGTCGGCGTGGTCGGTGTCCCGGACCCCCGCCTCACGAAATTGGCGGAAATCTTCAGCTCCCAGAAGGTCCTGCCCGCCACGGTCGACTTCGTCGACATCGCCGGCATCGTGCGCGGCGCGAGCGAGGGCGAGGGCCTGGGCAACAAGTTCCTCGCGAACATCCGCGAGTCGGACGCGATCTGCCAGGTCATCCGCGCCTTCAAGGACGAGAACGTCGTGCACGTCGACGGCAAGGTCTCGCCCAAGGACGACATCGAGACGATCAACACCGAGCTGATCCTCGCGGACCTCCAGACCATCGAGAAGGTCCTGCCGCGCCTCCAGAAGGAGTCGCGGATCAAGAAGGACATCGCCCCGAAGGTGAAGGCGGTGGAGGCCGCCAAGGAGATCCTGGAGAAGGGCGACACGCTCTTCTCGGCGGGCATCGTCCAGGGCTCGGGCAACGAGGAGCTCCTGCACGACCTGCACCTCCTCACCACGAAGCCCTTCCTCTACGTCTTCAACGTGGACGAGGACGAGCTGACCGACGACGACTTCAAGGCGGAGCAGCGCGCGCTGGTCGCCCCCGCGGAGGCGATCTTCCTCAACGCGAAGCTGGAGTCGGACCTCGCGGAGCTGGACGAGGACGAGGCGCTCGAACTCCTCCAGTCGGTGGGCCAGGAGGAGCCGGGCCTGGCCACCCTCGCCCACGTGGGCTTCCGCACGCTGGGCCTCCAGACCTACCTGACGGCGGGCCCGAAGGAGTCCCGAGCCTGGACGATCCCCCAGGGAGCCACGGCCCCCGAGGCGGCCGGCGTCATCCACACGGACTTCCAGAAGGGCTTCATCAAGGCGGAGGTCATCTCGTTCGAGGACCTCGTGGAAACGGGCTCGGTGGCGGACGCCCGCGCGGCGGGCAAGGCGCGCATGGAGGGCAAGGAGTATGTGATGCAGGACGGGGATGTGGTGGAGTTCCGCTTCAACAACTGAACTCCACCACGTCGCTGATGTGGTGGAGTTCAGCCCGAAAGTACAAGTGAGTGATGAGGCCGGGATGACCTCGTTCCGGCCTCATCAGTCATGCCCGCCATCTTTGATGGTGCACGAAGGGCCCAAGCCGTCCCCCTGGGGCCTGCGTCACTGCCAGCGGCGGGGCGCCTGCCGGGAGCGACTACGAGCGGCTGGTGCGCCTCGCCGTCAGCACGAGCCGTGACGCGGACTCATCCGTTCAGTCCCGCCGGCCCACGCTTCTCGTAGCATATGAGAAGTTCAAACGCGCGGTCGTGACTGGGGGCAGGGATGAGCAAGAGCGGGCAGGCAATGCCGCTGGAAGTCCGGCATGTTCGCGATGCGTTGAAGCGCGAGTTCGATCCGTTGATCTCGCTCGCTGACTACGAGAAACGTCAGCCGTTGGAACGTGAGAATGCCTTCAACTCGCGTGCGTTGTCCGCCAGGGCGGCTCGCATGCTCACGGACTGCACGTCCGAGGAAGCAGCCGAGTCGGTGATCGACGGTCGGGACGACTTCGGCATCGACGCCGTCGCCTTCTCCGCCTCCGCTCCTGAACTGTGGCTGATCCAGGCTAAATGGAGCGACAAAGGCAAGGCCGGCTTCGACACGAGTGCCGCACACAAGCTGGTACACGGCCTGAAGAAGCTCGACAACCGGGACTTCGATCAGTTCAACGAAAGGTTCCGCCGTCTCGCTGACCGTGTGCGGTCAGTGCTTGACGTGCCTACCTGCAAGGTGGTCCTCGTCATCGCTGTCATGGGCGAAGGACACCTGTCTACGGAGACCGAGGCCATACTCGTCGAAGCGGCTGAGGAGTTCGGCGGATACACGCGCTCCATCGAGCACCGAGTGTTGAACCAGACGGACTTCCACCGTGCCGTCCGCGAGGACCTCACCCCCGAGCCGATCACCCTCACCGCCACCATGACGCAGGGCTGGCATTCCCGGGAAACCCCATTTCAGGCATATTCGGGGCTGGTGGCGGCCGACGAACTCGCTCAGTGGTACGCCGACAATGGGGAGCGGTTGTACGACCGTAACGTCCGCAGATCGCTGGGCCTGACCGGAGTCAACCAGACGCTCGTCGAGAGTCTGATTCGGGATCCGCAGGGCTTCTGGTACCGCCATAACGGCATCACGGTTCAGTGCGACAGGATCGAGCCGCATTTCTTCGCGAAGCAGAAACCCAGTGAGCCCGTGAAACTGGTCCTCGAAAACGCAAGCGTCGTCAACGGTGCGCAGACCGTCAGTTCTGCCCACCGGGCGTTCCAGCAGAACGAAGAAGCGGTGGGAGAGGCGTACGTCACCGTCCGGGTCATCTCACTTTCCGGTGCCCCGGAGGGGTTCGCAGGCGAGATCACCGAGGCGACCAACACGCAGAACCACATGGAGCGGTCGGACTTCATCGCGATCAAGCCAGTACAGAGTCTGATCCGTGAGGACTTCCGACTCTCTCTTGACAAGGACTACGTATTCAAGCGCGGTGAGATCGAGCCGTCGCCGGCGTTCGGATGCTCGGTCCGCGAGGCCGCCACCGCCCTTGCCTGCGCTCACCCGGACCCGGCCCTGGCGGTACGGGTTAAGGGCTCAGCCGACGCGCTCTGGGAGGACGGTCCTGGAGGCATCTACACCCGGCTGTTCGGGCGTAGGCCGAGCGCTTATCAGATCTGGCGTAGCGTCCTACTTATGCGGCGGGTGCGGGAGTCCTTGCACGAGGTCCGGTCCACGCTCACCGGACGGGCGGGTTCGATCGCTGACAGTGGTGCTCTGCTGGTGGCGCACATGGTCGCCCAGCAGGTCGGCTCAGAGGGAATCGACGAACCAGACTCAGGTTGGGAGTCCTCTCTGGAGGACGTACCGGCGCGGGTCGGCGCAACGCTTGCCCAGCTTATTCCGCTGGTGAACCACCTTTTTGGTGGCGGAAGTTATATCACCAGCACCTTCGCCAGCGAGGAACGCTCCCGAAAGCTGGTCGCCGCCGTCCTTCAAGCTCTCTCCGACGGTACGGATGCTGGAGACCTCGCTGCGTACCAGCAGCGGGACGACTCGAGGCCGCCTAGGCGCCCCAATACCGTGACCCTGCTCATCGACCATGACCGTATTCCAGCGGGTACCAGGCTGATGTACCACCCCAGCGCGACGGAGGAGCAGGCCATCGGGGACTGGCTGAACGCTGACCCGCGCCGGGCCTACGCGACCTGGGTCAACGACCGGCGCAAGCCGTTGCTTTGGGAGGCTGACGGGAGCCGTTACTCGCCAAGCGGCCTGGTCACGCATATCTGGCAGCAGGCCGAGTGGCGCGAGGCGTGGAGCGCGGTCCAGGGGCCAAAACAGTGGGGTGTGCTGGGCGAGGATGGAACGCTTGTTGACCTTGCAGAGCAGCTCTGGCAGCAGCTCCTGACCGAGTCCTTGCCTGAGGAGGAACAGTTCGAGTCGCTCCAGTAAGGGCAGCTTCCGGCAACGCCCGACACAGTGACGCGTGTCGGCGAACCAGCTCCGCCTCGGTCTCCTCTCGATTCGGCATCTGATGGGCGAGGCGCTAGCGAGGAGCGCGCGGCGCTCTGTGCGAGCCTCGGTGACTTCGATGCGCAAAGTGCACGGCCTCAACGTGAATCGGAAGTCGAAGTCCCGTCCCACGACGCGTGAGCTGATCCGCGCGGCCGAACCCCCCCTTGTCCCTGATGCCGAACCTTTCCAGGATGAGGAAGTTTCAGGCCCCCTCTGCGAACCGGGGCCGAGCCGTGTGCCGCGAGATGCGCGGCATCGTCTCGCCTGGTGAACGACGGAGCAGCTTCATGTCGCGGCCCTCGACCCAGGCGTTCCAGGACTTGAGGTAGTAGAGCAGGTGCTCTCGCGAGTCGTCGCGCCTGCGGTGGGTCTTCCCGGCCGCCAGGTTCAGCAGCGTATTGCGCAGAGTCAGTCGCGGGTCACCGATGCGCAGCCCCGCACCGGTGACCAGGGCCTCGTGCCAGGGGAGCTGATCGAGCTCGGGACGGGCGTCGGTGGTCGCGTACCAGCCGACCGCAGCGGCTGTCACGGTGATGCGGAACGCCTTGTTCATCGGGATCGCCGCCCGGACAGCGTCCCGCATACCGGGGTGCTGGTCGAGGACGGTGAGCAGTAGATCGTTACTGACGGCGGCGCTCTGCCCGCTCCACGCGGAGTCCGGGGCGGTCAGATAGAGGTGCAGGCCGCGCAGAGCAGCGGCCAGGTGGGTGCTGTGCTCCTCGCCCGCCAGGGCCAAGGCGTCGCGTCCGCTCCGCTTGCGGCCAGTGTCCATCACTGTGAACGCGGACTGCGCCACCCCGCGTGTCACCACGCACTGCACGGGGATGCCCGCCTTCGCGACCGCCTCCAACCGGTGCTGGCCGTCGATCAGTGCCCCGTGGTCGTCGAAGGCGATGCCCTGGTGGGTGAGCTGCCACTCGCCGCGCTCGATCTGCTGGGTGAGCTGCTGGACGAACGCTTTGCTCAGCGGGCGATTCCTGGTGTTGAACAGCAGCCACTCGCGAGCCAGCTCGGGCGTGATCACTTCTACGTTGCTCTGCATGACGTCCCCTCCATTGTCATCACCGGCAGCACTCGTCGATAGCAACGATGACAGCATCGCCTGAAAGCATTGTCAAACAGCATTCTGTCGTGCTGTACTGTTCGTGCGTGTTCGATGAAGACGAAGGGGGCTGCTGATGGCCGCACCGACCACGGTGAGTACCTCCGACATCGCCCGCATCGCGGACGTCGGCCGCGCGACCGTGACCAACTGGCGGCGCCGCCACTCCGATTTCCCCGCTCCCACGGGCGGTACGGAATCGCGCCCCACGTTCACGCTGGAGGATGTGGAGGGGTGGCTGGCCGAGCATGGCCGCCTCCCGCAGTTCACCGAGCAGCAGCAGTTGTGGCGTGAGCTGCTGCGAGAGGCCGAGGGGTCGGGGCTGACTGAAGCGATGGCCCGGGCCGCGCTCTTCCTCGCCTTCCTGGAACGTGAAGGTCACACCTCACGGGAGACGCATTACGTTCACTACGCCGAAGGGCCGGACCTGGACGACGAGGGTCTCGGTGACGGCATGCTGGACGAGATCGGCAGAGCACTTCAGGACATGCCTGAGCCGCTCGCCCTACTGCGTTCCGCGTCGCTGATGCGTGAGCTTGCGGCTGCCGCGACACGGCAGACGCCGGACGAGGTCCTGTCGGACCTGCTTGACCGCTACGCGAGCGAGTCGCGAAGGCGCGGGCCGGGGACCCCTGCGGCGGTGGCCCACTTCATGGCGACGCTGGCCAAGGCCGCCTCGCCGGACGACGCGCTGAGCGCCGTACTCGACCCGGCATGCGGGACGGGGGACCTGCTGGAGGCGGCCCGGATCCAGGGGGCCACGCAGCTTGACGGCCAGGATCGGGAGCTGCATTTGGCCCAGCTGGCCGCGTCCCGGCTCTCCCTCCGGCTGGGCGGGAAAGGGCACTGCTCTGTCGACGCCGAGGACGCTCTCGCCCGATCCCGGCATACGGGTGGGGAGTTCGACGCGGTCCTGTGCAATCCCCCGTACAACGAACGTGACTGGGGCGCAGACGAGTTGGCGTACGACTCCCGCTGGGAGTACGGCCTGCCGTCCCGGTCCGAATCCGAGCTTGCCTGGGTGCAGCACTGCCTGTCGCGGGTGCGGCCGGGTGGTGTGGTGGTCATGCTGCTGCCGCCGTCCGTCGCCTCCCGGAGTTCGGGGCGACGGATCCGGGCGGCGCTCGTACGGCACGGCGCGCTGCGCGCTGTGCTGGCGCTGCCTGCCGGGGCCGCTCCGCCGGCGCACATCGGGCTGCATCTGTGGGTGCTGCGGAGGCCGGGCGGGGGTAACGGTGCAGAGGTCAGCCATGTGTTGTTCATGAACTGCAAGTCGTTGCCGGACATGAACAGCCGTGGCGGGCGCCCCTCCGTCACCTACCGAGAGCTGCTTACAGCGCCTGAGAAGTGCCCTGCCATGCCAGGCGTCTACCGTGCCGTTCCAATCACGGATCTGCTCGACGACACAGTCGACCTCACGCCCGCGCCACGACTCGCGGGGGAGCGCGACCTGCCGCCGGTAGCCGACCTCCGTCGTACCCTGAGCGGCCGTCGAGACAGCCTCGGCTCCGTGCTGTCGCATGCATCGGCACTCGCCCCGAGCGACGATTGGGCAGTCTCCCGGACGGGCGGGCCATGGACGATGGCCCCGCTCGCCGATCTGATTCGTACGGGGGCGCTGACTCTGCTCAGGCCCAAGGCGACGGGCGCCAACGGGGATTTGGGTGGCGACGATCCGGTCCTCACGGCTTCGGACGTGAATGAGGGGCGCTCCCCGTCCGGGCGCGGTCCGGCAGGGGACGAGGACGCGGTGCGGATCAGGGCCGGAGACGTGATCATCCCCGGGACCCTGCTGTCCGCGGACAGGACTGCCGCGCGGGTTGCGGACGACACCGACGCGGGGGCGCTGCTCGGCAGGAACTTGCACCTGCTGCGCCCGGACGAGGCGCGGCTCGCCCCGTGGTTCCTGGCCGGTTTCCTCGCCGACCCGGCCAATGTGCAGCGGGCGAGCCAGGGGACGTCGATCGTTCGGGTGGATCCGCGCAGGCTCCAAGTTCCCTTGCTGCCGCTTGAGGAGCAGCAGACATACGGGGCGGCGTTCCGGCGGCTGCACACCTTTACGACGGCTCTGCGCCGGGCTGCGCTCCAGGGTGAGGAGACGGCCGGGAAGTTGCGGGCCGCGCTCACAGCAGGCGCTTTGCGGCCACCGCCACCGGCCTGAACCCATGCGGGCCTCCCCGCGCACACGACACACTGACCGCGTACGTACCGCACTGAAGTATTCGCCGCCCCGGCGGCTCGGAAGGACAACGGTGGAGCAGGACCACAGCAGGCACTCAGAGATGATCAACTTCATCTGGAAAGTCGCCGACTTGTTGCGCGGCGACTTCCGGGCGCATGACTACGGGAAGATCATTCTTCCGTTCACGGTGCTGCGGCGACTGGATTGTGTGCTGGAGCCGACGAAGGCCGAAGTGCTTGCGGAAGTCGCGGAGCTGGAAGAGCGGGGACGTCCGCTGGCCTACCGGGAGATGAAGCTCCGCGAGGTCGCGGGGCACGGGTTCTACAACACCAGTGAGCTCACCTTCAAGCTGATCGCTAAGGATCATTCACAGGCGCAGACGCTGCTGAAGTCGTACTACAGTGCCTTCTCCGAAAACGCCCGGGAGATCCTCGACCGCTACAACTTCGAGAAGCACATCTCCGATCTGCAGGAGAAGGGGCTGCTCTACCAGGTGGTCGGCGAATTCGCCAAGATCGATCTGCGGCTACCGAAGGAGCCGGACGACAAGGACGGCATCGACAACCATCAGATGGGCTACATCTTCGAGGAGCTCATCCGGAAGTTCTCCGAAGACAACCCCGCAGGTGAGCACTTCACACCGCGCGAGGTGGTCCGGCTGATGGTGAACCTGCTGCTGGCCCCGGACGAAGGGGAGGGCAAGACCAGGACGGTCCTCGACCCGGCCTGCGGGACGGGCGGCATCCTCAGCGAGACCGAGGAGCACATCAAGCGCAAGGCCCCGCAAACGACTGTCGGGCTGTACGGGCAGGAGCTGAACCCCGAGTCGCACGCCATCTGTCAGTCCGACCTGCTGATCAAGGGGCAGGAACCGGACAACATCAAGTACGGGAACTCCTTCACCCAGGATGGCCACAAAGAGCAGAAGTTCGACTATTTGGTCGCGAACCCGCCCTTCGGAGTGGAGTGGAAGAAGGTCAAGCAGGATGTGGAGCGGTTCGCTAGAAACGGGGATCGTTTCCACGCGGGACTGCCGAGGATCAGTGACGGTTCCTTCCTCTTCCTCCAGCACATGATCTCGAAGATGAAGCCGGCGCATCCTGACGGGAAGGGCGGCTTCGAGGGCGGAAGCCGTATCGCGATCGTCTTCAACGGGTCGCCGTTGTTCAGCGGTGGGGCGGGCTCCGGCGAGTCCGACATCCGGCGGTGGATCCTGGAGGAAGAGGACCTGCTGGAGGCCATTGTGGCTCTGCCGGACCAGCTCTTCTACAACACCGGAATCTCCACCTACTTCTGGATCCTGTCGAACAGGAAGCACCAGAGCCTTAAGGACAAGGTCATTCTGCTGGACGCGCGAGGCCAGTGGACGAAGATGCGGAAGTCGCTCGGGGACAAGCGCAAGGTCATCTCCGATGCTCAGATCGCAGCGGTGACGGACATGTACATGGAGGCGCTGGCTGCGGCGGCTGATCCTGAACAGTCGCCGCCGGAGAACGTGAAGATTCTCGAAACGAAGGAGTTCGGTTACCAGCGGATCACAGTGGAGCGGCCGTTGAAGCTGCGCTTCGAGGTCACGGAGGAGACGCTGACCGCACTCCGGGCTTCGGCTGCAATCGACAAGGCGGTTGATGCAGGGGCGTTCGCGGATGCGCTGAAGTCGCTGGTGGGCGAGCGATGGGCGACAAAGGCGGAGGCGTGGGACGCGATTCGTCAGGCGATGGTGCCGGCGGGCCTGATGATGCCGACGGGCAAGCCCTTCCAGAAGGCGCTACGGGATGTGGTGGGGGTGCGCGACCCCGAGGGCGAGGAGCAGCACATCAAGAAGGGCGACCCGCACCCGGAACCGGACCCTGAGCTCCGCGACAACGAGAACGTGCCGCTGGAGGAGGACATCGACGCGTACATGAAGCGCGAGGTGCTTCCGCACGTGCCGGACGCTTGGGTGGACCACACGAAGACGAAGATCGGATACGAGATCCCGTTCACGCGGCAGTTCTATGTATATGAGCCGCCGAGGCCATTGGAAGAGATTGACGCGGAGTTGACGTCGCTGGAGGCCGAGATTCAGCGGCTGCTCGGGGAGGTGACGAAGTGAAGGGAGTCTTTGAAAATATCCCTGGGCACTGGGAACTGGCTCGTGTGGATCGGGTCGCCTCAGTTAATGCCCGTATCGGGTGGAAGGCACTAACAGCTGCCGAGTACCAGGAAGAGGGCTATGTGTTTCTGTCGACGCCCAACATCAAATCTACCGAGATCGATTTCAAGAACGTCAACTATATCTCTAAATTCCGGTATGAGGAGTCGCCGGCCCTGAGGCTGGTAGAGGGAGACGTTTTGTTGGCCAAGGATGGGAACACCCTTGGCATTGTGAACATCGTCCGATACCTTCCTCGGGCTGCCACTGTCAATGGTTCAATTGCGGTTCTTCGTTCGCATGGTATCGACCCTAATTATCTGCGCTACGTAATCGCGAGCGACATCACCCAGGGTGCTATTTCTGCAGTCAAGGATGGTATGGGGGTGCCGCATCTATTTCAGTGGGATATCAAAAGACTTCCTGTTCCCGTGCCGCCCCGTAACGAGCAGCGAATTATTGCGGACTATCTCGATCGAGAAACTGGTCGAATCGCTGACGCAATTAAGGCGAGTGCCCTTCGTTTGGCCCTCCTGGAGGAGCGTTTTGAAGCACTCCTGAATCAAAAAGTCGGGATGGCGTGTGAGCAGTACGGGAAGGTGAGGCTTCGTCATGTCATCTTGTCTATCGAGCAAGGGTGGTCGCCTCAATGCGAAGAACGCGTCGCTGTGTCAGGCGAATGGGGGGTTGTCAAAGCAGGTTGTGTCAACGGTGGAATTTTTGATGTCCTCCAGCACAAAACACTCCCTAGTGGCATCCCCCCGCGGCTTGAATACAAACTGAATCCTGGTGATCTCCTTATGTCGCGAGCCAGTGGGTCGGTAGATCTTATTGGTAGCGTGGGTATCGTTCCGGATATCTCTCAAGACCTCCTCCTTTGTGACAAAGTCTACCGAGTTAAAGTTGATCCCCGACTTGGGTACGTGCCATTCGTTGCGTATGCTCTCCGGTCGCATAGCGTTCGCGAGCACATCAAACTCGGCGTTTCCGGCGGAGAAGGGATGGCGAATAATCTGCCCAGTGGGGTAGTAAAAGACTGCATCATCCCGTCAGCGCCCGTAGATGTTCAGGAAAGGCTCTCGAAGGAGCTAGATGAAGCGAATCGTAAGCTCCGGGCGGGGCGTGCGCTCTTGCGCCGGGAGCTCAGTCTGCTTGCCGAGCGCCGCCGCGCCCTGATCACTGCCGCAGTAACCGGCCAAATCGACGTGACAACCGCACGGGGGGTGCGAGTTCCATGACTCACAGCAATCCGTTCAGCAACAAAGGCCCGAAAGGACCCCAGTACAAGGTCCACCACGAAGAGGCGTTCCGCGTCGCGATCATGAACCGGCTCCTCGCCCACGGCTGGGAGATGGGCCTCAGCTCCGACTACCGCCGCGACCTCGCCCTCGACACCGCACAGGTCTTCGCGTTCATCGGTGCCACCCAGAACAAGGCCTGGCTGAACTATGCCGGCTATTACGACAACGACCCCGACACCGCCCAGCGCGCATTCGCCGAGCACCTCGCCAAGTGGATCGACAAGCGGGGCACCCTCCAGACTCTCCGCCGGGGGGTCAAGGCGCACGGCATTCATTTCGACCTCGCCTACTTCAAGCCGTCACAGACGATCGACCCCGGCGCCCTCACCTCGTACAGCAAGAACCGGCTCACCGTCGTCCGTGATCTCGTCTACGCCACCCGCCGTGTGCCGGACGGCGCGACCAGCAACGACGAGGGCAACAAGCCCGACCTCACTCTCTTCGTCAACGGCATCCCCGTTGCCACCGCAGAGTTGAAGAACCCGCTCACCGGCACCGGTACAGCCGAGGCCATGCACCAGTACCGGACCACCCGGGACCACCGGGAACCGCTCTTCGCCAAGCGCGCCCTCGCGCACTTCGCGGTCGACCCGGACGCTGTCTTCCTCACCACCCAGTTGAAGGGTAGGGACACCGTCTTTCTGCCTTTCAACACCGGTTCCGACGGCCCCGGAAACCGTGGCGGTGCCGGAAACCCGGCGATCCCCGACACGGCTCCCGCCGGCACGTACCGGACCTCGTACCTCTGGGAACAGATCTGGCACCCGGACACCTGGCTGGACCTGCTGGAGCGGTACGTTCACCAGAGCACGGAGAAGAAGGATGACGGCAGCACCGTCAAGAAGCTGATCTTTCCGCGCTTCCACCAGTGGCACGCTGTGAGGGAGTTGACCGCACACGCCGCGCGGCACGGGGCGGGGCACAACTACCTGGTCATGCACTCCGCGGGGTCCGGCAAGTCGAACACCATCGCCTGGCTCGCCCACCGGCTCTCCGACCTGCACGATGCACGCCACAAGTCGGTTTTCGACAAGGTACTGGTGATCACGGACCGTACGGTCCTGGACGATCAGCTGCAGGAAACCATAGGTGACTTCCAGCAGACCAATGGCCTGGTCCTCGGCATTGGCGGCAAGGGCGGCTCGAAGTCGTCGCAGCTGGCGGATGCGCTCGCGCAGGAGACGGCGAAGATCCTCATCGTCACCCTTCAGACCTTCCCCGCGCTCCTCGCCTACCTGAGCAAGTCGCCCGTCGAGATACGCGGCAGTCGCTTTGCGATCGTCGTCGACGAAGCGCACTCATCCCAGTCGGGCGAAGCCGCCACCGACGTCAAGAAGGCCCTGCGCGATCTCGGCCTCGACGCCGACGACGAAGAGACCGGAGCCACGGAGGCCGAGGCGGAAGTGTCGGAGCCCACCACCGACGAGCGTCTCGCCGCGTCCGCCCGTGCCCGTGGCCAGAGCGCGAACCTCTCCTACTTCGCCTTCACCGCCACCCCCAAGCACAAGACGCTGAAGCTCTTCGGCACCAAGAACCCGCTCACCGGCCTTTATGAGCCCTTCCACACCTATTCGATGCGGCAGGCGATCGAAGAGAAGTTCATCCTCGACCCGCTGTGCCAGTACGTGAGGTACGAGACGTACTGGCAGATGGTCAACGAGGACCCGCACGAGGCGGACCGCGAGGTCGACAAGAAGAAGGCCAACGCACTGCTCGCCCTGACCGCGCACGGTCACACCGAGACCGCCGTGCAGCGGGCCAGGGTGATCGCGGAGCACTTCATGGCCCACACCCGCAGGCGGCTGGGAGGGCGGGCCAAGGCCATGGTGGTGTGCCGTTCGCGGTACGGCGCGCTCCAGCTGTACCGGCAGATCGTCAAGTACTTCGACGACAACGGCTATCCGGACCCCGGGGTACTGGTCGCCTTCTCCGGCTCTCTCAAGGAGGGAGAGGAGGAGGTCACCGAGGCGAAGCTCAACGGCTTCTCGGAGGGCGAGCTGCGCAAGAGGTTCGCGTACACCGCGGCCGACGACAAGAAGGGCACGTCAGCCAGGAGTCGGCGCGAGTACCGGATCCTGGTGGTCGCGGACAAGTACCAGACGGGCTTCGACCAGCCGCTGCTGACCACGATGTACGTCGACAAGAAGCTGAAGGGTGTCGCCGCTGTGCAGACGCTCTCCCGCCTTAACCGCACGCATCCTCTCAAGGACCAGCAGGATCTTTGCGTCCTGGACTTCGCGAATGACGCGCACGACATCCAGAGCGAGTTCCGGCCGTTCTTCGAAGAAGCCCAGACCATGCCCACCGACCCCAACCTGATCTATGACGCGCAGCATCAAGTCATGGATCCGCCGATCCTGCTCGTCGACGAGATGCAGTCGTTCGTGGCGGCGTACCTCAGGGCACAGGACGCGGCGGCCGGGGACGGTGCCCGCTGGGAGAAGCTGCACGCGGAGCTCTACCGGCATACCGACCCCGCCCGCGACAGGTTCATCGTGCTCAGGGACAGCGAAGTGCCGGCCGAGCACGAAAGCGCCGAGCAGTTCCGGGCCGACCTCGCCGACTATGTGCGCAAGTACAGCTTCCTTGCGCAGATCGTGCCGTACATCGACATCGATCTGGAGCGCCTGCACCTCTTCGGGCAGCATCTGCTGCGCAGGCTGCCCCCGCGCGAGGGGGGTGGGGTGGACATTGGGGAAACCCGGCTTGAGGCCGTGCGCCTGGAGAAGGTCGGGGAGGTCAACGTGAGCCTGACTGCCGAGGGCGCGGTCGAACTGAAGGGCTTCGGCAGTGGTGCCGGTGGGGCGGCTGAACCCGACAAATCGCCGCTGGCCAAGGTGATCGACCAATTCAACGAGCGGTTCGGTACGGACTTCACCGAGGACGACTTCATCGTGCCGCTGCGGGCGGTGATGGCCGACGAGAAGGTGCGGCGGTCCGCCTCGCAGGACGACGAGGACGGATTCAAGCACGTCATCGACCCGGTACTGGACGCCGAGATGGTGAAGCACATCGACTCGGTACGCGAGTTGGGGGACCACTACTTCCACGACGACCGAGATCACCGGGAGTCGATCAAGCGCGACCTGCGGCGGCACGCCTTCCGCATGCTGCGCCGCGAGCTGGGCATGGACGACGCGGCCTGAACCCGCCGCGGGCAGCGCGGACCGTCCACGGCAACTCCCCGTAACCGTGGACGGTTCACGGCGACACGCGCCACACTGGGCACACATGATCACGGGGCACGGGGAGGACAGCGCAGGTGGCGCCAGAAGTACGAGTCATCGCCGAACGCTATGAACTGCGGACCAGGATCAGTACCGGGGGGATGGGACAGGTCTGGCTCGGCTACGACCCGATCCTGAACCGGGACGTGGCGGTCAAACTCATCCGCCGGGACCTGACCACGCCGGGCCCGGACGCGGAAGAGCTGGCCGAGCGCTTCAAGCGGGAAGCCCGGGTCACAGCCAAGTTCGACCACCCAGGGGTGCCCGCGGTCCATGACGCGGTGCTCGACCGGGCGGCGGACGGCGTCTACATGGTGATGCAGCTGGTGCGCGGCGCGCTGCTCACCGACATCCTCGCCAGGCCCGGTGTGCTGCCGGTCAGCTGGGCCGTCTCCGTCGCCGCGCAGGTCTGCTCGGTGCTCTCGTACGCGCACGCCGTGCCCGTCGTCCACCGCGACCTGAAGCCGGACAACATCATGGTCGCCGGGGACGGCACCGTGAAGGTTCTCGACTTCGGGGTCGCCGCGGTGCTCGGAACCGATGTCACCAAGCTGACGTCCACCGGGCACATCATTGGCACCCGCCGCTACATGTCGCCCGAGCAGATCCAGGCGGCCGCGGTCAGCCCCCGCAGTGATCTCTATGCGCTGGGCTGCATCCTTCATGAACTGCTCGCCGGGAAGCCGCCGTTCACGGCCGAGGCGGAGTTCCAGCTGATGGAGGACCACATGTACCGGGCGCCGGCCCCGCTGTGCGGGCTGCGCGCCGAGGTGGACCCGGCGCTGGAGCGGCTGGTCCTGGATCTGCTGGCCAAGGTGCCCCATCAGCGGCCTGACTCAGCCCAGGATGTCTACGACCGTCTGGTGCCTTTTCTCCCCGCACCCGACTCCGAGCGGACCACCGAGCAGCGGGGGCAGGGAGTCACTGACCCCACGGGCCCTTACCGTCGTCCGCTCGCGCCCCGCCCCCGCCCGGCCGAGAAGGCCGTGTACACGCCGACCGCTGTGGACTCGCCACTGCAGCCAGCCGCCCCTGCCGTACCGGATGAGGAACTGCAGCAGGCCCGCGGTCACGCAGCGGCGCTCGTGGAGGAGGAGCGATTCTCCCAGGCATCCGGAATGCTGGAGGACGTCCTGGCCCGCGCTGCTGCGGTGCGTAGCGCTTCCGAACCGCTGATGGTCGGCCTCCGTCTTGTCCACGCGCTCGCGCTCTTCTGTGACGATGACTACGGACGAGCACTGCCGGAGTACGAGGCACTCGTTGAAGTACTGGAGGCCGCAGGTCCTGCCCGTGGCGAGGATGCCCTTTACTGCCGCAGGCAGGCCGCCTTCTGCCGGATGGAGCTCGGCGACAGCGAAGGTGCGCTGGCCGAGTTCGAGGCCGTGCTGGGACAGATGAGGCAAGGGCTGCCGGACAACGACATGGACGTCCTTGAGGTACGCAGGCATGTCGGCCTGCTGCTTCAGGCGGTCGACCGGCTCCGGGAGGCGGTCGAGGTGTTGATGCCGCTGTACCGGGACCTGATGGCCGAGTACGGACCGGACGCCCCGGAGACCGCCCAGGTGCGGGACGCACTTGTGCGTATTCGGCTGCGGAACTCGCGTACTACCGGCACCGGCCGGGCCGTCACGCGCAGAAACTGACCGAAGGAGCTTCCCCCATGGCACAGCTGGCTCTCTCGGTCCGGTTCCTCGACGAGTTCGGGAAGATTGGCTCCAAGGCGCGGTCCGGGGCCGTGAAGACGGCTCTGAAGTTCCAGCAGCTCACGCTCAAACAGCTCTGGTCGGACGCCGGACTCGATTTCAAGCAGCCCAAGGGGGCCAGGGACAAGCACATTTACACCTGCCGTATCGACAGGTTCTACCGGGGAGTCGTACTCGCGCCCGGCACTGGCGAGGACTTTTTGCTGCTGCGTGTGATGGCGCATGACGACGCCTACGCCTGGGCTTCCAAGCAGGTGCCGAGCGTAAACGCGGTGACCCACGGACTGGAGATCCGTGACGTCGTCACAGTGGAGCAGCTGGTGCCGACATGGGAGGCGGAGGCGGCCACCGCCGCGGTGGAACCTCTCTTCGCTCGTCACCCGGACGGGGATCTTCGTGGTCTGGGTATCGAGGATGATGTGCTGCGCGCGGCCCGTTCTCTGACCTCCAAGGAGCAGCTCGATGCATTCGCTCCGTTGATGCCGGAGGATCAGTGGCAGGTGCTGCAGTTCCTCGCCGAGGGACTGAGCGTGCAGACGGTATGGGGTGAGCTGGTTGCCTTCCGCGCCCGGAACGGCGCGCTGACGGTGGACCGCGCAGACCTGGCCGGTGCGATGCGTAACACTCCGTCGCGCATTGCCCTGGTGACCGGCCCGGAAGAACTGTCCGAGATCCTCGACAAGCCGTTCGCCGCGTGGAGGATCTTCCTGCACCCGTCTCAGCGGTATATGGCGTACCGGCCCAGCTACTCGGGTCCTGCCCAAGTGACCGGTGGACCGGGCACGGGGAAAACTGTGGTGGCACTTCATCGGGTCAAGCACCTCCTGGAGCATCTACGGACCGGCGAGCGCATCCTGCTCACCACGTACACCGGGGCGCTCACGTCGGCTCTTCGCGAGGGGCTGGCCCTGCTGATCGAGGACGAGGAGCTGCGCGGTCGGGTGGACGTGTCGACGGTCAACGCCCTGGCACGAGAAATTGTTGAACCACATGACACGGTCCGGCGTGCTTACCTCGACGGGGCGCAAGAGACTGCTCTCTGGGGAGAGATCGGCGACCAGCTGGGTTTGCCGTGGAACGACCAGTTCCTGGCCCAGGAGTACAAGCATGTCATCTTGGCGCAGGGGCTGCGCTCGCTCGACGCCTACCGTGAGGCGTCCAGAAGCGGTCGGGGCTCCCGGCTCGCCTCCGCTCGGCGGCACGAGGTCTGGCAGGCGGTGGAGGCGTTCCAGGTTGCGCTCGACAAGCGCTCCGCGCGTACGCATCTGGGTGTGTGCGATGAAGCGGCGTTGCGGGTCACCGCATCCGGAGTGCCGCCCTACCGGCATGTGGTCGTTGACGAGGCACAGGACCTACACCCCGCCCAGTGGAGGCTACTGCGGGCCGTGGTGCCCAATCGCCCTGACGACTTGTTCATTGCTGGCGACCCGCATCAGCGCATCTACGACTCGAAGGTGTCTCTGAGATCGTTGGGGGTCGCCGTGACCGGACGTTCCACCCGGCTGCACAAGAACTACCGCAGCACGCAGGAAATTCTCGCTTGGGCGGTGGCGTTGCTGGACGGTCGGCCTGTGGAGCAGTTGGAGAACGGGAGTGCGGACACGCTGGCAGGTTTCCGGTCCTCGCTCCGCGGCGCCCGCCCGACCGTGTGTGCCACGGATGACCCGGATGCGGAACTGGCCGAGCTGGTGGCGCGCATCCGAGAGTGGGCCGACAGTGGAGTTGAGCTCTCCGATATCGCGGTGGCTGCCCGGTTCAACAAGATCGTGTACCGCGTGGCGCAGCGGTTGCGGGACGAGGGAATCCCCGCGGTCCGGCTACGGCAAGACGGAAGCGCAGACGCTGAGGGCGTCAGGGTCGCAACCATGCATTCTCTCAAAGGGTTGGAGTTCAGGTGTGTGGCGGTCGTTGGGGTGCGTGAAGGGACGGTTCCGTACCCAGGAGCCATCACGCCAATGGAACTTGACCCCATCCAGCACCACACGGATCTGACAGCGGAGCGTTGTCTGCTCTTCGTAGCCTGTACGCGCGCACGCGACCGACTGCACGTGTCGTGGAGCGGTCCAGCGAGTCGCTTTCTCGCTGAAGTGGGAGCGGCATAGGAGCCTCGTGTGCGTCGCACTGACAATCCGCCTTGAGGCTAGGGCCCGGCGCCCAGCCGCCGGGGGAACCTTACGGTCCCGGGAGCACGGTGGTTGCTTCGTCCGCGCATGAAGCGTCACGTTCGCTGAAAAGGGCGGTTTAGTGTCGTGCATCTTGTCTGGCTACGAAGTGATGGAAACGCTATAGATCGGAGGGTCAGGCTGATCGGGGTGTTGGGTGGCGAGCGTCTTTCAGAGGTGCAAGCGGGACGCCCGAGATCGGCACTACCCGTGTGAGCGTCCAAGGTGCGGTCACGCGTGGACCGTGCGGTATCGGGAGCCAGGCGGCAGGAATGGGCGGCAGCGGGAGAAGTCGTTTCTGCGGAGGATCGGCATCGACGGTGCGGACGCCTTCGCCGCTGGTGTGGAGAAGGACAAGAAGGCTCGTGTCTGTGTGGATCCTGCGCGCGGTGCCATGGCGTTGTCGGTCTGGGCTGAGGATTGGCTTGAGCGACGAGTCATCGGTGAAGCGACCCGTCGCAACTACGATGGGTTCATCCGTAACCATCTCGTGCCGCGCCTCGGCTGTAGGTCCCTGGCTGGGCTGGCGAGGCGGGACTTTGAGAGGTTCGTCAAGGACATCTACCGAGGCGGTGCGGGGCTGGCTGCATCGACTGTCAATGACCGCATGGTGATGGTGGCCGCCATCATGGAGGCGGCCGTCGCCGACAAGCGCGTCACGGAGAACCCTGCCCGGGGCATCCGTATTTCCCGTAGGGAGGCTGTGGCGGTGGACGAGGACGAAGTCCCGACGTCGGCCGACGTGGATCTGATTGCTGCGCACATCGCGCCACATTTCCGCCTCACCGTCTACCTTCAGTCCGGCACAGGCCAGCGCCCCAGTGAAGCCCTGGCTTTCTCCACAGCGTGCAGGCGGCCTGGCTACGTCAGGATTCGATGGCAGGTCAGTGCCAAGGCGCACCGTGAGGACTGCCAGACACCCTTCGTGCCGCTCAAGCATCGGCTGGAGAAGGAGTGCCGAGACGTCCCAACCGCCCTGTTCATTGAGCAGGAGATCGACGCGCACCTCCTGAAATGGCAGCCGGTACCCGTCGTCTTCACTGGGCAGAAGGGGAAACCGATTCGACTCGAGACCTTCTTTGCTCCACGTCAACCTGGCGCTGGCGTGATGCCGTCCATCGCGTCCTACGGCTACCAGTTCAAGAAGGCATGCCTCTCGGCTGGCCTGGTCGATCTGGACGGCAGTGCCAAGTACACGCCTCGTAGCCTGCGGCACTTCTTCGCATCCACGGCCCTGGCCAACGGTGTGCCAATCCACGAGGTCTCGCGCTGGCTGGGGCACCGCTCGGTCAAGACGACGGTCGACATCTACGGGCATCTGCTGCCCAGCGCCTGGGATCGCTGCCGGGAAGTTCTGCAGCGCGCTATGCGGCCTGCATCCCCGGATGCGACGTCTCTCCCGGACGAGCAGGTGGGCTGGAGCGCGGGCAACCGAGCTGCGTAGGAGTACGACAGCCGTCTTGCCCGCATCGTGCTGGGATAGAACGCCCGTGCTGGGATGGTGCTGGGACGACCCCTGCGAAACCCGCGTTTCCGCAGGTGGGAGCTCTGTACTATGGATTCCGCTTCAACGTGTAGCGGCTGGCTCGGCGCCGCATCGCTGATCTGACCACCTGCAGGTCAGAGAGGGTCCGACTCTTCGGGGTCGGGCCCTTGGTGATTTTTCGGGCTGGGATTTGTGCGAGCAGGGCGCTGGCCGAGCTGTGAAAGTAGGGCGGACGTGGCACTTTTCCTACTCGTTTGACACAATCGGTGGCATGGCTGAGACGACGTACAGCATCGGGGAAGGCCCGGCGACGCGGGTGAGCCTGTCACTGCCGGAGGGGACCGCGGAGGCGATCCGGGCTCGGGTGGGCAAGCGGGAGTTCTCCGCGTTCATCGCCGAGGCGGTCGAGCGTGAGCTGCGCGGGCAGGTCCTGGACGAGTACCTGGCGGACTACGAGAGCCGCAAGGGGCCGGTCTCCGAGCCGGTTCGTCAACGGGCGCGGCAGGTCTTCGACGAGGTGTTCGCCGAGGAGGCCGAGTGGCCCGCCGCAGGTTGAGCCACGAGGGAACGCTGGTCCTCGACAGCGAGGGACTCTCGAAGCTGCTCGCCGACGACGAGCAGGTGGTGGCCCTGATCGCTGAGGCACGCTCGCGGGGCATGGAAGTCGTGATCAGTGCGCTGACCATCGTCGAGGCCGTCCATGCCCGTACGAACACCTCCCGCCTGAACTGGGTGCTCTCCGGACTGCGTGTGGTCCCGGTGGGTGACGAGGAGGCCAAGGCGGCGTCGAAGTTGCTGATGAATGCCGGTTTGCACGGTCACAAGTACGCGATCGATGCGGCTGTCGCCGAGACCGCGCTGCGCCAGCACCGCCCAGTGGTCATGTTGACTTCCGATATCGACGACATGACAAAGCTCTGTGGCGATCGGGTCCGGCTCGTGGCGGTGTGATTTCCCCTGGGCCGCGAGATCCTGCTCATCAAGTGTGGGCAAACCCCATCTCGACGCGTCCCCCGATGCCCTGCGGCCCAGCATCGTCTGGAACATCGAGGAGGGTGCCCGGCTGACCGGTGACGACCTCGCGTGCGTCGCCGCCGAGCGCACGCGGCTGCACCTCGCCGCCGTCCGGTTCTTCGAGCGGTACGACGTGCTGCTCGCCCCGGTCAGCCAGGTCGCGCCCTTCCCCGTCGAGTGGGAGTACCCGTACGTCGTCGACGGGCAGCCGCAGCACACGTACATCGACTGGATGCGATCCGCCTACCTCGTCTCCGTGCTCGGCGCGCCCGCGCTCTCCGTCCCCGCCGGGTTCACGCCCGACGGGCTGCCGGTGGGGCTGCAGATCGTCGGGCCGCCGCGTGCGGACCGGGCGGTTCTCGAGGTCGGCGCCGCCTATGAGGCCGCGACCGGCCACGGGCGGCGGGAGCCGCGCCTCGTTCTGTGAGGCCGCACCTCGCTTCATGAGGGGAGGATGTGCGGCGGGTGCGGCGGGTAAGGGGGTACGGGATCAGCCCGCCGCCAGCCCCGTCTTCGCTCCCGCCCCGCACAGCGGGACCACCGCCGTGCGCTCGCCCAGCGCGCCGTCCCGGACGGCCGCCCAGCAGGCCACGCCCGTCGACTCCACGTACAAGCCCCTTGCCGCCAGGTCGAGTTGGGCGGCGGCGATCTGGTCCTCGGTCACCGTGAGGAAACCGCCGCCCGACGCGCGGACCGCCTGCAGGATCTGTCGGGCGCGGGGTGGGCGCGGGATCGCGATGCCCTCCGCGAACGTGGGCGCCATCGAGGTCTCGCCGAGCAGGTCGTCCGCGCCGGCCCGCCACGCCGCGGCGAGCGGGGCCACGGCTGCGGACTGCACCGCGTACAGCTCGGGTGCCCGCTCGATGAGCCCCGCGGCCCGCAGTTCTCGTACCGCTAGCGCCGCGCCGAGCAGCAGCGTGCCGTTGCCGACCGGCACCACCAGCGCGTCCGGCAGTCGACCGCCGAGGTCCTCCCAGAGTTCGTGGACGTACGTCTTGGTGCCGTGGAGGAAGTAGGGGTTGTGGACGTGCGACGCGTAGAACGTGCCGGGGTCGTCGGCGGCGGCGCGGGCCGCGCGGGCGGTCGCCTCGCGGTCGCCGTCGACGACTTCGAGCCGCGCCCCGTGTGCGCCGATCTGCTCCAGTTTCTTGGGCGAGGTGCGGGCGGGGACGTAGATGGTGCAGGGGAGTTGGGCCCGTGCGCAGTACGCGGCGACGGCGGTGCCCGCGTTTCCGCTGCTGTCGGCGATGACCCGGTCCGGGCCGAGGCGCCGGGCGAGGGCGGCGAGGACGACCGCGCCGCGGTCCTTGAAGGAGAGCGTCGGCATCAGGAAGTCCAGCTTGGCCGAGACCGTACCGGCCAGCTCCACGAGGGGCGTGCGGCCCTCGCCGAGGGAGAGCGCGGGCGCGGGCAGCGGCAGGCACTCGGCGTACCGCCAGAGGGAGTTGACGCGCCGCCCGCTCAGTACGTCGAGGGGTGCGGGCGTGGGGGAGAAGTCCAGGTCGAGGGGGCCCCGGCAGGTGGGGCAGGACCAGTTGAGCGAGTCCGACGCGAGGCGGGTCCCGTCGGTCGGGCAGAGGTAGTCCGGGAGGCCGTCCGGCGTCGTCACAGAAGTCATGCGCGCAGGTTAGAGGGTCTGGGGTGCGGTCTGTGGGCCGGTGGTGTTCGTTCCGCGGACGGGGCCGGGCGGGGCGGGTGGGGGGATTCCGAGGGCTCCGCCTCCTCCCTAGGGCAGGCTCCGCCCGCTCCCTAGGGCGGGCTCCTCCTGCTCCCTAGGGGCAGTACGCCAGGTACGCGCCACTTGGTGACGGTACGTCATGACGACGCCATGGCAGTCGTGTTACGGCCGGTCCTGACCCTTGTCACTTCCCCATGGGTCCGCCAATCTTTCGTCTCGACGGAGGCAAATGCGGGCCCGTCGTCTTGACATGACCTTGCCATCTGCCTCCGTGTGTGTGGGTTCCACGGCACCAATCCCCCACCAGCGCACCACCTATTGAGGAGGACCCCTCAGATGGCAGTGATGCGTCACCAGCGTCGAAGACTGGCCGGGATCAGCGCGACCGCGGTCGCGGCCCTCGCCCTCGGCGTCGTCTCCGCCCTCCCGGCGAACGCCCGGCCGGACGCGGCGGATGGCCGGATCGAGAACGCCGGCGCCCCCGGCACGATCAAGAACAGCTACATCGTGAGCCTCGACGAGGACGCGCCCAAGGCCCGCTCCGCCGCGGGCAAGGCCCTCGCCAAGGAGTACGGCGCCACGATCGAGCGGACCTACGACAAGGCCCTCAACGGCTACGCGGTCGAGCTCTCCGAGGCCGAGGCCAAGAAGTTCGCGGCCGATCCGGCGGTCGACCTGGTCGTCCAGAACCGGACGTTCACCGCCTCCGCGACGCAGAACAACCCGCCGTCCTGGGGCCTGGACCGCATCGACCAGAAGAACCTGCCGCTGGACCAGAAGTACACCTACCCGGACTCCGCGGGGCAGGGCGTCACGGCGTACATCATCGACACCGGCGTCCGCATCAGCCACACCGACTTCGGCGGCCGCGCCTCCTACGGCTACGACGCCATCGACAACGACAACACCGCGCAGGACGGCCACGGCCACGGCACCCACGTCGCGGGCACCGTCGCCGGCACCCTGCACGGCGTCGCCAAGAAGGCGAAGATCGTCGGCGTCCGCGTCCTGAACAACCAGGGCTCCGGCACCACCGCGCAGGTCGTCGCCGGCATCGACTGGGTCACCAAGAACGCGGTCAAGCCGGCCGTCGCCAACATGTCGCTCGGCGGCGGCGCCGACAGCGCGCTGGACACGGCCGTGCGCAACTCCATCGCGTCCGGCGTCACGTACGCCGTGGCGGCGGGCAACGAGTCCACCGACGCGTCGACCAAGTCGCCCGCGCGCGTGGCGGAGGCCATCACCGTCGGCGCCACGACCAACACCGACGCGCGGGCCAGCTACTCCAACTACGGCAGCATCCTCGACCTCTTCGCCCCGGGCTCCTCGATCACCTCGTCGTGGAACACCGGCGACACGGCGACCAACACCATCTCCGGTACGTCGATGGCCTCCCCGCATGTCGCGGGCGCCGCCGCGGTCTACCTGGGCCAGAACCCCGCGTCGACCCCGGCACAGGTTTCCGCCGCCCTGGTCGCCGCCGCCTCACCGGGCGTCGTCGGCAACCCCGGCTCCGGCTCGCCCAACCGGCTCCTGAACGTCACGGGCGGCACCACCAACCCGCCGGGCAAGTCGTTCAGCAACACCGACGACTACCCGGTCAACGACAACGCCACCGTCGACTCGCCGATCAACGTCACGGGCGTCGACGGCGCCGCCCCGGCCGCCCTCTCCGTGCCGGTCGTCATCCAGCACACCTACATCGGCGACCTGCGCGTCCAGCTGATCGCCCCCGACGGCACCGAGTACACCCTCAAGGCGTACGGCACCGGCGGGAGTTCGGACAACATCAACACCACGTACACCGTGAACGCCTCATCGGAGACGGCCAACGGCACGTGGAAGCTGCGGGTCAGCGACAACGCCGCGCAGGACACCGGGAAGATCGACTCCTGGGGTCTGCAGTTCTAGACCGGTTCCCGGTCACCGCGCGTCCTCGTCCTCGTGGTACGGCTCCGGGTCGGTGACCCAGCCTGCCGCGAGGACGAGCAGCGAGGTGCGGTGGACGGCGAGGAAGCCGAAGGGGCGGTCGAAGGCCGCGTCCACCTCGGTGGTGACGTGACGCTCCTCGGGTACGCCCCCGGCGATCGCGTCGAACGCCGTGACGGCGGCGGCCCGGAAGCCCAGCGCGCCGAACGTCGCCGTCGCCGTCTGCGCGCCCCGCTCGATCGCCGTCGGCTCGGCGGCGATGCCCGGGAAGTGCCCCTCGCGTGCGTCCAGCGCCGTGGTCAGGCCGAACAGCGCGTGCTCCCGCGTCAGGTCGTGGTCGGCCGTCAGCGCGAACGGCACCGTCCTCACGTGCAGCGTCGGCGGGCGCGGGCTGATGGCGCGCACCCTGCTGACGCACAGGCCCGGACCCACCTCCCCGTACGGCAGCCGGGGCCCCGGAACGACCGGCAGCCGGCGCGCGAGGAGATCCACGCCCGCGCCGAGCACCTGCCCCGGGCCCATCCCCTCCTCGCCGAGCAGCAGATGGACGTCGATCCCGGTGTCGCCGAGCACCTTCAGCTCGGTCACCGCGCCGGCCGGGGCCTGGGCGACGCCGACGCGGTCGAGCAGCGACGTCGAGCGGTGCAGGGAGGCGAGCGCCCGGTCCTTCCACGGCCCCGCCTCGGGCCACATCGCGTGCTCGGTGAAGGGCTGGAACCAGTCCGTCCGCAGCGCGAGCGCGCTCGCCAGGACGAACTCGGTGTCCTGGTCCGGACGGACCGGCATGCGCTCGATCTGCCCGCCCGTCCGCCGTGCCGCCCACGCGTCGAGGGCCGCCCCGTCCGCGTCGGCGTCTCCGGTGAGCACCCCGAGCGCCTGTGCCGGTACGCCCTCCCGCCACGCGTCCCGCAGCGTCAGCGTGCGCCTGGTCCACAGGCCCACCGCCGCGTCCACGCCCCGCATGGCCTCCAGCGAGGCCAGCAACGCGCGGGCCCCGGCGGCCGCTCCGTCGGGCGGCAACCCCACCGCGTCCGCGAGTTCGACGCGGGCCGCCCCGCCCGCGCCGTCCGCGAGGAGGGCCAGCAGGGGCCAGACGCCGGGCGCGGAGAAGACGGTGCCGTGGTCGGGGGCGGCCGTCGCCGCCCATCGGGAGGTCAGGCCGTTGACGGCCTGGAGTACCGCCCGAGTCCGAGTCGTCGAGATGTGCCGTCGCATCAGCTGCTCGTCCCCCTTGATGGCGCTTGCGCCTTGATGAGGCCTCCGCCTTGATGGCGCTCGCGTCCCGACGGCACTCCCGCCCCGTTCGTGATCCCGCCCCGTTTACGATGCGCCAGGCCACCCGCACGGCTCGCCCCGCCCCACGTCATCGCCCCGGCGCCCTCAACCGCCGCCGAAATCCAGGAGAACGCTACCCGTGGACATACCGCCGCCGCCCGGCCCGGCCCCGTACCAGCGGTGGCCCGGCCCGTACTCCCCGTACTCCCGCCCGCCGGTGAACGGCTTCGCGATCGCCTCCCTGGTGCTCGGGCTCCTCTGCTTCCTGCCCGGTTTCGGACTGGTCCTCGGTCTGATCGCGCTCGCGCAGATCAAGAGGAAGGGTGAGCGCGGCAAGGGGATGGCGGTCGCCGGCAGCGTCCTCTCCGTGGTCGGCGTGCTGATGCTCGTGCTCGCCGTCGCCACGGGCGGCGCGCGGGACTTCATGGAGGGCTTCCGGGAGGCGGCGCGCGAGGCGCGGCAGGACGCCGGAGCCTTCCCGGTCGACAAGGGCGGCTGCCTGAACGCCCCCGACGGCACACTCGACTCCATGAAATTCGGCTTCCAGGTCGACGAGGTGCCCTGCGCCGGACGCCACGACGCCGAGGTCTTCGCGTCCTACCGGGTGCACCACGCCACGTATCCGGGCGACGGCGTGCTCACCTCGGTCGCCGAGACCAAGTGCGCCGACCTCCAGTACGCCTATGTCATGGACCGCTGGCAGGACTTCGGCGACGCCGACCTCTACTACTTCGTGCCCGACCGCACGACCTGGCGCCGGGGCGACCGGAACGTCACCTGCCTCTTCGGCGCCCCGGACCCCGACCACCCGCTCAAGGGCACGCTGCGCCGCGACAGCACGACCCTCGACGCCGACCAGCTCGCGTACGTGACGGCGGAGCAGGCCTTCGAGCGGGCGTACGGGAAGGAGCCGGACGCGGAGCGGGTCGAGGACGACCTGCCGGGTCACAAGGAGTGGGCCGCCGGCGTCGTCAAGGGCCTGGACGAACGGGTGCGGATGTTGCGGGCGCACGACTGGCCGGCGGGTACGAGCAAGCGTGTCGACGCGCTCGTCGCCGCGATCGGCAAGGGGCGGACGGAGTGGCAGAAGGCGGCCGAGGCCACGGACGCCGACAGCTACATCGACCACTATGAGGCGGCGCTTGCGGGGATCGGCGACGAGCAGGCCGTCGCGGTCCGCAAGCCCCTCGGCCTGGCGACGACTTCGCCGCGCGAGGCGGCCCCCGGGGACGGCGCGGGGTCGGGTCCGGACGAGGACCACGAGGTGACGTCCGCGGTGTGAGCGGCGCCGCCTCGGCCCGTGCGGCAGCCAGTGCGGCAGCTGGTGAGGCCCATTCCCTGAGGCTATTTTGTCCGCTTCTGTGATAGTTCTTCGGTGTGACGTCCGCCGTGCCACCGCCCACCGTGGGCAGGATCGTGGCCAGGATCCTGCTGCTGGCCGCCGGGCTCCTGAACGCGGCGCTCGCCGTCCTCGTCGCCGCCCCGCTGCCCCGCCTCCCGCTCCTGGTGCTCGTCGCGGGCGCCATCACGTCGTGGGGCCTGGTGCTGCTGCCGCCCGGACTGCTCGGGCTCGCCGCCGCGGCGTTCGCGGGCCGCCGTCACCCCTGGTGCGCGGGGCTCGCCGCGCTCGCCTCCTTCGCCGCCCTCGTGTACGGGGTGATGCCGTACGCGGCGGCGTACGGCACGGCGGTGCGGCAGGGCCAACCGCTCGCCCCCGCGCGGTACTTCGACGGCGTCAACTACGCCACGGTGCCCGACCGCGCCCGCACCCTCACCTACGCGCGCGTGCCCGGCCCGCACGGGACGAGGGCCACGCGCGGACCGCACGGCACGCGCGCCGCGCACCGCGCGAAGGCGACGCAGAAGCTGCGGCTCGACCTGTGGGCGCTGCCCAGGCGGGACGCGGTGCGCAGGCCCGCCGTCGTCTGGGTGCACGGCGGCGGCTGGAACAAGGGGCACCGCAGCCAGACCCCCGAGTGGAACCGGTGGTTCAACGCCCGTGGCTGGTCGGTCTTCGACGTCGACTACCGGCTCGCCCCCGGGGCCACCCAACTCGACCAGATCGGCGACGTGAAGTGCGCGGTCGGCTGGGTCAGGCGGCACGCGCGCGTGTACGGCATCGACCCCGAACGCGTGCTCCTCGCGGGGAGTTCGGCGGGCGGCAACCTCGCGCTCGCCGCCGCCTACACGGAGGGCGACGGCCGCGTCCCCGCCTCCTGCGGCGCGGCGCGCGACACCTCGGTGTCGGGGGTCGTCTCGCTCTACGGGCCCACCGACATGGGGCGGCTGATCGCCGCCACCGCGTTGCGCGGCGACCCCATGATCCCCCGGCTGATGGGCGGTTCGGCGGCGAGCGCCCCCGCCCGCTACCGCCTGGGATCGCCGGCCCGGCTCGTCCGGGGCGACGTGCCGCCGACGCTGCTGCTGCACGGGAGCGCGGACCGCGCGGTGCCGGTGGCGCAGGCGCGCGAACTGGCGCGGCGGCTGAAGGCGGCCGGCGCCCCGGCGACGTACGTCGAACTCCCGTGGGCCGACCACTGTTTCGACGTCAACTGGGGCGGCTGGGGGAGTCAGATCGCGCGGGCGGCGATGGAACGTTTCCTGGGTACCCTTGATCGTTCGCCATATCCGCGGAAAGGCCCTGCGTAAAGACCTGCACGGGCAGACTTCATCACTTCGAGTGATTCCTTGGCCTTGGGTTGCACCCAACAACCCACGGTTGCCAGGCTGTTGCTGTCTGTCAACCTGATGGGAGTGGCCAGTGACTTTCGGTGAACAGCCGGCGTATCTGCGCGTCGCGGGGGATCTCCGCAAGAAGATCGTCGACGGTTCGCTGCCGCCGCACACCCGGCTCCCCTCGCAGGCCAGAATCCGCGAGGAGTACGGGGTGTCGGACACGGTCGCCCTGGAGGCGCGCAAGGTGCTGATGGCCGAGGGGCTGGTCGAAGGCCGCTCCGGCTCGGGCACGTACGTCCGGGAGCGCCCCGTCCCGCGCAAGGTCGCCCGCACCGGCTACCGCGCGGTGAACGGCGGGTCGACCCCCTTCCGTCAGGAGCAGGCCGCCGACACCGCGCGCGGCACCTGGGAGTCCCGCAGCGAGCAGATCGAGGCGAGCGCCGCGGTCGCCGAGCGGCTCGCCATCCGCCCCGGCGACCGCGTGATGTGCACGAAGTACGTCTTCCGGGACGCCGGCGAGGCCATGATGCTCTCCACCTCCTGGGAGCCCCTCGCCGTCACCGGCCGCACCCCCGTGATGCTCCCCGAGGAGGGCCCCCTGGGCGGTTGCGGAGTGGTCGAGCGGATGGCGGCCATCGACGTCGTCGTGGACAACGTCGCGGAGGAGGTCGGCGCCCGCCCGGGCCTGGCCGAGGAGCTCACGGCGCTCGGCGGCGTCCCGGGCCACGTGGTCCTCGTCGTCCACCGGACGTACTACGCGTCGGGCCGCCCCGTGGAGACGGCCGATGTCGTGGTCCCCGCCGACCGCTACCGCATCGCGTACCACCTGCCGGTGAAGTAGCCCGGCGGGCCCGCCTCTTGACCCGCTCCCTCCGGACCGCGAGGGGGCGGGTTTCGGCTGTTTCCGGGGGGCGCCACGGCCCCGTACCCGCCCCGGCTCCCCGCCTCCGCTCTCCCGCCGTGGCCGAGAGCGGCCCTCCTGTGTATCTCTTTGTGCAAAGCCGTATCCGCTGAGTAAAGGTCGGGCGTAGGCTCGGGCATATGCGGATTGCGGTTTCCTTACTGATCGAGGCGTGGGGCGCGCCGGGGGTGGCGAGCGGAGGGGCGCGATGAATGACGGGACGGGCCTGCTGCCCTGGTTCGTGATACGCCAGGACACCAACGGCAACCGTTACCGCGTGGGCAGGTACGCGACGAAGGCCGAGGCCCAGCGGATCGCGGACAGCCTCGACGACCGCGGCCACCGGCAGCTCTACTCCGTCGAGCGGCTGAACCAGAACGGCAGCGGCCGCTGACCCTCGGCGCCCGTCTCGCCCCCTCCCCTCCCGGAGCCCCGGGGGAGCGCCGCGTGCCGCGCCGCGCGCACCGCCTAGGCTCCGCCGTATGAACGAAGACTCCGCCGCGGCCGCCCGCATCGTGGTCGGCGCCGCCCTGTACGACTCCGGACGCCTGCTCGCCGCACGGCGCAGCGCGCCCCCCGAACTCGCGGGCGGCTGGGAGCTGCCCGGCGGCAAGGTCGAGCCCGGCGAGCGGTGCGAGGACGCGCTGGTGCGCGAGCTCCGCGAGGAACTGGGCGTCGAGGCCGAGCCGACCGCCCGCGTCCCCGGCGAGTGGCCGCTGGCCAAGGGGTACGTCCTGCGGGTGTGGACGGCCCGGCTCGTCGCGGGCGAACCGCGCCCCCTGGAGGATCACGACGAGCTGCGCTGGCTCGCTCCCGACGCCGTCTGGTCCGTCGACTGGCTGACCGCGGACGTGCCCGCCGTCGAGGCGGCGCTCGCCACCCTGCCGCACGCCGCGCACTGACCCCGTCTACGCCGTTCGTGCCACAGTGCGACCCGTTACACGGTAAAGCCACCTGGATATCGGGTATGTGCCCATTAACCCCATGAAACCGGACAGGTTCAGTGACTGGTCTGGAAGTGATCGGCGTGATCGACATCGAAGGCGACTGCGCCGAGTGGGCGTTCCCCGCGGACCCGGGCGCCGTCCGCACCGCGCGCACCGTCGTCCGCAAACAGCTCGCCGACTGGGGCCTCGCATCCCTGGGCGACATCACCGTGCTGCTCGTCAGCGAGTTGGTGACCAACTCGCTGCGTCACGCCTCCGGGCCCATCGGCGTACGCCTGGTACGGCCCACCGACCTCACAGACCCCTCGGGCTCCCTCCTCGTGGAGGTGTCCGACCCGCTCCCCGACCCGCCCCTGGAGCGGACGGCCGCACCCGACGACGAGGGCGGCCGGGGCCTCCAACTGCTCTCCCGCTCGTCACGGCGCTGGGGAACACGTCCGGGTCGTACGGGCAGGACGGGGAAGACGGTGTGGTTCGAGCTGGCGTTGCCGGGTTAGAAGACTGGCAGTGTGCGAAAGGCGTCCGGCACAAGAGCGGCACGGGCCAAAAAGCGTCGAGTACGTGCTGTGATCGTGAACGCCGTGTGGCGTGGCACCGTAGTGCTGGATACTGCGGTCAGCCGTACGCGGTGACCGGTGCCGGGCGCGGTGAGCTGGAGGGGACGGTTCGCGTGAGCGAGATACCAGCGAAGGCGACGGAGCCCGACGGGCCGTCGGACGACGCGAAGGCCCACGGGGCCACGGACGACGCGACGGGCGACGTGGCCCCGGCCGACAGGGGGCCCGGCGACGTGCCGGTGGACGAGACGTGGCAGAGCGACCCACCCGGTTCGATCTACGACTACATCAAGGTCGCCTCCTTCTCGATCGGGCCCGACGGCCTGGTCGACCAGTGGAGCGTGCGCGCCGAGCGGCTGTTCGGCGTGGCCGCGCGGGACGCCGTGGGCAAGGACCCCATCGAGGCGTTCGTCCCGCCCGAGCTGCGCGCCGGGGGCCACCGCAAGATGGCGGAGATCCTCGACGGGCGGGAGTGGACGGGATCGGTCCCCTTCCGGCTGCCGGAGGGCGCCCTGCCGGGCCAGCGCCGGGGCGGGGAAGGCCCCGGGGGCCTGGAGGGCATCGCCGAGGTCTACGTCATGCCGACCGAGACGGAGGACGGTGAGCGGGCCGCGGTCTGCATCGTCGTCGACGTCCGCGCGCTCCGGCAGATCGAGACGGACCTCGCTGCCTCGCAGGCCATTTTCGGCCAATCCCCGGTCGGTTTCCTGCTCTTCGGCACGGACCTGAAGGTGCAGCGCGCCAACCGCCGGTTCGCCGACGTGTTCGGCGGCGGCCTCGAGGAGCACCGCGGCCGCACCGTCCACGACTATCTGCCGCGCCACGAGGCCGACCGGATGTCCGCCGCGCTCAAGCGGGTCCTGGAGACCGGCGAGCCCGTGACGGACCTGCAGATCGTCGGCCCCGCGCCGGGCAGCAGCGACCGCAGGCACTGGTCGATCGACCTCTACCGGGTGCACAGCGGTTCGGGCCGGCCCATCGGCGTCGCGGGCCTCGGCACCGACGTCACCCGGCGGCACGCCGCCGCCCGCGAGGCCGCCCACGCGCGGCGCAACCTCGCCCTCCTGAACGAGGCGGGAGCCCGCATCGGCAACTCCCTCGACCTGGAGACCACCGCCAGGGAACTGCTCGACGTGGCCGTCCCCGGCTTCTGCGACCTCGCCTCCGTCGACCTCTACCAGGGGCTCCTCGACGGTGACGAGACCCCGCCGGGGCTCGCCGACGGCAGCGCGGACCTGCGCCGGGTGGCCTTCGCGAGTGCCGTGGCCGACGCCCCGTTCCCGGCCGGCACCGGGCCCGTCGACGTCGGCGCCGTGCACCGCTTCGCGTTCACCTCGCCCTGCGCCGACGCCCTGCGCGCCGCCCGCCCCCGGCTGATCACCGCCGACGACGACGATTCCGCGAGCCGGCGCACCGGCGGCCTCGTCCAGTCGACGCTCGCGGTGCCGATGGTCGCCCACGACACCGTGGTCGGCCTCGCCCAGTTCTCCCGTACGAAGGGCAGCGAACCCTTCGGCGAGCGGGACCGGGCGCTCGCCGTCGAACTGGCCGCGCGCGCCGCCGTCTGCATCGACAACGCCCGCCTCTACCGGCGCGAGCACGAGCGCGCGTTGATACTGCAGCGCTCCCTGCTGCCGCCCGGCGACCCCGAGGCGTCCGGGCTCGACATCGCCTGCCGCTATCTGCCGGGCAACGCCGCCACGGAGGTCGGCGGCGACTGGTTCGACGTCATCGAGCTGCCGGGCCACCGCACGGCGCTGGTCGTCGGCGACGTCATGGGGCGCGGGCTGCGGGCCGCCGTCGCCATGGGCGAACTGCGCACCGCCGTGCGCACCCTGGCCCTCCTCGACCTGGAGCCCGCCGAGGTGCTCTCCGCCCTCGACGAGATCGCCCGCGGCCTCGGCAACCCGGCCGGGCCCCAGCAGTCCACCCGCGCCGCGCGCAAGGGAGCCGACGCGGACCTCGGCGAGGTGTACCTCGCCACCTGCGTGTACGCGGTCTACGACGCCGTCACCCGCCGGGTCACCTTCGCCAACGCCGGCCATCTGCCGCCCGTCCTGGTCGAGCCCGGCGAATCCGCGCTGATGCTCGACGTGCCGCCGGGCATGCCGCTCGGCGTCGGCGGCGAACCCTTCGAGGACGTCCAGGCCGAACTCCCCGAGGGAGCCCTCCTCGCGCTCTACACCGACGGCCTCGTCGAGTCCCGTCACCACCCGCTCGACGAGGGGCTCAACGCCCTGGTGAGCTCCCTCAACGACGCGCCGTCCGCCCTGGAGGACGCCTGCGACCACGTCCTGAACACCCTCGACACCCACCACGGCGAGGACGACATCGCGCTGCTGATGGCGCGCGTCGAGGGGCTGCCCGCCGAGCACGTCGGCGACTGGACGCTGCCGCGCGACCCCAAGTCGGTCGGCCGCGCCCGCGAACTGGCCTGCGACAAGCTGCGCGCCTGGGACCTGGAACGCCTCTGCGACACGGCGGAGCTGCTGGTCAGCGAGCTCGTCACCAACGCCCTGCGGTACGGCGAGGGAGACATCAGGCTCCGGCTGCTCCTCGACCGCACGCTGGTGTGCGAGGTGTGGGACGGCGGCTTCGTCCAGCCGCGCCGCCGCCGGGCCAGGGACACCGACGAGGGCGGGCGCGGGCTGCAGCTGGTCGGCCTGCTCAGCGCGGCGTGGGGCTCGCGCAGGACGCCGCAGGGCAAGACCGTGTGGTTCGAACTCCCGCTGCCCGGTGACGCGGAGCCGAAGGACGCGGCGGAGGCGCTGCTCAGCCTGTTCTGAGCGCGTCCCGTAGGGGGCTCAGGTGGTGGCCTTCAGGGCGGCGAGGCGGGCCGTGATCTCCGCCTCGTCGCCCAGGCCGTCCAGCTCCTCGAACTGCGCGTCGAGCGAGGACGCGGCGAGTTCCTGCCGGCCGAGCGCCCGCGCCTCCTCGCGCCGCACCTTCTCCTCGAAGCGGCTCAACTCGCTCGTGGGATCCATGACGTCGATGCTTCCGGCGGCGTCCATCATCCGGTTCTGCGCCTCCCCGGTCTTCGCCCGCGCCACCAACTGGTCACGCCGCGACTGCAGTTCGGTCAGCTTCGACTTCATCCGGTCGAGTCCGGACCTCAGCTTGTCGACGATTTCGGTCTGCGAGGCGATCGTCGGCTCGGCGTCCGCCGCCTCCCGCTCGGACTGGAGCTGCCGTCCGAGCGCCACCTTGGCGAGCCGGTCGAACTTGTCGGCCTCCGCGGCGTTCCCGTCCGTCCGCAGCTCGTCCGCCTTCCTGCTCGCGGCGAGCGCCTTGCCGCCCCACTCGGTGGCCGCGTCCCGGTCCTCCCGGTGGTCCTGCTCCAGCATCCGCAGCTGCCCGATGGTGGTCGCGACGGCCTCCTCCGCCTCCCTGATGTTGTTCGAGTAGTCGCGGATCAGCTGGTCGATCATCTTCTGCGGGTCCTCGGCCTGGTCGAGGAGCGCGCCGATGTTGGCCTTGGCGAGCTGGGCGACACGGCCGAGGATGGTCTGCTTCGTCATGACCTGGATCTCCTTGTACGAGGGGGTCGTCCGGCCGCGGCACACGGGCCACGGCACACTCTCGGGGTCAGAACCGGCCGCCCCCGCCCCGGCGCCCCCGCGTGCCGCCCCCGCCGAAACTCCCGGGACCACCGCCGCCGAACCCGCCGCCGAATCCGCCCCCTCCAGGACCGCTGCCCCGGCGCCCGCCCCCGCCCAAGAGCTCGCCCAGGATGATGCCGCCGAGCACCGCGCCGCCCGTCCCGCCGCCGCGCCCGCCCCCGCCGCCGAGCCCTCCGTACGGGTTGCCGAACCCCCGTACGTCGCGCTCGGCGAGCTGCTGCGCCTGCCGGGCCAGGGCGTCCGCCCGCCGCGCCTCGGCGAGCGCGGCGGCGGGATCGCCCTCCTGCGCCGCCTCCGCCCGCGCCAGATGCCGCCCGGCCTCGGCCAGCCGGGTCCGTGCCTCGCTGCCGACGGCCCCGCGGTGCGTGGTGACGAAGTCCGTCGCCGCCGAAACGGCGCTGCGCGCGGTGAGCAGCGCGGGGGAGAGCAGGGAACGCGAGCGGCGGTCGCCGGCCTCGCGCTCGCGGGCGCCCGCGAGGGCCTGGTCGAGCGCGGCGTCGGCCTCCTCGACCCGGCGCAGCGCGTCGATGGGGTCGTACGGGCCCGCGGCGACCTGGCCCCGCACCGTGGCGACCACCGACTCCGCGCGGGCGACCCGGCCGCGCAGATCGGCCGTGGAGACACCCGCCGCGGTGCCTTCGAGGAGGCCGCGCGCGTCGGCGAGGTCAGCCTCGGAGCCGGTGAGCGCGCCCGGCAGCTTCGCGGCGGCCTCGGCGAGCTCGCCGGCCAGCCGGTCGACGGCGTCCACGAAGGTGCCGGCCTGGTCCACGGCGCCCTCGGCGGCCCGCAGATGAACGGCGGCCCTGCCGTTGTCGCCCGCGTCGGCGCTCTGGCGGGCCTGGGCCAGGTGGGTGGCGGTGAAGACCAGCCGGTCCTTGGCCTGCTCGACGTGGCCGAGCACGGGGGCGTACGCGGTGGGCGCGTACGCCCGACGCATCCCGGCGAGGGTCTCCTCGGCCCCCTCCGTACGCCCCGCGACCCGCTGATACGCCGTCTCCACGTGGTCGAGGGCCTGCGGCGCGTTCTTCTCCAGGGCGCGCAGCCGGTCGAAGCCCGCCGTCTCCGCGTCCAGCCTGCGGCCCGCCTCCGTGCAGCGCGCGACGATCTCGTCCAGCATGCGCCGCCGGGTCGGACCGTCCTCGGGGAACGCGTCGTCCAGCTCCTGGCGCAGCCGGAACGCCGCCGTCAGCTCCCCCTGCGCGTACGCGAGCGCCGCCCCGAACGGCCGGACCGCCTCCTCCCCGAACTGCGCGGTGGCGAAGCCGAGCTCCTCGGTGCTGGTGCGGACGGCGTCGTCGGTCTCCACCAGGAGCCGCCGGGCCCGCTCGTCGAGCTCGGGGAGCGGCGTGGGCTTCCGCCCGGCCCCCTGTCCCCGGCCGCCGCCCGGCGTCGTACGGGTGGTGGCGCGCTTCCTGCGCCGCTTGTACGCGACCGTCGCGGCGACCCCGGCCGCGCACGCCGCCGCCACGGGCAGCACCAGGTCCCCGGTGACGGACTCGTCCGCGCCACGGCCGGGGTCGGCCGGGCCGGGGGTGACCGAAGGGGTGGGCACGGGCCGTCCGGCGAGCACGGCGCGGTAGCCGTCCGCCGCGCCGACGGCCGCTCCCGCCCAGTCGTTGTGGCGCAGGGCGGGCCGGATGGCCGTCGTGGCCACGGACCGCAGCTGGGCGTCGGTCAGCCGCGACCCGTCGTCCACGGAGTAGGCGAACTGCCGGTCGTGCGTCGCCACCGCGAGCAGCACGTCGTCGAGCCCGAGTCCGTTGCGCTCGGCGGTTGCGTCCGCCCAGCCCTGCGGGGAGCGCCCGGAGAAGTCCCGCACATAGACGACGAAGAGCTGCACGCCCTGCTCGTCGTAGAGCCGGCCGAGGGCCCCCTTCACCTCGTCCGCGCGGCCCCCGAGCGCCTCCGTCCGGTCGGTGACCTGCCCGCTCCGCGAGAGCGGGACGGGATCGTCGGCGAGCGCGGGGGAGGGACTCAGCAGCACACACCACCCGAGCAGCACGGCCACCCCGGCCGCGGCTGCCCGCGCGGCCAGGTACGAGGGCGGCTTCACATCTCGGAGCGTATGACCGCGTACCGGTCACCGCGACCCGGGCAGACAGCCCGGAGACCGTCCGGCCATCGGCACTCTGAAGTGCGCGCACGCGCCTCACCGCCCCCAGAGCAACACCCCCGGCAGCTCGCCGGTCCGGTCGTTGTCGGCGGGGCGCAGGCCCGACTTCGGCCGGTTCTTCCAGGCCATGGTGACCATGGGGGCCGCGCCCTCGCCGACGGTCACCTTCGCGCCGGCGTAACGGCGGCCGGGCGCCGTCCTCGCGCGCAGCCGGGCCGCCGTCGCCCCGGCCGTCCTCCGCGAGGCGGTGCGGGCGCAGAGGGTCTCCGTGGACGATCGGCCGTCCTTCGCCAGCCGCCCGCCGATCGCGAAGAGCACGACGTCCGCGTCCTCGCGCTTGGCGTAGTACGTCGCCTCGTAGACGTCCCCCAGACAGTCGGCCACCGCCGCGTACGCCACGTCGGCGCGCAGGGACTCCGCGGGTGCGTCGAGGCCGAGCGCGAGGTCCGAGCGCCGGGCCGCGCGTGCCGAGCCGGAGACCTCGAACGTGCCGTCATCGGCGCCCTTCTCGTACCGCGTGCCGTGGCCGGTGCGGGTGGCCCGGTACCCCTGCTTCCGCATCGCCCGCCCGACCGCCTCCGTGTCGAAGTCACCGGTGAGCAGCGAGGTGTTGCCGACCGTGACGGAGGTCCGCACGTCCTTCACGCCGAACCCCC
This sequence comes from Streptomyces sp. NPDC041122, assembly GCF_055592445.1. NCBI lineage: Bacteria > Bacillati > Actinomycetota > Actinomycetes > Kitasatosporales > Streptomycetaceae > Streptomyces > Streptomyces sp. NPDC041122. The sequence continues at coordinate 386,679 of NZ_JBVIYQ010000005.1, read as the reverse complement.
AGTCGGCGCGGACGCTCCCGCCCGTGTAGTCGTGCTGGGCGGCCTCCAGGATGCCGAAGCCGTTCAGGCCGCCGTAGAGCGCGGGGTCCTTCGCGACGAGGCGGCGGGCCGTGCGCACGTCCCGGTAGGTGACCGCCTGGTCGGCCGCCGCGGCCGGCACCGCGTCGAGGGCGCGCTCAAGTCCCGTACCGCTCCCGGCGTCACCGTCACCGCCGGGCAGGGAGCAGCCGGCCGCTCCCGCGCTCAGGGCGCCCGCGAGCAGCAGCGCCGGAAGGGGCCGGAAACGGTGGGGCATGCGCATGCGCGGCAGTGTGGCAGGGGTGGCGGCGGTACGTAAGGGTCTGGAGGCTCCCGTTCGGGTCGGACCGGGCTCGCGACCCTGCCCGACCCGAACGAAAGGCCGTGGGGCGTCAGTTCGGGAACTACGCCACCTCCGGGTGGTCGGTGTACGCCCGGTGCACCGAGCCCCGCAACGTCAGGTTCCGCTCCCGACCGGCATCAGATGCGTGCCCTCCGGCTCCGGGTTGTACTCCAGCGTGCCGTCCAGATCGACCCCGGCCCGCACCCGGCCCCCTGACGCCCGGCCGCCGAGCCCGCCCCGCCCCGCTACTCCGTCCGTCGCCGGATCTTGTTCCCCAGCCACACCAGCGGATCGTACTTGCGGTCGACCGCCCGCTCCTTCAGGGGGATCAGCGCGTTGTCCGTGATCTTGATGCCCTCGGGGCACACCTCCGTACAGCACTTGGTGATGTTGCAGTAGCCGAGCCCGTGCTCGTCCTGTGCGGTCCGCTTGCGGTCGAGGCCGGACTCGGCCGCCGCGTCCAGCGGGTGCATGTCCAGCTCGGCGACCCGCATGAGGAAGCGCGGACCGGCGAACGCGGTCTTGTTCTCCTCGTGGTCGCGCACCACATGGCAGGTGTCCTGGCACAGGAAGCACTCGATGCACTTGCGGAACTCCTGCGGGCGGTCCACGTCCTCCTGCCGCATCCGGTACTCGCCGGGACCGAGATCGGCGGGCGGCACGAATGCCGGGACCTCGCGCGCCTTCGTGTAGTTGAAGCCGACGTCCGTCACCAGGTCCCGCACCACGGGGAAGGCGCGCAGCGGCGTCACCGTGATGACCTCGTCGGGGTCGAAGACCGACATCCGCGTCATGCACAGCAGCCGCGGCCTGCCGTTGACCTCCGCCGAGCACGAACCGCACTTGCCCGCCTTGCAGTTCCAGCGCACGGCGAGATCGGGTGCCTGGGTGGCCTGGAGGCGGTGGATGATGTCGAGCACCACCTCGCCCTCGTTGACCTCGACCTTGAAGTCCTCCAGGCCGCCGCCCCCGAGGTCCCCGCGCCAGACCTTGAATTGCGCGTCGTACGAACTCACTCGTACAGCTCCTCTTCAGCCAGGTACTTGACCAGCTCTTCCTTCTCGAAGAGGGCGAGCAGGTCCGGGCGGATGGGCTCGGTCTCCACGCGGTCCAGGTCGATCTGACCGCGCACGGCACCGGTGGCCGCGAGACCGCCGGTCGGGTCGGCGAGCCGGCAGAGCAGATTGGCGCGGCGCCACTCGCGGTTCATCGCCGGGTGGTCCTCACGGGTGTGGCCGCCGCGGCTCTCCGTGCGCTCCAGGGCGGCCCGCGCGATGCACTCGCTGACCAGGAGCATGTTGCGCAGGTCCAGGGCGAGGTGCCAGCCCGGGTTGAACTGGCGGTGGCCCTCGACGCCGGCCCGCCGCGCGCGCACCCGCAGTTCGGCGAGCTTCTCCAGGGCCTGCGCCATCTCCGCCTCGCGGCGGATGATGCCGACCAGGTCGTTCATGGTCTGCTGCAGTTCCTGGTGGAGGGTGTACGGGTTCTCCGGCGTCGTCCCGTCCTCGGGGCCCTCAGCGCTGAACGGCCGCAGCGCCTCGGCCGCCGCCGCGTCGACCTGTTCCTCGTCCACCGGGGGCCGGGCGGCGAGGCCCGCCGCGTACCGGGCCGCGTGCAGACCCGCGCGCCGCCCGAAGACCAGCAGGTCCGAGAGGGAGTTGCCGCCGAGACGGTTGGAGCCGTGCATGCCGCCCGCGACCTCGCCCGCGGCGTAGAGGCCGGCCACCCGGCGCGCCGCGGCGGTGTCGGAGTCGACCGCGATGCCGCCCATCACGTAGTGACAGGTCGGCCCGACCTCCATCGCCTCGGCCGTGATGTCGACGTCCGCAAGCTCCTTGAACTGGTGGTACATGGACGGCAGCCGGCGCTTGATGACCTCGGCGGGCATCCGGGTCGACACATCCAGGAACACCCCGCCGTGCGGCGAGCCGCGGCCCGCCTTCACCTCGGCGTTGATGGCGCGGGCCACCTCGTCACGGGGCAGCAGCTCGGGGGGACGGCGGTTGTGGTCCGGGTCGTCGTACCAGCGGTCGCCCTCCTCCTCCGACTGGGCGTACTTCTCCTTGAAGACGTCGGGCACGTAGTCGAACATGAACCGCTTGCCCTCGGAGTTCCTGAGCACCCCGCCGTCGCCGCGCACCGACTCGGTGACGAGGATGCCCTTGACCGACGGCGGCCAGACCATGCCCGTCGGGTGGAACTGCACGAACTCCATGTTCAGGAGCGGGGCCCCGGCGAGCAGCGCGAGCGCGTGCCCGTCGCCGGTGTACTCCCACGAGTTGGACGTCACCTTGAAGGACTTGCCGATGCCGCCGGTCGCCAGGACCACGGCGGGCGCCTCCAGGACGAAGAAGCGGCCCGACTCCCGGTCGTAGCAGAACGTCCCGCAGACCCGGCCGCCCTCGCCGAGTCCGCCCTCCTCGTCCTTCAGGACCCGGCCGCCCTCGCCGAGTCCGCCCTCCTCGTCCTTCAGGACCCGGGTGACCGTGCACTCCTGGAAGACCTTGAGGCGGGCCTCGTAGTCCCCGAACTCCCGGTAGTCCTCCTGTTGGAGGGAGACGATCTTCTGCTGGAGGGTGCGGATCAGTTCGAGGCCGGTGCGGTCGCCGACGTGCGCGAGGCGCGGATACTCGTGCCCGCCGAAGTTGCGCTGCGAGATCCGCCCGTCCGCGGTGCGGTCGAACAGCGCGCCCCAGGTCTCCAACTCCCAGACCCGGTCCGGTGCTTCGCGCGCGTGCAGCTCCGCCATGCGCCACTGGTTGAGGAACTTGCCGCCGCGCAGGGTGTCGCGGAAGTGGACCTGCCAGTTGTCGCCGGAGTTCACATTGCCCATGGAGGCGGCGATGCCGCCCTCGGCCATCACCGTGTGCGCCTTGCCGAACAGCGACTTGCAGATCACGGCGGTACGGGCGCCCTGTTCGCGTGCCTCGATCGCGGCCCGCAGGCCCGCGCCGCCGGCTCCCACCACGACGACATCCCACTTCTGCCGCTCCACTTGAGACATCAGAAGGCCCCGTCCACTAGAAGAAGCGCGGATCGTCGAAGGCGCCGCTCGCGACCAGGTAGACGTAGAGGTCGGCGAGCGCCACGCTCGCCAACGACGTCCAGGCCAGCAGCATGTGATGGTTGGTCAGCTTTCCGGTCCACCGCCACATGCGGTACCGCACCGGGTGCTTGGAGAAGTGCTTGAGCTTGCCGCCCATGACGTGCCGGCAGGAGTGGCAGGAGAGGGTGTAGATCCAGATCAGCACGACGTTCACGAGCAGGACGAGCGTGCCGAGCCCCATGTGGCCCCACTCGTAGTGCTCGTCGCGGAAGCCGAGGACGGCGTCGTACGTGAGGATGCCCGCCACCGGCACGGCGAAGTAGAAGAAGTACCGGTGGATGTTCTGCAGGATCAGCGGGAAACGGGTCTCGCCCGTGTACTTCTTGTGCGGCTCGGCGACCGCGCACGCGGGCGGTGACGCCCAGAAACCGCGGTAGTAGGCCTTGCGGTAGTAGTAGCAGGTGAGCCGGAAGCCGAGCGGGAAGACGAGGATGAGCACCGAGGGGGACAGGCCCCACCAGCTGCCGAAGATCTCCCAGTTGGGGCCCGAACGCATCGGCTCGCAGTTCTCGGCCACGCACGGCGAGTAGAACGGCGAGACGTAGGGCGCCGCGTAGTAGTCGGCGTTCGCGAACGCCCGCCAGGTCGAGTAGACGACGAAGGCGAGCAGTCCCGCGGCGGTCGCCGCCGGGGCGAGCCACCAGCGGTCGGTCCGCAGATGGGCAGCCGAGATGGCGGCGCGCGTGCCGTCGCGCACGCCGCCGCCGGGGGCCGTTCCGCTTTTCGGTTGGGGTTCCGTGCCGGTGGCCAACGAGGCTCCACTCCTTCGTCCTCGGATCAATGGAGAGGCTCTGCGAGTGCGAGTGCGAGTGCGAGTGCGAGTGCGAGTGCGGATGCGTGCGGCGCGCGGGGGCGCGGCCCCCGGGGAGGGCCGGCCGCGCGGTCAGGGTGCGTGGCGGTCGCAGCCGCCGAGGCCCTCGTCGTCGAGGTCTCCGGCGTTCGCCCACAACGCGCTGTCGTACGGCGTGTCGGGGATGGTCACGAAGTCGCGCGCGTGCGGTTCGGTGCGGGGGGCGGGGGACGGGGCCGCGGCGCGCAGCAGCGCCACGCTCTCGCGCAGGCGGTCGGTGTCGGTACGCACCCGGCGCACGTCGACGCCCGCGAGCCGGTCGTCGGCCTGCTGTTCCAGCCTGCCGACCGTGCGGACCAAGTCGTCCACGCATTGTTGGACAGCCGTCAATTCATCGTGCAGAGCCATTACTTGCCCTCACTTCGGGTGTGCGGTGGCAACGCTCATGCGCCTGCGAGTGTCGCGCGTCACATCCCGGCTTGTGAAGGGATCTGCATCGATTGCCGGATCAGGGGCGGTGAATGCGCCGGATCGCGCGCCGATCACGCCGAACCTCGACCGGCCGTGATTGTTCGGTGACCGGGCGGGGCGGGCGGTGCGCTCCCGCGGGACGCGCGGCCGCACCCCGATCCCGCGCCCCATTGGGCCGCACGGGTGGCATATCGGGGCCGCCGCGCCGTGTCGCCCCCGCGGGGCGGGTCCCGTCCCCTTCAGTGGGGCGATAGATGTGATCAGCTCCATATACCGCCAAACGTGATCAAACCCGGCCCGGTCCTGGTAGCGGGCGGCCGGGCGAGCCCCGGACCCCGGAGGTACCAGTCATGTCCCACGACCGCGCCAGAGCCAGATCTGTCGTGTTCCTCGCGACGGGGGTGCTGGCTCTGCCCGCCCTCGCCGGATGCAGCTCGAACGACGAGGCGGGACGGCCGACCGCGGGCCAGGACGTCGCTCCCGCCGCCCGGGACCTGGTCGCCGACGGCGGGACCATGAACTGGGCGGTCGACGCGCTGCCCGAGACGTTCAACTCCTTCCAGTCCGACGCCGACGAGGCCACCGCACGGGTGGCGGGCGCCGTCCTGCCGTCCCTGTTCCGCCTCGACGCGCAGGGCAGGTCGCAGCGCAACGCCGACTTCCTGGAGTCGGCGAAGGTCGTCGAGCGCGAGCCCCAGCAGGTCGTCCTGTACAAGCTCAACCAGCAGGCGGTCTGGAGCGACGGCCGGGAGATCGGCGCCGACGACTTCGCCGCGCAGTGGCGGGCCCTGTCCGGCAAGGACACCGCGTACTGGACGGCGCGCAACGCCGGCTACGACCGCATCCAGAAGATCGAGCGCGGCGCGAACAACCTGGAGGTGCGGGTCACCTTCGCCAAGCCGTACGCGGACTGGCGCTCGCTCTTCTCGCCGCTGTACCCCAAGCAGGTCATGGGCGCCCCCGACTCCTTCAACGACGGCGCGCGCCGCAAGCTGAAGGTGACGGCGGGACCCTTCGGCCTCGCGGACGTCGACCACAAGGCCGGCGCCGTGACGCTGGAGCGCAACCCGCGCTGGTGGGGCCGCCCGGCCAAGCTCGACAAGCTGGTGCTGCGCGAGGTGAAGCGTTCCCAGCGCGCCGAGGCGCTGGCCAAGGGCCGGGTCGACCTCGCCGCGATCGACGCGGCGGAGGCCGGGCGGATCGGCCTGGCCGCACGCGACAAGGGCGCGCAGGGCCCGCTCGCCCACGGCCCGGCCGCCGAACTGACCGCCGCCAAGGCGCTCCGCTCCTGGGCCGTCGCGCACGGCTCCGACGAGGAGGCGGCCGACGCCGAGACCGCGGTCCGCGCCAAGACCCAGAAGGCCGTCAAGAAGTACGAGACCGAGCAGACGGGCCTGCGCGGCTACGTGGTCCGCAAGTCCCTGGAGCCCGCCTACACCCAGCTCGCCCTCAACGGCGCCGAGGGCCCCCTCGCGGACGACCGGGTGCGCCGCGCGGTGGCCCGCGCCCTGAACCGCGAGGAACTGGCCAAGACCGTCCTCAAGCCCCTCGGCCTGCCCGCCGCGCCGGTCGGCAGCCACCTCGCCCTGGCCGGCCAGGAGGCGTACGCGGACAACAGCGGGGCCCTCGGCGAGCAGGACACCGCCGAGGCGCGGGCGCTGCTCGCGGACGCGGGCTGGACGCCGGGCGCCCTGCGCAAGGGCAAGAAGGACAAGGACGCCAAGACGGCGGGCGGCGAGTCGGACCGGGAGAAGGGCGCCGACAAGGACTCGGCGAAGGAGTCCGACTCCGACGACGGCACGTACATCGTCGGCGAGGACGACGGCAAGCCCGCCGACACCGGCACCTCGGTGCTCGCCCCGGCGCCCGCTGCCGCCTACCAGCGGGCCGCCCTGAACCGGCAGGCCGACGCCCTCGGTCCGTCCCGCGAGACGGACAAGGAGAAGAAGCACACGAAGCACTCCAAGGCGGAGGGCAAGGCCAGGAGCAAGGCCGGGAGCAAGGCCAAGAGCAAGGCCGAGAGCAAGTCCACGTCGACGTCGAAGGACCAGGCCAAGGGCGGGGCCCCCGGCGCGTACGCCCCCAAGGGGACCGCCGCACCCGCCGCGGCCGCCGGGCCGATGGCCAAGGACGGCAAGCCGCTCACCCTCCGTTTCGTCCTGCCGTCCGGTGACGGCTCGGAGCCGCTGCGCGCGGTGGCCGACCGGATCTCGCGGATGCTGGACAAGATCGGCGTGCACACCGAGACGTCCAAGGTCGCCGACGACAGCTACTTCAAGGACCACATCGCGTCCGGCCAGTACGACCTGGCCCTCTACTCCTGGCCCGCCTCGGCCTACCCGGCCACCGACGCCCGCCCGATCTTCGCCAAGCCGGTGCCGGCCGCCGACGGCTCCCTCAACGTCGAGCAGAACTACACCCGCGTCGGCACCGACCACATCGACCAGCTCTTCGAGCAGGCGCTCGGCGAGCTCGATGAAGAAACGTCACGCTCCCTGGTGCGCAAGGCCGACGCGCGCATCTGGGCCGAGGCGGGGTCCATCCCCCTCTACCAGCGCCCCCAGCTGGTGGCGGCCCGCCCGAACCTGGCGAACGCGGGGGCCTTCGGCTTCCAGGCCCCGAACTTCGAGGACATCGGGTTCCTGAAGCCGGGCGCCAAGCCGTCGGTCAAGCCGTCCGCCGAGTAGCCCCGGCTCAGATTCCGCTCAACTCTCTTGCCCGTCGGCCACCCCGGCGGGCAAGCTCGTATCCACCCATTGACCTGCTGTTTCCATAAACTTCCCCAGGCTTTCCCGGCCCCTGCGCAGCCCCCGCGGAGGCTGCCTCCGTGCGAGACACGTAGACTGGGGTGAGGCCGTGGCGTGTCCAGCCCGGCAGGGTTCGCGTACTTCAGAGGTGCGTGTGACCATCCACTCACTCCAGGAGTACGCCGCACTATGGCCACGCGCCACGACATCCGCAACGTCGCCATCGTCGCTCACGTCGACCATGGCAAGACGACCATCGTCGACGCCATGCTCAAGCAGGCCGGTTCCTTCGCCGCGCACGCCGCCGAGTCCCTCGACGACCGCATGATGGACTCGAACGACCTGGAACGTGAGAAGGGCATCACGATCCTCGCCAAGAACACGGCGGTGAAGTACCACCCCAAGGACGGTGGGGACCCGATCACGATCAACATCATCGACACCCCCGGCCACGCCGACTTCGGTGGTGAGGTCGAGCGCGGCCTGTCGATGGTGGACGCGGTCGTCCTCCTCGTGGACGCCTCCGAGGGTCCGCTCCCGCAGACCCGCTTCGTGCTGCGCAAGGCGCTCCAGCAGCGCCTCCCCGTCATCCTGTGCATCAACAAGACGGACCGCCCCGACTCGCGGATCGACGAGGTCGTCAACGAGACGTACGACCTGTTCCTCGACCTGGACGCGGACGAGGACCAGATCGAGTTCCCGATCGTCTACGCCTGTGGCCGTGACGGCATCGCCTCGCTGACCAAGCCCGACGACGGCACGGTCCCGGCGGACTCCACCAACCTGGAGCCGTTCTTCTCCACGATCCTGGAGCACGTCCCGGCCCCGACGTACGACGAGTCGGCGCCCCTCCAGGCCCACGTCACCAACCTCGACGCGGACAACTTCCTCGGCCGCATCGCGCTGCTCCGCGTCGAGCAGGGCGAGCTGCGCAAGGGCCAGACCGTCGCGTGGATCAAGCGGGACGGCACCATCGCCAACGTCCGCATCACCGAGCTGATGATGACCGAGGCGCTCACCCGCAAGCCCGCCGAGATGGCGGGCCCCGGTGACATCTGCGCCGTGGCCGGTATCCCCGACATCATGATCGGCGAGACGCTGGCCGACCCGGAGAACCCGATCGCGCTGCCGCTGATCACGGTCGACGAGCCGGCGATCTCGATGACCATCGGCACCAACACCTCGCCGCTGGTCGGCCGCGGCGGCACCGGCAAGGGCGCGGACGCCAAGGCCGCGGTCAAGGACCGCAAGGTCACCGCCCGCCAGGTGAAGGACCGCCTGGAGCGCGAGCTGATCGGCAACGTCTCGCTGCGCGTCCTGGACACCGAGCGCCCCGACGCCTGGGAGGTGCAGGGCCGCGGTGAGCTGGCGCTGGCCATCCTGGTCGAGCAGATGCGCCGCGAGGGCTTCGAGATGACCATCGGCAAGCCGCAGGTGGTCACCCGCCAGATCGACGGCAAGACCCACGAGCCGGTCGAGCGCATGACGATCGACGTGCCCGAGGAGCACATGGGCGCCGTCACGCAGCTCATGGGCGTCCGCAAGGGCCGCATGGACAACATGTCGAACCACGGCTCCGGCTGGGTCCGTCTGGAGTTCGTCGTGCCCTCCCGCGGCCTCATCGGCTTCCGTACGGAGTTCCTGACGCAGACCCGCGGCACGGGCATCGCGCACTCCATCCACGAGGGCCACGAGCCGTGGTTCGGCGAGCTGAAGACCCGTAACAACGGCTCCCTGGTCGCCGACCGCTCCGGTGCCGTCACCGCCTTCGCGATGACGAACCTGCAGGAGCGCGGCGTGCTGTTCACCGAGCCCGGCACCGAGGTGTACGAGGGCATGATCGTCGGCGAGAACAGCCGCGCCGACGACATGGACGTGAACATCACCAAGGAGAAGAAGCTCACCAACATGCGCTCCGCCTCCGCCGACTCCTTCGAGGCGATCGTCCCGCCGCGCAAGCTGTCGCTCGAGCAGTCCCTGGAGTTCTGCCGCGACGACGAGTGCGTCGAGGTGACCCCGGAGGCCGTGCGCATCCGCAAGGTCGTCCTGGACCAGAAGGAGCGCGGCCGCTCCGCGTCGCGCGCCAAGCACAACTGATCCACTGACGTAAGGCAGTTGCGGCACACAGCCGCCTACGAGGCCGATTTCCGCCGCCCCGCGAGGGGTTCCCGCGGAAGTCGGCCTCCGGCGTTTTCGCTGGCAGGTACGGTGTGCCACCGCCGGTCGAGGCTCTCCCGGCAACCGGTTTTTGTCCGCCAAGTGTCCGGTATGCGGACGTCACTGACCGTTAGATGTGTAACACGTCCGTTTCGCAACCATCTATCTAGGATCGGTTTGTCCGGATTTTGGAAGTTGTACGGGGCAGGTGTGATTGAACCGAGACCAAAAGGGTGTGGTCGACCGGTACCGCATGGCTAATAGTTGACCGCGTATAGCTCGGGTCAATGGGTCACGCGCTGTGGGGAGCGCCGACTCACGAGCACACTGGGGTACTCGATCTTCGCCGTCAGGGGTGTCGGCGCGGTTGCACGTACCCCCTCTTGTAGTGAACAAGTGGACTCATGAGGAGGAACCCCATGCGTGGTGCCAAGAGCGCCAAGTGGGTCGCGATAGCCGGTGTTGTGGCGCTGACGGCCACCGCCTGTGGCGGCGGCGACAGTGACAGCGGCGACGACAACCGGGCCGTCGACAAGAACGGCATCTTCGTGTACTCGGGCGGTGAGCCGCAGAACCCGCTGCAGCCCGCCAACACGAAGGAGGCGTACGGCAGCGACGTCATTCGCTCCCTCTTCTCGCAGCTGGTCGGCTACAAGAACGACACGGGCGAACTGACCTATGTGAACGCCGAGTCGGTCACCCCCGACAAGGCCAACAAGGTCTGGACCGTGAAGCTCAAGCCGGGCTGGAAGTTCCACAACGGCGAGACGGTCACCGCGAAGTCGTACGTCGACGCCTGGAACTGGGCCGCCGATGTCAAGAACAACCAGGTCAACAGCTCCTGGTTCGCCGACATCGCGGGCTACGACGACGTCCACCCCGCGAAGGGGAAGCCCAAGGGCTCCAAGATGTCCGGCCTGAAGGTCGTGGACGACAACACCTTCAAGATCACGCTGAACACGGGCATCCCGTACTACGCGTTCAAGCTCGGCTACGACGTGTTCTCCCCGCTGCCCTCGGGCTTCTTCAAGGACCCGAAGGGCTACGGCGAGAAGCCGGTCGGCAACGGCGCCTACAAGTTCGCCTCGTGGGACCACAAGAAGACCATCAAGGTCACGCGCTACGACGGCTACAAGGGCCCGGACAAGGCGAAGAACGGCGGTGTGACGTTCAAGAACTACGCGTCGCCCGACGGTGCCTACAAGGACCTGGTGTCCAACAACGTCGACTCGATGCCGCAGATTCCGGACGGCGAGCTCGCGAACTACCAGAGCGACCTGGGTGATCGTGCGATCAACCAGGACTACGCGATGATCCAGACGATCAACCCCGCCTTCTACTCGAAGCAGTGGAAGAACATCGACAACAAGGTCATCCAGGGCCTGTCGATGGCGATCGACCGCGACACGATCATCAAGACCGTCCTCAGCAACACCCGTGAGCCCGCCACCGGCTGGGTCGCCAAGAACGTCGAGGGCTACAAGGCCGGCGCCTGCGGTGAGTACTGCAAGTTCGACGCCAAGAAGGCCAAGGCCCTCATCAAGGAGGGTGGCGGCGTCCCGGGCGGCAAGATCTCCATCCAGTACAACGCCGACCAGCCGCACAAGGGCTGGGTGACCGCCGTCTGCAACAGCATCACGCAGTCGACCGGCGTGAAGTGCGTCGGCGACCCGAAGACCGACTTCCAGGCGGACACGCAGACGCGTGACGCCAAGAAGGTCAAGTCGTTCTACCGCTCCGGCTGGGTGCTCGACTACCCGTTCAACGGCAACTTCCTGCGCGACCTCTACGGCACCGGCGTCGCCGGTAACCAGGGCGGCTACTCGAACAAGAAGTTCGACGAGCTGACGAAGAAGGCGGACGCGGCTCCCACCACGGCGGAGTCCGCGAAGCTGTACCAGCAGGCCGAGGAGTCCCTCCAGGACAACATGCCCGGCATCCCGCTGTGGTACGGCAAGCTCCAGGCCGGTCGTTCGGAGAACGTGAAGAACGTTCACTTCGACCAGCAGGGCAGCCCGATCTTCACCGACGTCGAGGTGTTCAAGAAGTAGTCGCGCGGCTCGACCCGCGGGGGTGGCCGACGATCTCGGCCGCCCCCGCGGGCAGCTCCGCTCAGGACGGAGGCACCCATGGGGCGCTATGTCGCGCGGCGACTGCTCCAGATGATCCCGGTCTTCATCGGGACCACTCTTCTCATTTTCTTCATGGTCAACGTGCTCCCCGGCGACCCCGTGCGGGCGCTGTGGGGTGACAAGCCGCCGGACCCTACGCAGATGGCGGCCATCCGTCACCAGCGCGGCCTCGACCTTCCGCTGTGGCAGCAGTACCTCCACTACATGAAGGACCTGCTGACCGGCGACCTCGGCACCAACATGGGCGGCAGGCCCGTCAGTGACATTCTCGGACAGGCCTTCCCGGTCACCGTGCGTCTCGCGCTGATCGCCTTCGTCATCGAGCTCGTTCTCGGCATCGGCCTCGGCATGCTCGCGGGCGTGCGCCGCGGCCGCGTCGTGGACACCTCGATCCTCGTCTTCACGCTGCTGGTCATCTCGGTGCCGGTCTTCGTGCTCGGCTTCGTCTTCCAGACGGTCTTCGGACTGCAACTGGAGTGGGTCTCACCCACGGTCCAGGACGCCACCGATCCCACCCAGCTCATCCTTCCGGCAGCCGTGCTCGGGTCGTTGTCACTCGCCTACGTCGCCCGGCTGACCCGCACGAGCATCGCGGAGAACCTGAGCGCCGACTACATCCGCACGGCGGTGGCCAAGGGGCTGCCGAAGAGCCGGATCATGACGCGCCACCTGCTGCGCAACTCGCTGATCCCGGTGGTGACCTTCCTCGGCACCGACATCGGGACCCTGATGGGCGGCGCCGTCGTCACCGAGGGCATCTTCAATGTGCCGGGCGTCGGCAACACCCTCTTCGACGCGCTCGCCCGCCGCGAGGGCCAGGTCATCGTCGGCACCGTGACCATCCTCGTGCTCGTCTACCTGGCCGCGAGCCTGATCGTCGACCTGCTTTACGCGGTCCTGGACCCGAGGATCCGTTATGCCTGATGCTGACGTCACCAAGACCACCAACCCGCTCGCCGTGACCGAGGCGGCGCCGCCCGCGGGTACGGCCCCCACGGACCTCGCGAGCCCCGCTCCGGGCAAGCCCCGCTCGCTTGCCGGGGACGCCTGGCGGGATCTGCGCCGCAACCCGTTCTTCGTGGTCTCGGGGCTGCTCATCCTGCTGATCATCGCGGTCTCGCTGTGGCCGGGGCTCTTCACCGGCGCCGACCCGACCAAGGGCGATCTGCGCAACCACTTCCTGCAGAAGCCGAGCTACAGCCACCTCTTCCAGGACGACTGGTTCGGCTACGACCGGCAGGGCCGCTCCATCTACGCGCGAGTGATGTACGGGGCCCGCAACTCCGTCACCGTCGGCGTCTGCGTCACGCTGGCCGTGACCGTCATCGGCTCCATCTTCGGCATGCTCGCGGGCTACTTCGGCGGTTTCTGGGACGCGGTCATCTCGCGTCTGACCGACGTCTTCTTCGGCATCCCGTTCCTGCTCGGCACGATGGTCGTGCTGAACTCCGTGACGGACCGCTCGGTGTGGACCGTGGTGGGCGCCCTGACCCTGCTCGGCTGGACGCAGATCACCCGCGTCATGCGCGGCGCGGTCATCACCACCAAGCAGTCCGACTACGTGGTGGCGGCCAAGGCGCTGGGCGCGGGCACCCGGAGGATCCTGTTCCGGCACATCCTGCCGAACGCGGCCGCTCCGGTGATCGTCGTCGCGACGATCGCGCTCGGCGGCTACATCACGGCCGAGGCGACCCTCTCCTTCCTCGGCATGGGTCTCTCGGACGACGCGATCTCCTGGGGCAGCGACATCTCGGACGCCTCCAAGGAGCTCCGCAACAACCCGTACACGCTGTTCTTCCCGGCCGGCATGCTCAGCCTGACGGTTCTGGCCTTCATCATGCTCGGCGACGCGGTGCGCGACGCCCTCGATCCCAAATTGCGCTGAGGGAGGCGTACGTGACCACCATTGAGAAATCGGCCGACGTCCCTGCCCCGCGCGACGCGGGCGACACCGGGCCGCTGCTCGAAGTCCGCGACCTGCACGTCGAGTTCCACACCCGCGAGGGCGTGGCCAAGGCCGTCAACGGCGTCAACTACACGGTGTCCGCCGGCGAGACGCTGGCGGTGCTCGGCGAGTCCGGGTCCGGCAAGTCCGTGACGGCGCAGGCCATCATGGGCATCCTCGACATGCCTCCGGGGCGCATCCCTCAGGGAGAGGTGCTCTTCCGGGGCGAGGACATGCTCAAGATGTCCGCGGAGCAGCGCAGGAAGATCCGCGGCCGCAAGATCGCGATGATCTTCCAGGACGCGCTGAGCTCGCTGAACCCGGTGCTCAGCGTCGGCTACCAGCTGGGCGAGATGTTCCGCGTCCACCAGGGCCTCGGCCGCAAGGCCGCCCAGGCCAAGGCGATCGAGCTGATGGACCGGGTGAAGATCCCGGCCGCCAAGGAGCGGGTGAACGACTACCCGCACCAGTTCTCCGGCGGTATGCGCCAGCGCATCATGATCGCGATGGCGCTCGCCCTGGAGCCCGACCTGATCATCGCGGACGAGCCCACCACGGCGCTCGACGTGACGGTCCAGGCGCAGGTCATGGACCTGCTGGCGGAGCTGCAGCGCGAGTACAACATGGGGCTGATCCTGATCACCCACGACCTCGGCGTGGTCGCCGACGTCGCGGACAAGATCGCGGTCATGTACGCGGGCCGGATCGTCGAGACGGCTCCGGTGCACGAGCTCTACAAGCGCCCGGCGCACCCGTACACCCGGGGTCTGCTCGACTCGATCCCGCGCCTGGACCAGAAGGGCCACGAGCTCTACGCGATCAAGGGCCTGCCGCCCAACCTGCTCAAGATCCCCGGCGGTTGCGCGTTCAATCCGCGCTGCCCCAAGGCGCAGGACATCTGCCGCACGGAGGTCCCGCCGCTCATGCAGGTCACCGAGCGGGACGGCGCGGAGCTGCCCGGCCGCGGCAGCGCGTGCCACTTCTGGAAGGAGACGATCCATGGCTGAGCCGACGAAGGCTTCGAAGCTCTCCAAGGTCTCGAAGACGGACGAGCCCGCCGACGCCACCCCGAACGTCTCCGACGTCGAGACGGTCGACGCGGCCACCGCCGAGGAGGCCGTCGCGGCCATCGAGGCGCCGGTGGAGCGCGGCGAGCCGATCCTGCAGGTCCGCAACCTGGTCAAGCACTTCCCGCTCACGCAGGGAATCCTGATCAAGAAGCAGATCGGCGCGGTCAAGGCGGTCGACGGCATCTCCTTCGACCTGTACCAGGGCGAGACGCTGGGCATCGTGGGCGAGTCCGGCTGCGGCAAGTCCACGGTCGCCAAGCTCCTGATGACCCTGGAGCGGGCCACGGCCGGCGAGGTCTTCTACAAGGGCCAGGACATCACCAAGTTGTCCGGGCGCGCGTTGAAGGCGGTGCGCCGCAACATCCAGATGGTGTTCCAGGACCCCTACACGTCCCTGAACCCCCGGATGACGGTCGGCGACATCATCGGGGAGCCCTTCGAGATCCACCCCGAGGTGGCCCCGAAGGGTTCGCGCCGCCAGAAGGTCCAGGACCTCCTGGACGTCGTCGGCCTCAACCCCGAGTACATCAACCGCTACCCGCACCAGTTCTCCGGCGGTCAGCGCCAGCGCATCGGCATCGCCCGCGGCCTGGCCCTGAACCCCGAGATCATCATCTGCGACGAGCCGGTCTCGGCCCTGGACGTCTCCGTCCAGGCCCAGGTCATCAACCTGATGGAGAAGCTCCAGGACGAGTTCAACCTCTCCTACCTCTTCATCGCGCACGACCTGTCGATCGTCCGGCACATCTCGGACCGGGTGGGCGTGATGTACCTCGGGAAGATGGCGGAGATCGGCTCGGACGAGCAGATCTACGACCACCCGACGCACCCGTACACCCAGGCGCTGCTCTCCGCGGTGCCGGTCCCGGACCCCGAGGCCCGTGAGGGCCGCGAGCGCATCATCCTGACCGGCGACGTCCCGTCCCCGGCCAACCCGCCCTCGGGCTGCCGCTTCCGCACCCGCTGCTGGAAGGCGGAGGACAAGTGCGCGAAGGAGATCCCGCTGCTCGCGGTCCCCGAGCGGTTCAAGGGCAAGGACACCCCGGCGGCACACGAGTCGGCGTGCCACTTCGCGGAGGAGAAGGACGTCGTGCACGCGGCGTGACGTCCGCGCGGATCCGCGCGTGAACGCCTGTGCTCCGTGAACGTACGCGTTCACGGAGCACAGGCGTTTTCTGCTGACGGGCGAGGGGCGAGGCTCGGGAGCGCCCCTCAGGGCACGTGGGCCCGCGGTTCTTCGTAGCGCCGGAAGGCCGCGGTCTCCACGGTCCAGGGTCCGAACGGCACGACGTCCCCGAAGATGTACGGCGCTTTGGACCGGTAGCGGTCCGCACAGGGTTCGGAGTGCACTTCGACCGTCCCGGTGCGAGGGTCGACGATCAGGTAATGGGCGATGCCCATGGCCGGATACTCGGAGAGCTTCGCTCCGTAGTCGTTGCTGGGATTGGACGGGGACACGATCTCGATGACGGCCAGCACCTGGGTGGCGTCGACGGCGAGACCCTCTTCGTCGAGCACTTCCTCGGGGATGACGAGGGCGTCGGGCCGGCGCATACGACCGATCGAGGGGTGCTCGATCTCGGGACCGTTCGCGCAGATGTAGCCCGGGTGAGTGGTGGCGAGCTGCTTGTCCAGTTGCTTACAGATGCGACGGACCGTGCCTTCGTGCCGTTTGGACGGGCACATCATGGCCAGTATCGGGCCCGACGGCCCGATCTCCACGTGCCAGGTTCCCTCGAGACGCTCGGCGTAGGCTCCGAGCTCCTCGGCGATCGCACGCATCTTGGCGTAGTCCATGGTGCCAGGGTAGTCACGTCGGCCCGGGAGAGCCGGGCGCGAGGGCCCCGGCCCGATCCGCGGCGACGGCGTCCGCCAGCCCGCCCCCTGCCCAGGGACCCACCCGGAACCGGCTCCGCCCCGCTCGGGTCAAGGGGGAGGGCGGGCCGGTTCCGGTGAGCGGGGCCCGGTCCGGAGGGGTGGCCGGGGCCCCGGTCCGCGAATCCGTGGTGCTCCGGTCAGAGCGACTTACGGGCCCCCGGCACCGCGAGCTCCGCCGGCGCCTCGGGGTAGTGGCACGCCGTCAGGTGCCCCTCGCGGTTGCCGTCGATCCGGACCAGCGGCGGCGTGTCCGTCGCGCACTTGTCCGTCGCCTTCCAGCAGCGCGTGCGGAAGCGGCAGCCGGAGGGCGGGTTGACGGGGGAGGGCACGTCACCGGTCAGCAGGATGCGCTCCCGGCGCGGGACGTCCTCCGGGGTCGCCTCGGGCACCGCCGACAGGAGCGCCTTCGTGTAGGGGTGGCGCGGGTTCCCGTACAGGCTCTCGCGGTCGGCGATCTCCACGATCCGGCCCAGGTACATCACGGCGACCCGCTGCGAGAAGTGCCGTACCACCGCCAGGTCGTGGGCGATGAACAGGAACGCGATCCCGAGGTCCTTCTGGAGCTGCTGGAGCAGGTTCACCACCTGCGCCTGGATCGACACGTCGAGCGCCGAGACCGGCTCGTCCGCCACGATCAGCTTCGGTTCGAGGGCGAGCGCGCGGGCCACCCCGATGCGCTGGCGCTGGCCGCCGGAGAACTCGTGCGGGAAGCGGTTGTAGTGCTCGGGGTTGAGGCCGACGGTCTCCAGGAGCTCGCGGACCCGGGCCTCCCGGCCGCCCGCCGGGTTGATGTCGTTGACCTCCATCGGACCCGAGATGATCTTGCCGACCGTCTGGCGCGGGTTCAGCGACGCGTACGGGTCCTGGAAGATCATCTGGATCTCCGAGCGGACCGGCGCCAGCTCCTTGCGCGAGGCGTGCGAGATGTCCTGGCCGCGGTAGGAGATCTTGCCGTCGGTGGGCTCCAGAAGGCGCGTGATCAGGCGGCCCGTCGTCGACTTGCCGCAGCCGGACTCGCCGACCAGGCCCACGCTCTCGCCCTGGGAGACCGTGAAGTCCAGGCCGTCCACCGCCCGCACGGCGCCGATCCTGCGCTTGAACGGGAAGCCGCCCATGATCGGGAAGTGCTTGGTCAGCCCGCTGACGTCCAGGAGGGGAGTGCTGTCGCTCATAGTGGTCAAGTCCAGTCTCTTGTACGTCAGTCGGTGCGCGTCGTGGCGAAGTCCGCGAAGAACTCCGTCCGCTGCTCCGCCGTGAGGTGACACGCGGCGCCCCGGCCGTCGGCCAGTTCGAGGAGCGGCTGCTCGCCGGAGCAGCGGTCGCCCCCGACCTGCTCGGTGAACGCGCACCGCGGGTGGAAGCGGCACCCGGAGGGCGGGTTCAGCAGGCTGGGCGGCGTACCCGGGATGGGCGAGAGCGGCACGTCGACCGGTCCTTCGAGCGACGGCATCGAGCCCAGCAGGCCCCAGGTGTACGGGTGCTGCGGCGCCCGCAGCACCTCCTTCTTGGTGCCGCGCTCCACACACCGACCGCCGTACATCACCAGGACGTCGTCCGCGATGTCGGCGATCACGCCCAGGTCGTGGGTGATGAAGATGATCGCCGTGCCGAACTCCTGCTGGAGGTCCTTCAGGAGGTCCATGATCTGCGCCTGGACCGTCACGTCGAGCGCCGTGGTCGGCTCGTCGGCGATCAGCAGCGCAGGGTTGCACACCAGCGACATCGCGATCATCGCGCGCTGGCGCATGCCGCCGGAGAACTGGTGCGGGTAGTCGTCCACGCGCAGGTCCGGCTGCGGGATCCCGACCTTCGTCAGCATCTCGATCGAGCGGTCCCTGGCCTCCTTCTTGGAGGCCCCGGTGTGCTTGCGGAACGTCTCGCCGATCTGCCGGCCGATGGTGTGGTACGGCGACAGCGAGGCGAGCGCGTCCTGGAAGATCATCGCCATCTTGTTGCCGCGGAGCCGCTCCAGCTCTCGCTCGGTGGCGGTGAGCAGCTCCTGGCCGTCCAGCAGGATCTCGCCGTCGATGGCGGTGCTGTCCTTGTGGTGCAGGCCCAGGATGGCGAGGTTGGTGACGGACTTGCCGGACCCGGACTCGCCCACGATGCCGAGGGTCTTGCCCTTCTCCAGCTCGAAGTCGAGGCCGTCGACGGCCTTGACCATGCCGTCCTCGGTGGAGAAGTGGACGCGCAGATCGCGTACGGACAGGAAGGGGGTGGCGCTCATCAGATCTCTCTCCCTGAGCCCTAGGCGAGCCGTACGCGCGGGTCGATCAGCGCGTACAGGGCGTCGACGATGATGTTGAAGACGACGATCGCCGTGGCGGCGACCAGGACGACACCGAGCAGCATCGGCAGGTCGCTGGTGTTGACCGCGCGGACCGACAGGTCGCCGATGCCGTGCAGCGCGAAGGTCTTCTCGGTGATGATCGCGCCGCCGAGGAGCACACCCAGGTCGAGGCCGAAGATCGTGACGATCGGCCCCATCGCGCCCCGCCAGGCGAACCGGAAGAAGACCGCGCGGCTGGAGAGGCCCTTGGCGCGGGCCGTGCGGACGTAGTCCTCGCTGAGTGTCTCGACCAGCTGGGAGCGCGTCATCCGGGTGTAGTTCGCGGTGAAGATCAGCGAGAGGACGAGCCAGGGGATCAGCAGTCCGGAGAACCAGGTGCCGGGCTCCTCGGTGAGCGGCGTGTACTGGGGCCGGTCCATCCACTGCAGCTGGTACGTGAAGAGGTACACGGCGAACACGCCGACGACGTAGATCTGCAGCGAGGAGGCGATCAGCGAGGCGGAGGAGGCGATCTTGTCGACCATCTTGCCCTGCTTGACGGCGGCCAGCATGCCGGTGCCGACACCGAAGATGACGAAGACGAAGGCCGCGCCCAGCGAGAGGGAGACGGTGGTGGGGAAGCGGTCCAGGATGGTGCCGAGCACCGGCTCACGGTTGCGGAAGGAGTAACCGAGGCACGGCGCGGGGCAGTTGCCGAAGCTGGCGTAGTCACGGCCCACGAACAGGCCCTCGAACCAGTGCCAGTACTGCACCGGCAGCGGATCGGCGATCCCCAGGTTGTGCCGCACCAGGTCCAGGGTCTCGGGCGAGCAGACCTTGCCGCAGGCCAGCCGGGCCGGGTCGCGCGGAGCGGCGTAGAAGAGTACGAAGACGAGAACGCTGATGATCAGCAGGATCACCGCGCCACCGACGATGCGGCGAAGGAGGAAGCGGAGCATGGCAGTTGGGTTTCCTGACGGATGCCGTGGGTGAGGAGGGGGCGGGGCGGTCCTCCGTGCGGAGGGGCCGCCCCGCCACTGGGGCCGCTCGTCAGGCCTTGACGTACGTCTTGTAGATCAGCGTCGCGGCGAACTGCGGGTCGTGCTGCGCGCCACCGACCTTGGAGCCATGCAGGTAGAAGCGGCGCTGGTAGGTCTCCGGGATGATCGGCACGACCTCGGTCATGATCTTCTTGTCGAGCTCGGCCCAGGCCTTGCCGGCCTCCTTCTGGTCCGAGATGACCGCGTTCTTCTTGATCGCCTCGTTGATCCAGCCGATGTCGGTCTGCGAGATGTTGTTCTGGCCGTCACCGATCGCGTCACCGTCGAAGAGCGGCTGGATCAGGGTGTAGGCGGTCGGCCAGTCCGGGGACCAGCCGAACCACATGACGTCGAACTTGTTGTCGATGCGCTGCGCCTGGTCGTAGTAGTCCGTCGAGTTGAGCGGCTTGATGACCGGGTCGAAGCCCGCGGCCTTCAGCGCGTTCTCGATGACGACCTTGGTCTTGTCGTACGTGGGGCGCTGCGGGAAGGCGTAGACGATCTTCTGGCCGAGCTTGCCGGCCTTCTTCAGGATCGCCTTGGCCCGCTCCGGGTCGCCGGCCGGCTTCTTCAGCTTGCCGAAGACGTCGAACTTCTCGCGGCCGATGATGTCGGGGCTGAGGATGGTGGTCGCCAGGTCGCCCGCCGACTCGCCGCCGTAGATCCGGCGGATCTGCTCCAGCGGCCAGGCGACGTTGAGGGCCTTGCGGACCTCGACGTCGGTGATGCGCTTGCAGTTGATGGCGTAGTAGTACGTGCCGGAGGAGAGGCCGTTGAAGGACCGCTTCTTGACCTCCGGGTTGGTGAGCACCTTCTGCATGCGCTCGGCCGGGATGTTCTCGTAGAGCGCGATCATCTGCTTGTCCTTGCCCTGGTCCGCTATGAAGCGGTCACAGGAGTCAAGGCCCGTCGGCCCGAACTCGAACTCGAAGCTGTCCGGGTAGGCGTTGCGGATCGGGTCGGTCTTCGGGTCCCAGTGCTTGTTGCGCGTCAGCGTCATCGCCTTGTCGATGGAGCGGTGCTTGACGATGTAGGGACCGCAGGAGAAGGGGGCCTTGTCGTACTTCTCCTTGGTGTCGTGCTTGACGGGCACGGGCGAGTACGAGGTCATCGCCAGCGTGAAGTTGAAGTCCGGGCGGGCTTCCTTCAGCTTGAAGGTGATGGTCTTCTTCGCCTTGTCGATGGTGATCGAGTCGAGGTGGTCACCGCCGTACGGGCCCTTGTACCCCTCACGCCACTTGGAGCCCTTGCCGGTCAGCGCCATCTGCACGTACGCGGCGCCCTCGGTGATGAACGAGGCCCAGGAGCGCTCGAAGCCGTGCCGCACGTCCTCGACGGTCAGCTCGCTGCCGTCCTGCCACTTCAGGCCGTCCTTCAGCGTGAACGTCCAGGTCTTGTTGCCGTCCGACGCCTTGCCGGCGTCGGTGGCCAGGTCGCCGACCAGGGTCATGTGGCCCTTGTCGTCGACGTAGTAGCCGGTGAGGGCACGCGCGAAGAGGTTGGCCACCGAGGAGTTGTACGCGAAGTAGATGCGCTGCGGGTCCATGTGCGACACGTCGTCCTCGGCGACGCCGTAGATCGTGCCGCCCTTCTTCGCGCCGGGAGCCTCGGGAGCGGGTCCCTTGGAGTCGTCGGCGGTGCCGATCTTGACGGAGGCGCCGGTGTACTCGGTGGCGCCACCGTGGTTCCCGGAGCCGCCGTCGCCCGAGCCGCCGCTGCTGCAGGCGGACAGGACCATCGAGCCGCCCGCCGCGACCGATGTGGCGATGACGAAGTTTCTGCGGGAGAGAGACATGTGGCTACCAACCCTGATTGTCGAAGTAGAGGAGCGGAAGGAGCGGCCGGGCACTGCCCCGTCGCAGGTGCCGGGCGCGGGGGAGTGTCAGCGTTTGGTCTTCGGGTCCAGCGCGTCGCGCACGGAGTCACCGAGGAGGTTGAAGGCGACGACGAAGATCACCATCGCGATGCCCGGGAAGGCCATGTACGTGATGTCCTGCTCGTACACCTCGGAGGCGCGCTGGATCATCACGCCCCAGTCGGGAGTGGGCTCCTGAAGTCCCACGCCCAGGAAGGCGAGTCCGGCCTCCGCGGTCACGAACATGGGCAGTGCGAGGGTGGCCTGGATGAGGATCGGCGTCCACAGGTTGGGGAGCAGTTCCTTGAAGATGATCCGGGCCGGTGAGGCGCCGGTCACCTTGGCCGCCTCCACGAACTCCCGCTCGCGCAGGGCCAGCACCTCGCCGCGCAGCAGCCGGGCGATGGACGCCCAGCCGAAGGCCGTCATCACCGCGATCAGGCTGGTGACCGTCAGCCAGGTCGGCGTCTTGTCCTCGGGGGCGACCACCACGGAGATCATCACGGGCCAGAAGGCGATGAAGAAGAGCGTCGAGGGGAAGGCCAGGAGGATGTCGATGACCCGGCCGATGAAGTAGTCGGTCTTGCCGCCGAGATAGCCGGCCGTGATGCCGACCGTGATGCCGATGAGCGTCACCAGGATCGTCGTCGCCCCGGCGATCAGCAGCGAGTTGCGCATGCCGTACAGCAGGAAGGTCAGCACGTCCCGGCCCAGCTGGGGCTCGATGCCGAACCAGAACTCGCCGTCCATGCCGCCGTTCGGCTTGATCGGATAGCTGAACTCGTTGAACAGGCTCGGGTCGTTCACGCCGTACGTCGTGTACGGGTCCTTGCCGTAGATCTTCGAGATCAGCGGCGCACACAGCGCCACGACGAAGAAGAAGATCACGACACCCGCCGCGATGACGCCGGACTTGTCCCGCTTGAACCGCGTCCAGGCGAGCCGCCCCGGCGAACGGCCCTTGCTGCCCCGGTCCTTGGGCGAGGGAGGAATGCCGTCGGTCTTGTCCGTCACTTCAAGCGTGGCGGCAGCGGCGGGAGTTGGCGAGGTCATGGCGCTCCAGGCCCGGAGGGGTCATCAGGAATCCGCAGGACAACCAGCACCTACGGGGCTAGCCGCGACTTTCGCAAGGCGTTTCCCACGCGGTCAATGAATCGTCAGGCCCTTTGGGCCGCTCTTGGGATCCTTGAGCAAGACTTGAGGAAAACATGGGCATGACATTGCCTTCGCGTAATCAAGCGTGATGGACAAGGTGGGGCGCCACGGGGCAAGGCGGGCAATGAGTCCGATATGCGGGCGCGAGCGTCTCGGAATGCGTACATCCGGATGGGCTCGGACACATACGGGTGGCGTAAATGTGCGGTTCATGCAGCTTGCGGCGATATTTGGCGGTACGTACGTCGGCCCGCCGTGGCGGACGACGGCGCAGAGAGCCGGGACGCAGGAACAAGCACGGGACTGGAGGACTCCATGCGTGGAGCCACGCACGCCAAGTGGGCCGCATGCGCGGTGGCGGTCGCTCTCGCGGCGACGGCCTGTGGTGGCGGGGGGAGCGGCGGTGGTGGCGGTGACGGCACCGGCATCGTGGGCTCCTCCTGGGGCGACCCGCAGAACCCGCTGGAGCCGGCCAACACCAACGAGGTCCAGGGCGGCAAGATCCTCGACATGCTCTTCCGGGGTCTCAAGCGGTACGACCCGAAGACCGGCGAGGCCAAGAACATGATCGCCGAGTCCATCGACACCAAGGACGCGCAGAACTTCACGGTCAAGATCAAGAAGGACTGGACGTTCAGCGACGGCGAGAAGATCACCGCCAAGTCCTTCGTGGACGCCTGGAACTACGGCGCGAACCTGAAGAACAACCAGAAGAACGCCTACTTCTTCGGCTACATCGACGGCTACGACAAGGTCCACCCCGAGAAGGGCGAGCCGAGCGCGAAGACCCTCTCCGGGCTCAAGGTCGTCGACGACGCGACCTTCACCGTCAAGCTCGGCCAGAAGTTCTCCACCTGGCCCGACACCCTCGGCTACCCGGCCTTCGCGCCGCTGCCCAAGGCGTTCTACGACGACCACGACGCCTGGCTCTCCAAGCCCGTCGGCAACGGCCCGTACACCGTGGACTCGTACACCAAGGGCTCCAAGATGTCCCTGCGCAAGTGGGACAAGTACCCCGGCCCGGACAAGGCGAAGAACGGCGGTGTGGACATGAAGGTCTACACCGACAACAACACCGCCTACACCGACCTGATGGCCGGCAACCTCGACCTCGTCGACGACGTCCCCGCCTCGCAGCTCAAGAACGCCAAGAACGACCTGGGCGACCGCTACATCAACACCCCCGCCGGCATCATCCAGACCCTGGCCTTCCCCTTCTACGACAGCAAGTGGACCAAGCCGGGCATGGAGAAGGTCCGCCAGGGCCTGTCCATGGCGATCAACCGCAAGCAGATCACCGAGACGATCTTCCAGAAGACCCGTACCCCCGCCACCGACTGGACCTCGCCGGTGCTCGGCAAGGACGGCGGCTACCAGGACGGGCTCTGCGGCGACGCCTGTACGTACGACGCCGCGAAGGCCAGGAAGATGGTCGAGGACGGCGGCGGCATCCCCGGCGGCACCCTGAAGATCTCGTACAACGCGGACACCGGCTCGCACAAGGAGTGGGTCGACGCGGTCTGCAACTCCATCAACAAGGCGCTCGGCAAGGACAAGGCCTGCGTCGCCAGCCCCGTCGGCACCTTCGCGGACTTCCGCAGCAAGGCCTCCAAGCAGGAGCTCGACGGGGCCTGGCGGGCGGGCTGGCAGATGGACTACCCGCTGATCCAGAACTTCCTGGAGCCGGTCTACTTCACCGACGCCCCGTCCAACGACGGCAAGTTCTCCGACGAGAAGTTCGACAAGCTCGTCAACGAGGCCAACGCCGAGACCGACACCGGCAAGGCCGTGTCGAAGTTCCAGGACGCCGAGAAGATCCTCGCCCAGAAGATGCCCGCCATCCCGCTCTGGTACCAGAACGGCAGCGCCGGCTACTCGGACAAGGTCTCCGACGTCTCGCTGAACCAGTTCAGCGTGCCCGTCTACAACGAGATCAAGGTCAACTGAGACGCCGGGAGCGGTCGTCCGGGGCCCCGCGAGGGCGCCCGGCGGCCGCTTCCTCCGATTTCCGGAGCCCCCATGGGACGTTATGTGATCCGGCGTCTGCTGCAGATGATCCCGGTCTTCTTCGGCGCCACTCTGCTGATCTTCCTGATGGTGAACGTGATGGGCGACCCCGTCGCGGGCCTGTGCGGCGACCGCAAGTGCGACCCCGCCACGGCCACCCAGCTGAAGAAGGAGTTCGGCCTCGATAAGCCGGTGTGGCAGCAGTACCTGACGTACATGGGCAACGTCTTCACCGGCGACTTCGGCACCGCCTTCAACGGCCAGAAGGTCACCGAGCTGATGTCGGACGCCTTCCCGGTCACCATCCGGCTCACCCTCGTCGCCATCGTCTTCGAGATCGTCATCGGCATCACGCTGGGCGTGCTGACCGGGCTGCGGCGCGGGCGGCCGGTCGACACCGTGGTGCTGCTGCTCACGCTCGTCGTGATCTCCATCCCCACCTTCGTCACCGGCCTGGTCCTGCAACTGCTGCTCGGCGTCGAGTGGGGCACCATCAAACCCTCCGTCTCCAGCGAGGCCCCCTTCAACGAACTCCTCATCCCCGGGCTCGTCCTCGCCTCGGTCTCGCTGGCGTACGTGACCCGGCTGACCCGCACCTCCATCGCGGAGAACCGGCGCGCCGACTACGTCCGCACCGCCGTCGCCAAGGGCCTGCCCCGGCGCCGCGTCATCGTCCGGCACCTGCTGCGCAACTCGCTCATCCCGGTGGTCACCTTCATCGGCACCGACGTGGGCGCGCTGATGGGCGGCGCGATCGTCACCGAGCGGATCTTCAACATCCACGGCGTCGGCTTCCAGCTCTACCAGGGGATCCTCCGCCAGAGCACCCAGACCGTCGTCGGCTTCGTGACCGTCCTCGTCCTGGTCTTCCTGGTGGCCAACCTCATCGTCGACCTCCTGTACGCCGTACTCGACCCGAGGATCCGCTATGCCTGAACCTCAGCAGCCCGAGCGCGCCATCGCCGCGACCGGCATGGGCGGCGCGATGGACCTCGCCACCAGCGAGGCGACGACGCTGGAGAAGACGCCGGGCGGACCCGAGGGCGGCGGCCCCTCGGCACCGGCCCGCAGCCTGTGGTCGGACGCCTGGCGGGACCTGCGGCGCAACCCGATCTTCATCGTCTCGGGCCTGATCATCCTCTTCCTCGTCGTCATCTCGCTGTGGCCCTCGCTCATCGCCTCCCGCAACCCGCTGGACTGCGACCTCGCCAACGCCCAGAAGAGCTCGGCCCCCGGCCACCCCTTCGGCTTCAACGAACAGGGCTGCGACGTCTACACCCGCGTCGTCTACGGCACCCGGGTCTCGGTCACCGTCGGCGTCTGCGCCACCCTCGGCGTCGCGCTCATCGGCAGCGTGCTCGGCGGGCTCGCCGGGTTCTTCGGCGGGACCTGGGACGCGATCCTCTCCCGCATCACCGACATCTTCTTCGCCATCCCCGTCGTCCTCGGCGGCCTGGTGCTCCTGTCGGTGGTCACCAGCTCCACGGTCTGGCCGGTGGTCGGCTTCATGGTGCTGCTCGGCTGGCCGCAGATCTCCCGCATCGCGCGCGGCTCCGTCATCACCGCCAAACAGAACGACTACGTGCAGGCGGCGCGGGCGCTCGGCGCCTCCAACTCCCGGATGCTGCTGCGCCACATCACCCCGAACGCCGTCGCCCCGGTGATCGTGGTCGCCACCATCGCGCTCGGCACCTACATCGCCCTGGAGGCGACCCTCTCCTACCTCGGCGTCGGCCTGAAGCCGCCGACCGTCAGCTGGGGCATCGACATCTCGGCCGCCTCCCAGTACATCCGCAACGCCCCGCACATGCTGCTCTGGCCCGCCGGGGCGCTCGCGATCACCGTGCTCGCGTTCATCATGCTCGGCGACGCGGTGCGCGACGCCCTCGACCCGAAGCTGAGGTAGGCGCCCATGGCAACCGTGGCATCGAAGGCACCCGCCCCCGGGGAGCCGCAGGCGGCCAAGCTGCTCGACGTGCGCGACCTGCACGTGGAGTTCCGCACCCGGGACGGCGTCGCCAAGGCCGTCAACGGCGTGGACTACAGCGTCGCCGCGGGCGAGACGCTCGCCGTGCTCGGCGAGTCCGGCTCCGGCAAGTCCGTGACCGCGCAGGCCGTCATGGGCATCCTCGACACCCCGCCCGGAAAGATCACCAAGGGCGAGATCCTCTTCCGCGGCCAGGACCTGCTGAAGCTGAAGGAGGACGAGCGGCGCAAGGTCCGCGGCGCCGGGATGGCGATGATCTTCCAGGACGCGCTCTCCTCGCTCAACCCGGTGCTCAGCGTCGGCGACCAGCTCGGCGAGATGTACGTCGTCCATCAGGGCCTGTCCCGCAAGGACGCCAAGGCCAAGGCGGTCGAGCTGATGGACCGGGTGCGCATCCCCGCGGCCAAGGAGCGCGTCGGGCAGTACCCGCACCAGTTCAGCGGCGGCATGCGCCAGCGCATCATGATCGCCATGGCGATGGCGCTGGAACCCTCGCTGATCATCGCCGACGAGCCCACCACCGCTCTCGACGTCACCGTCCAGGCCCAGGTGATGGACCTGCTCGCGGAGTTGCAGCGCGAGATGAACATGGGCCTGATCCTCATCACCCACGACCTGGGGGTGGTCGCGGACGTCGCCGACACCATCGCCGTGATGTACGCGGGCCGCATCGTCGAACGGGCCCCCGTCCACGAGATCTACCGGGCGCCCGCCCACCCGTACACGCTCGGGCTGCTCCGCTCGATCCCGCGCCTGGACCAGAAGGGCCAGGACCTCTACGCGATCAAGGGCCTGCCGCCGAACCTCATGAACATCCCGCCCGGCTGCCCCTTCCACCCCCGCTGCCCGATGGCCCAGGACATCTGCGTGAGCGACGACCCGCCGCTCGCGAGAGTGACGTACGAGGGGCTGGCCGCCGAACGCAGGAGCGCCTGCCACTTCTGGAAGGAGACGCTCGATGCGGCACGGTGACGGCGGCGCGCACGTCGGCAAGAAGGAGCACGTCGGCAGGAGAGAGCACATCAGCAGGAAGGATCTGGAGGACGAGGGCGAGACCGCGCGGCAGCTGATGGACAAGGCCCGCGGCGAGATGGACTTCGCCGCGCACGGCTCGGAGTCCGGCCGCGAACCGATCCTCCAGGTCCGCGGCCTGGTCAAGCACTACCCGCTGACCCAGGGCATCGTCATCCGCAAACAGGTCGGCGCGGTCAAGGCCGTGGACGGCGTCGACTTCGACCTGGGGCAGGGCGAGACGCTGGGCATCGTGGGGGAGTCCGGCTGCGGCAAGTCCACGGTCGCCAAGATGCTCGTCAACCTGGAGCGGCCGACCGCCGGCGAGATCCGCTACAAGGGCGAGGACGTCACCAAGTTGTCCGGGCGCGCGCTGAAGGCGGTGCGCCGCAACATCCAGATGGTGTTCCAGGACCCCTACACGTCCCTGAACCCCCGGATGACGGTCGGCGACATCATCGGCGAGCCGTACGAGATCCACCCCGAGGTGGCCCCGAAGGGTTCGCGCCGCCAGAAGGTCCAGGACCTCCTGGACGTGGTGGGGCTCAACCCCGAGTACATCAACCGCTATCCGCACCAGTTCTCCGGCGGTCAGCGCCAGCGGATCGGCATCGCCCGCGGCCTCGCGCTGCGCCCCGAGGTCATCGTCGCCGACGAGCCCGTCTCCGCGCTCGACGTCTCCGTCCAGGCCCAGGTCATCAACCTGATGGAGAAGCTCCAGGACGAGTTCGACCTGTCCTACCTCTTCATCGCGCACGACCTGTCGATCGTCCGGCACATCTCCGACCGGGTCGGGGTGATGTACCTGGGGCGGATCGTCGAGATCGGCACCGACGAGGAGATCTACGAACACCCCACCCACCCCTACACCCAGGCACTGCTCTCCGCCGTCCCGGTCCCCGACCCCGACGCGCGCGAGCACCGGGAGCGGATCATCCTCACCGGCGACGTCCCGTCCCCGGCCAACCCGCCCTCGGGCTGCCGCTTCCGCACCCGCTGCTGGAAGGCGCGGGAGCGGTGCGCGCTGGAGGTCCCGGCGCTCGCGGTGCCCGCGGAGTTCCGCTACGAGGACGGGCCCGCGGCACACGACTCGGCCTGCCACTTCGCGGAGGAGAAGCAGGTCGTGCCGTAGCCCGCGGGCCCGCGCCCGGTCACAGCCCCAGCGACCGCTTCAGGAAGTCGACCTGGAGCAGCAGCAGGTTCTCCGCGACCTGCTCCTGCGGGGTCATGTGGGTGACGCCGGACAGCGGCAGGACCTCGTGCGGGCGGCCCGCGGCGAGCAGCGCGGAGGAGAGCCGCAGCGAGTGCGCCACCACCACGTTGTCGTCGGCCAGGCCGTGCACGATCAGCATCGGGCGGTGCGGCTCGGCGGCCTCCACGAGACCGTCGTCCCAGATCAGGGAGTTGTGGCGGTACGTCTGCGGGGAGCGGTTCGGATCGCCCAGGTACCGCTCCTCGTAGTGCGTGTCGTAGAGCCGCAGATCCGTCACCGGGGCGCCGACCACCGCCGCGTGGAACACGTCGGGGCGGCGCAGCGCGGCCATGCCGGCCAGGAAGCCGCCGTAGGACCAGCCGCGGATCGCCACCCGCTCCAGGTCGAAGGGGAACGTTTCGGCGAGCGCGTGCAGCGCCTCGACCTGGTCGTCGAGCGTCAGGGTGACATCGTTCTTGATCGACTTCTCCCAGCCGGGGGAGCGGCCGGGGGTGCCGCGGCCGTCCGCGACGAGCACCGCGAACCCCTGGTCGGCGAACCACTGGGAGGTGAGGAAGATGTTGTGCGCACGCTGGACGCGCTGACCGTGCGGACCGCCGTACGGATCGAGCAGTACCGGGAGCGGCCCGTCCGCCTCCTTGTAATCCGTGGGGAGCAGGACGGCGCACGGAATCCTGTGTGTGCCCCCTTCCGTGAGCGTCACGCGCGGCGTGAGCCCCGGGCGCTGGGCGTGTGAGGTGACGGTGGCCACCTGCTTGCCCTCGCGCACCACCTGGACCTGCGAGCCGGGACGGTCCAGGGTGGCCGACACCAGGACGGTGAGGCCGCCCGCGCGCACCGCCGAGTGCACGCCCGGCTCCTGCGAGACGCGCTCCACACCCAGTTCGTTGACGCGGTACACATGGATCTCGCCGGTCTCCGGGTCGGCCGCCGCCGCACCCGCCGACGCCGAGATCAGGACATCCTGCTCGGTCACGTCGAGCACCGCGCGCACATGCAACTGCGGCCCGGTCAGCGGCCGTTCGCCCCAGGCCAGGACGCGCGCGCCGGCCTCGTCCGCGATCCGCACCATCTTGCCGCTGGGCGACCAGCACGGGGAACCGGGAAAGAGTTCCAGCCAGTCCGGGTCCTCCTCCGCGTGCACCATCCGCGTCGACCCGTCGTCCGGATCCACCGCGAGGTACAGCTGGCTGCCCTGGTCGCGGGACTGCACGAGCAGCAGCGGCGCGCCGTCCGTCGACCAGTGCACCCGCGCGAGATAGGGGAAGCGCGCCCGGTCCCAGACCACCTCGGTGCGCGAGCCGTCCAGGCCGAGCACGAAGAGGCGCACGTCCGCGTTGGGCGTGCCCGCCGCCGGATACGCGACCTGCTGGGGCACGCGGTCCGGGTGCGCGGGGTCCGCGATCCACCACCGCTGCACCGGGGCGTCGTCCACCCGCGCGACCAGCAGCCGGTCGGACTCCGGAGACCACCAGAAGCCCCGTGAACGGGCCATCTCCTCGGCCGCGATGAATTCCGCCAGACCGTAGGTGACGGTCTCCTCCTGGCCCGTCTCCGGCTCCGCGAGGGCCCGGTCGACCGTGCCGTCGGCACCCGTCACGCGCAGGGCGCCGCGCGCCACGTACGCGATGTGCCGGCCGTCCGGCGAGGGCCGCGGGTCGATCACCGGGCCGGGGACGGGCAGTTCGCCCGCGGTGCCCGCCCGCAGCTCGGCCGTGAAGAGGCGGCCGGAGAGCGCGAACGCCGCCAGCTCCACCGCCGCGTCCGTCGCGTAGCCGACGATGCCCGCGCCGCCCTCACGGCTGCGTTCGCGCCGTGCGCGCTCCTCGGCGGACAACTGCTCGTCCGCGTCGCCCAGCAGCAGGTGCGGATCGGCCACCACGCGCTCGGTGCCGCCGTCCGCCACGTCCAGGACCCACAGGCGGCCGACTCGATCGACGCTCGAGGACGAACGGAGAAACGCGACGCGCGAGCCGTCCGGCGCCGGAGTGAACGCGCGCGGCGCGCCGAGGGTGAAACGCTGGGTCCGGGCGTGCTGACGCGGGAAGGAGAGCCGCTGTGCCGGGCTCTCGTCGGGCCTGGGAATTCCGGGGATCTCGGTGGTCATCCTCCGAGCCTAGGGCGCATGCGCCCCCCTGTGCTGCCGTGCTCCGAGTCATGCGTCCACACGGATAGTTATGATCCGTAGCGCTTGGTGGGTATGAACCTGCTGGCGTCCGCACTGGGTTACGGCAACGACTTGGAGGTGACCGCCGTGGCACTCTCGATTTCGGCGGTGGTGCTGCTGGCGATCATCGTCTTCCTGTTGGTCAAGAAGTCAGGTCTCAAAGCGGGGCACGCGGTCGTCTGCACGCTGCTCGGCTTCTACCTGGCGAGCTCGTCCGTCGCGCCGACCATCAACGAGCTGACGACCAACGTGGCGGGGATGATCGGCGACATCAAGTTCTGAGCCGGGGGCTCGTAGGGTGGTCCCATGACGGAACTGCCCGCCCGGCGCCTGCTGCTCGTGCACGCGCACCCCGACGACGAGTCGATCAACAACGGCGTGACCATGGCCAAGTACGCGGCCGAGGGCGCGCATGTCACGTTGGTCACCTGCACGCTGGGCGAGGAGGGCGAGGTCATCCCGGCCGAGCTCGCCCACCTCGCCGCCGACCGCGAGGACTCCCTGGGCGCCCAGCGCATCGGGGAGCTCGCGGCCGCCATGAAGGCGCTCGGGGTCACCGACCACCGCTTCCTCGGCGGCACCGGGCGCTACCGCGACTCCGGGATGATGGGCGTCGAGCAGAACCACCGCCCCGGCGCCTTCTGGTCCGCCGACCTCGACGAGGCGGCCGCGTACCTCGTCGAGGTGATCCGCGAGGTGCGCCCGCAGGTCCTCGTCACGTACGACCCCGACGGCGGGTACGGCCACCCCGACCACATCCAGGCGCACCGCGTCGCCATGCGCGCCGCAGAGCTCGCCTCCGAGCCGGCCTTCCGCGCCGACCTCGGCGAGCCGCACACCATCGCCAAGATCTACTGGAACCGCGCCCCGCGCTCCGTGGTCGAGGAGCGCTTCCGGCGGCTGCCGGACGCGCTGGGCCGCTCGCCGTTCGCCGCGCCGGCCGCCGTCGCCGACGTGCCGGGCGTCACGGACGACGAGCGGATCACCACGCAGATCGAGGGCGGCGGCCACTCGGCCGCCAAGGCCGCGGCGATGCGCGCCCACGCCACCCAGATCACGGTGAGCGAGCCGCTCTTCGTCCTCTCCAACCAGCTCGCCCAGCCGATCTTCGATGTGGAGTATTACGAGCTGGTTCGGGGAGAAGTGTCCGCACAGGGATCGTCCCGTGAGACGGATCTCTTCGCGGGACTCGAAAGGATGACGGATGTGGCCGAGGTGACCGCGCTGTGAGTACGCGATCCCGTGCGTCGTCGGGGGCCGGTTCCGCTTCCGGCTCCGGGAAGCCCGGTGCCGCGAAGGCGGCCGGCGCGAAGCCCGCCACCCGGCAGCCCGTCGCCGCGCCCCCGGGCAGCTTCCTCGCACAGCCGTTGCGGGCGGGGCGAGTTGCCGCCTGCGCCGGGCTCTTCGTGCTCGGCGCCGTCGTCGGTGTCGCCGGGGCGCTCGTCCAAGGCGGTTTCTTCCCCGCCGGGTTGCTGCTCGCGCTCCTCGGCGCGGCCGGCCTCTTCTACGGCGGGTCGCGGGCGATGGGCACCAGAGCCGGGGCGGTGGCGCCCGCCGCGGGCTGGCTGGTCGCGGTCCTGCTGCTCACCGCCACCAGACCGGAGGGCGACTTCCTCTTCGGCGCGGGCCTCGGCAGTTACGGCTTCCTGCTCGGCGGAATGGCCGTGGCTGTGATGTGCGCCACGCTCGGGCAGGGGCCGCAACCGAGCGGTGCCGCCGCCCGACTTGGCAAGTGACGTACCACTTCGGCCCGTGTTCCGCACGGGTTTGACGCCGGTCACGGGATGAGTGCCGACGGCGGCCAGTATGGTGGTGCGGCCGCCGAGCCTCCCCAACCTCCGGCCGGGGGGACCCCGGATGAGGTCGAGACGGGCGGCGGAGTCAACCAGGAGAACCTGCCTTGAGTCGTGAAACTGACAGTTCGTCCTCCGGCCCCCAGGGGCGCGGTGGAGCCGCATACCCCTCGGGGACGCCGCCCTACGGCTCCCCGGCCCAGGGCGCCGGCGCCGACGGCGCGGACGGAGCGCGGCGGCAGGCCGCCGAAGAGCGGCCCGACGAGCCCGAGACCCAGACCACGCTGACCACCCGCATCCGGATCAACATCCCCGGCTCGCGGCCCATCCCGCCGGTCGTCATGCGCACGCCCGTCGGTGACGACGACGCGCGCGGGAACTCCTCGGCCGCGAACGACGACGGCCGCGGCGACGCCGGCGCGCCGGGCGCTCCCGGCGCGGGCGGCACCCTGGGCTCCGGAGCCCCGCTCGCCGGAGGGTCTGGATCCGGTTCCGCTTCCGGTGCCGGCACGGGTGCGGGCGGTGGCTCGGGCGATGGCGCTCCGGGAGCTTCCGCGGCGGCCGAGGAGAAGACGAGCGACTGGTTCGCCCCGCGCAAGTCGGCGCGGCCCGAGGGCGGCCAGGGGGCGGGCCCCGGCGCGAACGGGTCCGGCGGCCCCGGTGGTTCCGGTACCGGCTCCTTCGACGTGTCCGGCGCCGTGGCGTCGGGTCCGCTCGGCACGGGCGCCCCGCAGGGCGGCGACGCGCAGCGCGGCGACCTGCCGTACTTCTCGGCCGGTACGGGCACGGGTCCGGGCACCGGTGCCGGCGCCGGCATGGGGGCGGGCGGCTCACGCGACGCCCTGGACTCCCGCAATCCCTCGGGCCCGACCGGCGGCCCGGTCACCGGTGACAGCCCCGTGGCGCCCCCCGGCTCCGGTCCCCGCCCCGCGGCGCCCGGCGGACCGGGCATCCCCGGTGCACCTGGCGGCCCCGGCGCCCCGGCCAACTCCGGGGCGCGGCCGCCCCGTTCCGGCGCCATGGGCGACGACACCGCGATCCTGACGCCGCAGAAGGCCGGACCGGTCTCCCCGCCCGGCGGCCCGCGGCCCCCCGTCGGCGGCCAGGTGCCCGGCGCGCCCGGGGCTCCTGCCGGCCCCGGTGGCCCGGTCCCCGGTGGCAACGTCTCCGGTGAGACGCTGACCAGCGGCATCCCCGTGGTGCCGCCCGCGCAGGACAGCTCCCCGTTCGCGCCCGGACCGCAGGGGGACGGGCCCGTCCCGCACACCCCGCCGAAGCTGCCCGAGCCGGTGCGCTCGGACGTGCCGCCCGCCGCCCCCGCTCCGAAGGCGAAGAAGAAGGGCCGCAACAAACTGGTCCTCCTCGCCGCCGCCGTGGTCGTCGTGGCCTGCGGCGCGTACGGCGCGGGCCTGTTGATGAACCACGCCGACGTCCCGAAGGGCACCACGGTGCTCGGCGTCGACATCGGCGGCGGCACCCGCGACGAGGCCGTCAAGAAGCTCGACGACGCCATCGGCGCCCGTGTCACCAAGCCCCTGAAGCTCTCGGTGGACGGCGCGCCCGTCGCGCTCAAGCCGGACCAGGCGGGCCTGACCGTCGACAGCCAGGCCACCGTCCGCGAGGCCGCGGGCAGCGACTACAACCCGGTCTCCGTGGTCGGCTCGCTCTTCGGCGGACAGCGGGTCGTCGAGCCCGTCATGCCCGTCGACGAGGAGAAGCTGGCGGCCGCCCTGGAGCGCGCCGCGGGCGGCTCGGGCACGGCGAAGGAGGGCACGGTCAAGTTCGAGCCCGGCAAGGCCGTTCCCGTCTACGGCAAGGTCGGCAAGGGCATCGACCCGAAGGCGTCGACCTCGGCCGTCGCCGACGCGTACAAGAAGCAGGTCGAGACGGGCAGTGCGGGCACGGTCCAGGTGCCGACCACCACCCGCAGGCCGACGGTCTCCAAGGCCGAGGTCGACAAGTTCATGACCCGCTTCGCCGAGCCGGCCATGTCCGCCAACGTCATCATCAAGGCGGGGACCAGGTCGATCCCGTTCGGCCCGTCCAGGTCGCTGCCGAAGATCCTGGAGACCCAGGTCGTCAATGGCGGCACCCTGGAGGTGCACTACAACCTCGAGGAGCTCAAGAAGCTGTACGGCAACGTCTTCGACGGCGTGCTCATCCAGCGCGGCAACGGCGACAAGACGCCGGTCCAGCCCACCGACGTCGCCCAGGCGATGGGCAAGGCGCTGGTCGGCAAGACGCCCGCCGAGCGGACCGGCGTGATCGAGACGAACGCCAGCTGATCCTCGTACGGCCATGGAGGCCGGACGGCTTTCCCGGGTGACCGGGAGAACCGTCCGGCCTTCGGCATGACATCTGTCATCCCGGAGACACCACATCCGGCACTGCCGCCGCCACCTGCGATTTTGTGACGATGGTGGACATGAAGACGACCACAGCACCGCCCGCCGCCGCCGGGGCCGCGGCCCCGGTCACCGCCGCGGTGAGCTTCGAGCGGGTGACCAAGAGCTACGGAGAGGTCCGCGCCGTCGACGGCCTGACCCTCGACCTCCACCCGGGCGAGACGGTGGCCCTGCTCGGGCCGAACGGCGCGGGCAAGTCCTCCACCCTCGACCTGCTGCTCGGACTGCGGCGCGCGGACAGCGGGACGGTACGGGTCTTCGGCACGTCACCGCGCGAGGCGATCGCGGCCGGCCGGGTCGGCGCGATGCTGCAGAGCGGCGGCCTGATGGGCGAGGTCACCGTCCGCGAACTGGTCACGCTCGCCTGCGACCTGCACCCGAGGCCGCACCGCGTGAACGACGTGCTCGCCCACGCGGGCATCACCCAGATCGCGGACCGCAAGGTCGACAAGCTCTCCGGAGGGCAGGAGCAGCGCGTCCGCTTCGCGCTCGCCACGGCGGGCGCCAATGACTTGATCGTCCTCGACGAACCGACCACCGGCATGGACGTCACCGCCCGTCAGGCGTTCTGGGCCACCATGCGCGAACAGGCGGACCAGGGCCGCTCGGTGCTGTTCGCCACGCACTACCTGGAGGAGGCCGACGCGATCGCCGACCGCGTCCTGGTCCTGCACCGCGGCCGCCTCCTCGCGGACGGCACCGCCGCCGAGATCAAGGCCAGGGCGGGCGCCCGCAAGGTCGCCTTCGACCTGGAGGGCCCGGTCGACACGGCCGCCCTGAAGGGACTGCCGTTCCTGACCACGCTGGACGTCTCCGGGCGCTCGGTCCGCATCCAGTCCACCGACGCCGACGCCACCGTGCACGCGCTGTACGGGCTCGGCCTCTACCCCAAGAACCTCGAAGTCGCCGGGCTCGGTCTCGAGCAGGCCTTCGTGGCGATCACCGAGGCCGAGGAGGCCAGGACCCGATGACGAACGCCTTCGCCTCGCGCAGTCTCATCAAGCTCGAGATCACCCGCGCCCTGCGCAACCGCAAGTTCCTCTTCTTCTCCGTCATCTACCCCTCGGTGCTCTTCGTGATCATCGCGGGCAGCCAGAGCACCGCCGACAAGGTGCCCGACACCCACCTGTCCGTCCCCGCCTTCATGATGGTCTCGATGGCGTCCTTCGGCGCCCTCACCGCGGTCCTCATGGGCAACAGCGAGCGCATCGCCAAGGAGCGCGAGAGCGGCTGGGTGCGTCAGCTGCGCCTGACGGCGCTCCCCGGGCGGGGTTATGTCCTCGCCAAGACCGCCAGCGCGGCGGTGGTGAGCCTGCCGTCGATCGTGGTGGTGTTCGCGGTCGCCGGGATCTTCAAGGGCATCCGGTTCGACGCCTGGCAGTGGCTGGCGCTGACCGGCGCCATCTGGGCGGGCAGCCTCTGCTTCGCCGCGCTCGGCGTGGCCATCGGCTACCTCGCGACCGGTGACGCGGTCCGCCCGATCACGATGATCATCTACTTCGGGCTCTCCATCCTGGGCGGCCTGTGGATGCCGGTGACCACGTTCCCGCACTGGCTCCAGGAGACCGCGTCCTGGCTGCCCACGCACGCGTACGCTGCCCTCGGGCAGGCCATCGAGCTGGGCGAGGCACCGCACGCGAAGGACATCACGCTTCTGGTGGCCTACTTCCTCCTCTTCGCGGGCGGCGCGGCCTGGCTGTACCGGAAGGACACCCTGAAGGCGTGAGCGAGACCGACACCGCGCGCGAGACGGCCGCCGCGGGCAACGAGCTCCACCCCGTGTACACGTTCGGGCGGCCGCCCCAGGGCCGCCGCCAGTTCCTGGCCAAGTCGGGCTGGATCGGCGTCTGGTTGGTCTTCCTGAGCTCACCCGTCAAGGACCTGACCGACGGCCGCCACACGGTCCTCGCCACGGTGCTCGGCTCGCTCGGCCTCGCGCTCTTCGTGGCCTGCTATCTGACCCTCGTCTTCCGCTACACCACCAAGATCCTCCAGTGGGGCCCGGTCGCCGCCTCCTTCGGGATCCTCGTGGTGCTCGCGACGGTGCTCGGCTTCAGCCTCGGCGACCCCTGGCTCGGACTCTTCGTGTACGTCTCGGTCTCGGCGGGCGCCGTCCTGCCGATCCGGTACGCGCTCTGGGCGATCCCCGCGGTCACCCTGCTGATGATCGTGGTGGGTCTGCGCGACGACGGCCTCGGCGATCTGATCGCCAATCTCGGGGTGATCACCCTCCTGGTGGGGTTCGCGATGTCCGGCGTGCGCGAGCTGATCCGTACGACGGTCCAGCTGCGGCAGGCCCGCGCCACCGTCGCCCAACTGGCCGCCAACGAGGAGCGGTTGCGGCTCGCGAGGGACCTGCACGACCTGCTCGGCCACTCGCTCTCGCTGATCACCCTCAAGAGCGAGCTCGCCGGGCGGATGCTCCCCGCCCATCCGAACAAGGCGGCCCAGCAGGTCGCCGACATCGAACAGGTCAGCCGCCAGGCGCTGGTGGACGTGCGCGAGGCCGTCTCCGGCTACCGCAGGCGCACCCTCGCCGGTGAACTGGCCGGCGCCCGCACCGCGCTGACCGCCGCGGGCATCGACCCCGAGGTACCGCTGGAGCCGCCCGCCGAACTGCCGGGCGAGGAGGCGGAGGCGGTGCTGGCCTGGGCGCTGCGGGAGGCGGTGACCAACGTCGTGCGGCACAGCGGGGCGCGGCGCTGCACGGTGGAGTTCACGGTGCGTCAGACGCTGGCGGGGCGGCTCCTCGAACTCTCCGTGGAGGACGACGGGGCGGGCGGCGCGGGGGCGCCCGCGGGCAACGGTCTGACGGGCCTCGGCGAGCGTGTGGCGGCGGTCGGCGGGTTCCTGGAGGCGGGTCCCGCGGGCCGGCGCGGGTTCCGTCTGGCGGCTCGGGTGCCGATGGCGGGCGCGGCCGTAGGATCCCCCTCATGAGCAGCGGGAACAGCGGGTTCAGCGGGAACGGCGAGGCCGGCGGGAGCGGTGCGGACGGCTCGGACGGTACGGGCGGCTCGGGGGGCGTCATCAGGATCCTGCTCGCCGAGGACCAGGCGATGGTCCGCGAGGCGCTCGCCGCGCTGCTCGGCCTGGAGCCGGACATCGAGGTCGTCGCCCAGGTGGCCCGCGGCGACGAGGTGCTCGCCGCGGTGCGCGGGCACGCCGTGGACGTCGCGCTGCTCGACATCGAGATGCCCGGCATGACGGGCATCGAGGCGGCGGCCCAACTCCGCGCGGAGTTTCCCGCGTTGAAGGTGGTCGTGCTCACTACCTTCGGCCGCCCCGGCTATCTGCGGACCGCCATGGAGGCGGGTGCGCAGGCGTTCCTGGTCAAGGACGCGCCCGCGGCGCAGCTCGCCGCGGCGCTGCGCAAGGTGCTCGCGGGGGAGCGGGTCATCGACCCCACGCTGGCGGCGGCGGCCCTCGCCGAGGGCGCGAACCCGCTGACGGACCGCGAGCGCGAGGTGCTGCGCGCGGCGGCCGACGGCGCCACCAACGCGGAGCTGGCCAAGGCCCTGCACCTCTCCCAGGGCACGGTCCGCAACTACCTCTCGACGGCGATCCAGAAGCTCGCGGTCCGCAACCGCGCGGAGGCGGTGCGCACGGCCCGGGACAAGGGCTGGCTCTGAGGCGCCGCCGAGCCGGTCGGCGCTCCGGCGCCGTCAGTTCAGCATCGCCCGCGCGGCCCGCGCCTGCTGCCGCACCCGGTCCGCCGTGGTCGGCTCGACCGTCGACACCACGTCGGCGTACGCGTCGAGTTCTTTCGCCCCGCCGAGAAAGTCGCCGCGCTGTACGAGGAGTTGGGCCCGCTCGTAGCGCAGCCGGGCCGGATGGGCGGGCAGCAGGAGCGACAACTCCAATGCCCACAAAGCGACTTCGGAGCGTTCGGGGCGGGCCGCGGCCCAGGCGCGGATGTTGTTGAGGATGCGCTGCACGATGTTGAGCGGGTCGGCGGGCGTCAGCATCGACGGCTGGAGGCCGGTGCCCGCCGTGCCGGCGACGAGGTGCTCCGCGTCGGCACCGGTCAGCAGCCGTCCGCCGTCGAAGGGGTCGGCGAGCACCTGCTCGTCACGGGGGCCGAAGCCCACGACGAAGTGCCCCGGCAGCGCCACCCCGTAGACGGGCGCGCCCGCACGCCGCGCGACCTCCATCCACACCACGGAGAGCAGGATCGGCAGACCTCTGCGGCGCCGCAGGACCTGGTGCAGGAGGGAGGAGTCGAGCCGCTGGTAATCACCCGGCGTCCCCTCGAACCCGCACTGTTCGCCGAGGAGTTCGGCCAGCGCGAGCGCCCACGCGCGAGGGCCGCCGGGGCGGAACGGCAGCAGCCCCGCAAGGCGGTCGAGCTCGATCCCGGCGGCGTCGATGCCCCGCTCGTCGAGCGAGACGTCCGCCTCGGCGCCGATCAGCAGGCACAGCAGCGCGAGATCGGGCCGCTCCGACCTCGCCTCTTCGGCGAACCGCCGCCGCCATTCGCCGGACTCCGCGTGCATACGTGCCTCGTGTCTGCCCTCGCCGGGCGCTGTCTGCCGTGCCGTGCTCTGCTCTGTCGTGCCGTTTTCCACGTGCTGGGCGCCGCCGGGACGTGCGCTGTCGTGCCGTGCTCCGCCGGGCCGTGTTCCGCCGCGCCACCCTGCGGGTACCCGCGCCGTGCCCGGCCCTCTCCTGCCGCGCCCGGCCGGATCCGATCCGCCCGTCCCGGTCAGGCGGGGCCGTACCGGTAGTGGTGGTAGGCGTGATGCGCGGTGAAACCCATCCCGCCGTACAGCGCCCGCGCGGCGTCGTTGGCTTCCTCGACCTGCAGCCAGGCCGCCGACGCGCCCTCGGCCAGGGCCCGCCGGGCCAGCGCGGTCATGACCATGGTGGCGAGCCCCTGGCGCCGGTGCTCCCCGGCCACCTCGACCGCCATGAAACCCGCCCAGCGGCCGTCCACCACGCACCGCCCGATCGCGGCCGGGGCGGCACCGCTCCCGGGCACGGAAGCGAACCATACCGAGGGCCCGCTCGCCAGCACCTTGCGCACATGCGCACCGGGCCCGTCGAACCGCCGGTACCGGCGCAGCCAGGCGTCGTCGCAGGCCC
The DNA here is from genome assembly GCF_055592445.1 of Streptomyces sp. NPDC041122. Taxonomy (NCBI): domain Bacteria; kingdom Bacillati; phylum Actinomycetota; class Actinomycetes; order Kitasatosporales; family Streptomycetaceae; genus Streptomyces; species Streptomyces sp. NPDC041122. Next base: position 346,038 of record NZ_JBVIYQ010000005.1, on the reverse strand, counting down.
GGGAGAGCTCCACGCGCGTCACGTCCGCGTCCAGGTCCCCGACCGGCGCGAGCCCGCCGATGTGGAGCTCCGTGCTCACCTCGCGCTCCCAGCCGCGCTCCGCCAAGCCGGCGCAGAGCAGCTCCTGGGTGCCCTCCGCGCCCGTCGCGGTCTGGATGTACGGCGGCAGGCCGCGCTCCGCGTACCACCCGCGCACGGCCGAAAGCGCCGCGTCGAGGGGGCGTCCCGGATCGCCGAGCGGGAGTACCGAGTTGGCCCGCCGGGTGAACCCGCCCGCGGCCCGCAGCTCCCAGTCGCCGAGGCGTTCGCTCTCCACCGGCTGCCAGGCCCGCGCGGTCACCCGTGCCAGCTCCTCGTAGGAGGCGGCGGGTCCACGCCGGCGCGCGGGCGCGGCCGGCACGACCTTGCCCGCCACGACGGACCGTTCCGGAATCCGGACGCTCTCGCCGTTCCGTCGTGTGATGTGCATTACACCGTCGTCCCACGATACGAGAACGCCCACCGTGTCGGTGAACTTCTCCGTCGGGCCCACAGCATCGCTCAAGCAGCGGACGGACACTCGTTTGCCCACGTCAGCTGGGGTGATACGGACTTCGAGACGCCCGCCCGCAATGAATTCCACGACTCTGTAAGCCCCTCCTGTTCGGATCATGCCCAGGAACGGAGATACTAGGGGCGGGCATCGACGACGCCGCGCTCCCGCGCGCCAGGCGAGCGGAGCCTGAGGACGGCCCGCCAACGCCCGTATCGAGGAGGAACGACAGCGTGACCTACGTCATCGCGCAGCCTTGTGTCGACGTCAAGGACAAGGCGTGCATCGAGGAGTGCCCGGTCGATTGCATTTACGAGGGCTCCCGGTCCTTGTACATCCACCCGGACGAATGCGTCGACTGTGGAGCCTGCGAACCGGTCTGCCCGGTCGAGGCGATCTTCTACGAGGACGACACTCCTGAGGAGTGGAAGGACTACTACAAGGCGAACGTCGAGTTCTTCGACGAGCTCGGTTCGCCGGGTGGCGCGAGCAAGCTCGGTCTGATCGAGCGCGACCACGCCTTCATCGCCGCCCTGCCGCCGCAGAACCAGTAACGGCGGTTCGAGCGTAGCCCCGGTCCCGTACGGCGTCCCGCCGCACGGGACCGCGGCGTTTGCAACGACCAGCACCAGCACGGGAGTCACCACGTGTCCGCAGTCTCCGACAGGCTTCCCACCTTCCCCTGGGACAAGCTCGAGCCGTACAAGGCCACGGCGGCCGCCCACCCCGGCGGCATCGTCGACCTGTCGGTGGGCACCCCGGTGGACCCGGTGCCCGAGCTGATCCAGAAAGCACTGGTCGCGGCCGCGGACTCGCCGGGCTATCCGACGGTGTGGGGCACGCCGGAGCTGCGTGACGCGATCACCGGCTGGTGCGAACGGCGCCTCGGCGCCCGGGGGATCACGCACCGCGAGGTCCTGCCGGTCGTCGGCTCCAAGGAACTGGTGGCCTGGCTGCCGACGCAGCTGGGCCTCGGCCCGGGCGACGTGGTCGCCTACCCGCGGCTCGCCTACCCGACGTACGAGGTCGGGGCCCGCCTGGCCCGCGCCGAGTACGTCGCGTACGACGAGCCCACCGAGCTCGACCCGGCCCGCCTCAAGCTCCTCTGGCTCAACTCGCCCTCGAACCCCACCGGCCGGGTCCTCACCCGCGAGGAGCTCACCCGCACCGTGGCCTGGGCGCGCGAGCACGGCGTGCTCCTGGTGAGCGACGAGTGCTACCTGGAGCTCGGCTGGGAGGCCGAGCCCGTCTCGGTTCTGCACCCGGACGTGTGCGGCGGTTCGTACGAGGGGATCGTCGCGGTCCACTCGCTCTCCAAGCGGTCCAACCTGGCGGGCTACCGCGCGGCGTTCCTCGCCGGGGACGCGGCCGTCCTCGGCGATCTGCTGCAGATCCGCAAGCACGGCGGCATGATGACCTCCGCGCCCACCCAGGCGGCCGTCGTGGCGGCGCTCGGCGACGACGCGCACGTGCGCGAGCAGCGCGAGCGGTACGCGGCCCGCCGCACCGCCCTGCGCGACGCCCTGCTCCGGCACGGCTTCCGGATCGAGCACAGCGAGGCGAGCCTGTACCTGTGGGCGACCCGCGAGGAGTCCTGCTGGGACACCGTGGCCCACCTCGCGGAGCTCGGCATCCTGGTGGCGCCCGGCGACTTCTACGGACCGGCGGGCGACCGCTTCGTCCGGGTGGCGCTGACGGCGAGCGACGAGCGGATCGCGGCGGCGGTCGCGCGCCTGGCCTGAGCCGCGCGGACCCGGCGGCGGACACGGCGAAGGGCCCGGAGCCACCGGCTCCGGGCCCTTCGCCGTGCGTGCCGCGGGATCAGCCGAGCGGCAGGCTCCCGACCGGCAGGTTCTCGGTGGGCAGGCCGCCCCCGGTGAGCGAGTCGGTGGGCAGGTTGTCGGTGGGCAGACCGCCGTCGGTGGCCGTCTCGGCGGTCTCGCCGAGCACCTTGCCCGCGCTGCCCGCGACGTCGCCCGCGGCCTGCTGCGCGGCGGGGGTCGCCGTCTTGCCCGCCCTGCCGACGGCCTTGCCCGCGGCCGGCACGGTCTGCTTCACGGCCTTGCTGCCGGTCTCACCGGCGAGGCCGGTGACGTTCTGCGCCGCACCGTCGACGGTGTCGCCGAGCTCGGCGCCGTCCAGGGCGCTCACTCCGCCCAGGTCGGGGGCGGCCGGAAGGTCAACGGCGCTCGCGGAGCCGGCCGCACCGACCACGGAAGCTGCACCCGCTGCGCTCAGCAGCGCGGCACGGGCGATCCGGCGGGTCAGGGGGAGGGACATGATGCTCCTTCAGACGGGAGAGAACGTTGGGGGTGTCCGGCCGGATCGGCTCCGGCGCCCCGCCGGACGGCTTCCGGCGATCGGACGCAGTGACTACCGCTCGAAGCCCGCGAAGGTTGCGGTGGATCAACGTAAAGAATTGGCAATGCGTCGCATTATCTGCTGCGGATAAAAACGGTCAAAGTGATCGTGCGACGATTGGCTGCCGAATCCTTAATTCCCTTGTGGCGCAAGAGAATTGGATGGGTGGTACAGGGGTACGGAAAGGCGTGCGCGGCGTCGTCCCGCCGTGTCCGGCGCACCCCGATCGAGGGACCGTCCGCACGCATGAGTGATGCGGCGTCCTACGGTCCGGTGACGATCCGCACCGCGCCCGCGACGGCGCCGGGACCCGCGCCCGCCGCGGTCGACTTCCGCCACCTGCCCGGCTCCCCGGCGCGCCATTCCCGGCCGCCGTACGCGACCTTCTCGATGTGCAGCGCCGAGGAGTACGCCACCGCCCAGTGCGCCAGCTCCCAACCGCGCTGCGGGGGCCGGTCGGCGGCCGGGCGGGCGGGCACGGGGACCGTCACGGCGCGCCCGGCGGCCGCGCCGGGACGCACCTCGCGGCCGAAGTCGCGGGCGAGGGCGGCCCGCACCCGCGCGGGGCCGCCGGGGTCGGTGCCGGGGCGGCCCTCGCAGCTGAAGGCGGCGGGCGTCCGGCCGGTGAGCGCGGCGGCGAGCAGCGCGGCGTCCGGCTCGTGCTTGGCGTACGCCTGCGGGAAACCGGAGCGCTGCACCCGCTGCGCGGCGACGGTCAGCGGCAGCCGCGAGTAACCGGGGACCTCGGCCAGGTGCGCGTAGAACCGGCCCGCCGAGTACGCCGGGTCCATGATGTGCCGCGCGTCGCCCCAGCCCTGCGAGGGGCGCTGCTGGAAGAGGCCGAGCGAATCCCGGTCGCCGTGCGTGATGTTGCGCAGCCCGGACTCCTGCAGCGCGGTGGCCAGGGCGATGGTCACCGCGCGCTCGGGCATCCCGCGCGAGGTGCCGGCCGCGGCGACCGTCGCGGCGTTCTCCGCCTGCTCGGCGGTGAACGTGTACGAGGCGCCGCCGTTCCCGGAGGCGACCGTGCACCGGGGCGCGGGCCTGCCGCCGTAGACCCACTGGAGCGCCACATACCCCACGACGGCGAGGAACGCGGCGGCCGCGGCCCCGTAACGGAGGAGACGGCCGCGCCGGACGGGGGTGGAGGGCACGCGCACGCGACCAAGGTACTAGTCCTGCCATCGGTCGCGGAGCGCTGCGGCGTTAGGGTCGTGCGCATGCCTCAGACACCGCTTGACCTCACGCTCGACGCCGCGGCGCTGACCGCGCGGCTGGTCGATTTCCCGTCCCCGAGCGGCGAGGAGAAGGCGCTCGCCGACGCCATCGAGACGGCCCTGCGCGGGCTGCCGCACCTCACGGTCGACCGGCACGGCAACAACGTCGTGGCCCGCACGAACCTCGGCCGCGCGGAGCGCGTCATCCTCGCCGGGCACATCGACACCGTCCCGATCGCGGACAACGTGCCCTCCCGCCTCGACGCGGACGGCGTCCTGTGGGGCTGCGGCACCTGCGACATGAAGTCGGGCGTCGCCGTCCAGCTGCGCATCGCGCAGACGGTGACCGAGCCCAACCGCGACCTCACCTTCGTCTTCTACGACAACGAGGAGGTGGCCGCGCACCTCAACGGCCTGGGGCACGTCGCCGAGGCCCACCCCGAGTGGCTGGCGGGCGACTTCGCCGTCCTGCTGGAGCCGACCGACGGCCAGGTCGAGGGCGGCTGCCAGGGCACCCTGCGGGTGCTGCTGCGGACCAAGGGCGTGCGGGCGCACTCCGCGCGCGCCTGGATGGGCGCCAACGCCATCCACGCGGCCACCCCGATCCTGGAGAGGCTCGCCGCCTACGAGCCGCGCAAGCCGGTCGTGGAGGGCCTGGAGTTCCACGAGGGGCTCAACGCCGTCCGCATCGAGGGCGGCGTCGCCACCAACGTCATCCCCGACGAGTGCACCGTCACCGTCAACTTCCGCTACGCCCCGGACCGCACCGAGGAGGAGGCCCTCGCCTTCGTGCGCGACTACTTCGCCGACTGCGGCGTCGACGAGTTCGTCGTCGACGACCACACCGGCGCGGCCCGCCCCGGCCTCACCCACCCGGCCGCGGCGGCGTTCATGGCGGCCGTCGGCGGCGAGGCGCGCCCCAAGTTCGGCTGGACGGACGTGTCCCGGTTCAGCGCGCTCGGCGTGCCCGCGGTCAACTACAGCCCGGGCGACCCGCTGCTCGCGCACAAGATCGACGAGCGCGTGCAGGCCTCGCGGATCCCGGTCGCGGAGGAGAAGCTGCGGGCCTGGCTGACGTCGTAGCCGCGCCCGGGGCCCCATGAGGCTCCCGGTACCGGACATCCCGAGGTCCCTCTGCCGTAACCCGCGTGGATCTACGCTGTGGGTCACGTACGCATGGAGGGAGCAGACGATGAGCAATCCCGACAACGGCACCGACAGCGCTGCCCGCGCCGCGAGGAAGGGGCCCGAGCAGCGGCTCGGGCCGGTGCTTCGCCGGCGGGACAAGGTGCAGTCCGGCACCACCGATCAGCGTCTCCTCGACTCCGACGGCCCTTCGGAGTGGGTACACACGGACCCCTGGAGAGTCCTGCGCATCCAGTCGGAGTTCATCGAGGGCTTCGGCACACTGGCCGAACTCCCGCCCGCGATCAGCGTTTTCGGCTCGGCGCGCACCGGGGAGGGCTCGCCGGAGTACACGGCGGGCGTGGAGATCGGCAAGGCGCTCGTGGAGGCCGGCTTCGCGGTGATCACGGGCGGCGGGCCCGGCGCCATGCAGGCCGCCAACCAGGGCGCCGTCGAGGCGAAGGGCACGTCGGTCGGCCTCGGCATCGAGCTCCCCTTCGAGCAGGGCCTCAACCCCTACGTCGACATCGGCGTGAACTTCCGCTATTTCTTCGTCCGCAAGACGATGTTCGTGAAGTACGCGCAGGGCTTCGTGGTCCTGCCCGGCGGTCTCGGCACCCTGGACGAACTCTTCGAGGCGCTCACCCTCGTGCAGACCCGCAAGGTCACCCGGTTCCCGATCGTCCTGTTCGGCACGGAGTACTGGGGCGGCCTCGTCGACTGGCTGAAGAACACGGTCATCGCCCAGGGCAAGGCCTCCGAGGCCGACCTGCTGCTCTTCCACGTCACCGACGACGTGGAAGAGGCCATCTCCCTGGTGACCAAGGAAGTCGGGAAGTAGCACCCCCTAGGCACCCCCGCAGGGAGTCAGGCGAGTCCCCGGCGGGCGACCGCCGGGGGCCGGTGGCCCGCGATCGTCGCCACCATGTCGACGACCTGCCTGGTCTCGGCGACCTCGTGCACGCGGTAGACCTGCGCGCCCAGCCACGCCGAGACCGCCGTCGTCGCCAGGGTGCCGATGACGCGCTCCTTGACCGGCTTGTCGAGGGTCTCGCCCACGAAGTCCTTGTTGGACAGGGAGACCAGCACGGGCCAGCCCGTGTCCACCATCTCCTCCAGCCTGCGGGTGGCCTCCAGGCTGTGCCGGGTGTTCTTGCCGAAGTCGTGCCCCGGGTCGATCAGCACGGACTCGCGCGGCACGCCGAGCTCCACCGCCCGCTCGGCCAGGCCGACCGTCACCCGCAGGATGTCGGCCATCACGTCCTCGTACGTGACCCGGTGCGGCCGGGTACGCGGCTCGGCGCCTCCCGCGTGCGTGCACACCAGGCCCACACCGTACCGCGCGGCGACCTCCGCGAGCTTCGGGTCGACGCCGCCCCACGCGTCGTTGAGCAGGTCGGCGCCGGCCTCGCAGACCGCGGCGCCGACGTCGTGGCGCCAGGTGTCGACGCTGATCACCACGTCGGGGAAGCGCCTGCGGACCTCGGCGACGAAGCCCACCGTGCGGCGCGCCTCCTCCTCGGCGGTGACCTCCTCGCCCGGGCCCGCCTTGACCCCGCCGATGTCGACGATGGCGGCGCCCTCGGCCACGGCCTGCTCCACGCGCGCGAGCGCCGGCTCGTCGCGGAACGTGGCCCCCTGGTCGTAGAAGGAGTCCGGGGTCCGGTTCACGATCGCCATGATCACCGGCTCGTGCGCGTCGAACTCGCGCCTGCCAAGCCTGAGCATCCCCTGTGGCCCTCCTGGGTCCTAGTCGCGGTTCGGCCGCCTGCGACCTTAACTGTCACAGGCGCATGGCACGATCGGACCCGAGAAGTTTCAGCACGGGCAGTCGAGCGTGAGGGCCTGAAGCCATGGTCTTGTTCTTGTTCCTGGTCATCGCCCTCGTCGTGGTGGTCGGCGCGGTGTCCCTCGCCGTGATCGGCGGCGGCGAGAGCGGTGCGCTGGCCGACGTCGCGCCCGAGCGTTTCACCGACCCGCTGCCCCCGGACCGCCCACTGCGCCGCGCCGACGTCGACGCGGTGCGCTTCCCGATGACGCTGCGCGGCTACCACATGGACGAGGTCGACGACGTGCTCACCCGCCTCGGCGCCGAGCTCGCCGAGCGGGACGCCCGCATCGCCGAGCTGGAGGCGGCCCTGGCCGGCGCGCAGGCCACCGCGGTCGCGGGGCCCGCCCTCTTCGACAAGGACGAGAAGGGCGACGAGCAGTGAGCATCGAAGGCGGCGCGGTCGCGGGCCCGGACGGCGGACTCCGCTGCCCCTGGGGCCTGTCCACCGAGGACTACGTGGCGTACCACGACGACGAGTGGGGCCGCCCGGTCCACGGCGACGACGCGCTGTACGAGCGGCTCTGCCTGGAGGCCTTCCAGTCCGGCCTCTCCTGGATCACGATCCTGCGCCGCCGGGAGGGCTTCCGCGCCGCGTTCGCCGGCTTCGAGATCCCGGCGGTCGCGGAGTTCACCGACGAGGACCGCGCGCGGCTCCTCGCCGACCCGGGCATCATCCGCAACCGCGCGAAGATCGACGCGACGCTCGCCAACGCGCGCGTGCTGGCCGGCTGGTCCGAGGGCGAACTGGACGAGCTGATCTGGTCGTTCGCGCCGGACCCGACGACCCGCGCGGTCCCGCGGACACTCGCCGACGTGCCCGCGATCACCGACGAGTCCACCGCCCTGTCCAAGGCGCTCAAGAATCGCGGCATCCGCTTCGTCGGCCCCACCACGGCGTACGCCCTGATGCAGGCCTGCGGCCTGGTCGACGACCACCTCGCGGACTGCGTGGCCCGCGAGGCGGGGGCCCGGACCTAGCGTCCAGGGCGGTCAGCGGCCGAGGTACGCCGGCTTCTCCTTGGCGATGAAGGCCCGCACCGCGATGGTGTGGTCCTCGGAGGCGCCGGCCCTGGCCTGCAGCTCGTCCTCCTTGTCCAGCGCCTCGTCCAGGGTGTGCCCCGCCGCGTAGGCGAGGGACTCCTTGAGCGCCGCGTACGCGAGGGTCGGCCCGTCGGCGAGGGCGCGGGCCACCTGCGCGGCCTCGGCGGCGAGGTCGGCCGCGGGCACGATCTTGTTGACGAACCCCAGCTCGTACGCCTCCTGTGCGGAGATGTTGCGCGGGAAGAGCAGCAGGTCGGCGGCGCGCGCGGGGCCGATCAGGCGCGGTAGCGTCCAGGAGACGCCCGAGTCGGCGGTGAGCGCGACCCCGGCGAAGGAGGTGTTGAACTTGGCGGTGTCCGCGACCACCCGGTAGTCGGCGGCGAGCGCGAAGCCGAGGCCCGCGCCGGCGGCGGCGCCGTTGACGCCCGCGACGACCGGCTTGGGCATGCCCGTCAGCGCCCGCACGATGGGGTTGTAGTGCTCCCTGACGGTGCTCATGGTCTCCCCGGTGCCGGCCTCGCGGTCGGCCGTGAGGGAGCCGATGTGCTCCTTGAGGTCCTGGCCCACGCAGAAGGCGCGCCCGTTGGCGGTGAGCAGCACCGCGCGGACCGCCTCGTCCGCTGCGGCCGACCGGGCGGCCTCCCGCAGGGCGACCTTGGCCTCGGTGTTCATGGCGTTCATCGCCTCGGGACGGTTGATCGTGATCGTCGCGAGTCCGTCGCTCACCTCGTAGAGCACGCTGTCGGCCATGGGGTCCCCTCCGCTGGTCCAGTAGGTAGGAGCTCAGCATGACGGAGATCATCGGAGTCCGGCATGCGGACGTACATGTGACCTGCGTCAAAGAATTTCGGGCCCCTGAGGCGTATGGGGCGGCGAAGTATCGCAGCCACATCGCCGAATTGAGTGGTTTTGCGGGCGCGCGTTGCGCAGTCGATGCCGACCGATGTTGGTCATCGGGTCCTGCCATGCGGGATAATGGCCTGGAAGCAATGTGTTCGATGCCGGTGACACCTGGGTTGTCGGCTGCGATGAGCTGGTTTCAGGAAGGGGAACGAGCATGGCGGCCATGAAGCCGCGGACGGGCGACGGCCCGCTCGAGGTGACCAAGGAGGGGCGGGGCATCGTCATGCGCGTTCCGCTCGAAGGCGGCGGACGACTTGTCGTCGAACTGACTCCGGACGAGGCCGACGCGCTCGGCGACGCCCTGAAGAAGGTCGTCGGCTGACGCGGAAGCGCGCCCAGACTTTTCCACTGCCCCGGCATCGTACGACGGTGCCGGGGCAGTGCTGTGTCCGGGCCCTGGAGGGGCGCCGAGGACGGCGTGACCGCGTGACCAGCCGCGACGGACCGCGTACGGCGCACGCACCAGGAGACCGGCGGCACCCGGCACGACGGCCCCGGCGATCGGCGGCAGCCGGCGCACGCGCCCGCCCGGACGGGCCCGGCGCTACCGTTTGACGGCGCAGAGCAGCCCGTCACCCACGGGAAGCAGCGACGGAACCAGGTCGGGGCTCTCCCGCACGGTGCGCAACAGATCGCGCAGGTGCAGGACCTCGACCGGCTGGGGACCGGAGTCCACCGTCCTGCCGTCCGCGAAGACGCCCTCGAAGCAGACGAGGCCGCCGGGCCGCAGCAGGCGCAACGATTCAGCGAGATAGTCGAGTGACTCGAGCCGGTCGCCGTCGCAGAACACGAGGTCGTAACCGCCGTCGGCGAGCCGCGGCAGGACGTCGAGGGCGCGCCCGGGGATGAACCGCGCGCGGTTGCCCGCGAAGCCGGCCGCGCGGAAGGCCTGACGGGCGAAGGCCTGCCGCTCCGGCTCGGGATCGACCGTGGTCAGCACGCCGTCGGGCCGCATCCCGTGCAGCAGGTGGATGCCCGACACCCCGGTCCCGGTACCGATTTCGGCCACCGCTTTCGCGTCAGCCGTGGCGGCGAGCATGCGCAGCGCGGCGCCGGTGCCGGGCGACACCGAGGGCAGGCCTGTCTCCCGGGCCCGGTCCCGGGCCCAGCGCAGTGCCTCGTCCTCGGCGACAAAGGCGTCGGCGAACGCCCAGCTCGTCTGCCGGTTGCCGGTAATGGCCCTCTCCTGTCCCCGTGGTTGCCTGGCCGTGACTGTATCCGTTGGGGCCGGGAACCCGCAGATGGGACCGGGCGTTTACCGGGGGTGGGAGAACAGCGGGGGTGGACGGATGGATCAAGACCGGAAGCGGGCGGCGCGAAGCGGCAGGACACCTGCAGCGAAGCCCGTACCAAATTCACGTAAAAACGCTTATCCGGAGCTAACGGGCGAGGTGGTTATGGTAGGGGCTCCACTGGACACCACCAGAGCCGACAGGGGAGGTGCGGCTGCGTCCGCGGATCGGGGAGGAGCGCTGCGGCGCTTTCTCGGATTGGCGGGTGAGCCGAAATCCGTGACCGACACCGCTGACCGCATCCGTGCCAACGACTCCGCTCAGACCGCGACCTTTGCCGCTGACGCGGAATCGCAGGCGTGGACTCCGCCCACCTGGGAGGAGATCGTCAGCACGCACAGCGGCCGCGTGTACCGCCTGGCGTACCGCCTGACCGGCAATCAGCACGACGCCGAGGACCTCACGCAAGAGGTCTTCGTCCGTGTCTTCCGGTCCCTCTCGACCTACACCCCCGGCACGTTCGAGGGCTGGCTGCACCGCATCACCACCAACCTCTTCCTGGACATGGTGCGCCGCAAGCAGCGCATCCGCTTCGACGCGCTCGGGGACGACGCCGCGGAGCGGCTGCCGAGCCGCGAGCCCTCGCCCCAGCAGGTGTTCAACGACACGCACTTCGACGCGGACGTCCAGCAGGCGCTCGACACCCTCGCGCCCGAGTTCCGCGCCGCCGTGGTCCTCTGCGACATCGAGGGCCTTTCGTACGAAGAGATCGCCGCAACACTCGGCGTCAAGCTCGGTACGGTCCGCAGCCGTATCCACCGGGGTCGCTCGCAGCTGCGCAAGGCGCTCAAGCACCGGTCTCCCGAGGCCCGCGCGGAGCGCCGCTCGCTGGCGGTGACCGGAGCCATGGCGCTGGGAGGAGGGGGTGCGACCGCGTGAGTGGATCACGGTCGAATCCTGCCGAACGGCACCGAGCCGAGGCCGAGCAGCATCTGGGAGACCGGCTCGCCGCCCTTGTGGACGGCGAGTTGGGCCATGACGCGCGCGAGCGCGTCCTCGCGCATCTGGCGACCTGCCCGATGTGCAAGACCGAGGCGGACGCGCAGCGTCGCCTGAAGAACGTCTTCGCGCAGGCGGCACCGCCGCCGCCCACCGAGAGTTTCCTCGCCCGCCTCCAAGGACTTCCCGGAGGCGGCTCCGACGCGTCGGGAGGACCCGGCGCGCCGGGCGACGGCGAGGGTTTCGCCACCGGGTCCACCGACTCCGCGGGACTGCCGCGGGGCGGGATCTTCGGGGTGCCCCCCGACCCCTTCGTCGAGTACGTGCCCGCGGGCGCCCACGCGGCGGTCCTGCCCAGTGACCGCCGGGGCTTCCGCATCCACGAGATGCCCCGGCCCGACGGCTCCCGGCCCGACGCGGACCGCTCGCTCTGGCGCGGGCGCCGCTTCGCGTTCGCCGCGGCGGGCGCGGTGTCGCTGGCCGCCATCGCCCTCGGCGGTGTCACGGTCGGCGCCCCCGGCGACTCGGGCGACACCCGCGCGGGCGGCTCGGGCAGCAATGTGACCCCGCAGCGCAGCCAGGGCTCCGGGAACGCCGCGACCCCCGACGCCTCGCGGCGCCGGGGCGGCGGCAGTCCGCTGTCGGTGCAGGGCCAGCGCCCGGGCGCGCTTGCGGCGCCCGTCGCGCCGACCGAGGTCACCGGGCCGCTGCTGCCCGGACCTCCCACCCAGCCGTTGCGTCCCCGTGGTTCCGTCTACGAGCTCACCGCCCCGATGGTGGCGGGTGCCGCGACCATCTCGCCCCTGATACGCCCGGTGCCGCCCGGCCGGCATGCCGCGGTGCTGCCCGGCATGGAGCTGCCGCAGACGGACGAGTCCGTCGTGGCGGGAGAGGCGAATCCGGTGCGGACCACCGCGACGGCTCAGGGCGCGGGGCCGCTGAGGGGCACGTCGCGGATGCGCTGAAGCGACGGTGCCCTGCGCTTTTCGTCGGGGACCTGGTTGAATCCTCGGTGGGCCGTGCCCGCCGGGGATTTCTGGTGGGTACGGGGTTGAGCAAGCAAACGGCGTCCGCCGCGGGCCAGTTGTGGGGAGAACATGGACGAGGGGAAGCCCACGAAGGCGAACTGGTGGAGCCGCCCCCGGTCGGAGGCGGAGGCGTCGCACGCCGGCTCGAACGCGTCTGAGGGCGGGACGCCACAGCCGACCTCCCCGCCGCCCGGTTCCGCCGGCCCCGACGCCGAGACCTCAGCGGCCCCTGCCCCGCAGGCCCCGCAGGCCCCGCAGGCCCCGCAGGCCCCGCAGGCCCCGGAGGTGCCGCCGGGGGCTTCGGCCGACCCGGACCCCGCCGCGGGCCACGCCCCGACCGGGCTGGGTCCCGCCTCGCCGACGCCCTCGGAGCCCGTGAGGTCGGGCGCCGACCCGGCACCGGCGTCTCCGGCCCCCGCGCCCATGGCCGACCCCGGCACCGCCGCGGCGCAGCCCTCCGCCCCCGTCGACCCCCGCGGCGACGCGGTGCCCGGGGGGTTCATACCGCCCGCCGGCTCCCCGTACGGGGCGTCGGCCGACGGCGTGGCCGCTCCGATTCCCGCCCAGGGCGCGACGGGTCAGGTCCCGATGGCACCGCAGGTGCCGGAAGCGCCGGCTCAGGGAGGCCCCGTGGACGCCCCGGGAGCCGTACCCACGGCCGCCACGGACCGCCCCCGCCCCCTGCACGACCCCGACCCCTACAGCACCCCGCCCTACGGCGAACCGGGCCCCTGGGCGCCCGCGCCCCCCGTGCAGCACCCCGCGGCGACCCCGGCGCACGGCACCTCCCTGCCGACACCCCCGCAGGGGACCCCGACACCCGGCGCCCCCGCGCCGCACGTTCCGGCCCAGCCACCCGCCCCCTACGACGCCCCTCACCCGGCGCCCCCGCACGGCGGCACCCCGGCGCACGGCACCCCGCCCCACGGCACCCCGGCACCGGGGACCCCGACCACCCCGTACGACACCGCCCCTCAGCCTCAGCAGCCCCACGCCCAGCCTCAGCCCCATGCCCACCCCGGCCCAGGGGCTCGGCAGCCGTACGACCCGTGGAACGCGCCCCTGCAGCAGATCGGGTCGCTGCCCCCGGAGGCGCCGGAGAAACGGCGCAGGCGCGGGCGGCGGATGCTGGTCGTCGGGGCCGTCGTGCTCGCCCTCGTGTCCAGCTTGGTCGGCGGCGCCATCGGTTCGTACCTGGAGCGCAACGGCAGTGACGACGTCCAGCTGCGGCAGCCGGACGCCGAGTCCGCGCAGCGGCCCAAGGGCAGCGTCGCCGGCATCGCCTCCGCCTCCCTGCCCGGCGTCGTGACCCTGCACGTCAGCGGCGACTCCGCGCAGGGCACCGGCACCGGGTTCGTCCTCGACGCCAAGGGCCACATCCTCACCAACAACCACGTCGTCGAGCCCGCGGGCACCGGCGGCCATGTGTCGGTGACCTTCAGCGGCGGCGAGACCGCCGAGGCGGAGGTCGTCGGCCGCGACTCCGGCTACGACCTCGCGGTCGTCAAGGTGTCCCACGTGCACGGGCTGAAGCCGCTGCCCCTCGGCAACTCCGAGAGCGTCCAGGTCGGCGACCCCGTCGTGGCCATCGGCGCCCCCTTCGACCTGGCGAACACCGTCACCTCCGGGATCATCAGCGCCAAGGAGCGGCCCATCACCGCGGGCGGCGAGAAGGGCGACGGCAGCGACATCTCGTACGTCGACGCCCTGCAGACCGACGCGCCGATCAACCCGGGCAACTCCGGTGGGCCCCTCGTCGACTCCAAGGCGCGCGTCATCGGCATCAACAGCGCCATACGCTCCGCGGACGAGGGCTCCGCCCCGACCGGCGGTCAGGCGGGCTCCATCGGCCTCGGCTTCGCCATCCCCATCAACCAGGGCAAGCGCGTCGCCGAAGAGCTGATCAACTTCGGCCGGGCGACGCACCCCGTGATCGGCGTCACCCTCGACACCGAGTTCAACGGGGACGGCGCCCGCATCGCGGACAAGGGCAGGAGCGGCGGCCCTTCGGTCAACAAGAACGGCCCCGGCGACCGGGCAGGCCTGGCGCCGGGCGACGTCATCACCGAGGTCGACGGCCACGCCGTGCACTCCAGCGACGAACTCATCGTCAAGGTCCGCGCGCACCGCCCGAAGGACCGGCTGCGGCTCACCGTCGAGCGGGGCGGCGACGACCGCGGGGTGACCCTGGTGCTCGGCTCGGCCGACGGGAACTGAGCGGTTCGGGTAAAGGACTGGCCAGGTCTGATCCGGGTTGTCGTGCAGCGGCTACCGGACGGACACGGGCGGCGGGTACCGTGGTCCCGGTCCGGACCACGCAAAACCTGCTGGGCACCACTTTCCGGACACGCACGGACGACGACGCCCAGACGACGACGCACGGACGACCTGCTGCGGGCTGAGGACATCGCAAGGAGCTCAAGGTGTTCAATGACATTGGCGCACTCGAGATAGTGGCGCTGGTCGTCCTCGCCGTGCTCATCTTCGGTCCGGACAAACTGCCGAAGGTCATCCAGGACATCTCCCGCACGATCCGCAAGATCCGCGAGTTCTCCGACAGCGCGAAGGCGGACATCCGCGACGAGCTGGGCCCGGAGTTCAAGGACTTCGAGTTCGAGGACCTGAACCCCAAGAAGTTCATCCGCAAGCAGCTCGACAACGAAGAACTCGGGCTCAAGGAGATCCGCAACGGCTTCGACCTCAAGAAGGAGATGAGCGAGGTCGCGGACGCCGTGCACGGCCGCGAGAGCGACTCCTCCGACACCGGTTCCGACGCCTCGGCCGCCTCGTCCGGCGGAGCCCGGATCGACATGCGGAAGAAGACGGCCGAGCCCGGAAAGCCGGCCGCGGGAGACCCCCCGCCCTTCGACGCGGACGCCACCTGAGGCCTCGCCTGAACTGCTCCCGCCAACAGGTGTGGCTATCCTGCCTTGTTGTCCGGGGTGAGGACGCCCGAGGGGGGCGGGCCGCTCCGGACACTCGAGAGCGAGGAGGCGGCCGGGTACATGGAGACGACGAGTGCGGTGGGCGCGAAGGCGTCGACCGGGGACGGCACCGCACAAGCGGTGCCCTCCGCCCGACGCACGGTCGACGGCTACCTGCTGGCGCCCTTCCCCTGGTACGGCCTGGACGAGGCCTTCACGGGGCAGCGCTGGCTGATGCAGGTCGGCGCGACGTCGGACGGAGCCGTGGAGCACGGTTCGATCGGACACGGTGACGAGCCGTCCGTCCGCGCCGAGGGCAGCCTCGGCAACAGCGACAAGGAGCGCTTCGCGGTCGTGGTGACCGTGGCCGCCAACCCCGTACGGCGCAGCGCCGACGGCACGGGCCTGCTGGAGGCCACCTCGGTCTCCTCGGCGGCCTGGCTCGCCGGGGTCGGCCTGCTGTCCTTCACCTGGCCCGGCCAGATGGACCACACCCTGCGCGACGACTGGCTCGACCAGCAGACGGAGACGGCCTGGGTCCTCGCCGACGACCTGGAGGGCTCCGACTGGTCCTCGCTGTCGCTGCCGGTGGACGGGGAGCCGACCCCGTTCCACTACCGCGAGTCCGAGTACGGCTGGGTCCTCGCCGGCTCCACGAAGGAGGGCGTGCACCTGGGCGCGTACGGGCGCGGCATGAGCGCGTACGGTCTGGGCTTCTCGGTCATCCAGGACATCGGCGCGTACGCCTAGGGCGGCGGGCCGGACGGGTGAGGGGGCGCCGTCGGAGTGACGGCGCCCCCTCCCCTTGGTGTTCCCCGCGCCCCTACGGGGCGTCCCCTGGGCGGCCTCAGCCCCGGATCAGAACTTGTTGCGGGGTGTGATGCCCAGTGTCATGCCTGCCAGGCCCCGCTGGCGGCCGCCCAGCTTGCCCGCGATGGCGCGCAGCGCCGCGCCCGCGGGGGAGTCCGGGTCGCTCAGGACGACCGGCTTGCCCTCGTCGCCGCCCTCGCGCAGCCGGACGTCGATCGGGATGGAGCCGAGGACCGGCACCGTCGCGCCCGTCGTCCTGGTGAGCCCCTCGGCGACCTTCTGGCCGCCGCCGGTGCCGAACACGTCGACCATCTCGTCGCAGTGCGGGCAGGGCAGGCCCGACATGTTCTCGACGACGCCGACGATCTTCTGGTGGGTCTGCACCGCGATGGAGCCGGCCCGCTCGGCGACCTCGGCGGCCGCCTGCTGAGGCGTCGTCACGACGAGGATCTCGGCGTTCGGCACCAGCTGGGCGACGGAGATCGCGATGTCGCCGGTGCCCGGCGGCAGGTCGAGCAGGAGCACGTCCAGGTCGCCCCAGAAGACGTCCGCGAGGAACTGCTGGAGCGCGCGGTGCAGCATCGGGCCGCGCCACACCACCGGGGCGTTGCCCGGGGTGAACATGCCGATGGAGATGACCTTCACGCCGTGCGCCGACGGCGGCATGATCATGTTCTCGACCTGGGTGGGCCGGCCGTCGGCCCCCAGCATGCGCGGCACGGAGTGGCCGTAGATGTCGGCGTCGACGACGCCGACCTTGAGACCGTCGGCGGCCATCGCGGCCGCGAGGTTCACCGTCACCGAGGACTTGCCGACGCCGCCCTTGCCGGACGCCACGGCGTAGACGCGGGTGAGCGAGCCGGGTTTGGCGAAGGGCACCTCCCGCTCGGCGGTGCCGCCGCGCAGCGCGGAGGCCAGCTCCTTGCGCTGCTCGTCGCTCATCACGTCGAGGGTGACGTCGACCCGCGTGACGCCCTCGACGGCGGCGACCGCGTCGGTCACGTTCTTGGTGATGGTCTCGCGCATCGGGCAGCCGGAGACCGTCAGGTACACGGTGACCGCTACCGCCCCGTCAGCGGCGATATCCACCGATTTGACCATCCCCAACTCGGTGATGGGTCGCTGGATCTCGGGGTCGTTCACCGTCGCCAGTGCTTCACGCACCGCGTCTTCCGTAGCCATACGACCGATAGTACGGCGCGGTAACCCCGGCACGGAAAGGTCTGTCAGCGGTCGCCTACATCACTCCCGCGCGAGCCCTCCCGCGGGAATACCACGCGCTGCTCCTCCAACTCCTTGACCAGGTCCTGGAGCTCGGAGCGGATCCAGTCGCGGGTCGCCACCTCGCCGAGGCCCATGCGCAGCGAGGCGATCTCGCGGGTGAGGTACTCGGTGTCCGCGATCGACCGCTCGTTCTGCTTGCGGTCCTGTTCCAGGTTGACGCGGTCGCGGTCGTCCTGGCGGTTCTGCGCGAGGAGGATCAGCGGAGCGGCGTACGACGCCTGCAGCGACAGCATCAGGGTGAGGAAGATGAACGGGTACTGGTCGAAGCGCAGGTGGTCGGGTGCCGCGATGTTCCACACCACCCACATGACGATGACGACCGTCATCCAGACGATGAACCGGCCCGTCCCCAGGAACCGCGCGATGCGCTCCGAGAGCCGCCCGAACGCCTCCGGGTCGTACTCGGGCAGCAGCCGGGGGCGCGGGGTCCTCGGCTGGTCGAGGCGGAAGCGCGGGCTGCGGGGCTCGGCGCGGTTGTCGCGCTCACGGTCGGCCATGGCCCGCTCCCTCCTCCTCCAGATGGAACTCCGTCTCGCGCCAGTCGTCGGGCAGCATGTGGTCCAGTACGTCGTCGACGGTGACCGCCCCGAGCAGCGCGCCGCCCTCGTCGACGACGGGCGCCGCCACCATGTCGTACGTCGCGAAGAACCCGGCGACGGCGGGCAGCGTCGCGTCCGGCGCGAGCGGCTGCAGGTCGTCGTCGAGGATCGAGCCGACCAGCGTGTACGGGGGGTCGCGCAGCAGCCGCTGGAAGTGCACGGTGCCCAGGTACTTGCCGGTCGGCGTCTCGTCCGGCGGGCGGCACACGTACACCTGCGCGGCGAGCGCGGGGGAGAGGTCCTCCATGCGCACCCGCGCGAGCGCGTCGGCGACGGTCGCGTCCGGCCGCAGCACGATCGGCTCGGTCGTCATCAGACCGCCGGCCGTGCGCTCCTCGTAGGCCATCAGCCGCCGCACGTCGGCCGCGTCGTCCGGCTTCATCAGGGTGAGCAGGCGTTCCTTGTCCTCCTCGGGCAGCTCGGCGAGGAGGTCGGCGGCGTCGTCGGGGTCCATGGCCTCCAGGACGTCGGCGGCGCGTTCCTCCTTGAGCTTGCCGAGGATCTCGATCTGGTCGTCCTCGGGCAGCTCCTCCAGGACGTCGGCGAGCCGGTCGTCGTCGAGGGCGGCGGCCACCTCGGTGCGCCGCTTGGGGGAGAGGTGGTGCAGGACGTTGGCGAGGTCGGCGGGGCGCAGCTGCTCGAAGGTGGCGAGCAGGCTCTCGGCGCCCTGGCCGTGCTCCTCCAGGGAGAAGCCGTCGACGGCGGACCAGTCGACGGTCAGGGTCTCGCCCTTGCGCCGGAAGGTGCCGCCACGCCCCTTGCGCACGAAGACCCGGTCGATCTCCCAGTCGCGGCGGGCGGGCAGCTGCTGGACCGACACGTCGAGGACGGTGACCTCCTCGCCGGACCCGACCAGGTGCACCCGCCGGTCCAGCATCTCGCCGAGCACGAGGCGCTCGGTGGGCCGCTGCTCGAAGCGCCGTACGTTGAGCACGCCGGTGGTGATGACCTGGCCCGACTCGATGCCGGTGACCCGGGTCATCGGCAGGAAGATCCGGCGTCGGGTGGAGAGCTCGACGACGAGGCCGAGCAGCCGGGGCGGCCGTCTGCCCACCCGGAGCATCGCCACCAGGTCGCGCACCCGGCCCACCTGATCGCCGTTCGGGTCGAAGACGGCGGTGCCGGAGAGGTGCGAGACGAAGACCCTGGGGGCGCCTGCCGCCATGCGTGCGCCTCCTTCGGGTCGGGGGGTTCATCCCGTTTGGTCCGCCAATACGGGTCAATACGGGCTTCAGGCTAGCCCGTCCCGGTCGGATACGCCCCGGCGGAGGGTCCGGACGGACTGCCTCCGATCGGTCCGGCCGATCCGGGTACGCTGCCGTACTGCCGTAGCCGTAGGCCGTCCGCACGAGAGGCAGCGCCACCTGTGACCGCACTTCCCCTGGCCAGCCGCGCCCGCAGGGCGGCGTTCGTGAGCGCGATGTGCGCGGGCCTGGTCGCGGCGGCCACCGGCCTGACGGCGTGCAGCGGTGAGGACCCGGACGCGGGGACGAACGGCGTGGGGAAGCTCTCCCCGGCGAAGATCCAGGCCAAGGCGGACTCGGCGGCGCAGAAGGCGTCGGCCGTGCGGCTCTCCGGCACGGTGGTGAGCAAGAACCACACGTACACCCTCGACATGCGCCTCAAGGGCGAGGGCGGCACGGGTTCGGTCACCTCCAAGGGGCAGACCTTCCAGCTGCTGCGGGTCGGCGAGGAGCTCTACCTCAAGGCCGGGTCGGAGTTCTGGACGCACGACGGCGGCAAGGGTGACGGCATGTCCGCGGACGGGACGGCGGCGGCCAAGCTGGACGACAAGTACGTGAAGGTGCCCCAGGGCGACCCCGCCTACCAGCAGCTGAGCGGCTTCACGGACAAGGGCGAGCTCCTGGCCGGCATGCTCGCGCTGCACGGTGAGCTCGCCAAGGGCGACCGCGGCGAGACGGGCTCCGTACGCTCCATCAAGATCACCGGCGACGAGGGCGCGGGCGGCACCCTGTCCGTCTCCCTGGAGGGCAAGCCCTACCCGCTCCGCCTGGAGCGCGGCGGCCACGCGGGCACGCTGAAGCTCACGGACTGGAACCGGGACTTCCCCCTGCGGGAGCCGGGCAAGGACGAGATGGTCGATTACGGCAAGCAGTTGCCGACGTCCTGACCGGAGCCGAGACCGGATGAGGCGAGCCCCGAAGGGGCAGCCTCAGGGGCGCGGGGAACTGCGCGAGCAACCACGACGCACCCGCAGAAGCGCCCCCCGAAACCTCAGCGCCGCTTCCGCTTGAAAAGCAGCCGAGGAAGCCCCCCGGGCAGCGGCTCCCGCGTCGTCGCCCCCGAGGGCAGCGGCACGGCCGCAAGCGACCCCGACGGCAGCGACGTCACCGCCGCACGCGGAGTGAGCCGCACGACCCGGCACTGCTCGGCCCACCGCACGGTGACCCGCTCCGCGTCCGGCGCGTTCAACCGCTTGCCCTTCAGCTCGGCGACAGCCGCCTCCCACTCCTCGGAGCCCGGCGCCAGCTCGCTCACCCGCGCCGTCCAGGCGACGAGCCGGCCGCCCTTGTCCTTGCTGCGGACGGTCACCTCGGCGGTGCCGCCGTCGACGAGTCCGGGCAGCGGCTGCTCGCCGGGCCCGTCCCCGACGAGGTGCGCGGCGCCCTCGTACCAGACGTGCCACAGCGCCCGCGCGGGCGAGCCCTCACCCTGGACCCAGATGAGCCCGGACTTCTTGGTGGCCTCCTCGACGAGGGCGCGGCCGAGCAGCGGATCGGCGGGCGTGGCGGCAGCCTCAGCAGTCATGGCGGCAGCCTACCGAGTGGCATGCGGCGGCCGACGGGCCGTCACAGCCAGCCGTTGCGCTTCAGGGTCCGGTGGATCGCGAGGCAGACGCCGCCGATGAGGGCGAGCACCATCCCGTAGCCGTACCGCCAGTGCAGTTCGGGCATGTGGTCGAAGTTCATGCCGTAGACGCCGCAGACGGCCGTCGGCACGGCGATGATGGCCGCCCACGAGGTGATCTTGCGCATGTCCTCGTTCTGCGCGACGGCGGCCTGCGCGAGGTTGGCCTGGAGGATCGAGTTGAGCAGTTCGTCGAAGCCGATGACCTGCTCCTGGACGCGCGTGAGGTGGTCGGCGACGTCACGGAAGTACTTCTGGATGTCGGGGTCGACGAGCCGCATCGGCCGCTCGCTGAGCAGCAGCATCGGGCGGAGCAGCGGCGACACGGCCCGCTTGAACTCCAGGACCTCGCGCTTGAGCTGGTAGATCCGCCCGGCGTCGACGCCGCGCGAGGTGCCCTTGCCCTTGCTCGGCGCGGAGAAGACCTCGCTCTCCACGTCGTCGATGTCGTCCTGCATGGCGTCGGCGACCGCGATGTAGCCGTCGACCACGTGGTCGGCGATGGTGTGCAGCACCGCGGAGGGGCCCTTGGCGAGCAGCTCGGGGTCCTCCTGGAGGCGGCGGCGCAGGGCGCGCAGCGAGCCGTGGCCGCCGTGCCGCACGGTGATGAAGAAGTCGGGACCGGTGAAGCACATCACCTCGCCGGTCTCCACGACCTCGCTGGTGGCGGTGAGTTCGGTGTGCTCGACGTAGTGGATGGTCTTGAAGACGGTGAACAGTGTGTCGTCGTAGCGCTCCAGCTTGGGGCGCTGGTGGGCGTGGACGGCGTCCTCGACGGCGAGCGGGTGCAGCCCGAACTCGGCGGCGATACCGGCGAATTCGGCCTCGGTCGGCTCGTGCAGTCCGATCCAGGCGAAGCCGCCGCGGCGGCGCACCTCCAGCATCGCCTCGTGCGGGGAGAGGGCGTCGGCGCACGCCAGTCGGCTGCCGTCGCGGTAGACGGCGCAGTCGACGACGGCGGACGCGGCGTCACGGGTGGCGTCGTAGGTGTCGTACGACGCGGGGGAGGAAGGGTAGGAGGTGCCGTCCTTGCGCAGCGAGGGACGGACGGCGGCACGAAGGTCGCGGATCATCGACATGGGCAGGCTCCTTCGAAGGAGGCCGCCTGCGACGGTTGGAACTGCCCGGAATGGGGACGTCCTACTGCGGAATGTTTGGCACGTCCACAAAGCGGGGAGCACCGCACCGTCGCGGTGGCAGCTTCGCTACTGACACAGATCAGGAAACTCAGACAGATCAGGTGGGAACGAAGTGCTCTTCCGTCGCACACGGCACGAACGGTGCGCGCGGTGCGTGTGTGTACGTGCGCAGCCAGAGGGCTGCGTGCGTCACCGGGCGGAAGAGCGGGTGGTACTGCACGGTCGACTTCGGTCCATTGCAGCCCCACCTCCTCCGGCCGGTCCCCCGTAAGGGAAGTCCCATGCGCCCCTCACGCCAGTGGCGCGAAGTCAGTGTCTGTCTGCAGGGCTTGAAAGCGACGCTTCTGCGTGCTGCCCTGAGCCAGCGGCCAACACTATCAGCCGACAGAAGTGTCAAGCCCCCGCTTTGCCCTCAGCTGACGAGTTCTATGCTCGCGGCATGTCTGATGTTCTTGCGCTGGTCGAGACCCGTCTCCGTACTGGCCTGGGGGAACCCGACGCGCGCGCCGCGGTGACCTTCCTCGGCACCGACCGGGTCGAAGTGCTGCGGTTCACGGGCGGGGACGACGGCGGCCTCGTGCGCTACGCCACGCTCGGCATGTCCGCCCAGCCGATGGCCGACCCGACCGCCGCGCTGGCCGACCCGGTGAAGGGTCCGCGCGCCGAACTGGTGCTCTCGGTCCGCGGGGGACTCGCCGACACCGACAAGGCGCTGCGGCCCCTCGCGGTACTGGCCGCCTCGCCTCAGGTCGAGGGTCTGGTCGTGGTGCCCGGCGCCTCGCTGGACGTGGGCGAACCGCTGTGGCCCGGAGCGCCGTTCACCTCGGTGCTCGTGGCGGAGCCCGGCGGCCTGGTCGAGGACCTCGAACTCGACGCGCCCATGGAGCCCGTACGGTTCCTGCCGCTGCTCCCCATGACGCCGAACGAGGCGGCGTGGAAGCGGGTGCACGGCGCCGCCGCCCTCCAGGAGCGCTGGCTGAACAGCGGAACGGACCTGCGCGATCCGCTGCGCAAGTCCGTGTCCCTGGACTGAAGTCCGGCCGCCGGAGCCTCAGTTGGCGAAGACCGTGACGCCGTCCTCGGTGGCGTGCCGCGGCTCCAGCTCCTCGGCCTCGTGGGTGAGGGCGTTCCTGCGCACCCACACCACGCCCGCGCCGAGCACCGCCGTGATCGCCGCGACCACGAACGGGACGTGGATGTTGCTCCACTCCTCGATCTTCGGCGCGAAGAACGGCGCGGCGGCGGCCGCGAACCAGCGGACGAAGTTGTAGCCGGCGCTGGCCACCGGGCGCGGCGCGTCGGAGACGCCGAGGGCGAGCTCGGTGTACACGGTGTTGTTCACGCCGATGAAGGCGCCGGACAGCACGGTGCAGACGATGGCGGTGGTGTGGTCGCCGTATCCGAGCACCAGCACGTCGACGGCGAGCAGCACGAGCGAGCCGCCGAGCACCTTGAGCGAGCCGAACCGGGCCTGCAGCCGCGGCGCGACGAGCACCGAGAAGACGGCGAGCAGCACACCCCAGGCGAAGAACACCGCGCCCGACTTGTACGGGGACATGTTCAGCACGAACGGCGTGAAGGCCAGCACCGTGAAGAACGTGTAGTTGTAGAAGAACGCGGAGGCCGCCGCGGAGGCGAGCCCGCCGTGGCCGAGCGCCTTGACCGGGTCGAGCAGCGAGGTCTTCCGCGCGGGCTTCGGCTGCTCCTTGAGGAACGCCGTGATGCACAGGAAGCCGATCGCCATCAGCGCGGCGGTGCCGAAGAACGGATAGCGCCAGCTGGCGTCGCCGAGCAGCGCGCCGACCAGCGGGCCGCAGGCCATGCCGAGGCCGAGCGCCGACTCGTACAGCAGGATCGCGGCCGCGCTGCCGCCGGCCGCGGCGCCGACGATGACGGCGAGCGCGGTCGAGACGAAGAGCGCGTTGCCGAGCCCCCAGCCGGCCCGGAACCCGACGAGCTCACCGACCGAGCCCGAGGTGCCGGAGAGGCCCGCGAAGACCACCACGAGCGCGAGGCCGAGCAGCAGGGTCTTCTTGCCGCCGATGCGGCTGGAGACGAAGCCGGTGACCAGCATCGCGACCGCGGTGATCAGGAAGTACGAGGTGAAGAGGAGGGAGACCTGGCTGGCGCTCGCGTCCAGGCCCTTGGCGATGGAGGGCAGGATCGGGTCGACGAGTCCGATGCCCATGAAGGCCACCACGGACGCGCCGGCCGTGGCCCACACGGCCTTCGGCTGCCGCAGGAGGCTGGCCGCCCCGGCGTCGAATGGGTCCCCTTCGGCGGGGCCCCCTGTGCTGCTGTTCATACAGCCGCTCCTTCACTGCTGCCACAGGGATCGTTGAAGATCGTTGATGTATACATATATTAAGTTAGCAAGGCTAAATGATGCAAGCTACACGCAGTTTTGCCTGGTGACAGCGCCACCGGACGGGTGATCGTCCTTGACGGGGCGGCGGCCGGGGAGGACCGTTGGGCGCTATGAGGGGCGAACCCAGTTGCCCGAAGTGTGGTGGCCGGGTCAGGGCTCCCGGTCTCTTTGCCGACTCCTGGCAGTGTGACGTGCACGGCACCGTGCACCCGCTGCAGCCCGTGATCCCGCCCAGCGTCGAGGCCCTCCAGGTCGTGGTGCACCGCGCACAGGTGCCGGTGTGGATGCCGTGGCCCCTGCCGGTCGGCTGGCTGTTCACGGGGGTGGCCTGCGCCGGCGACGACCGCAGCGGTGGCCGCGCGACGGCCGTGGCCTGCTCGGGGCCCGCGCCGCTCGGCGGCGTCGGTGAGCTCGTGCTCGTCGCCGAGGAGCTGGGCGTCGGCCTCGGCGCGCGGTACGCGGGCATCGACGGCCCCGACCCCGGCCCGCACATGAGCGTCGAGAAGCCACCGGAGGCCAAGGTGCTGGCCGCCGGCCGGCCGACCCCGATGTGGCACGTGTCCGGGGCGCCGGACGACCGCGCCGTCTTCGCGGGCGAGGCGCGCGGCCTGTGGCTGTGGGCCATCGCGTGGCCGGAGCAGTCGGGCCTGCTGATGTACGACGAGCTGGTGCTCACGGATCTGCGGGACGCGGGCGCGGAGGTGGACCTGCTGCCGTGCGGGGCGCTGTCGCCGCGGTTGCTCATGTCGTGAGGCGGGTGTGGGTCGGACCCGCGCGGGCGGCGCCCCGTGGTGAGCCGCGCGTGAGCGATGCCTCGTCGCGGGCGGGCGGAGGGGCGCCCCGGTCCCGTTATCCTTGAGCGTCCCCGTATCCGCCCGTCAGAGCACTGGAGCCAGCGTCGTGCGCATCGATCTGCACACCCACTCCACCGCCTCCGACGGCACGGACACCCCGGCCGAGCTGGTCCGCAACGCGGCGGCCGCCGGACTCGACGTCGTCGCGCTGACCGACCACGACACCACCCGCGGGCACGCGGAGGCGAAGCGGGCGCTGGCCGAGCTGCCGACCGGGCTGACCCTGGTGACCGGCGCCGAGCTCTCCTTCAAGCTCGACGGCATGGGCCTGCACATGCTCGCCTACCTCTTCGACCCCGACGAGCCCGAGCTCGCCCGCGAGTGCGAACTGGTCCGCGACGACCGGGTGCCGCGCGCCAAGGCGATGATCGGCAAGCTCCAGGAGCTCGGCGTGGGCGTGACCTGGGAGCAGGTCGCGCGGATCGCGGGCGACGGCTCGGTCGGCCGCCCGCACATCGCGGAGGCCCTCGTCGAACTCGGCGTCGTGCCCACCGTCTCCGACGCCTTCACGCCCGAGTGGCTCGCCGACGGTGGCCGCGCGTTCGCCGACAAGCACGAGCTCGACCCGTTCGAGGCGATCCGTCTGGTCAAGGCGGCCGGCGGCGTCACCGTCTTCGCGCACCCCGGTGCCGAGAAGCGCGGCAAGATCGTCTCCGAGACCGTGATCGCGGAGCTCGCCGCGGCGGGGCTCGACGGCATCGAGGTCGACCACATGGACCACACGCCCGAGACCCGCACCCGGCTGCGCGCCCTCGCGGGCGATCTCGGCCTCCTCGTCACCGGCTCCAGCGACTACCACGGCAGCCGCAAGACGTGTGTCCTCGGCGAGTACACCACCGACCCCGAGATCTACGGCGAGATCACGCGCCGGGCCACGGGAGCGTTCCCGGTGCCCGGGGCGGGCGGACCCTCCGCCGCCTGACGCTCGCGGCTCCACACCTGCGCGCCCTGGCGCCGCGCGAGCCCCTTCCCCCGCCGCACGGCGTGCGCGGAGCGGCTTCCCCGCACGCCGTCACGTGCCGAGCCACCCCGCACGCACGTGCGGAGCCCCACCGCATTCACCGCATCCACCGCGTTCCGTGGCGGCGGCCGCCGCGCCCTGTGCCCGGTGGCGGCCGGCGCGGATCCTTCGTACGACTCTCTGCAAGGCCATCACTGTGTTCGACGTCGCCGTCTTCGGCTCCCTCTTCCTCACCCTGTTCGTGATCATGGATCCCCCCGGGATCACCCCGATCTTCCTCGGCCTGACCGCGGGCCGGCCCGCCAAGGTGCAGCAGCGGATGGCCTTCCAGGCCGTGTGCGTCGCCTTCGGCGTGATCTCGGTCTTCGGCCTCGTGGGCCACCAGATCCTCGACTACCTGCACGTCTCGGTGCCCGCGCTGATGATCGCGGGCGGGCTGCTGCTGCTCCTCATCGCGCTCGACCTGCTCACCGGCAAGACGGACGAGCCGAAGCAGACCAAGGACGTCAACGTCGCCCTGGTGCCGCTCGGCATGCCGCTGCTCGCCGGGCCCGGCGCGATCGTGTCGGTCATCCTGGCCGTGCAGGACGCCGACAGTGTCGGTACGCAGATCTCCGTCTGGGCGGCGATCGTGGCCATGCACGTGGTGCTGTGGCTGGTCATGCGGTACTCGCTGCTGATCATCCGGGTCATCAAGGACGGCGGTGTGGTGCTGGTGACGCGGCTCGCCGGCATGATGCTGTCCGCCATCGCGGTGCAGCAGATCATCAACGGCGTGACGCAGGTGATCCAGGGCGCCTGACCACCCGCGCGTCGATGGGGCGCCCGGTCCCCGGACGCACGAAGGGCCCCCGTGGGGAATCCGACCGGATTCTCCACGGGGGCCCTGCGACGTCTGCGTTATGAGGCCGAGGTGTCGGCCGGGCGGATGTAGATGCGCTGGCCGATCGCTGCGGCCTGCTGCACGATCCGGTTGACGGAGGCGGCGTCCACGACGGTGCTGTCCACGGCCGAGCCGTCGACATCGTCGAGTCGCATGATTTCGAAGCGCAAGGGCTTCTCCCTTCGTCTGGTCATCCTCCTGAAGGAGAACTGCTGGGTGGGAACCGTTGTGTTCCTGATGGGTACAACGAGTTGTCCCGTGCAAACATTCCCTACGCTAAGGAAATTTTTCGAGAACCTAATTACCTACGGGTAGCGAGAGCAGTTGTGTCCGCTGCGTGACCGGCGGGAGACTGGTGTCGATGAACCACGCCGATCTCAGCGCAGTCGACCCCGATGCCGTCGACCCGGGCCCCGCCGCACCCGGCGAGGCCGACATCAGCGCGCAGCTGGAGCGCACCAACGCCCTCCTCGTACGGGTGCTCGCGGAAGTGGCGAAGACACCTTCCACACACGCGATCTTCGTCGACGCCGGATATCTGTACGCGGCGGCGGGCCGGCTCGCCGCCGGTACCGAGGACCGGCGGGCCTTCGACCTCGACGCGGAGGGCCTCATCGACGCGCTCATCGACAAGGCCAGGACGATCTTCGCGGACAGCCGGCTGCTGCGGGTCTACTGGTACGACGGGGCGAGGCGCCGCATCCACACGACCGAGCAGCAGTCGATCGCCGAGCTGCCCGACGTCAAGGTCAGGCTCGGCAACCTCAACGCCAACAACCAGCAGAAGGGCGTCGACTCGCTGATCCGCAGCGACCTGGAGTCACTGGCGCGGTACCGCGCCATCAGCGACGCGGCGCTGATCGGCGGCGACGAGGACCTGGTCTCCGCGGTCGAGGCGGCGCAGGGGTACGGGGCGCGGGTGCACCTGTGGGGCATCGAGGCGCCCGACGGCCGCAACCAGGCGGAGGCGCTGCTGTGGGAGGTCGACAGCCAGCGCACGTTCGACCTCGACTTCTGCAAGCCGTACGTCACACGGCGCGCGATCGTGGCGTACGAGCCGGGCGGGGGCGCCGCCGCGCACCGGCCCACGCGGGAGGAGGTGCGCTTCGTCGGGGCGCAGATCGCCGCTAAGTGGCTGGCGTCGCGGGGCCGCGAGGCGCTGGTGGGCCTGCTGCCGGGCCACCCCTACCTGCCGGGTTCGGTGGACCAGGATCTGCTGGTGGAGGCGGAGGGGCTGCTGCAGTACTCCCTGCGCGGGCAGGCGGATCTGCGCAGGGCGCTGCGGGACGGCTTCTGGGAGCACGTGCAGGCGCAGTGCTGACGGGGTGCCGCGAGCTCAGTGGCGGTCCCAGAAGCCGGTCAGGGCCGCCGCCGTCCGCGTGGGGCGGTCGGTGTTGGGGGAGTGCTCGGCGCCGTGGATGACGGTGCGGTGGGCGTGCAGACGCTCCGCCATGTCGTCGAGGAGCGGCAGGGGCCAGGTGTCGTCGCGCTCGCCCGAGACGACGTGCTTGGGCAGCGGCAGGGCGGCGAGCTCGGCGACGCGGTCGGGTTCGGCGGAGAGCTGTCTGCCGGTGGCGATGAGCTGGGCGGGACTGTGCAGCAGCCAGCGGCGACGCAGGGCGGCTTCGTGCGCGTCGTCCGCCGACGCGCCGGCGGACGCGTCCTGAACGTCTTCGCGTTGCGGCTCCCGCGGCTCCTGCGGGTCCTGTGAGGCCTGGGCTTCCTGCGAGTCCTGTGCGTCCTGTGGGGGCGGCGGCACCATGGCCTGCATGGCCTGCCACACCTCGTCCATCGTCAGGGTGGCGAGGGCGTCCGCGAGCATCTTGGCGCGGGCCCGCTGTTCCGGGACGACGGCGGCGGGCCCCGACGACATGAGTGTGAGGGTGGCGAAGGGGCGCGGGTCGAGGAGTACGGCGGCGCGGGCGATCTGGCCGCCGAGGGAGTGCCCGAGCAGATGGAGCGGCGCCGGGTCGTCGAGCGCGGCGGCCTGCGCCAGCACGTCGAGGGCCAACTCGCCCTGCGCGTAAGGAGATTCATCGTGGCGGGGCCCCGGGGTCTCGTACTGCCCACGCCCGTCCACGGCCACCGCGCGATACCCGGCGCAGGCCAGCGGTTCGAGGAGGGCGATGAAGTCCTCCTTGCTCCCGGTGAACCCGGGAAGAAGGAGAACGGTCCCTCGCCGCGCGACGCCTTCTCCCGGCACCGCGTCGAGGACGGCGAAGTCACCACGGGGCGTGCGGAGGGGGCGCGCGGTGGCGCAGGAGGGCGGAAGAAAGGTCGGGGGCCTGCTCATGAGCTGAGGCTAACGGGTGGCCGGCGAGGGGCACCGCCGGGGCGTCACCGAGGCGGCGGTCGTCCCTTCCGTACGGCTCGCCGGTCAGGGCCTCGGTGCCGGGGCGCTGAGCCACGAGCAGCCCGGAGTCGCGGCGATGCGCCCGGCACGGCGAGGTCCCGATACGCGAAGGCCCGCCCCGGGTGTGGGGCGGGCCTTCGCGCAGGGGGTGGAGGGCTGCGGGTCAGCTCTCCGTCGCTTCTGCCGGTTCCGCCTTCTTGCGGGTGCGGCGGCGCGGTGCCACGACCGGCGCCCCGGCCTCGGCCGCGTCCACCGGAGCGGCGGCGGCCTTGCGGGTGCGGCGGCGGGGCTTGGCCTCGTCCGTCGCCTGGGCCGGGATCTCCGCCTCGACGGCCTCGGCTGCCTCAACCGTCTTGGCCGCGGTCTTGCGGGTGCGGCGCTTGGGCTTTTCGGCTTCGGCGTCGGGCGCGGTGACCTCGGGGGTGGTGGCCTCGGCGACGGTCTCCGCGGTCTTGCGGGTGCGGCGGCGCGGCTTGGTGGCCGGGGCCTCTGCCTCGGCTTCCGGGGCGGGTGCCTCGGCCGTCTTGGCCGTGGTCTTGCGGGTGCGGCGCTTGGGCTTTTCGGCTTCGGCGTCGGGCGCGGTGACCTCGGGGGTGGTGGCCTCGGTGACGGTCTCCGCGGTCTTGCGGGTGCGGCGGCGCGGCTTGGTGGCCGGGGCCTCTGCCTCGGCTTCCGGGGCGGGTGCCTCAACCGTCTTGGCTGCGGTCTTGCGGGTGCGGCGCTTGGGCTTTTCGGCCTCGGCGTCGGGCGCGGTGACCTCGGGGGTGGTGGCCTCGGTGACCGTCTCCGCCGCCTTGCGGGTGCGGCGGCGCGGCTTCGTGACCGGGGCCTCCGCCTCGGCCTCGGCCTCCGGAGCGGGTGCCTCGGTGGCCTCCGCGGCCGGAACCTCGGCGACCGTCTCGGCGGTCTTGCGGGTGCGGCGGCGCGGCTTCGACACCGGCGCCTCCGCCTCGACGACGGGCGCGGGCGCCTCGACGACGGGCGCGGACGCCGCGGCCTCGACGGTCGTCGTGGCCTCGGCCGTGGCCAGGGCCTCCGACCCCGCACCGGCACGGGTGCGCCGACGGCGGCGCGGTGTGCGCGGCTCGGTCGCCTCGGCGGCGGCCGGAGCGGTGGCCTCGGCCACCGGAGCGGCGCTCTCCGTCACCGCGGCGGCCGGAGCCGTCGCCGTGGCGTCGAGCGGGCTGCCGGCGCGCGTACGACGGCGGCGGCGCGGCGTACGGGCGGGGCGCTCGCGCTCGGCGGTCGCGGGGCCTGAGCCCGCGCGGTCCGAACGGTCGGAGCGGTCGGAGCGGTCCGAACGGTTGCGGTCACGGTCCTGGCCGCGACCACCGGAGCGACCGCCACGGCCGCGCCCACCGGTCTCGCCGAGGTCCTCGACCTCCTCCGCGCCCAGACCCGCACGGGTCCGCTCGGCACGCGGCAGCACACCCTTGGTGCCCGCCGGGATGTCCAGCTCCTCGTAGAGGTGCGGGGAGCTGGAGTACGTCTCGACCGGGTCGTTGAAGCCCAGGTCCAGCGCCTTGTTGATCAGCTGCCAGCGCGGGATGTCGTCCCAGTCGACCAGCGTGATCGCGATGCCCTTGGCGCCCGCGCGGCCGGTGCGGCCGATGCGGTGCAGATAGGTCTTCTCGTCCTCGGGGGACTGGTAGTTGATGACGTGCGTCACACCACCGACGTCGATGCCGCGCGCGGCCACGTCCGTGCAGACCAGCACGTCCACCTTGCCGTTGCGGAACGCCCGGAGCGCCTGCTCGCGCGCGCCCTGGCCGAGGTCGCCGTGGACCGCGCCCGAGGCGAAGCCCCGGCGCTCCAGCTGCTCGGCGATGTCGGCGGCCGTCCGCTTCGTACGGCAGAAGATCATCGCGAGTCCGCGGCCCTCGGCCTGCAGGATGCGCGCGACCATCTCGGGCTTGTCCATGTTGTGCGCGCGGAACACGTGCTGCTTGGTGTTCGCGACGGTCTGGCCCTCGTCGTCCGGCGCGGTGGCGCGGATGTGCGTGGGCTGCGACATGTAGCGGCGGGCGAGACCGATCACGGCGCCCGGCATGGTCGCCGAGAACAGCATCGTCTGGCGCTTCACCGGAAGCATGTTGATGATCTTCTCGACGTCGGGCAGGAAGCCCAGGTCGAGCATCTCGTCGGCCTCGTCGAGGACCAGGCACTTGACGTGCTTGAGGTCCAGCTTGCGCTGGCCCGCCAGGTCGAGGAGGCGGCCGGGGGTGCCCACCACGATGTCGATGCCCTTCCTGAGGGCCTCCACCTGCGGTTCGTAGGCACGGCCGCCGTATATGGCGAGGACGCGGACGTTGCGCGCCTTGCCGGCGGTCAGGAGGTCGTTCGTCACCTGCTGGCAGAGCTCACGGGTGGGAACGACGATGAGGGCCTGCGGCGCCTCGGTCAGCTGTTCGGGCTTGGCGCGGCCGGCCTCGACGTCGGCGGGGACGATCACGCGCTCCAGGAGCGGGAGGCCGAAGCCCAGCGTCTTGCCGGTGCCGGTCTTGGCCTGGCCGATGACGTCCGAGCCCGAAAGGGCGACGGGGAGCGTCATCTCCTGGATGGGAAAGGGATTGATGATGCCGACGGCTTCAAGGGCCTCGGCCGTCTCGGAAAGGATCCCGAGCTCTCGGAAAGTCGTAGTCAGGGCTATGCCTCTTCTGTGAGACGCGGCGTGAGGCGAACGCATGGGGGTCGTGACCGTGCCACTACCGCCGGCTGCTTGGGGGGCGGGCCGGGGGCGCGGGACCACTGCCTGCGCTCGAGCGCTCTTACCGCTGAGGTTCCCTCCTCGTGCCGTACGCAGCTGCGCGTACCGCCCGGAGGGCTGTCGGGTCGGAGCCGATCGGGCCACCGACCGGGCATCCTCATTCGTACGGCCCGACGAATATTCGGCGGGTGCATTACCACTCTACCCCGGAATCTCGCATGCGTGTCCGGCGAATACGTCACATGGTCGTCGTCACAGTCACTGACCAGGGCCTTACGCACTCCGGCAAGCGGGCTATTGTGCGCTTCATGGAGACGCCTGACACCCCTGCCGAATCCGCCCCCGAGCCCGCCGCCGAATCCGCCCCCGAACCCACCTCGGTCGCCGACCAGGACTGGGCGAAGGCCGCCGCCGCGCCCGAGTACCGGGCCGCGGTGGTCGACCTGCTCGGCGCGCTCGCCTACGGGGAGCTCGCGGCGTTCGAGCGCCTCGCGGAGGACGCGAAGCTGGCGCCGACGCTCGGCGACAAGGCGGAGCTGGCGAAGATGGCGTCGGCGGAGTTCCACCACTTCGAGCAGTTGCGGGACCGGCTCTCGGCGATCGGCGCGGAGCCGACCGCGGCGATGGAGCCGTTCGTCGCCGCGCTCGACGGCTTCCACCGGCAGACCGCGCCGTCCGACTGGCTGGAGGGCCTGGTCAAGGCGTACGTCGGCGACTCGATCGCCAGCGACTTCTACCGTGAGGTCGCGGCCCGCCTCGACGGCGACACCCGCGCGCTGGTGCTCGCGGTGCTCGACGACACGGGGCACGCGAGCTTCGCCGTGGAGAAGGTGCGGGCCGCGATCGACGCGGACCCGCGTGTGGGCGGGCGGCTCGCGCTCTGGGCGCGGCGGCTGATGGGGGAGGCGCTCTCCCAGTCGCAGCGGGTGGTCGCCGACCGGGACGCGCTGTCGACCATGCTGGTCGGGGGGGTGGCCGACGGGTTCGACCTCGCCGAGGTCGGGCGGATGTTCTCCCGGATCACCGAGGCGCACACCAAGCGGATGGCCGCGTTGGGCCTTGCGGCCTAGCTGGACGGTGGGGTTCGTTCTCGGGTGCGGGTGGGGTGTGGTTGCTCGCGCCGTTCCCCGCGCCCCTTAAGGGGTTCGTCTTTGGGTGCGGGCTTGTTGTGGTTGCTCGCGCCGTTCCCCGCGCCCCTTACGGGGCCCCGGGCCGCCCCCCGTGGGGCCCTCAGGCCCCGTGAGGGGGTGGGGTCAGGCCGTCGCCGAGTGGCGGAGTCTGGTGCCGGTGGGGCGGATCAGGAGCGACAGGAGAGCCGCCGAGACGGCCACCGCTCCTGTGAGTGTCGCGGTCGTGTGGCCGGAGCCGAGCGCCATGTGTGTGATGAAGGCGCCGATGAGCGCGCCGACGGGGCCCGTCGACAGGACGAGGCTGCGCGCGGGCAGCCGGTGCCCGAGCCGGTGCGCGGTGGCCCAGGCCAGGGCGAGGCCGAGCAGTGCGGAGCCGAGTGCTTCCAGAATCACGGTGATGCCCTCCCTTGCGGCCAGGTGCAAATCGGTCGTAGCCGGTCTACCCCCGGCGGCCGGAATGCAACCCTCCATGATCGGCGGGTCTCGCTCGCGGACGGGCAACACACGGGAAGGGCCCGGTGGTTGGAACCACCGGGCCCTTCTTCGTCCGCACGATGCGGCAGGAGCGTCCTACCGGGCGCTGAAGCCCACCTTGCGCGCGGTCGGCTCACCGAGCTCGACATACGCGAGGCGGTCGGCAGGGACCAGGACCTTGCGGCCGTGGTCGTCCACGAGGCTCAGCAGCGGCGACTTGCCGGTCAGCGCCTCGGACACCGCGTTCTCGACTTCCTCGGCGCTCTGGCCGCTCTCCAGCACGATCTCGCGGGGCGCGTACTGCACGCCGATCTTGACCTCCACGGCTTTTGTCCCTCCGACGGTCAGTCTGTGCGCGGCCGTCCGCGCCGTACCCAGCACACATTAGCCCGGTGAGGGGACGGCGAACGCCGCGGCCGTGCACGCCGGTAGCGAACACGGGACGGGAACAACATCGCGGGCGGTCAGTGGCCTTCCGTGCCGTGCAGCGGGAAGCCGGCGATGCCGCGCCAGGCGAGCGAGGTGATCAGCTCCACCGCCTTGTCGCGCGGGACCGTGCTGCCGCTGGCCAGCCAGTACCGGGCGACCACCTGGGAGTACCCGCCGAGGCCCACGGCGAGGAGCATCGCCTCGTCCCTGGGCAGGCCGGTGTCCTCGGCGATGACCTCGCAGATCGCCTCCGCGCACTGCAGCGTGACGCGGTCGACCCGCTCGCGCACCGCGGACTCGTTCGTCAGGTCCGACTCGAAGACCAGCCGGAAGGCACCGCCCTCGTTCTCGACGTACGCGAAGTAGGCGTCCATCGTCGCGGCGACGCGCAGCTTGTTGTCCGTGGTGGACGCCAGCGCCGTGCGCACCGACTGCAGCAGTGACTCGCAGTGCTGGTCGAGCAGGGCCAGGTAGAGGTCGAGCTTGCCCGGGAAGTGCTGGTAGAGCACCGGCTTGCTGACGCCGGCGCGCTCGGCGATGTCGTCCATCGCCGCCGCGTGGTAGCCCTGGGCGACGAAAACTTCCTGTGCCGCCCCGAGGAGCTGGTTGCGTCGGGCACGGCGCGGCAGGCGTGTGCCCCGCGGGCGTGCCGCCTCTGTCTGCTCGATGGCTGTCACGCCGCCTCCCAAATCGTCCGATGTGCGGTGAGCGCCGCGCCGCCATCGTACTTTTCGGTAACTGTGATGTGCGCGGTGCGAGCGCAGAATTTCACGGACTGGACGACCGCAGAAGGGCTGCCCGGCGGTGCGTAGCAGGGCAAACACGGTCAGGTCCGCGTCCGGGCGGCCGGCGGCCGCCCGGACGTTCAGCGGTAGTCGTCCTCGTCCAGGCTGACGACGCGGGCCTGTTCGGCCAGATCGGCCTCGTTGGCGGAGTCCGCGTCGATCTCCTCCATGGGGTCGTCGCGGCTGGGGGTGAGGTCGGCTTGCTGCTCGGCCGCGTCCGCCTCCGGCGCCTCGACGTCGGCCGTGGTCTCGGTTTCCGTCGTCTCGAAGGTGTCGGGATCGGTCGGGTCGACACTCATGTGCTGGCTCTCTTCCCTCGCGGTACGTGGAGGACCGTGGTGGACCTGGGGGTCCGAGTGCCCGCTTCGCCCTCTTTCCATGACTGTTCCCTGACGGTTTCCGTCAGCTGTTTCGAGCGTAGAAGAGACCCGGACGAGGCGCTACGCGGTCTGTGGGCGTTCTGTGACGCCGAACACGTGAACTACCGCGTGATCGTCTCGTAACATTGCCGCATGTCTGCGACCGACTTGCCGAACCTGCTGGCCACCGCCGCCGCCCCCAAGCCGGGTGCCGTGGCGGTCGCGGAGGGGGAGCGGCTCGACTCGGTCGGTCTGCCCGGGCTCAGCCTGACCGTGCGCTCCCGGCCCCCGGTCCGCCCCGGACTGCCGCCCGCGCTGTACGTGCACGGGCTCGGCGGATCCTCGCAGAACTGGTCGGCCCTGATGCCGCGGCTGGCGGACGTCGTCGACTGCGAGGCCATCGATCTGCCGGGGTTCGGGGACTCCCCGCCGCCGGACGACGGGGACTACTCCATCACCGGGCACGCCCGCGCGGTCATCCGCTATCTCGACGCGCGCGGCCGCGGGCCCGTCCACCTCTTCGGGAACTCGCTGGGCGGCGCGATCACGACGCGCGTCGCCGCGGTCCGGCCCGACCTCGTCCGTACGCTGACGCTGGTCTCGCCGGCCCTGCCCGAGCTGCGCGTGCAGCGCACGGCGGTGCCGACCGCGCTGCTCGCGGTGCCGGGCGTCACCGGGCTCTTCACCCGGCTCACCAGGGAGTGGACGGCCGAGCAGCGGGTGCGCGGGGTGCTCGGGCTCTGTTACGGGGATCCGGGCAGAGTGACGCCGGAGGGGTACGGCGCGGCGGTGCGGGAGATGGAGCGCAGGCTCCAGCTCCCTTATTTCTGGGACGCGATGACCCGTACGGCGCGCGGCATCGTGAACGCGTACACGCTCGGCGGCCAGCACGGGCTGTGGCGGCAGGCCGAGCGGGTGCTCGCGCCGACCCTGCTCGTGTACGGCGGGCGCGACCTGCTCGTCTCCTTCCGCATGGCGCGCAGGGCGGCGGCCGCGTTCCGCGACTCGCGGCTGTTGACGCTGCCGGACGCCGGACACGTGGCGATGATGGAGTACCCCGAGAGCGTGGCCACGGCCTTCCGTGAACTCCTCGTGGACACGGGCGAGTTGGATGGCGCGGCGGTCGGGGGCGGCGGCGGTGCGGTGGGCGCGCCGGGCGGCTCGCGCACGGGTTCGGGGAGCTGAGGCGGCGCGTGGGACGTCACAGCCGACGCGGTCCGGCGGACCAGATGGACACCTCAGACACGACGAGTAACTCGCGCACCCCGCGGTCCCGCACCGAGGGCACGCCGTCCGACCCCGCCCCCGGTACGGCCTCCGCGCCGTCGCGGGCGCCCGCACCCGGCACGGGCCGGCGCAGGCGCGCGGCGGAGGCGAAGGGCGAAGCGGCACAGGACGCGCCGGCGAACGGGACGCCCGGGCGTGGGACACCCGCGCGTGGGACGGCCACGCGGGGGGCGTCGTCGCACGAGACGCCCGCACACGGGACGCCCGCGTATGAGACGCCCGCGCACGGCACCCCGGCGCACGGTGTCGGGACCCCGGCGCCAGGGGCTCCGGCCCAAGGAATGCCCGCCCGCGGCACGTCTGCCCACGGGACGCCTCCGCACGGGACACCGGCCCACGGCACCCCCGCGCACGGCACGCCCGCCCAGGGAACCCCTCCGCACGGCACTCCTCCCCACGGCGTCCCCGCCCAGGGAACCCCTCCCCACGGCACCCCGAACCACGGCCTCTCGGACCACGGGCTCCCGAACCACGGCACCCCCCACGTCCGTGGCGGGCACCCCGAGCAGCGGGAGCCCGGCGGCGGATGGGGGGACGTCGGCGGGGCCGGGTCCGGTACCCGGCGCGGGCGCGACGTTCCCGGCCCCCGGCAGGACTACGTCGCCGCCTTCCCCGACGAGCTCCCCGAAGGATTCGTGCCCGCGGTCGAGGCGGGCGAAGGGCCTCCCGCGCCCCGTGACCCGTACGCCTCCGTCACCGACTGGGACGACGCGGACGGGCTGCACCCCGACGACCGGGGCGGCGACGGGCCGGACACCGGCGACGGCAAGCGGCGCCGCGGTCGGGCCCTGGCCGTCGTCGCGGTCGCCGCCGTGACCACCGTGGTCGCGGTCGTCGTGGCGGCCCAGTTCGCCGGCGGGTCCAAGGGCTCGGCGGCGGGGACGAAGGCGGCCCCCGGCGGCGCCCGCGACACCGAGGACCCCGCCTCCCGCTCGGACCGCAGGCCGACGCCGGCCAAGGCGCCGGAGACGTACGACGACAAGATGCGCAAGAAGTTCCCGATGGACCCCAAGCTCAAGGCGTCCGGCGACTTCGAGGCGATGTCCGGGTTCGACAAGGCGCCCGGCAAGGGGCAGCTGTTCCGCTACCGCGTCGACGTCGAGAAGGGGCTCGGGCTCGACGGCGAGCTCTTCGCGCAGGCCGTCCAGAAGACCCTGAACGACGACCGCAGCTGGGCGCACGCCCATGCCCGCACCTTCGAGCGGATCTCGTCCGGCAAGCCCGACTTCGTCGTCACGCTGGCGAGCCCCGGGACCACCGGGACCTGGTGCGCCAAGTCCGGCCTGGACACCACCCAGGACAACGTGTCGTGCGACTCCGCGGCGACGGACCGCGTGATGATCAACGCCTATCGGTGGGCGCAGGGCGCCAGGACCTACGGCGACGCGGTCAAGAAGGAGTTCGGCAGCGCGATCCTGCCGTACCGGCAGATGCTCATCAACCACGAGGTCGGGCACCGGCTCGGCCACAACCACACGGACTGCGCCAAGAGCGGCGACCTCGCGCCCGTCATGCAGCAGCAGACGAAGTTCCTGGAGCACGACGGCATCACATGCAAGGCCAACCCCTGGGTGTTCCCGAAGAGTTGAGGTCGCGGGGCCGCCCGGGGGCTGATTCCGCTTTGACATCTGTCGGAAGTTCGTTCATATTTCTCCGCATGTCGAACCCTCACGCCCCGTCGAGCGCAGCCATCGAGCTCGCGCTGTTCGGCGTGACCGCGCTCTGCGTGGCCGACATCCACTGTTGCTGACGCCCGCCCCGGCGAGTGCGTCGCTCTCTCCCGGCTGGGCCGGCTCCCGCCGCCCCGTAGCCGACCGACGGTCCCTCCGCAGCCCCTGACGGCCGCGCCCGACCGCACCCGGTCGGCCGGTGGCGACGGCCGTCGTCAGGCCCGGTCGTTCCCCGCCGCTTCACGCGTCGGCCCTTCGCGTCGCCTCCGGGGCGAGCTCTGCTCGGTCTGTCTCGATTTCACCTGATCCGCCGCCCCGCGCGGCGACCCCCGAGAGGTCTTCTTCCGATGCGCCAACCGTCCGTCATAGCCCGCCGCGTGGCAGCGGCATCCGTCAGCCTGGTCCTGGCCGGGGGCGTCGCCGCCTGCGCGGGCCCGAAGGACAACGACGCCGGGAGCGGCGGCGACGGCAAGCCCGCCAAGGGCGGCACCCTCACCGTCCTCAACCGCGACCCGCAGACCGACTTCGACCCCGCGCGGCTCTACACCTCCGGCGGCGGCAACGTGCCGAGCCTCGTCTTCCGCACGCTGACCACCCGCAACCGCGAGAACGGCGCGAAGGGCGCGGAGGTCGTGCCGGACCTCGCCACGGACCTCGGCAAGCCGAGCAAGAACGCCACGGTGTGGACGTACACCCTGAAGAAGGGGCTCAAGTACGAGGACGGCACGCCGATCACCTCCGCCGACGTGAAGTACGGCATCGAGCGCTCCTTCGCCGCCGAACTCAGCGGTGGCGCACCCTACTTGAGGGACTGGCTCGTCGGGGGCGACAAGTACCAGGGGCCGTACAAGGACAAGAGCGGCAAGGGGCTGGAGTCGATCGAGACGCCCGACGCGCGCACCATCGTCTTCCATCTGAACAAGCCCGAGGGCGAGTTCCCCTACCTGGCGACCCAGACGCAGTTCACGCCGGTGCCCAAGAGCAAGGACAAGGGCACCAAGTACGAGGAGCACCCGGTCTCTTCCGGCCCCTACAAGGTCGTCGAGAACGTCAACGACGGGGAGCGGGTGCGGCTGGAGCGCAACCCGCACTGGTCCGCGGCGACCGACCCCGAGCGCAAGGCCTACCCGGACGTCATCGACGTACGGTCCGGGCTCGACTCGTCCGTCATCAACCAGCGGCTCTCCGCGGGCCAGGGCGCGGACGCCGCCGCCGTCACCACCGACACCAACCTCGGCCCGGCCGAACTCGCCAAGGTCAGCGGCGACAAGAACCTCGCCTCGCACGTCGGCACCGGACACTTCGGCTACACCAACTACCTCGCCTTCAACCCGAAGGTGAAGCCCTTCGACGACCCGAAGGTGCGCCAGGCCGTCTCGTACGCCGTGGACCGCTCCTCGGTCGTCAACGCCGCGGGCGGCTCCTCGCTCGCCGAGCCCGCCACCACGTACCTGCCGAACCAGAAGTCCTTCGGATACACGAAGTACGACCACTTCCCGGCGGGCCCCAACGGCGACCCGAAGAAGGCCAGGGAGCTCCTGAAGGAGGCCGGGCACAAGGACGGGCTGACCATCACGCTCACCCACTCCAACGCCAAGGACTTCGAGACCAGCCCCGAGATCGCCACCGCGATCCAGGACGCCCTGAAGAAGGCCGGAATCACCGTCAAGCTGCGCGGACTGGAGGACAACGACTACAAGGACAAGGTGCACAGCGCAAAGGACGAGCCCGGTCTCTTCCTCGCCCACTGGGGTGCCGACTGGCCCTCCGGCGGCCCCTTCCTCGCCCCGATCTTCGACGGCCGGCAGATCGTGAAGGACGGCGCCAACTTCAACACCGGCTTCCTGGACGACACGTCGGTCAACCACGAGATCGACGAG
This sequence comes from Streptomyces sp. NPDC041122, assembly GCF_055592445.1. Classification (NCBI taxonomy): domain Bacteria; kingdom Bacillati; phylum Actinomycetota; class Actinomycetes; order Kitasatosporales; family Streptomycetaceae; genus Streptomyces; species Streptomyces sp. NPDC041122. Next base: position 306,005 of record NZ_JBVIYQ010000005.1, on the reverse strand, counting down.
ATCAACAAGCTGACCGACCTGAAGGCCGCCGCCGCGCGCTGGGGCGCCCTCGACAAGAAGATCGGTGAGCGGGCGCTGACCGTGCCGCTCTTCCACCCGGTCTACAAGCGCCTGTACGGCAAGGACATCAAGAACGTCGTCATCAGCGACTGGACCGGTGTCCTCGACGTCTCCCAGGTCGCGGTGAAGTAGTCGTGACGACCTTCTGGCGGCGGTTGCGCGAACAGCGCGCCGCCCTCGTCGCGGCGGGCGTCGTCGCGCTGCTCGTCCTGGTGGCGCTCGCCGCGCCGCTGCTCACCGCCCTGGAAGGGCAGGACCCCACCACGTACCACCCGGATCTCATCGACTCGGCGCGCGGCGGCGTGCCGGTCGGGTCGTTCGGCGGGATCGGCGGCGAGCACTGGCTCGGCGTCGAGCCGCAGACCGGCCGCGACCTCTTCGCCCGCCTCGTCTACGGGGCGCGGGTCTCGCTCGGCGTCGCGCTCGCCGCGACCGTCGTGCAGGTGGTCCTCGGCGTCGTCATCGGGGTCGCCGCGGGCATCGGCAACCGCTGGGTGGACCTGCTGCTCAGCCGCGCCACCGACGTCATGGTGGCGCTGCCGCTGGTGGTGCTCGCGCTCGCGCTGATGGCGATCGTGCCCAGCGGCTTCCCGCGCCCCGTGCTCGTCGCCCTCGTCATCGGGCTCGTCGCCTGGGGAAACATGGCCAAGATCGTGCGCGCGCAGACCGTCACGCTCAAGGAACTCGACCACGTGGCCGCGGCGCGGCTCAGCGGCTGGGGCGCCGTGCGGATCGCCCGGCGCGAGCTGCTGCCCGCGCTCGCCGCGCCCGTCATCACCTACGCCGCGCTGCTCGTGCCGGTGAACATCACGGTCGAGGCCGCGCTGTCCTTCCTCGGCGTCGGCGTGAAGCCGCCGACCGCCTCGTGGGGACAGATGCTCACGTCCGCGGACGTCTGGTACCAGGCGGCGCCGCAGTACCTGCTGTACCCGGCGGTCGCGCTGTTCGTGACCGTACTCGCGCTCACCGTGCTCGGTGACGGGGTGCGCACCGCGCTCGACCCGCGCGCCGCCTCGCGGCTGCGGATCGGCGCGGGCCGCAGGCAGGAGGCCAAGGCGTGACCGGATTCCTGCTGCGGCGCCTCATCGGCGCCGTCCTCACCCTGTTCGTCATCTCGGTGGTCATCTACGCGGTGTTCTACGCCGCGCCGGGCGACGTCGCCCAGATCACCTGCGGCCCGCGCTGCTCGCCCGCCCAAGTGCAGCAGGTCGCCGAGCAGTTGCGTCTCGACGACCCCCTGTACGTCCGCTACTGGGACTTCCTCCAGGGCCTCGTCGTCGGCCAGGACTACTCGACGGGCACGGGAGTGGAGCACTGCGACGCGCCCTGCCTCGGCCTCTCCTACCAGAGCGACCAGCAGGTCACCACGCTGATCATGACGAAGCTGCCGGTCACCGCGTCCCTCGCGCTCGGCGCGATGGTGCTGTGGCTGATCCTCGGCGTGGGCACCGGCGTGCTCGCCGCCTGGCGGCGCGGCCGGCTCAGCGAGCGGGTCCTGACCGCCGTCACGCTCGCGGGCACCGCGACACCCGTCTTCGTGATCGGCCTGCTGCTGATGATCGTGGTCTGCGGCCAGCTCCAGTGGCTGCCCTTCCCGCAGTACGTGCCCTTCGCGGACGACCCGACGCAGTGGGCGTGGAACCTGCTCCTGCCCTGGCTCTCGCTCGCGCTGATCGAGGCCGCCAAGTACGCGCGCCTGACCCGTTCCTCGATGCTGGAGACGCTCGCCGAGGACCATGTGCGGACCTTCCGCGCGTACGGCGTGGGGGAGCGCTCCATCATCGGCAGGCACGCGCTGCGGGGTGCCGCGGCCCCCGTCATCGCGCTGACCGCCAACGACTTCGGGTCCATGTTCGGGGGCGCCGTGCTCAGCGAGACGCTGTTCGGCCTTCCGGGGATCGGCCGTGAACTCGTGCACGCGGTCAAGGTCGTCGACCTGCCGGTGGTGGTCGGGCTCGTCATGGTCACCGGCTTCTTCGTGGTGCTCGCCAATGCCGTCGCGGACGTCCTGTACGCGGTGGCCGACCGACGGGTGGTGCTGTCGTGAGTCTCGTCCAAGTCGACGACCTGAGCGTGGAGTTCGGGTCGGGCGTGCGCGCCGTCGACGGGCTCTCCTTCTCGCTGGCGGCGGGCGGCGCGCTAGCCCTGGTCGGCGAGTCGGGGTCCGGCAAGTCGACCGTGGCGTCCGCGCTGCTCGGGCTGCACCGGGGCACCGGCGCGCGGGTCACCGGGTCGGTCCTCGTCGACGGCGTCGATGTGCAGGGGGCGACGGACGCCGAACTGCGGCGGCTGCGCGGCGGGAAGGCCGCGATGGTCTTCCAGGACCCGCTCTCCTCCCTCGACCCGTACTACGCGGTCGGCGACCAGATCGCCGAGGTGTACCGGGTGCACACCGGGGCGTCCCGGCGGGCGGCACGCGCGCGTGCGGTGGAGGTGCTCGACCGGGTCGGCATCCCCGACGCCGCGCGCCGGTCGCGGTCGCGCCCGCACGAGTTCAGCGGCGGCATGCGGCAACGCACCCTGATCGCCATGGCGTTGGCCTGCGAGCCCGCGCTGCTCGTCGCCGACGAACCGACCACCGCGCTCGACGTCACCGTGCAGGCCCAGATCCTCGACATGCTGCACACGCTGCGCCAGGAGACCGGCATGGGGCTGCTCCTGGTCACCCACGACGTGGGCGTCGCCGCGGAGAGCGTCGAGGAGGTCCTGGTCATGCGGGGCGGGCGCGCGGTGGAGCGCGGGGCGGTACGCGAGGTCCTGGGGGCGCCGCGGGAGGCGTACACGCGGGAACTGCTCGGGGCCGTGCCGCGGGTGGACTCGCCGCTCGCGCGGCGCGCGGGGGAGGGGCGCGGTCCCTCCGGCGAGGAGGGCGAGCTCGCCGGGACGGAGCACGCGGAAGGCGAGGTGGTGCTCGAAGCCGTCGGCCTGCGGCGGGAGTTCGGGCGCGGCCGGCACGCGGTCACCGCCGTCGACGACATCTCGCTCACGGTCCGCCGCGGGGAGACCCTCGGCATCGTGGGCGAGAGCGGCAGCGGCAAGACCACGCTCGGCCGGATGCTGGTCGGCCTCCTGGAGCCGACCGCGGGGGTGCTCCGCCACGGGGGTGTGGAGCACCCCGGCGGCCGGGTGGCCCCCGGGGTGCAGATGGTGTTCCAGGACCCCGTCTCCTCGCTCAACCCGCGCCGCTCGATCGGCGAGTCCATCGCGGACCCGCTGCGGGCGCGGGGCGAGAGCGACCCCTTCGTACGGGAGCGGGTGCGGGAACTCCTGGCGCGCGTCGGGCTCGACCCGGCGCACTACGGCCGCTACCCGCACGAGTTCAGCGGCGGACAGCGCCAGCGCGTCGGCATCGCGCGGGCGCTCGCCGCCGAGCCCCGGCTCATCGTCTGCGACGAGCCGGTGTCGGCCCTCGACGTGACGACGCAGGCGCAAGTGACCACGCTGCTCGCCGAGTTGCAGCGGGAGCTCGGACTCGCGCTGGTCTTCGTCGCGCACGATCTCGCGGTGGTCCGTCAGGTCAGCGACCGGGTCGCCGTGATGCGACGGGGCCGGATCGTCGAGCAGGGCACCGTGGCGGAGGTCTACGGGGCGCCCCGGGACCCGTACACCGAACGGCTGCTCGCCGCCGTCCCCGCGCTCGACCCGGAGGTGGCGGCGGCGCGCAGGGAGGCGCGGCGCGAGCTGGTGGGGTCCGTCCGGCCCCGCGAGGAACCGGCGGGGGTCTGACCTTCGGTCCGCGGGCGGGGTGCCGGCCGGCACCCCGCTGGCCGCAGCCTGACTCTCCGTAGCGAAACTGGGCTTCCGGGCCGCCATAGCGCGACAGAACGCTACCGGCGCGGGAAAGTTACTGCCGTTCACCCCTTTTGGTGGTGCGACGGACAACCGTCCGTCGCACCACCCGCATGACCGCATACGTTCGTCCCGCTGCGAGCCGCCGGCCCAACGGCGGCTCCCCAGACGGGAGATCGGGGGTGCGCTCGTGCGCGTCGGACTGCTTACGGAGGGTGGCTATCCGTATGTGAGCGGTGAGGCCAGGCTCTGGTGCGACCGGCTGGTGCGCGGGCTCGGGCAGCACGAGTTCGACGTCTACGCCCTCAGCCGCAGCGAGCGCCAGGAGGCTCAGGGCTGGGTCGAACTGCCGCCCCAGGTCGGCCGGGTGCGCACCGCTCCGCTGTGGAACGCCGACGACGAGGCGCTCCGTGCCGCGGGACCGCGCGGCGGGCGCGGACGGCGGGCCCGGCGCCGGTTCGCCGAGTGCTTCGGGGAGCTGGCCGACGTGGTGTGCCGGGGTGGCGGCGGCGCCCGGGACGACGGGGCGGACGGCACCCGCGAGGGCGGGGAGGACGGCACCCGCGACGGCCGGTCGGGGGGCCGGCACGGCGCGGTGGCGGACCGTTTCAGCAACGCTCTGTACGGGCTCGCCGAGCTGGCCCGCGACGAGGGCGGACTGGTGGGCGCGCTGCGCTCCGAATCCGCCGTCCGCGCCCTGGAGCGCGCCTGCCGCGCGCCCGGCGCACTCCACCCCGCCCGCGCCGCGCGCGTGCCCGATCTGCTCACCGCCGCGGGCCTGATGGAGCGGGCGCTGCGGCCGCTCTCCCTGGACTGGTACGACGCCGACGGCCTCGGCGCCGTCGACCTGTGCCACGCCACCTCCGGCGGGCCCGCGGCGCTGCCCGGGCTGCTGGCCGGGCACTTCGCGGGGGTCCCGCTGCTCGTGACCGAGTACGGCGTACAGCTGCGGGCCCACCACCTCGCCACCGGCGACACGGACCTGAGCGCGCCCGCCCGGGCGCTGCTCGCCTCCTTCCACGGGCTGCTCGCGGCCGAGGTGTACCGCGGGGCGACCCTCATCACCCCCGGCAACACCCACGCCCGGCGCTGGCAGGAGCGGTGCGGCGCCGATCGCGCCAAGCTGCGCACGGTCCACCCCGGCATGGCGGCCGACCGCTTCACGGAGATCGGCGAGGGCGGCTACGACGACTTCGCGGCCGACCCCGACACGCTGCTGTGGGTCGGCCGCATCGAGCCCGCCAAGGACCTGATCTCGCTGCTGCACGCCTTCGCGGAGATCCGCGCTGAGGTGCCGGGGGCGCGGCTGCGGATCGTCGGGGCGCCGGCCGAGGAACCCGAGGCGCGGGCGTATCTCGCGCACTGCCGGGCCCTCGCCGCGCAGCTCTTCCCCGACGAGGCGGCGGGCGCGCACGCCGTCGGCGACAACCCCGTCTCCTTCGAGGAGATCGGCGGCCCGGACGTGCCCGAACTCGCCGACGCGTACGCCTGCGGCGGCATCGTCGTCCTCTCCAGCGTCGTCGAGGGCTTTCCGATCAGCCTGGTCGAGGCCATGTTCTGCGGACGCGCGACCGTCTCGACGGACGTCGGCGCGGTGGTGGAGGTCATCGGCGGTACGGGGCTCGTGGTGCCGCCGCGCAATCCGCGGGCGCTCGCGGAGGCGTGCGTGGCGTTGCTGCGCGACCCCGGCCGGCGTGCGCGCCTGGGGGCGGCGGCGCGGGCGCGGGCCCTCGAACTCTTCACGGTAGAGCAGAACGTGACGGCATTTCGAAGCATTTACCTGGAGATCGTCTCGCACTGCCCGGTGCGGAGGGACGCGGTCGACGGGACGGGCGAACCGGTGCCGTTCGCCCACCCCGCGGAGGCCTGCCTGCCCGGACGGTGGGCGGTCGCGGTGGGCCCCGGGGCGGCCGACCCGGAGCCGGGGGCGGAGGCCCCCTGCGTACCGAGCTGGGCGGCGCCGGAGGGGTCGGAGAGAAGGGAGGGGGCGGCGGTATGAAGCGACACGAGGAAACCACCGGCGCGGTGGACGCGCCGCGCGCTCCGCGGGGTGCGGACGGCTGGGACGCACGCTCTGAGGAACTCCTCGCGGACCGGGCGGCCGGCCCCCCGCACCCCGGCGACCCCCGCCCCCCGCACCCCGCCACCCCGCACCCCAAGCCCCGCCGCCGCGGCGCCGTCGACCCCGTCAAGGCCCTCATGCACCGGCACCGTGAACTCTGTGAGCGGGCCGTCGATCCGTTGGAGATCGCGGCGGGGCTGGAGGCCCACGGCGTCACCGACCGCGCGGCCGCACGGTTCCGGCACCGGGACGTGTTCGCACTGGCCGAGGAGATGTACGCGCGCGTGCCCCGCGACGGCGCGGACGACGGCACGCTCCCGGACCCCGACCCGCACCGGGGTGTCCGTACCGACATACCCGGCGCGCCCGCCGGCTGGGCCCTCGTCGCGCTGCTGCCCGGCGCCGTCTGCGCGGCGGGCGTGGCCGGGCTGGCCCTCGCCGGGGGCACCGCGCGGCTCGTGGCCGGCCTGGTCGCCGCGCTCGCCGTGGCCGTGGCCCTCCACGTCGCCCTGCGGCACGGACCGCTGCGCGCCGCGGGGCACGCCGTGCCCGCCACCCGCGCGTGGACGTGCTGGCTCCTCGCGTACGCCCTGCTCGGCGACGGTGTGCTGCGCGGCGTCGTCGCGGGCGGACCGGACGGGCCCGGTGACCTCTGGGACCCGGCGCTCGCCCCGCTGCTCGGCCTCGCCCTCGCCGTGGCGCCCGCCGCCTGGTGCGCCCGCCTCTTCGCCGTACGGGCCGGGGCCCGCCTCACCGCAAGCCGCGGCCTCGACGAATTCGCCTCCTCCGTAAGGCCGTTGCTCCTCGGCGTGGTCGCGCTGTTCCTGGCGGCGCTCGGGGCGCTGCTCGCCGCCTGCGACGCGCTGGCCGGACCGGCCGCCGACCGGGCGGGCCTCGCCGCCCACCCCGCCGGCGGCCCGCCCGCACTCCTCGGCGCCGCCGCCCTCGGCGCGCTCCTGCTGCTCGCCCGCCTCCTCGGCGCGTACGGCTTCACGCGCGCCCCCGCCCTGCTCCTGGGCGCCGCCGGTGCCTGCGAAGCCACCGCCCTGGCCCTGGTCCTCGCGGGCCGGCTGCCCACCTGCGACCCGCTGGCCGTGCCCGTCACCGCCGCCGTCGACGCCTGGGGCCCCGGCGTCGTACCGGCCGCCGCGTGCGGCGCCGCCGCCCTCGCCCTCCTGGTCCACGCGGCCAGGACCCTGACCCTCGCCTCGGCCCACGCCGGTCCCCGTGACGCGCCGTGACACCGAAAGCGGCCCGACCACTCTCCCGCGGGGCCGACACCGCGGGCCTCATCCCCGTGCACCACGGCACCATCCCGAAGGAGAAAGACAGATGACCACCCGCAGCCGTCTCCGCCGCCGAGCGGCCACCCCGGGAGGCCCCCGATGAGGGTGCTGCTGATCGGAGCCAACGGATACCTCGGCCGGTTCGTCGCCGACCGGCTGCTCGCCGACCCGGCCGTGCAGCTCACCGCCCTGGGCCGCGGCGACGACTCGGACGTACGGTTCGACCTCGCCAGCGGCAGCCCCGGCGCGCTGACCCGCTTCCTCGACGCCGTCCACCCGGGCGTCGTCGTCAACTGCGCGGGCGCCACCCGCGGCGGTGCCCGCGAACTGACCCGGCACAACACCGTCGCCGTCGCCACCATCTGCGAGGCGCTGCGCCGCAGCAGCTGCGGGGCCCGCCTCGTGCAGCTCGGCTGCGGCGCCGAGTACGGGCCGAGCCAGCCGGGGTCCTCGACCGCCGAGGACGCGGTGCCGCGCCCCGGCGGGCCCTACGGCGTGAGCAAGCTGGCCGCCACCGAGCTGGTGCTCGGCTCCGGGCTCGACGCCGTCGTCCTGCGGGTCTTCTCGCCCGCCGGGCCCGGCACCCCCGCCGGATCCCCGCTCGGCCGGCTCGCCGAGGCCATGCGGCGCGCGATGCAGGCCGGGGACGGCGAGCTCAAGCTCGGTGGGCTCGGAGTGCAGCGCGACTTCGTCGACGTACGCGACGTGGCGCGCGCCGTGCACGCCGCCTCGCTCTCCGCCGCCCAGGGGATCGTCAACATCGGCGCAGGACGCGCGGTGCGGCTGCGCGACGCGGCCGCCGTGCTGGCCCGCGTCGCGGGGTACGGCGGCGCGCTGCACGAACTCGACCAGGTGCCCGTGCGCGCGGCCATCGGTCACCCGCGCGGCGAGGACGGGCACGGCGCCCCGGCCGCCGCGTACCCCTACCCCGACGGCTGCGGCAGCTGGCAGCAGGCCGACGTCCGCACCGCGCGCGACCGGCTCGGCTGGCGGCCCCGCATCAACCTGGAGGAGTCGCTCGCCGACATCTGGATGGAGGCCGCATGCCGCATCTGACCAGGTCCACGACGGGCGCCGCGAGCACCGAGGTACGCGTCGGCTTCGGCGTCCCCGGCTTCGCCCACCCGCTCGTCGCCCCCGTCGAGTGGTCCGAGCTCACCCGCCCCGGCACCCCTTTGAAGTGGGTCGTCCTGAATGTCGCCGACGGTCCGGGCGAGCGGCCCGACCCGCACTGCCTGGAGGCGGCGGGCCGGCTGCGCAACGCCGGCGTCCGGGTCCTCGGCCACCTCGACACGACGTACGGCGCCCGCTCCTTCGGGGAGCTGGTCTCCGACGCGCACCGCTACCACGACTGGTACCGGGTCGACGGCTTCCTCCTGGACCGCTGCCCCACCGAACGGGCCGCGCTGCCGGAGGTGCGCAGGACGGTGGCGACGCTGCGCGCGCTCGTCGACGACGCGCACATCGTGCTCGGCCACGGCACCCATCCGTACCCCGGATACGCCGAGTCGGGCGACCAGTTGGTGACCTTCGCCGGGGCGTGGAGCGACTACCGCTGGTCCCAGGTGGCCGAGTGGACCGCCGACTATCCGCCCGAGCGCTTCTGCCACCTGGTGCACGGCATGCCGCGCGGCCACCTCGACGAGGCGCTGCGCATCGCCCGCTGGCAGGGCGCGTCGACGATCTACTTCACCGACCGCGGGGAGGGCGGCGGCCACGGCGATCCCTGGGAGTCGCTGCCCGGCTACTGGGACGAGATCGTCTCGCGGGTCGGGACGGGTATCTCGGAATGAAAAAGGGCGTGGCAGTGTTACAGGCAGAACAACCGTTCCGAACAACCGACCAACGGAGCCCCCGTGTCGCTGCCACCCCTGGTCGAGCCCGCCGCAGAGCTCACCGTCGACGAGGTCCGCAGGTACTCCCGCCACCTGATCATCCCCGACGTCGGGATGGACGGGCAGAAGCGGCTGAAGAACGCCAAGGTGCTGTGTGTCGGCGCCGGCGGCCTCGGGTCCCCGGCCCTGATGTACCTGGCCGCGGCCGGTGTCGGCACGCTCGGCATCGTCGAGTTCGACGAGGTCGACGAGTCCAATCTGCAGCGCCAGATCATCCACAGCCAGGCCGACATCGGCCGCTCCAAGGCGGAGTCCGCGAAGGACTCGGTCCTCGGCATCAACCCGTACGTGAACGTGATCCTCCACGAAGAGCGGCTCGAGGCCGACAACGTGATGGACATCTTCGCCCAGTACGACCTGATCGTCGACGGCACGGACAACTTCGCCACCCGTTACCTGGTCAACGACGCGTGCGTGCTCCTCAACAAGCCGTACGTGTGGGGATCCATCTACCGCTTCGACGGCCAGGCGTCCGTCTTCTGGAGCGAGCACGGCCCGTGCTACCGCTGCCTCTACCCGGAGCCCCCGCCCCCCGGCATGGTCCCGTCCTGCGCCGAGGGCGGCGTGCTCGGCGTGCTGTGCGCGTCGATCGGCTCCATCCAGGTCACCGAGGCGATCAAGGTCCTCACGGGCACGGGTGAGCCGCTGGTCGGCCGCCTGATGATCTACGACGCCCTGGAGATGCAGTACCGCCAGGTCAAGGTCCGCAAGGACCCCGACTGCGCGGTCTGCGGCGAGAACGCCACCGTCACCGAGCTCATCGACTACGAGGCCTTCTGCGGCGTCGTCTCCGAGGAGGCCCAGGAGGCGGCGGCCGGTTCGACGATCACTCCCAAGCAGCTCAAGGAGTGGATCGACGGCGACGAGAAGATCGAGATCATCGACGTCCGCGAGCCGAACGAGTACGAGATCGTCTCGATCCCCGGCGCCAAGCTGATCCCGAAGAACGAGTTCCTCATGGGCACCGCCCTCCAGGACCTCCCGCAGGACAAGAAGATCGTCTTGCATTGCAAGACGGGTGTCCGGTCCGCGGAAGTCCTGGCCGTGCTGAAGTCGGCGGGCTTTGCCGACGCGGTGCACGTGGGCGGCGGCGTGATCGGCTGGGTCAACCAGATCGAGCCCGACAAGCCGGTCTACTAGGCGTAGGGCCTGAACGGTCCATAAGGGGGCCCGCACCAATGTGGTGCGGGCCCCCTTTTTCGCCTCAAGGGCGCGTCCTCAAACGCCGGACGGGCCGACACGGCTCACGAGGAGCAGACCTTGCCGTCCTTCGGGGGCGTGCCCTCCAGCAGATACGTGTTGATCGCGCCGTCCACGCAGTCGCTGCCGTTGCCGTACGCCCCGTGGCCCTCGCCCTTCCAGGTCAGGTGGACGCCGACGTCCTTGCCGAGCTCGTCCGCCATCTTGCGGGCGCCCTCGTACGGGGTGGCCGGGTCGCCGGTGTTGCCGACGACGAGGATCGGGGCGGCGCCGGGCGCGCTCACCTCGGGGGAGTCGGAAAGCCCGGGGACCGGCCACTCGTGGCACCAGCCCGCCGTGTCCCAGCCGAGGAACTCCCCGAAGACCGGCGAGATCTCCCGGAACCGGCCCAGCCGCTTCTTCGCCTCCTCCGGCGTGGTCCGCTCCTTCGCGTCCCGGCAGGAGATCGCCCGCTGCGAGTGGCTCTGCGTGCTGTAGTGCCCGGACGCGTCGCGTTCGTTGTAGGCGTCGGCGAGCTGGAGCAGCGGCGAACCGTCGCCCTTGTCCGCCGCCTCCAGCGCGCGGGTCAGCGTGGGCCAGGTCTGTTTGCTGTACAGCGTGATGAGGATGCCGGTGCTCGCCAGGGACTCGGTCAGCCTGCGGTCGCCCGAGGCGCGCATCGGCTCGGCGTCCAGGCGCCGGAAGAGCTTCGCTATTTTCGCCGTGCCCGCCTTCGGGTCCTGGCCGCGGGAGCGGAAGTAGTTGTCGAGGGCGCGCTGGAAGCCCTTCGCCTGGTTCTCCGCGTGGCCGGTCGAGTCCGCGCTCGGGTCGACGACCGCGTCGAACGTGAGACGGCCGACCCGGCGGGGGAACAAGTGGGCGTACGTCCCGCCGAGTTCGGTGCCGTACGAGATCCCGAAGTAGTGCAGCTTGGCGTCGCCGAGGACCTGGCGCATGACGTCCATGTCGCGGGCCGCCTCGACCGTCGAGACGTGCCCGATGAGCTTCTTCGCGTCCCGCGCGCAGCCCGCGCCGAAGTCCGCCGCGTCCTTGAAGTACGCCCGCTCCTCGGCCGCCGTGTCCGGCGTGAGGTCGACCTTCTTCTCGGCGGCCTGTGTCGCGCGGTCGTCCCGGCAGTGCACGCCGCCGCTCGCCGCTACCCCGCGCGGGTCGAAGCTGACCAGGTCGTACCGCTCGCGCAGCTTGGTGTACGAGTCGGCGAAGGAGGGCAGCCCGGAGACGCCGGAGCCGCCCGGGCCGCCGAAGTTGAAGAGGAGGGAGCCGATGCGGTCGCCCTTGCCGGTGCTCCTGGCGCGGATCAGGGCGATCCCGATCGTCTCGCCGTCCGGCTTCGCGTAGTCCAGCGGGACCTTGAGCGTGGAGCACTGCCACTGGGCGCCCGGCGCGCTGCCGCCCTCGGGCGCCTTGCAGCCCTTCCAGTCCAGCTTCTGGGCGGTCAGCGACTCCGGCAGGGTCGAGGAGGGGTCGGGCTTCGGGCGAGGGGCGCCCGACGAGGGGCCCTTGTCGTCGCTCCCGTCGTCGGACGAGCTGCAGCCGGCGGCCAGCCCCGCCACGAGCACTGCTGCGGCGGCCAGGGCCGTGGACCGTACGAAACGCTGCATGGACGCGCTTCCCCCCTCGGAAAGACAGTCCGGCCATAGTAGGCGGGGCCACCGACAACGGCCCGGGGGCCCGCCGGGGAGCCGGCGGGCGGCAGGCCTCCGGGGCCGGCTCCGGTCAGGAGCAGACCGTGTCCGCCTTCGGGACCGTCCCCGCCAGCAGGTAGCCGTCGACGGCGTCGCGCACGCAGGCGTCCTTGCTGTCGTACGCGCCGTGCCCCTGGCCCTTGTACGTCATCTCGACGCCGACGCCCTTGCCGAGCGCCTGCGCCATCTTGTGCGCCCCCTCGTACGGCGTGGCCGGGTCGCCGGTGTTGCCGATGACGACGATGGGCGGCGCGCCCTCGGCGCTCACGTCGGGGTGGTCGGCCTGGCCGTCGACGGCCCAGTCGGTGCAGCTGACCATGCCCCACGCCAGGTAGTCGCCGAACAGCGGCGACGCCTTGCGGAACTCGGGGAGCTTCTCCGCCACGTACCGCGGGGTGTAACGCGCCTTGTCGTCCGCACAGTTGATCGAGACGTTGGCCGACTGGATGTTGCTGTACTGACCGTCCTCGTTGCGCCCGTTCATGGAGTCGGACAGGGCCATGAGGATCTTGCCGTCGCCGTCGTAGGCCTCGTCGAGGCCCTGGGTGAGGTAGGGCCAGAAGTCCTTGGAGTACAGGGCCTGCGCGATGCCGTTGGTGGCGGCGGTCTGCGTCAGTTCACGGGGCGGCAGGCCGCGGATCGGCTTGCGGTCCAGGTCCTTCAGAAGCTTCGCGATCTTCTCCTTGACCTGCTGTTCGGTGTCTCCGACGGGGCAGTCGTCCGCCTGTGACGTGCAGTCCTTCGCGAAGTTGTCGAGCGCCAGCTGGAAGCCCCGGGCCTGGCCGAGCGAGCCTTGTTCGGCGTTCTCGGTGGGGTCGACGACCGCGTCGAACACGGCACGCCCCACCCTCTTGGGGAACAAGTGTGCGTAGACGCCGCCGAGTTCGGTGCCGTACGAGATCCCGAAGTAGTGCAGCTTGTCGTCGCCCAGGACCTGGCGCATCAGATCCATGTCGCGGGCCGCGTCGGTGGTGCGCACGTGCGGGAGGGTCGAACCGGCGTTCTTCTCGCAGCCGCCGTTGAAGGACTTCACGTTCTCGACGAGCTTCTTCTTCTCGCTCTCGTCGTCGGGCGTGGCGTCCTGCTGGAAGTACGTGTCGAGCTGCTCGTCGTCCTCACAGCGGATGCCCGCGCTGCGGCCGACGCCGCGCGGGTCGAAGCTCACCAGGTCGTAGCGGGTGCGCAGCTTGGCGTAGTCCTCGCCGAAGGCGGGCAGCGTGGTGACGCCCGAGCCGCCGGGGCCGCCGAAGTTGAAGACGAGGGAGCCGATGCGCTTGTTCTTGTCGCCGCTCGTGGCCGCCTTGATCAGCGCGATGTCGATGGTGTCGCCCTTCGGCTTCGACCAGTCGAGGGGGGCCTTCATGGTGGCGCACTGCCACTCGGCGCCGCCCGGCAGCGGGGACGGGGCGCCGCCACCGCCCTCGGCGGCGTCGGGCGCGGGGCAGTCCTTCCAGCTCAGCTTCTGGTTCGGCAGATCCTCGTCCTTGGCGTCGCTGCTGCCGCAGGCCGAGAGCGTGGCGGACAGGAGCAGGGCGGCGGCGGCCAGCGCGGTGACGCGTGGCTGGGACTGTGTGGGCATGTCCCCATCCTGCGGGGGCTCCTGACGGGGCGCTCGGGGCGCGGGCCGTGTGGGTGAGGATCCGGCCACGGAATCCGGCGTCGCGGGGCGGAGTCCGGCGTCGCGTACGGGGGCGTGCCGGACTCCGGTGCGGGCCGGGGCCGGGCGCACCTGAGCCCTCGCGGCCCGGCGCCTCAGCCCTCGGCGAGCTGACGGGCCGCCGCCGTCCCCGTCGCCACGCACGCGGCGACGCCCACGCCCTCGTAAGCGGCCCCGCACAGCGCGATCCCCGGCAGGTCGCCGACCGCCTCGCGGACCCGGGCGATGCGCTCGATGTGGCCGACGCCGTACTGCGGAAGACCGCGTTCCCACCGGCGGACGCGGGCCGCGACCGGCTCCCCGATGGGACCGAGGGCCTCGTGCAGCTCCCGGACCGAGGTGCGGATCAGATGGCGGTCCGGCGGGGCGAGCCGGTGCTCCTCGGCGACCCGGCCGATCGAGGTGCGCAGCAGGAAGAGGCCGGGCGCGGCCTCGCCCTGCCAGCGCCACTTGTTGCTGAGGAACGTGGCGGCCTTGATGGCGCGCCCGTCAACGGCCGGCACCAGGAAGCCGTTGCCCCCGGGCAGCGCGTCCCCGTGCCCGGCGTTGCCCTGCCCGCGGACGAGGGCCTCCGTGCGCGGGAACGCCATGGTCACCACGGCCGTACTGGCGTGCTGGATCGCCCCCAGGTCGGCGTCCGCGAGCGGCGCGTGCGGGCGCAGCAGCTCCGCGGCCTCGTACGCGGGCACGGCGAGCACCACCGCGTCCGCCTCCAGGAGGAGCGGGCCGTCACCGGTGACGGCGAGCACCCGCCACCGCCCCGCGCGGGTGCGCTGCAGTTCACGCGCGCGCGTGCCGGTCAGGATCCGGGCGCCGCTCGCCGCGGCCACGGCGTGCGGAAGGCGGCCGTTGCCGCCGCGCAGGCTGCGTACGGGAGCGGGGACGGGGCGCGGGCCGACGGGCTTCGGGCCGCCCGCGCGCGGGGCGCCGGTCCGGGCCTGCGTCCGCAGCTCCCGCAGCGCGGCGAGCAGCGGCTCACCCCGCTCGGCGACCGCCGCCACGCGCGGGAGCACGGCCCGCAGCGAGAGCCGGTCGGGCCGGCCCGCGTAGACCCCGCCGAGCAGCGGCTCCACGAGCCGGTCCACGGCCTCCTGACCCAGCCGCCGGCCGAGGTACTCGGCGACGGACACGTCGCCGGCCGGCGGCTCGGCGGGCAGCGTCTCGTCGAGGCGCAGCCGGGCCGTCGCCTCGTCCGAGAGCAGCCCGGTGCCGGCCAGCGCCTCGGGGTCGGCGGGGATGCCCATGACGTGGCCGGGCGGCAGCGGGCGCAGCGCGCCGTGCGACCACAGGGTGGTGGGCGCCGGGGCCGGGTCGCACAGGTCGTCGCCGAGGCCGACGTCCTCGGCGAGCCGCACGGCCTCGGGGCGCAGCGCCATCAGGGACTCGGCGCCCTCGTCGACGGGGACGCCCGCGAGGGTGCCGGTGCAGAGCTTGCCGCCGACGGCGGGGGCGCCCTCCAGGACGGTGACCTCCGCGTCGGCGCGCAGCCGCAGGGCCGCCGTCAGTCCGCTGATGCCGCCGCCGACGACGATCACTGAACGCGTCATGCCGCGCTCCCTTCGGTCGGTGCCGGAGAGCCCGGCGCGAGCAGCTCCCGCAGCTCGTCCTGGTGGGGGAAGCTCCCCGGCTCGTACGCGCACCAGGGATCGGCGGCGAGGACCCGCCCCGTCGCCCCGTACGCGCGCGAACGGGAGCCGCCGCACACGGTGTTGAACTCGCAGCGGCCGCAGGCCCCGCCGAGCAGCGCCGGGTCGCGCAGCGTGGTGAAGAGCGCGGAGCCCCGGTAGATGTCGACGAGCGGATGGTGTCCGACGTTGCCGGCCGACAGCGGCAGGAAGCCGCTGGGGTGGACCTCTCCGGTGTGCGAGACGAAGACGAAGCCGCGCCCGGAGCCGACGTCCATGGGCGGCCTGCGCACCGCGCGCCGCTCCCCGTCGTGCAGGCCGAGCGCACGCGCGCGTGCCGTGAGCCGCGCGTACAGGGGGCCGGTCACCGGGGTCTCGCCGTGCCGTTCCAGGATGGTCCGCTGGAGCATCACGCGGCGGAAGTGGTGTCCCTCCGTGGTCTTGGTGGCGAGGACCGCGCCCGTGTCGTACAGGAAGTGCAGGACGTCCTCGACCTCGGCGGGGGTGAGCGCGGCGAGCCGTTCGCCGCGGCCCGTCGGCACCAGCACGAAGCCGCTCCACAGCATCGCGCCCTCGCGGCGCACCAGGGCCGCGATGTCCGCGAGGTCCTCCAGGCTGTCGCGCGTGACGGTGGTGTTGATCTGCACCTTCAGGCCGAGCTCGCGGGCGGTCCGCCAGCCGTCGAGGGTCCACCCGAAGACGCCGTCCACGCCGCGGGACGCGTCGTGCCGCGCGGCCGTGGAGCCGTCGACGCTCAGCGAGAGGGCGACGGCGCCCGCGTCGCGCACCGCCGTGAGGTTCGCCCGGTCCAGCGTCGGCGTGCCCGAGGGGGAGACGGCGACGCGGAGCCCGCGGGAGGTGCCGTACGCGACGAGGTCGGTGAGGTCGGCGCGCTGGAACGGGTCGCCGCCCGTGATGACGAAGAGCGGGCTCGGCCGCCCGAAGGCCGCGATCTGGTCCATCAGGCGCCGGGCGGCGGCGCCGTCCAGCTCGCCGGGGTCCCGCGCGGGCTGCGCCTGCGCCCGGCAGTGCACACAGGCCAGTGGGCACGCGCGCGTGGCCTCCCAGATGACGATGAAGGGGCGCTCGCCGACGTCGTGCCGTGGGCGCCTGACGACGCGGCTCACGACACCCGCTCCCAGCCCCGCTCCGGCTCCCGGTTCGCGAGCTGCCCCGGCTCGCGCCTGCGGTAGACCACGTACGGCCTGAAGAGGTACTTGAAGGGCGCGCTGACGATGTGGGCGAGACGGGAGAAGGGGATCAGCGCGATCAGCGCGAAGCCGAAGACGACGTGCAGCTTGAAGGCGAGGGGTGCGGCGCCCATCAGCGCGTAGTCGGGTTGGAGCGTGAACAGGCCGCGGAACCAGACGGAGACGCCCTCGCGGTAGTTGTAGTCGACCGCTCCGGTGGAGTTGAGGACGGTCGCGGCCAGGCCGAGCAGCAGCGCGCCCAGCAGCACCGTGTACATCAGGTGGTCGCTGCGCAGGGTGGCCTTCCGTACGGCGGGCACGGTCAGCCGCCGGTACACCAGGACGCCGATCCCGCCGGCCGCCGCGAGGCCCGCGACGGCGCCCGTGGAGACGGCAAGCAGGTGGTACGCGTGGTCGCTGATGCCCACCGCGTCGGTCCAGTCGTCCGGGATCAGCAGCCCCACCACGTGGCCGAGCACCACGAACGCCATCCCGAAGTGGAACAGCGGCGAGCCGATGCGCAGCAGCCGCGACTCCCGGAGCTGGGAGGAGTGCGTGGTGAGGCCGAACCGGTCGTATCTGGCCCGCCAGGCGAGCCCCGCGACCAGGAGGGTGACGGCGAGATAGGGCATGACGCCCCACAGGATGAGGTCCATTACGCCGGGGTCCTTTCCCTTCCGGAGCGGGCGGGGAGCGTGGGCCAGGGGAGTTCCACGCCGGGCCCGAAGGGTTCCAGGCCGACGGTCTCGCGGGGCGGCCCGGAGCGGGCCAGCGCCTTGGCCTCGGCGCGCGTGCGGGGGGAGGGCCCGGGCAGCGTTCCGCAGACGGCTTCGAGCACGCGCGCGTACGGGGTGCCGGCGTCGGTGACGGCGAGCCGCAGCAGTTCGAGCCCGGCCCGGTGCTCCTCCAGGAGGGCGGTGCCCGCAGCCTCCTCGCGGGCGGCGAACTCCAGCATCACCGGCAGGAAGTCGGGCAGTTCCGCGGAGGTGAACTCCAGGCCGTGCTCCCGGTACACGCGCTTGACGCGCACCAGGGAGAGCCCGCGGTTGCGGGTGTCGCCGTCCGACCACCAGGTCAGGTACAGACAGCGGCGGTTGCGGGTGTCGAAGACGTCCGTGTAGTGCGCGGCGAGGTCCAGGGGACGGCGCACGCGCGCGTGGGCGACGAATTCCCGCAGCAGGGGGTGGTCGCAGACTTCGTGGAGGTGGTCCAGGTCGGCGTACAGCCGCTCGTCCGGGTACTGCAGGAGCCGTCCGGCGACGAGGCGGACGACGGCGTCGGGGCTCATGCGCTCCTCCGGGTGGGGCTGAGATTGAGCAGGACGCGCGGTTCGCGGGCGGCGGGTGCCGCCTCGCCCACCGGGCAGCCGTCGTCGAGGGGATGGGCGCCGGCGAGGGCGTCCGCGTCGGCCCGCGCGGCGGTCGGGATCACGTACCGGTCCTCGTACTTGGCGACGGCGAGCAGCCGGAACATGTCCCGGAGCTCCTCGCCGGTGAGCCCGACGGCGCCCGCGACGGACTCCTCCGGGGTCTGTCCGAGGTTGAGGGCCCGCATGTAGGAACGCATCGCCGCCATCCGCCGCAGCACCGCGTCGACGGCGAACGCGTCGCCCGCGGTGAGCAGTTCGGCCAGGTACTCGACGGGGATGCGCAGCGAGTCGATCGCTCCGAAGAGGTTGCCCGCGTCCTCCCCGTCGCGGCCCGCGGCGGCGACCGCCTCGACGACGGGGGAGAGCGGCGGCACGTACCAGACCATCGGCATCGTGCGGTACTCCGGATGCAGCGGCAGCGCCACCTGGTACGTCCTGATCAGGTCGTAGACGGGGGAGCGGCGGGCCGCGGCGAGCCACTCGTCGGTGATGCCGGACGCGCGGGCGGCGGCCGCGACCGCCGGGTCGTGCGGGTCGAGGAAGCACTCCAACTGCGCCGGGTAGAGGTCCTGTTCGTCCGCCACGGACGCGGCCTCGGTCACCTTGTCGGCGTCGTACAGCATCACCCCCAGGTAGCGCATGCGCCCGACACAGGTCTCCGAGCAGATGGTCGGCATCCCGGCCTCCACGCGCGGGAAGCAGAACGTGCACTTCTCCGCCTTGCCGGTGGCGTGGTTGAAGTAGACCTTCTTGTACGGGCAGCCGGTGACGCACATCCGCCAGCCGCGGCACTGGTCCTGGTCGACGAGGACGATGCCGTCCTCCTCGCGCTTGTACATCGCCCCCGAAGGGCACGACGAGACGCACGCGGGGTTGAGGCAGTGCTCGCAGACCCGCGGCAGATAGAACATGAAGCTCTGCTCGAACTCGAAGCGGATCTTCTCGCCGACCTCGTCGCGGATCTTCTCCACCAGGGGGTCCCTCGGCGCGTGTTCCGGGGCGCCGCCGAGGTTGTCGTCCCAGTTGGGGCCCCACTCGATGGTGCCGATCGGCTCGCCCGTCACCTGCGAGACCGGCTTGGCGACCGGCATGTCGTCGCCCGCCGGGGCGTCGGTGAGGTTCTTGTACTCGTACGTCCAGGGCTGGTAGTAGTCCGAGAGCTCCGGCAGTTCGGGGTTGGCGAAGATCTGGCCGAGCCGCTTGAGGCGCCCTCCGGCCCGCAGCCGCAGCCGGCCGGACCTGGTCCGCTCCCAGCCGCCCTGCCACCGCTCCTGGTCCTCCCAGCGGCGCGGATAGCCCTGTCCGGGCAGGGTCTCGACGTTGTTGAACCAGACGTACTCGGTGCCCTTGCGGTTCGTCCACGCCTGCTTGCAGGTGACCGAACACGTGTGGCAGCCGATGCACTTGTCGAGGTTCATAACCATGGCGATCTGGGCCATGACGCGCATGATCAGTACTCCACATCCTGCGAGCGGCGACGGATGACCGTCACCTCGTCGCGCTGGTTGCCGGTCGGCCCCAGGTAGTTGAAGGCCCAGGTCAACTGCGCGTAGCCGCCCACGAGATGGGTGGGCTTGAGCATGATCCGGGTGAGCGAGTTGTGGATGCCGCCGCGCCGGCCGGTCCGCTCCGTCTTCGGGACGCCGACGGTCCGCTCCTGGGCGTGGTTCATGTAGACCGTCCCCGGCGGCATCTTGTGGGAGACGATCGCGCGGGCCGTGACGACGCCGTTGCGGTTCACGGCCTCGATCCACTCGTTGTCGCGCACACCGATGGCCTCGGCGTCCTGCGGGGACATCCAGACCGTCTGTCCGCCGCGGCCGAGCGTCATCATGTGGAGGTTGTCCTGGTACTGGGAGTGGATCGCCCACTTGTTGTGCGGGGTCAGGAAGCGCACGGCCACCTCCCGGCCGCCGTCCTCACCCGTCCGGGAGCCCAACTCGGGCTCTCCGTAGAGGCGGTGCATGTTCAGCGGGGGCTTGTAGACGGGCAGCGCCTCGCCGACCTCGTGGATCCAGTCGTGGTCGAGGAAGAAGTGCTGGCGCCCGGTGAGCGTGTGCCAGGGCTTGAGGTGCTCGGTGTTGACGGTGAACGCCGTGTAGCGGCGGCCGCCGGACTCGCTGCCCGACCACTCCGGGGAGGTGATGACCGGCACCGGCCGCGCCTGGGTGTCCGCGAACGTGATCCGCTTCCCCTCGGCCTCCGCGGCCAGGTGCGCCATCTCCGTCCCGACGCGCTTCTCCAGCGTCGCGAAGCCCTGGGTGGCCAGCCGGCCGTTGGAGGTCCCGGAGAGCGACAGGATCGCCTCACAGGCCCGCTGGGCGGTGTCCAGGCGCGGCCTGCCGTCGGCCGTGCCGCCGCGCACCGTGCCGTTCTTCGCCTTCAGGTACGCGACCTCCTCGGCGACGTCGAACGTGACCGCCTTCGTGGTGACCCCGAGCCGGTCGACCAGGGGGCCGAGTGCGGCGAACTTCTCGCCGACCGCCCCGTAGTCGCGCTCCACGACGGTCAGGTCGTACATCGTGCGCCCCGGCACCGGATCGCACTCGCCCTTGGACCAGTCGAGCGCGACGCCGCCGGGCTGGGCCATCTCGCCGCCCGGGGTGTCGTGCTGCAGCGCGGTGGCGACGAGGTCGCGGCGCACGCCCAGGTGCTCGCCCGCCAGCTCGCCGAAGCGGCGCGCGAGCGCCAGGAACGCGTCGTAGTCGGTGCGCGCCTGCCACGGCGGGTCCACGGCCGGCGTGAAGGCGTGCAGGAAGGGGTGCATGTCGGTGGAGGACAGGTCGTGCTTCTCGTACCAGGTGGCGGCCGGCAGGACGACGTCGGAGAGCAGCGTCGTGGACGTCATCCGGAAGTCCAGGCAGAGCAGCAGGTCGAGCTTGCCCTCGACGTCCTCGGGCCGCCACCGCACATCGCGCGGCACGCAACGCGGCCCGTCCTCGGGCAGGTTGGAGTGCGTGCCGAGCAGGTGCTTCAGGAAGTACTCGTTGCCCTTGGAGGACGAGCCGAGCAGATTGGCCCGCCATACGTTGAGCACGCGCGGCCAGTTGCCGGGAGCGTCGGGGTCCTCGCCGGCGAAGCCCAGCGTGCCCTCCTCCAGCTCCTTGACGGCGCTCGCCACCGGGTCGTCGGCCGCGCCCAGGTCCAGCGGGTTGCGGTCGAAGGTCGGATACGAGGGCATCCAGCCCATGCGCGCGGAGGC
Source organism: Streptomyces sp. NPDC041122 (assembly GCF_055592445.1). Taxonomy (NCBI): domain Bacteria; kingdom Bacillati; phylum Actinomycetota; class Actinomycetes; order Kitasatosporales; family Streptomycetaceae; genus Streptomyces; species Streptomyces sp. NPDC041122. Next base: position 284,985 of record NZ_JBVIYQ010000005.1, on the reverse strand, counting down.
GGCCAGGCAGTCGGCGCCCGACATGCCCTCGAAGCGCCCCTCGCCCAGCGGTGACGCGAGGGATTCGGCGGGCAGGCTGTCGTAGCGCCACTGGTCGGTGTGGAGGTAGAACCAGCCCGCGCCGATCATGTGGCGCGGCGGGCGCCCCCAGTCCGACGCGCTCGCGAGCGTCGCCCAGCCGGTCACCGGCCGGCACTTCTCCTGGCCCACGTAGTGGCCCCAGCCGCCGCCGTTGCGCCCCTGGCAGCCGGTGAGCGTCAGCAGCGCGAGGAAGGCCCGGTAGGTGGTCTCCGCGTGGAACCAGTGGTTGGTCCCCGCGCCCATGAGGATCATGCAGCGCCCCTGGGAGGCCTCGGCCGTCTCGGCGAACTCCCGCGCGACGCGCGCGGCCTGCGCGGCCGGCACGGAGGTGAGGGTCTCCTGCCAGGCCGGGGTGCCCGGCTGGGAGGCGTCCTCGTAGGAGGCGGGCCACTCGCCGGGCAGCCCCGCGCGCGGGACGCCGTACTGGGCGAGCATCAGGTCGTAGACGGTGGTGACGAGCCGGTCGCCGAGGCGCCGGACGGGCACGCCCCGGCGTACGACACCGTTGTCACCCTCGCTCGCGGCGGCATCCTGAGCGCCATGACCGCCCTCGAAGCGGGGCAGCACGATCTCCGCGGTGTCCTCGCCGTACAGGGTGAGCCGGGGCACGGTGTCCCCGAGCTCGAGGTTCCAGTCGGGGGTCTTCGAGGTGCCCCAGCGGTGGCCGAGCGTGCCGTTCGGGACGGTCGGCTCGCCCGTCGCGTCGTCGATCAGGACGGTCTTCCAGCGGGCGTTCTCGGCCGCTTTCCGCTCGTCGTCGAGGTCGGCCGCGGTGAGGAACTTGTGCGGGACGAGTCCGTGCTCGGTCTCGTTGAGAGTGACGAGGAAAGGCAGGTCCGTGTAGCGGCGCACGTAATCCAGGAAGAACGGGGTCTGCCGTTCGACGAAGAATTCACGGAGAATGACGTGCCCCATCGCGAGGGCGAGCGCGCCGTCCGTTCCGGGGTGCGGATGCATCCACTCGTCGGCGAATTTCGTGTTGTCCGCGAAATCCGGCGAGACGGTGACGACTTTCTGTCCTCGATACCGCGCCTCCGTCATCCAGTGCGCGTCGGGCGTTCGCGTCACCGGCACATTGGAGCCCCACATCATCAAATAGGCGGCGTCCCACCAGTCGCCCGACTCCGGTACGTCGGTCTGGTCGCCGAAGACCTGTGGGGAGGCGACGGGGAGATCCGCGTACCAGTCGTAGAAGGAGAGCATCGGGGCGCCGATGAGGGAATGGAAACGGGCGCCCGCCGCGTGCGACGCCATCGACATCGCGGGAATGGGGGAGAAACCGGCGACCCGGTCGGGGCCGTGCTCCTTGATGGTGTGGACGTGCGCCGCCGCGACGATCTCGACGGCCTCGTCCCAGCTCGCCCGCACCAGGCCGCCCTTGCCGCGGGCGCGCTGGTAGCGCCGGCGGCGCTCGGGGTCGCCCTGGATGTCCGCCCAGGCGAGGACCGGGTCCTTCAGCCGCGCCTTCGCCTCCCGGTACATCTCCAGGAGCACGCCGCGCACATGCGGATACCGCACGCGCGTCGGTGAATACGTGTACCAGGAGAAGGAGGCGCCGCGCGGGCATCCGCGGGGTTCGTATTCGGGACGGTCGGGTCCCACGGAGGGATAGTCCGTGGCCTGCGTCTCCCAGGTGATGATGCCGTCCTTGACGTACACCTTCCAGCGGCACGAGCCGGTGCAATTCACGCCGTGCGTGGAATGCACGACCTTGTCGTGGCTCCAGCGATCGCGGTAGAAGGCTTCCCCGTCCCGGCCGCCGGTGCGTCGCACGTGGTGCAGATCCGCGGAAGTCTCCGCGGTCCGGGTGAAGAAACTCCCGGCCTTCACGAGCGTCTCAGCGATGTCTTTCCTCTGCTGCAACGTCATATCTCCCGGCCGTCCCGAAGAAAGGGCCCCACCACATGTGCGGCCTACAACGACCCTAAGCCTGGCGGCGGTTGGGACCCCGGGGTCCAAGGTCCCGTCAAGGGGTGACTTACAGCAGGAATTGTCCGGGCCCTGATGCTGCGAGGCTGAAAGCACCGGGCAGCGGGCCGAGGTGCTGAGAGGCTGAACGCATGGGCAGGAAGAGACGGGGCGGACTCCACACGTGGCTGCCGAACCAGCACGGCGCGTGGGCGATGCTCGCGGTGCCGTTCACGGCGGGCGTGTTCCTCGGCGACGGCCCCGGCACCGGACCGCGCTGGGCCCATCTGCCGCTGTTCGTCGCCTGGTTGACGGGGTACGTCGCCGCCTTCCACGCCCAGCAGTGGCTCCGGCTGCGCCGCCTCTCCCGCAACCCGCGCGCCCCGCGCCGCCATGTGCGGCCCGCCCTGGTGTCGGCGGCGGTGTGCGCGGTCTGCGGGGTGCCGCTCCTGTTCACGTACCCCTGGCTGCTGCTCGCGGCCTGCTGCGCCGCGCCCTTCGTGGCCGTGAACACGCTCTACGCGTGGCGCAACAAGGAGCGGGCCCTGCTCAACGGCCTGGCGGCGGTGGTCCCCGCCTGCGGCATGCTCCTCGTCACGCTGCGGCTGGGCGGCGGATCCCTCGCCGACGGCTGGCGCCCGGCCCTCGCCTGCCTGCTGTTCTTCGCGGGCACGGTGCCGTACGTGAAGACGATGATCCGGGAGCGCGACTCCCGCGCGTACCACCGGGCGTCGGTGACGTACCACGTGCTCGCGGTGCCCGCGGCGTACGCGCTGAACCCGTGGCTCGCGCTCCTCTTCGCCGGCTACCTGGCCCGCGCGGCGCTGCTGCCCGGCAGGGGCGTGCGGGTGCCGGTGGTCGGGGCGGTGGAGGTGATGGGCGCCGTGCTGCTCCTGGCGGGGCTGCTGCTGGTGTTCTGACGGCGCCGGAGCAGGCCCTTCGGCGCAAGGGCCGGATCAGAGCAGGCCCTTCAGCGCCGGGCCCTGATCAGAGCAGGCCCTTCCGCGTCAGGTGGTTGAAGAACAGCCACCCCGGAAGCACCGGCAGCCAGAGCGTGAGCAGCCGGAAGAGCAGCACGGCGGGCGCCGCCACGTCCTTGGGCACCCCCACCGCGATCAGACCGAAGGTCAGCGTCGCCTCGACCGCGCCCACACCGCCCGGTGTCGGCGCCGCCGAGCCCAGCGCGTTGCCCGCGAGGAAGACGACGGCGACGCTCGCCAGGCTCAGCGACGTCATCTCCTCGTTGCCGAAGGCCCGTACCGAGGCGTCCAGGCAGAGCACGAACATCAGGGTGAGCAGCAGCATCCCGCCGATGCCGGTGAGCAGCTTCTGCGGGCGCTGCAGCACGTCCAGCATGCGCGGCACGACACCGGCGAAGAGCGAGCGCACGCGCGTGACGACGAATTTGCGCAGGAAAGGGATCGCGGTCACCACGAGGACGAGCACCGCGACCGACAGCAGACCGGCGATGACGGTGCGGGACGGCGTGAACGAGGGGGTCTTCTCCGTCCCCGTCAGATAGCCGAAGATCAGCAGCAGCAGGATGTGCGAGCCGAGCCCGAAGAGCTGCGAGGCGCCGACGCTCGCCACCGCGAGCCCCGACCGCACCCCGGAGCGCTGCAGGAACCGGGTGTTCAGCGCGACGCCGCCGACCGCCGCGGGCGCCACGATCTTCACGAACGACCCGGCGACCTGCGCCGCCACCGCCCGCAGGAACGGCACCCGCTCCGGCACGAAGCCGAGCAGGCTCATCGCGGCGGCGAAGTAGCTCAGCGCGGAGAAGCCCACCGCGGCCGCCACCCAGCCCCACTGCGCCTCCTGGAAGAGCGTGCCGAACTCGACGTGGGTGAGCTGCGACAGCAGGAAGTACGCGCCGATGGCACCGGCGATGAAACTGATCAGCGTGCGCGGCCTGATGCGCTCCAGCTGCGCCGGCTCGACCGGCGCCGCCGGGCGGATGAGCAGCACCTGATGGCGGATCTGGGTGAGCAGGTCCTCCTCGCGGGCCTGGTCCAGGGCGTCGTCTATGGCCTGCTTCTCGGCCTGCCGCTCCTGCTTGGCCGCCTGCTTCTCCTGCTTCTGCGACGGCTTCGGTGCGGGCTCGTCCTCCGGCAGCTCCGCGCGCGCGGTCTGCTTGGACCTGCGGGAGGCATCCAGGACGGCCTCACGCTCGCGCTGGGAGCGTTCCCGGGCCAGCCTGCGCAGGGTGGAGCGGGTGGACCGGGTGAGGGCGATGGGCTGCAACAGCGGCAGACAGTCGGCCACCGCGTCCGGCCCGAGGATCTCGACGGCGGCGGCCACCGCGCGCTCGGCGCCCACCCGCAGGCCGAGGGCGGTCAGCAGCTGCGCGATGTCCATGCGCAGGACCAGGTCGCCCGCGGCGATCTCGCCACCGCGCAGGTCCGTGAGGATCACATTGCCGGAACGATCCACCAGGACGGCGTCGCCCGTGAGCCTGCGGTGCGCGATCCGCCGCGACTGCAGGGCCTGCACCTGACGCCAGGTGTCGCGCAGCAGCTCATCGGTGACGGCGTCGTCCGGCAGCGAGTCCAGGGTGCGGCCGCCGGTGTGCTCGTAGACGAGGATCACGGCGTCCGGGCCGAGCTCGGACGTGGCGATCAGCTTGGGCGCGTTCGCCCCGGCCGCGATGGCCGCGTACGCGAGGAGCGCCTCCTGCTCGAGCGCCTGCCGCAGCGACTGCAGACTGCGCCGCTGGGTGATGCCCCGCAGGGTGAGCCGGCGCCAGACGCGGTAGAAGAAGCCCTGCGCCTGTTGCTCGCGGTCGATGACCGTGACGTCCAGCGGCGGGCCGTCCTCCAGGGTGACGAAATAGCGGCGGCCGCGGTCGCCGTGCTCGCTGTCCGGGGACTCCTCGCGGGCGGCGCTCACCGGGTGGAAGCCGACGTGCCGCAGGCCGGCGAGGAGCGTCTGGCCGGTCGGTCGTACGTTCGGCGAGCCGACGGCGTAGAGCGTGCCGTACGCCACCGCCCAGCCGATCAGCACCGTCAGGATGATCGAGAACGGCGTCGTGTAGCCGGTCACCAGCATGGTGAACGCGTCGAGCAGCAGCACCACGAAGAGGACCAGGCGCCAGCGCGGTCTGCGGGACATCCCGACGGCCGTCATGTAGGCGATGACGGGCGCGAGGTAGCCGTGCACCGGATCGGTGAAGGCGTGCACGTCCGCGGGGGACGGCTTGGTCAGCGCGTCCTGGATGGAGTCGGGGGCACCCTTGGCGACCCACAGGTCGGTGGCGAGCGTCACGCCATGGGCGAGGACGGCGGCCAGCACGCCGTCGGCGATGCGCAGCCCGTCCCGTTTGATCAGCCGTTCGATCGCGAACGCCACCGGGACGAGCAGCACCCCGATGCTGGCGATCAGACCCGCCACCTTGATCAGCAGGTCGGGGGCCTGCTCGGTGCCCTTGTCGATGTCCTGTTCGAGCCCGGACGTGGTGCCGTGGGCGAACGCGGCGATGGCGAGCAGCACCGCGATGGCGAGCACGCCGACGAGGAGCCGCATGAGGTCGGAGGGACGGTGCACGCGCGCGGCGAGGAGCGGTTCGTCGCGCGCGACGCGGTCGGTGTGCGACTCGCCCTCGTCGGCGCAGCCGGGCTCGTCCGCCCGCTCGGTCCGCTCGATCCGCTCGGTCTTCTCGGGCTCGGTCTTGTCGGTCTCGTCGGTCTTCAGGGTGTTCTCACCGGTGTCCGGGTGCGACTCGGACGCAGAGGTGCCCGCCTTGTCATCGGGATGCACGCCCTGCCGCTCCGTCGTCTCTTCTTGATCTCGTATCACCTGTCACCGCCCGCACGATGGTGGCATGTCCGGCCCGCGGAGGGGGGCATCAGGGGGCAACGCAAGGACGCGAAGTGGTCACGAAACGACACTTTGTGCCCTGTCACGGGGCCCGCGGCACGCTCCGTGCGGGGCTCGTCACCCTGTCGGTGGCGTACGGCAGGATGGTCCGGATGAGCGAGGAAAGCCAGGCGCTGCCGGAGTACGCGGAGCGGGTTCTCGAGGTCGCGGAGCTGATCCCGCCGGGTCGGGTGATGACGTACGGGGACGTCGCCGAGTGGCTCGAGGAAGGCGGCCCGCGACAGGTCGGACGCGTGATGGCCCTCTACGGAGGGGGCGTCCCGTGGTGGCGTGTGGTGCGCTCGGACGGCGTCCTGCTGCCGGGCCACGAACTGCGGGCCCTGGAGCGCTACCGGGAGGAGGGCACACCCCTGCGGCAGGCCTCGCGCGCCGCCCAGGGGCACGTCCCGAAGCTCGACATGCGGCGGGCGCGGTGGGACGGCGAGGGCGCGCACGCGCGCGCCGAGGCGGGCTCGGCGGGCGGCGGCGCGGCGGGCGGCGTGGCGGCGGGCGGCCCGGGGGCGGACGACACCACGGACGACGTCGCGGGTGACGCTCGCCCGCAGGCTCCGGAGGCTCACACCTGACAGCTTCCGGCATCGGGCGGCCCGGCGGGGGACCGGTGGCCCGTACGGGGGAAGCCACGCGTCCTCCTCGCCCACTGGCGTAGCGTCGACGTCACGCATCCCCTTCACCCCGCGGCCGTCGCGCAGCCGCTCTTCGACCAGCAGACCCACCAGGACCGGCGACCCACGTGAGTTCCCCCTCTTCCACTCGGCACATCCGGCACCCGTCGCACCATCCGGTACGACAGGGGGCCAAGGATGGCTACCGACTGGTGCGTACGCCACCGGCGCCGGTGGCCCCCCCTCGCCTGGACGCAGGTCAGCGCCGTGTGGTTGACCACGAGGGCGGACCGATGCTGGTGCTGGCAGGCCCGGGCACGGGCAAGACGACCACGCTCGTGGAGGCCGTCGCCGAGCGCGTCGCGCGGGGCGGGGACCCGGCGCGCGTCCTGGTGCTGACCTTCAGCCGCAAGGCCGCGGTGGAGCTGCGCGACCGCATGGCACTGCGCGTCGGGGCGGCGCACGCCCCGCAGGCCACCACCTTCCACTCCTTCTGCTACGCCCTGGTCCGCGCCCACCAGGACGCCGAACTGTTCGTGGAGCCGCTGCGGCTCCTGTCGGGTCCCGAACAGGACGTGGCGGTACGTGAGCTCCTCGCGGGCCAGATCGACCTCGCGCAGGAGGGACACGGGCACATCCGCTGGCCCGACGAACTGCGCGCCTGCCTGACCACCCGCGGCTTCGCCGACGAGGTCCGCGCGGTGCTCGCCCGCAGCCGCGAGCTGGGGCTCGGACCGGACGCCTTGGACGCCTTCGCGCGCCGCAGCGGACGGCCCGACTGGGGCGCGGCCGCGGCCTTCCTCGCCGAGTACCTGGACGTCCTCGACCTCCAGGGGGTCCTCGACTACGCGGAACTGGTGCACCGCGCGGTGCTGCTCGCCCGCCGCCCCGAGGTGGCGCGGGCGCTCGGCGCGCAGTACGACGCCGTCTTCGTCGACGAGTACCAGGACACCGACCCGGCGCAGGTGCGGCTGCTGCACGCGCTCGCCGGGGGCGGCCGCACGCTCGTCGCCTTCGGCGATCCCGACCAGTCGATCTACACGTTCCGGGGCGCCGACGTGAACGGCATCCTGGAGTTCCCGCACGACTTCCCGCGTGCGGACGGCACACCGGCGCCGGTCGAGGTCCTGACGACGTCCCGCAGGTCGGGCGCGGAGCTCCTCGGCGCCACCCGGCTGCTGACCCGGCGCATGCCGCTGACCCGGCTGCCCGCGGCGAAGGTGCGGGCCCACCGGGAGCTGGCCCCGGTCAGGGAGGGCGGCCGCGTCGAGGTGTACACGTACCCGACGGCCGGCACGGAGCTCGACAACATCGCGGACATCCTGCGCCGCGCGCACCTGGAGGACGGGGTCCCGTGGGGTGACATGGCCGTGCTCGTCCGTGCGGGCGCCCGCACGATTCCCGCGGTGCGCCGCAGCCTGAGCGCGGCGGGCGTCCCCCTGGAGATCGACGGCGACGACATCGCCCTGCGCCACGAGCCGGCGGTGACGCCGCTGCTGACGGCGCTGCGGGTGGTGGCGACGGCGGTGGCCACGGAGGCGGACGGGGAGGTCTCCCACGGGGGCGCGCTGGAGGGCGAGGGCTTCGAGGGAGAGCTCTCCGGAGACGAGCTCTCCCAAGGCGAGTTCTCCGAAGGAGACGTTCCCGAAAACGGGCTCTCCGGAGACGACGCCGAAGAGGCCGCTCCGGACGGGGCGGGTGACGGGGCCGGTGGAGGGACGGACGACGATACGGAAGGTGCCGCCCCGCACCCGGCGGCAGCCACCGTGCACCCGGCGGCAGCCACTGAGGCCCCAGGGGCAGCCACCGCGTCCGCCGTATCCGCCGCCCCCGCCTGGCTCGACACCGAGACCGCGCTCACGCTGCTCACCTCGCCGCTGGCCGGCATGGACGCCGCCGATCTGCGGCGGCTCGGCCGCGCCCTGCGCGAGGAGGAGCGCGCGGCGGGCAACCACGTGCCGCCGCCCTCCGACGAGCTGCTCGCCCGCGCCCTCGCCGAGCCGGAGCGCCTCGTCGCGCACGACCCGACGTACGCCCGCGGCGCCCAGCGGCTCGGCACGCTGCTCCGCAAGGCCCGCGAGCGCCTCGCGGGCGGCGGCACCGCCGAGGAGGCGCTGTGGGAGCTCTGGGACGGCACGCCGTGGCCCAGGCGCCTGGAGCGCACCGCGCGGCGCGGCGGCGCGGCGGGCCGCAACGCCGACCGCGACCTCGACGCGGTGTGCGCCCTGTTCGCCGCGGCGGCCCGCGCGGAGGAGCGCACCGGCGGCCGCGGCGCCCTCAACTTCCTGGAGGAGACCGAGGCGCAGGACATCGCCGCCGACACGCTCACCCGCCGGGCGGCCCGCCCCGACGCCGTACGCCTGATGACCGCGCACCGCTCCAAGGGCCTGGAGTGGCGGCTCGTCGTGGTCGCGGGCGTCCAGGAGGGCCTCTGGCCCGACCTGCGCCGCCGCGGCTCCCTCCTGGAGGCCGACCGCATCGGCCGCGACGGCCTCGCCGAGCCCCTCACCCCGGGGGCGCTCCTGGCCGAAGAGCGGCGGCTGTTCTACGTCGCCGCCACACGCGCGCGTGAGCGCCTCGTCGTGACTGCCGTGAAGGCGCCCGCCGACGACGGCGACCAGCCGTCCCGCTTCCTCACCGAACTCGGCGTCGAACCCAAGGACATAACGGGCCGCCCGCGCCGCCCCCTGTCCGTCGCCGCGCTCGTCGCCGAGCTGCGCGCCACCACCGTCGACCCGCGCGTGAGCGACACCCTGCGCGAGGCGGCAGCCCAGCGCCTGGCCCGGCTGGCCGCGCTCAGCGACGCCGACGGCCGTCCCCTCGTACCGGCCGCGCACCCCTACCGCTGGTGGGGCATGTATGAACCGACGGTGAGCGAGGTGCCCCTGAGGGACCGCGACAAGCCCGTCGTGCTCTCCGGGAGCGCCCTCGACCAGCTCGCCAACACCTGCTCCCTGCAGTGGTTCCTGGGCCGCGAGGTCAAGGCGGACGCCCCGGCCACCGCAGCCCAGGGCTTCGGCAACGTGGTGCACGTCCTGGCCGACGAGGTCGCCTCCGGACGCACCCCCGCCGACCTCGCCGTCCTCATGGCGCGCCTCGACTCGGTGTGGGACGCGCTCGCCTTCGACGCCCCCTGGAAGTCGGCGCAGGAGAAGGAGCACGCACGCGTGGCGCTGGAGCGCTTCCTCCAGTGGCACGTGATGGACCGCGCGAGCCGCACCCCCGTCGCCAGCGAGCACGACTTCGACGTGACCCTGGAGGCCGGTCCCTACGAAGTCCGGGTGCGGGGCTCCATGGACCGCGTCGAACAGGACGCGGAAGGCCGTGCCTACGTAGTGGACTTCAAGACCGGCAAGCAGGCCCCGACCTCCGCCGAGGTCGCCCGCCACCCGCAGCTCGCCGTCTACCAGCTGGCGGTCCGCGAGGGCGCCGCCGACGACCTCTTCGACGGCGTACGCCCACAGCCGGGCGGCGCCGAACTGGTCCAGCTGCGCCAGGGCGCCGCCAAGAAGAACGGCGGCGAGAGCCTCCCCAAGGTGCAGGCCCAGGAGGCGCTCTCCGGGGAGTGGATCGGCGACCTCCTCGCGACGGCGGCGGGCAAGGTGCTCGACGAACGGTTCACGCCCACCACTGGCCAGCACTGCACCCACTGCGCGTTCCGCGCCTCGTGCAGCGCCCTCCCGGAGGGGCGCCACGTCGTGGAATGACCCAGGCGCGGCCCTCGGGCGCGGCCCCGGGCACACCAGTGGCAATTGTCACGTCGGCCACCTGGCGACGTAGCAGCACCGCCGCCGATCTAAAGTCACTGTAAAGACATGCTGTGCGCCGCCTGTTGGTGCACCTTTTCTAGGAGATACGCGTATATGGCAGCCAATCGGAAGCTCCTGGCAGTGGCCGTCGTCTGCGCCGCCGCCGTCATCGGCGTGACGGGCTGCAGCAGCGACAGCGGCGACAAGGACCCCTTCGACGGCATGAGCGCCGACAAGATCGCCGACAAGGCGTCCAAGGCGTCCAAGGACGCCGGGTCCTACACGATGCAGGGCCGAATGAAGCAGGGCGGACAGACGAGCGACATCGAGTTCGCCGTCGCCAAGTCCGGCGACTGCAAGGGCACGATGGGCTCGGCCAAGTCGGGCAAGGCCGAGTTCCTGTCCGTCGGGGAGTTCCAGTACTCCAAGGGCGACGACAAGTTCTGGGAAGCCAAGGGCGGCGGCTCGACGGCCGAACTCCTCAAGGGCCGCTGGGTGAAGCAGCCCACCCAGGGCGGCAAGCCCATCTGCAACCCGGACGACATGTTCAGCAACAAGAACCTCAAGCAGCTGAAGCGCGAGGACGACGCCGACGTCGACGGCAAGAAGGCCGCCGTCCTCACCCGCACGAAGAAGGGCGAGACCACCACCTTCTACGTGGCGATGGAGGGCAAGCCCTACTTCCTGAAGGTCGTCAACAAGGGTAAGGAGGGCCCCGGCACCGTGACGTTCGCCGACTACGGCAAGGCCGTCGAGGTCAAGGCCCCGCCGGCCGACCAGGTCGTCGACCCGAAGAAGCTGGGTTCGGCCTCCTGATCCCACGCTCCTGACCTGACGCTCCTCATGAGCGGGCGGTGGCCGCCCGCAGCCGGGCCGGCCCCGGTTGTCGGTGGCCACCGCTAGCCTCTCTGACGTGTCACCTCGCCTCACCGATCCCGAGCAGCTCAAGGAGCTCCTCGGCATCCCGTTCACCCCGGAGCAGACGGCCTGCATCACCGCGCCGCCCGCCCCGCAGGTGATCGTGGCCGGAGCCGGCTCCGGCAAGACGACGGTGATGGCGGCCCGCGTGGTGTGGCTGGTCGGCACCGGCCAGGTCGCCCCCGAGCAGGTGCTCGGCCTGACGTTCACCAACAAGGCGGCGGGCGAGCTCGCCGAGCGTGTGCGCCAGGCCCTCGTCAAGGCGGGCGTCACCGACCCCGACGCGGTCGACCCGGACAACCCGCCGGGCGAGCCGGTCATCTCCACGTACCACGCGTTCGCGGGCCGTCTCCTGACCGACCACGGCCTGCGCATCGGCCTGGAGCCCAGCTCCCGGCTGCTCGCCGACGCCACCCGCTTCCAGCTCGCCGCCCGCGTGCTGCGCGAGGCCCCCGGCCCCTACCCCGCCCTCACCCGGTCCTTCCCCGACCTCGTCAGCGACCTCCTCGCCCTCGACGGCGAGCTCGCCGAGCACCTCGTGCGCCCCGAGCGGCTCCGCGCGTACGACACCGAGCTGCTGGCGGCCCTGGAGGACGCCAAGCTCTCCAACGCCGACCTGCGCAAGGTTCCCGAGACCGCCGCGGCCCGGCTCGAACTGACCGAGCTCGTCGGCCACTACCGCGCGGCCAAGCGCTCCCGCGACCTCCTCGACTTCGGTGACCAGATCGCCCTCTCCGCGACGCTGGCCCGCACCCGCGCGGAGGTCGGCGAGATCCTCCGCGAGGAGTTCCGCGTCGTCCTCCTCGACGAGTACCAGGACACCTCGGTCGCCCAGCGCATCCTCCTGTCCGGCCTCTTCGGCGGCGGCACCGGACACCCGGTGACCGCCGTCGGCGACCCCTGCCAGGCCATCTACGGCTGGCGCGGCGCCTCGGTGGCCAACCTCGACGACTTCCCCGAGCACTTCGCGTACGCCGACGGCAGCCCCGCCACCCGCCACGCGCTCAGCGAGAACCGCCGCAGCGGCGGCCGCCTCCTGGACCTCGCCAACGGCCTCGCCGAGCCCCTGCGCGCCATGCACGCGGGCGTGGAGGCCCTGCGGCCCGCACCCGGCGCCGAGCGCGACGGCGTGGTGCGCTGCGCCCTGCTGCGCACCCACGCCGAGGAGATCGACTGGCTCGGCGACTCCATCGCCCACCTGGTGCGCACCGGCAAGGCGCCCGGCGAGATCGCCGTCCTGTGCCGCACCGCGACGGACTTCGCCGAGATCCAGCGCGCGCTCGTCGCCCGCGACATCCCCGTGGAGGTCGTCGGCCTCTCCGGGCTGCTGCACCTCCCGGAGGTCGCCGACCTCGTCGCCGTCTGCGAGGTCCTCCAGGACCCGGGGGCCAACTCCTCCCTGGTGCGGCTCCTGACCGGCCCGCGCTGGCGCATCGGCGCCCGCGACCTCGCCCTCCTGGGCCGCCGCGCCCGCCTCCTGGTCCGGCCCGGACACGCGGCGCCGGACGACCCGGACCGCCGTCTCGCCGAGGCCGTCGAGGGGGTCGACCCGGCCGAGGTGATATCGCTCGCGGACGCGCTGGACACCTTCCTGGAGTCGCCCCTGGAGCCGGACGACGTCTCCGGAGGAGACGACGGGCTGCCCTTCTCGGCCGACGCCCGGGTGCGCTTCGCGCGCCTCGCCGCGGAACTGCGCGAGCTGCGCCGGTCGCTCTCCGACCCGCTGATGGACGTGCTGCACCGCGTGCTCGCCGTCACCGGCCTGGAGGTCGAGCTCTCGGCGTCCCCCGGGGCGCTGGCGGCCCGCCGCCGGGAGACCCTCTCGAACTTCCTGGATGTCGCCGCCTCCTTCGCCGCGCACGACAACGGCGCCACGCTCCTGGCCTTCCTCGGCTTCCTGCGCACCGCCGCCCAGTACGAGAAGGGCCTCGACAACGCCCTGCCGGGCGGCGAGAACACCGTCAAGGTGCTCACCGCCCACAAGTCCAAGGGCCTGGAGTGGGACGTCGTCGCCGTCCCCGGCCTGGTCGACGGCGTCTTCCCGAGCACCAAGGGACGCGAGAAGTGGACCTCGCAGGCCAAGGTCGTCCCGCACGAACTGCGCGGCGACGCGGCCACGCTCCCCGACGTCGACGCGTGGGACGCCAAGGGCATGAAGGCCTTCCACGAGGCGATGAAGGACCACCAGCACACCGAGGAGCTCCGCCTCAGCTACGTGACGTTCACCCGCCCCCGCTCCCTGCTCCTCGGCTCGGGGCACTGGTGGGGGCCCTCCCAGAAGAAGCCACGCGGCCCCTCGGACTTCCTCCTGGCCCTGCACGACCACTGCGCGGCGGGCCATGGCGAGATCGAGGCCTGGGCGGACGAGCCGGCCGAGGACGAGGAGAACCCCGCCCTGCGGGAGGCGACCGGTGACCAGGCGTGGCCGCTCCCGCTGGACGACGACGCCCTGGCCCGCCGCCGCGCCGCCGCGCGGACCGTCCTCGCCCACCTGGACCGGCTCACGGGCGAGGACGCGGTGGCGCCCACCGGCGCGGGGACCGCGGAGCACGCCCGCTCCCACGCGGAGGCCCACCCGTCGGCGTACGACGACGTGCCCCCGGCCGACGACCCCGAATGGCCGCCCCCTCCGGAGGACGACGAGCCCCCCTACGAAGAGGTGCCCTACGAAGAGGCCCCCTACGTAGAGGCCGGTCTCCCCGATGCCGACCCGACCGACTGGGAGTCACTGGCGACGGAGCGCCCGACGGTCCCACATCCCGCGGCCACACCGGGCGACGCGTCCACACACCCCGACGCCCCGGCCGAGGGGGACCCGGCGCGCGGGCCCGCCGCCAGTGAGCACGCCCACGCGCGCGGCCCCGCCTCCGGTGAGCACGCCCACGCACGCGTGCCGCACCCCGCCCCCGCACCCGACGCCCGTCCCCACCCCGCCGACGGCGCCCCGGTGACCCGCCCCGCTCCCCAGGAGCCGGGCCTCGCCCCCCGCCTCACCCCGGAGGAGGCCCGCACCCTCGCCTCCTGGGACCGCGACCTGGACGCCCTCACCGGAGAACTCCTGCGCGCCCGCGAGGCGGTCAGGGACATCCCCGTGCCGGCCTCGCTCACCGCGTCCGAGCTGATGCGCCTGGCCGCCGACCCCGAGGGCTTCGCGCGGGACCTGGCCCGTCCCATGCCGCACCCGCCGCAGCCCGCGGCCCGCCGCGGCACCCGCTTCCACGCCTGGATCGAGTCCCGCTTCGAAGAGCTCACCCTGCCGATGCTCCCCCCGGAGGAGCTGCCGGGCGGCGGCCCGGACGAGGCCGAGATCGCCGACGAGCGCGACCTGGAGGCCCTCAAGGAAGCCTTCGAACGCACCGAGTACGCGCACCGCGCGCCGTACCGCGTGGAGGTCCCCTTCCAGTTCGTCATCGCGGGCCGTGTCATCAGGGGCCGCATCGACGCGGTCTACAAGGAAGGCGACGGTCCCGGCACGACGTACGAGATCGTCGACTGGAAGACCAGCCGCACCCGTACCGCCGACCCCCTCCAGCTCGCCGTCTACCGCCTCGCCTGGGCCGAGCAGCAGGGCGTCCCCCTGGAGTCGGTGAAGGCGGCCTTCCTCTATGTCCGCAGCGGGGAGACCGCGCGCCCGCGGAACCTCCCGGACCGGGCCCGGCTGGAGCGCATCCTCCTGGACGAGCCGACCGCCGCTCCGGACGGAGACCCGGCGGACCATCCGCCGGACGAGACCGCCCCGGATGGCGGATAGGCTCGTGACCATGAGCGAGACACCGGACAGCGCCGTCCGCACGTACATCGAGAACCACCGTGCCGCCTTCCTCGACGACCTCGCCGAGTGGCTGCGCATCCCGTCCGTGTCGGCCCAGCCCGACCATGCCGGGGACGTGCGCGCCAGCGCCGAGTGGCTCGCCGCCCAGCTCGAGGAGACCGGGTTCCCGGTCGCGGAGATCTGGGAGACGCCCGGGGCGCCCGCCGTCTTCGCCGAGTGGTCCTCCGGCGATCCGCAGGCACCCACGGTCCTCGTCTACGGCCACCACGACGTGCAGCCCGCGGCCCGCGAGGACGGCTGGGACACCGACCCCTTCGACCCCGTCGTCAAGGGAAACCGGCTGCACGCGCGCGGGGCGGCCGACGACAAGGGCCAGGTCTTCTTCCACACGCTCGGCGTCCGCGCCCACCTCGCCGCCACCGGCCGCACCGCGCCCGCGGTCAACCTCAAGCTGCTGATCGAGGGCGAGGAGGAGTCCGGGTCCCCGCGCTTCCGCGCGCTCATCGAGGCCCGGAAGGACCGCCTGGCGGCCGACGCCGTGATCGTCTCGGACACCGGCATGTGGTCGGAGGACACCCCGACCGTCTGCACGGGCATGCGCGGCCTCACCGAGTGCGAGATCGAGCTGCACGGTCCCGACCAGGACATCCACTCCGGCTCCTTCGGCGGTGCCGTCCCGAACCCGGCCACCGAGGTGGCCCGCCTCGTCGCCGGCCTCCACGACGAGCACGCGCGCGTGGCGATCCCCGGCTTCTACGACGGCATCACCGAGCTCACCGACCGCGAGCGCGAACTCTTCGCCGAGCTGCCCTTCGACGAGGAGAGCTGGCTGCGCACGGCCAAGTCCCGCAGCGCCCACGGCGAGGCCGGGCACACCACCCTGGAGCGCATCTGGGCCCGCCCGACCGCCGAGGTCAACGGCATCGGCGGCGGCTACCAGGGCGCGGGCAGCAAGACGATCATCCCGTCGTCCGCCTTCGTGAAGCTGTCCTTCCGGCTGGTCGCCGGCCAGGACGCGGACCGCGTCGAGGACGCCGTACGCGCGTGGGCCGCCGACCGCGTCCCCGCGGGCATCCGCCACACCGTCACCTTCAGCGCGGGCACGCGCCCGTGCCTGACCCCGCTCGACCACCCCGCCCTGCAGTCCGTCGCCCGCGCGATGGGCCGCGCCTTCGAACAGAAGATCCGCTTCACGCGCGAGGGCGGTTCGGGGCCGGCGGCCGACCTCCAGGACGTCCTCGCCGTGCCCGTGCTCTTCCTCGGCATCTCCGTCCCGTCCGACGGCTGGCACGCGCCGAACGAGAAGGTCGAGATCGACCTGCTGCTCAAGGGCGTCGAGACGACGGCCTACCTGTGGGGCGACCTCGCGGAGCACTGGCGCGATGCCCGCTGAAGCCCGCGCCGCGGCCCCACCGGCCACCGCGCACGTCCCGCCGCACGCCCTGCTGAACCACCCATTCCATCGGGGGAGTTGGAAGCACCTGTGACCACCTGGACCGACAGCACCGCAGACCGGCCCGTCTCACTGACCGCCCCGAGCGGCATCGACCGCGCGGCCCACCACCGCATGGACGAGGCCTGGCTCGCCGCGGCCTGGAGCCACCCCACGACCCGGGTCTTCGTGGTCTCCGGCGGCCAGGTGCTCATCGACGAGACGCCCGAGGGCCGCACCGAACTGGTGATGACACCGTCCTTCGAGGCGCCGCTCACCGAGGAGCACCGCTACTTCCTGGGCACGGACGACGACGGCGTCAGCTACTTCGCCCTCCAGAAGGACGCCCTGCCCGGCCGCATGGACCAGTCGGCGCGCCCCGCCGGGCTGCGCGAGGCGGGACTCCTGCTCTCCCCCCGGGACGCGGGCCTGATGGTGCACGCCGTCGCCCTGGAGAACTGGCAGCGCCTGCACCGCTTCTGCTCACGCTGCGGCGAGCGCACCGTCATCGCGGCGGCCGGCCACATCCGCCGCTGCCAGGCCTGCGGCGCCGAGCACTACCCGCGCACCGACCCCGCCGTGATCATGGCGGTCAGGGACAGCGAGGACCGCATCCTCCTCGGCCGCCAGGTCCACTGGCCCGAGGGCCGCTTCTCCACCCTCGCCGGCTTCGTCGAACCGGGGGAGTCCATCGAGCAGTCGGTGCGCCGCGAGGTCTTCGAGGAGGCCGGCGTCATGGTCGGCGACGTCGAGTACGTCGCGAGCCAGCCCTGGCCGTTCCCGTCCAGCCTGATGCTGGGCTTCATGGCCGACGCGACCTCCTCGGAGATCAACGTCGACGGTGAGGAGATCCACGAGGCCCGCTGGTTCTCCCGGGAAGACCTGCGGGCCGCATTCGAGTCGGGAGAGGTCCTGCCTCCCTACGGGATCTCGATCGCGGCCCGCTTGATCGAACTCTGGTACGGCAAGCCTCTGCCGAAGCCGGGGTCAGTGGGCTGAGCCCTCGCCGAATAGCCGGTCAGGCGCCGAGCCTCAGGCGCCCAGCTTCTGCTTGACCTGCGCCAGCGAGGGGTTCGTGAGCGTCGAGCCGTCCGGGAAGAGAACGGTGGGCACCGTCTGGTTTCCGCCGTTCGCCTTCTCGACGAAAGCCGCCGAGTCCGGGTCGTGCTCGATGTTGATCTCGGTGTAACCGATGCCCTCGCGGTCCATCTGGCCCTTGAGGCGGCGGCAGTAGCCGCACCACGTGGTGCTGTACATCGTCACAGTGCCCGGCATGTCTTTCGTGCTCCTTCGTCGCTCGGGGTGCGTGGTCGCAATGGATCGAACGTACGCGACCGGGCCACCATTCCCGTATTAGTACGACCGGTAGCGCCCCCCTGTGGACAACCGGCTCGTCCGCCCCTGGGGACCTGGCAGCATGGCGGGGTGACATCAGCAACGCACTCCACCCTCTTCCCGCAGGTCCCGGACTCCCCGGACGCGGTGCTCGACGGGCTCGACCCTGAGCAGCGCGAGGTCGCCACCGCCCTGCACGGGCCGGTGTGTGTCCTGGCAGGCGCGGGCACCGGCAAGACCCGTGCGATCACCCACCGGATCGCCTACGGGGTGCGCGCCGGAATGCTCCAGCCCGCCAGTGTGCTCGCCGTCACCTTCACCAACCGCGCCGCCGGCGAGATGCGCGGCCGCCTCCGTCAGCTCGGCGCCTCCGGCGTCCAGGCCCGCACCTTCCACTCCGCGGCCCTGCGCCAGCTCCAGTTCTTCTGGCCGAAAGCGGTCGGCGGACCGCTGCCCCGGATCGTCGACCGGAAGATCAAGCTCGTCGCGGACGCGGCCGCCGCCTGCCGCATCCGCCTGGATCGGAACGAGCTGCGCGACCTCACCAGCGAGATCGAGTGGTCCAAGGTCACCCAGACCGTCCCCGCGGACTACGCGGCGGCCGCCGCCAAGTCCGGCCGCGACGTCCCGCGCGACCCCGCCGAGATCGCCCAGCTCTACGGGGCGTACGAGGACCTCAAGCGCGACCGCGCCGTCATCGACTTCGAGGACGTGCTGCTGCTCGCCGTCGGCATCCTCCAGGACCGCCACGACATCGCCGAACAGGTCCGCGCCCAGTACCAGCACTTCGTGGTCGACGAGTACCAGGACGTGAGCCCCCTCCAGCAGCGCCTCCTGGAGCTGTGGCTCGGCGAGCGGGACAGCCTCTGCGTCGTCGGCGACGCCAGCCAGACGATCTACTCCTTCACCGGCGCGACCCCCGACCACCTGCTGAACTTCCGCACCCGCCACCCCGGGGCGACGGTCGTCAAGCTGGTCAGGGACTACCGCTCCACCCCTCAGGTCGTCCACCTCGCCAACGGCCTGCTCTCCCAGGCCCGCGGCCGCGCCGCCGACCACCGCCTGGAACTGATCTCCCAGCGCGAGTCCGGCGCCGAGCCGGTCTACACCGAGTACGTGGACGAGCCCGCCGAGGCCGAAGGCGCCGCCCGCCGTATCCGCGCCCTGCTCACCGACGGCGTCCCCGCCAGTGAGATCGCCGTCCTCTTCCGTACGAACTCGCAGTCGGAGATCTACGAACAGGCCCTGGCCGACGCCGGCGTGCCCTATCAGCTGCGCGGCGCCGAGCGGTTCTTCGAGCGCACCGAGGTGCGCGAGGCCGGAGCCGCCCTGCGCGGCGCGGCCCGCTTCGGGGGCAACGACGCCCTCCTCGACGACGTGGTCGACCTGCCCTCCCAGGTGCGCGCCGTGCTCTCCACCAAGGGCTGGACGACCGAGCCGCCCGCGGGCTCCGGCGCGGTCCGCGACCGCTGGGAGTCACTGGCCGCTCTCGTGCGGCTCGCCGAGGACTTCGCGCGGGCCAGGCCGGAGGCGACCCTCGCCGACCTCGTGGCCGAGCTGGACGAGCGGGCGAGCGCCCAGCACGCCCCCACCGTGGAGGGCGTCACGCTGGCCTCGCTGCACGCGGCGAAGGGCCTGGAGTGGGACGCCGTGTTCCTCGTCGGCCTCGCCGAGGGCATGATGCCGATCACCTACGCCAAGACCGATGAGCAGATCGAGGAGGAGCGCCGCCTCCTCTATGTGGGCGTGACCCGCGCCCGCGTCCATCTCTCCCTCTCCTGGGCCCTCTCCCGCTCGCCGGGCGGCCGCCCCAACCGCCGCCCCAGCCGCTTCCTGGACGGGCTGCGGCCGGGCTCCGGGGCGGGCTCCGGGGCCCGCGCCGCGGGCGGTGGCCCCGGTGGGGTCGAGCGGGGCAGCGGGGGCGGCGGTACCGGCCCGGCCGCCGGGCGTCGGCAGCGCAAGGCCCGCACCCCGGCCCGCTGCCGGGTCTGCGGCCGGACCCTGACCGAGGCGGGTGAGATGAAGCTCATGCGGTGTGAGGACTGCCCGTCCGACATGGACGAGGGGCTCTACGAGCGACTGCGGGAGTGGCGTTCGGGCCAGGCGAGGGAGCTGGGACAGCCCGCGTACTGCGTCTTCACCGACAAGACCTTGATCGCCATCGCGGAGGCGGTGCCCGAGGACGAGGGCGAGCTGGCGCGCATCCCTGGGGTCGGCGTCCGGAAGTTTCATCGCTTCGGGGCCGACGTCCTGGCCATCTGTGCAGGTCAGGAGCGTGTAAGGGGCGCCGATGGAGAATGATTCAAACTCGTCGAAAAAATAGTTTGCGCATGCGCAAGGAAGACCCATAGGTTCTTAGCACGGAAACGGCGGGCTTCTCCGAAGCCCACCTTCCGTGCTGTACTTGACAGTCCGCGGATCGGTTCCGGCCGATCCCCTAGACGCCGAGAGGAGGCGAATTCCAGTGATCAGCATCAACGAGAGCTTCATCAGCACCGCGAAAATGACCGATCGCTCGGTCGTCGCTTCCTGCCTGCTCGGCTTCTCGAACCAGGGCACCGGTCTGTCCGGCGGCATTCCCGCCGCTCGTCCGATGTCCGCCTCCCTGCCTCTCGCCGGCCTTGCCGTCCGCGAGGCCAGCGAGCGCAATGAGCGACCGACCAAGGCACCGGAAGCAGCAGTAGCGGAGGCGCAGGCTCAGACCTATGCCTTTGCGGCAGCCGGTGCCGGATTCCGGAAGCAGACGACGCAGCACCACATGATGTGGGCCTTCCGTGGGCTCGAACCCTGGAGTGATCCAGTCTGATCCTCGATCAGACAGGCGCCTTCAGGGCCGCGGAACCCCACCCGGGATCCGCGGCCCTTCTGTTTTCCCCGAAACAGGGAGACAGAGCGAAGGGGCCGACAGCAAGACCCGGTACCAGCCGCCAACCGGCCGACCCAGGCCGGCACGACCAGACGAGGAAAACACCACCGTGCAACTCGAAGCGCACGCCCCGTCCGTACCGCCTTCACAGACGCTCCCCCCGCCCGCACCCACGGAGGACCCGACCTTGACCCCCCTGACTGCGCTCACCGCGCTCGACGACGCCATCGAGAACCTCGGCGTACCCGTTCCCTGCCGTGCCTACGACCCGGAGGTCTTCTTCGCGGAGTCCCCGGCCGACGTCGAGTACGCCAAGTCCCTCTGCCGGACCTGCCCGCTGATGGAGGCCTGCCTCGCCGGCGCCAAGGAGCGGCGTGAGCCGTGGGGCGTCTGGGGCGGCGAGCTGTTCGTCCAGGGCGTTGTCGTGGCCCGCAAGCGGCCCCGTGGCCGCCCGCGCAAGAACCCGGTCGTCGCATGAGCACCGCCGGAACCATCGACCGCCCCCTGACGCACGACCCCACGAAGCAGGCCCCGATGAAGGCAGCCACCAGCGAGCCCGCCGGCTCCGCCACACCAGACTTCACCATCACCGGCGCGCATGTTCCGCGCCAGAACAGGACCCGTGAGATGCAACTCATCCCAGAAGCCATGGCTCGTGCGCATATGCACGAACGCCTGCGCGAAGCCGAGGCCCAGCGCCCGGCCGAGCGCCTGATGGCGGCCCGCCGCATGCAGCGCCGCGCGGAGCGCGCCTCGCTGCGTGCCCGGCGCGCGCTCGCCATCGCGGTCATGCAGTGACGGTCGGCCGAAGCCGACTGAGGACATCGCGCCGATGAGCCGCCGAGGCGGCCCGGCGCGATGAAGGAAACCCACGGGGAGCGGTCCGCACGGACCGCTCCCCGCAGTGCGTTGTGTCCACCGAACGCGCGCGCACGGCGATAGGGTCGCCGAGTGGACCAGCAGAACCCCCGGCCCGCCCAGACGGAGAACCTCGTGTGCTCCCGCTGCGGTGCGGTCGCCGAAGGCACGCCCCCGACGTGGACCTGCTCCGTGGAGAACGGTGCCCGTCACTACTTCTGCGACGCCTGCTCCCGCGACAACATCAGAGCCATCGAAGGGCGCCTCGACTCCCCCTGGTGGTGAGCGCCTCCGAGTGGCTCAGGCCTCCGCCGCCGTCGACCCCTCCCGGGCCCCCACGCGCTCCTCTTCCCCCGTGAGCTCCTCGGCTTCCGCGTACTCCTCGGTCTCCGCCACGAAGCCCGGCAGCCACTCCTCCAGCTCGTCGCGCATCCGCACCGTCGCGTTCAACTGGCACAGCACGCCGATGGTGCTCACCGTCACCCGGTGTATCAGGAGATACGCCGGGGGCAGGTTGAGATACCGGCCCAACTGGTAGGCGGGGGAGCGGACGTCGGCCAGTCGCGCGGCGTGCTTGCGCATCCAGGCGCGGGTGAAGGTGTACTCGTCGACGGCCATGGGCTCGATGATCGGCAGCAGATAGTCGAGCACCGCCTGCGGCTCCAGGTCGACGGACTCCTTGACGAAGCCCTCCTCCCGCAACATGTCGTAGACGGCGTCGGCCTCGCCCTCCAGCGTCATCCGCAGGGAGGTCCCGATGGTCGGGGGCAGTCCGTCGGGCAGCCGGTCCACCGTGCCGAAGTCGAGCACCCCGAGGCGGTGACCGCCCTTCTCGTCGGGCAGCAGACGGAAGTTGCCCGGGTGCGGGTCGGCGTGCAGCAGCCCGGTGCGCGCCGGGCCGGAGAAGAGGAAGTGGGCCAGCAACTGACCCGCTTGGTCGCGCTCCTCGTGGGAGCCCTCCGAGATCACCTTCGACAGGGGCGTCCCGTCCATCCACTCGGTGACCAGGACCTGGTCGCTCTGGTGGACCACCTGGGGCACCACCACATGCGGGTCGTCCGCGAACTCCTCGGCGTGCGCCTGCTGGGCCTGCGCCTCCAGCTCGTAGTCGAGCTCCTCCGAGACCCGGTCGCGCAGCTCGGCGATGAGCGGCTTGATGTCCATCCCCGGGATCAGCGGCCCGAGCAGCCGGGCGAACCGTCCGAGCTGGTTGAGGTCGGAGAGCAGCGCCTCGCCCGCCCCCGGGTACTGCACCTTGACCGCGACCTCACGGCCGTCCGACCAGACGGCGCGGTGCACCTGACCGATGGAGGCCGCCGCGGCCGGCTTGTCGTCGAACTCCAGGAAGTACTCCCGCCACTCCGTACCGAGACGCTCCTCCAGGACGGTGTGGACGGTGCTGGTCGGCATCGGCGGCGCCGCTTCCTGCAGCTTCGTCAGCGCCGCGCGGTACGGTCCGGCGATCTCCTCCGGCAGCGCGGACTCGAAGACGGACAGCGCCTGCCCGAACTTCATGGCGCCGCCCTTCAGCTCGCCGAGCACCTTGAACAGCTGCTCGGCGGTGCGCTGTTGCAGCTCCCGTCCGACGATCTCCGCGGACTTGCCCCCGATCCGCTTGCCGAGCCCCCAGGTCGCACGCCCCGCGAAGCCGAGTGGCAGCGCGGCCAGTTTGGCGGTACGGGTGACCGCCTTCCGGGGAAGATCAGACATGCGCCCCTCCAAGTCCCAGACAGCCGCGCCCTCACAGGCGGTTACCCGGCCATTGTTGCGTGCGGCTTCTCGTCAGCGGCGGGCCGATCCCCCTTAACGGACGCGCCGGCCCCACAAGAGCATGATGGATGCGGCCAAATCGGGCTCGAGTGCCACTCGAATCCGGGGACGGCCGCCTTCCATCGTGCACCCGCGCAGGAGGAGGGCTCCCCGTCCAGAAAGGCCAGCGCGTGCCCCGCAGTCAACCCCGCGACCGACGTCGACAGGGCCACGTCGCACGCGGCCACCTGCCGTGTGGTCCCCGAGCGCCACTGGGCCAGCATCCGGGGCCAGGTGGGATCGTGGTCCGCGCGCTGCCGGAAGAGACACTCGGCGCACGCCGTCGTCCCCGGCAGGACGAGGGGGCCCACCACTCCCGTGCCTTCGATCACCCCCGCGTACAGATGGGGTGTGCCCGAGGCGAGGAGCTCCTCGGCCGCGGCGGGAGCGGGGGCGTACGCGTCGAGTCCGTCCCGCGGGGCGATGATCACGAGCGACAGGCCCGCGGTGCCCTCCGGCTCGGTGGTCCCCCGGTCCGGCCTGCCCGGCGCCGCCTGCCGCACGACCCGGCGCGCGGCCGCGTCCCTCCGCTCCCCGACGGACTCGGCGGGCAGACCGCCCGGTGCGACGTCCCACGGCTGCACCTGTCCGCCGTCCACCACATCGACCCGGCCGACGCCCGCGGCCGCCAGCACCGAGGCGACCGCGGTGCCCACCCGGCCGGCGCCCCGGACCCGGACCCGTATGGTCCGTCGGGCCGCCATCTTCGCGATTGCACCGCCCGGCTCGGGCGACTGGAGCGACAGTGAGGCCAGGTCGGCCCGCAGCCGGTCCATGGCCCCGCCCCGCTCGCGCAGGGTGTCGGCCGCGGGCCCGCCGCCCGTCGAGTCGTCGAGCAGGCCTGCGCGGGTCAGTTCGCCGAGCAGTCTGTCCACATGTCCCTCGGGCAGCCCCATCCGCCGTGCCTCCTCGCGCAGCAGCGGCAGCCCGCGGGTGCCGTCCAGCAAGGTGAGGAAGCTGCTCGTCGCCGTGTCCATCGGGCCCAGCACCAGGGCGTGCGCCGGTGCCACCCCGAACTGCACGGTGCTCAGGTCCCGCCAGCCGCGCCGCAGCGCGGGCTTCACGATCGGATGCGTCAGTCGCATGGTCGTCCCCCGTCGGCCGGTCGGCGCGGTCCCGTCGCCGCGCCGATCGAATGCCAGAATGCCCGCCCCGCCCGAAGCCTGCCGTGCGTTGTCCACAGGCAGGGGGTATTCGTCGTACTAATCCGGCGCGCGGGGTGCGGAACGGCGCCGAACCGTCCCGGAGGCGGGACTTCCCCCATGCCCAGCGGGTAACGTCGGGGCGTGCCCGCCGACCCGTCCTCACGCGTCGCTGGGGAGACCTCAGCGCGTCGCGCCGGAACTCCACAGCGCAGCACGACCAGCCCGGCGCCGTCCGGCGCGAAGACCAGCGCGGTGGAGGTCAGACGGAGCGCCCGCCGCCGCCGAACGGTCTCCGCGTACCGGGAGGGCGATCGCACCGTCGTCCTCATCCCCGCCCGCATGTCCGAGGCGGAGGAGCAGCGCTGGGTCACCGTGATGCTCGACAAGCTCGCGGCGCAGGAGAGCAAGCGGCTCCTCGGCGACGCGGAGCTCGCCGAGCGCGCCGGGCAGCTGTCCGACCAGTACTTCGGCGGCCGCGCCCGGCCGGCCTCGGTCCGCTGGGTCACGAACCAGAACACCCGGTGGGGCTCCTGCACCCCGGCCGAGGGCAGCATCCGCCTCTCGCACCGGTTGCAGGGCATGCCCGAGTACGTCGTGGACTACGTCCTCGTCCACGAACTCGCCCACCTCCTCGTCCCGGGGCACGGCCCCCGTTTCTGGCGGCTCCTGGAGGCCTACCCCCGCACCGAGCGGGCCAGGGGGTACCTCGAAGGAGTGGTGTCGGCCAGCCGGTTGCCCCATTTGCCCGCCGCGCGCGAGGAGTGAACGTCCGCCGGGTCCCGCAGTTGTGTAGCGGGTCTGTACCGGCTTGGCTCGCTGTCGGTCTTTGCGGTTAGCCTGACGCGACGTATTCACATTCGGGATGGGGGACGGTCGTTACGTATGGCCAGGGAATTCCAACGCGGCCACAAGGCCAAGATCAGTGATCTCACTGCGGGCACCGACCTGTACGTCGGCGTACAGATCTCCGCCCCCGGGCTGACCTTCGACATCAGCTGCTTCGGCCTGGACGCGGGCGAACGGCTCTCGGACGACCGTTACTTCATCTTCTTCAACCAGCCCAAGTCGCCGGAGGAGTCGATCCAGCTCCTGGGCGCGCAGGCGGGCGACACCGAGTCCTTCCGGGTCACGCTCGACCGCATCCCGCAGCAGATCCAGCGGCTGTCGTTCACGGCGACGGTCGACGGCGCCGGCCAGATGTCGCAGGTCGCCTCCGGGTACATCCGCATCGTCGCGGGCGGCGAGGAAGTCGCGCGCTACGCCTTCACCGGCGCGGAGTTCTCCACCGAGCGCGCCGTCATGCTGGGCGACTTCTACCTGAAGGACGTCTGGCGGTTCGCCGCCATCGGCCAGGGCTTCGACGGCGGTCTCGACGCGCTCCTGAAGAACTTCGGCGGCGAGGTCGCCGAAGAGGAGCCCGCAGCCCCGCAACAGGCGGCCTCGCCGTCCTTCGCCCCGCCCGCCCAGGCCCCGGCCCCGCCCTCGTTCGGCGCCCCGGCCGCCGCACCGGCGCCCCAGGCACCGGCCCCCGCGCCCGCGCAGAACTTCGCGCCCCCGCAGGGCACCACTCCGCCCCCCGCGCCCGCCCCTGCCGATCCGTCGGTGCACGCCGCGCAGACCGTCGTGGCGCCGCTGCACCAGCCGCCGGGCGGCACCGTGCCGCCTCCGCCGCCTCCCGCGCCGTACGGCCACCCGCCCCAGCAGCAGCCCCAACACCAGCCGCAGCAGCCGCAGTTCGGCCAGATGCCCGGCCAGCAGGCGCCGGGCCGGACCGCGCCGCTGCCCCCGGGGTACGGTCAGCAGCCCCAGGCCCCGATGCCTCCCGGGTACGGCCAGCAGCCCCCGCAGGGCCAGTTCCCGGGGCAGCCCGCCGCGGGCCAGGCGCCGCCTCCCCAGGGCGCCGGTGTGGCCGCGGCCCTCCAGAAGTACCGCGAGGCCCCCACCGGCCAGCGCTGGACGCAGCAGAACGAGAAGCTGGTCCGCGTCGACCTCGGCGTCGCCGACCAGCCGATCCTCGCCCGCCAGGGCAGCATGGTGCTCTACCAGGGCAAGGTCGAGTTCAGCTACAAGGGAGCGGGCTTCGCCGGCCGCATCGTGGGCAACGCCACCGGCCAGGAGATGCAGCTGATGCGCTGTTCCGGCCGTGGCCAGGTCTTCCTCGCCGAGGAGGCCACCCACCTGCACCCCATCGAGCTCCAGGGCGACGCGATCTGCGTCTCCGCGGAGAACGTCCTCGCCTTCGACGAGTCCCTGCAGCACGAGGTGCGCAGGATCGAGGGCCACGGCATCCCCGGCGGCGCGCTGTTCGTCATGCAGTTCCAGGGCACCGGCACGGTCATCGTGAAGACCCACGGCGTGCCCGTGGTGCTGCCCGTCACGCCGACGACGTTCGCCGACTGCCACGCCGTCGTCGCCTGGTCGGCCGCCGCACAGGCGATCGTCTCCAGCCAGGTCCGGCTGCGCAGCAACGCGTACGCGGGCTCCACGGGGGAGAGCGTGAATCTCCAGTTCCGTGGCGCGCCCGGCAATTTCATCGTCGTCCAGCCGTACGAGGTCTGAGGGAGCCCGTCATGAATCAGCAGCTCGCGGGCTTTGCTCCCGCACCTGTCGCCACCCGCATGGAGAACCATGGCCACCACATGGTCAAGGTGGCCATGCAGACCGGCAACGACCTTCTCGCGCGCGTGGGCTCGATGGTCGCCTACGAAGGCTTCGTGCAGTACGAGCCCAATCCGCCCGCCGTCCGTCAGGTCGCGCGCGAGTGGATGACCGGCGAAGGCGCGCCCCTGATGAAGTGCTCCGGAGACGGCCTGCTCTACCTGGCCGACTACGGGGCGGACGTCGTCGTCATCAACCTGGCGGGCGACTCCCTCTCGGTGAACGGCACCAACCTGCTCGCCTTCGACGCGTCCCTCCAGTGGGGCGTCGAGCGGGTCAAGGGCATGGCCAAGTTCGCCGGACAGGGCCTGTGGAACATCAAGATCTCCGGCCAGGGCTGGGTCGCGCTGACCTCCCGCGGCACCCCGATCGTCGTCGACTGCGGCAGCGGCGAGGACGAGACGTACGTCGACCCGGACGCCCTGATCGCCTGGTCCCCGAACCTCAAGGTGAAGGGCAAGCGCAGCTTCAAGGCCGGCTCCCTCATCGGGCGCGGCAGCGGGGAGGCCTACCAGATGGGCTTCTCCGGACAAGGCATCGTCGTCGTACAGCCCAGTGAGGACAGCACCGACCGCCTCCGAGCACGGGGCTGAGGGGGAGCAACACACCATGCAGAGCCCACTTTTCGCGCACGCCGAACAGCAGACGCAGGAGCGCTACTCGGTCCAGAACCCGCAGCTGCTCCGGGTCGCCCTGGAGGGGCACGACGACGTCCTGGCCCGCAAGGGCGCGATGGTCGCCTACCAGGGGCTGATCGAGTTCGACGCCGAGTACCAGAGCCGGGGCAACCAGCGCGCCCGCGCGCACACCGGTGAGGGCCTCGACCTGATGCGCTGCCACGGTCAGGGCACGGTCTACCTGGCCAACCTCGCGCAGTACATCCACGTGGTGGACATCGAGCAGGACGGCCTGACCGTGGACAGCAGCTACGTCCTCGCGATGGACTCGTCGCTGACCCACCAGGTCATCGCCGTGGACAGCCAGTACGGCATCTCCGGCTCCGGCAAGTACCAGCTCAACATCACCGGGCGCGGCAAGGTCGCCCTGATGACGTCGGGCCAGCCGCTGATGCTGCAGGTCACGCCGGACCGGTACGTCAACGCCGACGCGGACGCGATCGTCGCCTGGTCCAACGGCCTGCGCGTCCAGATGCAGGCCCAGACCCATTCCTCGGGCGTCTGGCGGCGCCGCGGCAACACCGGCGAGGGCTGGGAGCTCAGCTTCATGGGACAGGGGTACGCCCTCGTCCAGCCCAGCGAGATGCTGCCGCCGCAGCACGCGGTCATCGGGCGGGGCGCCCAGGCGCAGTTCGGGGTGGGCCAGCAGGGCGCCCGGGGGGCGAACCAGGGCAACGTCTGGAGCTAGGCCCTCGTCCGGGCAGGGGTGACCGAGGGGCGCGGGGATTTCTGCGGGCCGTATGTGGCTGGTCGCGCAGTTCCCCGCGCCCCTTCGAGAGCCCCTTCGGGGCGCCTCGACGGTCCCCCTAGAGGCGTGCCCTTGTCGCCTGCACCAGGCGTACTACCGACTCGTCCGCCACCGTCGCCACCTCGTCGTACGCGAACCAGCGCAGGTCCAGTGACTCGTCGCTGATCGCCTCGACCGCGTCGGGCGGGGCGAGCGCGGCGTACTGCACGTCCAAGTGCTGCGTGCACGGCCCCGGGATCGGGTGTCGGTCCAGGCGGACGGGGCCGCCCGCGAGCAGCGTCAGGCCGGGCACGCCGGACTCCTCCGTGGCCTCGCGCAGCGCCGCCGCGTCGAGCGTCGCGTCACCCGGCTCGCAGTGACCGCCCATCTGGAGCCACATCCGCAGCTTCTTGTGGAGGGTCAGCAGGACGCGCCCGCGGGAGGGGTCCACCACCAGCGCGCTCGCCGTCACATGGCCGTCCGTGCAGGACTTCCACATGCCGCTGTCGCCGTGCGCGCCCAAGTGGTCCAGGTAGACCTGGCGCAGCTCGGGCTGGTCCTCGTAGTCCTTGAGCGCGAGGACCGTGTCGTCGTACAGACTCACTTGCCGTCTTCGCCCTTGTCCTCGTCGGTCTTGTCGGCCGCATCGGACGCGTCGGACTCGTCCTTGGTGAGGTCCGGCTTCGCGGAACCGCCGCCCGCCGCCTCGCCGAGCATCTTGTCCAGCTCGGAGAAGTCCAGCTGCTCGCGGTGGACGAAACCGTCCGGGTCGTCCAGGTCGGAGGCGGTCGGCAGCATGTCCGGGTGCTCCCACAGGCCGTCGCGGCCGTCGACACCGCGCGCGTCGGTGAGCGAGGCCCACAGGCGCGAGGCGTCCCGCAGACGGCGCGGACGCAGCTCGAGGCCGATCAGGGTGGCGAACGTCTGCTCGGCGGGGCCGCCCGTCGCGCGGCGGCGGCGCAGCGTCTCCCGGAGGGCGTCGGCGGACGACAGGCGCGGCTTGGCGGCGGTGTGCACCACCGCGTCCACCCAGCCCTCGACGAGCGCGAGAGCCGTCTCCAGGCGGGCCAGAGCGGCCTTCTGGGCGGGGGTGTCCTCCGGCTGGAACATGCCCTGCTGGAGCGCTTCCTGCAGTTGCTCGGGGTTCTGCGGGTCGAGCTGGCCGACCACGTCCTCCAGCTTGGCCGTGTCGACCTTGATCCCGCGCGCGTACCCCTCGACGGCTCCGAAGAGGTGCGAGCGCAGCCACGGCACGTGGGCGAAGAGCCGCTGGTGGGCGGCCTCGCGCAGCGCCAGGTACAGCCGCACCTCGTCCTTGTCGACGCCGAGGTCCTTGCCGAAGGACTCGATGTTCACCGGGAGCAGTGCGGCCTTGCCGGACGGGCCGAGCGGCAGGCCGATGTCGGTGGAGCCGACGACCTCGCCCGCGAGCACGCCCACGGCCTGGCCGATCTGCTGGCCGAACATGGCGCCGCCCATGGAGCGCATCATGCCGATCAGCGGGCCCGCCATGGCCTGCATCTCCTCGGGCAGGACGTCACCCATGGCCAGGCCGACGCGCTCGGCGACGGGGTCGACGAGCTCCTTCCAGACCGGCAGGGTCGCCTCGACCCACTCGGCGCGGCTCCACGCCACGGCCGTGCCGGACCCGGACGGCAGCGAGGTGGCGTCGTCCAGCCACAGGTCGGCCAGGCGCACGGCCTCCGCGACGGCGGAGCGCTCCGCGGGGCCGACGCTGGCGTCATTGGTGCCGTCCGCCGTGCCCTGGGAGACGGTCTGGCGGGCGATGTCCTTGGCCATGTCCCAGTTCACCGGGCCGCCCTCGTACGAGAGCATCTGGCCGAGCTGCTGGAACGCGGCACCCAGGTCGTTCGGGTTCATCGAGCCGAACATCGCGGCGAACGGATTGTCTCCGCCGCCGGCGCCGCCCGCTCCCGGGAACCCCCCGAAACCGAACGGGTTCGCGGGGCCACCTGCGCCTTGTCCCCCGCTGCTGCCCTCTCCAGGGGATTCCTTCTTCTTGCCCTCGTCGCCGTCTTCCGGCTCCTCCGGCGGAAGGCCGAATCCGAATGGGGTGTCACTCACGGGATTCCTCGGCTCGTCAGGCCGCCGGTAATCTGCCGGCGGCGGCTGCCCTACAACACCACCCAGCGTAGACACCATGACGGGATCGGGCCTCGGTGCTTCGCCGACCGGTGGCCTGCGGCAGGATGGATGCCACCTGGTACGTACGCGTCATTCGGGTACGTACTGAAGACAACCGCTGGAGACGCCCGGTGAGTTCCCCAGATCCTCAGGTTCGCGCAGCGCGAAACCCGTCAACCCCTGCGCCCGTCCGAGGGCCCGTCGTCGCCGTGACCGGCGCGGCCTCCGGGGTGGGCGCGCTGCTGACCGAGCGCCTCGCGGCCTCGGAGGAGATCAAGCAGGTCATCGCCATCGACGAGCGCCGCGGCGACTGCACACAGGCGCAGTGGCACATCCTGGACGTCCGGGACCCGGCCATCGCCGAGAAGCTGCGCGGCGCGGACGTCGTGGTGCACCTGGCGCTCGACCTCGACCTGGAGACCGACGGCGCCGCCCGCACCGCGTACAACGTGCGCGGCACCCAGACCGTCCTGACCGCAGCCGCCGCCGCGGGCGTGCACCGCGTCGTGCTGTGCACCTCCGCCATGGTCTACGGGGCGCTCTCCGACAACGAACTGCCCCTCTCCGAGGACGCGGAACTGCGCGCCACCGCCGAGGCCACCGGCGTCGGCGACCTCCTGGAGGTCGAGCGGCTGGCCCGGCGGGCGCCCCGCGCGCACCCCGGCCTCAACGTCACCGTCGTCCGCCCCGCGACCCTGGTCGGCGGCACGGACACGGCCCTGACCCGCTACTTCGAGTCGCCCCGGCTCCTCGTGGTGGCGGGCTCCCGGCCCGCGTGGCAGTTCTGCCACGTCGAGGACCTGTGCAGCGCGCTGGAGTACGCCGTCCTGGAGAAGGTCGACGGCGAGCTGGCCGTCGGCTGCGACGGCTGGCTGGAGCAGGAGGAGGTCGAGGAGCTCAGCGGGATCCGGCGCATGGAGCTGCCCTCGACGGTCGCCCTGGGCGCCGCCGCGCGGCTGCACCGCATCGGCCTCACCCCGTCCCCGGCCGGCGACCTCGCGTACACGATGTACCCCTGGGTGGTCAGCGTCAGCCGACTGCACGACGCCGGGTGGCGCCCGCAGTGGACCAACGAGGAGGTCCTCTCCGAGCTGCTCGACGAGGTCTCCGGGCGGCGCACCGTGGCCGGCCGGCGCCTGGGCCGCAAGGACGCCACGGCCGCGGGTGCCGCGGGCGCGACGGTGGCGCTGCTGGGCGCGGCGGCCGTCGTCCGCAGGGCGCGCAAGGCCCGCCGCAGGATCTGACCGGCGGCCACGCCCGCGTGGCCGGTCCGGTCCGGCCACGTGATCCGGCCCCTGGTCCGCCCCTGTAGGGAGCTCCAACGCGGCACGCGCGCGTGCCGGGCGAAAGGTCTATTCCGTGATGACGGTCCCGTGCGGCACCATGGCCGCATGGCACGCACCACGATGGACCACCCCGGCGAGCAGGCCGCGCAGGACCCGATCCGGCTGCTCGCGATCCGCGACACCCCGCTCTCGCTGGACGAGGTCTTCCGGGCCGTCGGCGACGACGCGGCGGGCGGCACCGCGCTCTTCGTGGGAACCGTGCGCAACCACGACGGCGGCGCCGACGTCGACGAGCTGGGGTACTCGACCCACCCCAGCGCCGAGGCCGAGATGCGCCGGGTGGCCGAGAAGGTCGTCGCCGAGTACCCGGTGCGCGCCCTGGCCGCCGTCCACCGGATCGGTGACCTCGCCGTCGGTGACCTCGCGGTGGTCGTGGCCGTCTCCTGCCCGCACCGCGCGGAGGCCTTCGACGCCTGCCGCCGGCTGATCGACGACCTGAAGCACGAGGTGCCGATCTGGAAGCACCAGCGCTTCTCCGACGGCAAGGAAGAATGGGTCGGCGCCTGCTGAGGGACGCGGGGGAGCGACGGCCGGGACGGCTGTCCTCTCCGGGGGCCGGGATGACCCGGTTGGTCCGAGTGGCTCCGGTTGCGTAACTCGACCCCTGCCGTAAGCGTTGACCATGCGGATGGTTAATCTGCTGATCAGTCAGTTGCGGTGGATCATGGGGTCGGGAGGTCGACATGGCATCACTTGCCTGGTTGCTGATTCCGCTCCTGGCAGCCGTCGGGGCGGGTCTGTGGGGCAGCTGGGCCGCCCGCAACCGGAGGTCCGGACGTACGGGCGACACGTCCGAGCTCAACGGCTACGCCGCGTTCCGCGAGGCGATGGAGAAGACCCGCGGGGTGCCCGAGCGACCCCAGGAGGCCGCGGCGCACCACGAGGCGGCGGCGCCCCAGGACGTCGTCGACGTCCCGCGCGCGGACGACGGCGATCCGCAGCTCCCGACGGACACCGACGCGGCGGCCGTGGTGGCCGAGGAGGCCCACGGCCTCCGGGAGAAGTCGCACACCGGTACGTAGCAGGGCTTCGGCGGCTCCTCGGTGCCGCCGCCGAGCCCCCGTACGGACCGGCCCCGGGGGTGCTCCCACAGGCAGGTCCCGTACTGTCGTTCCATGCCACGCCGCACCGCGACGATGCTCGCCTCCACCCTGATGCTGATCGCGCTGCTCTGCGCCGGAGTGCTCATCAAAGTGCCGTACTCCGAGATGTCGCCCGGCCCCACGGTGAACACCCTCGGCGATCATGACGGCGAACCGGTTCTGCAGATCTCCGGGCACAAGACGTACCCCACGACCGGCAACCTCAACATGACGACGGTCAGGGTCACCAGCGCCGACTACAACATGAACCTCGCGGAGGCCGTGTACGGCTGGCTGGCGCACGACAGCATCGTGGTGCCGCACGACACGCTCTACCCGGACGGCAAGACCGAGCAGCAGTCCTCCCAGGAGAACGCCGAGGAGTTCAGCCAGTCCCAGGAGAGCGCCAAGGTCGCGGCCCTCAGGGAGCTCCACCTGCCGGTGAAGTCCCAGGTCATCGTCTCCACCGTCTTCAAGGGCGACCCGGCCGAGGGCAAGCTGCACGCGGGCGACGTCATCAGGGAGGTCGACGGCAAGCCCGTCAAGGCCATGGAGGACGTCGCCAAGCTCGTCACCCGGCACGAGCCCGGCGAGCCCGTCACCTTCAGCGTCGTCCCGGTCAAGGAGGCGGCCGCGGCCGAGAAGGCCGGCAAGGAAGCGACGAGGACCCAGGACGTCAGGATCACGACGAAGGCGGCGGAGCGCGGCTCCGATCGCGCGGTCGTCGGCATCAAGGCCGGCACCGACCACACCTTCCCGTTCACCATCGACATCAAGCTGGCCGACGTGGGCGGTCCCAGTGCCGGACTGATGTTCGCCCTCGGCATCGTCGACAAGCTGACCCCGGACGACCTCACCGGCGGCCACTTCGTGGCCGGCACCGGCACCATCGAGGACGACGGCAAGGTCGGCCCGATCGGCGGCATCGAGATGAAGACCGTCGGCGCGCGCAACAAGGGCGCCGAGTACTTCCTCACCCCGAAGGCCAACTGCGCTGCCGCTGCGAGCGACGTCCCCGACGGGCTCGAGCTCGTCAAGGTGAACACCATCGCCGACGCGGTGAAGTCCCTGAAGAAGATCCGCGAGGGCGACACCGCCGACCTGCCGAAGTGCACCGCCTCCTAGGACGCGCGCGGAGATCCGCACGGAGGACCCGCGCGGACAGCTGTGCGCGGGTGGGACGCCCCACCCGCGCACAGAACGAAGAACGCACGGAACGAAGAAGACCTGCCGCGGCGTACCGCTAGGCGAACGTCGCCGCCAGCGCCTCGGCGAGACCCGGCACCAGCGCCGAACCCGTGAGGACCTCGGTCGGCGAGTCCTTCTCGCGCAGCCGCAGCGCGGACTCGCGCGCGCCGTCGCGGAGCACCGCGACGGTCATCCGGACCTCCTGGCGGTCCGGGTGCTCGGCCACCCACTTCGCGAGCTGCGCCTCGCTGAGGCCGTCCGGGACGGACGTCTCGGCGGACGGCGGCAGCATCAGGCGCTCCACCGTGAGCGCGCAGCCGGCCACCGCGTCCGGCCAGGCGATGGTGCCGAGGAACTCGTCCAGCGGCTTGTCGGCGGGGATCTCCTCCTGCTCGATGGGGGTGAGACCGGCGTGCTCCACGCCGTCGTCGAGGCCGAGCTGGGAGGCGAGGCCGGGTTCCTGGGTACGCAGTCGCGCCGTGTCGACCAGCGCGAAGAGGCGGGCGGGCCGGTCCCAGCCGAGGCCGGATACGTACTCGTCGATCTCGAGGACCGCCCGAGTGAGGGGGCTCGCTGCCATGGGAGTGTTGGACATGGTCACAATCCTGCCTCGTTAGTCCCGAGAAACGGGAACCGAGTAAAGCGTAGGTAAGTTGCATAGGTGTGGGTCCGCGATCTCGGGGGCCTGACGGACCAACAGCGAATCAACAGCGAACTTCGAGGTGCGCACCTTGGCTTTCCAGATGCCGGACCGCGGCGGAGGCCCGACGGGGCCACGGATCAGAGTGGGCCGACCCTCCCGGCGCGTCCGGACCCTGCTCATGACACTGGGGGTCCTGGCCGTCCTGGCCATGGCCTTCGTCATGTTCTCGGGCTTCTGGACGGACTGGCTCTGGTACCGATCGGTCAACTACTCATCGGTCTTCACGACGACCCTGTGGACCAAGATCGGCCTGTTCTTCGTCTTCGGCCTCCTCATGGCGGCCGCGGTCGGCGTGAACATCTGGCTGGCGCACCGGCTGCGCCCGCCGCTGAGCGCCATGTCGATGGAGCAGCAGAGCCTCGACCGGTACCGCATGGGCATCGCCCCGTACAAGAAGTGGCTCCTCATCGGGATCACCGCTCTGGTGGGGCTGATCGCGGGCGCCTCCGCGGCGGGACAGTGGCGTACCTGGCTCCTGTGGGTCAACGGCGTGTCCTTCGGCCAGAAGGACCCCCAGTTCCACATGGACGTGTCGTTCTTCGCGTTCGACCTTCCCTGGTACCGCTTCCTGCTCGGCTTCGGCTTCGCGGCCACGGTGCTCTCCCTGGTCGCCGCCGCCCTGACGCACTACCTGTACGGCGGGCTGCGCATCACCAGCCCCGGCGCGCGCGCGACCGCCGCGGCCACCGGCCACCTCTCGGTGCTGCTCGGTGTCTTCGTGTCGCTGAAGGCCGTCGCGTACTGGCTCGACCGGTACGGCCTCGCGGTGAAGTCCAGTGACTTCAAGGCGACGGGCAACTGGACCGGCCTTCGCTACGTGGACGCCAACGCGTACCTGCCGGCGAAGACGATCCTGTTCTGCATCGCCGTCATCTGCGCCATCCTCTTCTTCGCGACGCTCTGGCGGCGCACCTGGCAGCTGCCCGTCATCGGCTTCGGCCTGATGGTGCTCTCGGCGATCCTCATCGGCGGGCTCTACCCCGCGATCGTCCAGAAGTTCCAGGTCCAGCCGAACGAGCAGGCCAAGGAAGCGCCGTACATCGAGAAGAACATCGAGGCCACCCGGAACGCCTACGGCATCAACGGCGTGAAGCCGCAGGAGTACAAGGGCGCGGGCAAGGTCGACGAGGACCCGAAGAAGAAGCGCGACAACGCGGACACGGCGGCCAACTACCGCCTGAACGACCCGAACATCGTCTCGCCCACCTTCCAGCAGCTGGAGCAGGAGCGCAGCTACTACCAGTTCCCGCGGACGCTGGACGTGGACCGCTACAACGGCCAGGACACCATCGTCGGCCTGCGCGAGATCGACGTGAACAAGCTCGACAAGCGCAACTGGATCAACGACCACTTCGCCTACACCCACGGCTACGGCATGGTCGCCGCCAAGGGCACGGAGACGAAGCCCGGCTCCAAGGGCGCCCCGGCGTTCACCGAGTCCGGCCTGCCCACCACCGGAAACCTCGGTGAGTACGAGCAGCGGATCTACTACGGCGAGAAGACCAGCCAGTACTCGATCGTCGGCGGGCCCCAGAAGGAGCTCGACTACGAGGAGAACGGCGGCGGTCAGAAGACCTACAGCTACAAGGGCGACAGCGGCGTCAACCTCTCCAACCCGATCAACCGCGCGGCGTACGCGGTCTCCTTCGGAGAGCCGCAGATCCTCTACTCGGGCGCCATCGGCGACGGTTCGCGGATCCTGTACAACCGCACCCCCAAGGAGCGCGTCGAGGCGGTGGCGCCCTGGCTGACCATCGACGGCGACGTCTACCCGACGGTGGTGGACGGCCGCATCCAGTGGGTGGTCGACGCCTACACCACCAGCAACGGCTATCCGTACGCCTCGCGGACGACGCTCGGCGACACCACGGCCGACTCCCTGTCGCAGGCGGACAGCCAGCGCACGGTGATCGCCCAGCAGAACCAGGTCAACTACATCCGGAACTCGGTGAAGGCCACCGTCGACGCGTACACCGGTGACGTCAAGCTCTACACCTGGGACGACAAGGACCCGGTCCTGAAGACCTGGAAGAAGGCGTTCCCGGGCACCGTCAAGGACAAGAGCGAGATCCCGCCGAAGCTGATGGACCACCTGCGCTACCCGCAGGACATGTTCAAGGTCCAGCGCGAGCTCCTGACGAAGTACCACGTCACGGACCCGGGCCAGTTCTACAACGCGAGTGACGCCTGGCAGGTGCCGAACGACCCGACGAAGAAGGACGACAGCGCGGTCCCGCCGTACTACCTGTCCCTGAAGTCGCCGGGCCAGACGCAGCAGCAGTTCTCCCTGACGACGACGTTCACGCCCAGCGAGCGGCCCAACCTACGGGCGTTCATGACGGTCGACGCCGACGCCAGAAGCAAGAACTACGGCAAGATGCAGCTGCTCAGAGTCCAGGGCGACGTCGACGGACCCGAGCAGGTCCAGAACAAGCTGAACTCCATGACGGAGGTCGGCAACTTCGTCCGCGACATGAAGGGCGCCGACTCCGACGTCCTCTACGGCAATCTGCTGACCGTGCCCCTGGACGACGGCTTCCTGTACGTCGAGCCCGTCTACGTACAGGGACGCAAGTCGGCGTATCCGCTCCTGAAGAAGGTGGCCGTGTCGTACGGCACGGAGACGGCGTTCTCGGACACCCTCGGCGAGGGCCTCAACACGGTCTTCAACGCCGACGGGTCCACCAAGCCACCGGGCGAGGACGAGGACGAGCCGACCAAGCCGCCGAAGACCAGCGACCCGACGGTCCAGGCCGCGCTCGACGACGCCCAGGAGGCGTTCGAGGACGGCGAGACGGCCATGAAGAAGGGCGACTGGAAGGCGTACGGCGAGGCGCAGGAGCGGCTCCAGGAAGCGCTGGAGCGGGCTGAGAAGGCCTCCGCCAAGGCCGGCGACAAGAAGGGCGAGAACGCCGGTCAGGGCGCCGACAAGGGCGGCGACAAGAAGGCCGACGGAGACAAGGCGGCGGACGGCACCGGCTAGCGCCCGGTCGGGCGGCCCCCTCGCGCCGTGGTACGGTTTGGACACAACGGCGCGGGGTGGAGCAGCTCGGTAGCTCGCTGGGCTCATAACCCAGAGGTCGCAGGTTCAAATCCTGTCCCCGCTACTGCAAGGTGAAGGCCCGGATCCTTACGGATCCGGGCCTTCGTCGTGTGTGGGGGACCCGTGCGGAGGCCGGTGCCGGTCGTGTGCGGGTGTCCTATGCCATGTCGTGCGAACGGCGCGTGGTCGGGGGAGAGTTGGGGGATCTGTGTTTGACTTATCTCTCTGTGGGCATGTCGACAAAACGCTGAAGTGACCTCACTGGCTGCGGTATACCAGGTGTACCCAGGTTGCAGGTGGTGCGACGATGGACGTTATGGGGGACAAGGCAACTCTGTTGGAGAGAGGGCGGTTTGTGCAGTCGGCCGACCGGGAGGATCCCGGGGCGGCCGCCGAGGAGATGCGCCATCGGCTGGCCGCCGAGGCCGGCGACGTGGACGCGATGAGCGTCCTCGGAAGCCTTCTGCTGCGCCGCGGTGATCTCGACGGGGCCGAGTCCCTGCTGCGCGCCGCGACCGCCGGGGGCGACCGCGCCGCGGCCAACAACCTCGGCGTCCTGCTCCACCAGCGCGGCTACGCCGACGAGGCGGCCGGCTGGTGGCGGGTCGCCGCCGTCGCCGGCTCCGCCGCGGCCGCGCACGCGCTCGGCCGCCACCACCGCGAGCGCGGCGACGAGCCCGCCGCCGAGTACTGGCTGCGGCAGTCCGCCGAGGACGGCCACACCCTCGGGGCGTACGCGCTCGCCGACCTCCTGGAGCACCGTGGGGACGTCGGCGCCGAGCGCTGGATGCGCGTCGCCGCCGAGCGCGGCCACCGCGAGGCCGCCTACCGCCTGGCCCGCGCGCTCGACCGGCGCGCCACCGCGGAGCGTGGCGAGCGCCCCCCGCGCGCGGACCACGCCGACGACATCGCGCGCACGCCCGCCGACGAGGCCGAACAGTGGTACCGCCAGGCCGCCGCCCGCGGCCACCGCAGGGCCGCGCTGCACCTCGGCGCGATCCTGGAGCGGCGCGGAGAGCTCAAGGAAGCCGGACGCTGGTACCTCAACTCCGCCAAGGACGGGGAGTCCCGCGCGGCCTGCGCGCTCGGCTTCCTGCTGCGGGACGCGGGCGACGAGGAGAGCGCCGCCGTGTGGTGGCTCAAGGCGGCCCAGGACGGCGACGGGAACGCCGCGAACGCCCTCGGCGCGCTGCACGCGGAGCGGGGCGAGACCCAGACCGCCGAGCGCTGGTACCGCGCCGCCATGGACGCGGGCGACGTGAACGGCGCGTACAACCTCGGCCTGCTCTGCGCCGAGCAGGACCGCACCGCACAGGCCGACCAGTGGTACCGCCGCGCCGCCTACGCGGGCCACCGCGAGGCCGCCAACGCGCTCGCCGTGCTGCTGCTCCAGGGCGGCGACGCCGCCGGGGCCGAGCCGTGGTTCTCCAAGGCCGCGGAGGCCGGCAGCGTCGACGCCGCGTTCAACCTCGGGATCCTCTACGCGAGCCGGGGCGACGAGGCCGGCGCCCTGCGGTGGTACGAGCGCGCGGCCGCGGCCGGGCACACCGACGCCGCGCTCCAGGTCGGCACCGCGCGGCTGCGCGCCGGCGACGACCAGGAGGCCGAGCGGTATCTGCGCTGCGCGGCGGGCGGCGGCAGCGCCGAGGCGGCCTACCGGCTCGGCACCGTGCTCGACGCGCGGCGCCCGGCGGAGGCCCCGCCCGCGCTGGGCGAGCCCGCGGCGGAGAAGTCCGAGTGCGAGGAGTGGTACGAGCGGGCCGCCGAGCTCGGGCACCGCAGGGCCCAGGTCCGGGTCGGCATGCTCGCGGCGGGCCGGGGCGACGTCGTCGAGGCCGCGCGCTGGTACCGCAAGGCCGCGGAGGCCGGCAGCCGCAACGGCGCGTTCAACCTCGGCCTGCTCCTCGCCCGTGAGGGCAGTGAGCCGGAGGCGGCGCTGTGGTGGACCAGGGCCGCCGACGCGGGCCACGGACGGGCCGCGCTCCGGCTCGCCCTGCTCTACGCGCGCCGCGGGCAGCTGGCGCAGGGGCAGCGGTGGGCCTCGCGGGCGGTCGATCTCGGGCCCGCGGAGGTCGCCGAGCGGGCCGGGCGGCTGCGGGAGGCGCTGCGCCAGGAGCTCTCCGCGTAGGGCGCCGGGGCCCGCCGCCGGCCGCCGTACGGGGGCCGGGCGGGGCCGGGCCCGGCCCGGATGGGAACGGATTTGCGCTGGTCGTAGCCCTGACGTACTGTTGTGTTCACCGACGCGGGGTGGAGCAGCTCGGTAGCTCGCTGGGCTCATAACCCAGAGGTCGCAGGTTCAAATCCTGTCCCCGCTACTGATGGTCGAGGGCCGGAAGCCGATGTGCTTCCGGCCCTCGACGCATGTGTGGCGCCTTACGCGGGGCCCGCCCCTCACTTGTGGCCCACGGCCTCCTCGTACAGCTCGCGGTCCACCGCCTTCTCCTCCGGGACCCTGGCTCCGTCGAAGACGCCCGCCGCGCGGTAGGCGTCCTGGAGCCGGTCCGTCGTACCCGCGCGTATCTCCCAGTCCATGCGCAGCGACGGCGTGGAGAGCAGCGCGTCCTGGTCCGTGTCGAGCAGCTCGGCGAGCTCCCGCGCGAAGGCCTTGTCGGCCTTGTAGTCGCCGGCGAAGTAGGTGTTCACGGTCCGGATGTACGCGCGCAGCAGGGCGACGCCGGCATCCGGGTCCTTCTTCAGCAGATTCGGGCCGAAGAGCAGGCCGCCGAGCGGCTCCCCGCGGGGCTGGCCGCCCAGGAACGCGTACTTCTTGTCGCCGTCGACCTTGCGCCAGACCGGGTCGAGCAGCCACGCCGCGTCGGTGCCGCCGTTGCGCAGCGCGGTGAGCACGTCCGCCGAGCCCAGCTGCTGGAACTGGATCTCGTCGAGGCCGCCGCCGTGTTTCTTCAGCGCCCGGTTCATGGGGTACGCGATGACGGATCCCTTGCCGATCATCGTGCCGAGCGTGCGGCCCGCCATCGGGACGTGGGCGGCGGTCTCGTCCTTCTTCAGGCGTACCCAGAGGCCGCTCTTGGAGTGGGGGCCGGGGGAGAAGTTGCCGGCCGTCCACTTGATGTCGAACCCGCTGGTGATGCCGTTCATGACGGCGGCCTCGGGGGCCGCCCACTGGGCGTCGATGTCGCCCTTGGCGAGGAGCGGGAGTGCGTCGGGGGTGGGCAGCACCTTCAGGTCGACGTTCAGGCCCTCCTT
This sequence comes from Streptomyces sp. NPDC041122, assembly GCF_055592445.1. Classification (NCBI taxonomy): domain Bacteria; kingdom Bacillati; phylum Actinomycetota; class Actinomycetes; order Kitasatosporales; family Streptomycetaceae; genus Streptomyces; species Streptomyces sp. NPDC041122. Next base: position 243,855 of record NZ_JBVIYQ010000005.1, on the reverse strand, counting down.
CTTGAACTCCCCTTCCTCCAGCGCCATCTGGAGCGGTGCGACGTACTCGGCGCTCAGGGTGCCGGTGGCGATGGTCAGGCTGCGCTCCTTGGGGAGGGGCTCGGAGGCGGGGGTGCGCGGGGCGCAGCGGGCCGGGGCGCGGTCGGGAGCCAGGTCGGCGGGGTCGGTCCAACTGCCCTTTCCGCAGCCGGAGACGGCGGTGACGGTGCGGGGTTTCGCGGGGGCGGGCGGCGCCTGGTCGTCCTTCTTGGCGCAGCCCGCGGCGAGCAGGGCGCCCGCCATGAGCAGGGGGAGTGCGGTGGTGCGGATGCGCATGGTGCCTCCGATTGCTCGGCTCCGTACATCGGTTCGGGTCATGACTGGCCGCGGCCGCGGTCGCGCGGGGCCCACGGGGTGAGCAACCGGCCCGCGATCCGCACCAGTTCGGAGAAGACGACGCCGAGCACGGCGACACAGACGATGCCGACGAACATCACGTCGTTCTGGAAGAGCGCGCGCGAGTCGAAGATGAGGTGGCCGAGGCCGTCCGCCGCCGCGATCTGCTCCGAGGCGACGATGACCAGGACCGCGACGCCCGCCGCGATCCGCGCGCCGACCAGGACGGCGGGCAGCGAGGCGGGCAGCAGGACGTGGCGGAACATCTGCCAGGGCGAGGCGCCGAAGACCTGGCCCGCGTCGCGATGGCCGGAGGGTACGGCGAGGACCGCCGCCATCGTCGATATCCAGACGAAGAAGAAGACCGTGGCGGCGACGAGCGCGATCTGCGGGCCCTCGCCGAGGCCGAACATGTTCAGGAAGACGGGCAGCAGCGCCAGTTTGGGGATGACGTACAGGGCGTCGAGGGTGGGTTCCAGGGCGGCGCGCACGACGGAGAGCGAGCCCATCAGGAGGCCGAGCGCATATCCGGCGACCGTGCCGATCGCGTACCCCGCGAGCACCCGTTTCAGGGTGGCCCACACGTCCGGCCACAGGTCGCCGTCGGCGGCGCGGTGCCAGCCGTCCTCCAGGATCGTCTGCGGTGCCGGATAGACGCGGTCGTCGATCCAGCCGCTCACGGCGGCGAGCTGCCACAGCAGGATGAGGGCGGCGGGCACGCCGACGGCGAGCGACAGTTCGAGGGCGCGGCGCCGGCGATGGGTGCGCACCGGGTGCAACTCCTGCGGTCCCGGCCTCCTGACCAGCACCTCTTCCTGCGGGGGCGGATGCTTGCCGGGGCGCGGGGCCGGGCTCTTGCCGGTGGCGGTGGTCATGCCGCGGCCTCCGTGCCGACCTCGTCCCGCAGCAGGTCCCACAGCTCGCTCTTCAGCGCGGTGAACTCGGGGGCCGCGCGGACGTCGCCGCTGCGGGGGCGCGGGAAGGGCGGGCGGCGCTCGGCGATGACGCGGCCGGGCCTGGCCGACATCACCAGGACCCGGTCGCCGAGCACGATCGCCTCCTCGAGGCTGTGCGTGATGAACAGGGTCGTGGTGCGGGTGGTCTGGGTGAGGGCGAGGAGCTCGTCCTGGAGGATGGTGCGGAGTTGGGCGTCGAGGGCCGCGAACGGCTCGTCCATCAGCAGGATCTCGGGCTCCACGGCCAGCGCGCGGGCGATCGCCACGCGCTGCCGCATGCCGCCGGAGAGGGTGGCGGGGTAGGCGCCGGCGAACTCCGCGAGGCCCATGCGGGTCAGCCACTCGGTGGCCCGCGCGTCGGCCTCGCGGCGCGGGACACGCTGGATGTCCAGGCCGAACCGGACGTTGGCCTGGACACTCTTCCAGTCGTAGATGCCGTAGTCCTGGAAGATCATCGCGACCGGCCGGCGTGCGGCGGTACGGATGGTCAGCTCGCCGGCGCTGGGGCGCAGCAGTCCGGCGGCGATCCGCAGCAGGGTCGACTTGCCGCAGCCCGAGGGGCCGACGATGCAGGTGAACTCGCCGTCGGCGACGGTCAGATCGACCGGTCCGAGGGCGTGCACCGCCTTGGCGGCGCGGCCGAAGGTCCTGGTCACCGCGCGGGCGTGGAGTTTGGGCGGGGCGTGGAACTTGGGGTGCGGGTCTCCCACGGGGTCTCCTCGCGGAGGGGTGGATGGCGGGCGCCGCAGAGAATATGACGGGGCGTCAGATCTTGGAAGGGGTGCGCCGTGGCCGGAATGCGGCGCCGCCCGCGCGCCGCGCGCTGTCGAGGCCCGGTCGCCGCACAGCCCTGAGGCCCCCGGCACCTTGCGGTGCCGGGGGCCTCAGTGACGTACGAAAAGGGTCCGCGTGGGAGGCGGCTGCCCGGGAAGGTCCGTGCGGAGGTGGAGGGCTACGCCGACGCGCAGTTCGGGCACACGCCGCGGTACGTGACCTCCACGTCCTCGACCGTGAAGCCGAAGCGCTCGGAGTCGGGGAGGGTCGCGAGCGGGTTGCCCGTGGGGTGCACGTCACGGATGGCGCCGCAGCGGGCGCAGACCAGGTGCTGGTGGGGGCGGTGGGCGTTCGGGTCGTACCGCTTGGCGCGGCGGTCGGTCGAGACCTCGAGGATCTCGCCGAGGCTCACCAGCTCGCCCAGGGTGTTGTAGACGGTGGCCCGGGAGATCTCGGGCAGCTTGTCCGCGGCGCGGGCGTGCACTTCGTCCGCGGTGAGGTGGACGTGGTCCCCGTCGAGGACCTCGGCCACGACGCGCCGCTGTGCGGTCATGCGCCAGCCACGTCCGCGCAGTCGTTCCAACAGGTCACTCATGAGGGCCAGCCTAACAGGCGAGGGGGTCAGTTCCGAACAGGTGTGACTTTGGATCGTCGCTTGACTTAGACAAAGTCTATCGTAGGATCGAGTACGAACAACGTCCAAGGACAGGACTTGCAGGAATGACGCAGGAGGCGCACGTGACGCAGGGACCGCTCACCACGGAGGCCGGGGCTCCGGTCGCCGACAACCAGAACAGCGAGACCGCGGGCGTCGACGGTCCGGTGCTGGTCCAGGACCAGTTGCTGCTCGAGAAGCTCGCCCACTTCAACCGCGAGCGGATCCCGGAGCGGATCGTGCACGCCCGGGGCGCCGGCGCGTACGGCACCTTCACGCTGACCCGGGACGTCTCGCAGTGGACGCGCGCCAAGTTCCTCTCCGAGGTCGGCAAGCAGACCGAGACGTTCCTGCGCTTCTCCACCGTGGCCGGCAACCTCGGCGCGGCCGACGCCGTGCGCGACCCGCGCGGCTGGGCGCTGAAGTTCTACACCGAAGAGGGCAACTACGACCTCGTCGGCAACAACACCCCGGTGTTCTTCATCAAGGACGCCATCAAGTTCCCCGACTTCATCCACACCCAGAAGCGCGACCCCTACACGGGCTCGACCGAGGCGGACAACGTCTGGGACTTCTGGGGCCTCAGCCCGGAGAGCACCCACCAGGTGACCTGGCTCTTCGGCGACCGCGGCATCCCCGCCTCGTACCGCCACATGGACGGCTTCGGCTCGCACACCTTCCAGTGGAACAACGAGGCCGGCGAGGTCTTCTGGGTCAAGTACCACTTCAAGACCGACCAGGGCATCAAGAACCTCACCCAGGCCGCGGCCGACAAGCTCGCCGGTGAGGACCCCGACTCCCACCAGCGCGACCTGCGCGAGGCCATCGAGCGCGGCGAGTACCCGTCCTGGACCGTGCAGGTGCAGATCATGCCGGCGGCCGAGGCGGCGGAGTACCGCTTCAACCCGTTCGACCTCACCAAGGTGTGGCCGCACGCGGACTACCCGCCGATCGAGATCGGCAAGCTGGAGCTCAACCGCAACCCGGAGAACATCTTCGCCGAGGTCGAGCAGGCCATCTTCAGCCCCGCGCACTTCGTGCCGGGCATCGGCCCGTCCCCGGACAAGATGCTCCAGGGCCGCCTCTTCGCGTACGGCGACGCCCACCGCTATCGCGTCGGCATCAACGCCGACCACCTGCCGGTGAACCGCCCGCACGCCACCGAGGCGCGCACCAACTCGCGGGACGGCTTGCTGTACGACGGCCGCCACAAGGGCGCGAAGAACTACGAGCCGAACAGCTTCGGCGGCCCGCACCAGACGGACCGGCCGCTGTGGCAGCCCGTCCCGGTCGCCGGCGGCACCGGCAACCACCCGGCCGCCCGGCACGCCGAGGACAACGACTTCGTGCAGGCGGGCAACCTCTACCGCCTGATGTCCGAGGACGAGAAGGACCGCCTGATCGGCAACCTGGCGGGCTTCATCTCCAAGGTCTCGCGCGACGAGATCGCCGAGCGCGCGATCGACAACTTCCGTCAGGCCGACGGTGACTTCGGCAAGCGGCTGGAGGCCGCGGTCCAGGCCCTGCGCGGCTGACCCGCCACTTGTCGTGGAAGAGCGACGGGCCGGATCCCTTCGGGGGGCCGGCCCGTCGCCGTGTTCAGCCCGGCATGCCCGCGGCCGCGGCGCGTCGCACCGGGGCCCAGCAGCGGATGATGTCGCGGACCGAGACGATCCCGGTCGGTTCGTTGCCGTCCATGACGATCAGGTGCCGGAAGCCGCCGTGGGACATGGCGTCCGCGGCGTCCTCCAGGGTCCACGAGGGGCAGGCGAAGACGACGTCCGTCGTGGTGTGGGTGCCGGCGGTCTCCTTGTCCGGGTCCTGGTCGAGGCCCAGCGAGACGAGAATGTCGCGTTCGGTCAGGATGCCGACTCCGCAGGTGTCGGGGTCCAGGACGACTGCGGCGCCGACGCGGCGCGCCGACATCAGCCGGGCCGCCTGGCGGAGTGTGTGGGCGGGGCCGATGGTGAGGACCATCGAGCTCATGGCGTCGCGGACGAGCATGGGCGTGAGCCACCTCCTTGGTGAAACCGCGGTCTCCCGGAGGGCGAAGGATTGCCTCCGCTACCGGCTCGTGAGAACGGATTCACAAGTTCACAAGTGGGGGGACTCATAGAGTCGCAGCCCGGCCCGGGGCCAGCAAGGGGGCGCGTGCGGTCAGTTCGGGGCGCGTGGAGACGAAGTCGCGCCCCGCGAAGGGGTCCGGACGACCTGTCAGGAGCGCTGGTTGACGTCCCCGAGCCTCAGTAGCGCTGGTTGACGTCCCCGAGCCTCAGTAGCGCTGGTTGACGTACCCGAGCAGCTCGTCGTGGAGCAGGCCGTTCGACGCCGCGGCGTTGCCGCTGTGCGGGCCGGGCCTGCCGTCCAGGCCGGTGAAGCGGCCGCCCGCCTCCGTCACCACGATCGCGGTCGCCGCCATGTCCCAGAGCGAGAGCTCCGGCTCCGCGCACATGTCGACCGAGCCCTCGGCGACCATCATGTACGGCCAGAAGTCGCCGTACGCGCGCGTGCGCCACACCGCGCGGCTCAGGTCCAGGAACCCGTCCAGCGCGCCCTTCTCCTCCCAGCCGGTGAGCGAGGAGTACGCGAAGGAGGCGTCCTGGATGCGGTTGACCTTGGAGACCTGCAGCCGGGTCGCCGAGGTCAGACTGCGCCCCGTGTAGGCGCCGCCGCCCTTCGCCGCCCACCAGCGACGGCCCAGCGCGGGCGCCGAGACGACACCGACCACCGGCTGGTAGCCGCCTTCGCCCGCCTCCATGAGGGAGATCAGGGTGGCCCAGACGGGGACGCCGCGCACGTAGTTCTTGGTGCCGTCGATCGGGTCGATCACCCAGCGGCGCGGCCCGGTGCCCTCGACGCCGTACTCCTCGCCGAGGATCGCGTCGCGCGGCCTGGCCCGCTGGAGGTTGCCACGGATCAGCTCCTCGGCGGCCTTGTCGGCCTCGCTCACCGGCGTCATGTCCGGCTTGGTCTCGACCTTCAGGTCGAGGGCCTTGAACCGGTCCATGGTGGCGGCGTCGGCGGCGTCCGCGAGGACATGGGCGAGACGCAGATCATCGTGGTAGTCGGGCATGGGTGAACAGTATCGATCCCGTTCGGCGCGATCCACAGCGCCGGGTGGCGGGAGCCCGCCCCTGCGCGCGCCGGAGCTATTGACAGTGCTGCCGAGCCCGTCAACTCTGGCACGGGAGCCCTCTGGGCCCGGGGAGGCGACGATGCCTGCAGCACGGGAATCCTTACTGGACGCGGCGTACACGGCGCTCGCGCGGCGACCGTGGCCCGGCGTGCGCATGGTCGACGTCGCGGCCACCGCCGGGGTCTCCCGGCAGACCCTCTACAACGAGTTCGGCAGCAAGGACGGCCTGGCCCGCGCGCTGCTGCGGCGCGAGACGGACGGCTATCTGCACGGCGTGGAGCGGGCGCTCGCCGAGGAGCGCGACCCCGCCGACCGGCTCGCCGCCGCGGCCGCCTGGACCGTGCGCGCCGCCCGCGCCAACCCGCTGGTGCGGGCCGCGCTCACCGACTGCTGGAGCGAGCGGCTGCCCGCGCCGAGCCGGGTCGCGGGCTCCATCTCACCGGTGCCGGCGCAGCGCCGCGCGGACGCCGGGGTGCCCTCCGCCGCGGAGCTGCTCGCGCTGGTCCGGGACCGCGCGGTGCTCGCGCTCGGCGGCCGCGGCCGGGCCAGGGACCCCGAGCTCGCCCTCGCCTGCGAGAGCGCCGTCCGCCTCGCCCTGTCGTACGTCGTCGCGCCCGCCGGGAACGACGACGACCCCGCGGAACTGGTCCGCGGGGCCATCGGGCGCTGGGTGGGTGTGCGTTAGTGCCTGGTCAGTGCGCCGAGCCCGACAGCTGCAGCCCGATCACGCCGATGATGACGAACGAGATCGAGACGATCTTGAGCGTGGAGACCAGGTCGCCGAGGAAGATCATGCCGTAGATCGCCGTGCCGGCCGCCCCGATGCCCGTCCACACCGCGTACGCGGGCCCCACGTCCAGCTTCCGCAGCGCCAGGGTCAGCAGACCGAAGCTGCCGAGCGCGAAGGAGGCGAACGCGATGGTCGGCCAGAGCCGGGTGAACCCGTGGGACAGCTTCAGACAGACCGCGAAGCCGGTCTCCAGAACCCCGGCCACGATGACCAGCAGCCACGCCATGTCCCTGCCTCCCGTACCCGTCCACGATCCGCGGCGGATTCGTCTGGCTTGAATCCGGCTTGGTGCGATTATGCATTTACCTTTGCCGTCGCGGCGCAAACAACGGGGAGGTCAGTCGCCGTCGTGCCGCTCCCGGACCTCGAGCAGCCTGCGCAGCGAGTACAGCCGCGCCGGGTCCGCGTGACCGTCGGCCACCCAGGCGTCGAGGGCGCAGTCCTTCTCGTCGTGGCTGCAGCCGCGCGGGCACTGTGCCGTCCCCGGCTCCAGGTCGGGGAAGGCGAGGATGACGCGGGACGGGTCGACGTGGTTGAGCCCGAACGACCGCACGCCCGGCGTGTCGATCACCCAGCCGTCCGAGCCCTCCAGCGGCAGCGCGAGCGCGGAGGTGGTGGTGTGCCTGCCGCGCCCCGTGACCGCGTTGACGTGTCCGGTGGTGCGCCGCCGCTCCTCGGGGACGAGCGCGTTGACGAGCGTCGTCTTGCCGACCCCCGAGTGCCCGACGAAGGCCGTGACCTTGCCGTCGAGCAGCTCGTGCACCCGCGCGAGCTCCGCGCCGTCGGTGAACTCCTCGCGGCTGGTGACCACATACGGGATGTCGAGGGTGGAGTACGTCTCCAGGATCTTGTCAGCCGGCGCCAGGTCCGACTTGGTCAGCACCAGCACCGGCTCCAGACCGCCGTCGTACGCCGCCACCACACAGCGGTCGATCAGCCGCGGCCGCGGTTCGGGGTCGGCGAGAGCCGTGACGATGGCGAGCTGGTCGGCGTTGGCGACGACCACCCGCTCGTACGGGTCGTCGTCGTCGGCGGTGCGCCGCAGCACCGACGTGCGCTCCGCGATCCGCACGATCCGGGCGAGCGTGTCCTTCTTCCCGGACAGATCCCCGACGACCGCGACCCGGTCACCCACCACGGCGGCCTTGCGGCCGAGCTCACGGGCCTTCATGGCCAGCACGATCCGGTCGTCGACCAGCACGGTCAGCCGGCCCCGGTCGACGGTGAGGACCATGCCCTCGGCCGCGTCCTCGTGCTTGGGCCGGATGTGGGTACGGGGGCGGTTGCCCTTGCGGTTGGGGCGGACGCGGATGTCGTCCTCGTCGGGGTTCTTGCCGTAGCGGCGCATGGTTCTCGATCCGCCCGTCAGTTCCCGAGCATCCCGGTCCAGAGGTCGGGGAAGTCCGGGAGGGTCTTCGCCGTCGTCGCGACGTTCTCGATCCGCACGCCCTCCACCGCGAGGCCGATGATCGCGCCCGCGGTCGCCATGCGGTGGTCGTCGTAGGTGTGGAAGACGCCGCCGTGCAGCGTGCGCGGCCGGATGTGCAGGCCGTCGGCGGTCTCGGTGACGTCGCCGCCCAGTTCGTTGATCTCCTTGGTGAGCGCGGCAAGGCGGTCCGTCTCGTGCAGCCGCAGGTGCGCGACGCCGCGCAGCGTCGAGGGGGAGTCCGCGAGGGCCGCGACCGCCGCGATGCCGGGGGTGAGCTCGCCGACCTCGCTCAGGTCCACGTCGATGCCGTGCACCGAGCCGGAGCCGGTGAACGTGAGGCCCCGCTCGGTCAGTTCGCAGGAACCGCCCATCTCGGTGAAGATCTCGCGCAGCGCGTCACCCGGCTGCGTGGTGCGGGCCGGCCAGTCCGGGATCGTCACGGTGCCGCCGGTGACCAGGGCCGCGGCGAGGAACGGCTGGGCGTTCGACAGGTCGGGCTCGATGGTCAGGTCGCGGCCGAGCAGCGCGCCGGGGGTCACCCGCCACACGTTCGGCTCGCCGCCCGCCTCCGGGGTGTCCACCTGGGCGCCGACGGAGCGCAGCATGTCGACCGTCATCCGGATGTGCGGCATGGACGGCAGGGCGCCGCCCACGTGCCGTACCTCCACGCCCTGGTTGAAGCGCGGGCCGCTCAGCAGCAGGGCGCTCACGAACTGGGAGGAGGACGACGCGTCGATCTCGACCCGGCCGCCCTCCAGGGCGCCGCCGCCGTGCACGATCAGGGGGAGCGCGCCGCGGCTGCCCTCCGTGTCGTCGATCCGGGCGCCGAGCACGCGCAGCGCGTCGATCACGCCGTGCAGGGGGCGCTCGTACGAACGGGGATCGCCGTCGAAGCGGATCGGACCGTCGGCGAGGGCGGCCACCGGGGGCAGGAAGCGCATGACCGTGCCGGCGTTGCCGACGTCGACCGTGGCCGGGCCGTGCAGCCCGGAGGGGATCACCCGCCAGGCCTCACCGGTGGTGCCGGCGCCGCCGGCGACGGGGGAGCTGGAGGAGACCGTCTCCTCGATGCCGACGCCCATCGCGCGCAGCGCGCCGGCCATCAGCAGGGTGTCGCGGGAGCGCAGCGGCCGGCGCAGCCAGCCGGGCTCGGCGGCCAGCGCGGCCAGGACCAACGCCCGGTTGGTGACCGATTTCGAACCGGGGACGTGGACCGTCGCGGTGACGGCTCCGCTTGCGTGCGGGGCGGGCCAGAGGGCGGTGTGCGCCGGGGTTTCGGTCATGCCCTCACTTTAGTGGCTGGCAGGGGCACCGCTCAGACGTCGAGGAGCCACCGTGCCCCGCCCATCAGCGAACACAGCGACACCGCGTGGAAGAGGAAGAGCCACAGCCCCGCGGGCACATGGGTCAGGCGCGACAGCTGGTCCGCGTCCGAGTCGCCCGCGCCGCCGCGCCTGCGCTTGGACTGCAGCTCGAAGGCGGGACGTACGCCGCCGAGGAGCAGGAACCACACCACCGCGTACGCGAAGGCCGCCTGCACGTCGGTGTTCGCCAGCCAGGAGACGAGCAGGAAGGTGCCGCCGGTGAGGACCACCGTCAGGGCGCCGTACGCGTTGCGGATCATCACCAGCATCACGACGAGCAGCGCCGTCGCGATCCACAGGAACGCCGTGATGCGCCCGGAGGCGAGCAGCCACGCGCCGCCGAGGCCGAGCAGCGGCGGCGCGGTGTAGCCCGCGGCGGCGGTCAGGATCATGCCGAGCCCGGACGGCTTGCCGCGCGAGACGGTCAGGCCCGAGGTGTCGGAGTGCAGCCGGATGCCGTCCAGGCGCCGCCCGGTGAGCAGCGCGACGAGGCCGTGGCCGCCCTCGTGCGCGATGGTGATGGCGTTGCGGGCGAGGCGCCAGATGGTGTGCGGGACGACGACGGCGAGGGCGACGACGCCGGCGGCTATGACGAGCCACTGCTCGGGCGCGGGCTGCGTACCGAAGACACGGTCCCAGAGGTCGGGCAGGCTGGCGTTGGCGGTGCTTTCCATTGCTGGGACGGCTCCCTCGGGTCGTGCGCGGTCTGGCAGTCTGGCACGTATGTGCGGACGGTATGCATCGAGTCGTAGGCCCGAGGATCTCGCGGCGACCTTCGGGATCGAGAAGTGGGAGGAGGAGCCCGAGGAGGAGTTCGCTCCCGACTTCAATGTCGCGCCCACGAAAGAGGTCTACGCCGTCCTCGACCGCCCCCTGAAAGACGCCGACGACCCGCGTCCGGTTCGCCAGCTGCGCACCCTGAAGTGGGGCCTCGTCCCGTCCTGGTCCAAGACGCCCGAGGGCGCGGCCCGGATGATCAACGCGCGCGCGGAGACCGTGCACGAGAAGCCGTCCTACCGCCGCGCCTTCACCTCCCGCCGCTGCCTGCTGCCCGCCGACGGGTATTACGAGTGGGTGACCGCGCCGGACGAGCGGCAGCTGGAGGTCGAGGGCAAGAAGAAGCGGCCGCGCAAGCAGCCCTACTTCGTGACGCCCGCCGACGGCTCGGTCTTCGCCATGGCCGGGCTCTACGAGTTCTGGCGGGACAGGACGCTGCCCGACGAGCACCCGCTGGCCTGGTGGGTGACGTGCACGGTGATCACCACGGAGGCGGAGACCGCGCCGCTGGCCGTCGCGCCCGACGAGGGCCCGCGCGCGCTCGCCGACATCCACCCGCGCATGCCGCTGATGCTGACCCCGGACCGCTGGGACGCCTGGCTCGACCCGGCCCGCACCGACGTCGAGGAGCTGCGCACCCTCCTGGAGCCGCCGCCGCACGGACTGATGCGCGCCTACCCGGTCTCCACCGCCGTCAGCAACGTCCGCAACAACGGCCCGGAGCTGCTCAAGGAGCTCGACGGCCCCGAAGAGGGCACACTCTTCTGACGTGACCAACAGCGAGACCGTCGAGACCGACGCCGGTGTGGCCAGGATCACCTGGCACCCGGCCACCGCCAGGAGCGCCCGCCTCGTGCTCGCCGTCAGCCACGGCGCCGGCGGCGGCATCGAGGCCCGCGACCTCCAGGCCCTCGCCGCCGCCCTGCCGGCGCACGGCGTGAGCGTCGCCCTCGTCGAGCAGCCCTGGCGGGTGGCGGGCAAGAAGCTGGCGCCCGCGCCCAGGACGCTCGACACCGGCTGGCGCGGGATCTGGCCCGCGCTGGCGAAGCAGGGCCTGCCGGTGATCTCCGGAGGGCGCAGCGCGGGCGCGCGCGTGGCCTGCCGTACGGCGGCCGAACTGGGCGCCGCCGCCGTGCTCGCCCTGAGCTTCCCGCTGCATCCGCCGGGCAGGCCGGAGAAGTCCCGCGCCGACGAACTGCTCGGCGCCGGCGTGCCCACCCTCGTCGTCCAGGGCGGCAACGACCCCTTCGGGAAACCCGCGGAATTCCCCGAAGGGGCGTACGAGCTGGTGGAGATCCCCGGGGGCGATCACGGGTTCGCCGTGCCCAAGCGGGCGGAGATCGGGCAGGACGAGGCCGTGAAGCGCATCACGGACGCCGTGACGCGCTGGACGGGAATGTTGGACGCGTGACCTCTGTTGTGCGGACAGACGGTAAACGCCGTCGACAGCTGTTCGTACGAGAGGGAGTCCGCCGCATGGGTTCGACCATCTGCCCGAACCGCTCCAGCGCCGCTGACCTGGAGTGGACGGTGCTGAGCGCACCCAAAACCGCATCTATTCGGGCGGCGCGGGGAGCGGGTCGTCGTCTATCCTCCGATTCGAGTGGGACTGCTCTCGGTCCCGCCATGTCGTTGGAGGAGGTGGGTCCGGTCACTGGGACCGACGCAGGGACCGAGCACGGTCAGGCGGAGCAGCCCCGAGAGAGTGCGGAGACGGCCGCGGAGCGTTCGGCCCGCTTCGAGCGGGACGCGCTGACGTTCCTCGACCAGATGTACTCGGCGGCGCTGCGCATGACGCGCAACCCGGCGGACGCGGAGGACCTGGTGCAGGAGACGTACGCGAAGGCGTACGCGTCGTTCCACCAGTTCCGTGAGGGCACCAACCTCAAGGCGTGGCTGTACCGCATCCTCACCAACACGTTCATCAACTCGTACCGCAAGAAGCAGCGCGAGCCCCAGCGCAGCGCCGCCGAGGAGATCGAGGACTGGCAGCTGGCGCGCGCCGAGTCGCACATGTCCACCGGTCTGCGCTCCGCCGAGTCGCAGGCGCTGGACCACCTGCCCGACTCGGACGTGAAGCGGGCGCTCCAGGCGATCCCCGAGGAATTCCGCATCGCCGTCTATCTGGCCGACGTCGAGGGCTTTGCGTACAAGGAGATCGCGGACATTATGGGGACACCCATCGGTACGGTGATGTCCCGACTGCACCGGGGCCGCCGCCAGTTGCGCGGCATGCTGGAGGACTACGCCCGTGAGCGCGGGCTCGTCCCGGCTGGTGCCGGGGAGTCGAACGGAACGAAAGGCTCGGGCTCATGAGCTGCGGAGAGCCGCACGAGACTGACTGCAGTGAAGTCCTGGACCATCTCTACGAGTTCCTCGACCACGAGATGCCGGACAGCGACTGCACCAAGTTCGAGACGCACTTCGAGGAGTGCTCTCCGTGCCTGGAGAAGTACGGCCTCGAGCAGGCGGTCAAGAAGCTGGTCAAGCGCTGCTGCGGTTCCGACGACGTACCCGTCGACCTGCGGGCCAAGGTGATGGGCCGCATCGACCTCATCCGCTCCGGGCAGGCCGTGCCCGACCAGGACGTCACGCACGACGTCACCGCGTCCGAGGCCTGAACACCCGGCTTCCGCACGCCGGTCGACCGCCGGAGCCCGCTCCGGCGGTCCGCCGCGCACCGCTCTCCCCTCCCGTCGCTTCCCGTCACTCGAACGTGCTAATTAACGGCAGCCGGGCGCTGCCCGGGAGGCCCCCGTTCTAGTCTCCGACCTGGAACGGGGAGGAGAGATCCATGCGGTCGGTGCCGGCGCGGGCCCGCGTCCACATCCTGTGCGTCGCCCTCGCCGGCGGCGCCTGCGCCGTACCCGCGCCCGGCACGCGCCCGCCGTGGCCCGCCGTCCTCCTCCTCGCCGTGCTCTTCGCCGGCTGCGAGCAGATCAGCCGCTGCCGGCCCGTCGGCCGGCGCGTGCCGCGCGGCCTCGGCACCTTCTTCCCCGTGCTGCTCGCCGCGGTGTTCCTGCTGCCCCCGTCGGCCGCCGCCCTCGTCGCGCTGCCCGGCGCGCTCTGCGCCCGCGTCGACCGGCACCCCCGCGGCCTGCGCCGGCTCTGGCGCGCCGCCCGGCTCGCCCTGGCCGCCTGGGTCTCCGCGTGGGTGTACGCGGCGCTGGGCGGCCCCGAGGCCGGTGCCGCACCCGACTTCCCGTACGTCCTCGGGCCCGCCGGGGCGGCCGTCCTCGCCTTCTCCGCCGTCCTCGCCGCCCTCGACGGCGGCATCCTCGTGACCGCCGAGCGGGTGCCGGTGCGGACCGCCTGGCGCGGCCTCTTCGCGCGCTCCCTGGCCCCCGTCACCGTGCACGGACTCGCCGGCCTGATGATGGCCGTGCTCTGGGCCAGTCCGTACGGCCCGGCCGCCGCCCTGCTCGTCCTGCTCCCGATGGGCGTCTCCTGCTGGGCCTTCGCGCAGTACCACCGCGAGCGCGCCGCCCACCAGGCCACCATCCGGGCCCTCGTCCAGGCCGTCGACATCAAGGACAAGTACACCCGCGGCCACAGCGAGCGCGTCGGCCGCGCCTCCGTGCTGATCGCGCGCGAGCTGGGCCTGGACGACGAGCGCGTCGAGGTCCTGCGGTTCGCCGGAATCCTGCACGACGTCGGCAAACTCGGCGTCCCCACCCGGCTGTTGCGTAAGGACGGCCCGCTGACCGAGCAGGAGCGGCGCGTCATCGAACTGCATCCCGAGTACGGCCACGAGATGGTGCGCGGCATCGGCTTCCTCGGCGAGGCGCGGGCCGCGATCCTGCACCACCACGAGCGCATCGACGGCAGCGGCTACCCGTACGGCCTCACGGGCGCGCAGATCCCGCAGTGCGCGCGGCTCGTGGCGGTGGCCGACGCCTTCGACGCGATGACCTCCACGCGCTCCTACCGGCGGGCCCGGCCCGTCGAGACCGCCGTGGCCGAGCTGCGGCGATGCGCCGGCGCGCAGTTCGACCCCGAGATGGTCGCCGCCCTCGCCCGGGCCCTGGACCGGTACGGCTGGCACCCCGAGGTCACCGCGGACGTTCCCGAGCAGAGCGGAAACGTGTCTGCCGGAGCCGACACAGCCGTCACACCCGCCCCGCCCGCCCCGGCGGTCTCCCGTCCGGCGGCCCGGTGAGGACCGCCTCCCGGCTGCCCGCGGCTCTCACCTGTCTGGCCGCGCTGCTCGCCCTCGCCTCCCTCGCCCACACCCTCCGGCACGGCGTCACCGAGGGCCGGGTCGCCCTCGCCTTCGGGATGCTGATCACCCTCGGCGAGCTGGCCCGGTGGGGAGGCGGCCGCAGCCGGGAGTCCGCGCCGCTCGGCGCCGCCGGGGCGCTGGCGTACGCGCTGCTCGGCGAGAACTCCGGGCAGGCCACGCACCACGGGGTGCTGCAGGTGGTCGCGGTGGTCGTCGCGGCGGCCCTGGTGGGCGCGGTGCCCCATGTGGCGCTCGGCCGCGGCCCCACCCCCGACCAGTTGGCCCGCCGTGTGCTGACCGTCGGCTTCGCCGCCGCCTGCTTCCAACCCCTGTACAACTCCGGGCAGTTGGAGAAGCTGGTCGGGCACGGGCCGTACTACGCGCTCGCCATCGTCGCGCTGCTGGTCCTCACCGCGCTCTGCGACGCCGTCCTGGCCGCCGCCACCGCGCACGCCCGCACCCGGTGGCCGTTCGGGCCGCTGCTGCGCGAGGAGCTGCGGGCCACCCTCGGCATCAGCTCCGCCGTCTGCGCGACGGGCGCCGTCATGGCGCTCGCGGTGGCCGTGGCGGGGCTCTGGGCGCTGCCCGTCTTCAGCCTCCCGCTGCTGCTCACCCAGCTCTCCTTCCGACGGTACGCCGCGGTGCGGGCCACCTACCGGCAGACCATCGCCTCGCTGGCCCGGGCCACCGAGATCGCCGGCTACACCCCGCAGGGCCACGCCCACCGGGTGGCGGGGCTCAGCCGGGCCGTGGGGCGGGACCTCGGGCTCTGCGCGGCGGACCTCGCCGTCCTGGAGCACGCGGCCCTGATGCACGACATCGGCCAGCTCTCCCTCGTCGACCCCGTCCCGGCCGGCGCCACCGCGGCGCTGCCCGAGGCGGAGCAGCGCCGGATCGCCCTGCTCGGCGGCGCCGTCGTCCGCCAGACCGGGGTGGACGCCGCCGTCGCCGTCGTGGTGGAGCGCCAGGCCGATCCGTACCGCGAACAGCCCCTCACCGCACGTATTGTGCGGACCGCGAACGCGTACGACGAGATGGCGCGGGGAGAAGGACCCTCAGGGGCGCTCGACGGCCCGCTCCAGGCCCTGGAGCGGCTGCGCCTGGCCACCGGCCACGACTACCAGCCGGAGGTCGTGGAGTCCTTGGCCAGGGTGCTGTCCAGGGACAGGGGAGGGGGCCCGTAAGGTCCGGGCGGGACAGGGAGGTCCCGCGCACGGGCCTTACCTGGTGCACGGCTGGGTAACCCATGGGTAATGAGCGGCCGTCCGACCGTACGTGGTTGGATGCGAAGAAGAGGGTGCGCGGGGGTTCTGACCCGCGCGGCGCCCCATCGACAAGTGACCGACGCAAGACGTGGCAGGCGGGAATCAGGCGGGAATCGTGAGGATCTTCGGCAAGGGACGGCACCGGCCCTCCGCCTCATGGCGGCAGGCGACCGACCGCGCGTTCACGCTGATCGGCGACGGCCGGTACGAGGACGCGGGGGCACTGCTCACGCGCGCGGCGGATCTCGAACCCTGGTTGTCCGAGTCCTGGTTCAACCTGGCGCTGCTGCACAAGTTCCGGCACGACTGGGAACAGGCGCGGGCCGCCGGGCTGCGCGCCGTGGCGCTCCTGGACCGTTCCGCGGGCGCCCCCGACTGGTGGAACGTCGGCATCGCGGCGACCGCCCTCCAGGACTGGCCGCTGGCCCGCCGCGCCTGGCAGGCGTACGGCCTGCGGGTGCCCGGCGGGGTGGCCGCCTCCGGCGAGCCGACCGGCATGGAGCTGGGCAGCGCGGCCGTGCGGCTCTCCCCGGAGGGCGAGGCGGAGGTCGTGTGGGGCCGGCGGCTCGACCCGGCCCGGATGGAGGTCCTCTCCATCCCGCTGCCCTCCTCCGGGCGCCGCTGGGGCGAGGTCGTGCTGCACGACGGCGTCCCGCACGGCGAGCGGACGACGGCGGCCGGGCACTCCTACCCCGTCTTCGACGAGATCGAGCTGTGGGCGCCCTCGCCCGTGCCGACCTGGGTGGTCCTGCTGGAGGCGGCCACCGAGGAGGACCGGGACGCCCTGGAGCAGCTCGCGGCCGACGCGGGCTTCGCCGCCGAGGACTGGTCGTCCTCGGTGCGGCTGCTCTGCCGGATGTGCTCGGAGTCGCGGATGCCGAGCGACGAGGGCGACGGCGAGCACCTCGACCCGCACGACCACAGCGAGCCGGGCCACCCGGGTCCGCTCGGCCACCGCAGTCCGGGCGCCCTCTGGGTGCCGGAGCGCGAGTGCGGCCTCGCGGCGCCCGCCGCCCTGGTGCGCGGGCTGCTGGACGGCTGGGTGGCGGACAGCCCGGATTCCCGGGACTGGCGGGATCTCGAAGAGGTCTGCTGACCGTTCGCCGTAGGCTGTACCGGCACAACTGACGAGGGTTTCACGGAAGGCGTACGGCGGACATGGCGCAGGACACTGAGCAGCAGTACTCGGACGGGGTGCTCCCCGTCGACGACGAGGGCTTCGTCATCGACACCGAGGACTGCGAGGAGCGGGAGACGGCCTACCGCGAGCGCGGCACGTCCCGGCCCATCACGGTCGTCGGCAACCCGGTGCTGCACAAGGAGTGCAAGGACGTCACCGCCTTCGACGACGAGCTCGCCCGGCTGATCGACGACATGTTCGCGAGCCAGCGCGTCGCCCAGGGCGTGGGCGTGGCCGCCAACCAGGTCGGCGTCGACCTGAAGGTCTTCGTCTACGACTGCATGGACGACGACGGCGTGCGCCACGTCGGCGTGGTCTGCAACCCGGTGCTCCAGGAGCTGCCCGCCGACAGGCGCCGCCTGGACGACTCGGGCGAGGGCTGCCTCTCCGTCCCGACCGCGTACGCCCCGCTGGCCCGCCCGGACTACGCCGAGGTGACGGGCCAGGACGAGAAGGGCAACCCCATCAAGGTGCGCGGCACCGGGTACTTCGCGCGCTGCCTGCAGCACGAGACGGACCACCTGTACGGCTACCTCTACATCGACCGCCTCTCCAAGCGGGAGCGCAAGGACGCGCTGCGGCAGATGGAAGAAGGCACTCCGCGCTACCCCGTGGTGGCCAATGACTGACGCACGCGACGCCTGAGAGGCGTGGGAACCGCGTGACACGAGCGGCCCCTGGTCGGGAACTACCCCCTGACCAGGGGCCGTTGGCGTGAACCGATCGCCTGTGCGAGCAGAACAGGCTGTCCGGGAACCATATTCAGTCACGTACGGGGAGGTTCTCGGCACCCGGGGGTAGTGAATGGCGCAAATCTGTTCCCTGAACGGTCAGTTGTGGTGCTGAATGGAAAGCGCGGGGATACGCAACGGCGCGCGCCCGGTACGACGGAAGGGGCGCGTGTCCTGAAGGCGGCTGAAAGGGGAATGTTCGTGCCTGCATATTCCGGAAGCACTTCTCAGACACAACCACACACACGGCCAGGCACACCGGTGGTTACCGTCCCTCCGGCGCTGGCCGTTCCGGTGATCGAAGCGACGTTCCCTCGCCGTCTGCATCCGTATTGGCCAGAGCTTCAGGAGAAGTCGCGGACCTGGCTGCGCGAAATGCGGCTGATGCCCGCCGACAAGGTCGAACGGTACGCGGACAGCCTGTGCTACACCGACCTGGTCGCCGGCTACTACATCGGCGCGCCGGACGCGTTGCTGACCGCGATAGCCGACCTCAGCAGCTGGTTCTTCGCGTGGGACGACCGGCACGACCGGGACTCGGTGCACGGCAGGGCGGCACAGTGGCGGCGGCTCTGCCGGGGTCTGCACGGCACCCTGAACGACCCCCGGCAGTACCTGCAGCACAAGGACCCGTTGGTCGCGGGCTTCGCGGACTGCGTCCGTCGCCTGTACTCCTTCCTCGGCCCCAGCTGGAACGCCCGGTTCGCCCGGCACTTCCACCCGGTGATCGAGGCGTACGACCAGGAGTTCAGGAACCGGCGCAGCGGCACCGTGCCCACCGTCGAGGCGTACGTGGAGCTGCGCCGCCTCACCTTCGCGCACTGGTCGTGGATCGACCTCCTCGAACCCACCGCCCGGTTCGAGCTGCCGAACGCCGTGCGCAAGCACCCCGCGTACCGGCGTGCGGCGCTCGCGACCCAGGATTTCTCGGCCTGGTACAACGACCTGTGCTCGCTCCCGAAAGAACTCGCGGGCGACGAGCTGCACAATCTCGGAATCAGCCTCATTCACCACCAGGGAATGACGCTCGAAGAGGCGGTGCGGGAAGTCCACCGGCGTGTCAGCCGGTGTGTCACGGAATTCATCGAGGCGGAGCGGGATGTTCTTCTGTTCGCCGACGCATTGGCGGACGGAAGTCAGCACGGCAGGGAACTCTCGGACGCGGTGAAATCATGCGTCTTCAACATGCGGAACTGGTTCTCGTCCGTCTACTGGTTCCATCACGAATCGGGTCGCTATCGGGTGGACAGCTGGGACGACCGGTCCGTACCTCCCTATGTGACGGAAGAAGCGTTGGCGGAAAACGAACTGGTGGGTGAGGAATGAGCATCGAGTCCGCAATACCTGCGTCGGCCACTTCCGGGCCGGACCCGTTGCGCACACCGCCCCTCGTCCGGGGCGGCGTGCCGCTGCTCGGCCACGCCTGGAAGCTGGTGCGCGACCCCCTCGGCTTCCTCGCCGCGCTGCGCGACCACGGGGATCTCGTCCGGATCAGGCTGGGGCCCAGGACGGCGTACGCGGTCTGCGACCCGGAGCTCGTGGGCGCCCTCCTGAAGAACCCCGACTACATCGTCGGGGGCCCGCTCTGGGACACCCTGGAGGTACTCCTCGGCAAGGGCGTGGCGACCAGCAACGGCAAGCTGCACCGGCGCCAGCGGCGCATGATGCAGCCCTCGTTCCGGCCCGAGCGGATCGCCGACTACGCCAAGGTGATGGAGGAGGAGGCGCGCGCCACGGCCGCCCGCTGGCAGCCGGGCGCCACCGTCGACGTGAGCGCGGAGATGTTCCGCACCGCCGTGCGGATCGTCTCGCGCTCGCTTCTGGAGGTCGACTCCATAGGGGAGAAGGCGGACCGCATCGCGGACTCGCTGCACACGGTGTTCGAGGGGCTCTACCGTCGCATGGTGCTGTCGGTGGGGCCCCTCTACCGCGTCCCCACCCCCGCCAACCGCCGCTTCGAGCGGGCGCTCGCCGATCTGCACGCGCTGGTGGACGAGATCATCGCGGAACGCCGCGCGGCCGGACCCGGTGCCCCGGACGACCTGCTCGCGGAATTGCTGCGGGCCAGGGACGAATCCGGGGCGCTCATAGCCGACCGGGAGATCCACGACAACGTGGTATCGCTCGTCGTGGCGGGTGCGGAGAATGTGGCGTCGACGCTGGCATGGACCTTCCATCTGCTCACCGAACACCCGGAGCAGGAAAGGCGGTTGGTTGAAGAGGTAAATTCCGTGGCCCCCGATCGCGCGATCACATTCGCCGATCTGGCGGACCTGCCGCACACCCGCAATGTCGTCACCGAGGCGATGCGCATACGGCCGGCCGCCTGGATATTCACGCGCCGGTCGGTGGCCGAAACCGAACTGGGCGGCTATTCGATTCCGGCGGACGCGGACATCGTCTACAGCGTCTACGCGATGCAGCGCGACCCGCGTTCCTTCGAGCGGCACCTGGAGTTCGACCCGGACCGCTGGGATCCGGAACGTGCCGACGCCGTACCGGAGTTCGCGATGATGCCGTTCAGCGTCGGCAACCGGAAGTGCCCCGGCGACCACTTCAGCCTGGCCGAACTCGCCCTGATCCTCGGGACGGTGGCCCCGAAGTGGCGCCTCGAACCGGTCGGGGAGACCGACACCGGCACCCGCGTCGGCATCACCCTGCACCCCAAACGGCTCGTCCTGCGGGCCACCCCGCGCTGAACACGGCCGTGTGCCCGCCCCGCCGGCTCCGGCGGGACGGGCACACCGAGGCGCCGAGCGCCAGACCTAGAACTCGTCGTCGAAGGAGACCGACCCCTCGACCGCGACCTGGTAGGCGGAGGGCCGCCGCTCGAAGAAGTTGGTCAGCTCCTGGACGCCCTGCAGCTCCATGAAGGAGAAGGGGTTCTGCGAGCCGTAGATCGGCGCGAAGCCCAGGCGCTGCAGCCGCTGGTCGGCCACGCACTCCAGGTACTCGCGCATCGAGTCGGTGTTCATGCCGGGCAGACCGTCGCCGCACAGGTCGCGGGCGAACTGCAGCTCGGCCTCGACGGCCTCCTTGAGCATGTCCGTGACCTGCTGCCGCAGCGCGTCGTCGAAGAGCTCCGGCTCCTCCTTGCGGACCGTGTCGACCACGTCGAAGGCGAAGCTCATGTGCATCGTCTCGTCGCGGAACACCCAGTTGGTGCCGGTGGCCAGGCCGTGCAGCAGGCCGCGGCTGCGGAACCAGTACACGTAGGCGAAGGCGCCGTAGAAGAAGAGCCCCTCGATGCACGCCGCGAAGCAGATCAGGTTCAGCAGGAAGCGGCGCCGGTCGGACTGCGACTGAAGCCGGTCCAGCTTCTCCACCGAGTCCATCCAGCGGAAGCAGAACTCCGCCTTCTCCCGGATGGAGGGGATGTTCTCCACGGCCGCGAAGGCGGCGTTGCGGTCCTCCGGGTCGGGCAGGTAGGTGTCGAGCAGCGTCAGATAGAACTGGACGTGCACGGCCTCCTCGAAGAGCTGACGGCTCAGGTAGAGCCGCGCCTCGGGGGAGTTGATGTGCTTGTACAGCGTCAGCACGAGGTTGTTGGACACGATCGAGTCGCCGGTCGCGAAGAACGCGACGAGACGGCCGATCAGGTGCTGCTCCTCGGGCGTCATCTTGGCCAGGTCGGCCACGTCGGAGTGGAGGTCGACCTCCTCGACGGTCCAGGTGTTCTTGATCGCGTCGCGGTAGCGCTCGTAGAAGTCCGGGTAGCGCATCGGACGCAGGGTGAGCTCGAAGCCGGGGTCGAGCAGGTTCTTCTCACCCGCGGTGGTGGTGTGCAGTTCCGACTGGGACATTACTGGCAGGCCTCGCAGGACTCGGGGTTTTCCAGGGAGCAGGCGATGGCGTCTTCGGGGGTCGCCTGCGCGGGGACGGGGGCGGTGGCCGCGGCGTTCGAACCGCCGGCCGCGCGCGCGATGCGGGTGGCGGGGCGCGAGCGCAGGTAGTACGTGGTCTTCAGGCCCTGCTGCCAGGCGTACGCGTACATCGAGGAGAGCTTGCCGATGGTCGGCGTCTCCAGGAACAGGTTGAGCGACTGCGCCTGGTCCAGGAACGGGGTGCGCGCGGCGGCCATGTCGATGAGCCCGCGCTGCGGCAGCTCCCACGCGGTGCGGTACAGCGCGCGGACGTCCTCCGGGATCCAGCTGAAGCCCTGCACCGAGCCGCTGGCCTCGCGCAGCGCCTCGCGGGTCTGCGCGTCCCAGACGCCCAGCCGCTTCAACTCCTCCACCAGATAGGCATTGACCTGGAGGAACTCACCCGAGAGCGTCTCGCGCTTGAAGAGGTTGGAGACCTGCGGCTCGATGCACTCGTACACCCCGGCGATGGAGGCGATGGTGGCGGTCGGCGCGATGGCGAGCAGCAGCGAGTTGCGCATGCCGGTCGCGGCGATACGTTCCCGCAGCGCCGCCCACCGCTCCGGCCAGGTCAGCTCGACGTCGTAGTGGTCGGGGTGCAGCACACCGCGTGCGGTGCGGGTCTTCTCCCAGGCGGGCAGCGGGCCGTTGCGTTCGGCGAGGTCGGCGGAGGCCTCGTACGCGGCGAGCATGATGCGCTCGGCGATGCGGGTCGACAGGGCGCGCGCCTCGGGGGAGTCGAAGGGCAGCCGCAGCTGGAAGAAGACGTCCTGCAGGCCCATCGCGCCGAGGCCCACCGGGCGCCACCGCGCGTTGGAGCGCCCGGCCTGCTCGGTCGGGTAGAAGTTGATGTCGACGACCCGGTCGAGGAACGTGACGGCGGTGCGGACGGTCTCGTCGAGCCGCTCCCAGGCGATGTCGCCGTTCTCCACGAACGCGCCGAGGTTGACCGAGCCGAGGTTGCAGACGGCCGTCTCGCCGTCGTCGGTGACCTCCAGGATCTCCGTGCACAGGTTCGAGGAGTGCACGGTGTGGCCGGGCTCGGCGGTCTGGTTGGCGGTGCGGTTGGCGGCGTCCTTGAACGTCATCCAGCCGTTGCCGGTCTGCGCGAGGGTGCGCATCATGCGGCCGTACAGCTCACGGGCCGGGATGGTCTTCTTGGCCAGGCCCGCCGCCTCCGCCGCGCGGTAGGCGGCGTCGAACTCCCCGCCCCACAGGTCGACGAGGTCGGGCACGTCGGACGGCGAGAACAGCGACCACGGCCGGTCGGCGGCGACCCGGCGCATGAACTCGTCCGGGATCCAGTGCGCGAGGTTGAGGTTGTGCGTGCGGCGCGCGTCCTCACCGGTGTTGTCGCGCAGCTCCAGGAACTCCTCGATGTCGGAGTGCCAGGTCTCCAGGTAGACCGCGGCCGCGCCCTTGCGCCGCCCGCCCTGGTTGACCGCGGCGACCGAGGCGTCCAGCGTCTTCAGGAACGGCACGATGCCGTTGGAGTGGCCGTTGGTGCCGCGGATCAGCGAACCGCGGGAGCGGATGCGCGAGTACGAGAGGCCGATGCCGCCGGCGTGCTTGGAGAGCCGCGCGACCTGGTGGTAGCGGTCGTAGATGGAGTCCAGCTCGTCCTGGGGGGAGTCGAGGAGGTAGCAGGACGACATCTGCGGGTGGCGGGTGCCGGAGTTGAAGAGCGTCGGCGAGGACGGCAGGTAGTCGAGGCGGCTCATCAGGCGGTACAGCGCGGCGACCTCGTCGAGGGCGCGGACGCTGTCGTCCTCGGCCAGCCCGCTCGCGACGCGCAGCATGAAGTGCTGCGGCGTCTCGATGACCTGCCGGGTGATCGGGTGGCGCAGCAGATAGCGGCTGTGCAGCGTGCGCAGGCCGAAGTAGCCGAAGCGGAAGTCGGCGCCGTCGGCCAGCGCGGACTCCACGAGCGCGTCGAGCCGGGCGGCGTGCGCGGTGACGAAGTCGGCGGTGCGGTCCGCGATCAGGCCCTCGCGGTGGCCGACCACGATCGACTCGGTGAAGGTGCGCACGCCCTGCGTGGCGGCCTCGGCGGCGATGGAGAGGGAGAGCAGCCGGGCGGCGAGCTTGGAGTACGCCGGGTCCTCGGAGATGAGCCCCGCGGCGGCCTCGGTCGCGAGCGTGCGCAGCTCCGCCTCGTCGGCCCTGGCCGAACGGCCGCGCAGCGCGGCGGCCGCGACTCGGCCGGGGTCGGCGTCGGGGAGGTCGGCGGTGAGGTCGGTCAGGGTGCGCAGCAGCGCGGTCCCCGGCGCGTCGGTCACCTCGGCGGTCGTCGGTGACGGCGCTGACGCAGGTTCGGCAGGCGCGATGGTCACGTGGAGCTCTCCCTCGCTCGGCTCTGGGCCTGGGGGGAGAGGACGGCACACACGGGCGCACCCGGACAGGGCGGCGTACCGCGTCCACCGGCCCATTCCACGAGGCCCGGACGGTCGGCACCCGGGCCGGACGGCTCGGGTGCACTGCCGGCAGGTCTTCGGACTGCGCGTACGACAAAGACGTACACGTCCACCGTTGCGGGACAGTTCCGGACTTGCACCGGATTCCCCTGCGGCGACAGCGAGCACGAGCATACATCTTGTGCCGCCTCACTGAAGCAGGCCCACATCTTGTGTCGGATCGCGAACGGTACGGCCTAGAGTGTCAACGCGTAGGTGAGCAGCGGGAGACCGGGGATCGGGTACCAGTCGCGCTCCGGGGTGCGGACGAAGCCGAGGCGTTCGTAGAGCCGGTGTGCGGTCCGCATGGAGGGCGAGGAGGACAGCACCAGCCGGGTGCGGCCCGCCTGCCTGGACCGCTCGACGCACGCGCGCACGAGCAGTTCGCCGACCCCGCGCCCGCGCGCCGCGGGCGAGACCGCCAGCATGCGGATCTCCGTCTCGTCGCCCCGCGCGATGTCGGCCAGGGCCCCGCCGGACGGCACGAAGGTGACCCCGCCGAGCAGTGCGCCGTCCGCCGCGCCGTCGGCCGCGGCCACCAGGATCTCGGCGTGCGCCGCGCGCCCCGCCACGTCCCGCAGCACGGGCAGGTAGCGGTCCTCGGGGCCGTGGTCCAGATGTCCGTCGTCGAGGTAGGCCTGCGCGGTGAGGTCGCCCAGTGCCGCGTACTCCTCGGGATGTGCCGCTCTGATCGTGATGTCCATGGGGCGCAGTGTGCAACAGCGCACGACGAAGGGCCGCCGGTTTTCCGGCGGCCCTTCGCGGTCGGTGCCTCAGCAGTGCGGGAGCGGGATCAGTGCGCGGCGCCCGCGGTCGCCGGCGGCAGTTCCTCCACGACGCCGGGATCGCCCGCGTCCGCCGTGTAGTCCGCCGGGGATGTCTCGTCGACGCCCTCGGGGGCCTTCAGCGCCTTCAGGACGAAGGTGAGGACCACGGTGACCACCACGTTCAGGACGAAGGCGGTCAGGCCGATGTAGCCGATCTCACCGATGCCCGGGATGGTGTCGGAGGAGCCGCCGAAGTGCTTCTGCGTGGGCGAGGCGACGCCGTACGCGGCCAGCGTGCCGTAGACCATGCCGACCGCCCAGCCGGCGAGCAGCGCCCAGCGGTGGAACCACCGGGTGAACAGGCCGCCGACCAGCGCGGGCATCGTCTGCAGGATCCATATGCCGCCGAGCAGCTGGAAGTTGATCGCCACGGTCTTGTCCATGCCGAGGACGAAGATGAGGGCGCCCACCTTCACCAGGAGCGAGACCAGCTTGGAGATCTTGGTCTCCTGCTCGGGCGTCGCGTCGGGCTTGATGAAGTCCTTGTAGATGTTGCGGGTGAAGAGGTTCGCGGCCGCGATGGACATGATGGCGGCCGGGACGAGCGCGCCGATGCCGATCGCGGCGAAGGCCACGCCGGTGAACCAGTCGGGGAACATGTCCTCGAAGAGCTGCGGGATGGCCAGCTGGCCGTTGTCGACCTTGACCCCGGCCGCGATCGCCATGAAGCCGAGCAGCGCGAGCAGGCCCAGCATCAGCGAATAGAGCGGCAGGATCGTGGTGTTGCGGCGGATGACGTTGCGGTTCTTGGAGGAGAGCGTCGCCGTGATCGAGTGCGGGTACATGAAGAGCGCGAGCGCCGAGCCGAGCGCCAGCGTCGCGTACGTCCACTGGCCGGCCTCGGGCGGCGCGAGGGCGCCGCGCGGTTTGCCCGTGCCCTCGTTGACCACCCCGAAGGCGTCGCCGGCCTTGGCGAAGATGTCGTCGAAGCCGCCGAGCTTGATCGGGATGTAGATGATCGCGACGGCGATGACGAGGTAGATCAGCCCGTCCTTCACGAACGCGATCAGCGCGGGCGCGCGCAGCCCCGAGGAGTACGTGTACGCCGCGAGCACCGCGAACGCGATCAGCAGCGGCAGGTCCTTGACGAACCAGTTGGTGTCGGGGCCGCCGCCGATGCCCATGACGTCGAGAACGGCCTGGATGCCGACGAGTTGGAGGGCGATGTACGGCATCGTGGCGAGGATGCCGGTGACCGCGACCGCCAGCGAGAGGCCCTTGGAGCCGAAGCGCCCGCGCACGAAGTCCGAGGTGGTCACATAGCCGTGCTTGTGCGAGACCGACCACAGGCGCGGCAGGAACGTGAAGATCAGCGGGTAGACGAGGATCGTGTACGGGACGGCGAAGAAGCCGGCCGCGCCCGCCGCGTAGATCGCTGCGGGGACGGCCACGAAGGTGTACGCGGTGTACAGGTCGCCGCCGAGCAGGAACCAGGTGACCCAGGTGCCGAACGACCGTCCGCCCAGGCCCCATTCGTCCAGGGACTCCGTCTCGGCCTTGCGCCAGCGCGCGGCCAGGAAGCCCATCGCGGTGACCGCGACGAAGAAGAAGATGAAGACCCCGAGGGCGACGCCGTTCACGCCGCCCGATGCGAGTGTGGTCACTTTCCGGCACCCCCCTGGGCCTGCGCGGCCTTGCGGGAGCGCTGGTCACGCTGCCACAGCTTGTACGCGGTCATCGTCAGCACCGTGGAGATGAGCACCCACAGCATCTGGTACCAGTAGAAGAACGGGATGCCGATCAGGGTCGGGTCGATCTTGGCGTAGGAGCTCACCCACAGCATCGCCACGAAGGGCGCGACAAGGCAGACGGCGATGACCACGCGGACCGGCGTGACGACCGGTCTGTTCACTTCCGGCGCATCTGACATGTCGCGGCTCCGTTCCCTCACTTATCCCATGCTTAACGTGCGGGAAATCTAAGCCACAGTCTCGCGGTATGGAACCCCCGTCCGGATAACGGACGGATCACCGCCGCGCAATGTCCCTGCTCAGCAGCAGCGGAATCCCTGCCGGGGGTCCGACTCCTGCCGGTCCGTCCGCATCCGCTCGAATGCGCGGCGGCTGGGGACGGTTGCGTGCGGATGGTCCCTGCGGATATGCGCCACGTACCGTTCGTACGCGCTCTCGTCGGTCAACTCCCTGACGTACCACCGCATCCAGCGCACCCCGCGCAGCAGCCAGATCACGGCGTCACCCCCTCCCGCTCCCGCTCGCGCCGCTGCTCCTCCTTCTCCTCGCGGGTCGCGAAGAGTCCGGCCGGGGCGGTCAACCGCGATTCCACGTACGGGGCTTCCTGGAGGCGGGAGGCCTCGGGGGCGCGGACGTGCCGGACGCAGACGCGTGCGGCGTCCACGATCACGACGACGACGAGCAGCGCGAGCACCGCCGAAAGGATGCCGTCCACCGTGGAGTTGGTGACGACGGTGTGCATGTCGTCCATGGTCTTGGCGGGCGGCAGGATCTTCCCCTCGTCGATGGCGTCCCGGTAGTTGGCGCGCTGCTGGAAGAAGCCGACGCGCGGATCGCTGGAGAACACCTTCTGCCAGCTCGCGGTGAGCGTCACCGTCGCGTCCCAGGCGAGCGGGATCGCGGTGATCCAGGCCCACTTGAGGCGGCCGGACTTGACCAGCAGCGTGGTGCAGACGGCGAGGGCGACGGCGGCGAGCAGCTGGTTGGCGATGCCGAAGATCGGGAAGAGCTGGTTGATCCCGCCGAGCGGCTCGTGCACGCCCACCCACAGGAAGTAGCCCCACAGGCCGGTGACGGCGGCGCTGGTCAGCAGCAGGCCCGGCTTCCAGCTCATGTTCCTGAAGGACTTGTGGACGTTGCCGAGCATGTCCTGGAGCATGAAGCGGCCCACGCGGGTGCCGGCGTCGAGCGCGGTCAGGATGAACAGCGCCTCGAACATGATCGCGAAGTGGTACCAGAAGGCCCGCAGCGAGCCGCCGGTGACCTTGGAGAAGATCTCCGAGACACCGACCGCGAGCGTGGGCGCGCCGCCGGTCCGCGACAGGAGCGAGGACTCCTCGACGTGCCGGGCGGCCTGCGCCAGATCGGCCGGCGAGATGGTGTAGCCGAACCCCGCGACGGCCTTCGAAGCCTCCTGGACGGTGTCGCCGACCACGCCGGCCGGCGCGTTCATCGCGAAGTACAGGCCGGGGTCGATGATCGAGGCGGCGACGAGCGCCATGACGGCGACGGCCGACTCCATCAGCATGGAGCCGTACCCGACCATCCGGACCTGCGTCTCCTTCTGGATCATCTTCGGCGTGGTGCCGGAGGAGATCAGGGCGTGGAAGCCGGACAGCGCCCCGCAGGCGATGGTGATGAAGACGAAGGGGAAGAGCGAGCCCGCGAAGACCGGCCCGTCGCCGCGCGAGGCGAAGTCGGTCACCGGGTCCATCTCCAGCGTGGGCAGCGTGACCACGACGCCCACGGCCAGCAGCACGATGGTGCCGATCTTCAGATAGGTGGAGAGGTAGTCGCGCGGCGCGAGCAGCATCCACACCGGCAGGATCGAGGCGATGAAGCCGTACGCCACCAGCCAGATGACCAGCGTCGAGGGCGCCAGCGTGAAGGTGTCCGCGAGGGAGGACTCGGCGACCCAGCGCCCGCCGACGAGCGCGAGCAGCAGCAGCGCGACGCCGATCAGGGAGACCTCGCTGACCCGGCCGGGCCGCAGGACGCGCAGGTAGAAGCCCATCAGCAGGGCGATCGGGATCGTCATCGCGATGGAAAAGGTGCCCCACGGCGACTCGGCGAGCGCGTTGACGACGACCAGCGCGAGCACCCCGAGCAGGATGATCATGATGGCGAAGGTGGCGAGGAGCGCGGCGGCGCCGCCGAACGGCCCGATCTCCTCGCGCGCCATCTGCCCGAGCGACTTGGCGTCGCGCCGCGTCGAGAAGAACAGCACGACCATGTCCTGCACGGCGCCCGCGAAGATCACGCCGGCGATGATCCAGATGGTGCCGGGCAGGTATCCCATCTGGGCGGCGAGCACAGGACCGACGAGCGGGCCGGCCCCCGCGATCGCCGCGAAGTGGTGCCCGAGCAGCACCCGGCGGTCGGTCGGGTGGAAGTCGATGCCGTTGTCGAGCCGCTCGGCGGGCGTGGCCCGCCGTTTGTCGACCTTGAGCACCTTGTAGGCGATGAACTTCGAGTAGAAGCGGTACGCGACCGCGTACGAGCCGACGGCCGCCGCGACCATCCAGGCGGCCGACACCTCCTCGTCGCGGGCGAGGGCCAGGACAGTCCAGCCCGCCGCGCCGATCAGCGCGACGAGGGACCAGATGACGATGGATCGGGGATTCGCGGTGCGCACCGGGTCGTCCTCCCGTTCATCTTGCGATGACGTTCATCGTGCGATGACGGGAGGAACGTAGAGCAGCGGGGTGTTGCGCGCCAGACCCCCTGGGGGCGCGGTGCGCGAACCTCAGTCCGTGGGGCGCTTGAGGCGGGCGACGAACTTGTACCGGTCGCCGCGGTAGACGGAGCGCACCCACTCCACCGGCCGGCCGTTCCCGTCCAGCGAGTGGCGGGAGAGCAGCAGCATCGGCAGGCCCACGTCGGTGCCGAGCAGCCCGGCCTCGCGCGGGGTGGCCAGCGAGGTCTCGATGGTCTCCTCGGCCTCCGCGAGGTGCACGTCGTACACTTCGGCGAGCGCGGTGTAGAGCGAGGTGTACTTGACCAGGGAGCGGCGCAGGGCGGGGAAGCGCTTGGCCGAGAGGTGGGTGGTCTCGATGGCCATCGCCTCACCGTTGGCGAGCCGCAGCCGCTCGATGCGCAGGACGCGGCCGCCCGCGCTGATGTCGAGCAGCCCGGCGAGGGTGTCGTCCGCGGTGATGTAGCCGATGTCCAGGAGCTGCGAGGTCGGCTCCAGGCCCTGGGCCCGCATGTCCTCGGTGTACGAGGTGAGTTGGAGCGCCTGCGACACCTTGGGCTTGGCGACGAACGTGCCCTTGCCCTGGATCCGCTCCAGACGCCCCTCGACGACCAGCTCCTGCAGCGCCTGGCGCACCGTCGTGCGGGAGGTGTCGAACTCGGCGGCGAGGGTGCGCTCCGGGGGGACGGGGGTGCCGGGCGGCAGCGTCTCCGTCATGTCCAGCAAGTGCCGCTTCAGGCGGTAGTACTTGGGTACGCGCGCGGTGCGGCCGACGGTGGGAGCCTCCGCGGGCACGTCGACCCCGGCCTGGGAACTGCCCGCCTCGCTGCCCATGATCTGCCTTCCCGGCTCCTGTGCTGCTGCCGTCACCGGCTCCTCCGTCTGTCGCGGCTCACATCGTGGCACGTACCGGGCCATGGGGGCGCCCCCTGGTCGAGCGAAGTCGAGAGCTTGTGGGACGACTCCGCCTGCTCAGGTGTCGGTCCGATAACGGACGCGACTGCCCTTCTTATACACCCTTGACACCCCTAAAGGTCTAGGCCAAGCTCCCCGTACTGGTCTACACCATTAAAGACCAGGTTCCAGTCCCACGGGCAGATCTCGGTCCATTCGGTCGCTGCGGGTGGGGGGTTGACTGGCATCCCTTGAGGAGGGTGACGTGAAGCGCAAGCTCATAGCGGCCATCGGTGTCGCGGGCATGTTGGTCTCGGTCGCGGCGTGCGGCGGTGACGACGACGACAAGAAGGCCGGGGGAGCCGACAGCTTCAAGGGCGAGACCCTGACTCTCTGGGCGATGGACGGCTCCACGCCGGACCAGTGGCAGAAGGACGTCACGGCGGCCTTCGAGAAGAAGACCGGCGCGAAGCTGAAGTTCGAGGTCCAGCAGTGGAACGGCATCCAGCAGAAGCTGACCACCGCCCTCTCCGAGGAGAACCCGCCGGACGTCTTCGAGATCGGCAACACCCAGACCGCCGCGTACGCCAAGACCGGTGGCCTCGCCGAGCTCGGTGACCTCAAGGAGTCCATCGGCGCCGACTGGACCGACTCGATGAACAAGGCCTCGGTCATCGACGGCAAGCAGTACGCCGCCCCGTGGTTCGTCCTCAACCGCGTCGTGGTCTACAACAAGAAGGTCTGGGCCGACGCCGGCATCAAGGAGCTTCCCAAGACCCGCGCCGAGTTCCTCAAGGACCTCAAGCAGATCGGCTCCAAGACCGACGCCGAGCCGATCTACCTGCCCGGCCAGAACTGGTACCACTTCGTCGGCCTGACCATCGGTGAGGGCGCCGAGCTCGTCAAGAAGGACGGCGACAAGTACGTCTCCAACCTGAGCGACCCCAAGGTCGCCAAGGCCATGAAGACGTACAAGCAGTTCGCGGACCTCTCCAAGGCCCCCAAGAACAAGGACGAGGCCACCCCGCAGCAGGCCGAGGTCTTCGCCAAGGGCAAGACCGGCGCCTTCATCGGCATGAGCTGGGAGGCCGCGACCGCGATCAAGGCCAACAAGAAGATCGAGAAGGACATCGGCTTCTTCACGATCCCCGGCGCCACCGCCGACAAGCCCGAGGGCGTCTTCCTCGGCGGCTCCAACCTCGCCGTCGCCGCGACCAGCAAGAAGCAGGAGCTCGCCAAGGAGTTCCTCAAGATCGCGCTGTCCGACAAGTTCGAGGGTCAGTTCGCCAAGGAAGGCGGCACGATCCCGAACAAGAAGGCGCTGGAGTCCAACCTCAAGGGCAACCCGGCCGCCGAGGCCGCCGCTCCCGCCACCGCCGGCGGCGGCACCACCCCGCTGATCCCGGAGTGGGGCGCGGTGGAGAACCCGCCGAACCCGATCAAGAACTACATGACCGCGGTGCTCAACGGTAAGTCGCCTGCCGCCGCCGCCAAGCAGGTCGAGGGCGAGCTCAACAAGCGCCTGGCGCAGAAGCAGTAAGAACGCGTCCCCTGCCGGGGGCGGCGGGTGACACGACCCCGCTGCCCCCGGCGCATCCATGCGCTCTTCGCGCACTGCGCTTTCCTCGCGCACTCCGCGTTCTTTGCGCACTCCGCGCACGCTGCGTTCTCCGCGCCGCCCCCAGCGCTCCTCGCGCCGACCTCAGCGCTTCGCATTGCCCACGAAAGAGATGGCGAGCATGACCGTGCAGAAGACCGAACGGCCGCCCTCCGGCCCGACGGAGGTGGAGACAATCGACGGCGGGCCACGGCCGACGGGTCCGCGCAGAACCTCGGGCCGCCTGGCCGGCCTGACGCCCTATCTGCTCCTTGCCCCCGCGATCATCGTCACCCTGCTGCTGCTCGGCTGGCCGCTGGTCAACAACGGGATGCTGTCGTTCCAGAACCTCAACATGCGGCAGTTCATCCTGCACTTGACCGAGTGGAACGGATTCGACAACTACAAGGACGTCCTCACCGGCGAGGACTTCTGGCGGGTCTCCGGCCGCTCGGTCGCCTTCACCGCCGTCAACGTCGTGCTGATCATGGTGCTCGGCACGCTGGTCGGACTGCTGCTCGCCCGCCTCGGCCGGAAGATGCGGACGTTCCTGCTGCTCGGCCTCGTCCTGGCCTGGGCGATGCCCGTCGTCGCGGCCAGCACGGTCTACCAGTGGCTGTTCGCCCAGCGCTTCGGCGTCGTCAACTGGTTGCTCGCCAAGGTCGGCTTCGACTCGATGGCCGACCACGACTGGCTGGCCACCCAGTACTCGACCTTCTTCGTCGTCCTGCTGCTCATCGTCTGGATGTCCATCCCCTTCGTGGCGATCAACCTCTACGCCGCCACGACCACCATCCCCAAGGAGCTGTACGAGGCCGCCGCGCTGGACGGCGCGGGTGCCTGGAAGCAGTTCACCCAGGTCACGCTGCCGTATCTGCGGCCCTTCCTCTACGCCACGACGTTCCTGGAGATCATCTGGGTCTTCAAGGCGTTCGTCCAGGTCTTCACGATCAACGAGGGCGGCCCCGACCGGCTCACCGAGATCCTGCCCGTCTACGCCTACATCGAGGGCATGGGCAACCAGCACTTCGGCATGGGTGCCGCGATCGCCCTGCTCACCATCGTCATCCTGCTGGCCATCACCTCGTTCTACCTGCGGATCGTGCTCAAGCAAGAGGAGGACGAGCTGTGAAGCGCTCGCTGACGGGCCGGCTCTGGCCCAACCTGGCCGCCGTCGTCATCTTCGTCTTCTGTGTCTTCCCCGTGTACTGGATGTTCGCCACGGCCTTCAAGCCGACCGGCGACATCATCGCCGAGGACCCGGTCTGGTTCCCGACCGACGCCACGCTGGAGCACTTCAAGAAGGCGATCGACGCCGACCACTTCTGGACCATGGTCGGCAACTCGCTCACCGTGACGATCCTCGCGGTCCTCTTCTCCCTCATCATCGGCGTGACCGCGGCGTTCGCTCTCGCCCGAATGCGCTTCAAGGGGCGGCGCGGCTTCATCATCGGCTTCATGCTGGCGCAGATGGCGCCGTGGGAAGTCATGGTCATCGCGATCTACATCATCGTGCGCGACGCGGACATGCTGAACAGCCTGATCCCGCTGACCCTCTTCTACATGGTGATGATCCTGCCCTTCACCCTCCTCACGCTCCGCGGCTTCGTCGCCGCCGTGCCCAAGGAGCTGGAGGAGTCCGCCATGGTCGACGGCTGCACCCGTATGCAGGCCTTCCGCCGGGTGATCCTGCCGCTGCTCGCGCCGGGCCTGATGTCGACCTCGCTCTTCGGCTTCATCACCGCCTGGAACGAGTTCCCGCTGGTCCTCGTGCTCAACAAGGAAGCCGAGTCCAAGACCCTGCCGGTCTGGCTCTCCAGCTTCCAGACCGCCTTCGGCGACGACTGGGGCGCCACCATGGCCGCCGCCTCGCTCTTCGCCGTCCCGATCCTCGTCCTCTTCGTCTTCCTGCAGCGCAGGGCCGTGGCCGGCCTGACCGACGGCGCAGTGAAGGGATAACTCCGCCATGACGACACTCACGCACGCCGGTGACACCCTCACCCGCAACGCCCTGGCCGTCCTGCAGCCCGGCTTCGACGGCACCGCCGCCGTACCGGACTGGGTGCGCCACCGTATCGACGAAGGCCTCGCCTCCGTCAGCCTGTTCGGCCGCAACGTCCACAGCGCCGGACAGGTCGCCGCCCTCACCGCGCAGCTGCGCGCCGAGCGCGACGACCTGCTGATCGCCATCGACGAGGAGAGCGGCGACGTCACCCGCCTTGAGGTACGCACCGGCTCCTCCTACCCGGGCAACCACGCGCTCGGCGCCGTCGACGACACCACGCTGACCCGTGAGGTCGCCGCCGACCTCGGCCGCCGCCTGGCCGCCTGCGGCATCAACTTCAACTGGGCGCCGTCCGCCGACGTCAACGCCAACCCCGACAACCCGGTCATCGGCGTACGGTCCTTCGGCTCCGACCCCGAGCTCGTGGCCCGGCACACCGCCGCCTACGTCGAGGGCATGCAGTCCGCCGGCGTCGCCACCTCCGCCAAGCACTTCCCCGGCCACGGCGACACCGCGATCGACTCGCACCACTCGGTGCCGGTCATCGACGTGGACCGGGACGTGCTGAACTCCCGTGACCTCGCGCCGTTCCGCGCGGCCATCGCCGCGGGCACCCGGGCCGTGATGAGCGCCCATGTGCTGGCCCCGGCCCTGGACCCGGACAACCCCGGCACCCTCTCCCGCCGCATCCTCACCGGCCTGCTCCGCGAGGAGTTCGGCTACGAGGGACTCATCGTCACCGACGGCATGGACATGCAGGCGATCGCCGGCACCTACGGCTTCGAGCGCGGCTGCGTCCTCGCCATCGCCGCGGGCGCCGACGCCATCTGCACCGGCGGCGGCCCCTCGGACGAGGGCACCGTGCTGCGGCTGCGGGACGCCTTCGTCGCGGCGGTGCGCTCCGGCGAACTGCCCGAGGAGCGGCTCGCCGAAGCCGCCGACCGGGTACGGGCCCTGGCCGGCTGGGCCGCGGCGTCGGCGGGTCGGGGAGCGGGGGCCGGTCTCGCGGCGGGCGTGCCGGGGGGCACGCCCGACACCGGGATCGGCCTGGTCGCAGCGCGCCGCGCCCTGGCGGTCACCCGCGGCGAGACCTACGCGGCCCCCGTCTCCGAGGCCCCCTACGTCGCCACCTTCTCGCCGCTGCCGAACATCGCGGTCGGCGACGAGACGCCGTGGGGCGTGACCGCCGAGCTGACGGCCCGCTTCCCCGGCACGGAGTCCGGCACCTTCTCCGGCGACGGCGCGGGCGCCCGGGCGCTGGCGGCGGCGGGGGAGCGGCGCATCGTCGCCGTGGTCCGCGACGCCCACCGGCACGGGTGGATGGCCGACGCCCTGACCACCCTCGTCGCGGCCCGCCCGGACACGGTCGTGGTCGAGATGGGCGTCCCGCAGTCCGCCCCGACGGGCGCGATCCACATCGCCACCCGCGGCGCGGCACGGGTCTGCGGCGAGGCCGCGGCGGAGGCGATCACGGGCGCCTGACCCGACGCCCGGGAACCAGAAACGCAGCCCAGAAGCACGGGCCAGAAGCACGGCCGAGAAGCACGGGCCAGAAAC
The DNA here is from genome assembly GCF_055592445.1 of Streptomyces sp. NPDC041122. Taxonomy (NCBI): domain Bacteria; kingdom Bacillati; phylum Actinomycetota; class Actinomycetes; order Kitasatosporales; family Streptomycetaceae; genus Streptomyces; species Streptomyces sp. NPDC041122. The sequence continues at coordinate 208,619 of NZ_JBVIYQ010000005.1, read as the reverse complement.
GCAGCCCAGAAGCACGGGCCAGCAACACCGCCCCGCAACGCCGGAAGGGGCGCCCCTTCCGGCGTTCCTGACTCGTGGGGTGAGCTGTTCCCCCTACAGCCCCTGCCAGTCCGGCTTGTTCACGTACGTGTGCCGGAAGTAGTCCGCGAGCTTCAGCTTGGAGGCGGCCGCCTCGTCCACGACGACCGTGGCGTGCGGGTGCAGCTGCAGCGCCGAGGCGGGCACGACCGAGGCGACCGGACCCTCGACCGTCGCGGCCACCGCGTCCGCCTTGCCCTCACCGGTGGCGAGCAGCACCAGGTGCCGCGCCTCCAGGATCGTCCCGATCCCCTGGGTGATGACGTGGTGGGGCACCTGCTCGATGTCCCCGTCGAAGAAGCGCGCGTTGTCCACCCGCGTCTGCTCCGTCAGCGTCTTGATGCGCGTACGCGAAGCGAGCGAGGAACAGGGCTCGTTGAAGCCGATGTGCCCGTCGGTCCCGATCCCCAGCAACTGCAGGTCCACGCCGCCGGCCTCGGCCAGCGCCTTGTCGTACGCCACGCACGCCGACTGCACGTCCTTGGCGCTGCCGTTCGGCCCCATGAACGCGTCCTCGCTCAGCCCGAGCGGCTCGACGACCTCTCGCAGCACCACGGAACGGTACGACTCCGGGTGCCCGGGCGGCAGCCCCACGTACTCGTCGAGCTGACAGATGCGCGCACGCGAGGCGTCCACGGCCCCGGACGCAACCTTGGCGGCCAGCGCCTCGTAGATGGGCAGCGGGGTGGATCCGGTGGCGACACCGAGCAGGGCGTCAGGCTTACGGCGCACCAAGGCGGCCATGGCCTCCGCGATGAGCTCGCCGCCTGCCTTGGCGTCCGGGACGATGACAACTTCCACGCTGGGCCTGCCGATCTGGAGAGGGGGACTGTGGGGACTGGTGTCCGGGCCTCTGAGGGGACGTCGCGCGAGATTCAGGGGCACTCAGACGCAGTTGGTGGTATAGACCAATCTAGCAGAGCCGTGCCGCCAGAACAGTCGAATCCTCCAGTCCATGCTCGACCCTCCCCGCCCTCTCCGCCCGTCGAGCGAACCGGGCCCCGGACCTCTCCGCCCCCTCCGCCCGTCGAGCGAACCGGCCCCCCGGACCTCCCCGCCCCTTCCGTCGTTGAGCGAATCGGGCCCCGGGTCTCTCCGTCGCCTCCCCCGCGTCGAAGCGGATCGCGTCGCTCCCTCCGTCCTGCGTCGTGTCCGCCCGCGAAGGGAGGGACCGCTCGGCGTCACAATCCCAGCGCCGACCCACCCGTCGCGTCGATGTACTGCCCGGTGATCCAGCGCGCGTCGTCCGAGGCGACGAAGGCCACGATGTCCGCCACGTCCGCGGGCTGGCCTATGCGGTCGAAGGCCGAGTACCCCGCCATGTCCGCCCGCTGATCGGCCGGGAGCCCGTCCATCATCTCCGTCTGGATGATCCCCGGCGCGACCGCGTTGACCGTGATCCCGCGCGGGCCCAGCTCCTGCGCCAGCGTGTGGGTCAGGACGTTCACAGCGCCCTTCGTCATCGAGTACGCGATGGTGACCGGGAACGCGATGCGCGTGACGCCGGAGGAGATGTTGATGATCCGGCCGCCGTCACGCAGCCGGCCGAGGCCCTGCTGCGTGACGAAGAAGAGTGCCTTGGAGTTGACCGCGAACACCCGGTCGAAGTCCGCCTCCCGTACCTCTCCCACATGGCCGTAGAGCCCGATGCCGGCGTTGTTCACCAGGATGTCCAGGCCGTCCGCGTGCCGGTCGAACTCCGCCCAGAGCGCCTCGGCGTCACCGGTCACCCCCAGTTCCGCGCCGATCGCGAAGGCGGAGCCGCCCGCGCCCTCGATCGCGGCGACGGTCTCCTTCGCCGCCACCTCGTTGCTGCCGTAGTGCACGGCGACCCGCGCCCCGTCCCGCCCGAGCCGCTCCGCGATGCCCCGGCCGATGCCGCGACTCCCGCCCGTGACCAGCGCCGTCTTCCCCGCGAGCCTGCCCGTCGATGCGCCCATGTCGGGGCACCCCCTCTTTCTCCAGTGGCCAGTTCTGTATCGGTCGCTACAAAAAGAACCGTACCCGACTCTGACCCCATTCGCTAGTGCCCGCTATACAATTCACCCCATGGCGACGAAACAGCGCGGCCGTCCCCGCTCCTTCGACCGCGAGACGGCGCTGGAGCAGGCGCTGCACGCCTTCTGGGAACACGGGTACGAGGGGACGTCGGTCTCCGACCTGACGCGCGCCATGGGGATCGGGGCGCCCAGCCTCTACGCCGCCTTCGGCGACAAGCGCCGCCTCTTCGACGAGGTCGTCGTGCGGTACGACCACACCCACGGCGCCTTCGGCGGCCGCGCCTTCGAGGAGGAGCCGACGGTGCGCGGCGCGGTCTCACGGATGCTGCGCGAGGCCGCGGCCGAGTTCACCGCCCCCGATCACCCTCGCGGGTGCCTGGTCATCTCGGCGGCCACCAACTGCACGACGCCGGAAGTGGAGGAGGCCCTGCGCGAGCGGCGCAACGCCAATCTCGCGGACATCGAGACCCGCGTCCGCGCGGCCGTCGCCGCGGGGGAGCTGCCCGACGACACCGATCCCGTGGCCCTCGCCCGCTATACGGGAGCCGTCTTCCAGGGGATGTCGCAGCAGGCGCGGGACGGCGCCACCAGGGGTGATCTGGAGGCAGTGGCCGAACTCGCGATGCGGGCGTGGCCGCGCTCACGCCCGGTGGGGGACTCCGCCGGGCGATCCGGTCGGGAATGAGGCCTGGCGTCCGGTGCGCGAGTGGGAGAAAGTGACAACAACAAACATCTGTCGACGCATAGACATGGGAGAATGGTCTAGTCCACAATGCGTGGGTAAAGCCTCCGCTCTTCCCGCACAGGAGAGCGGATCGAGGAACCGGCGCTCTCTGCCCTGACCGCGTCGGATCCTCCCGATCGGCCGCTCAGTACCGCACATTCTGACGGCCGATGCACCTGAAGGGCTGCGGTGCCGTGGGCGGGTTGAGGGTCCCGCCCTGGCGCCGCGGCTCGTCGGGATCGCCGGAGCCCTCGACGCACATCCGGCGCCATCCCGCCGGAAACTCCACGGAGCGGGCCCACCGGACGCGAAAGGTACGCTCGCACACGTGCCCTCCATGAACGACCTCGTACGCCAGCACACCGCTCTCGGTGACTCCGATCTCGAGTGGCTGCATCTGCTGGTCTCGGAGTGGCAGCTGCTCTCCGACCTCTCCTTCGCCGACCTCGTGCTGTGGGTCCCCACGCTCGACGGCACCCGCTATGTCTCCGTGGCGCAGATGCGGCCGAACACCGGTCCCACCTCCTACCAGGACGACATGGTCGGACACCTCGTACCGCGTGGCCGCCGCCCCCTCCTCGACGCCGCCCTGGACGAGGGCCGCATCGTGCGCGAGGGCGACCCGGAGTGGCGCGAGGAGGTGCCGGTGCGCGTCGAGTCCATTCCGGTACGCCGGGAAGGGCGCGTCCTGGGCGTCATCGCCCGCAACACCAATCTGCTGACGGTGCGCACCCCCTCCCGCCTGGAGCTGACCTACCTTCAGTCGGCGTCCGACCTCGCACAGATGATCGCCGCCGGCTCGTTCCCGTTCCCGGGGCAGCAGGTCGACATGGACGCCTCCCCGCGCGTGGGCGACGGTCTGCTGCGTCTGGACGCCGACGGCATCGTGCAGTACGCGTCGCCGAACGCCCTCTCCGCGTACCACCGGCTCGGCCTCGCCTCCGACCTCGTCGGCCACCACCTGGGCACGGCGACGGCCGAACTCGCCCCGTCCCGCGGCCCGGTGGACGAGGCCCTGGCCAAGCTGGCGAGCGGCTGGGCGCCGCGCGAGTTCGAGATCGAGGGCGGCGACGGAGTGATCCAGCTGCGCGCGATCCCGCTCAAACCCAAGGGCCCCCGCATCGGTTCCCTCGTCCTGCTGCGCGACGTCACCGAACTCCGTCGCCGCGAGCGGGAGTTGATCACCAAGGACGCGACCATCCGGGAGATCCACCACCGGGTGAAGAACAACCTCCAGACGGTCGCCGCGCTGCTGCGGCTGCAGGCGCGCCGCATCGACTCCGCCACGGGCCGCGAAGCCCTGGAGGAGGCGGTGCGCCGGGTGGGTTCCATCGCCATCGTCCACGAAACGCTCTCCCAGAACCTGGACGAGCGTGTGGAGTTCGACGAAATCGCCGACCGGGTGCTCGCGATGGTCGCCGAGATCTCGCCCGGCAAGGTCGCGGGCCGGCGCACCGGGCGCTTCGGAATTCTCGACGCGGAAGTCGCGACACCGTTGTCGATGGTGCTCACGGAAATCCTGCAGAACGCCTTGGAGCACGGTTTCCGCGAGGGGGACACCGGCACGGTCGAGGTCTCCGCCGTGCGCGGCGGCACCAGCAAGGAAGCGCGACTGCTGATCACCGTTCAGGACGATGGCGTCGGGCTGCCCGAGGAATTCGACCCGCACCGCTCCGGCAACCTCGGTCTGCAGATCGTCCGCACACTGGTCGAGGGCGAGTTGGGCGGCACCTTCGACATGGTCCGCGCCCCGGAACGCGGCACCCAGGTGATCCTCGACATCCCGGTCCGCGCCGACAAGTAGCGCCGGTGGACGGCACCGCCTGGTAGCGGCGGCAAACGCCCGGCCGCTCCAGCTGTGCCCCGCCGTACACAGCAGTGAGCCCCGGACCGATGGGTCCGGGGCTCACTGCTCACGTTGCGATGCGCATCGGGGGTACTGCGCGGCTGCGGCTCGGGGGCGGGAGTTGCGTACACGCTGTACGCGCCGCCAAGCTCAGGCTCGTAAGGGGTGTGGGCGTCAGGCGCTGGCCTGGCGTGCACGGTTGCGAGCGGCGCGGCGCTTCATTGCGCGGCGCTCGTCCTCGCTGAGGCCACCCCAGACGCCGGAGTCCTGGCCGGACTCGAGCGCCCACTGCAGGCACTGCTCCATGACGGGGCAGCGGCGGCAGACGGCCTTGGCTTCCTCGATCTGCAGCAGCGCAGGACCGGTGTTGCCGATGGGGAAGAAGAGCTCGGGGTCTTCCTCGCGGCAAACGGCGTTGTGACGCCAGTCCATGGCTGCTACCTCTCCTTGGTATTACATTCAGGTTGCTTGTGAATGTGAACGCTTTCACGAATCCCCCCGCACGGGAAGGGCCGACGCCCAGTTGACTGGTGTGGACCTTGTGATGGAGGAGGGGTTCTGGCTCTCTGCGGGGCCGTTGTTGCGGGCCGTCCCGATCGCCATGTAGAGATTCGCAAACCTCGGCGGCGGATACAACCCCTTCAGGAAAGTTTTTTTTGATTCCTCAGTGTCGACTGGGTCACAGCCGTACTTCCATGGGGTGGACCCTGGCCTAAACGTTCGAGTGAAAGGACTTTAGGCCCTTCTACTCACACAATCACACGCAGTGCACGGCGTACGCCTGTGAACGTCACGCTCGTCCGCAGCCCCAAGTGGTCGCCGTCCATCTGAAGGGGCAGGGGCACCTTCGAATGCAAGGTGAAGTCCGTGAGGTCGTGGAGCGTAACCGCGTGCTTACCGTGCGGTCCGCGGTCCGGCGTCGACGTCAGGAGCTGGGTGCCGTAACGCGCCACCGCGGCCGTCGAGAGCTTCTTCAGGCCCAGGACGTCCAGGCCCGTGTCGAAGGAGGCCTGCGGGGACGCGTACAACGGGCGATTGCCCAGGTAGGAGTAGGGAGAGGTGTTGCACACTATCGACATCACCAGGTCGGTCACCGGGTCCTCGCCGGGCCGCTCCAGGGTGATCATTCCGTGCCTGCGGTGCGGCTCGTCCAGGAACTGACGGAGCACCTGGCGCACATAGAGGGCATGCGTCGAACGCCGGCCGAGCTCGCGCTGCTGTTCGACTCTGCCCACTACGCCGCCGTCGAAGCCGAGTCCCGCGCAGAACGTGAACCAGCGCGAGGGCACCGCCTCGTCCTCCGTACCCGGCGTGCCGCCCGCGATGCCCAGGCCGACCGTGCGCTCGCTTCCCTCGCGCAGGGCGTCCAGGAGGGCGCCGGTGGCCTCCACGGCGTCGTTCGGCAGTCCGAGAGCGCGCGCGAAGACGTTCGTGGAGCCGCCGGGGACGACGGCCAGGCGCGGGAGGCGGTCGGGATCGGGCCCGTGGTGCAGCAGGCCGTTGACGACCTCGTTGACCGTGCCGTCGCCGCCGAGGGCGACGATCAGCTCGATGTCCTTGCTCTCCGCGGCCTGCCGGCCGAGGTCTCTGGCGTGCCCGCGGTACTCGGTGGTGACCGCGTCCAGCTTCATCTCGCTCGCGAGGGCGTGGACCAGCACATCACGCGTACGCGCACTGGTGGTGGTTGCCGCCGGGTTGACCACGAGGAGTGCACGCATGCGCAGCAGACTACCTAGCGGTCTTTACCCGGCCTAGACCGAGGTGCCGGGGCAGGGGTGCCCGGAGCTACCCTGCAGGGGTGAGTACTGAGCGGAAAACCACCCCCGAAACCCCCGAGGCGCCCGCGCCGGGCCCGCGGCCCGCGCGGGTGACCGCCGCCGCGGCCCTGGTGGCGCTGGAGGGGCTCGCGCTCCTCGTGGGGGGTGTGTACATGCTTGCGATGGGTCTCGCGGGATCGCCCGACGATCCGAAGCAGGCCGAGACGGGTGGCGTCACGCTGATCGTCCTCGCGCTGCTTCCGCTGCTCGCCGCGCGAGGGCTGATGAAGCTGCGGCGCTGGAGCCGGGGGCCCGCGATCATCACGCAGATCATGGCGCTTCCGGTGGCCTGGCAGCTGTTGCAGGCCGACAGCGCGGCGATCCCCGCCGGTATCGTCCTCGCCCTCGCGGCGGTCGCCTCGCTGGTGCTCCTGATCCATCCGGCGACGACCGAAGCCCTCGGGATCCAGGGCCCCGGCAACGTGCAGGACCAGAAGTAGCGCCGACTACGGAGAGCGACCGCACCCCCGCTACGGGGAGTGACTGCTCCTCCCGCGCGCTCCTGCCTACTCCTCGACGAGCAGCTTCTCCCGCAGCTGCGCGAGGGTGCGGGCCAGCAGGCGGGAGACGTGCATCTGGGAGATGCCGACCTCCTGTGCGATCTGCGACTGGGTCATGTTGCCGAAGAAGCGCAGCAGCAGGATGCGCTTCTCCCGCGGGGGCAGGTCCTCCAGGAGCGGCTTGAGCGACTCGCGGTACTCGACGCCCTCCAGGGCCTCGTCCTCGGCGCCCAGGGTGTCCGCGACGGCCGGCGACTCGTCGTCCGTGTCGGGGACGTCCAGGGACAGCGTGGAGTAGGCGTTCGCCGACTCCAGGCCCTCCAGGACCTCCTCTTCGGAGATGGCCAGCTTCTCCGCCAGCTCGTGCACGGTGGGGGAGCGGCCGTGCAGCTGGGACAGCTCGGCGGTCGCCGTCGTCAGCGCGAGCCGCAGCTCCTGGAGCCGCCGCGGGACGCGGACCGCCCACCCCTTGTCGCGGAAGTGCCGCTTGATCTCGCCGACGACCGTCGGCGTCGCGTACGTGGAGAACTCCACGCCGCGCTCCGGGTCGAAGCGGTCCACGGACTTGATCAGGCCGATGGTGGCGACCTGGGTGAGATCGTCGAGCGGCTCGCCGCGGTTGCGGAAGCGGCGGGCCAGATGCTCGACGAGCGGCAGGTGCATGCGGACCAGCTGGTTGCGCAGCTCCGCGTACTCCCGACTGCCGTCCGGCAGGGAGCGCAACTCGACGAACAACGCGCGTGCGCCACTGCGGTCCTGCGGATCGTGCCGACCGTGCTCGTGCTCGCTCATGTTTCCCACCCGTCGCCCGCCGCCCCGGCCGCAGAGCTGCTTGGGCTCGTCCTTGGCGGTCGGCTCTGCCTGCTCCGACACATCGGCCACCCTCAGCGGAGCCGAATGCTCCGGCTCCTGGGGGTGCGGTTTGGCCTGCTGCTCGGGGATTCCGGTGGTCATACGGCGCGTCCCCTCCCTGCCGCCGACGGGCAGACTCTGTGTGCCGCGCTCTTCGTCCCGCACCGGCCCGTCCCCGTTCCTCACGCCGGCCCGGGTCCCGCGCCGCGCTTCTTGTAGAGGCTGATCGAGACGGTGTTGTCCTCGGCGACGGCGGAGTCGACCTGGCCCGCGAGGGCCGACAGCACAGTCCAGGCGAAGGTGTCCCGCTCCGGGGCCCGGCCGTCGGTCGTGGGTGCCGAGACCGTCACCTCCAACGAGTCGTCGACGAGTCGGAAGACGCAGCTGAGCACGGAGCCCGGCACGGCCTGCTGGAGCAGGATCGCGCAGGCCTCGTCGACCGCGATGCGGAGGTCCTCGATCTCGTCGAGTGTGAAGTCCAAGCGCGCCGCGAGGCCGGCCGTCGCCGTCCGCAGCACAGACAGGTAGGCACCCGCAGCCGGAAGGCGGACCTCCACGAAGTCCTGATTCCCGGGCTCGCCTGCGATCTGGGACACCCTCACCTCCAAGGTGGTACAAGCACTTTCGGGGCTCCGGGACCGCTGTCCTGCGGTGGTCCCGGACTGCGTCACACGGGTAACGCGCCACGTCTTTCAGCGGTGACGCTACCGCGCTCCCCAGATCCGTGTCCCGGGGACCCCGCCCGATGCTGTCACTCATAGTAAGCCTATGAGTACGGACAGTGGCTAGGGGTCGCGCAGGCCCAATTGGAAAGAACGGGCGCCGGGTTGACGTACCCAGGCGTCAGACGATCGAACCGTCCACGAAGCACCAACGCCAGCTCTCTCCCGGCTCGAAGGTCCTCATCACTGGGTGTGAGGTCTCCTTGAAGTGCTCCGTCGCGTGCTGGAAGGGCGAGGAGTCGCAGCAGCCCACATGCCCGCACTCCAGACACAGCCGCAACTGGACGGGGTGGCTGCCGGCCGCCTGGCACTCGAGGCACGTTTCGCTCAGCGGGGACACCTCGGGGTGCGGCAGCGCGGCGACGTGCGGGCACTCGTTCATGATTGCCAGGTTACGACGGGAACGCGGAGGGCGGAGGGGTCTGCCGATGGATGTACTGCCCCTGGTGGCACTGATCGCGGCGAGCGCCGTGGTGGCGGGGGCCGCACGCAGGACCCCCGTACCGGCGCCGCTGCTCCTGGTCGGGGTCGGGCTCATCGCCAGTTACGTCCCCGGCGTGCCCGACTACCACCTCGACCCGCACATCGTGCTGCCGCTGATCCTGCCCCCGCTGCTGCACACCGCCGCCCTGGAGAGCTCCTACCTGGACCTGCGCGCCAACCTCCGGCCCGTCGCGCTGCTCTCCGTCGGCTACGTCCTGTTCGCCACGGTCGCCGTCGGCTGGCTCGCGTACCTGCTCATCCCCGACCTGCCGCTGACCGCCGCGCTCGTCCTCGGCGCCGTGATCGCGCCGCCCGACGCGGTCGCCGCGACCGCCATCGCGCGCAAGGTGGGGCTCCCCTCGCGGATCACCACCATCCTGCAGGGCGAGTCCCTGGTGAACGACGCGACCGCCATCACCGCCTACAAGGTCGCCCTCGCGGCGGCGGTCGGCGAGGGCGCGAGCTGGTCGGGCGGCGTCCGGGAGTTCCTGATGGCCGCTGTCGGCGGGGTCGGGGTCGGCCTGCTCCTCATGGTGCCGATCCACTGGCTGCGCACCCACCTGAAGGAGGCGATGCTGCAGAACACGCTGTCGCTGCTCATCCCCTTCGTTGCCTACGCAGCCGCGGAACAGGTCGGCGCCTCCGGAGTGCTCGCCGTCGTCGTGGTCGCCCTCTACCTGGGGCACCGCTCCTGGCAGGTCGACTTCGAGACGCGGCTCCAGGAGGCCGCGGTGTGGAAGGTCGTCGCGTTCATCCTGGAGTCGGCGGTCTTCGCGCTCATCGGACTGCAACTGCCTGTGGTCCTCAAGGGGCTCGGCGAGTACAGCGTGGGGGAGGCGGTCTGGTACGCGTTCGGGGTCTTCGTCTTCGTGGTGGTCGCGCGGTTCGTGTGGTCGTACCCGGCGACATATCTGCCGCGCGGTGTCTCGGCCCGCATCAGGGAGCGGGAGAGCGACCTGGACTGGCGGCGTCCGCTGATCGTCAGCTGGGCGGGGATGCGCGGCGTGGTCTCGCTCGCCATCGCCTTCTCGATCCCGCTCGTCATGGACGACGGCGAGCCCTTCCCGGCGCGCAATCTTGTCCTGTTTCTGACGTTCACCACGGTGATCGGCACGCTCGTCGTGCAGGGGCTCTCGCTGCCGTGGCTGATCCGTGTCCTGAAACTGCCGGGCCGTGACGCGCAGGCACAGACGCTCGCCGAGGCGCAGGCGCAGAACGCCGCCTCGCAGGCCGCGGAGGAGCGGGTGAGGGAACTCATGCAGGACGAGCGCAATCGCCTGCCACAGCCCCTCCAGGACCGTCTGAGCACGGTTCTGGAGCGGCGCCGCAACTCCGTGTGGGAGCGGCTCGGCCAACCCAACCCGGTGACGGGGGAGTCGGCGGACGAGACCTACCGCCGCCTCGCGCGCGAGGCGATCGCCGCCGAGCGCGAGGTGTTCGTCAAGATGCGGGACGAACGGCGCATCGACGACGAGATGATGCGGACGCTGCTGCGCAAGCTGGACCTGGAGGAGGCTGCCGCCCACCGGGAGATCGAGGAGTGAGCGGGGCGGTCGAGGACCGAGCCGGTTATGTCCGGCCCGTGCCGCTGGTCTCTGCGGGCTCCTCACGCGTGCCGGTGATGACCGCGGTGAGGCGGGTACCGGGGCGGAAGGCGCCCTCTTCGGAGAGGGTCGTCAGGGCGTACAAGAGCTTGGCGACGTAGAGACGCTCTACGGAGAGGCCGTTCGCGTGGCCGTGACGCTCCTCGAAGTCCTCGGCGAAGGCGATGAGTTCGGGCGGGGTCCGGGCGTAGCCGCCGCAGTGGAAGCGCTCGTCCAGGCGCCAGTTGGCGGTGGGCCCACCGAACGCGCTGCGCTGCAGGGCCGCCGTGTCGGCGCCCAGGAAGCCTCCCTTGAGGACCGGTATGCCGAGCGCCTGCCGGTCGGGGCCGAGGCCGGCGGCCAGGCCCGCGAGGGTGCCGCCGGTGCCGCACGCCACGGCCGCCACGTCGGTGTGCTCGCGCAGCTCCTCGCCGAGCGCCGTACAGCCCCGTACGGCAAGGGCGTTGCTGCCGCCCTCGGGGATCACGTACGCGGCCCCGGCGTCCGCCACGCGCAGGAGCGCCGCGAGGGTCTCCGGATCGCTCTTGTGCCGGTACGTGGCCCGGTCGACGAAGTGCAGTCGCATGCCGTCGGCCACGCAGCGCGTCAGGGACGGGTTCAGGGGGCGGTCGGCGAGCTCGTCGCCACGGACGACGCCGACCGTGGCGAACCCGAGGAGGCGGCCCGCGGCGGCGGTGGCACGCAGGTGGTTGGAGTAGGCGCCGCCGAAGGTGACGAGGGTGTCGTGGCCGGCGTCGGCCGCCGCCCGCAGGTTCAAAACCAGCTTGCGGTACTTGTTGCCGGGCAGGTCCGGGTGGATCAGATCGTCCCGCTTGAGCAGCAGACGTACGCCGCGGCGGGTGAAGCGGTCGTCCGCTATGGGCTGCAGCGGGGACGGCAACCGGGGGCGCAGGCCGACGGGCGGGGTGGGGCACACCCCGCCATTGTCCCCCGGGGCGCGCCACCCGGCAGCGGAGCCCCGCGCCGGGGGCTTCCCGGCGCCACCCGGGCCTACTTGAGGCGCTCCCCGATGCGGTCGCGCATCCAGGCCATCGTGAACCCGAGCGGGTCGATCTTGCCCGGCTGCCACTCCAGGTGGCCGATCACCGAGCGCTCGGTCCAGCCGTGGACACGGCAGACCGCGGCCGAGACCCGCTCGATGGCGTCCAGCTGCTCGTCCGGCCACGGATCCTCGCCGTCGCCGAGGTTCTCGCACTCGAAGCCGTAGAAGTGGGGGTTGCCGTCGGTGTTCGCCTCGTTGTCCGGCGGCAGCCCCTTCTCGGCGATGACCGCGCGGAGCACGTCGTCGTCGCCGAGCCCCGCGTGGTTGGCCCGGCCGTAGCCGACCAGGTGGACCCGGCCGTCCTTGGTGATGACGCCGTGGCAGAGCGGCCCCGGGAGGGCCTCGGAGCCGTCGCGGCAGAGCTCGACCGTCTCCTCGCTGCCCGATGTCGCGGTGTGGTGGATCATCACGCCGTTCACGGGGCCCCAGGGGCCTTTGTGGTTGCGGTTGTGATGCTCCCAGTCGCCGACCTCGACGACGGTCACGCCTTCGTCCCGCAGGGCGTTCAGGAACGTGCTCGCGGACATGGGTGGGGACATGGCCGACTCCTTTGCGAGGCGCGACGGTCGCCGGTCGCGGACCGCCTCGTACGCCCTGCTTGTACCGGAACTCCGGTGCCCTCACCAGCTGTTCGGAAGCAATCCGAGGCCTGTTCGGGCACCGTGCGAGCCGATCCGGTCAGGCGCCGTGCAGAAAACCGTCGCCGTTCGCCGCGACGTGGGCCTCCACGGCCTGCAGCGCCTGCTGGGTGGCCTGGGCGGATCCGGTGCCCCGGCGCTCCGCGTAGTAGGCGGCGCCGAGCTTCTTCAGGAGGGCGTCGCCGGCGCGCTTCTCCTGCACCTCGTCGATCTTCTGCTTGCCCTGGGTGAGGCCCCGCTGGGCCTGCTCTTTGGCGCGATCCAGGAAGCCTGCCATTGCTCTCTCCTGCCGTTGGTGCCAAGGGTGCGGGCGGTACGGACACCCCCGCATGGGATGGAACGGTTGTACAGATCCGGGAGTTCCCGGGCATTTCACGCCGCCCCCTCAGACGGCCGGGGAAGGGGCACTCTGCCCTAGGTGGTGAGTCTGCGCATCAGGCGCACCCCCTGGGCGGGCTTCATGTGCGGGAGGTAGGCCTTGCCGATCGCCCGGGTGATGCTGGGCAGGGCGGCGGGGTCCGGGTAGCACATGTACATGGGCCGGTACTGGGGCTGGAACTTGGCCTTGAAGTTGAGCAGCGAACGGAATCCGTAGACCGGTTCCAGGGTGCGGCCCGCGTAGTCCAGCAGGCGCTGCAGAGCGGCGGGCGGTTCGGCGGTGTCGGAGCGGGCGAGCGGCGCCCCGGAGAGGCTGAGGAACTGCGCGCCCTCCTCCTTGAAGCCGAGCGCGGCGGACGCGATCAGGAACTCCATCGAGCCGCGGAACCCGTCGGAGCGGCGCCGCATGAAGTCCAGGGTCCAGCCCACCGGTGCGACGGGCGACCCGTCCGTGGCAGCGCCGGAATCGCCGTAGACGGGCATCCAGCTCGTGATGCCGTGCACCGTGCGGTCTTCGTCGACCGCCAGCAGGCAGCGCACGTGGGGGTCGTCCAGCTCGTCGAGACCTCCGAGCGTGAAGCCCATCTCCGGGAGGCCTTTGTCCGCGACCCACTCCTCGGAGATCGAGCGGATCTGGTCCGTCAGCGCGATGGGCGCCTGCGGGAAGGTGTGCCACTCCGCGGTGATGCCCTCCTTCTTGGCCTTGTTCAGGGCTGTACGGACGTCCTGCCACTTCTTGCCGGTGAAGACCAGCTCCGGCAGCGGCACGACGGTGTCCTCGGCGACCTGCACGGAGCTCCAGCCCAGGGCGTCCGTACGGGCCTTGGCGTCGGCGGTCACGCTGTAGAAGCAGGGGGTCCAGCCGCGCCGGTCGCAGTAGGCGGCGAATCCGTCGATCGCCTCCCCGCGCGCGGACGGCTCCCCGAAGGGGTCACCCGTGGTGAGCGCGACCGTGGAGTGCACGCGGTAGGCGACCGCGGCCCGGCCGTCCGCCGAGAACCAGTAGTGGTTGCCGGGCCACGTCGTCAGATACGAGAGCGTGGAGCCGCCGTGCGCGGCGAGCAGCGCACGCGCGCGGGTGACCGCGTCGGCGTCGGCGCGCATCAGGGGCTGCCGGAACGCCATGAAGAGGGCGATCAGGGCGACCACCCAGAACAGCATCCCGCAGTACTCGTACAAGGACAGCGCGGTGCCGCCGACCGGGATGGGGGCCTGGCCGCGGAAGAAGAACGGTTCGTAGCTGGGCGGCAGGAACTGGGTGGGGAGCCCCGCGACCAGCTTCCAGAACCTCGCGTCGGGCGTGAACTGGTCGCGCACCGCGTAACCGATGCCCACGTACGCGACACAGGCCAGCAGCAGCGTGCCGCCGACGGTCCCCGCGAGCCAGGTCACGGTGGTGCGCGACAGGCGCTGGTCGAAGAGGCGGCGGGCGAGGAACAGCAGCACCAGGACGAGCAGCGGCAGCAGCATCTGCTCGACGACCGCCTGGATCATGGCCGCCTTCTGGTCGGACAGGTCGCTGCCCTGAAGGACGTACTGGTCCGGATGCGAGGCGATGTCGCTCAGCAGGAACGCCATGAGGCCCAGCCACACCAGTTGCGCGGCCACCGTGATCCGCCACGCCGGCCGCAGGCCGCGGCGCAGTCCGTCGGCGAGCACGAACAGCAGCAGCGGGATGGCGACGCCCATGAGCATCGCGGGAGAGCCGTAGAAGCGGTCCTGGGCGCGGATGCGGGCACAGTCGGCGCTGTCCGCCCGGACACAGGCGTCCGCGACGTCCTGCGGGCTCGGTCCGCCGGACACGTACAGATCGAGGACGTTGAAGGGGCCGAAGGAGTCCTTGTAGAGCGTCGCGATCAGGGGGCCGATGGCGGAGGCGGCCACCACGAGCGCGACCAGGACGCGCCCCTCGGAGTGCGATGCGTGCGGCATCCGCAGACGGTGCGTGTGCCGGTGCGCGAGGGCGCCCAGCCCGAGGCCCACGACGACGCCGCCGAGCCGCAGTACGCCCTGGAGATGACCCACATACAGCGCCAGCATCAGCGGGAACACGATCAGGCACAGCTGCAGCCTGCGCCGCCACAGGGCGTCGAGCCGGAAGCTGAGGAAGGCGCCGAGGGCGCAGGCGCCGATCCCCGGCGTCGCCGTCAGCTGGCCCGAGAGGTCGCGCAGCCAGTCGTCGCCGCCCAGCGCACCCAGCTTGACCACGCCGGTGCCGAGCAGTGAGCCGAGCACCTGTCCGAGGAACAGGACGACGGCGGTGCGCGCGGAGCCCATGCGCTGCTCCGCGGCTGAGCCGAGGAGCAGCAACAGCAGGGTGGAGCCGATGTAGTTGCCGATGCCCGGACACCACAGGACCGAGGTGAGGGGCGTCCACCACCGGCCGTCGGCGAGGGCGGGCACCCCCGTGCCGATGTCGTTCAAGAGCGTAGGGGCGGGGCCGGCACCGAGGCTCCCGGTCAGGGCGCCCACGGCCTACAGCGCCACCACGACGAACACGGTCACCGGAGCGCGGCGGACCGGCTCGAACGCTCTGCCGACCCCGTGGAGCCAACGCACTGGGCCGCGCTCGCTCGGTGGCGCGAGCGGGGTCGGCGGCCCCGGCTCCCGCGCACCGGGGTCGGCGGCCTCGGGGGTGGTCATCTCCCGAGCCCACCAGGCTGCCCCACCCGGCACACCCCGGGTTGCGCCGAACGGGTGGAAACGTGCCTACTGCCCCGTCCCGAGGTGATCCATTCCCGCTCTTTTGTGTAATGGCGCGGCCACGCTCCGTGCTGGAAAGGTGGGGGAAGCAGATCACCGCTGGTATCCGGGAGGGCAAAGCCAATGTCGGTAGGCGAAGAAGTCCGTACTGAGTCGGAGAAGCCGCAGCAGAGCCTCGGCACGTCCGCCGCGCGGAATCTGGCCACGACCACCAAATCCGCGCCACAAATGCAGGAGATCAGCTCCCGCTGGCTGCTGCGGATGCTCCCTTGGGTCCAGGTGCAGGGCGGTACGTACCGGGTGAACCGCAGGCTGAGCTACTCGGTGGGCGACGGCCGGGTGGCCTTCGTGAAAACGGGGGATCGTGTGCAGGTCGTCCCGGCCCAGCTCGGCGAGCTCCCGGTGCTGCGGGACTTCGGCGACCACGAAGTGCTCGGAGAGCTGGCGCAGCGCTGCCAGCAGCGGGAGTTCGCCGCCGGAGAGGTACTGACCTCCTTCGGCAGCCCGGCGGGCGAGGTGTATTTGCTCGCGCACGGCCGCGTCGAGAAAGTCGGCGCCGGTCCGTACGGCGACGACACGGTGCTCGAGACGCTCGCCGACGGCTCCTACTTCGGCGAGCAGGCGCTCATCGACCCCGAGACCATCTGGGAGTACACGGCCCGGGCGGTGACGCCCTGCACGGTCCTCGCCCTGCCCCGACAGGACCTCGAACAGGTCGCGGAGCGCAGCGACTCGCTGCGCGACCACCTCCACCGGCTGCGGTCCATCCCGGCCCAGCGCACCAACAAGTTCGGCGAAGCGCCCATCGACCTGTCGGCCGGCCATGTCGGCGAAGCCGTCCTGCCGGGCACCTTCGTGGACTACGAAGCGTCCCCGCGTGAGTACGAACTGAGCGTCGCCCAGACCGTGCTGCGCATCCACACGCGCGTGGCCGATCTCTACAACCAGCCGATGAACCAGACCGAGCACCAGTTGCGGCTGACCGTCGAGGCGCTCAAGGAGCGCCAGGAGCACGAGCTGATCAACCACCGGGAGTTCGGCCTCCTCAACAACTGCGAGTACGACCAGCGGATCCAGCCCCACGACGGCGTCCCCAGCCCGGACGACATGGACGAACTGCTCAGCCGTCGGCGCGGATCCAAGCTCTTCCTCGCCCACCCGCGCGCCATCGCCGCGTTCGGGCGCGAGCTCAACAAGCGGGGACTCGTCCCCGAGACCATCGACATGGGAGGCAGCAGGATCCCCACATGGCGCGGTGTGCCGATCTTCCCGTGCAACAAGATCCCGGTCACCGAGGCCCGCACGACATCCATCATCTGTATGCGTACCGGGGAGGAGGAGCAGGGCGTCGTCGGTCTGCGCCAGAGCGGCATCCCGGACGAGATCGAGCCCAGCCTGTCCGTGCGGTTCATGGGCATCAGCGAGCAGGCGATCATCTCGTACCTGGTCTCCACCTACTACTCCGCGGCGGTGCTCGTGCCCGACGCGCTCGGCGTGCTGGAGAACGTCGAGATCGGCCGCTGGAGGTGAGCCGGCGTCCGTGTCTCGGGGCGCGGCACGGGGTACACCCTCTCCGTACGCGCCCGCAGGCCGAGGAACCGCCACCGTCCACATCCTTCACGGGGTGAGTCCATGACGGACACGACGACGGACACGGCAGGAACAGTGGACGTGCCGGAGCGGGCCCCCGTGCCCGGGCCCGGTGAGCAGCACGAGGCCGTGGAGATCCTGGCGGCAGCGCGCCGGTACGTCGATCCGGAACTGCGCAGGGCGATCGACTCGCTGCCCGGATCGTTGCGCCGGATCGCGCTCTACCACTTCGGGTGGGAGCACGCGGACGGCACACCGGCTGCGGGCAACGCGGGCAAGGCCATCCGGCCGGCGCTCGTGCTCACCGCGGTCCGGGCGCTCGGCGGCGACCCGGCCACGGCGGTGCGGGCCGCGGCAGCCGTGGAGTTGACCCACAACTTCACGCTCCTGCACGACGACGTGATGGACGGCGACACCACACGCAGGCACCGGCCGACCGTCTGGACCGTGTTCGGCGAGCCCGGAGCGATCCTGGCCGGCGACGCCTTGCAGGCACTGGCCCAGCGGCTGTTGGCCGAGGACCCCCATCCGGGGGCCTCGGAGGCGGCCTCCCGCCTCACGGCGTGTGTCGTGGAGCTCTGCGCGGGGCAGCTGGCGGACTGCGCGTTGGAGGACCGCAGCCCGGACGAGGTCACGTTGGAGGAGTGCCTCGCCATGGCGGAGGCCAAGACCGGGGCGTTGCTCGGCTGCGCCTGCGCGCTCGGGGCGGTGTACGCGGGCGCGGGGCGGGACGAGACCGACGCGCTGGACGCGTTCGGGCGGGAGGCGGGCCTCGCCTTCCAGCTCATCGACGACGTCATCGGGATCTGGGGCGATCCCGGCCGTACGGGTAAACCCGCGGGAGCCGACCTGGCGGCCCGCAAGAAGTCCCTGCCGGTCGTCGCGGCCCTGGCGTCGGGCACGCCGGCGGCGGCGGAACTCGCCGAGTTGTACCGGCGGCTGCCCGGCACGTCGCGGGGTGAGGGGTCCGGCGGCGAGGGAGCGGGTGCCGATGCCCTGCGGGATGCGGCGCGGGCGGCCCGAGCCGTGGAGAGCGCGGGCGGCCGGGACTGGGCGCAGGTACATGCGGCCGACCGGATGTCCCGGGCAGTGGACCAACTCGCCAGGGCGGTCCCGGACCCGGAATCGGCGGGGGGCCTCTTGGCGCTGGCCGAGTTCGTGACGCGGCGCACGCACTGAGGGGGTGTTCGGGCGGGCTGGGGGCCGACCTCTGGAGGGCGAGTGTTCTGGAGGGTGAGCGTTCGCTGTGGGGGTGAGGTGTTCAGGTTGAGGGGGCGCTGAGGGGTGGTCCCGTTGAGGGAGGTGAGGTGTTCGGGGGAGGCATTCGGGGGTGAAATGTCGGGCTGGAGGCAAGGGGACGGGGGGAGCAGGACGGAGGGTGAGGGACGGGGACGAGAGGGGCGATGGAGGCACGGGGGGATAGGGGCGAGAGAGCGAGAGGGGTGAGGGAGCCGCAGGGGTGAGGGGCGAGAGGGGGCGGGGCCGGTCGGGGGGCCGGGGCCTGTCCGCTCACGTTCGTGATCACTTACGCTGCAACCGACGTGCCGAGGCCGGGAGTTGTGTCTCCAGGTCTTGAGGGAAGGGGTGCGCGTCGTCGGAGGCGGTGAGCGGTAAGGGGCGCGCTGTGGGTGTGGCGATCCGGAGGGCCGGGGAGGGCGACCGCGAGGACGTGGTCCGGTTGCTCGATGTGGCGTTCATGGATGACCCCGTCAGCAGTTGGGTCTTTCCCGAGGAGGGGCGCCGGCAGCGGATGCACGGCGGGCTGATGCGGGCGTTCTTCGACATCGCGCTCAGCGAGGGATTCGTCGACGTCACCGAGGACGGTGCGGCCGTGGCGATGTGGTGGTCCATGCCCGCGGGGACGCCCGAGGGCGAGTCGCCGGGGGTGGAGTCGCCGGGGGCGGCGGCTCGTGAGGGGCGTGAGGTACGTGAGGCAGGGACGCATGAGGTGGGGGAGAGCGGGGAGGACGGGCCGGCGATGTTGCGTCAGATCGTCGACCCCGGCAACGAGCGAGTGGAGCTCATCGGGCGGTTGACCGACGCGATCCACCCGACGGACCGGACGCACGAGTATCTGCACCTCATCGCCGTTCATCCGGACCGGCAGGGGGAGGGGCTCGGCACCGCACTCGTAGCCGAGGTGCTCGAACGGTGTGACCGTGAGGGTCGGCACGCCTACCTGGAGGCGAGCAACGCGCGTAGCCGCGATCTGTATGCGCGCCTCGGCTTCACCTTCACGGGGACCACGCTCGACCTTCCCGACGGCCCACGCATGTGGCCCATGTGGCGTGAGCCGCGGGCCTGAGCCTGAGGGGGGCGGTGGCCATGGGGCCGCCTGCCCGGCGGAACCGGGAGTGCGGGTCGGCCCGGGCGCGGTGGCGCCGGGCGATCCCGGTCACGGTTGGGGATTCCTGGTCGTATTCCCGGTCAAGGCCCGGCCGTAAGCGCGTCCCGACCTGCAAGGAGGGCGAGTAACTCCTTCTGGCTCGAGGTCGTTGTCCGTTCCTGGCTCAAGGTCGTCGCCCGTTCGGGACGGTGTCCGAACGCGGCGGTAAGGTCCCGCGGGCCGGTGATGAGGCCGTCCGGGAGGGGATCGATGAAGGTGCGGTGGGGCGTACTCGCCCTGGTGGGTGTGGTGTTGGCGGGGTGCGGAGCAGGGTCCGGTACGGAAGAGGGCGACGCCTCGCTGCCCGCGTACGCGCGAGAGCCCGGAGTGCCGCGCGTACGTAGTGCGGAGGATTTACCTGGACTCCCCTTGGACCGCTATCAGTTCAGCAGCAGGGACCACGAACGTATGGAGCGGGCACGGAATCTGATGCAGCAGCGGTGCATGCGGGCCTTCGGGTTCGATGACTTCCCGCTCGAACCCGACACATTCGGCAAGCCCCGGATGGCGCAGAGCTTCACGTCGTGGGCGTCGTGGGAGTCCCCGTACGGCAGTCTCGACCTCGACCGGGTCCGACGCTGGGGATACGGCTTCGACCCCGAGCGTGCTGAGGCTCAAGTGGCGGAGCTGATGCCGAAGGGGCGGGAGGTGACGGCGCGGGAGGAGCCGGTGCTGAACGGGACCGAGGCCGGGGAGGGCGGGCCCTTAGTGGTGCGTGGACGGAAGGTTCCGGTGGGTGGTTGTTCCGCCGAGGCGGAGCGGCGTACCGGGGCGGGGGCCGGGGGGAAGGATCCGTCGGACTACGTTCTCCGGCGCACCGTGGAGATCGACAAGGCTGTTGCCAGGGATGAGCGGGTCCGCAAGGCGTTCGGTGACTGGTCGCGCTGTGTCGAGGGCAGAGGCTTCAAGGGGTACGGGAGTCCGGCGCGGGCGGCGGGCGACAAGGCGTGGCGGGAGGGCCGCGAGGACGGCAATACGAACCGAACGGAGCGGGAGTTGGGGACGGCCGTCGCCGACGTCGAGTGCAACCGGAAGCTGAACGTCGCCGGTGTGTGGTGGGCGGTCAGCAGCGAGAAGCAGCGCGAGGACCTGCGCCGTGACAGATCCCGTTATGAGGCCGTGCGCAAGGAACAGGACCGGTTGCGGGCCAAGGTGCGTGAGGTGCTCGGCGAGGCGTGAGGGCCGCGGACCGTGGACGTGGATGACGCAGGTGGAGGGCGGGATGCCGCAGGTCGGGGGTGGGATTCCGCAGGTGGGGCGGGCGGTGGGGGCAGGGGAGGCGGGCGTCCGGCGGCCCGTGGGGGAGGCGGGGGAGGCCGGGCGTCAGGTGTGCCGGGGGCGCGTGATAGACACGGGGGATGACGAGCCGCGGCCGGGCGTTCGACGCCGTACTGACTGACCTCGACGGCGTGATCCGCTTCTACGACATGGCCGAGCTGGAGGAGCTGGAGCGCGCGGCCGGTCTGCCGCCGGGCAGCACGGCCGAGGTGGCCTTCCGGCCCGAGACGGACATGCCGTTGATGCGCGGGGAGATCACCAAGGAGCGGTGGATCGAGTCCATCGCGGACGGGCTCGCCGACCGGGTGCCGCCGGCGCGCGGTCATGAGCTCGGGACGACGCTGGCCGAGGCCAAGTTCCGGGCCGACGAGGTGGTGGTGGGCCTGCTCCGGCAGGTGCGTGGGGCCGGGCTGCCCGTCCTGCTCGTCACGAACGCGACGCCGTGGCTCGCCGACGATCTCGCCCTGCTCGGTCTGACCGGGCCGGAAGGGTTCCTGGACGACGTGATCAGCAGTGCGGACCTGGGCATCGCGAAGCCGGACCGCCGGATGTACGAGACGGCGGCGGAGCGGGCCGGGGTCGGGGCCCGCCGTTGCCTCTTCGTGGACGACCGCCAGGAGAACGTCGACGCGGCCGTCGAGCTCGGGATGACCGGCCTGCTCTACCGTGAGCCGGCGGACCTGCGCGAGGTGCTCGCCCCGCTGGTCTGACGGCGGCGGATGTGGTCTGACCCCGGCGGACGTGGGCGGCCCCGATCCCTGGACGGTGCGGGGCCACGCCCTGCCGAGTGCCGAGTGCCGAGTGCCGACCGCTGGCCGCTGGCTGTTGGGCCGACCGCCGCTGGCGCGCGATGCAATGAGTCCCCTCCCGGCAGCAGGGCCCCCCAACTACGGCCCAGGCGCCGTGAGTTGCTCGACGAGTTTGCCGCCCCCCTGCCCTGCGCCTAGTCCTCCAGGAGCCGGGCGTCGTACAGGGCTGGACTCTCTGGACTCTTCATAACCAACTGCGCCGCGCGCAAAGCCTGTTGTCCCGGATCCGTACTGGCGCTCACGAAGGCTCGAGCCGTGTGGCGTGACGCCACTGACACCGGCTCCCCGGCCGGGTGGGAGGCCGGCTCCGCACCCCCGCCCGGCCGCCCGCCCGACCCTCATGGCACCAAGAGAACTACTTGACACTGAGTGTCACGCGGGGCAAGTTGTGTCACATGAGTCATCAGCGTGGCTGGACCGCCGAGCAGATTTCTGATCAGAGCAAGCGCGTCGCCGTCGTCACCGGCGCCAACAGCGGCCTGGGGCTTGCGACCGCCCGGGCCTTGGCCCGCAAGGGCGCGCGCGTGGTCCTCGCGGTGCGGGACGAGACCAAGGGGCGGGCCGCGGTCGCGCGGCTCACCGCCGAGATACCGGGCGCTGCACTCGAGGTGCGGCGGGTCGACCTGGCGGACCTGGACTCCGTACGCGCCCTCTCCGAGCGGCTGCACGCGGATCACGCGCGCCTGGACGTCCTCGTCAACAACGCCGGTCTGATGGCGCCGCCGAAGCGGCTGCTCAGCCCGCAGGGGAACGAGGTGCAGTTCGCCACTAACCACCTCGGCCACTTCGCCCTCACCGGTCTGCTGCTCGACCTCCTGGGGGCCGGCGACGACCCGCGCGTGGTGACCGTGAGCTCGCCCAACCACCGCCAGGGCGAGCTCTTCTTCGACGACATCAACGGCGAGCGCGCGTACTCGCCGATGGGTCACTACAACCAGTCGAAGCTGGCGAACGCCGTCTTCGGCCGGCAGCTCCATCAGAAGCTGACGGCGGCCGGGAGCCCGGTGCGCAGCCTGCTCGCCCACCCCGGCTACACCTCGACCAACCTGCAGACGAGCTCACCGGCGGGCCTGGTGAAGTTCCTGTTCGGGCGCCTGCTGCTGCCGCTCGCCCAGACTCCGGCCCAGGGCGCGCTGCCCATACTTTTCGCCGCGACCGACCCGAGCGTGACGGGCGGTCAGTTCATCGGCCCCGGTGGGATGGCCGAGCTGCGCGGCGCGCCGACGACGGTGGAGCTGGCGCCCCGGGCCGCGGACGCGGAGAACGGCCGCAGGCTGTGGGACCTGTCGGAGGAGCTGACCTCCGTGCGCTTCGCGTTCCCGGCCGCCACCCGACCCTGAGCCGCAGGGTGCCGCCCGCCTTCCGCACCCACGACGAAGCGACGGCCGCGCATGGTCGGGTCACCCCGGACGAGGCGCTGGCCGGGCCCCGGGCGAGGCGCCTGCCGGGGCCGCCCGGTCGAGACACCAGGGCGGCCCACCACATCGCGTGAGCGCATCCGGGTCGAACGGCCGTCCGCGCAGTCATTACTGTTCAGTTCCGTTGGCCCATACGAAAGAAGGCGGCGGATGAACGCGAACGGATCGGCGCAAGTCGCCCTCGCGGCACGGTTCGAGGAGCACAGGCCCCGGCTGAACGCGGTCGCGTACCGCATGCTCGGCTCGCTGAGCGAGTCCGAGGACGCGGTGCAGGAGGCGTGGTTCCGGCTGAGCCGCACCGAGGGGGGACCGGACGCGGGTGAGGTGCAGAACCTCGGCGGCTGGCTCACCACGGTCGTCGGCCGCATCTGCCTCGACCTGCTGCGTTCGCGGCAGTCCCGGCGCGAGGACTCCCTGGACGCCTCCCTGCAGGCTTACGGGGACACGCACATCCCCGACCCCGTCGTGACCCGCGTGGACGTGGTCGACCCCGAGCAGGAGGTGCTGCTCGCCGACTCGGTGGGCCTCGCCCTCCTGGTCGTACTGGAGACCCTGGCGCCCGCCGAGCGGCTCGCGTTCGTGCTGCACGACATGTTCGCCGTGCCCTTCGACGAGATCGCGCCCGTCGTGGAGCGCTCGGTGGCCGCGACCCGGCAACTGGCCAGCCGGGCGCGGCGCCGTGTGCAGGGCTCCACGCCGGCCGCCGAGACCGACGTCGCCAAGCAGCGCGAGGTCGTCGAGGCGTGGATGGCCGCCACCCGCTCCGGCGACTTCGACGCGCTGCTCGAACTCCTCGACCCGGACGTCGTGTTGCGCGCCGACACCGGCGAGCTCACCTCGGGTCTTTCGAAGGTGGTCCGGGGCATCTCGGCCGTGGTCGGGCAGGCGGCGATGTTCGCGCCGAGCGCCGCGGAGAGCCAGCACATGGTGCTCATCAACGGTATGCCGGGTCTCATCGGGCTGCCCGGCGGCCGGGTGGCCTCGCTGGGGTCGTTCACGGTGGCCAACGGCAAGATCGTGGAGATCAACATCCTCGCGGACCGCGAGCGGCTGCGGCGTCTCGACCTTCCGGAGATCCCGATCCTCGATTCCTGACGCCGGCCCGGCCGACCGGGCTGGCCGGGCCGACCGGGCCGGTGGGCGGTCGTGGGCCGTCACGTCATCGAGTGACGGCCCCCCTCCCGCCCTTCACAGCCCTCGTGCCTCTCGCGGCCCTCCCGCCTCTCCCATCCCTCCCGTCCCTCGCGCCCGCCGCCCTGCGTCCGCCGCACCACCCGCAGCAGATAGTCCTTGCGGTGGAGCGGATCGTGGTCCGTGCGGCGGCGCGCCGGGACCGTGCCGCCCCGTACCGGCTCGTAGTGGTCGAAGGCGGTCTCCCACTCGCCCTCGCCGCGCGTCAGTCCGGGAAGCAGCTGCTCCAGGGCGTGCACGTGCTGAGCGGGCACGTCCCCTTCCAGGCGGTACGAGGCGCCGTCGGCCGAGGGCGTGTGCGGGACGGCCCGCAGCCGGGCGAGGGCGGGCAGGACCGCTCCGACCGTGTCGGCCGGCACGTCGAGCACGAAGCGGTGCATCGGTTCGTGCACCGTCGTGCCCGCCGCGCGCAGCGCGTCCATCAGGACGAGCGGCGTGAGGTTGCGGAAGTCGCCCGCGGTGCTCGACATGCTCTTGTCGAACGTGCCGTGGGCGTGACTCTGCCGCGGCCAGTACCCGGCGTGCGTCATCGTCACCGCGCAGTCGGGGACGCGCCAGCCGTGGACGCCCTGCAGCAGCGTCTCCCGGACGGTCTCCTCGACGGCACGGAAGAACGCGTACGGCATCGAACCGAGCTCGACCCCGAGCCGGAACGTCACGCCGGCGCCCACCGGCGCGGGCTCGACCTTGAGGCCGACCGTCGCGAGGAAGGGGTTCGGCTCCTTGTCGATGATCTCGTACGCCGAGCCGGTGCCGACGACCCGCTCCACGCAGATCGTCGTGGTCTCGTGGAAGGAGACGTCGAGGCCGAAGTCCGCGGCGAGCGTCGCCTGGATGACCTCCTTCTGGACCTCGCCGTAGAGCGAGACCGACACCTCCCCGCGGCTGTCGTCCTGCCGCAGGTCGATCAGCGGGTCCTGTTCGGCGAGTCGGGTGAGCGCGAGGTGCAGCGCGCCGCGGTCGGCGGGGCGCAGCGGGGTGACGACCGTCTCCAGGGTCGGCGGCGCGAAGAAGCGGCCGCCGGGGTCGACTCCCTTGCGCGGTACGCCGATCACGTCCCCGACGCGGACGTCGCCGAGCCCCCAGAGCCTGCCGATCCGCCCCGCCCGGACCTCCGCGGCCCGCACGTCCTCGCCCCGGTCGAAGACGCGCACGGCGGTCACCTTGCCCGCGCCGCCGTCTTTGCCGGCGCCCGCACCTGTACTCCTCTTGGCGTTCGCGCCGTCCCCACCGTTGCCGGTGAGCACGCTGTCGCGCGTGCGGATCGTGCCCGAGAACATGCGTACGTACGCGATCTTCTCCCCGGCCGCCCCGCGCTCCACCTTGAACACGCTCCCGGAGACCGGGCCTTCGGCGTCCCCCACGGCGGCGGGCAGCAACTCCCGGATGCCCTCCACGAGTTCGGGAACTCCGGAGCCGGTCGCCGCCGAGCCGAAGAAGACCGGGTGCACGAGGGTGTCGTGCGTCTGACGGACCAGTTCGGTGCGCAGCCGCTCGTACGGGAGGGGCGCCGCGCCGTCCACGTACGCGGCGAGGAGCGCGTCGTCGTGACCGGCGAGCACCTCGGTCAGCCGGGCGACGAAGCCGGCGTCCCCGTGCGCTGCCGTGTAGCGGGCCTCGCGCGTGCCGATGCCGTCGACCGTGCCCATCGGGACGATGTCCGGGGTCAGCCGCTCGGCGATGTGGTCCAGGACGCCGTCGTACCGGGCGCCTCGCCGGTCCGTCTTGTTCACGAAGATCAGGGTGGGGATGCGCAACCGCCGCAGCGTCCGGAACAGGACGCGGGTCTGCGCCTGGACGCCCTCCACGGCGGAGACCACGAGCACGGCACCGTCGAGCACGCTCAGGACCCGCTCCACCTCGGCGATGAAGTCCGGGTGGCCCGGGGTGTCGATGAGGTTGACCGTGACGTCGCGGGCGGCGGAGACATTCGCGCCAGGAGTGACAACCATTGCGGCGGTGGCATCCGTAGCGGCGGTGACGTCCGCTGCGGGGGTGACATCCGTGGCGGGGATGACGAAGGAGACGACGGCGGATTTGATGGTGATGCCGCGTTGCCGCTCCAGGGCGAGCGCATCGGTGCGGGTGTTGCCGTCGTCGACGCGGCCGATTTCGTCGATGACGCCGGCGGTGTGCAGAAGCCGCTCGGTCAGGCTCGTCTTACCGGCGTCGATGTGGGCCAGAACGCCCAGGTTCAGAATGTGCGGGGCAGATGAATGCACGTACCGTCATGTCCTTTGCGGAAGTGGAAATTCCTTTCGTGTGGGACATGCACGAACGCCGCATTTCCGTCTCCTCCGCAGATTCCGCCGGACTCTCGCCGACGCGCACCAGTGCAGCAGTCGGGCGTCGGACGCGGCAAATGAATTAGCGAGGGGGACGTGTGTCCAAGGGCCACCCCTGCGCGGGTGCCGCCGCTGCCGCGCCTCGCGTCGACCCCTGCGCGCCTGCCCTCACATCCGCACTCGCTCTCACGCCCGCACCCGCACCCGCACCCGCACCCGCTTCCGCCCCAGCCCCCGCCTTCGCACCCGTGCTCAGCGTCGCGACCCCGTGCCGGGCCGCCAGCCGGAGCACGATCGCCGCGTACGCGCACACCGCCGTCACGTCGACGGCCACATTGAGCCAGTCCATGTCCGCGGCCGTCTCGTCCGAGGCGAGGCCGCCCGCGACGGCGGCCGAAACGCCCATCGACAGCAGGTTGTTGACGACATGGAGGCCGACCGCGGCCTCCAGCCCGCCCGTACGGACCGTCAGCAGCCCCGCAACCAGGCCGAACACCACGAGATCGGCGAAGCCCCACGGCGTTCCCCAGCCGTGCGCGGCGGCGAACAGCAGCGCCTGCGGCAGGACCGCCACCCACGGCGAGCGGACCCACGCCCCCACGGCCTGGGTGAGCCAGCCCCGGAAGACGTACTCCTCCGCCGACGCCTGGAACGGCACGAGCACGCACACCAGCGCGAGACCGAGCAGGAAGTCCGGCAGCCCCGCCCACTCCGTACCGCCCGTACTGCTGCCCGCCGGCTCGGGCAGCAGCATCATGATGCCCAGCGACGCGGCCATCACCGGCAGCCCGACCACCAGGCACCGCGCCAGCCAGCGCCACCGCGGCCGGCCCGTCACCGACGTCAGCGTGCCCGCCGGGCGCCGCTGCGCCCAGCGCGCGGCCAGGAACACGACCGGTGTCAGCAGGGCGAGCGACAGCAGGCTCTGTCCCGTCTCCCCGATGCCGCCCCAGACGCGCAGCCCATCCCCGTCGACGGGACGGTCCAGGAGCGCGCCCGCGATCTCGCCGAACATCACCACCACGAGCGTCACGACGAGGGTGCCGCCGAGCACCACACCGGTCCCGGCCAGCGGACGCCACCAGCGGTGCCGGCCCGTCACGTGGGCGAGGCGGTGGTAGGGGAGTGGTTCGGGAGCGGGGAGGGGCTCGGGGGCGGGGAAGTACGGGCCGGGCGCATACGGGGGGCGGCCCGGGAACGGCGTCGTGGTCATGCCCACCAGCATTCCGGCGGTGAGCCGCCGTCGCGTCCGCCGCCCGCACGATCGTGATCTCCAACCTGGGATAGACCTGCCCCGCGCGCACTCCTCCCGGGCCGCTTCCGGCTTCCTTCCGGCCCCCCTCTGCCCCCTCTCCGTCTCCCTCCCAGGGCGTGCGGGACGGGCATAGCGGACTTCCCGGCGGAAGATCACCCTCCGTATCATCGGGGCCACCATGGAACGGATAGGTGACGGGCGGTCGGCGCGTGACCGGCGGCCGATGCGGGGCGGGGAGTCGGCGCGTGGCCGGGGGCTGGTGCGGGACTGGCTGCTGCCCGTCCTGCTGACGATCCAGCAGCTGGCCTACTGGCCGGGCCGCGCGCTGCTCGACCACGAGGCGGTGGGCGCCGGCCGACTCGCGGCGGGGCTCGCGGCCGCGGTCGTGATCACCGCGGGACTCGGCGTACGGCGGCGCCGTCCGGTCGTCGCCGCGGTCACCGTCGAGGCGGCGCTGGTGGCCTGTCTGCCGCTCCCGGAGGACGCGACCCTGCTGCACGCGGTGGCCCCGCTGGTCGTCCTGTACTCGGTGGCGGTGCGCCGGCCCGGGCGGACCGCCGCCCTCGTCGGGGGCGCCCTCGCCCTCTGCGAGTCGGGCCGTTCGGCGGTGCTGCTCGGGTCGGGACTGGAGGCGGGCGGCGAGGCCGTGCTCAACGGCGTGCTGTTCCTGGCCGTGGCGGGACTCGGCCGCACCCGGCGCCGTTGGCTGGCCGGGCGCCGGGCCGCGGCGCGGGAACTGGCGCGGGCCGAGGCGGAACGGGGCCGGGCCGCCCTCACCGAACGCGAGCGTCTCGCCCGCGAACTGCACGACGTCAGCGCCCACCACCTCACCTCGGTCGTGGTCACCGCGGACGCCGCGCTGCGGCTCGGCGCGCGCAGGCCCGAACTGACGGCGGACGCCCTGCGCTTCGCGGCGGACTCGGGCCGCGAGACGCTGACGGCGCTGCACCGCCTGGTGGCGATGATGCGGGACCCGGCGGCGGCCGGCGAGGAGAGCGGCCTGCGGGACCGTGTCGACGAACTCGCCGACGGCTTCGCCCGCCTGGGCCCCCGCCCCACGGTGGACATGACACGTGACCTGGCCCCGCTGGCGGGCCCGGTGGCCGACGCGACGTTCGCCATCGTCCGGGAGGCCCTCACGAACGCGCTGCGCTACGCGCCGGGCGCGCAGGTATCCATCCGCATCCGGACCGCCGAAGCCGACGGCGCGGTGGAGTTGAGCGTGGAGGACGAGGGGGCGGGCGCCGTCGGCACCACGGATGCCGGTGGCGCCCGGCGGTCGCTCGGGGTCGGGTCCGGGTGCGGTACGGCGGGGGTGGGGGAGCGGGCGGCGGCGTCGGACGGCACGTTGGCGGCGGGGCCGAGCTCACCTGGCGGGGCGGGTGTGGCCGGCGCCGGTGGGTGGTCGCTCGGGGCGGGGCGGGGTACGGCGGGTGTGCGGGAGCGGAGGGCGCTGGACGGGGGCGCGGAGGAGGCGGGGCCGTGCCCGGGTGGCGGGGTGGGTGCCGAGGACGCCGGTGGTGACCGGCGGTCATGTGGGTCCGGGTGCGGTACGGCGGGTGCGCGGGTGCCGGGGTCGGACGGGGTCGCGGAGGAGGCCGGGTCGGGTTCGGGTGGTGGGTGGTCGCTCGGGGCGGGGCGGGGGACGGCCGGTATGCGGGAGCGGGCGGTGGCGCTGGGCGGCACGTTGGGGGCGGGGCCGCGTCCGGGTGGCGGGGGCTGGGCCGTGCGGGCGCGGCTGCCGCGTACGTCCGGAGTTCTGCGCGAACGGGCCGCACGCCACGCCGTGCTGCGCGGCCTGGACCTGTCCGACGGGGCGGTCGCCCTCGCCGCGGTCGCGTTCCCGCTCTTCCTCGTCGTCGCCGAGGACCCGGGCTCGGTGGTGTCGGCCGCCGGACCGGCCGTCGCGCACGCCCTGCCCCTGCTGTGGCGGCGCCGGGCCCCGTGGGCGGTGCTCTGCGCGGTCCTCGCCACCGCGTGGCTCCCCGCGCTCGGCCTCGCCTTCGGGCTGCTGTCACCGGCCGTGGCCCTGAGCCTGCTGGTGACGGGCGCCGGGGCGGAGTGCGCGGCGGTGTACGCGGTGGCGGCGTTCGCGGGTCCGGCGCGCCGGACGTGGCCGGTGACGGCGGTGGCCGCCGCCGGGCTCTCGCTCTCCTCGATCGCCCTCGCCACGGCCGACGGCAGCCCGGACCTCGGGGCGGACGGAGGCCTCGGCCTGCTGGTCTTCCTCGCGGGCATCCTCGGCACGGTGTTCCTGGTGCCGATGGCCGCGGTGTGGGGCCTCGGCGCGGGAGTGCGTACGCGCCGCGAACGCGTTCGGGCATGGGAGGACCACGCACTGACGGCGACGGTGTGGTCGGCGGTCGCGGAGGCCCACGAGGAGCGGCGCCGTATCGCCGGGGAGCTGCGCGGCGAGGTCCTGCGGCACGCCGACGCGGTGGTCTCCCGGGCGGAGGCGGGCGACCTGGACGGGGTCGCGGAGGAGGCGCGGGCGGGGTTGTCGGCGATGCGGGATCTGCTGACGGCGCTACGGGGGGTCACGGCTCCGGGCCCCCACGGTGCCGTTGGTGCGTCCGGTGCGTCCGGTGCGTCCGGTGCGTCCGGTGCGTCCGGTGCGTCCGGTGCGTCCGGTGTCTCCGGTGTCTCCGGTGTCTCCGGTGTCTCCGGTTCGCCCGTGGCCCCGGACCGTGACCCGCGCGCCCGAGCTGCCTACGCCTCCCCCGCCCCCGCACCGGAGCCACCGGGAGCGGTCTTGTCTCCCGTATCCCCTCAGGCTCTTCCGCCCTCTCGGAACCCTTGAGACCCCCACACCCCTCGTAACTCTTGAAACCCCTACAGCCTCACAGCCCCCCCCAGCCCCCCCCAGCCCCCCAGCCCCCAAAGGAGCCCCCACCATCACCCCCGACCCTGCCCCCGGCAGAGCCGCACCGGACACCCCCACAGACGACCCCCGCGCCAAGAGTTCGCCGGTCCGGGTGATGGTCGTCGACGATCAGGCCGTCGTCCGCGCCGGGTTCGCCGCGATCGTCGACGCGGAGCCGGACCTCCACGTGGTGGCCGAGGCCGGGGACGGCGCCCACGCCGTACAACTGGCCGCCGAACTCGTCCCGGACGTGGTCCTCATGGACATCCGCATGCCGGGCATGGACGGCCTCACGGCGACCCACCTGCTCACCACCGCCCCCGCCCCGGCCGCCCCCACCCCCCGCGTCCTCGTCCTCACCACCTTCGACCAGGACGCGTACGTCCACGACGCCCTGCGCGCCGGGGCCTCCGGGTTCCTGCTGAAGGACGCGCGGCCCGAGGAACTCCTCGCCGGCATCCGCATCGTGGCCGCCGGCGAGGCCATGCTCGCCCCGACCGTCACGCGCCGCCTGATCGACGCCTTCGCCGGCGCGGTCCCCACCCACGCCCCCGCCCCGGACCCCGGACTCCTGCGGTCGCTCACGCCCCGCGAGCGCGAGGTCCTCACACTGGTGGCCGCGGGCCGGACGAACGCGGAGATCGCCGACTGCCTCGGCGTCACGACCGGCACGGTGAAGTCGCACGTGAACGCGGTGCTCGGCAAGTTGGGCCTGCGCGACCGCGTCCAGGCCACGATCCTCGCCTACGACCTGGGCCTCGCCCGCCCCCGCCCCGTCCCGTAGACGGCCCGGCCCGGCACAGCAAAAGACCGCACCCGGCCGGCACGGACGCCTTCGCTCGATGACGGCGACGGCGACGTGCGGACCGGGTGCGGTCGAAAAGGCGATGCGACCCGCGTATCCGCGGGCCGGCGACCCGGTGCGGGTCAGGCCTTCTTGGTCTCCCAGAAGATCTTGTCGATCTGGGCGATGTAGTCGAGCGCCTTCTGACCGGTGGCCGGGTCGGTCGAGCCCTTGGCGGCCGAGAGGGCCTTGAGGGCGTCGTTGACCAGCTGGTGCAGCTCCGGGTACTTCTCGAAGTGCGGCGGCTTGAAGTAGTCGCTCCAGAGAACCGAAACGTGGTGCTTCGCGAGCTCGGCGCGCTGCTCCTTGATGACCGTGGCGCGCGCCTGGAAGTGCGCGTCGTCGTTGCCGGCCATCTTCTCCTGCACGGCCTTGACCGACTCCGCCTCGATGCGGGCCTGGGCCGGGTCGTACACACCGCAGGGCAGGTCGCAGTGGGCGCTGACCTTCACCTTGGGGGCAAACAGGCGGGAAAGCATGGTGCTGTCCTCCTCGTGATCGTCTTCTCAGGTGGGACATTACTCCGTGAGAGGCGGCTTTTCGCGAGTGCCCCCATGGGCTTAGGACAAAAGTCCAGGGTCAGACTGGGACTGGTGGAGGATAGGACCGGGGAGGTGCCGGTGATGCCGGAGCTGTCGCAGGAGAGCGAGCGCGGTAGGGCCCTTGTGCCGTGGGGCGCGGCGGAGGTGACGGGCCCTTCGATGGTGCCGACGCTCCGGCACGGGGACCGTCTGCTGGTGCGCTGGGGGGCGCGCGTACGTCCGGGTGACGTGGTCATCCTGTGCCACCCGTTCCAGCAGGACCTGTTGGTCGTCAAGCGGGCCACGGAGCGGCGCGAGGGCGGCTGGTGGGTGCTCGGTGACAACGCCTTCGCGGGCGGGGACAGCACGGACTACGGCGTCGTCCCCGAGGAACTCGTCCTGGGGAAGGTGTGGTTCCGCTACCGTCCGCCGGCGGCGGGGCGCCGCTCGCCGCTGGCGCTCGCGCGCTGGGCGCTGGGGGCCGTGCGGCCGGTGCCGGCCGAACGCTCCGTCTCCAGGCGCTTGCGGGCGCGGTAGGCGGCGACGTTGGCGCGGGTCGCGCAGCGGTCCGAGCAGTAGCGCCGGGAGCGGTTCGTCGAGGTGTCGAGGTAGGCGTTGCGGCACGGTGCGGCCTCGCACAGGCCGAGCCGGTCCACACCGTGCTCGGTGAGGTGGAAGGCGAGCCCCATCGCGGCGATCGCGGCGTACCCCGCCGTCGCGTTCGAGGGGTGGTCCGCCAGGTGCATGTGCCACAGCGGGCGCCCGTCGTCGTCCCGGTGGTCGTGGCCCGAGATCTGCGGGCTGACCGGGAACTCCAGGAGCAGTGAGTTCAGCAGGTCGACCGCGAGCGTCTCGTCGCCGCCGTCCGCCGCCTCGAAGACCGCCCGGAGCCTGCCCCGCACGGACCGGAAGCGCGTCACGTCGGAGTCCGTGGCGCGGCGGGCCATCTGCGTGCTCGGCCCGAAGAGCTCCCTGATCGCCTCGACGGACGTCAGCGTGTCCTTGTTGCGGCCCGGCTCCTCGCTGTTGACCAGGCGTACGGCGTAGTCCGAGTAATAGGCCAGTTCCACTTGTAGTCCTTACGAGGGCGGGCTATGGTCATTCCTGTCAGCCGGTAATGGCCGATTGCGGTACCAGGGTATTACGTACTGGAGGGGTTCTGATGACGGATACGGGGACGGGTACAGGGACGGGGACCGGGACCGGCGCCACGCCCGGCACCGACTGGCGCGCCTGGCAGGACAGCTGGGACCGGCAGCAGCAGTGGTATCTGCCCGACCGCGAGGAGCGCTTCCGCATCATGCTCGACATGGTCGAGGCCGTGGTGGGAACCGCGCCGCGCGTCCTGGACCTGGCGTGCGGTACGGGAAGTATTACGGACCGGCTGCTCCGGAGGTTCCCGGAGGCCACCAGCGTCGGCGTCGACCTCGACCCCGCCCTGCTCACCATCGCCGAGGGCACCTTCGCCGGGGACGACCGGGTCACCTTCGTCACCGCCGACCTGAAGGACCCCGACTGGACCGCCGCGCTGCCGCACGACAGCTACGACGCGGTGCTCACCGCCACCGCCCTGCACTGGCTCTTCAGCGAGCCGCTGGCCGCCCTCTACGGCCAGGTCGCCGGCCTCGTCCGGGACGGCGGCGTCTTCATGAACGCCGACCACATGCCGGACCCCGCGACCCCGCGCCTGAACGAGGCCGAGAGCGCGCTGCGCCACCGCCGGATGGACCGCGCCAAGGCCGGGGGCGTCCTGGACTGGAAGGAGTGGTGGCAGCTC
The DNA here is from genome assembly GCF_055592445.1 of Streptomyces sp. NPDC041122. Classification (NCBI taxonomy): domain Bacteria; kingdom Bacillati; phylum Actinomycetota; class Actinomycetes; order Kitasatosporales; family Streptomycetaceae; genus Streptomyces; species Streptomyces sp. NPDC041122. The sequence goes on along the minus strand of NZ_JBVIYQ010000005.1, from coordinate 175,015 downwards.
GCCGCGCAGGACCCGCACCTCGCGGAGCCCACCGCCAAGCGGTTCGAGATCTACGGCGAGCACGCGGACGGCGACATGCCCTCGGTCGAGTGGCACGCGCGGACGCTGCGCGAGGCGGGCTTCGCGGAGGCCCGCGCGGTGTGGTCCTCGCCGTCGGACTCGGTGGTCCTGGGCCTGAAGTAGGGCCCCGTTTTTCCGAGGGGCGCCGAGGGGTTCCGAGGGGCGCGGGGAAGCGCGCGCCCGGCCGCGACGCACCTGCGGCCGAAGAGCCGCACGCGAAGGGGCCGGTACGGATCCACGATCCGTACCGGCCCCTTCGGCGACCGCTGACTGAAGCCGGCGGAGCCTTACAGCACCTTCGACAGGAACGACTGCGTGCGCTCCTGCTGCGGGTTGGTCAGCACGTCGCGCGGGTGGCCGGACTCGACCACCACGCCGCCGTCCATGAAGACGAGGCTGTCGCCGACCTCGCGGGCGAAGCCCATCTCGTGCGTGACGACGATCATCGTCATGCCGGACTCCGCGAGGTCGCGCATCACGTCGAGCACGTCGCCGACCAGCTCGGGGTCGAGCGCCGACGTCGGCTCGTCGAACAGCATCAGCTTCGGGTCCATCGCGAGCGCGCGGGCGATGGCCACGCGCTGCTGCTGGCCGCCGGAGAGCTGCGAGGGGTAGTTGCCCGCCTTGTCGCCGAGGCCGACCCGGTCCAGGAGCTGACCGGCGCGCTCCCGGGCCGCGGCCTTGGTGACGCCCTTGACCTGGACCGGCGCCTCCATGACGTTCTCCAGCGCCGTCATGTGCGGGAAGAGGTTGAAGCGCTGGAAGACCATGCCGATGTCCCGGCGCTGGAGGGCGACTTCGCTGTCCTTGAGCTCGTACAGCCGGTCGCCCTTCTGCCGGTAGCCCACCAGGTCGCCGTCGACGTACAGCCGGCCGGCGTTGATCTTCTCCAGGTGGTTGATGCAGCGCAGGAACGTCGACTTGCCGGAACCGGACGGGCCGATGAGGCAGGACACCTCACCCGACTTCACTTCCAGGTCGATGCCCTTGAGGACCTCTACGTTGCCGAAGGACTTGTGGACGCCTTCGGACTTCACCATGGCGGTCGTCATCAGTGCCCCACTCCCGAGCGGTTGCCCAGCGACAACATGTTGGCCTTGATCTTCTGGAACGGCGTGGCCGGCAGCGAGCGCGACGAACCGCGCGCGTAGTACCGCTCCAGGTAGAACTGACCGACGCTGAGGATCGACGTCATGATCAGGTACCAGCAGGCGGCGAGCAGCAGCGTCTCCACCGTCGCGCCGGACGAGGTGCCGATGTCCTGGGCGTACTTGAGGAGTTCGTAGTACTGGACGGCCGCGACCAGCGACGTCGTCTTCAGCATGTTGATGAACTCGTTGCCGGTCGGCGGGACGACCACGCGCATCGCCTGCGGCAGCACGACGCGGCGCAGCGTCTTGTTGTGGCTCATGCCGAGGGCGTGCGCGGCCTCGGTCTGGCCCTCGTCGACCGAGAGCAGGCCGGCGCGGCAGATCTCCGCCATGTACGCGGCCTCGTTGAGGCCGAGGCCGAGCAGCGCCGTCAGCATCGGCGTCATGAAGTCCGACCACTCGTCCTTGTAGATCGGACCGAGGTTGATGTAGTCGAAGACGAAGCCGAGGTTGAACCAGACGAAGAGCTGGACCAGGACCGGCGTACCGCGGAAGAACCAGATGTAGAACCAGGCGACCGACTGCGTCACGGGGTTCTTCGACAGCCGCATGATCGACAGGAGCACACCGCCGACGACGCCGATCAGCATCGAAAGGAAGGTGAGGATCAGCGTCTCGCGGACGCCCTTGAGGATGCGCTCGTCGAAGAAGTTGTCGGGGATCGCGCCCCAGTTGATGTCGCCCTGGGCGAAGGCGAGGACGATCGCGGCGAGGACGCCGATCGCCAGGACGGCGGCGACGTACCGGCCGAAGTGCCGTACCGGGATGGCCCGTATGGCCTCCGCCGGGCGGGCCTGAGGGACGTCGTCCGCGGGGCCCTTCTTGGAGATGTCGGGGGTCACGTGCGTGGCCTTTCAGCGACGGGGATGGGGGAGGGAGGGGTCACTTGCCGCCGTTGACCTTGGCTTCCTTGACCGCGCCGTCGTCGACGCCCCACTTCTTGATGATCTTCGCGTACTCGCCGTTCTTGATGATGGCGTCGAGCGCGGCCTGGATGGCGTCCCGCAGCTCGGTGTTCTTCTTGGAGATCGCGATGCCGTACGGGGCGGCCTCGACCTGCTCGCCGACCAGCTGGAAGTCCTTGCCGCCGCCCGAGGTCTTCACCGCGTACGCGGCCACCGGGAAGTCGGACGAGCCCGCGTCGGCGCCGCCGGAGCGCAGCCGGGCCTGGGCCTGCTGGTCGTTGTCGTACTGCTCGATGGAGATCTTCTTGCCGCCCTTGCACTTCTTCGACTCGGCCTTGGCCAGGTCGTGCGAGACGGTGCCGCGCTGGACGACGATCTTCTTCCCGCAGAGGTCGGCCCAGGTCTTGATGCCCTGGTCGTCGCCCTTCTTGGTGTAGATCGAGACACCGGCGGTGAAGTAGTCGATGAAGTCGACGCCGGTGCCGACCTTCTTGCCGTTCTCCTCGTCGATGCCCTCCTGGCGGTTCTTGGTGTCGGTCATGGCCGACATCGCGACCTGGTAGCGCTTGGAGCGCAGACCGCCGAGGAGGGTGTCGAAGGTGCCGTTCTCGAACTCGAACTCCACGCCGAGCTGCTTGCCGAGGGCCTCGCCCAGATCGGGGTCGATGCCGACGGTGTTGCCGGACTTGTCCTTGAACTCGACCGGCGGGTAGGCGATGTCGGACCCGACCTTGATGACGCCCGCGCTGCGGATGTCCTGGGGGAGCTTGTCGGCGAGCGGTGCGTCGCCGGCCGAGTCGCTCTTCTTGTCATTGGTCTGGTCGCCGCAGCCGGAAAGCAGCAGCGTGCCGGCGACCGCGATCGCGCCGACCGCCGTCATCCGTGACTTAACGGACTTGACTGCGGTCCTACGACAAAACGAGCTGGCGGTCATGGTGGGTCCTCCGGCGGATGAGGGAGTTGCCGATGGGTCGGGCACACACCTTCGGGTGTCGCGACCTCGTGTGATGACGGCATCTTGCCATTCGGACCGTCCGATTCTGGGTGCCGAAGATGTCAAAATCGGATAACGGGCGAGCCTCGAATCCCACCATCCCGGTACGGCCCGGTCGTAGGGGGGCGGGAGCGAATCGCCGTTAACCGATGAATATCCGGTGAATCTCGCTATGCGGACCGCTGGGACGCACTATTCGGAGAATTCGGACATCGGTCGGTCGAGGCCGGTAGGGGATACGGCCTTTCCGGGCGAGCGGCCCCATGTCGGAAAAGGCCGGTTACGACGATCTTGATCGCGGAATGGGCGCTACCGGAGATGGCACCGAGTGCCGTCTTACAGGTCATCCGCCCGGACCAGTGACACTCGTCCCGGCCTCGAGGGACGTCTGCGGAGCTGGCTGCAACCAATGTCACTCGCCCGTGCCCGCCGCCTTCGGGTACAAAGGTTGGCTACACCCCTCATCCGGGGCCCAGGGCGCGTGTGCGGCGCGCCCGCGTGTCCGTACCTCCCTCCGCCGACAGGCGGGGAACGGACGCGGTGCCCGCCCACTTCTCAACCGGGAGTGGACACCCTCAACTGATGAATAAGACTTAAGGGGTCAGACAAGTGGCAGCGGAGATCGTCAATCCTCGCAGCGACAGCAGTACGGATCACGAGGGCCCCGCGGGTGCGGCCGAGCCCTTCGATCCGGCGTTTGCGCTGCACCGCGGCGGCAAGATGGCCGTGCAGGCCACCGTGCCGGTCCGCGACAAGGACGACCTGTCCCTGGCTTACACGCCCGGCGTCGCGAAGGTGTGCAGCGCGATCGCCGAGCGGCCGGAGCTCGTCCACGACTACACGTGGAAATCCAATGTCGTCGCCGTGGTGACCGACGGGACCGCCGTGCTCGGTCTCGGCGACATCGGCGCCGAGGCCTCCCTCCCCGTGATGGAGGGCAAGGCCATCCTGTTCAAGCAGTTCGGCGGCGTGGACGCGGTGCCGATCGCGCTCGCGACGACGGACGCCGACGAGATCGTCGAGACCGTCGTGCGCCTCGCGCCGTCGTTCGGCGGCGTCAACCTGGAGGACATCTCGGCGCCCCGGTGCTTCGAGATCGAGCGCAAGCTGCAGGAGCGCCTCGACATCCCGGTCTTCCACGACGACCAGCACGGCACCGCCGTCGTCACGCTGGCCGCGCTGCGGAACGCGGCGAAGCTGACCGGGCGCACGCTCGGCGAGCTGCGCGCCGTCATCTCCGGCGCCGGCGCGGCCGGGGTCGCCATCGCCAAGTTCCTGCTCGAGGCGGGACTCGGGGATGTGGCGGTCGCCGACCGCAAGGGCGTCGTGAGCCGCGACCGGGAGGACCTCACCCCGGTCAAGCGCGAGCTCGCGGAGCTGACCAACAAGGCCGGCATCAGCGGTTCGCTGGAGGCGGCCCTCGACGGCGCCGACGTCTTCATCGGCGTCTCGGGCGGCACCGTCCCCGAGCCCGCGGTGGCCTCCATGGCGCCGAACTCCTTCGTGTTCGCCATGGCCAACCCGAACCCCGAGGTCCACCCCGACGTCGCGCACAAGTACGCGGCCGTGGTGGCGACCGGGCGCTCGGACTACCCGAACCAGATCAACAACGTGCTCGCCTTCCCCGGCATCTTCGCCGGTGCGCTCCAGGTGCGTGCCTCGCGCATCACCGAGGGCATGAAGATCGCCGCGGCCGACGCCCTCGCGGACGTCGTCGGCGACGAGCTCTCCGCGGACTACGTGATCCCGTCGCCGTTCGACGAGCGCGTCGCCCCGGCCGTCACGGCGGCGGTCGCCGCGGCGGCCCGTGCGGAGGGCGTCGCCCGCAGCTGACACCGGGTTCGCGCCGCCACCGCGCCCCCTGCCGCGCACCTCGTGCGGCAGGGGGCGCGGTGCGTGTGGCGCCCGTGGGTGAGCGGCGGCCGGGGGCGAGCGCGGCGCGTGTCACAGCCGTACGAGGTTCCGTCCGGGCCGAGGTGACGCCTAGGGTCACCTCATGTTCGCTGCCTACGCTGCTCGTATCGACCGTGACCAGCCGCTCGACGGCCTCGAGTTGGGGGAACGGCCCGCCCCCGAGGCGCGCTCCGGCTGGTCGACCGTGAACGTCAGGGCCGCCTCCCTCAACCACCACGACCTGTGGTCGCTGCGCGGGGTCGGCCTGGCCGAGGAGAAGCTGCCGATGATCCTCGGCTGTGACGCCGCCGGGATCGACGAGGACGGGAACGAGGTGGTGCTGCACTCCGTCATCGGGCAGAGCGGGCACGGCGTCGGGCCCCGCGAGGGCCGCTCGATCCTCACCGAGAAGTACCAGGGCACCTTCGCCGAGCGGGTCGCCGTCCCCACCTGGAACGTGCTGCCCAAGCCGAAGGAGCTCTCCTTCGCCGAGGCGGCCTGCCTGCCCACCGCGTGGCTGACCGCCTACCGGATGCTCTTCACCAACGCCGGGGTACGGCCCGGCGATTCGGTCCTCGTGCAGGGCGCGGGCGGCGGTGTCGCCACGGCCGCGATCGTGCTCGGCAAGGCGGCCGGCCTGCGCGTCTTCGCGACGAGCCGGGACGAGGCCAAGCGCAAGCGGGCGCTCGAACTGGGCGCGGTCGAGGCCGTCGAGGCGGGCGCGCGGCTTCCGCAGCGGGTGGACGCGGTGATCGAGACGGTGGGCGCGGCGACCTGGTCCCACTCGGTCAAGTCGCTGAAGCCGGGCGGCACGCTGGTCATCTCGGGCGCCACCAGCGGCGACCGCCCCTCGCACGCCGAACTCACCCGGATCTTCTTCCTGGAGCTGAAGGTGGTCGGCTCGACGATGGGCACCAAGGACGAGCTGGAGGACCTGCTGGCCTTCTGCGCGGCCACGGGTGTACGTCCGGTGGTCGACGAGGTGCTGCCCCTGGACCGCGCCAGGGAGGGCTTCGCCCGGCTGGAGTCCGGCGACCAGTTCGGCAAGATCGTCCTGGAGGTCTGAGCTCACCCCTCCTCTCCTCGCTGCTCCCCACCCCTCCCGCGTCAACCAAGGTTGACGCCCGCATGCATGTCAACGTAAGTTGACATGCATGACCGAAGCAACGGATCTCGCCGAGCGCGCGGGCGACCGCGACCCACGGATCGGGCTCCGCGCCGTGACCGCGCTGCGGAAACTGGTGGAGCAGCTGGAGGCCGTACAGGTGCGCACCGCCCGCCTGCAGGGCTGGTCCTGGCAGGAGATCGCCGCCGAGCTCGGCGTCAGCAGGCAGGCCGTGCACAAGAAGTACGGGAGGCAGTGATGTTCGAGAAGTTCACGGACGAGGCCCGCGCGGTGGTCGTGGGTGCGATCGGACAGGCCCAGCGGGCGGGCGCGGCGTCGGTCGACGACGGCCATGTGCTGCTCGCCCTGCTGTCCCTGCTCGACGAAAGCCCGGGCGCGGAGCCGGGCACCGCGGTGAGTGCGGGCGGGGGCGCCGGGCGGCCGGTGGCCGGTCGGGCCGCGTTCGCGCTGCGGGCCCTCGGCGCTGCGGACCGGCGTACGTCCATCGAGCGGGCCCTCGCCGACGCGCGGCGCCGCGGCGGGCTCTCGCGGGCCGACGCGCAGGCCCTCGCCGACCTGGGTGTGGACGTCGACGAGATCGTCTCCCGGGTGGAAGAGGCGCACGGGGTCGGGGCGTTGGCGGGCGCGGGCGCCCGCGCGGGTGCCGATGCCCTGGAGGGTGCCGGTGGCCTGGAGGGTGCCGGTGCGGGTGCCGGCGCTGGGCGGAGGGGCTGGCGGGAGCGGTTCGGCCGGGCGCCCTTCGGCAGGGACGCCAAGGAGGTCCTCGTGAAGTCCCTCCGGCTCGCCACCGCACGCCGTGACCGGACCATCGGCGGACACCACCTGCTCCTGGCCCTCGCGGTCCGCCCCGGAGTGATCTCGGAGATCCTCGCGGACCACGGTGTGACTTACGCGGCCCTGGAGCGGGCCCTCTACGGCGAAGCTGCCTGACCTCGCGGTTCGGGCGGGGCGGGCGGGGTGCAGGGGGTGTACGGGCCGTCCCGGCGGTCCGTACACGGAGCTCTGGCCGGGGAGGACCGGCAAGGTGCAGCCCAGCCGCCAGCTCGCCGTGAAGCGCTCGCCGGCACAGGCGGCCAGGCGGCCAGGCAGCCAGGCAGCAGGGAGGCCAGGTCGCGGGCCCGGACCCGCCCCGGGCCCAGTGAGTCGGCGCGGGCAGGCGCGGCAGGCAGGGCGGTGCCCCGTGCCCTGGCCCGGTCTCAGCGCCGCGCGGGTTCAGGCGGCCCAGGAGGCCGTGGGTCCCCAGGCGTCACGGGGTGCGGTCCGGGGTGCGCAGCGTGGCGGCGATGTGGGCCGCTGCCCGGGACAAGTGGCGGCGGGACTCGCGGAGTTGGTCCTCCGTCACCCCGTGGTCCCGGGCCGCGTCCCGGATGTCGTCCCGGAAACGGTCCAGGAGGCGGTCGAGGTCCCGGCCGGGGTCACCGGTGGAATCCTCGCGGGCCCAGTTGGGCACGTACTCGACGGGGAGATCCTCGGGGGCCGAGGTGAACACGGGCCCGGCGCCCGCGTCGGTGTCCGGAGCCGGTGCCCGGGTCGGCTTCTCCGCCCCGGTGTCGGCGCCGGTCTCAGCCCCCGGCTCCGTCCTCGACCCGGCGCTGGAGTCCGCCGCGTCGGAACGAGCACCGAAGTTCTTGCCGAAGTCCCGGCCGAGCCCCATGCCGAACTCGCCGAACTCCCTGGCCAGTTCCGCCATGCCTTCGCGAACGCCCGTCGGCCAGTCGCCCCGCGCGAAGTGGACCTGGACCTGTTCCTGTACCCGCCGCGCGATGCGCTGGGCCTCCTCCTGGGCCTCGCGGGCCTGGGTGCGGGCCTTCTCCTGGGCCTCCTTGGCCTGGCGGCGGGCGCGCTGGGCCTCCTCGCGGGCGCGGCGGCTCTCGTCCTTCGCCCGGCGGGCCTGCTCCTTCCACTCCTGCTTGGCCCGCTTGAACTCCTCCTTCGCCAGCCGCAGGCTCTCCTTGTCGCCCCAGACCCCGTCGAAGAACTCGCTCGGATCCGGGAAGGGCCTGCCGTGTGCCGAGCCGTCCTGCGCCGGACCACCCGCGGCCGAGCCCTCCTGGGCCGAACCCCCGTGGCCGGCACCGCCCGCGGCGCGGGCCTCCTTCGCGGCCGCCCGCATCTCGCGGCGCAGCTCACCGGCGGCTCCTTGCACGCCGTCGCGGATCTCGGCGGCGAGCTCGGCGACCGAGTCGCGGATCTCCAGCTCCAGATCGGCCAGCTCGCCGCTGCGGTCGGCCAGTTCGGCGCGGCCGGCGTCCGTGATGGCGTAGACCTTCCGGCCGCCCTCGGTGGTGTGCGTGACCAGGCCCTCGGCCTCCAGCTTGGCGAGGCGGGGGTAGACGGTGCCCGCCGAGGGTGCGTACAGACCCTGGAAGCGCTCTTCGAGGAGGCGGATCACCTCGTAGCCGTGGCGGGGGGCCTCGTCGAGCAGCTTGAGCAGATACAGACGCAGACGGCCGTGGGCGAACACGGGGGGCATGTCAGAGCACCTTCTTGGGGGTCGGGTCGTCGTTCGGGCCGTCCGGCGGCGTGGGGGCGGCGTCCGCCGGGACGACGTCCAGGGGGACCTCGTCGTGATGATCTTCCTCTGTCTGCGGCCTGCGCAGGAGCGCGATGGAACCGGAGACGGTCGTTGCCCTCAACCGGCCCCGGCCGGTACCCAGCCGGCCGGTGATCCGCTTGGCGCCCCATTGGCCGCCCACCCGAAGGTCCTCGAAGGCGTTCGACACCGCGCCGCTCGCGGTGTCCACCTCGACCTCGGCGTCCGCGGGGTGCGGCAGCCGGACCGCTATCTCGCCCGAGACGCTCGTCAGGGCGACGTCGGTCGGGCCGCCCGCCGGCGCCAAGTCCACGATCATCGAGCCGCTCACCGAGTCGGCCCGGACGGCGGGGCCCGCGGCCTCGACCACCGTCAGGGCGCCCGAGACGGAGTTGAAGCGGAGGTCGCCGGTCACGCTCTGGGCCTCCAGGCTCCCGGAGACCGTGGAGGCGCGGACCGGGCCCGAGAGTCCGAGCAGGGTCGTGTCACCGGTGACGCCCTTGACCTCGGCGCGCCCCTCGATGCCGGAGACCACGGCGCCCGCGCCGACCACGCCCACCTCGACGCGGGTCCCCGCGGGGACGGCGACGGAGACCACCGCGCTGCGGTGCCAGCCCTTGCGGTCGAGCCACTTCAGGAAGCCCTTCCAGGGCAGGTCGTCATAGGCGACCGTGAGGACGCCGTCCTCGTGGGTGACCCGCAGGGGCGGGCCCGTCATCTCGGAGATCTCCAGGCGGGCGGAACCTTCGTCGGTGCCCACCACGTTCACGGTTCCGTTGACCACCCGGACGTGAAGTGTCGTCACGGGGGCGTCGAACGTGAGCTTCTGTGGCTCGGCGACGGACCACTCAGACATGACCTGACCTCCCTGGCGGGCCCCTGGCGAGACCTCAACGCGCCATATCGCGTTCTCTTCCATTCACGATATATCGCGGATCGCGGAAGTCAAGACACACGAGAGAGTGAACCCGCCCCGGCCCCCGCCCCTACCCAGGCCCCGGCCTCTGCGCCGATTGTGCCGATCTGTCCTAGCGTGGGGTCATGTCGTCCGATGCATCCACGCCCCGCGCCCCCGGGACCTCCGGAGCCTCCGGGACCGGCGCGGCCGCCGGCGCGCTGCTGCTCTGCCGGGCCGCGCCCGACACCGTGGAGCCCGCCGCCCAGCTGCTGCGCGAGCGGATGCTGCTGGCCGAGGCCGGTTACGGCTGGAGCGTGCTGGTGCCCGAGGGCAGCCCGTGGCTGCACGGCGAGGAGCCGGTCGACCGGGTGCTCACCGGGTGGGCCACCGCGCTCGCCGTCGGCTCCGGCTGGCCGGTGCTCGCCCTGTGGTGGGACCGCGACTGGTCCGGCTGCACCCTCGCCGTGGGGTTCCGGCGGACCGTCGGCTACGAATGGCTCGCGAACGGCACGGCCGTGGGGGAGGACGAGGCGATGCGGACACTGGCCGCGCGGCTCGGCCTCGACCCCGTACTGGACATGCAGTCCCTGGAAGCCCTCACCCGCCCCGACCGGTCGGCCGACGCCCGCGCCCGGATGCTCGGCCTCCTCGCGGTCCTCTCCCGCACGGGGCTCACCCTTCCGCCCGGCCTCACCCCCGGCGCACCGGCCGACCGGTTGCGCGAGGTGGCACGGGTGCAGGAGGGCGTACGGCAGGTGGAGTGGCCCGGCTGGCGGGATGCGGTCCGAGCGGAGTTCGTCGCCGTCGAGCGGAGCCCGCTGGGCCCCTGGGTGCGCGGGCCCCGGGCGCGGCTGCTGGCCACCGCGCAGATCGTGGCGGGGCTGCCGCTCGCGGCGCGCGCGGTACGGCTGCGCAGCGGCGGCTGGGCCACGGCGGCCGGGCTGCTGCTGACTCAGGGCGTCGCGGGCCTCGCGTACGACCGGATGCGGACGCGGGACTGAGACGCCCCCTCGGGGCAGGGCGCAGTCACCCCGTGGAACAGGCGGGCGGAAGGCGCCCCGGTCGACACGCCCGCCGGCTACTCGTCCTCGTCCTCGTCGTCCAGCCGCGCCAGCCAGGTGGCCAGGCGCTCGACCGGGACCTCGAAGTCGGGGTTGAGGTCCACGAAGGTGCGGAGCTGCTCGGCGAGCCACTCGAAGGTGACCTCCTCCTCGCCGCGCCGCTTCTCCAGTTCCTCGATGCCACGGTCGGTGAAGTACAACTCAAGCTCCTGGTGGGGTGGGACTTCTTCGCCTTCATGGTAGGCGCCGACGCCGAAGGGCCCGCCCCCGAGTTCGTCTGAACCCGGGGGCGGGCCCCTGTGCGGAGAACCGTCGAGGACTACGCCTCGAAGACCTCGCTGAGCAGCTGCTCCTGCTCGGCCTGGTGGCGCTTGGCCGAACCGACCGCCGGGGACGAGCTGTGCGGCCGCGAGATGCGGCGCAGGCGCTCGCCGTGCGGGATGTCCGCGCCGACCGCCAGGTCCAGGTGGTCGATGAGGTTGAGGGCGATGAAGGGCCACGCGCCCTGGTTCGCCGGCTCCTCCTGCGCCCACAGGTACTTCTCGGCGTTCGGGTACTTGGCGATCTCCGCCTGGAGCTCGGCCCCCGGCAGCGGGTACAGCCGCTCGATGCGGATGATCGCCGTGTCCGTGGCGCCGCGCTTCTGCCGCTCGGCCTCCAGGTCGTAGTACAGCTTGCCCGCGCAGAAGACGACCTTGCGGACCGCCGACGCCTCGACCGACGCGTCACCGATGACCGGACGGAAGCCGCCCGTCGTGAACTCCTCAGCCTTCGAGGCCGCCGCCTTCAGGCGCAGCATCGACTTCGGGGTGAAGACCACCAGCGGCTTGTGGTGCGGGTTGTGCACCTGCCACCGCAGGAGGTGGAAGTAGTTCGACGGCAGGGTCGGCATCGCGACCGTCATGTTGTTCTGCGCGCACAGCTGGAGGAAGCGCTCGATGCGGGCGGACGAGTGGTCCGGGCCCTGGCCCTCGTAGCCGTGCGGCAGCAGCAGCGTGACGCCGGAGTGCTGGTTCCACTTCTGCTCGGCGGCCGAGATGTACTCGTCCACCACCGTCTGCGCGCCGTTGACGAAGTCACCGAACTGCGCTTCCCACATGACGAGGGACTCGGGACGGGCCAGCGAGTAGCCGTACTCGAAGCCCATCACCGCGTACTCGGAGAGCAGCGAGTCGTAGACGTTGTAGCGCGCCTGCTCCTCGGAGAGGTACATCAGCGGCGTGTAGTCCTCGCCGGTCGCGCGGTCGATGAGGACCGCGTGGCGCTGGCCGAACGTGCCGCGGCGGGAGTCCTGGCCCGACAGGCGGACCGGGGTGCCCTCCAGGAGCAGCGAGCCGATGGCGAGGGTCTCGCCCATGCCCCAGTCGATCGTGCCCTCTTCGACCATCGTCGCGCGGCGCTGGAGCTGCGGCAGCAGGCGCGGGTGGACGGTGACCCGGTCGGGGATGTTGACCTGGGACTCGGCGATCCGCTTGACGACCTCCTGGGAGATCGCGGTCTCGACGTGCACCGGGAACTCGGCCTGCGGCGCGGGGACCTCGGCCTGCGCGGGCTGCGAGACGGCCTCGCGGACCTCGGTGAAGACCTTCTCCAGCTGGCCCTGGAAGTCCTGCAGCGCCTGCTCGGCCTCTTCCAGGGTGATGTCGCCGCGACCGATGAGGGACTCGGTGTAGAGCTTGCGCACCGAGCGCTTCTTGTCGATCAGGTCGTACATCAGCGGCTGCGTGAACGCCGGGTTGTCCGACTCGTTGTGACCGCGGCGGCGGTAGCAGATGAGGTCGATCACGACGTCCTTGTTGAACGCCTGACGGAACTCGAACGCGAGCCGCGCGACGCGGACGACGGCCTCGGGGTCGTCGCCGTTCACGTGGAAGATCGGCGCCTCGATCATGCGGGCCACGTCGGTGGCGTACATGGAGGAGCGCGAGGACTCCGGGGCGGCGGTGAAGCCGACCTGGTTGTTGATGACGATGTGGACCGTGCCGCCCGTGCGGTAGCCGCGCAGCTGCGACATGTTGAGCGTCTCGGCGACCACACCCTGGCCCGCGAAGGCCGCGTCACCGTGCAGGGCGACGGGCAGGACGGTGAAGTCCGTGCCGCCCTTGTTGATGATGTCCTGCTTGGCGCGGACGATGCCCTCGATGATCGGGTCGACCGTCTCCAGGTGGGACGGGTTGGCGGCCAGCGAGACCTTGATCTGCTCGCCGTCCAGGCCGGTGAAGGTGCCCTCGGCGCCCAGGTGGTACTTCACGTCGCCGGAGCCGTGCATGGACTTGGGGTCCATGTTGCCCTCGAACTCGCGGAAGATCTGGGCGTACGACTTGCCGACGATGTTGGCGAGGACGTTCAGGCGGCCGCGGTGGGCCATGCCGATGACGACCTCGTCCAGACGCGACTCGGCGGCGCTGTCGAGCACGGCGTCGAGCAGCGGGATGACGGACTCGCCGCCCTCCAGGGAGAAGCGCTTCTGGCCGACGTACTTCGTCTGCAGGAAGGTCTCGAAGGCCTCCGCCGAGTTCAGCCGGCGCAGGATGCGCAGCTGCTCCTCGCGCTCGGGCTTGGTGGCGTGCGTCCGCTCGATGCGGTCCTGCAACCAACGGCGCTGCTTCGGGTCCTGGATGTGCATGAACTCGACGCCGGTGGTGCGGCAGTACGAGTCGCGCAGCACGCCGAGGACGTCGCGCAGCTTCATCATCGACTTGCCGGCGAAGCCGCCGACCGCGAACTCCCGCTCCAGGTCCCACAGGGTGAGGCCGTGCTCGGTGATGTCCAGGTCGGGGTGCTTGCGCTGCTTGTACTCCAGCGGGTCCGTGTCGGCCATGACGTGGCCGCGGACGCGGTAGGAGTGGATCAGCTCGAAGACGCGGGCGGCCTTCGTGACGTCGTCGTCGTGCGAGGCGTCGATGTCCTTGAGCCAGCGGACCGGCTCGTAGGGGATGCGCAGCGCCTTGAAGATCTCGTCGTAGAAGTCCTGCTCGCCGAGGAGGAGGTTCGCGACGATCCGCAGGAACTCGCCGGAGGCGGCGCCCTGGATGACCCGGTGGTCGTAGGTCGACGTGAGCGTCATGACCTTCGAGATGCCGAGCTTGTTCAGGGTGTCCTGGGAGGTGCCCTGGAACTCCGCGGGGTAGTCCATCGAGCCGACGCCCATGATGACCGACTGGCCGGGCATCAGACGCGGCACGGAGTGGACGGTGCCGAGGCCGCCGGGGTTGGTCAGGGAGACCGTCACACCGGTGAAGTCGTCCATGCCGAGCTTGCCGTCGCGGGCGCGCCGGACGATGTCCTCGTAGGCCTGCCAGAACTCGAAGAAGTTCAGGGTCTCGGCCTTCTTGATGCCCGCGACGACCAGCTGGCGGTCGCCGTTGGGCTTCACCAGGTCGATGGCGAGGCCGAAGTTGATGTGCTCCGGCTTGACCAGGGTGGGCTTGCCGTCCTTCTCCACGAAGGAGTAGTTCATCGACGGCATGGCCTTGATGGCCTGCACCATGGCGTACCCGATGAGGTGCGTGAAGGAGATCTTCCCGCCGCGGGCGCGCTTGAGGTGGTTGTTGATGACGATGCGGTTGTCGAAGAGCAGCTTCACCGGGACCGCGCGGACCGACGTGGCCGTCGGGACCTCGATCGAGGCGTTCATGTTCTTCGCGACGGCGGCCGAGGGGCCGCGCAGCGTCACGTACTCGGGCCCGGCCGGGGCCTCCGTCGCGGGCTCCGCCTTGGCGGCGGGCTTCGCGGCCGGCTTGGCCTCCGCGGGCTTGGCGGCCTGCTTCGCGGCAGGGGCCGCGGCGGGCGCGGACTTCGCGGGAGCGGCCGGAGCAGCCGCGGCCTGGGCCGCGGGCTTCGCCGGGGCGGCGGGGGCGGCGGGAGCAGTGGTGGACGCGGCCCCCGCGGCCGTGTCACCCGCCGGCTCGGCCGGGGCGGCGGCACCGGAGGTGGCCACCCCCGGCTTGTAGTCGGCGAAGAAGTCCCACCAGGCTCGGTCGACCGAATTCGGGTCCTGGAGGTACTGCTGATAGATCTCGTCTACGAGCCACTCATTGGGACCGAAGGCTGCGGCAGGGTCCTTGCCCTGCCCGTCTTGGTCGGTCGAGATGCTCGAGCTACTGGGGGACTGTGACGACACGGCGGTAACCGCCCTCTTCCGCTTCACAAGGTGATGGACAGCGGAAATAAAGGCTACGCCTCCCAGGGCGTGAGATGCAGACCGGGCCCGGCATCCGTCGCGTAAGTCACACTGGATCGATGGTTTCGGCGCACTGAATGGCGGGAAACAAGCGAGGTTCTGCAACGCCAGATGGCCGCGCGGGTACGCCTGAGGGACGTCTACGCGCGGCAGCGGCTCCCGGGTGCCCGTGACCAGCACCGCGAAACGCTTGTACTCGAACCCTACGTCAACTTCGCGCCTCGGGCAGGCCCGGAAGAGTGACCTGGATCCGGCAGCCACGAGGGGATTCGGCCACCCCGATGTGCCCGCCGTGGAGGTCCACCGCCCACCGCGCGATGGCCAGGCCGAGGCCCGTTCCGCCGTCGTTGCCCGCCCCCTTCCCGGGGGCGCCGGCGTGGCTGCCCCGGTTGAAGCGCTCGAAGACGCGGTGCCACTCCGACTCCGGGATGCCGGGCCCCTCGTCGAGCACTTCCAGGTCGAGCGACTCGGGGCAGGGGCCGCGCCGGGCCCGGACCGTCACACGTCCGTGCGGCGGGCTGTGCTTGACCGCGTTGTCGATGAGGTTCGCCACGACCTGGTGCAGCCGCTCCGCGTCCGCGTGGGCCGTCAGCTCCGGCGGCGAGACGTCGAGGTGCAGATGGACGTCCGTACGGGTGTGACTGCCGGAGCCCGACGCGATGCCCGCGCGCGCGGAGGCCACCATGTTGGCCTCCTTCAGGACGCCCGACAGATAGGGCCACACCTCGAACCTGCGGGCCTTCAGCGGCACCACGCCGTTGTCCAGGCGGGACAGGTCGAGGAGCGTCTCGACGAGCCGTCCCAGGCGCTCGGTCTGCTTCAGGGCGGTGCGCATCGTCTCCGGGTCGGCGGCCGACACGCCGTCGACCACGTTCTCCAGGACCGCGCGCAGCGCCGCGATGGGGGTGCGCAGCTCGTGCGAGACGTTGGCGACGAGCTCCTTGCGCTGGGTGTCCTGCGCCTCCAGGTCGTCGGCCATGGCGTTGATCGTGGAGGCCACGTCGCCCAGCTCGTCGCGCCGGTCGGCGCCGCGCACCCGGCGCGTGTAGTCGCCGTGCGAGACGGCGCGGGCCACCGCGTTCATCTCGTCCAGCGGCGCGGTGAGGCTGTGCGCGACGAACTGGGTGATGAGGAGCGTGGCGATCACCGAGAAGACGGTGATGAAACGCAGCTCGGTCTCGGTCTTCGTGGCCACCAGGAGCAGGCCGGTGGTGATGAACACCGAGACGACCACGAGAGCGCCGAGTTTGGTCTTGATGGAGAACGGCCGCAGTCCTCCGAAGGGCCCGCTCATCACACGACCTGCCTCACGGAGTGGGAGTCTCCAGCGCGTACCCGACGCCGTGCACCGTACGGATCCGCTCGGCCCCGATCTTGCGGCGCAGCGCCTTGATGTGGCTGTCGACGGTCCGGGTGCCGGACGCGTCGGCCCAGTCCCAGACCTCCGCGAGCAGCTGCTCGCGGGAGAGGACCGCGCGCGGGGTGTTCGCCAGGCAGACCAGCAGGTCGAACTCGGTGGGCGTCAGATGGACGTCCTCGCTGCGCACCCGCACACGCCGCTGGGCGTGGTCGATCTCCAGCTCGCCCAGGCGCAGGATGCCGCTGCGGGGCGTGGTCGCGGCCAGCGCGGCCCGCTCGACGCGGCGCAGCAGCACGTGCACGCGGGCGGCCAGTTCCCGCATGGAGAACGGCTTGGTCATGTAGTCGTCCGCGCCGACCCCGAGCCCGACCAGCATGTCCGTCTCGTCGTCACGCGCGGTGAGCATGAGCACC
This sequence comes from Streptomyces sp. NPDC041122, assembly GCF_055592445.1. NCBI lineage: Bacteria > Bacillati > Actinomycetota > Actinomycetes > Kitasatosporales > Streptomycetaceae > Streptomyces > Streptomyces sp. NPDC041122. Next base: position 158,438 of record NZ_JBVIYQ010000005.1, on the reverse strand, counting down.
GGAACGGGGCGCTGCGCCTGCACCCGGCGGCACACCTCCAGGCCGTCGAAGCCCGGCAGCATGATGTCGAGGATGAGCAGGTCGGGCTGCCACGCCTGGGCGGTGTCGACCGCCGACGGGCCGTCGCCCGCCGTTTGCACAACGAAACCCTCGGCGCGCAGCCGGGCGGCGATGGCGTCGACGATCGTCGGGTCGTCCTCGACCACCAGCACTCGGCGCTGGGCGCCCGGTGTCGCCGCCGTGGCGCCGTTGTGGGAGGTGTGTGTCTGCTCCATCGCCCGCCCCTGACACTGATCGCTTGTGTTCGGTCAGCAGAGTACGGGGCGCGAAGGGCCCTCGGCTACGCAGCCCTGACGCCGAGATGGACCACGTCCGGGACGCCTCGGGCAACGGGGATCTCTTCCGTCCGTACCCTCTGGAATCCGGCATTCCGTAGAGCGTCGTCGAAAGCGGACGAGGGTTGGGCGGACCAGACGGCGAGCACTCCGCCGGGGTTCAGACGTGCTTTGCACGCCGTCAGACCGGCTGCTGAGTAAAGGGAGTTGTTGCCCTCCGTCACCGTCCAGTCGGGGCCGTTGTCGATGTCCAGACAGAGCGCGTCGTACGTCCGCGCGGCCTCGGAGAGGTATGTGACGAGGTCGGTGTGAAGAATCTGCGAACGTGCGTCGGCGAGGGCGGCGGCGGACAGCTCGGCGAGCGGTCCCTCGCGGTGCCAGTCGATGATGGCCCGCTCGCGTTCCACCACGTCGATGCGGCCCCAGCGGGGATCCGCGGCGGCGTGGGCCAGGGAGAACCCGACCCCCAGGCCGCCGATGAGGACGGCGGGGGAGGGGCGGTCGTCGAGGGCGTCGCGGGCCGCGTCGACGAGCAGTCGCTCGGAGCGGCCGTCGGAGGTGTCCATCAGGAAACAGCCGTTGGCGATGATCTGCAGCAGCTCACCGTGGCGCCGCAGGACGACCTCGCCGTGAGGACCCTCGCGCCGGTCGATGACGACGGGGGCGGTGGTGGGGGTGCGCATGGGCGTCAGGGTATGGGCGGGCCGGCCGCGGCCGTAGCCGATTTCGCGGGCGGCGCGGGCCGCTCCGGAGGGTCGCGCGACGCAGAATGTGATGCGCGGGTTGCCTGTGAGACGTACCTCACGTGGTGCCCGTCATAGACAACGCCGGAAAAGAGGGCAAAGGGTGGGGCAGGACGGAAGGAGCGCCTCACCCGTGAACCAGAGCGTGCAGACCGCCGAGACCGCGACCGATGTGCGGACCGACGTACGGACGGACGCGCGGACGCCCGACTCGGCGGTGCCGGGCGGCCTGAACGGCATACCGCGGCAGTCGGCGTGCCGGCCCCGGGTGGTGCGGGCGCCCGCACCGGAGCCGCGGACCGGCCGCCCGCGCGCGGGGGGCGGTATCGCCGCCGCCGGGAGCCTCGCCGAGGAAAGAGCCGCGGGGAGCCCCGCCGAGGGAAGAGCCGCCGCGAGGATCGCCCGGCTCCGGCCCTGGCGCCTGTTGCCCACCCCCACCGGCACGCCCTTCACCTTCGGGTACGCCCTCGTGCTCGCCGTCACCTCGCTGGTCGCCGAGTTCGCGGACCCGGACCTCGTCTCCTCGCTCCTGCGCGGGTCGAGCACCGACGTGGCGCACCTCGCGCACACCCCCGTCCTCGTCCTGGTCGCCAGCGCCCTGTGGGTCGCGGGCGGCATCACGTCTCCGTACGCGATCGGCTTCCTGCTGGTGCTGACGGCGCTGGAGCGGCGCATCGGCGGGCTGCGCACCGCCGGGGTCTTCCTTCTCGGCCACGTCGTCGCCACGCTCGTGACCGAGGTCCCGGTCGGCCTCTCGGTCCTCGCGGGCCAGCTGCCCGACAGCTCGCTGCACCGCCTCGACTACGGCATCAGCTTCGGTGTCGCCGCCAGCGTCGGCGCGCTCGCGGGGCTCCTGACGCCGTGGCTGCGCTGGGTCGTCCTCGGCGGGTTCGGGTGCATGCTGCTCGACGACCTGATCGCGTTCACCGATCCGATGACGAACTGGGGTCATCTGCTCGCGCTGGTGATCGGCGTCTCCACCTGGCCGCTGCTCCGGCGCAGGCGGCCCCAGAGCGACTCCTGGTGAGCCGTCGCCTCAGGACGCCGCTTCCGCCTCCACGATCGACGGATACGTCTCGGTGGGCAGGATCCGCGTCAGGCGCAGCCCCGCCCTCGTGAGCAGCGCCGAGAACTCGTCCTCCGTCCGCTCCTGGCCGTCCACGACCGCCGCCATCGCCACATCCAGGGTCTTGCCCAGGTGCGGCGTGTTGCCGGACGGCAGGACGCAGTCGACGATCAGGAGACGGGCGTCCGGGGCCATCACCGCGCGGCAGTTGCGCAGGATCCGCAGGCACGCGTCGTCCGGCCAGTCGTGCAGGACGTGCTTGAGCACGTAGAAGTCGCCGCCCTCGGGCACCTCGGCGAAGAAGTCGCCGGGCTCGGCCCGCCAGCGTCCCCGTACCGCCTCGTCGTCGGCCAGTACATGCGTGTGCGTCACGGGCTCCTGGTCGAAGAGGACGCCCGTCAGACCGGGACGCCCGCGCAGCACCGCGCGCAGCAGGCCGCCGCGGCCACCCCCGACGTCCACCACGGTGCCCTTCTCCGGGAAGGGGTACGTGTCGGCGATCACCGCGTCGACCGGACCCGAGAGCGAGGCCATGCCGCTGTCGAACAGCTCCCGCAGCGCGGGGTCCTCGGCCAGATAGCTGAAGAGCGGCTTGCCGAAGAGGCGCTCGAAGGACGCGCCGGCCCGGCGCACCGTCTCCTCCAGGCCCGCCGAGGTCCGCTGGAAGGCGGGGTCGGTCATCAGGAGGACCGCGGCGTGCATCGAGTCCGGCACGTCCGTGCGCAGCGCATCCGAGAGCGGTGTGAGGTGGAAGGCGCCCGTTCCGTCCTCGCGGAAGAAGCCGCGCGTGGCGAGGTAGCGCAGGACGCGGCGGAGGTGGCCGGGGTCGGTCTCGGTCAGTTCGGCCAGCTGCCCCGCGGTGCGCGGACCCGCGGCCAGGTGGTCGGCGATCCGGCAGCGGACCGCCGTGCGCAGCGCGGCGGAAAAGAGGTGCCCCAGTGCGTGCTCCACGATCTGGCCGGCGATGTCCCGCACGCCGTCGTCGCCGGTCCCGGGTGTGTCCACCATGGATGCCCTCCTGATGAGTAGGAGGGTCCACGGTCCCAACGGAACGGCCGCAGGGGAACGCCGCCCGGCGGCCACCCCCGGGGACCGGCCTGATCGCGTACGGCATGTCCGGGAACGGCCCATGGGGGAGTGATCAGCGGAAAGCCGTGTCGGCCCCGATCTCCTCCACCGCGTCCAGCTCTTCGATACGTGACCGGAAATGGGCCCTGATCCGGCCGGAGGCCTCGGCCCATCCCCGATCGTGGCCGTGCGGGATCGGGACCGTCAGGGCCCGGTGTCCCCCGGGTGGGAGCAGAGGCCGCCCCGGTAGTTGCTGTCGTACCAGGCGCCGGTGGCGTCGGCGTCCAGGTTGGTCCGGCCGGGGCCGACGCAGCGGTGGTAGTTGGATCGGGGCCACCGCTTGACCTGGATCCACACGTTCGTGTTGGTGGCGCAGTGCTCGTAGTAGGCGCGTTCACCGCCCCTGCTCGCGTTCCAGCCGCAGTTCGCGAGGGCGGTCGCCGCGCCGGCTTCGGAGAGGGTCCGGGTGACCGGGGCCGGGGCCGCGGGCGTGTGCGCACCGGCGGAGGTCGGCATCAAGGCCAGGCCGCCGATGGTCAGCGCGGTCGCGACGGCGGCTGTCGTTGTCCTGAAGAAGGTCATATCGCCATGAATAGCGGATACCGCGCGGCCCGGAGCGAGGATGACGGACAAAGTCCCTCAATCAGGGGATCTCCGTCATTCGGGCTGAAAAACCGGACTTGGTCATGCCGGCTTGGGGCGGTTCCCGGGTGATCGCTCACGGCGAACACGGCGGGGGAACATCCTGGGGCTCACAAGCATTGAGTCGGTATAGCTCAACTTGAATGCCGAAGGGGAGATCATGGCTGCTGAGTCCACCACATACACGTCGCTCACCCTGCCGGTGCTGCCGCTCGACGACGAGGTCGTCCTGCCCGGCATGGTGGTGCCCTTCGATCTGTCCGACGCGGACGTGCGGGCCGCGGTCGAGGCCGCCCAGGCCGCCGCGCGGTCCGGTGGCGACAGCAAGCCGAAGGTGCTGCTTGTTCCGCGCATCGACGGGACGTACGCCGCGACCGGCGTCCTCGGCACCGTCGAGCAGGTCGGCCGGCTCTCCGACGGCGACCCCGGCGCGCTCATCCGCGGCCGCGGCCGGGTGCGGATCGGGGCCGGCACCACCGGTCCCGGCGCCGCGCTCTGGGTCGAGGGGCAGCGGATCGACGACGTCGTGCCCGAGCCGCTGCCGGGCGCCGTCACCGAGCTCGTCAAGGAGTACAAGGCGCTCGCCACCAGCTGGCTGAAGAAGCGCGGCGCCTGGCAGGTCGTCGACCGCGTCACGCAGATCGACGACGTCGCGGCGCTCGCCGACAACTCCGGATACTCGCCGTTCCTCACCACCCAGCAGAAGATCGAGCTCCTGGAGACCGAGGACGCGGTCGCCCGCCTCAAGCTCGCCACCGAGCAGCTGCGCGAGCACCTCGCCGAGCAGGACGTCGCCGAGTCCATCGCCAAGGACGTCCAGGAGGGCGTCGACAAGCAGCAGCGCGAGTTCCTGCTGCGCCGCCAGCTCGACGCCGTCCGCAAGGAGCTGCGCGAGATCAACGGCGACAGCAAGGACACGGCCGAGGAGTCCGACGACTACCGCGCCCGCGTCGAGGCCGCCGACCTGCCGGAGAAGGTCCGCGAGGCCGCCCTGAAGGAGGTCGACAAGCTGGAGCGGTCCAGCGACCAGTCGCCCGAGGGCTCCTGGATCAGGACCTGGCTGGACACCGTCCTCGAACTGCCGTGGAACGAACACACCGAGGACGCGTACGACATCAAGGGCGCCCAGGAGATCCTCGACGCCGAGCACTCCGGCCTGCAGGACGTCAAGGAGCGCATCACCGAGTACCTCGCGGTGCGCAAGCGCCGCAGCGACCGCGGCCTCGGGGTCGTCGGCGGGCGCCGCGGCGGCGCGGTGCTCGCCCTCGTCGGCCCGCCCGGCGTCGGCAAGACCTCGCTCGGCGAGTCCGTCGCGCACGCCATGGGCCGCAAGTTCGTGCGCGTCGCGCTCGGCGGCGTCCGCGACGAGGCGGAGATCCGCGGCCACCGTCGTACGTACGTGGGGGCACTGCCCGGACGGATCGTACGGGCCATCAAGGAGGCCGGGTCGATGAACCCGGTGGTGCTCCTCGACGAGATCGACAAGGTCGGCTCGGACTTCCGGGGCGACCCGGCCGCCGCCCTCCTCGAAGTCCTCGACCCGGCCCAGAACCACACCTTCCGGGACCACTACCTGGAGGTCGAACTGGATCTGAGCGACGTCGTGTTCCTCGCGACGGCGAACGTCCTGGAGGCCATCCCGGAGGCGCTGCTCGACCGCATGGAGCTGGTCAGGCTCGACGGCTACACCGAGGACGAGAAGGTCACCATCGGCCGCGACCACCTGCTCCCGCGCCAGCTGGAGCGGGCCGGTCTGGAGCAGGACGAGGTGACGCTCGACGAGAGCGCGCTGCGCAAGCTCGCCGGCGAGTACACCCGCGAGGCGGGCGTGCGCAACCTGGAGCGCTCCATCGCGCGGCTGCTCCGCAAGGTCGCGGCGCAGCACGAACTGGGCGACAGGGAACTGCCGTTCACCGTCACCGACGCCGACCTGCGCGAGCTCATCGGACGCCCGCACCACGTGCCGGAGTCGGCGCAGGACCCGGCCGAGCGGCGCACGGCGGTGCCGGGCGTGGCCACCGGGCTCGCGGTCACCGGCGCGGGCGGCGACGTCCTGTTCGTGGAGGCCTCGCTCGCCGACCCCGAGACCGGCGCCTCCGGGCTCACACTCACCGGCCAGCTCGGTGACGTGATGAAGGAGTCGGCACAGATCGCGCTCAGCTTCCTGCGCGCGCACGGCGCCGAACTGGAGCTGCCCGTCGGCGACTTGAAGGAACGCGGCGTGCACGTCCACTTCCCGGCCGGCGCGGTCCCCAAGGACGGGCCGAGCGCGGGTGTCACGCTGACCACCGCCCTCGCCTCGCTGCTCAGCGGCCGACTCGTCCGTACGGACGTGGCGATGACCGGTGAGGTCTCGCTGACCGGCCGGGTGCTGCCGATCGGCGGCGTCAAGCAGAAGCTGCTCGCCGCGCACCGCGCCGGGATCACCACGGTGATCATCCCGAAGCGGAACGAGGCGGACCTCGACGACGTCCCCGCCGAGGTCCTCGACAAGCTCGACGTGCACGCGGTCACGGACGTCCGCCAGGTGCTCGAACTGGCCCTGACCGACGCCGAGATCAGGGTCCCGGCCGCCGCCTAGGCCAGGCGCCGACGGACGGCGGAACGGCGGCCACCCCGCATCGGGGTGGCCGCCGTTCGCGTATCCGGGGCGGTGCCGCACTCAGCCGTTGGCGAGCGCCACCACCCGGTCGAGCGCGCCGTTGAACTTGTCGTGGTCGCCGACCGTCGGCCCCGACGAGGTGTACTGCCACATGGTCTGGAACCCCCAGCCGGCCGGGAGTTCGCCGGGGCCGGTGTTGTAGCGGGCGATCCACAGCGGGTTGCTGGCGCCGAAGCCGCTGTAGTTGCCGGTGCAGTCCTTCCACCAGCTGGTGGCGGTGTAGATGACCGCGTCGCGCCCGGTGCGCGCCTTGTAGGTGGTCAGGAAGTCGCGGATCCAGCTGACCATCGCGGACTGCGACTTGCCGAAACAGGCCGCCCCGTACGGGTTCCACTCGATGTCGAGCGCGCCCGGCAGCGTCCGGCCGTCGCGCGACCAGCCGCCGCCGCTGCTCGCGAAGTAGTTGGCCTGGGCGGCGCCGGAGGAGGTGTCCGGCGTTGCGAAGTGGTACGCGCCGCGGATCATGCCCACGTCGTACGAGCCGTTGTACTGCTGGGTGAAGTAGGGGTTCTTGTACGAGGTGCTCTCGGTGGCCTTGACGTAGGCCCACTTCACGCCGCTGTTCCAGAGCGTCTGCCAGGCGACGTTGCCCTGGTGGCCGCTGACGTCGACGCCCTCGGTCTGGGTCGCGTCACCACCCGTGGGCCGGCCGCCCTGGCCGTCGTGTTCGATGACGCCCTGGCCGAGGCGGGCGGAGCCGCGCTGCGGGACGTCGTCGTCCGCCCGGGCCGCCGTGGGGAGCGTCAGGAGGAGGGAGAGAGCGGACAGTGCTGCGAGGAGGACCCCCGCCGGCGACAAGCGCGAGCGGCGGGCCGTTCCGGGTCTGTGCACGGACATGGGCGTGCCTCCGAAGGCCTCGGTGGTGCTCGGTGGGGACCTGCCGACATGTCTGGTGTGAACATGTCACTTGAAAAGCTACGCACGTAGACCGGCGCCGGGGAAGAGGTCCGAGCTTCTGCCGTTGGTCCACTCCTGTGACGGCACCATCCGGGCGGCACGGTCGCCACCTTGCGAAATACTGGTCAGGCCGCTGTCGCCACGGCCGCGGCGCGAGGGCCTGTCGGCGATAACTTTCAGAATCGGGAAAGCGGGACATGGGTGCTGCAGAAGAGGGTGCGGAGAGCGGCGCGCGGGACGAGGTGCAACAGGGCCGGGCGGATCAGGGGGAACCGGCACAGAGCGAGGTGGAACAGGGCGAGGACCGGGAGTTCCTCTCCCTCGAACGGGAGTTGTCCCTCCTGATGCGCCGCGCGCGGGCGTCGTCCGGCGAGATGGCCCGCCAGGTCCATCCCGACCTGGAGCCCGCCGCGTACGGCCTGCTCGTCTGCCTGGACGACGCGGGCCCGCAGCGGGCCACCGAACTCGCCGCCTACATCGGCGTCGGCAAGGCCACGATGAGCCGCCAGCTGCGCGCACTGGAGGAACTCGGCCTGGTCTCCCGCGAGCCCGACCCGGCCGACGGGCGCGCCTGGCTCATCCGGCTCACCCCGGACGGCCGCACCCGCTTCCGCACGGTGCGGGCCGCGCGCCGCGCGCAGTACGTGCGCCGGCTCGCGAGCTGGGACCGCACCGAGGTCTCCGAACTGGCCCGGCTGCTCGGCCGGCTGAACGAGAGCGCGGACGCCTGACCCCGTATGCGGGCCGGCCCGCGTGCGCACGGCCCGCGCGAAGCCGCCGCCCAGGCGGCGGACGTCACCACTCCGCGTACACGACCGCCGCGTCGTCGTGCCGCTTCCCGCGCGGGTGGGCGAGGCGGTCGGGGTCGGCGCGCTCCAACTCACGCACCCGCTCCACCAGATGCCGCGGCCCCTGCTTGCGCAACAGCGCGAAGCAGTCCGCCCAGTCGCCCTCCCGGAACGTCTCGACCCACCGCCCGGCCCCGTCGGTGAGCGCCGCCACCGCCGTGACGTCCGCCCGGGCCAGCTCGCCGGTGACCGCGCGCCCCGCGGCCGAGGGGTCGGCGGCGGCCGTGAAGAAGCCGTCCTCGGCGTTGCGCAGCGCCTCGACCGCCGCGCCGTAGGCGCGGGCCGCCACGTCCCGCTCGGCCGAGCCGCGGGGCAGGGCGCGCACCTGGTCGCGCAGGGCCCGTACGGCGGGCGGCAGTTCGGCCAGGCGCCGGTCGAGCACGGCCGTCACCGCGCCGTCGGGGCCCCCGATGAGCAGCGCCGAGTCGGACAGGACCAGGTGCTCGACGCGCTCCGCGTCCCACCGCACGAGCACCACGGTTGCCTGCGGGGTGCGCGGGTGAGAAAGGTCACAGGTTGATCCATGGGCCTCGGCGGTACGGGAGATGGCGGCCGCCAGGACCTCAGGGAGCGTCATATCCCGGCGTGAAACGGACAGTTCCCCCAGCGCGCCGCCGAGCCGGGCGGTGAACCAGGGGACGGAATGCGGACATCCCACCGTGCCCTCGGGTGGCGTCACGCCGTCCAGGAGGACGAGTGAACCGCCCTGTCCGGACGCGGGAACCGCGACCGAGGCATAGTCCTCGTTGGGGCGTGCGGGGTCACCGGGTTCGGTGGCGATTTCGATGCGCATCCGGTCAGTCTGCCCGAGGGGCGCCCGTCGCTCACCAGGAGCGGGAAAGGGGTGCGCCACGGGCCCGTAGCGGCAGGTCCCGCGCCGGAATTCGACCGGAATGATCAACTCCGACGGGGTGTGGCGGCGCATCCTGCCAAAGCCTTCCGGAGACGTCCAACCGGCGCTCCGCACGGGCCCCGCGACCGCCACCGCGGGACTTGCCCGCCAACTCCCCGCCGATGTTCACTCCTTCGGGTGGCCAGGCAGGCGATGCACGACCGCCACTCACCGGCACTGGAAGGGTCAGGAGCCGTACCGGGGGAGCGCTCGTGTTGACAGGCCGTCACCCGGGCCCAAGGGCAGACGAAAACAGGAATGCGAGCACCGGTGCAGAAGATGCGGCCTGGGCGCAAAGGCAAGCAGAAGGCCCCGGAAGGGGCCACGCCGGGCGCGACCACTCCGACCGGGCGTGTGCCGGAGCGCACGACCACGGACCCCTCACCGGGCACCGGAGCGGACGCGGCCCCCGCCTCCGCGCCCGCCCCCGCGGTCCACGAACCCGCCGCGCGTGACGCCTCCGCGCGCGATGCCTCCGCGCCCCCCGGAGCCACTGGCACGCCACCCGCGGCAGCCTCCGCGCCCACGCCGTCCTCCGTCGTGCCGGCGCCCTTCGTCAACAAGGCGCCCACCGCGCGCGTACGCAATCGGCTGATCATCGCCGTGGCCGTCGTCGCCGCCGCCGTCCTGGGCGCGGGCGCACCCGCCGTCATCGCCGCGTCCGACCGCCTGAGCGACACCCAGAGCCTGGTGACGCTCGCCGAACAGACCCAGCAGGCGGTCTCCCTCGGCCACTCGCTCGCCGACGAGCGCGACGAGGTCACCTCGTTCATCGCCTCGGGCCGCCCCCAGGGCAAGGGTCTCTCCGAGAGCCGCAGCGCCCGCGTGGACCGGCAGATCGACGAGCTCCGCGATGCCGACGCGCCCGCCGCGCTGCGCCACGACCTCGCTGACATCGCCGCCGTCCGCAGAGCGGCGCTCACCGGCAAGAGCGGTGCTCTCCAGGCCCACGAGGCGTACAGCAAGGTCATCGCCGAGCTCCACGGCCTCTCCCGTGACCTGGCCGAGAAGCTGCCCCCCGAGGCGAACCGGGGCGCGCTCGCCCTCACCGACCTCGACCACGCCGTCGAGCAGGCCGCCGCCACCCGCGGCCTCCTCCTCGCCGCCCTCGCCCTGCCCGACACCACCACCGGCACCCCCGCCCTCGACCCGGTCACCGGCCTGCCGACCACCGGAACCGAGGAGTCCCGGGCCGAGACCAAGCGCCGCGACGAGCTGACCGGCGCCGCCCAGCAGGCCCGCGTCCGCGAGCTCGCCGCCCTCGACGACTTCCGGGACGCGGCGGACGAGCCCGCCCGCGCCACCTACGTGTCGACCGTCACCGGCGCCGAGGTCACCGCCGCGGAGAAGTACCTGGAGCGCCTCACCGACCGGCCCACGCTCTCCCCGGCCGAGCGGCGCTACGACAGGAAGAAGGTCGACGCCGCGCTCTCCGCCCGCATCGAGACGATGCGCGGCGCCGAGTCCGCGCTCGGTGTCGAGCGCACCAAGCACCTCGCCCGGCTGCGCGACGACGACGTCGAGGCGCTGGAGATCCGGATCGCCCTCGTCGGCGTCTGCCTGCTGGTCGCGGTCGGCGTCGCCATGGGCGCGGCCCGCTCGCTGACCCGCCCGCTCGCGGTCCTGCGCCTCGGCTCGGCCCGGCTGGCCGGCGAGCCCGCGCCCCAGGAGCCGATCCGCTTCACGGGCCGCGACGACGAGTTCGCCCAGGTCGTCCGCTCCGTCAACGCGCTGCACGGCCACGCGGCCGCCCTCACCGAGCGCCTGGGCACCCTGGAATCCGACCGCAAGCACCTCATCGGTCAGCGGCAGTCGATGGCCGACGAGCGCGCGGCACTGCGCGAGGAGCTCGCCGAGGCCTCCGCACACCTGGAGCAGGTCCGCCGGTCCATCCACGGCACCTTCGTCAACCTCGCCCTGCGCACCCTCGGCCTGGTGGAGCGCCAGCTCGCCGTCATCGAGAACCTGGAGGACCGCGAGCAGGACCCCGACCGGCTCGCCACCCTCTTCAAGCTCGACCACCTGGCCACCGTCATGCGCCGGCACAGCGAGAACCTCCTGGTCCTCGCCGGTGCCGAACACGGCCACCAGCACCCCGGCGCCGTCCCGCTCGTGGACGTCGTGCGCGCCGCCGTCTCCGAGATCGAGCGCTACGAACGCGTCCGCATCGCCACCCTGCCGCCGCACGCGCACGTGGCGGGGTTCGTCGCGGACGACATCAGCCACCTCACCGCCGAACTCCTGGAGAACGCCACCTCCTTCTCGCCGCCGGACGCCGCGGTCGAGGTCTCCGGCTGGCTCCTGGAGAACGGCGAGGTCATGCTCTCCGTCCAGGACGAGGGCATCGGCGTCCCCCAGGACCGGATGCGGGAGCTGAACGCCCGCCTCGCGGACTTCGATCCGGACGACGCGTACGACCAGGAGAGCGGGGACGGGCTCGGGCTCGGCCTCTATGTCGTCGCGCGGCTCGCGGCCCGGCACGGGGTGCGGGTGCGGCTGCGGGAGCAGAAGCAGGGCGGCGTCGCGGCGGTCGTGGTGCTGCCCACCGGGCTGCTCGCCGAGGCGCCGTCGCCGGGGGTGCCGGCCACCACGGTGGCCCCGGGGCGGGGCGGGGACGCCGGGCTCGTCCACCTGCCGGGCTCCGAGGCGGAGGCCAACTCCAACGTCATTCCGGGGCGGTTGACGGGCTCCGGGGCCGGGTCCGCGCCTGCCGCCGCCTCCGCCTCCGGTGAGGGCGGGCACCCGGATCCGCTGATCGCCGCGGCCGAGCGGACGATGGAGCTCGCCGCGCCGCCCGCGCCGCCCGCCGCGTCGGGAACGGCTGAGCCGGAGCCGGAGCGCGAGTCGACGCCGGAGCCCGAGCCCGAGCAGGCTGCCGAGCCCGAGCCCACTCCGGAGCCTGCCGAGTCCGATTCCGAGCCGGAGCCGGAGCCCGCGGCCAAGGCGGCCCCCGAACCCGACGCCCCCGCCACGACCGCCCCCGCTCCGCCCAAGTGGGAGCGCGTCACCGACAAGGGCCTGCCGAAGCGGACGCCGAAGATCACCGCGCCGGCCGCGCCGCCCAAGCCGCGCAGCGGATCCGTGGACGCCGACGCGCTCCGCCGCCGCCTCGGCGGGTTCCACCAGGGCGCGCAGAGCGGCCGCCGGGACGTGGAGGCGGAACTCGCCGCCGACGCCGCCCCCGGGGGACCGGTGGAAGCGCCGCAACGTAACGAAAAGAACACACAAGCCGCAGAAGTAATGGGGGACTCAGTCGAGGAGGCAAGCAGTTGACTGCGCCCATGCGCACGCCCAGTTCTTCCGCCGAACCCACCGCGCCCGCCGCGTCCGCCGAGCCCGCCGGGAAGACCGACTCCGGCGCGGCCGGCGCGTACGGACTCAGCAGCGAGGCCCGCAATCTGCACTGGCTGCTGACGAACCTCGTGGAGGAGGTGCCCGGCCTCCTCTCCGTCGCGGTGGTCTCCTCCGACGGACTGCTGCTGCTCTCCTCCGACCCCGGCAGAAACGCCGAGCGCCCGGCCGCGAACCCCACGGGCCCCCGGGGGTCCAGCGCCGACCTCGCCACCATCGTGTCGGGGCTCGGCTCCCTGACCATCGGCGCCGCCAAGCTCATGGACGGCGGCGCGGTCAAGCAGACCATGGTCGCGATGGAGGAGGGCAGCCTCTTCGTCATGTCGATCAGCGACGGCTCGCTGCTCGGCGTGCACGCCACCCCGGACTGCGACATGAGCGTCGTCGCGTACCACATGGCGCTCTTCGTCGGCCGCGCCGGGCACGTCCTCACCCCCGAACTCCGCAGCGAACTGCGTCAGTCGATGGAGAGCCCCCGATGAGCAGCAGGAGCAGCAGCCGTACGACGCCGAAGCTCCCGCAGCGCGGCGGCGGGAAGCCCGCTCGCGTCCGCCCCTACTCACTGACGGGCGGCCGCACGCGGTTTGGGCACGTGCTGCTCGTCGAGACGTTCGTGGCCGCGCTCGAAGCGCCCGAGGAGCGCCTCGAACTGCCCAAGGGCACGCTGTCGAAGGTGATGCCGGAGATGCGGGCGATCGTCGAGATCTGCCGCCGGATGCGTACCGTCGCGGAGATCGCCGCGCTCCTCAAGATGCCGCTCGGCGTGGTCCGCGTGCTGCTCAGCGACCTCGCCGACCAGGGAAAGATCCGGGTCTACGGAACGGGCCACGGCCCGGGCCAGCCCGACCGCGCACTGCTGGAAAGGGTGCTGAGTGGACTCCGCCGTCTCTGAACTCCTCGAGAACGAGGGTCAGTTGCAGGCCTGGCAGACGGACAGGTCACGCGCCCCGATCGCCACGAAGATAGTGGTGGCGGGCGGTTTCGGCGTCGGCAAGACGACGCTGGTGACCGCCGTCTCCGAGATCACGCCCCTCCAGACGGAGGCGCTGATGACGCAGGCGAGCGCCGACACCGACGACCTGAGCGGCACCCCGGAGAAGACGACCACCACGGTCGCCATGGACTTCGGGCGCATCACGCTCGACGACGACCTCGTGCTCTACCTCTTCGGCACCCCGGGCCAGCAGCGGTTCTGGTTCATGTGGGACGACCTGGTGCGCGGCGCGATCGGCGCCGTCGTGCTCGCCGACACCCGCCGCCTCTCCGACTGCTTCCCGGCGCTCGACTACTTCGAGAGCTGCGGCCTGCCGTACGTGGTGGCCGTCAACCACTTCGACGGCAGCGAGCGGTTCGAGGCCGTCGACGTGCGCGAGGCCCTGACGGTGCCCCCGCACATCCCGGTGCTGATCATGGACGCCCGGCAGCGGATCTCGGTGGTCGAGTCGCTGCTCGCCCTGGTCGGCCACGCGCTGGACGTCACCCCCGAATAGCCGACGCCACACCCCACGGCTCCGGCCGCTCAAGAACGTACGTAGGAGAAGTGCCCCCATGCGGAAGATACTTGTCGTCGGAGCCGGCCAGTCCGGTCTCCAGATCGCCCTCGGACTCCAGGCGCAGGGGTACGAGGTCACCCTGATGTCCAACCGCACGGCGGACGAGATCCGGTCCGGCCGTGTCATGTCCACCCAGTGCATGTTCCACACCGCGCTCCAGCACGAGCGGGACATCAAGGCGAACTTCTGGGAGTCGCAGGCCCCGAGGATCGAGGGCGTCGGCGTCTCGGTCGCGGGCCCGGACGGCTCCCGGGTCATCGACTGGGTCGGCAAGCTCGACGGGTACGCCCAATCCGTCGACCAGCGCGTGAAGATGGCGGGCTGGATGGACACCTTCGCGCAGCGCGGCGGCCAGCTGGTCATCCACGGTGCCGCGGTCGGTGACCTCGACTACTTCTCCCGCGCCTACGACCTGGTGCTCGTCTCCGCGGGCAAGGGCGAGCTCGTCTCGATGTTCGAGCGCGACGCCGCCCGCTCCCCGTTCGCCGAGCCGCAGCGCGCGCTCGCGGTGGCGTACGTGCACGGCCTCGGCCCGCGCCCCGAGCACCCCGAGTTCGACGCGGTGCGCTGCAACCTCGTGCCCGGGGTCGGCGAGCTCTTCGTCATGCCGACGCTCACCCTCTCCGGCCGCGCGGACATCCTCTTCTGGGAGGGCGTCCCCGGCGGCCCCCTCGACGTCTTCCAGGGCGTCAAGGATCCCTCGGAGCACCTGGCGCTGACCCTCGAACTCCTGGAGCGGTACCTGCCCTGGGAGTACGCGCGCGCCACCAAGGTCGAGCTGACCGACGCGGGCGGCACGCTGGCCGGGCGGTACGCCCCCACGGTTCGCAAGCCCATCGGCCGACTGCCCGGCGGCGGTCTGGTCCTCGGCGTCGCCGACGTGGTCGTCGCCAACGACCCCATCACCGGGCAGGGCTCGAACTCGGCCTCCAAGTGCGCGGCCGCGTACCTCTCGTCCATCGTCGAGCACGGCGACAAGCCGTTCGACGAGGAGTGGATGCAGTCGGCGTTCGACCGCTACTGGCGGACCGCGCAGCACGTCACCAAGTGGACCAACGCGATGCTGGGCGCCCCGCCGGAGCACGTCCTGAACATCCTCGGCGCGGCCGGGCAGCTCCAGCCGGTCGCCGACCGGTTCGCCAACGGCTTCGACGACCCGGCCGACTTCGAGAACTTCTTCTTCGACCCGGAGAAGGCCGCCGCCTACCTGGAGTCGGTCGCGCCGGGCGCCTGACCGTCGTACCCGAGGTCGCTGCCCGAGGTGGCGCCCGCGGGCAGCCTCGGCGGGGTGTAGCCGCGCATGGCCCGGCCCCGGGGGTCGGGCCGCACGGCGCCGAGCACCGGGTTCGCCGCGATCGGCGAGACCTTGACGCGGGCGCCGGGGCGCGGCGCCTGGACGACCTTGCCGTCGCCCAGGTACATCGCCACGTGGGTCGCCTTGGGGAAGTAGACGACCAGGTCGCCGGGGCGCAGCTGCGCCAGGGGGATGCGGCGCAGCTCCGCCCACTGCTCCTGGCTGGTCCGCGGGATCTCCCGGCCCGCGTGCGCCCAGGCCCGCTGGGTCAGCCCCGAGCAGTCGAACGCCTCGGGGCCCTCGGCGCCCCAGCGGTAGGGCCGCCCGATCTGCCGCACCGCGTAGTCGAGGGCCTTGTCGCCCTGCCGGGAGGGCGCCCGGGTGGCGGGGCTGCCGCCGAGCGCCCCGGACGCCATGAACCGCCGCTGCGCCTGCTCGGTGTCCGCCGTCTCGGTGTCCCGCAACGCGGTGAGCTGGTCGGGGGTGAGGGCGGAGAGCAGCCGCTCGACCTCGCGCAGCCGTCCGTCGACCTTGTCCCGCTGCTTCTTCTGCCGTGCCGCGAGGGCGCGTTGGGTGTCGAGCGCCTGCTTCGCCGCGCGCGCGAGGCCGTCCGCCTGCCGCTCGCCGCCGACGAGGCGCCGCACCGTGGCGGCCCGCCCCGCGGCCACCCGCCGGATGACGTGGCCCTGGTCCAGGGCGCGCTGCGGATCGCGGGCGAGCAGCAGCCGCAGATACGGCGAGAGGTCGCCGGCGCCCTGGTACTGCCGCCGGGCGAACAGTGCGGCGTCGCCCCGGCTGTCCCGCACCGACGCCCGGGCCCCGGCCAGCCGCCGGTCCAGCTCCGCCGCCTTCGCGCGCTGCTCCTTCAGCCTCTCCGCGGTGGCGTTGTACGTCTCCGTGGCCTCCTCCGCCGACCGGTACAGCCGCTGAAGGTCCGTCAGGAGCCGCGCGACGGGCCGCCCTTCCGGGCCGGGGGCCCCGGGCGCCGCGTGTGCGGGGGGCGCGGTGGTGCACAGGGCGCCGAGTGCGGCCCCGGTACAGACCCACCGCAGCAGGGTGCCTGACACGTCATCACCTCCGGTGCGCCAGGGCTCTCCTGCGCGCAGGGTGAGCATCCGTCCCGGTCGGGGAGTTCGCCTCCCGGCGGGGGCGGTCGGCGCAACTTGCGTCCCCCTTGCAGGGGGCTTCGGCGTGGTGGGTTGCGTCGCGCGGATGACGTCTGCGGGTACGTGGGGGCGGGCCGCGCAGTTCCCCGCGCCCCTGAAACGCCCCTGCGGGGCGCCCTCAGGGGTGCGGGGCGCAGGTACGGGTTTGAAGGGCGCGGGGAACTGCGCGACAAGCCCCCACGCACCCGCACGGACACTCCCTCCGAGGGGGCCCCGAAGGGGCGTTCAAAGGGGCGCGGGGAACTGCGCGACCAGCCACGACGGGCCCGCACCGATGGACGCTCAGCGGGCCCCCGGCTTCGACCAGGGCCACTTCAAGCCACCCCCCGTGTCGCCCCCCGGCGAGAACTCGTACTGCCACTGAGGGGTCAGCGTGAGCCGCCCGCCGGGCCTCGCGTCCACCCGCCGGTACACCAGAACGGTCGGCGGGCCGCCCGCGTCGTCGGGGACGGGGACCCGGTACACCTTCGGCGGGTGACCGGTCGGCCCGAGCAGGACCGGCAGCACCCGTCCGTCCAGGGGGCCGCCCACGAAGGGAGTGTCTTGGCTCTTCACGCCCCCAGTGTCACACCGGGCAGGTCAGCGCGGCATCAGAGGAGATGCGCCGCGTCGGCCACCACGGGCAGCACGTGCCGCGCGAGGTCGCCGACCGGACCGTCCGGGGTCTCCAGGGTGAGCGCCCACCGCACCACGTCCGCCGTCTGCGGATCCCGCCCCGCGGTCGCCACGAGCACCGCCATGAACTGCTCCACCAGCATGTCCCGCAGCTCGTCCAGCGGCGGATGCTTGTCCTCGTCGAGCCAGATCAGCGAGGCCGCCTCGACCGCCGTGATCCACATCCGTACGGTCATCCGCAGCCGCGGACCCGGCTCGGGCACGCCCAGGTGGACCAGGATGTGCTCGGCGGCGGCCCTGCGCACCCCGTCCACGATGGCGCTGGTCCGCGAGGTCTCGACCACGCTGCCGCCCTGCAGCAGCGCGCTGAACCCGGTGTCGTGCTGGTCGACGAAGGCCAGGTACCGGTCGAGCGCGCGGGAGAGGCGCCGGGTGAGCGGACCCTGCGGCGGCTCGGCGAAGCACTGCTCCAGGTCGTCGGCGGCGGAGCGCAGCGCGGCCTCGTACAGCTGCTGCTTCCCGCCGGGGAAGTAGCGGTACACGAGTGGCCGCGAGACGCCGGCCGCCTCCGCGACGTCGTCGAGGTTGACCTCCTCGGGCGCGCGGTGCGCGAAGAGGGTGAGCGCGGACTCCAGAAGCTGCCGCCGCCGGGCCTCGACGCTCAGGCGGCGGTACGCGGGGGTCGTGGCTGGCGAGGTCATGCCTCGCAGCGTACTTGGGCGGCGCCCGGCAAGGGGCGCGGGGAACCGCGCGACCAGCCACAGGCGGCCGGCGGCGACAAGAGCTAGGCCAACAACCCCGAACTCCGCCAGAGCCGTCGCCCGACCCCCCGCATGACCCCGATGTCGTCCAGGAAGTCCGTGAGCCGCTTCGCTCCGGTCTGCATGACCTCCCTGCGGTGGCCGCTCGCCTTGACCTGCGCGACGGCCTCCCGGCGGTCCAGGCCCACGTTCGTGTAGACCTCGGGGTTCACGAAGGCGAGCGAGAAGACGCGGGCGGCCTCGCCGCAGCTGAGACGGGTCAGCCGGCGCTCCCACGCGGGGGCGGTCACCATCTGGCGGCGCAGCTCCTCGCGGGCGTACCGCACATGGCGGGCCTCCTCGACGACGTGGATGCGGGTCACCCCGCGCACCAGCGTCTGCACCCGCTCGTCCGGGAACGTGAGGCGCTGCATCCAGTCGAGGATCTCCTCGCCGAGCAGCGTGCAGGCGAACGAGCCGGGGGTGGTGGAGACCGTCTTCAGGACGCGCGCGAGGTTGTGGTTGAGGCGTGTGACCGGGTAGGTCGGCGCTCCGCCCTTCTCGATCATCCGCGCGAACATCATCGAGTGCCGGCACTCGTCGGCTATCTCGGTGAGGGCGTACCGCACGTGCGCGCTGGTCACCGACTTGTCGTAGATGTGCCGGACCAGGAGCTGCATCAGGATGATCTCGAACCAGATGCCGAGCGAGGCCAGCGAGGCGGCCTCGTGCCGGGCCAGGTCGAACCGCTGCTCCTGCGACATCCGCTTCCACATCGGGGTGTCGTACAGGGAGACGAGCTCGGGCGGCCAGAACCACTTGCCCTCCTCGACCGGGGCGGCCCAGTCGAGTTCCTTGTCCGGGTCGAAGGAGTGCTTGGCGGACGACTCCAGGAGCCGGGCGGCGACCTGCTCCCGGTCCTTGAGCAGTCCGAGCGCGTCCCGCAGGCCGTCCAGCGAAACGTCTTCGGTCACGGTCGTCATGACTGTTCCTGCCTTGTCGCGGGGTTACCGGCGGTCAACTCTTATGAGACTGCTTGTCAGCAAGGCCGTCAATCCCTTGCGCACGACTTGTTGACCCCTTGTCCAGTAGCGTGTGAGCCTGCCGTCATGGCGACGAGTGAGCTTTACACCAGTCCACCGAATGGTCTCAACTGGCAAGTCCCGTCCGCCGGTTCGGCCCGCTTCAGCTGGGAGTACGACGAGGGACGCGAGCGCCTCCTCGCCCTCTACCAGAAGGGCAAGGACAAGCAGTGGGACGGCGCGAAACGCATCGACTGGGACCTCGAGGTCGACCCGCTCGACCCCCTCGGCACCCCCGACGAGGCGATGACGCTCTACGGCACGCCGCACTGGGCGAAGATGAGCGAACGCGACCGGGGCGAGCTGCGCAAGCACTACGCCTCCTGGCAGTTCAGCCAGTTCCTCCACGGCGAACAGGGCGCGATGGTGTGCGCGGCCCGCATCGTGGAGTCGGCCCCCGACCTGGACGCGAAGTTCTACTCCGCGACCCAGACCATGGACGAGGCGCGGCACGCGGAGATCTACGGCCGCTTCCTGCACGAGAAGATCGGGATGCTCTACCCGGTCAACGACAACCTGCAGGCGCTGCTCGGCGACACCCTGCGGGACTCCCGCTGGGACATGCCCTACCTCGGCATGCAGGTGCTCATCGAGGGCCTCGCGCTCGCCGCGTTCGGCATGATCCGCGACACCACGGACAAGCCGCTGCCTCAGCAGATCCTCGCCTACATCATGCAGGACGAGGCCCGGCACGTGGCCTTCGGCCGGATGGCGCTGCGCGACTACTACAAGCAGCTCACCGACGCCGAGCGGCGCGAGCGCGAGGAGTTCGTCATCGAGGGCTGCTACCTGATGCGCGACCGGCTGCGCGGCGTGGAGGTCCTGGAGAACTTCGGCATCCCCACGGCGCAGGCCGAGGAGTACAGCGAGCAGTCCGAATACCTCGCGCTCTTCCGGCAGTTGCTCTTCTCCCGGATCGTGCCGTGCGTCAAGGACATCGGCCTGTGGGGCAAGCGGCTCCAGGAGGCCTACGTCGACATGGGCGTCTTCGAGCTCGGCGACGCCAACCTCGACCAGCTGATGGCGCAGGACGAGGAGATCGCCGAGAAGCTGGACGCGGAGCGCTTCGCGGCCGAGGAGCGGGAGCGGGTGACGGAGGTACGGGACGCCATCGCCTCCGGCGGGACGGGCTGAGCGCCCGCCCCCTCCGGCCGGTCAGCGGGAGCCGATCGCCGCCTCCATCACGGCCTTCGCGATCGGCGCCGCACTGCCGCCGCCGCTGATGTCCCCGCGGTCCGCCGACGCGTCCTCGACGACCACCGCGACCGCCACCGAGGGCTCCGCCTCCCCCGCGGGCTGCGCCCAGGAGATGAACCAGGCGTACGGCGTACCGGTGTTGTCGATGCCGTGCTGGGCCGTGCCGGTCTTGCCGCCGACGGTCACACCGGGGATCGCGGCGTTCGTGCCGGTCCCCTTCTCCACGACGTCCGTCATCATCTCCCGCAGCTGCATCGCCGTGGCCGGATTCATCGCCTGGCCCAGGGTCTTGGAACCGGAGGTGTCGAGCACGTCGCCGTCGTCGGTCGTCGTACGGTCCACCAGGTGCGGGGACTTGACCGAGCCGCCGTTCGCCACCGCCGCCGAGACCATCGCCATCTGCAACGGCGTCGCCCGGGTGTCGTACTGACCGATGGCGGAGAGCGCGAGCTGCGCCTTGTCCATCGAGGTGTCGAAGTTGCTCGCCGCGACGGACGAGGGGATCCGCAGATCGCGGTCGTTGAAGCCGAAGCCGCGCGCCGTACCGGAGACGGGGCCGAGCCCGGTGTCGACCCCGAGCTTCGCGAAGACCGTGTTGCACGACCACTGGAAGGCGTAGCGCAGCGAGGCGTTGGTGCAGCCGTCCACCTCGTTGGTCAGCTGGGTGGTGGTGCCGGGCAGGGTGTACGGGCTGGGCGACTTGGTCGGTGCGTCGAGGTCCGTCACCGTGCCCGCGTCGAGCGCCGCCGCGGCCGTGACCACCTTGAACGCCGACCCCGGCGGATAGGTCTGGCGGATCGCCCGGTTCAGCATCGGCTTGGTCGGGGCGCGGTTCAGCTCCGCCCAGGCGTCCGTGGCCCCCCGGCTGGTCCCCGAGAGCCGCTCCGGGTCGTACGAAGGGGCGCTGACCAGCGCGAGGATCCGGCCGCTCGACGGTTCGAGGGCGACGACCGCGCCCCGCTTGCCGCCCAGGCCCGCGAAGGCGGCCCGCTGCACCGCCGCCTTCAGGGTGGTCCGCACGGCGCCGCCGGGGTTCTGCGTGCGCGTGATGTCGTTCCACAGGGGGAAGGGCGCGAGCATCGGGTCGGTGCCGGAGAGGACGGCGTCCTCGGCGTGCTCCAGGAACGTCGTGCCGTACACCTGGGAGGCGAAGCCGGTCACCGGGGCGTACAACGGCCCGTTGCTGTAGGTGCGTTCGTAACGGAGCTGCTCGCCGGTGTCCTTGGAGCCGGTGACGGGCCGGTCGTCGACGAAGATGTCGCCGCGCGGCTGGGCGAACCGGACGATGGTGTTGCGGCGGTTGGCCTGGTTGGCGTCGAGGGACGCGGACTGGACGACCTGGACGCGGGTGGCGTTGACGAGCAGGGCCACGAGCAGCAGCGCGCAGAAGGCGGCGGCATGCCGGATGTACCTGGTCACGCGGTCTCCTCGCGGTCGTGCCGGGTCACACGCCCTCCTCGCCGACGGGCTGGCTGCGCGCCGAGTCGCTGATCCGGATCAGCAGCGCCACGATGATCCAGTTGGTGACGACCGAGGAGCCGCCCTGCGCGAGGAAGGGCATCGCCATGCCGGTGAGCGGGATGAGCCCGGTGACGCCGCCCGCGATGACGAAGACCTGGAGCGCGACGATGGAGGCGAGCCCGATCGCGAGCAGCCGTCCGAAGGGCTCGCGCAGCGCGAGCCCGGAGCGGAAGCCGCGCTCCACCAGCAGCGCGTAGAGCAGGAAGATCGCGCAGAGCCCGGCGAGTCCCAGCTCCTCACCGGCCGTCGCCAGGATGAAGTCGGACTTCGCGGCGAACCCGATGAGGATGGAGTGGCCGAGCCCGAGGCCCGCGCCGAGCATCCCGCCGGCCGCGAACGCGAAGAGCGACTGGGCGAGTTGGTTGGGGCCCTGCCCCGCGTCGATGGAGGCGAAGGGGTGCAGCCAGTCCTCCACCCGGCTGTGCACGTGCGGCTCCAGCGAGCCGACCGCGAACGCGCCGAGGGCGGCGAGCAGCAAGCCGACCGCGATCCAGCCGGTGCGGCCCGTCGCGACGTACAGCAGGATCACGAAGAGCCCGAAGAAGAGCAGCGAGGTGCCGAGGTCGCGCTCCAGGACCAGGACGCCGACGCTCAGCAGCCAGATCGCCACGATCGGGCCGAGCACGCGCCCGGTGGGCAGTTGGAGGCGCTTGAACCGCCACAGGGTACGGCCGGTGTAGGCGAGCGCGTTTCGGTTGGCGGCCAGATAGCTGGCGAAGAAGACGGCGAGCAGGATCTTGGCGAACTCGCCGGGCTGGATGGAGAAGGCGCCGACCCTGATCCAGATCCGGGCGCCGTTCACGGCGGGGAAGAAGATCGGCACGATCATCAGGACCAGCGCGGCGACGACGGAGAGATAGGCGTACCGCTGCAGGACGCGGTGGTCGCGCAGGAAGAGCACGGCGGCGATGAAGAGGCCCACGCCGACGGTCGACCAGATCAGCTGCGCGGGCGCGGCCTCGTCCTTCGGCGTCTCCAGGTCGAGCCGGTAGATGAGCACCAGGCCCAGGCCGTTGAGGAGCACCGCGATGGGCAGCAGCAGCGGATCGGCGTACGGGGCGCGGAAACGGACGGCGAGGTGCGCGAGGAGGGCGAGCACACCGAGCCCGGCGCCGTAGCCGGCGGCGCCGGGCGGGACGGTGCCGTTCTTCGCGAGGCCGACGTCGCAGTAGCCGTACACGGAGAGCAGGACGGCGACGACAAGCAGGGCGAGTTCCGTTCCCCGGCGCCGGGGGACGCGAACAGCGGGGACCGCGGGGGGTGCGGTGCCCGTGCTCGTTCCGGCCATGCCGGGAACGTAGCAAGCAAATCACCCGGAAGTCGGCTTATGTCGTCTATGTCGGCCGGGTGGAGTGACGAGGCGTCAGCACCAGCGCGGCACCTGTCCGATGTTCGCGATGTAGTGCGCGGAGCCCCAGGCCCAGGTCCCGTCGGTGAGCAGGTACCAGATGCTGTTGTTCGACACCCGGTCGCCCCGCGTCTTGCAGAAGATCGTGACGACCTTGCCGCGCGGTACGGAGCGGATCACCTTGCTGCCGCGGGTCGGTGAGTTGCGCAGCAGCAGCCCGTTCTTGGCGGTGACGCGGCCCTTGTAGACGGGCGGGTGGTTGGCGTCGTCGAGGGCGGCGGCCGGGCCGGTGACGGTGAGAGCGGCGAGGGCGCCGGCGGCGGTGATCAGGCCGAGCCGGGTGGCGGTGGTCCGCGGGGACATGAGGCCTCCTCAGAAAAGGACGGATCGGAGCGGCCTGGCGGATGCTCAGATGCCGCGATTCCCACTAAAAACGGCCCTTTGTCCCCCCGCAAGCTCACGTTGCGCCGGGCGGCCCGCCCCGGTCGTCCGGGCCCCGCCGGCCGTCGTCGGCGGCGGACTCATCGAACGGCAGCCGCAGGGAGGCCACCGCGCCCCCGCCGTCGGCGTTGGCGAACGTCAGCCGCGCGCCCAGCACCGCCGCCTGGCCGAGCGCGATGGTCAGCCCGAGACCGTGCCCCTTCGACGAGGTGCCCTCGGTGCGGAACCGCTGCGGCCCGTGCTCCACCAGGTAGCCGGGAAACCCCTCGCCGTGGTCCCGCACCGTCACGACCGGCCCGTCGACGGTCACGAGCACCGGCGGACGCCCATGCTTGTGCGCGTTGGCGACGAGATTGCCGAGGACGCGCTCCAGGCGCCGCCGGTCGGTCTCCACACAGACGTCGGTCACGACGACGAGCTCCGTGCCCTCACCGGAAGAGCGCACCACCCGCTCCGCCAAAGGAGCGAGCCGGTGGGCGTCGAGGTCCACCCGTTCGCTCTTCGCGTCCAGCCGGGAGATCTCCAACAGGTCCTCGGTCAGCGTGCGCAGCGCGGCGACCCGGTCGCGCACCAGCTCCGTGGGCCGCCCCGGCGGCAGCAGTTCGGCCGCCGCGTGCAGCCCGGTCAGCGGCGTGCGCAACTCGTGCGCCACGTCCGCGGTGAACCGCTGCTCGCTCAGCAGCTTGCCCTGCAAGGTGGACGCCATGGTGTCGAGCGCCCCGGCGACCGCGGCCACCTCGTCCTGGCGGCGCGGCGCCCCGGTGCCGCCCGGCCGGGAGTGCGGGTCCCGCACCCGCGCGTCCAGGTCGCCCGCGCTGATCCGCCGCGCCACCTGCGCCGTCTGGTGCAGCCGCCGGGTCACCCGGGTCACGGCGAACGCGCCGACGAGCAGCGTCGCGCCGATGGCCAGCACCGAGGAGCCGAGGATCGCCCGGTCCAGGCCGTCGATGGTGCGGGCGCCCTGGGCGTAGTCGACCTGGACGGCGATGACGCGCTCACCGTCGGCCGGACCCGCCGCCCACATCGTCGGCCGGGACTCGTGGGCCGCGACCATCGTGCCGCGCCGCCCGTTCGCCGCGAGGTCGTGCAGCCGGTCGGGCAGGCCCGCCGGGTCGACGCCCGCCCCGGGACCGAGCCGGTCACCCGCCTCGTAGCGCTCGGTGACCTCCTTCAGGCGGGACAGGGCGCGCTCGCGGGCCTGGCCCACGGTCTGGTTGGTCACCGAGACATGGACGAGCGCGCCGAGCAGCGCGGCCAACGCGCAGCACATGACGGTGATGAAGACGGCGGCCTTCCAGGTGAGGGTCGCCGTCCAGGCGGGGAGCCGCGGCCCGCGCGGCGGACGGCGGCTCACCGCCCGCCGTCCGCTGAGGGCGTGCCGGAGGACGTGCCGGAGGGCGTGCCGCTCCGTGACGGCACCGGGCTGTGCGAGGGCTTGCCCGGCGAGGGCCGGGGCGACTTGGGCCGGGGCGCGTCAGTGGCGCGGACGATCTCGTCGCTCGTCGGCAGCATCGCCTTCTGGTGCGAGTCCCAGGACCAGACCGTGTGGTACTCGTACCCGGCGAGGCTGGAGATGGCGCGGATGATCAGATCGCGCCCGGCGAGCTCCACGCCGAGCACCGCGTCGCTCATCTCCATGATCTGCGTCAGCTGCCGGCCCTCCTCGGCGTAGACGCGGATGTCGAGGTTGTCGTCGGGTGTCGAGACGCCGACGACCAGGTCGTCCTTGCCGTCACCGGTCAGATCGCGGTAGTAGGCCTTGAGCACCGGGCAGCGGCCCTGCCGTCCCGAGTCGTCCGCGGCGCAGTCGTCGAGCCGCGCGACGGTCTCCTTGTACGCGCGGTCGGAGCGCTCGTACGAGCCGGGGTTCTCGGTGAAGTCCGCGCGGACGACGTCGACCGGGTCCACCTTGTGCAGGTCGCCCTTCGGCACCTCGACGCCCTTGACCTTGACGCTCTCTATGGCGCCGTAGTCCTCGGCGGGCACCGAGGGGGAGGGCAGGTCGGGCCAGAGGTGGGTGGGGCCCTCGGCGGTCGGTGTCGCGCCGGCGTCCCGCAGCCCGCCGGGATCGCCGCAGCCCGCCACGGCGAGCGCGGCGAGGACGGCGAAGGCGGCGGCCGCGAGCCGGCTGCGGTTCACTGCACTCCTGCCTGCCGCGGGGCGCGGCCTGTCGTGGCACCAGGCCTGCTGTCACGACAGGCGGGCTGTCACGACACCAGATCGGCGTAGAGGATGATGTTGTCCGACCGATGACCGCCGACGATGGGCCCGCCGCAGGTCAGCAGCCGCAGCTCGGGGCGGTCGGTCGTTCCGTACACCTTATTGGTGGGGAAGTCCTCCTTGTCGACCTGCTGGATCTCGCGGACCTCGAACGTCGCCGTGCTGCCGTCCGCGCGCGGGACCTCGACAGTGTCGCCGACCTTCACCTTGCCGACGTTCTTCATCAGCGCGGGACCGTTCGCCGTGTCGTAGTGCGCGACGATCACGGCGGGGCCCTTCTCGCCGGGGGTGACCCCGCCGGCCCACCAGCCGGGCTCGTCGGCCTTGTCCGCCGGCGGCACCTCCAGCTCCTGGTCCGCGCCGATGTTCAGATCGAGCATCGACCGCGCGTCGACACCGGCGGCTGGGATGCGCAGACCGGTCGGCTCGGACGCCTTCAGCGGGGCGACGGCGTGTTCGGCCGGGGCGGTGGCCGCGTTGTTCATCCGGACGTCGGGGGCCGGGTCGCCCTTGCCGCCCTGACCGCAGGCGATCAGACCGATGCCGAGCGCGGCGGTGAGCGCGGCGGCGGCCGCGATGCGGGCGGTGTGCGGGCGCCGGGGGGCGGGGGGCCGCGCCGCGTCGCAGGCGCCGGGAGCGTCGGGCTCGACGCCGGTGGGGGTGGTCACGGGGACTCCAGGGGCAGGGCGGGCGGGGGATGCGGAGGGGAGGCGCGAGGCGGGGTCAGGCGTCGGTGCGGCCGCGGCGCATCATCGCGTAGCCGAGCCCCGCGGCACCGGCCGCGGCCATCCCGCCGCCGACCGCCAGGAAGACGGGATCGCCGGCGTCCCGCACGCCCTGCGCGCCGGCCGCGACACCGCCCTTGGGCGAGACGGACCTGCCGCGCGGCCCCTTCTCCGGGCCGGGCCGCTGCGCGGGCTTCTCCGTCGGCCGCTGGGAGGGGCCGCCGTCCGGCGCCGGCGATGGGCTCCGCGTGGCCGTCGGCTGCGTGTCCGGCGCATCGGCCAGGGCGCTCGCGGCCGGTACGAGGAGCGCCCCGCCGACGAGGGTGGAGACGGCGGCGGTACGGAGGAAGCTGTGGCGGCGTTCGGTGCTCACGGGGTGGGTCCTTACGGTCGGTCGGCTGGTCGCTCCGGTGCGCGGGGGCGGCGTACAGCCACGACGTTAGATGTCCGCTATTGCGGCAATTCGTCGGCTATGTAACAGCGGCCCATAGCTGTGCGGGCGGTGCCGTTACGGGAGCGACGGCACGTCGCGCCCGGACGTGTACGGACCGGGCGGATCCGGCGCGAAGACGACGCGACTTCGCGCCGCCGCCGCGAGGTTCTTGCCGCGGGCGCCCACGGGCTGTTCCCATGGTCGAGGGGGGTGATGGCGCATGAGCGGACTGCGCGTCGTACCGGCCTGGCGGCACGGTCAGGAGCGGTTGTACGTGTGTCTCGCGGACGGCAGGAACGTCGCCTGGTACGACCGCGACTCGTCCCGCGTCAATCTGCTCGGCGAGGACCACGAGGAAGCCGTGCTCGACGCCCTCGCGCCCTTCCTGACCGGCGAGTTCACGGTGGGCCCACCACCTGTGCCGACCCCCGTCGAGCTGGCCAGGCTCGCCCTCCACCCGGACGACGACCTCGCCCCCAACCGCCCCGGCGAGGCCCTGCGGATCTCCCTCGACCGCGAACCGCCGCCCGCCCGCAGACTGCGCGCCGACGCCCGGCATCGCGCGCTCGCCGCGGAGCAGGCGGTCGGCGAGGCGCTGGACGCCCTGGAGAGCGGCGGCTGGCGGGTGCTGCACTCCGTGCCGCTGCCCGGCGGCGCCCGCATCCACCATCTGCTGATCGGCCCCGGCGGCCTCTTCTGCGTGGGCGCCCTCGCCGTCCGCAGGCAGCGGGTGCGTATCGCCGACCCGATGGTCACGGTCGGCCGCGCCGGACCGGTCCCGCTGCTGCGCTCGATCCGCTCCGACGCGGGCCGGGCCTCCTTCGCGCTGACGGCCGAGGTCCGCCCGGTCCTCGCGCTGACCGGGACCGGCGCCGCCGACCTGGACGTGCCGGCCCCGCCGCGCGACGTACGGGTGCTGCGCGAGACGGACCTGCCCGGGCTCGCCCGCCTCGGCGGGGTGCTGAAACCGGCCGATGTGGAGGCCCTGCACGCGCTGGCCAGGGACCGCAGGACGTGGGAGCGGGTCTGACGGCTACAGGGCGTCCCCCCAGCCGCCCTGGATCATGGTCTGGAAGGCCCAGGACCCGCCGCGCCTGACCAGGATGTCGGCGTAACGCAGCCGCTGCGTCCCGCCGTTCGCCGTCATCACCGAGTCGGTGAAGACGACGGCCATGGCGGGGGAGAGGAAGACGGGCGTGCGCGTGGACTCGAAGGTGATGTCCTCGCTCCCGTCCCCCATCACCTGCGTCATGGTCCGTACGAACTGCTCCCGGTCCCACTGCGCGGCGCGCCCGTCGCCCGCCGTGTCGTCGCTGACCAGGTTGAGCGGGAAAACGGCCAGATCGGCCATGCGCTCCACGTCGCGCCGTGCGCTGTGCGTGTCGTACTCGGTGAACCAGGCGGCCAGGCTCGCGCGGTCCTCGGCGGTGGGGGCGTAGCCGGTGTCGGGAAGCAGGGTCACACGATCTCCTCGTCCGAGTCATTGAGTCGTCAAGTTTGACTACTCCTTCGAAGGTATGCCGCTCGCGAGCATTGGTCAAACTTGATTACGGGTGGCGCCGGTCACACGGGAGGCAGCGGCGCGGCGAGCTCCGGGTCGAGGAGCGGTCCGAGCAGATCGCCGTGGCGCCCCAGCCGGGAGATGACGTCGTCCGCGGTGAAGGTGAGCTGCTCCGGCTCCGCGCACTCCTCCACCTCCGCCCAGGTCACGGGCGTGGAGACGGTCGGCCGGGGGCGGGCCCGCAGCGTGTAGGGCGCGGCGGTGGTCTTCGCGGCGGCGTTCTGGCTGAAGTCGACGAAGACCTTGCCGGGGCGCAGGCTCCGCGTCATGCGGTGCACGACGAGCTCGGGGAGCTCGCGCTCGGCCTCGACGGCCAGCCCCTTGGCGTACGCGGTGACCCGGTCGGACGGGGTCGGCTCCAGCGGTACGAGCAGATGCAGCCCCTTGCTGCCCGAGGTCTTGGCGTACACGGGGAGCCCGTCGGTGCTCAGCCGCTCCCGCAGCCAGAGCGCCGCCCGGCAGCACTGCACCACGGTGGCGGGCGGGCCCGGGTCGAGGTCGAACACCATCCGGTCGGCCCGCGCCGGGGCGTCCGCCCGCCACTGCGGCACATGGAACTCCGTCACCAGATTGGCCGCCCACATGAGGGACGGCAGATCCTGGACGAGGATCTGCCGCATGCCTCCCTCGGAGCGGGGCACCTCGGCCGTGTGCACCCAGTCGGGGGTACCGGGCGGCACGTTCTTGGCGAAGAACCGCTGGCCGTCGGGCCCGTCCGGATAGCGCAGGAAGGAGACGGGCCGGTCGCGGAGGTGGGGGAGCAGGGCCTCGGCCGCGCTCGCGTAGTAGTGCAGCAGCTCGGCCTTGGTGAAGCCGCTCGCGGGATACAGCACCTTCTCCAGGTTGCTGAGCGGGAGCCGTCGCCCCTCCACCTCGGTGATAGGCGTCATAGGATGAGAGTCGCATAAAACGCCTATAACGCCCATTACCCCTCTTGCCCTGCCCTCCCCGCCCCGGACCCCAGTGAGGTGTCGGACGTGCGATCCATATGGAACGGTGCCATCTCCTTCGGCCTGGTCAGCATCCCGATCAAGCTCGTGAACGCGACCGAGAGCCACTCGGTCTCCTTCCGCCAGATCCACACCGAGGACGGCGGCCGGATCCGCTACCGCAAGGTGTGCGAGCTGGAGGAGCGCGAGGTGTCGTCGGCGGAGATCGGCAAGGGGTACCAGGACGCGGACGGTTCGATCATCCCGATCACGGAGGAGGACCTGGCCGCGCTGCCGATCCCGACGGCCAAGACGATCGAGATCGTCGCGTTCGTCCCGGCGGACCGCATCGACCCGCTCCAGATGGACGCCGCGTACTACCTCTCGGCGAGCGGCACCCCCGCGGCCAAGCCGTACACGCTGCTGCGCGAGGCGCTGAAGCGGAGCAAGAAGGTGGCCATCGCGAAGTACGCGCTGCGGGGCCGTGAGCGGCTCGGCATGCTGCGGGTGGTCGACGACGTGATCGCCATGCACGGGCTGCTGTGGCCCGACGAGATCCGCGCGCCCGAGGGGGTGGCGCCGGAGACGCACGTCACCGTCCGCGAGGCCGAACTCGACCTGGCGGACGCCCTGATGGACACCCTCGGCGAGGTCGACATCTCGACACTGCACGACGACTACCGCGAGGCGGTCGAGGAACTCATCGCCGCGAAGGTCGAGGGCACGGCCCCGGCGGAGCGGACCCCGGCGGCCGAAGGGGGCGGCGGCAAGGTCATCGACCTGATCGCCGCGCTGGAGAGCAGCGTCCGCGCGGCGCGTACGGCGCGGGGCGAGGAGCCGGCGGACGACGCGGTGGCCGAGGTGACCCCGATCGCGCGCAAGTCGTCCGGTACGGCGGCCAAGTCGTCGCGTACGGTGCCCAAGCGGACGCCGAAGGAGGTGGGCGGCAAGAAGTCGACGTCGTCCGCGACCGCGGCGACGAAGAAGGCCGCGCCGGCCAGGAAACGGACGACGAAGACGACGGCCGCGAAGCCGGCCGAGACGAAGGCGGGCGCCGCCGGCAGGACGACGAAGAAGACGGCGACGGCGAAGAAGACGGCGGGGACCGCAGCGGCGAAGAAGACGGCCACGCCCAGGCGGCGGGCCTCGGCCTGAACCGAGCAGGTCTCCCTGGACGCCCTACCGCTCCTGTTCCCGCAGCCGCGCAAGCCCCTGGTCCTGGCCCCGGAGGGCGGATGCGAGGAGTTCCGTCACGTACGGAAGGTGCGCGTCGAGGAAGAAGTGACCGCCGGGCAGCACATGGCAGGAGAAGGGCCCTCGCGTCTCGCTCTCCCAGGCCCGGACGTTCTCCGCCGCGACGCGCGGGTCGGCGTCGCCGGCCAGGGCGACGACCGGGCAGTCGAGCGGCGGGCCGGGCCGGTGGACGTGGCGCTCCAGGAGCCGGTAGTCGGCGCGGACCGGCGGCAGGATGAGCGGCAGCAGATCGGGGGAGGACAGGACCTCGTCGGCGGTGCCGGACAGCTCCCGCATGTACGCGACGAGCTCACGGTCGGGCATCTCGCTGACCGGCCACCGCCCGGCGACGGGCCGCCGCGGCGCCGAGGGGGCCTGCGCGGCGGAGACGAACAGCGCCACGGGCGGCCGCCCTTCGGCGCTCATCCGCCGCGCGGTCTCGAAGGCGAGGACCGCGCCCATGCTGTGCCCGAACAGGACGATGGGCGTACCGTCACCCCGCCCGCGCAGCGCGCCGAGCACGGCGTCGACGACCTGGTCGGCCCGCTCGGCGAACGGCTCACGCAACCGCTCCCGGCGCCCCGGGTACTGGACGACCAGCGGTTCGACGGCCCCCGTGAGGGAGGCCGACAGCGCGTGGTGCGAACTGGCGGAACCCCCCGCGTGCGGGAAACAGACGAGCCGGGCGCGGGCGTCGGGGGCGGGGTGGAAGCAACGAATCCACTCGCTCACGAGCGAGCCTCCTTTCGTGCGTCGCCCGGGGCGACGCAGGTTCTCTGTACGGCGACGCCTGTCCACGGCACGACGCGAAGCGGCGCTCACCGATCGGAACTACCACCGCCGGCCAGCATGCCTGAAGCCGCCACCCCGCTGCTGACCGGGCCATGACCGTGGCGCCTGCTTGTCATCGGCGGGGGCGCTGAACGCGCGCAACGCGGCAACTTGCCCCGCCCACTCCCTGAAGGTGCGCAAACGTCTACTTGCGACCCGAACGCACTGATGTGGCGCCGGGGTGTCAAAATCTCCCCAACACAAAAAGGGGGACAACGGTGGATCGGCGCGCTGACATTCTGGGGGAGCTCGAGGCGGACAACGGGGTCATCGCCGTATCGATGGGATGGCTACGATCGCACTACGAGCCCGAGTGGGGGCGCCTCAGCGCCAGTCGCGCAGCCGAGATAAGCCGTTGGCTCACGAGCCAGGAGATCGCGCACCTCCCGTCGCCGCTGCCCTCGCGCGAGGTGGAGGAGGTGGTCCTTTACCGGCCGTCTTCCAAGATCGGTGTCTATATCAACGCGGCCCGTCTCGAAGGGCCGTTCAAGCACCACCCGGCCGCTGCCGCGTACTTCCTGCGGGACGTCGCCCTCAAGCTGAGCGGCGTCGCAGTCGGCCAGGCCGAAACCCCGCGCGACTGACGAGTCGCGCGCTTTCCCGGTGGTTAAGATCGCCTCTCACGGGTTGATGATCATGGGGGGCAAGATGACTGGGCCGTACGCTCGAAGAATCGCAGGCGTCGGCGTGATGGCGGTCTTCATCGGGACGGCTGTCAGCGCGTGCTCGTCGGCCGAGCAACTGCCGAACATGGTCGGGTCGCAGCTCCAAGTGGCACAAGACCGCGCGTAGAGCGCCGGTTTCCACAACCTGAGTTCCGAGGATGCGACGGGGCAGGGGCGCGCCCAGGTATGGGATCGGAACTGGCGCGTCTGCGCGCAGGACCCGAAGCCCGGCGAGGCGGACCCCGGCACTCTGGTCGTCTTCTCGGCGGTCAAGGAGGGCGAGAAGTGCCCCGCGTCCACGAAGGGTTACCTGGCGATGCCGGGTGACGAGATGCCCGGTTACGTCGGGCGCAACCTCATGGATGCGATGGACCAGATGGCAGCCCTCACTGGTGACGTGACGGCGGTGGACGTCACTGGAGAGGGGCGCAGTACGGACGACGAGAACGATTGGCGGGTCTGCCGGACCACTCCCGCAGCTCACGAGATCGTCGAGGACAGCGTGACCTTCGAGGTCGTGCCCAACGACGAGAAATGCCCCACGTCTTGAACCGGCACGCTCGG
This sequence comes from Streptomyces sp. NPDC041122, assembly GCF_055592445.1. Taxonomy (NCBI): domain Bacteria; kingdom Bacillati; phylum Actinomycetota; class Actinomycetes; order Kitasatosporales; family Streptomycetaceae; genus Streptomyces; species Streptomyces sp. NPDC041122. Next base: position 125,816 of record NZ_JBVIYQ010000005.1, on the reverse strand, counting down.
CGGTTGGCTTTGCGAGGGAGGACTCGAACCTGTGGCGTGAGGTCGTCGAGAGACTGAGCGGCTGGACCAGACAGTGCAGGGGATACGGTCCGGACGCCACTGTGGGGCGGCGCATTCAGTGGGAGGTGTTCATGGTGACGTCCATGACCGCATACCGAAAGGCTGATGCCGTGTAGCCGGCCTGTCGCCCTGCGCCCCGAACAGCGCGCCTCGTCACTCTGTCGCGCTAAGGCAGGCTGGTGGAAACCCTGACGTACGGCCGCTTCGGGGTGCATCCACCTGCACATACGCGAAGACCCCGGCCTCAGCGTTTCCGCTGGTGACGGGGTCTTCAGGCACCTACTACAAGGTGCCCCCGGCAGGATTCGAACCTGCGCACACGGCTCCGGAGGCCGTTGCTCTATCCCCTGAGCTACGGGGGCGTATCGACTCGCTTGTGCGGCGACGGGTAGAACCCTACCAGCTCTCCGGGGCTCATCATGAACAGGTATTTCTCCGGTTCCGGGGGACCCGGGGGCGCCCTGTGCGGAGGGGAGCCTCCGTATGGTCGGCTGCCTGGCGGGCCCGCCCTCGCACGGGGCGGAAGTAGGGAAAACCGGGACGCGGCGGTGGGCGCGGACCTAGTCTCGGAGTTGTGCCAGGCGTGCCCGGCCGCGTGCTTGTTGTGGACGACAACAAGGTCATCCGGCAGCTGATCAGGGTCAACCTCGAGCTGGAGGGCTTCGAGGTCGTGACCGCGGCCGATGGTGTCGAGTGCCTGGATGTCGTGGATGAAGTGCAGCCCGATGTCGTCACCCTCGACGTCGTGATGCCCCGGCTCGACGGCCTGCGTACCGCGGCGCGGTTGCGCTCCGATCCGCGGACCCGGCACCTGCCGATCGTCGTCATCAGCGCCTGCACGCAGTACGAGGTCGAGAACGGCCTCGAAGTCGGCGTCGACGCGTTCCTCGCCAAGCCCTTCGAGCCGAACGAACTGGTCGGCGTGGTGAGGCAGTTGCTCCGTTCGGACGGGGCCGATGCCTCTCGCGGAGTCGACCACGGGGGCCAGGAACATCACGCCGGACAGGAACATCACGGGTGCCAAGGGCATCAGGGGCACCAGGGGCATCAGGGGTACGGGCGTGACCGCCGCGGTGGCGGCTGCGCCGGCGAAACCGAGCGCGCCGCCCAGTCCGGAGGCTGAGCCACCCAGTCCGGAGGCTGACGGGATCGTCCGGACTCCGGGCCGGCAATAGAGCCTGCCCCGCCACCGGGTCCTTCCCCCCCCGCGACCCCACCCCCGTCCACATCCCGGACCATCCGCCAAACCGACTCGCCTCCCCACCCCCCTCCTCCCATACGCTGGTGCCGTGACCCCCGTCGAGCTCTCCCGCACCGTGCTGCACGCCCTGCGTGCCGCCGTCGATGCCGGGGAGCTTCGCGTGGCCGTGCCCGAGGGGGGCGCCGTGCGGGTCGAGCGGCCCCGGCCCGGCGGGTGCGGGGACTACGCCACCAATCTCGCCCTGCAGATCGCCCGTGCCGCCGAGCGTTCGCCGCGGCAGGTGGCCGAGGTGCTCTCGCCCCGGCTCGCCGCCGAGCCCGGCATCGCCGGCGTCGACATCACCGGGCCCGGCTTCCTCAACATCACCCTCGCGGACTCGCGCGGCGCCGCGGCCGCGGACCTCGTGCGCCGCGTACGCGAAGAGCGGCACTGTTACGGGCACGTCCACCCCGACACCGGAGAGCTCGCCCAGCTCCACGTGGACCGCGAGCTGCGCGCCCTCGTCCTCGCCGACAGCGTCCGCCGCATCCTGCGTTCCCAGGGCACCCTCGTCCGCGTCACCTGCGACGCCGAGCCGCCGGCCGCCTGGGGCGATCGGCTCGGGGTGCGGGTGGACGCGTGCGGACGGCCGCCCGAGCCGCTGCCCGCCCTGCGTCCCGTCCCCGCCCCGGAGGCCGCCACCCTGCGCCTCGGCCGGGACGCCGCCCGGTGGGCCCTGCTCCACCCCGCCTCCCACGACCATCCCCGCGTCACCCCTGAGCAGGGCGGCGACGGGCACCTCGTGCAGCGGGAGAGCAACCCCCTCTTCCGGGTGCGGTACGCCCACGCCCGCGCCCGTGCCCTCGGCCGCAACGCCGCCGCCCTCGGTTTCGACGCCGCTCCCGGCGAGGTCGACGCGCCGGAGCTGCTCGACGCCCTCGAGGCCCATCCGGCCGTCCTCGCCGCCGCGGCCCGCCACCGCGCCCCGGACCGCCTCGCCCGCCACCTCGTCGTCACCGCCGACGCCCTGCTCGACCTCCAGGGCTCCGTCCTGCCCCGCGGCGACGAGAAACCCTCGGCCGCCCACCGCGCCCGGCTCGCGCTCGCCGAAGCCACCGGGACGGTGCTCGCCGGTGGCCTGTCCCTGCTCGGCATCAGCGCACCCGAATACCTGTGAATGACCACCTGCCTGTGAGTACCCGGACATCCGTGAGCGAGACGCGGCGCACGTCGCCCCGCGAGGCGCGGCGCACGCCGCTCAGCGCGACACACGCGCTCATGAGGGAACATGTGACGCGTGCGTCCCCCTCATCGGATGCCTCGGACAGTGCACACGCACAGGTACACGCACACGCACAGGCACACGCACACGTGAGCACGTGAGAGAGACGACACAGCCATGAGCCGTTCCGCGCACCCCGCCGGTCCCCGTCACGCCGACGTACTGCCCGAGGGGCACTACTCCGCGCCGCCCGCCGACCTCAACGCCCTGGACCCCAAGGTCTGGTCCCGCACCGTCACCCGTACCCCCGACGGGGTCGTCGCCATGGGCGGCATCGAAGTGACCCGGCTCGCCGAGGAGTTCGGCACCCCGGCGTACTTCGTCGACGAGGCCGACTTCCGTGCCCGCTGCCGAGCCTGGCGCGACGCGTTCGGCACCGACGCCGACGTCTTCTACGCCGGCAAGGCGTTCCTGTCCCGCGCCGTCGTGCGGTGGCTGCACGAGGAGGGGCTGAACCTCGACGTGTGCAGCGGCGGTGAGCTCACCACCGCGCTCGACGCCGGGATGCCCGCCGAGCGCATCGCCTTCCACGGCAACAACAAGACGGTGGAGGAGATCGAGCGGGCCGTCACCGCCGGCGTCGGGCGCATCGTCCTCGACTCCTTCCAGGAGATCGTGCGCGTCGCGCACATCGCCGAGCGGCACGGCAGGCGCCAGCGCGTGCAGATCCGGGTGACCGTCGGCGTCGAGGCGCACACCCACGAGTTCATCGCCACCGCCCACGAGGACCAGAAGTTCGGCATCGCCCTCGCCGGGGGCCAGGCCGCCGAGGCCGTGCGGCGGGCGCTCAAGCTGGACGGGCTCGAACTGATCGGGATCCACTCGCACATCGGGTCGCAGATCTTCGACATGGCCGGCTTCGAGGTCTCCGCGCGGCGCGTCGTGCAGCTGCTCGCCGAGGTGCGCGACGAGCACGGCGTCGAGCTGCCCGAGATCGACCTCGGCGGCGGCCTCGGCATCGCCTACACCTCCGACGACGACCCGAGCGAGCCGCACGAGATCGCCAAGGCGCTGGGCGAGATCGTCACGCGCGAGTGCGAGGCCGCGAACCTCCGTACCCCACGCATCTCCGTCGAGCCCGGCCGCGCCATCGTCGGGCCGACCGCCTTCACGCTCTACGAGGTCGGCACCATCAAGCCCCTCGAAGGGCTGCGCACGTACGTCTCGGTGGACGGCGGGATGTCGGACAACATCCGCACCGCGCTGTACGACGCCGAGTACACCGTCGCCCTCGTCTCGCGCTCCTCCGACGCGGAGCCCGTCCTGGTGCGCGTCGTGGGCAAGCACTGCGAGAGTGGGGACATCGTCGTACGGGATGCTTTCCTTCCGGCCGATCTCGCGCCCGGTGACCTGATCGCCGTGCCCGCGACCGGCGCGTACTGCCGCTCGATGGCGAGCAACTACAACCACGCGCTCCGCCCGCCCGTCGTCGCCGTCGACGGCGGTGCGGCGCGGGTGATCGTCCGGCGCGAGACGGAGGAGGATCTCCTGCGTCTCGACGTCGGATAATGAAATAGTCGTCTCACGATCCGGACCATGGACGGAAAGTCCGTTCCGGTGGGTGAGACTGGTCCCACCGTAGATGTATGAGAAGTGAGGTCGGATGATGCGTACGCGTCCGCTGAAGGTGGCGCTGCTGGGCTGTGGAGTTGTCGGCTCAGAGGTGGCGCGCATCATGACGACGCACGCCGACGACCTCATGGCCAGGATCGGCGCCCCGGTGGAGCTCGCCGGGGTCGCCGTCCGCCGCCCCGCCAAGGTGCGCGAGGGAATCGACCCCTCCCTCATCACCACCGACGCGACCGCACTGGTCAAACGCGGGGACATCGACGTCATCGTCGAGGTGATCGGCGGCATCGAGCCGGCCAGGACCCTCATCACCACGGCCTTCGAGCACGGCGCGTCCGTCGTCTCCGCGAACAAGGCGCTCATCGCGCAGGACGGCGCCGCGCTGCACGAGGCGGCCGCCGAGCACGGCCGCGACCTCTACTACGAGGCCGCCGTCGCCGGTGCCATCCCGCTGATCCGGCCGCTGCGCGAGTCCCTCGCCGGCGACAAGGTCAACCGCGTCCTCGGCATCGTGAACGGGACGACCAACTTCATCCTCGACGCCATGGACACCACCGGCGCCGGCTACCAGGAAGCGCTCGACGAGGCCACCGCGCTCGGGTACGCCGAGGCCGACCCGACCGCCGACGTCGAGGGCTTCGACGCGGCCGCCAAGGCCGCCATCCTGGCCGGCATCGCCTTCCACACGCGCGTGCGCCTCGACGACGTGTACCGCGAGGGGATGACCGAGGTCACCGCGGCCGACTTCGCGTCCGCGAAGCGCATGGGCTGCACCATCAAGCTCCTCGCCATCTGCGAGCGCGCCGCCGACGGGGGCTCCGTCACCGCGCGCGTGCACCCCGCGATGATCCCGCTCAGCCACCCGCTGGCGTCCGTGCGCGAGGCCTACAACGCCGTCTTCGTCGAGGCCGAGGCCGCCGGACAGCTGATGTTCTACGGGCCCGGCGCCGGTGGCTCGCCCACCGCGTCCGCCGTCCTCGGCGACCTCGTCGCCGTCTGCCGCAACAAGCTCGCCGAGGCCACCGGGCCCGGCGACTCCGCGTACACCCGGCTGCCCGTGAGCTCCATGGGCGAGGTCGTCACGCGGTACCACATCAGCCTCGACGTGGCCGACAAGCCGGGCGTGCTCGCCCAGGTCGCGACGGTCTTCGCCGAGCACGGCGTGTCGATCGACACGGTCCGCCAGACGGGCAAGGACGGCGAGGCCTCCCTCGTCGTCGTCACCCACCGCGCGCCCGACGCCGCCCTCACCGGCACCGTCGACGCGTTGCGCAAACTCGACACCGTGCGTGGTGTCGCCAGCATCATGCGGGTTGAAGGGGAGTAAGCAGCAATGACCCACCAGTGGCGCGGAATCATCGAGGAGTACCGGGACCGTCTTCCGGTCTCCGACACCACGCCGGTCGTGACGCTCCGCGAGGGCGGTACGCCGCTCGTGCCCGCGACGGTGCTCTCCGAGCGCACCGGCTGCGAGGTTCACCTCAAGGTCGAGGGTGCCAACCCCACGGGGTCCTTCAAGGACCGCGGCATGACCATGGCGATCACCAAGGCCAAGGAGGAGGGCGCGAAGGCCGTCATCTGCGCCTCCACCGGCAACACGTCGGCCTCCGCCGCCGCCTACGCCGTCCGGGCGGGGATGGTCTGCGCGGTCCTCGTGCCGCAGGGCAAGATCGCGCTCGGCAAGATGGGCCAGGCGCTCGTCTACGGCTCGAAGATCCTCCAGGTCGACGGCAACTTCGACGACTGCCTGAACCTCGCCCGGGCCCTGTCGGAGAACTACCCGGTGGCGCTGGTCAATTCGGTCAACCCGTTCCGCATCGAGGGCCAGAAGACCGCCTCGTTCGAGATCGTCGACGCCCTCGGCGACGCGCCGGACCTGCACGTCCTCCCGGTCGGCAACGCGGGCAACATCACCGCCTACTGGAAGGGCTACAAGGAGTACGCGGCCGACGCGGTGTCGACCCGTACCCCCCGGATGTGGGGCTTCCAGGCCTCCGGCTCGGCGCCCATCGTGCGCGGCGAAGTGGTCAAGGACCCCTCGACCATCGCCACCGCGATTCGCATCGGCAACCCCGCGTCCTGGCAGCACGCGCTCGCCGCGCGCGACGAGTCCGGCGGTCTCATCGACGAGGTGACGGACCGTGAGATCCTGCGCGCCTACAAGCTGTTGGCGTCCCAGGAGGGTGTCTTCGTCGAGCCGGCGTCGGCCGCGTCCGTCGCCGGTCTGCTGAAGGCCGCCGAGCAGGGCAAGGTCGACAAGGGTCAGAAGATCGTCTGCACGGTCACCGGCAACGGCCTGAAGGACCCCGACTGGGCCGTCGCCGGCGCCCCGCAGCCGGTCACCGTCCCGGTCGACTCGGCCGCCGCCGCCGAGCGCCTCGGCCTGGCGTAACGCCCGAGGGCGTCGCGGGCCACGGCCCGCACCCGCGGGCCGAACCCGCAACTCCGTACAGGGGGTGGCACAGGGGGCTTACGACACGCATCGTGCGCCTCCTGTGCGCCCTATGTCGCCACAGAACCTTCCTTCGATAGGCTGTACCGAACCCACCCCGCGCATATGCCGGGTGCCGCCGTCGTCCGCGGCCTTCGGGTGTTCCGTACATGTGGCACGTACTGAAAAATACGGAGCCTCAAAAACACGCAGCTCAAGGAGAGTCATCGAGCGATGGCCGGTCCCGCGTTCCGCGCCGCCGCCGTCCGGGTGCGCACCCCCGCCACCAGCGCCAACCTCGGTCCGGGCTTCGACAGCCTGGGTCTGTCGCTGGGTCTCTACGACGACGTGGTCGTCCGGGTGGCCGACTCCGGCCTGAACATCGACATCGCCGGGGAGGGCAGCGACAACCTCCCGCGCGACGAGTCGCATCTGCTCGTACGATCCCTGCGCACCGCCTTCGACCTGCTCGGCGGACAGCCGCGCGGCCTGGAGATCGTCTGCGCCAACCGCATCCCGCACGGCCGCGGCCTCGGCTCGTCGTCGGCCGCCATCTGCGCCGGCATCGTCGCCGCGCGCGCCGTGACGATAGGCGGCGAGGCCCGTCTCGACGACGCGGCGCTGCTCGAACTCGCCACCGAGATCGAGGGCCATCCCGACAACGTCGCCGCCTGCCTGCTCGGCGGCTTCACGCTCTCCTGGATGGACGGCGGAACGGCCCGTGCGATCAGGATGGACCCGGCCGATTCCATCGTTCCGGTGGTCTTCGTCCCCGGAAAGCCGGTGCTCACCGAGACGGCCCGCGGGCTGCTCCCGCGCACCGTGCCGCACGTCGACGCCGCCGCCAACGCGGGCCGTGCGGCGCTGCTCGTGGAGGCCCTGACCCGGCGCCCCGAGCTGCTGCTGCCCGCCACCGAGGACCGGCTGCACCAGGAGTACCGCGCCCCGGCCATGCCGGAGAGCGCCGCCCTGGTGGAGCGGCTGCGCGCCGACGGCGTGCCCGCGGTGATCTCCGGCGCGGGCCCCACGGTCCTCGCGCTGGCCGAAGACAGTGCGGCCGACAAGGTCGCACGCCTGGCAGGCGAGGGCTGGGCGGCCAATCGCCTGGCGCTCGACGCCAAGGGAACGAGCGTGCTTCCGCTTGCGCCCTGACGCAGTGAACACAGGGAATTCGGGGTGTCCCGATCCCGAGAGGGGGAATGTTTGTTGGATCCGGTAGTGTTAATCTCAAGTCTGCACCCGACCTCACCATGGCGAGGTGCTTTGTGTCCCCGTCCGGGACAACCATTCTTCCGGGAGCCTCCCAAACTGCTTAGTGCCCCGCACTGAGCGGTCCTGAGCACGCTCCGGAACCGGCGTGACCGAGCCGGGTGACACCGCACTTCAGTGGCACCGCACCGGGAATCGCCATCACCAATGAATTCTTCCGCCGCGTTGGCGGACCACCGCCCCGGCACGGTCCACGGAAAAGCCAGGACCGCCGCCGGACAGCACAACCGGTCGCCGAGCCAGACAGGCCGACGTCCGCTCCAGGGAAGGACCCTTCGTGAGCGACACCACCGATCTGATGGGCGTGACTGCCGACACGCCCGCCACGGACGCCTCCGCGGCGCCTGCCACCGGTGCTTCGGCCGGGTCCCGGCGGCGCCGCGGCACCGGCCTCGAGGGCATGGTGCTGGCGGAACTGCAGCAGGTCGCATCGGGCCTCGGAATCAAGGGCACCGGGCGCATGCGCAAGAGCCAGTTGATCGAGGTCATCAAGGAGGCGCAGGCAGGGGGCGGAGCCCCGGCGAAGAGCGCCGCGGCCTCCGGTGACAGCGCCGAGAGCAAGCCCAAGCGCCGGGCCACCTCGAAGGCCCGTACGGGCGAGGACGCCGCGGAGCCCGCCGGCAAGGCGAGCACGGCGGCCACGTCCGAGGGCAAGGCCGAGAAGGCCGCCCAGCAGCAGATCGACATCCCCGGCCAGCCCGCGGGCGGCCCCGCCCGCGCGGGCGACGAGCGCGGGGACGGCGACCAGCCGGCCGGCGAGCGCCGCAGGCGCCGCGCCACCGCCGACGCGGGCAGCCCGGAGACGGCCGCCGCGGAGGCGAAGTCCGAGCCGAAGGCCGACGCGGCGGAGTCCAAGGGCGACAAGGGCGGCGACGGCTCGGGCGACAACAACGCCGACGGCCGCCGCGAGCGCCGTGACCGCCAGGGCCGCGGCCGTGACCGTGACCGCGACCGCCGCGGCAACAAGGGCGACGACCAGCAGGGCGGCGGACGCCAGGACCGGCAGGACCGTCAGCAGCAGGGTGGCGGCGGCCGTCAGGACCGTCAGGACCGTCAGCGCGACAACGGGCCGCAGGACGACGACGACTTCGAGGGCGGCCGCCGCGGCCGCCGCGGCCGCTACCGCGACCGCCGGGGCCGTCGCGGCCGCGACGAGCAGGGCTTCGGCAACGAGCCGCAGGTCTCCGAGGACGACGTCCTGATCCCCGTCGCGGGCATCCTGGACATCCTCGACAACTACGCGTTCATCCGTACCTCGGGCTACCTCCCGGGCCCCAACGACGTGTACGTCTCGCTGGCCCAGGTCCGCAAGAACGGCCTGCGCAAGGGCGACCACGTCACCGGCGCGGTCCGTCAGCCCAAGGACGGCGAGCGCCGCGAGAAGTTCAACGCGCTCGTGCGACTGGACTCGGCGAACGGCATGGCGGCCGAATCCGGGCGCGGGCGGCCGGAGTTCAACAAGCTGACGCCCCTTTACCCGCAGGACCGGCTCCGCCTGGAGACCGACCCGGGCGTGCTCACCACCCGCATCATCGACCTCGTCGCGCCCATCGGTAAGGGGCAGCGCGGTCTGATCGTGGCCCCGCCGAAGACCGGCAAGACCATGATCATGCAGGCGATCGCCAACGCGATCACGCACAACAACCCCGAGTGCCACCTGATGGTCGTCCTGGTCGACGAGCGTCCGGAAGAGGTCACCGACATGCAGCGGTCGGTGAAGGGCGAGGTCATCTCCTCGACCTTCGACCGTCCCGCCGAGGACCACACCACGGTCGCCGAGCTCGCCATCGAGCGCGCCAAGCGTCTGGTGGAGCTGGGCCACGACGTCGTCGTGCTGCTCGACTCGATCACGCGCCTCGGCCGTGCGTACAACCTCGCGGCGCCGGCCTCCGGCCGCATCCTGTCCGGTGGTGTCGACTCCACGGCGCTGTACCCGCCGAAGCGCTTCTTCGGTGCCGCGCGCAACATCGAGGACGGCGGCTCGCTGACCATCCTCGCGACCGCGCTGGTGGACACCGGTTCGCGCATGGACGAGGTCATCTTCGAGGAGTTCAAGGGCACCGGCAACGCCGAGCTCAAGCTCGACCGCAAGCTCGCCGACAAGCGCATCTTCCCGGCGGTGGACGTGGACGCGTCCGGTACCCGCAAGGAAGAGATCCTGCTCGGCAGCGACGAGCTCGCCATCACCTGGAAGCTGCGCCGCGTGCTGCACGCGCTCGACCAGCAGCAGGCGATCGAGCTGCTGCTGGACAAGATGAAGCAGACGAAGTCGAACGCCGAGTTCCTGCTGCAGATCCAGAAGACGACCCCGACGCCGGGCAACGGCAACGACTAGTCGTCCGCACCGATCGCACCGGGCCGCCCCGTCACAGCCGTGACGGGGCGGCCCTTTTGGTGCGCGAGGGACCGGAAAGAGATCTTGGCCACACGCATAAGAGATTCTCACGGTCACGGGCAGTAGCCCGGCGGCAGAAAAAGCCGCAGGTGAGGCCTGGAATCGAGGGGCAGGGGAACACGGTCCGTCACCGGTGGTGTCCGGGGCGCGCACAGTCCGCTGTGCAACCCTTCAAGCGGTTTCGCCGTCTGACAAGTGACGAGACACCGCTACCTGGCCCTGAAAGCAGGGGGTAACCGACCGACGAGGACTGAGGAGCGCATGACCGACGAGAGCACGCCCGCGGGTACGGACGACGCGAAGCCCAGGCGCTCCCGCGGCGGTGGCGGCGGCCGGCGCCGCAAGCCCCGTCGGCGCAACAAGGTCCTCGTCGCCACGGCCTGGACCGCGGCCTCGGTGGTCGTCCTCGGGGGAGTGGGCGCGGGGTTCCTGTACTTCAAGCTCAACGGCAACATCAACGGCGTCGACATCAACTCCGCGCTCGGCACCGACCGTCCCGCGGACGTCGACAACGGCTCGCAGGACATCCTCGTCCTCGGCTCCGACTCGCGCTCCGGCGACAACGCCAAGTACGGCAAGGACGAGGGCGCGGCCCGCTCGGACACCGCGATGATCGTGCACGTCTACAAGGGCCACAAGAAGGCCAGCATCGTCTCCATACCCCGCGACACCCTCATATCCCGGCCCTCGTGCAAGACCGACGAGGACAGGACCGACCCGGGCGGTCAGCGGCAGATGTTCAACACGGCGTACGAGGTCGGCGGGCCCGCCTGCGCCGTCAAGACCGTCGAGAAGATGTCCGGCATCAGGATGGACCACTACCTCGAGGTCGACTTCACGGGCTTCAAGAAGCTCATCGACACCCTGGGCGGCGTCGACATCACCACGAAGAAGGCCATCCACGACAAGGACAGCCACCTCGACCTGGACGCCGGCACCCACACCCTGAACGGCGAGCAGGCCCTCGGCCTGGTCCGCACCCGGCACGGCGTCGGCGACGGCAGCGACCTCGGCCGCATCCAGCTCCAGCAGGCGTTCATCAAGGCGCTCCTCGACCAGGTCAAGGACGTCGGCGTCTTCAGCAGCCCGAAGAAGATGTTCGACCTCGCGGACGACGCGACCAGCGCCATCACCACCGACTCGGACCTGAACGACGTCAAGAGCCTCGCGGGCTTCGCCAACGGCCTCAAGGGCATCGGCGCGGGCGACATGAAGATGGTCACGCTGCCCATCCAGTACGACCCGAACGACCCCAACCGCGTGCTGCCCCTGGAGAAGGCCGACCAGGAGGTCTGGGACGCCCTCAGGGCGGACAAGGCCATCCCCAAGTCGGCCACCGAGCAGTCCGCGGGCGACAAGGGCGACGCGGGCGACGTGGTCGCCGGCGGCTGAGCCGGGCGCGGGCCCGCCCCGGCGGGCGGTCGCGGGGCCCCCGGGAATAGATCGGCACCTACCCCGGTTTTGGGAGATACGGCCGGTCCTGGCAGACTGGTACGTCGGCCCCGGTTCACGTACGAGCAATCCGCGCGTACGACCCGGCGCCCTCCCGAAACTAGGAGACACCTTGAAGCGCGACATCCACCCCGAGTACTTCGAGACGCAGGTCAGCTGCACCTGTGGCGCGTCGTTCACCACCCGTAGCACGATCCCGAGCGGCACCGTCCGTGCCGAGGTCTGCTCCGAGTGCCACCCGTTCTACACGGGCAAGCAGAAGATCCTCGACACCGGTGGCCGCGTGGCCCGCTTCGAGGCCCGCTTCGGCAAGGCTGCGGCTGCCAAGAAGTAGCGAGCCACTGCGCCGGTCATCGGCCGCCCTCGGGAGGGGGTGGCCGGGACCGGCGCTTTTGCCGTCCCGCAGCCGATTCGCGTAGAACCACCGCGTAGAAAACCAGGAGCCCCCGAATGTTCGAGGCGGTCGAGGAACTGATCGGCGAACACGCCGATCTCGAGAAGAAGCTCGCCGACCCGTCGGTCCACGCCGACCAGGCCAACGCGCGCAAGCTCAACAAGCGCTACGCCGAGCTGACCCCGATCGTCGCGACGTACCGCTCCTGGAAGCAGACCGGGGACGACATCGAGACGGCGCGCGAGTTCGCCGCCACCGACCCCGACTTCGCCGCCGAGGTCAAGGACCTGGAGCGGCAGCGCGAGGAGATCACCGAGAAGCTGCGGCTGCTGCTCGTGCCCCGGGACCCGTCCGACGACAAGGACGTCATCCTGGAGATCAAGGCGGGCGCGGGCGGCGACGAGTCGGCCCTGTTCGCCGGCGACCTGCTGCGCATGTACCTGCGGTACGCGGAGCGCATCGGCTGGAAGACCGAGATCATCGACTCCACCGAGTCCGAGCTCGGCGGCTACAAGGACGTCCAGGTCGCCGTGAAGACCAAGGGCGGCAACGGCGCGACCGAGCCCGGCCAGGGCGTCTGGGCGCGGCTGAAGTACGAGGGCGGTGTGCACCGCGTGCAGCGCGTGCCCTCCACCGAGTCGCAGGGGCGCATCCACACCTCGGCGGCCGGTGTCCTCGTGACGCCCGAGGCCGAGGAGATCGACGTCGAGATCCACGCCAACGACCTGCGCATCGACGTCTACCGCTCCTCCGGGCCCGGCGGCCAGTCCGTCAACACCACCGACTCCGCCGTGCGCATCACCCACGTGCCGACCGGTGTCGTCGCCTCCTGCCAGAACGAGAAGAGCCAGCTGCAGAACAAGGAGCAGGCGATGCGCATCCTGCGCTCCAGGCTGCTCGCCGCCGCGCAGGAGGAGGCCGAGAGCAAGGCCGCCGACGCCCGCCGCAGCCAGGTGCGCACCGTCGACCGCTCCGAGAAGATCCGCACGTACAACTTCCCGGAAAACCGGATCTCGGACCACCGCGTCGGCTTCAAGGCGTACAACTTGGACCAGGTGCTCGACGGGGACCTCGACGCGGTCATCCAGGCCTGCGTCGACGCCGACTCCGCAGCCAAGCTCGCCGCCGCGTAAGGCACCCCCGCCGTACGACCCTTCACGACCGCCCCGGAGGACCAGCGTGAACCTGCTGCTCGCGGAAGTGGCCCAGGCCACCCAGCGGCTGGCCGACGCCGGCGTGCCCTCGCCGCGCAACGACGCGGAGGAGCTCGCCGCCTTCGTGCACGGCGTGAAGCGGGGCGAGCTGCACTCCGTCAAGAACTCCGACTTCGACGCCCGCTACTGGGAGACGATCGCGCGCCGCGAGGCCCGCGAGCCGCTCCAGCACATCACCGGGCGGGCCTTCTTCCGCTATCTGGAGCTGCAGGTCGGACCCGGTGTCTTCGTGCCGCGCCCGGAGACCGAGTCCGTCGTCGGGTGGGCCATAGACGCCGTCCGCGCGATGGACGTCGTCGAGCCGCTCATCGTCGACCTGTGCACCGGCTCCGGCGCCATCGCGCTCGCCATGGCGCAGGAGGTGCCGCGCTCGCGGGTGCACGCCGTGGAGCTGTCCGAGGACGCCCTGAAGTGGACGCGGAAGAACGTCGAGGGGTCCAGGGTCGAGCTGCGTCAGGGAGACGCCAGGGAGGCCTTCCCGGAGCTCGAAGGACAGGTCGACCTCGTCATCTCCAACCCGCCGTACATCCCGCTCACCGAGTGGGAGTACGTCGCCCCCGAGGCCCGTGACTACGACCCTCAGCTGGCGCTCTTCTCCGGCGAGGACGGCCTGGAGCTGATCCGCGGCATCGAGCGCACCGCCCACCGGCTGCTGCGCCCCGGCGGGGTCGTCGTCATCGAGCACGCCGACACCCAGGGCGGCCAGGTCCCGTGGATCTTCACGGAGGAGCGGGGCTGGGCCGACGCGGCCGACCACCCCGACCTGAACAACCGCCCGCGCTTCGCGACCGCCCGCAGGGCGATGCCGTGAGCACCAAGACGTCACGTCAGCAGTACGTTTCAGTGAGGAGTCCGGACTAATGGCACGGCGATACGACACCAACGACGCGACCGACCGTACGACCGGTCTGCGCGAGGCCGCGTCCGCCGTCCGCCGTGGCGAGCTGGTCGTGCTGCCCACCGACACCGTCTACGGCATCGGCGCCGACGCCTTCACCCCGGAGGCCTGCGCCGACCTGCTGGACGCCAAGGGTCGCGGCCGCAACATGCCCACCCCCGTCCTGATCGGCTCGCCGAACACGCTGCACGGCCTGGTCACCGACTTCTCCGAGATGGCCTGGGAGCTGGTCGACGCCTTCTGGCCCGGCGCCCTGACCCTCGTCGCCAAGCAGCAGCCGTCCCTGCAGTGGGACCTCGGCGACACCCGCGGCACGGTCGCCATCCGGATGCCGCTGCACCCCGTCGCCATCGAGCTGCTCACCGAGGTCGGCCCGATGGCCGTCTCCTCCGCCAACCTCACCGGCCACCCCGCCCCCGAGGACTGCGACGCCGCGCAGGAGATGCTCGGCGACTCCGTCTCCGTCTACCTGGACGGCGGCCGCACCCCCGGCATCGTCCCGTCGTCGATCGTCGACGTGACCGGCAAGGTGCCGGTGCTGCTCCGCGCGGGCGCGCTCGACGCGGACGAGCTGCGCAAGGTGGTACCCGACCTCGAGGTGGCGAATTGACAGCCCCTGAGACGGGGCGTGGCATAGCGGGCTTCCCGGGATCCGCGGGGTCCTTCCGCATCCTCCACGTCAGCACCGGCAACGTCTGCCGCTCGCCGATCACCGAGCGGCTGACCCGGCATGCCCTCGCCGACCGCCTCGGCGACCCGCTCACCGGCGGTCTGATCGTGGAGAGCGCGGGCACCTGGGGCCACGAGGGCGCCCCGATGGAGACCAACGCCGAGCAGGTCCTCGCCGACTTCGGCGCGGACGCCACCGGTTTCATGGGCCGCGAGCTCCTCGACGACCACGTCATCCGCGCCGACCTGGTCCTGACGGCGACCCGCGACCACCGCGCGCAGGTCATCTCCATGGGGCACTCGGCGGGCCTGCGCACGTTCACGCTCAAGGAGTTCACCCGTCTGGTGCGGGCCATAGACCCGACGACGCTGCCGGAGCCGGACGGCAACGGCGTGGTGGAGCGCGCCCGCGCCCTGGTGCGGGCCGCCGCGGCGCTGCGCGGCTGGCTGCTCGCGCCGAGCGTGGAGGCCGACGAGGTGTACGACCCCTACGGCGCCCCGCTGCCGTTCTTCCGGTCGGTGGGCGACGAGATCAACCAGGCCCTCGACCCGGTGGTGACGGCACTGACCGGGGTGGGCGCACACCGGTAGCCGCGGCCCCGCGCGCGCCCGCCCACGCAGGCCTACATTGGATCTGAGGTCACCCCTGCGAGGCCCGGAGCCCACGATGACGGTCAGCACCGCACCCCCCGCCCCCGCGGCGTACACGGATCTCGACGCGCTGCGCCGGCAGGACCCCGAGCTCGCCGAGGTCCTCATCGGTGAGGTCGCCCGGCAGTCCGACGCGCTGCAGCTGATCGCCGCCGAGAACTTCACCTCGACCGCGGTCCTCACCGCGCTCGGCTCGCCGCTCGCCAACAAGTACGCCGAGGGCTACCCGGGCGCCCGGCACCACGGCGGCTGCGAGCTGGTCGACGCCGCCGAGCGGATCGCCGTCGACCGCGCCAAGGCCCTGTTCGGCGCCGAACACGCCAACGTGCAGGCGCACTCCGGGTCCTCCGCCGTGCTCGCCGCGTACGCCGCGCTGCTGCGGCCCGGCGACACCGTCCTGGCGCTGGGGCTGCCCTACGGCGGCCACCTCACGCACGGCTCGCCCGCGAACTTCTCCGGCCGGTGGTTCGACTTCGTCGGGTACGGCGTGGACCCCGAGAGCGGCCTCATCGACTACGACCAGGTGCATGCCCTGGCCCGCGCCCATCGCCCCAAGGCCCTGGTGTGCGGCTCGATCTCCTACCCGCGGCACATCGACTACGCGGCCTTCCGGGAGATCGCCGACGACGTGGGCGCGTACCTCATCGCCGACGCCGCGCACGCCATGGGCCTGATCGCCGGGGGAGCGGCGCCCAGCCCCGTGCCGCACGCCGACGTCGTCTGCGCCACCACCCACAAGGTCCTGCGCGGCCCGCGCGGCGGCCTGCTGCTGTGCGGCGCGGACCTCGCGGAGCGGATCGACCGCGCGGTCTTCCCGTTCACCCAGGGCGGCGCCCAGATGCACACGATCGCGGCGAAGGCGGTGGCGTTCGGCGAGGCGGCGACACCGGCCTTCACGGCGTACGCCCATCAGGTGGTCGCGAACGCGCGGATCCTGGCCGAGGAGCTGGCCGCGGGCGGCTTCGCGATCACCACCGGCGGCACGGACACGCATCTGATCCTGGCCGACCCGACGCCCCTCGGCGTGGACGCGCACACGGCCCGCGGCAGGCTCGCCGCGGCCGGCATCGTCCTGGACACCTGCGCCCTGCCGCACGGCGAGCCCCGGGAACGGGGCCTGCGCCTGGGCACCGCGGCCGTCACGACCCAGGGCATGACCGCCACGGAGCTGACCCGGGTGGCGGGCCTGCTGCTCGCGGCGGTGCACGAGAACGCGAACGTGCGAGAAGAGGTACGCGAACTGGTGGGAAGATTTCCGCCGTACCCGCAGTGAGGCCTCTTCAGTAATTCTCGCACCCGCGCAGAAAAAGACGGGCCGGCCTGTAATGAATCCAGGCCGGCCTCGCCCTATTTCGCGTCGAACCTCAGCAACCCTTCACCTTGCGAGGGGTGTCCGGGCCGAAGTGGCCCGTCTCGTGATACCACTTGACCGTCTTGTGCGGCTTGACCTTCTTGCAGGAGAGGTCAGCCGCGAATTTGATGTCCACCTTCCGCTTCACCGTGCGGCTGCCGCAGTTCTTGTAGTAGATGTTCCAGCGCTTGTTGCCCCACGGCCCCGGGCCGTCGTGGAGCCGCTTGATGGTCCCACCACACCTCAGCCGCTGAGCATCGGCCCCGACGGCGGAAATGTTGGAGTCCTGCACCGTCACGGAGACGGCGCGGCTAGGGGCGTCCGCGTCATCGGCTGTCGCCGGGGCTGCGAGTCCCACAGTTCCTGCAATCATCGCTGCGGCTGCAGCGATGCCAATGGCCTTGCGCATTTTTCTCCTTGGTCAGAGGAAAAGAGAAGGCGTCGGGCAATTAGTTCCACATTGCTCCTGCCCCCGTTTGCGTTTTCTTTCTATCGCGCTCAAGAGGAAACACTCAACGAATTAAGGCTGCTTGAAAGGAGAACCTTATGTTCAATGTCTTGAATGATCCTTGCGGGGTTACCGCTTGACGATCAACGCCATCAGGGTCGATCAAGAAGAGGCAGGTCCGGTACTTGTGAAGTGGGGCCGTCCGCTTGCTGCGCCGGCGGCGCCGCGGGAACCTTGGCGACATCTCACCGGTCGTCGGGCGTGGCGCCCCGACCGGCCCCGGGCCGGCGATGCCTCGAGGGCACGCCCACGACGGAGGCGTCGGGGTCCAGCGGCCGAGGTCGCTCGGCCCCTCGTCTTCTGGTGAAGGCGAGGCATGGCGAGAATGTGAGGCGACACGACCGCAAGGCTCACGAGGCTAGGCTGTGAGCCGAGATGGCCAGCGAGACCTGTGGGGAAGCCCGTGCGTGAATACCTCCTGACGCTCTGCATCACGGCCGCGGTGACCTACCTGCTGACCGGCCCGGTGCGGAAGTTCGCGATCGTGGCCGGCGCCATGCCGGAGATCCGCGCTCGTGACGTGCACCGGGAGCCCACGCCCCGGCTCGGGGGCATCGCGATGTTCTTCGGGCTCTGCGCGGGCCTGCTGGTCGCGGACCACCTGCCGAACCTGAACACGGTCTTCGAGAACTCCAACGAACCGCGTGCGCTGCTCTCCGGGGCGGCGCTGATCTGGCTCATCGGTGTCCTCGACGACAAGTTCGAGATCGACGCCCTGATCAAGCTCGGCGGCCAGATGATCGCCGCGGGCGTCATGGTCATGCAGGGCCTGACGATCCTGTGGATCCCGGTCCCCGGCGTCGGCACGGTCTCGCTCACCTCCGGCCAGGGCACGCTCCTGACGGTGGCGCTCGTCGTCATCACCATCAACGCCGTCAACTTCGTCGACGGCCTCGACGGCCTCGCGGCGGGCATGGTCTGCATCGCCTCCGCGGCGTCCTTCATGTACGCCTACCGCATCTGGTACGGCTACGGGATCGAGGCCGCGGCCCCCGCCACCCTCTTCGCCGCCATCCTCATGGGCATGTGCCTGGGCTTCCTGCCGCACAACATGCACCCCGCCCGGATCTTCATGGGCGACTCCGGCTCGATGCTGATCGGCCTCGTCCTCGCGGCGGGCGCCATCTCCGTCACCGGCCAGGTCGACCCGGCCGCGATGAAGCTGAACTTCGGCGGCGGCCGCGACGCCACGCACGCGATGCTTCCGGTCTTCATCCCGCTCCTGATGCCGCTCACGATCATCGCGATCCCCTTCGCCGACCTGGTCCTCGCGATCGTCCGGCGCACCTGGAACGGCAAGTCGCCGTTCGCCGCCGACCGCGGCCACCTCCACCACCGGCTCCTGCAGATCGGCCACTCGCACAGCCGCGCGGTGCTGATCATGTACTTCTGGTCGGCGCTCATCGCCTTCGGCACCGTCGCGTACTCGGTGCACTCGACGAGCATGTGGATCCTGCTGCTCATCGTCGCGCTCAGCGCGCTCGGTCTCGTCCTGCTCCTGCTGCCGCGCTTCACGCCGCGCACCCCGCGCTGGGCCGAGGCCTTCGTGCCGCCGCGCTACCGGCGTCGCAGGGCGGCCGCACAGGACGTGCACGGGGCGGCGCACGAGGCCGACGCGACGGATGAGACGGTGGGGGAGGAACACGACGCGCGTGACTCGGAGCGAAAGACTCCGGTCACCGCGGGCGTCAACGGAGCGACCGCGGTCGGCAACCGTTCTCGCATCGAATAGGCGCGGGAAGCGGGTGCCTCACGTTGACGCCTGACCCGAAATCGCCCCATTACCAGACAACTTGCCGTCCCCGATGCACAGACGCGCGGATTACCTCTCATGTGTGACAGTCAGCACACCGAGCAGGTAAAGACCTCATCAAATAGTTTGTGATACGGTTCACGAGATCCCGGGATAGAGCCGAAGGACCGTAGTGCGACGGTCGATTGGCCCGAGGGACCCTCTCGACCCGGGTCTACGCTCGTCCATGACGACACCCTGCCCCCATCAGTAAGCGGAGCGCCGCCATGCCGTCTCAAGACACCCGAACTCTCCTCCAGTCTGCTGTGCCCACAGCTGCCGTCGGCGCGATCATCGCCGTGGTCAGTGGCGTGGTCGCCGGCGGCAAGGGAGCCATCGGGGCCGTCGTCGGCACCCTGGTCGTGATCGCGTTCATGGGGCTCGGGATGTTCGTCCTGCAGCGGACGGCAAAATCGCTTCCGCAGCTTTTTCAGGCGATGGGCATGATGCTCTACGTCGCCCAACTACTGTTGCTGCTCCTCTTCATGGGCTTGTTCAAGGACACCACCCTCTTCAATCCGAGGGCTTTCGCTGCGGCACTTGTGGCAGCGACCGTCGCGTGGATGGCCGCTCAAGCCCGGGCGCACATGAAAGCCAAGATCCTTTACGTGGAACCCGACTCCGGTAGTGAGTCCGTCAATAGGGACAAGCCGGAGAAGTCGGGGTCTTCGACGTGAGGGGTAGGGGCGGGATAAATGCCCGTTCGAGATGCTGCTATCGTCCGGTGCCAACTGCGGCACTGCGGGCGCGGGCATCTGAGCTGACGCCTGCACAATCGCGAGGCTCGATGCCTGAATGCCGCTCACACTTCCGAAACACCAGTCCGGTGCCGACCCGCGGCTGCGCGCCGCGCCGACACGACAACGAGGTTGCCGTACCTATGCGTCACGCCGAAGGAGCCCGCGGTGAGTGCTGACCAAACTGAGCTCGCCTTTGACTGGAGCTGTCGGATCATGTCCGACAACGGCTGTGGCTTCCCGGCTCCGGGCCTGCACTCGTTCCTCTTCAAGCCGTTCGCCACCGTCGGTGGGATCGAGCTCAACAAGGTGATGCTGCTCGCCCTGTTGACCACCCTCGTCGTAGTCACGTTCTTCTACATCGCGTTCGGCAAGGCCAAGATGGTCCCGGGCAAGGTGCAGATGATGGGTGAGGCCGGCTACGACTTCGTCCGACGCGGGATCGTCTACGAGACGATGGGCAAGAAGGACGGCGAGAAGTACGTCCCGCTCATGGTCTCGCTGTTCTTCTTCATCTGGATCATGAACATCTGGTCCGTGATCCCGCTGACCCAGTTCCCGGTCTCGTCGATCATCGCCTACCCCGCGGTGCTCGCGGCAGTCGTCTACCTGGTGTGGGTCCCGCTCACCTTCAAGAAGCACGGCTTCGTGGGCGGTTGGAAGAACATCACGGGCTTCGACAACTCGCTCGGCCCGATCAAGTGGCTCGTGTCGTTCATCGAGTTCTTCTCGAACCTGCTGGTGCGTCCCTTCACGCACGCGGTGCGACTCTTCGCCAACATGTTCGCCGGTCACCTGATGCTGGTGATGTTCACCGTCGCCTCCTGGTACCTGCTGAACAGCTGGCTGATCCCGGCCGCCGGTGTCTCCTTCGTGATGACCATGGCCATGATCGTCTTCGAGCTTTTCGTGCAGGCCGTCCAGGCGTACGTCTTCGTGCTCCTCGCCTGCTCGTACATCCAGGGCGCTCTCGCCGAGAACCACTGACGCCCTCCCACCACCCCCTAAGCGCCCGGTGGCCAACCCCCACCGGTCCATGAAAGAGAAGGAAGTAACGGCATGTCCGCGACTCTCGAGCTCGCCGCCCTCCAGGGTGACATCAAGGCCCTCGGCTCCATCGGCTACGGCCTCGCGGCCATCGGCCCCGGCATCGGTGTCGGCATTGTCTTCGGTAAGGGCACCGAGGCCCTCGCTCGTCAGCCCGAAGCTGCCGGCCTGATCCGTGCCAACCAGATCCTCGGCTTCGCCTTCTGTGAGGCGCTCGCCCTCATCGGCATCGTCATGCCGTTCGTCTACGGCTCCTGATCGCCCGAGACGATTAGTCCCGTTCGACGAAAGGCAATGATGTGATCGCCAACCTGGTACAGCAGGCGGCCGAGCACGCGGAGGAGCAGAACCCGCTCATTCCGCCCGGCCCCGAGCTGCTCGTCGGCGCCATCGCCTTCGCCATCGTCTTCTTCTTCTTCTGGAAGAAGCTCCTCCCGAACATCAACAAGGTTCTGGACGAGCGCCGGGAGGCGATCGAAGGCGGTATCGAGAAGGCCGAGGCCGCGCAGACCGAGGCCCAGAGCGTTCTTGAGCAGTACAAGGCTCAGCTCGCCGAGGCCCGGCACGAGGCCGCGCGTCTGCGCCAGGAGGCGCAGGAGCAGGGCGCCCAGCTCATCGCCGAGATGCGGGCCGAGGGCCAGCGTCAGCGCGAGGAGATCGTCGCCGCCGGGCACGCCCAGATCGAGGCCGACCGCAAGGCCGCCGCGCAGGCGCTGCGCCAGGACGTCGGCCAGCTGGCCACCGACCTGGCCGGCAAGCTCGTCGGCGAGTCCCTCGAGGACCACGCCCGGCAGAGCCGCACGATCGACCGCTTCCTCGACGAGCTCGAGGAGAAGGCCGAGGCTGCTCGATGACAGCGCACGGAGCGAGCCGCGAGGCCCTGGCCGCCGCGCGTGAGCGCCTCGACGCGCTGACGGACAGCACCTCGGTCGACGCCAAGCGGCTCGCGGACGAGCTGGCGGCCGTCACGGCCCTGTTCGCCCGCGAGGTCTCGCTGCGTCGGGTCCTGACCGACCCGGCGCAGTCCGGCGAGGCCAAGGCCGAGCTTGCGGGACGTCTGCTGTCCGGGCAGGTGGGCGGCGAGACCGGCGACCTGGTGGCCGGCATGGTGCGCTCGCGCTGGTCGCAGTCGCGTGACCTGGTGGACGCCCTCGAGGAGCTCGCCAACCTCGCCGACCTGACCGGCGCGCAGAAGACGGGCGCGCTGGACAACGTCGAGGACGAGCTGTTCCGGTTCGGCCGGATCGTCTCCTCCAGCACGGAGCTGCGGGCCGCGCTGACCGACCGCGCCGCGACCGGTTCGGCCAAGAGCGAGCTGCTGCGCAGCCTGCTCGGCGGCCGCGCCGAGGACGTCACGGAGCGGCTGATCGAGCGCCTGGTGACCGTGCCGCGTGGACGTAGCCTGGAAGAGGGACTCGAGTCCCTCTCCAAGCTTGCCGCGGACCGCCGCAACCGCATGGTCGCCGTCGTCACTTCCGCCGTTCCGCTCTCGGACCGGCAGAAGGAGCGTCTCGGCGCCGTCCTGGCCAAGGTGTACGGACGTCCGATGCACCTCAACCTCGACGTGGACCCCGAGGTCCTCGGCGGGATCACGGTCCAGGTGGGTGACGAGGTCATCAACGGCAGCGTCGCGGACCGCATCGCGGAAGCCGGTCGCCGCGTGGCCGGCAGTTAAGACAACAAGCACGACCTACGGCCCTAGTTGGGCCGTGCAGAGGATTCCTGGGGGCTGACCCCAGACCCCCCAAGAAAACTTCGGGCCCAACAAGGAGAGCAGGGAACCCAGATGGCGGAGCTCACGATCCGGCCGGAGGAGATCCGGGACGCGCTGGAGAACTTTGTCCAGGCGTACAAGCCGGACGCGGCCTCGCGCGAGGAGGTCGGTACGGTCACCGTCGCCGGCGACGGTATTGCCAAGGTCGAGGGCCTGCCCTCGGCGATGGCGAACGAGCTGCTGAAGTTCGAGGACGGCACCCTCGGCCTCGCGCTGAACCTGGAAGAGCGCGAGATCGGCGCCGTCGTCCTCGGCGAGTTCAGCGGTATCGAGGAGGGCCAGCCGGTGCAGCGCACCGGTGAGGTGCTCTCCGTCGCCGTGGGCGAGGGTTACCTCGGCCGCGTCGTCGACCCGCTCGGCACCCCGATCGACGGCCTCGGCGAGATCGAGACCAGCGGACGTCGCGCCCTCGAGCTGCAGGCCCCCACGGTCATGCAGCGCAAGTCGGTGCACGAGCCGATGGAGACCGGCTACAAGGCCGTCGACGCGATGACCCCGATCGGCCGTGGCCAGCGTCAGCTGATCATCGGTGACCGCCAGACCGGCAAGACCGCCCTGGCCGTCGACACGATCATCAACCAGCGCGACAACTGGCGCTCGGGCGACGTGAACAAGCAGGTGCGCTGCATCTACGTCGCCATCGGTCAGAAGGGCTCCACCATCGCCTCCGTGCGCGGTGCCCTCGAAGAGGCCGGCGCCCTGGAGTACACGACCATCGTCGCCGCCCCGGCGTCCGACCCGGCCGGCTTCAAGTACCTGGCGCCGTACACCGGTTCGGCCATCGGCCAGCAGTGGATGTACGAGGGCAAGCACGTCCTCATCATCTTCGACGACCTCTCCAAGCAGGCCGACGCCTACCGCGCCGTGTCCCTGCTGCTCCGCCGCCCGCCGGGGCGCGAGGCCTACCCGGGTGACGTCTTCTACCTGCACTCGCGTCTGCTCGAGCGCTGCGCGAAGCTCTCGGACGAGCTGGGCAAGGGCTCGATGACCGGTCTGCCGATCGTCGAGACCAAGGCGAACGACGTGTCGGCGTTCATTCCGACCAACGTCATCTCCATCACCGACGGCCAGTGCTTCCTGGAGTCGGACCTCTTCAACGCCGGTCAGCGCCCCGCGCTGAACGTCGGTATCTCCGTCTCCCGAGTCGGTGGTTCCGCGCAGCACAAGGCGATGAAGCAGGTCTCCGGCCGCCTCCGCGTGGACCTCGCCCAGTTCCGTGAGCTGGAGGCGTTCGCCGCCTTCGGTTCCGACCTGGACGCCGCGTCGAAGGCGCAGCTGGAGCGCGGCCAGCGCATGGTCGAGCTGCTCAAGCAGCCGCAGTACGAGCCGATGGCGACCGAGGACCAGGTCGTCTCCGTGTGGGCCGGTACGACGGGCCGCATGGACGAGGTGCCCGTGGGCGACATCCGCCGCTTCGAGCGCGAGCTCCTTGAGTACCTGCACCGCAAGGAGCAGGGCCTCATGACCTCCATCAAGGAGGGCGGCAAGATGTCGGACGACACCCTGCAGGCCGTCGGCGACGCCATCGCGGAGTTCAAGAAGCAGTTCGAGACCTCGGACGGGAAGCTTCTCGGCGAGGACGCTCCGGCCGCCGCCAAGTGACGTAAGGAAGGGACCTGACTCATGGGAGCCCAGCTCCGGGTCTACAAGCGTCGCATCCGATCCGTCACCGCGACCAAGAAGATCACGAAGGCGATGGAGATGATCGCCGCCTCGCGCGTCGTCAAGGCGCAGCGCAAGGTGGCGGCCTCCACGCCGTACGCGACCGAGCTCACCCGCGCGGTCACGGCGGTCGGCACTGGTTCGAACACGAAGCACCCGCTGACGACCGAGGCGGAGACGGCGACCCGTTCCGCGGTTCTGCTCCTCACGAGCGACCGCGGACTGGCCGGCGCCTTCAACTCCAACGCCATCAAGGCCGCGGAGCAGCTCACCGAGCGTCTCGAGGCCGAGGGCAAGGAGGTCGACACGTACATCGTCGGCCGCCGTGGTCTGGCCCACTACAACTTCCGCGAGCGCAAGGTCGTGGAGTCGTGGTCGGGCTTCACCGACGAGCCCACGTACGCGGATGCCAAGAAGGTCGCGGTGCCGCTGATCGAGGCGATCGAGAAGGAGACGGCTGAGGGCGGCGTGGACGAACTCCACATCGTCTACACCGAGTTCATCTCGATGATGACGCAGACGGCCATCGACGGCCGGCTGCTGCCGCTCAGCCTCGAAGAGGTCGCGGAGGAGTCCCCCACCAAGGGCGAGCTCCTTCCGCTCTACGACTTCGAGCCGTCGGCGGAGGACGTCCTCGACGCCCTGCTGCCGCGGTACGTCGAGAGCCGTATCTACAACGCGATGCTCCAGTCGGCTGCCTCCAAGCACGCCGCCACGCGCCGCGCGATGAAGTCGGCGACCGACAACGCCGGGGATCTGATCAACAGCCTCTCCCGGCTTGCCAACGCGGCCCGCCAGGCCGAAATCACCCAGGAAATCAGCGAGATCGTCGGCGGCACAGCAGCCCTGGCCGACGCGACCGCGGGGAGTGACAAGTAATGACGACCACTGTTGAGACGGCCGTTGCCACGGGCCGCGTCGCCCGGGTCATCGGCCCGGTCGTCGACGTGGAGTTCCCCGTCGACGCGATGCCGGAGATCTACAACGCGCTGCACGTCCAGGTCGACGACCCGGCCACGCCGGGCGCGAAGAAGACGCTGACCCTCGAGGTCGCCCAGCACCTGGGTGACGGCGTGGTCCGCGCGATCTCGATGCAGCCGACCGACGGCCTGGTCCGCCAGGCGCCCGTCACCGACACCGGCAAGGGCATCTCGGTGCCGGTCGGCGACGTGACCAAGGGCCGGGTGTTCAACACCCTCGGCGAGGTCCTGAACGACGACCCGTCCACGGTCGCCGACGCCGAGCGCTGGACGATCCACCGCAAGGCCCCGGCCTTCGACCAGCTCGAGTCCAAGACCGAGATGTTCGAGACCGGCCTGAAGGTCGTCGACCTCCTCACCCCGTACGTCAAGGGTGGAAAGATCGGTCTGTTCGGTGGTGCCGGTGTCGGCAAGACCGTGCTGATCCAGGAAATGATCGTCCGTGTGGCCAAGCTGCACGACGGTGTCTCCGTCTTCGCCGGTGTCGGCGAGCGCACCCGTGAGGGCAACGACCTCATGGTCGAGATGGAGGAAGCCGGCGTTCTGGACAAGACCGCGCTGGTCTTCGGCCAGATGGACGAGCCGCCGGGCACGCGTCTGCGCGTCGCCCTGGCCGGTCTGACCATGGCGGAGTACTTCCGCGATGTGCAGAAGCAGGACGTGCTGTTCTTCATCGACAACATCTTCCGCTTCACCCAGGCCGGTTCCGAGGTCTCGACCCTGCTCGGCCGCATGCCCTCCGCGGTGGGCTACCAGCCGAACCTGGCCGACGAGATGGGTCTCCTCCAGGAGCGCATCACCTCGACCCGTGGTCACTCGATCACCTCGATGCAGGCGATCTACGTCCCCGCGGACGACCTGACCGACCCGGCCCCGGCCACCACGTTCGCCCACCTCGACGCGACGACGGTGCTCTCCCGTCCGATCTCGGAGAAGGGCATCTACCCGGCCGTGGACCCGCTGGACTCCACGTCCCGCATCCTGGACCCGCGCTACATCGCGCAGGACCACTACAACTGCGCCATGCGCGTCAAGGGGATCCTCCAGAAGTACAAGGACCTCCAGGACATCATCGCGATCCTCGGTATCGACGAGCTCAGCGAAGAGGACAAGCTCGTCGTCGCCCGTGCCCGTCGCGTGGAGCGCTTCCTGTCGCAGAACACCCACGCCGCCAAGCAGTTCACCGGTGTGGACGGCTCGGACGTGTCCCTCGAGGAGTCGATCGCGGCGTTCAACGCGATCTGCGACGGCGAGTACGACCACTTCCCCGAGCAGGCCTTCTTCATGTGCGGTGGTCTCGAGGACCTCAAGAAGAACGCCAAGGAGCTCGGCGTCTCCTGAGCTCACAGCTCGATCCGGAGAGGGGCGGGGGCACCCCGCGCGGGGGCCGTGTCCCGCCCCTCTCCGTACGCCCACTAGAATTTGACCCAACACCCGGCGAAGCCGCCGGGTGGTGACCCGAGGAGCCACCCTTGGCTGCTGAGCTGCATGTCGAGCTGGTCGCAGCGGACCGCAGTGTCTGGTCCGGTGAGGCCACCCTGGTCGTCGCGCGCACCACGTCCGGCGACATCGGCGTCATGCCCGGTCACCAGCCGCTGCTCGGTGTGCTGGAATCGGGCCCGGTGACCATCCGTACGAGTGACGGTGGCACGGTCGTCGCCGCCGTCCACGGAGGATTCATCTCCTTCGCGGACGACAAGCTGTCGCTGCTGGCCGAGATCGCGGAGCTGTCCGACGAGATCGACGTCCAGCGCGCGGAGCGGGCGCTGGAGCGCGCGAAGTCGGAGGCCGACGCCTCCGCCGAGCGGCGTGCCGACGTCCGACTGCGTGCGGCGACGCGCTGAGACCAGCGCGCGCGGCGTAACGTGACTCAGCCGCGGCCAGGTCCGGGAACATTCCGGACCGGGTCGCGGCTGAGGCAATGCGGGTGCAATGTATTGGTCCGTTGTCGGCCCGTGGGCCGACGGTAGAGGCGAGGAGGTCGGTGCCGATGATCCTCACTCTGCTCGTGTGCGGACTTGCTTTGATCGTGCTGGTGTTGGTGGGGCTCTTCGTCTTCGGACTGCGGCGCCGGCTGATCCAGCGCTCCGGCGGCACCTTCGACTGCAGCCTGCGCTGGAACGCCCCGGAGAAGGGCGACACCTCCGGCAAGGGCTGGGGGTACGGGGTGGCCCGCTACAACGGCGACCGGGTCGAGTGGTTCCGCGTCTTCTCGTACGCGCCGCGGCCCCGCCGGGTCCTGGAGCGCTCGGCCATCGAGGTCGTGGACCGGCGCGCGCCGGACGGCGAGGAGGAGCTGGCCCTGCTCTCCGACGCGATCGTCCTCGGCTGCCTGCACCGCGGCTCCCGCCTGGAACTGGCGATGAGCGAGGACGCGCTGACGGGTTTCCTGGCCTGGCTGGAGGCGGCACCGCCGGGCCAGCGGGTGAACGTGGCCTAGCCGCAGTCTCCCCAGGGGCGCCGGGAACTGCGCGACCAGCCACACACGACCCGCAGTCGCGGTACACGAGAAGCCGGGAAGACAGGGGGCGATCCTGTCTTCCCGGCTTCGTTCGTGGGACGGCGCCGAAGGCTACTTCAGACCGTCGTTGATGGCGGACACCAGCTCCCCGTTGGCCGTATCACCGCTGAACTCCCAGAAGAACGCGCCGCCGAGCCCCTGCTGCTTGGCCCACGTCATCTTCGCGCCGACCGTCGCCGGGGTGTCGTACGACCACCAGTTGCTGCCGCAGTGCGCGTACGCCGTGCCGGCGACCGTGCCGTTGGAGGGGCAGGAGTTCTTGAGGACCTTGTAGTCCTCGATGCCCGCCTCGTACGTGCCGGGCGCCGCGCCCGTGGCCGTGCCGCCCGGCTCCTTCTGGGTGACGCCCGTCCAGCCGCGGCCGTAGAAGCCGATGCCGAGCAGCAGCTTCGCCGAGGGCACGCCCTTGGCCTTCAGCTTGGCGATGGCGGCGGCGGAGTTGAAGCCCTCCTTCGGGATGCCCGGGTAGGACGTGAGCGGGGAGTGCGGGGCCGTCGGGCCCTTGGCGTCCCACGCGCCGAAGAAGTCGTACGTCATCACGTTGTACCAGTCGGCGTACTGCGAGGCGCCGCCGTAGTCCGCGGCGTCGAGCTTGCCGCCGTCCGAGCCGTCCGCGGAGATCGCGGCGGTGACCAGGCTCTTCGAGCCGAACTCGGAGCGGAAGGCCTGCATCATGTTCTTGAAGACGGCCGGGCCGCTGGTGTCGCAGGACAGACCGCAGGCGTTCGGGTACTCCCAGTCCAGGTCGATGCCGTCGAAGACGTCGGCCCAGCGCGGGTCCTCGACCAGGTCGTGACAGGACTTGGCGAAGGCCGCCGGGTTCTTCATGGCGTCGGTGAAGCCGCCGGACCAGGTCCAGCCGCCGAAGGACCACAGGATCTTGACGTTCGGGTACTTCGCCTTGAGCTTGCGCAGCTGGTTGAAGTTGCCGCGCAGCGGCTGGTCCCAGGTGTCGGCGACGCCGTCGACGCTCTGGTCGGCGGTGTAGGCCTTGTCGATCGCGGCGTAGGAGTCGCCCATGGTGCACTTGCCGCCCTGGACGTTGCCGAAGCTGTAGTTGATGTGCGTGATCTTCGCCGCCGAGCCGGAGGTCACGATGTTCTTCGCGTGGTAGTTGCGCTGGTAGACGCCCCACTCGGTGAAGTAGCCGAGCTTGACCTTGTCGCCGGGCTGGGGGTCGGGGCCGCCGCCGCCCGTGGTGCGGACCTTGACGGCGCCGCTCGCGGGACCCGTCTGGTCGGCGGTGTCACGGGCCTGGACGGTGTACGAGTAGTCGGTGCCCGCGGTCAGGCCGGTGTCGCCGTACGAGGTGCCGGTGACCGTGGCGACCTTGGCGCCGTCGCGCAGGACGTCGTAGTTCTTGACGCCCTTGTCGTCGGTGGCGGCCTTCCAGTCGAGCTTGACCGAGGTGTCGGTGACGCCGGACGCGGTCGGGGTGCCGGGCGCGCTCGGCGGGTTGTCGCCGGGGACGCTGCCGCCGTCGCAGCTCGCGCCGTTCAGCTCGCACTTGGCGGGGGCGCCGGGGCCGCTGCCGTTGAACCCGAAGGAGACCGAGGCGCCGGGGGCGAGCGTCCCGTTCCAGCCGAGGTTCTTGGCGGTCCAGCGGGTGCCGGAGTTGGTGACGGTGGCGTCCCAGGCGGAGGTCACCTTGGTGTCGGAGGGGAAGTCCCAGGCGACGTTCCAGGAGCTGATCGTGGTGGTGCCGGTGTTCCGAATCGTCCACTTGCCCTCGAAGCCGCCGCCCCAGTCCTGGGTCTTGGCGTACGTGGCGGTGGCCGCGGGCGCGGCGTCCGGGGCGGCTTCGGCGGATCCGCCGAGGGCGACCAGGGTGGCGAGCGGCAGCAGCAGTGTGGTGAGTGCCGCCACGGCTCGGTGTCTGGATCTGACTCTCGGGCGTGCGGTGCTGTGAGTGAAGCGCACGAGTGCTCCTCGGGTGAGTTCCGGGGGTCTGAGGGGTTGGGACCCTGCGCCGCCCGTGAGCACGTGGAACACGTGGGGGAGTGCTCACCGCAGTGCGGCGAGAATAGAAAGGTCTGGACCATCGGTCAAGAGGTCTGAACCATTGGCCGGTTCGCGCCGGTCCAAACCTCGGCCGCGGCGGTCAGACCCCCAACTCCTGCGCCAGTACGGCGGCTTGTACCCGGCTGCGCAGTTCCAGCTTGCCGAGCATCCGGCTGACGTGCGTCTTCACCGTCGCCTCCGCCATGGTGAGCCGGGCGGCGATCTCCGCGTTCGACAGGCCCTCGCCGATGCAGGAGAGCACCTCGCGCTCGCGCCGGGTGAGGCTGTCCAGGACGGCCGGGTCCGGCGCGTTCCCGTCGCGTACGGCCCTCGACGGGGCGCCGAACTCGGCGATCAGCCGGCGGGTGACGGCCGGCGCGATGAGCCCCTCGCCGCGTGCGACCGTGCGGACGGCCTCCAGGAGGTCCTTCGCCTCGGTGTTCTTCAGCAGGAAGCCGGCGGCGCCCGCGCGCAGCGCCCCGAACACGTACGCGTCGAGGTCGAAGGTGGTCAGGACCAGGACGTCCGCGAGTCCCTCGGCGACGACCTGCCGGGTCGCCGACACGCCGTCCAGGCGCGGCATCTGAATGTCCATCAGGACCAGGTCGGGGCGGAGGTCGCGGGCGAGCGCGACGGCCTCCTCGCCGTCCGCGGCCTCGCCGACGACCTCGATGTCGGGGGCGCTGCGCAGGATCAGCACCAGCCCGGCGCGCACGGCCGACTGGTCTTCGGCGACCAACACCCGGATCATTCCTTGGCTCCTTCATCGGCGGGGTCGACGGGCAGGGTCGCGAAGACGTTCCAGGCCTTGCCGTCGGGGCTGCTCTCGGGGCCCGACTCGAAGGTGCCGCCGAGGAGTTCGGTGCGCTCGCGCATGCCGACGAGCCCGGCTCCCGAGCCCGGCGCGCGGGGCCCGGACCGATCACCGTACGGGCTGCTCACCCGGATCGTCAGGGCGCGGGGCCGCTGCTCCAGGGCGACGGTGACCCGGCCGGGCGAGGCGTGCTTGAGCGCGTTCGTCAGGGATTCCTGCACGATCCGGTAGGCCGCGAGCTCCACCGGCGCGGGCAGCTTCGGGCCCGCGGGGGTGCGGGCGTCGTCGAGCGCCACGTCGAGGCCGTTGGTGCGGAAACCGTCGAGCAGGGCGGCCAGGCCGTCGAGGGTGGGCGCGGCCGCCGGTTCCAGGTCGCCGCTCTGGTCGCGCAGGATGCCGATGAGGCGGCGCATCTCGGCGAGCCCCTCGACGCTGTTCTCGCGGATGACGGCGAGCGCGTCCCTGCTCGTCGCCGGGTCGTCGAGGGAGAGCGCGGCCGTGGAGTGGATGGCGATGGCGGAGAGGTGGTTCGCGACCATGTCGTGCAGTTCGCGGGCCATCCGCGCGCGCTCGGCGGAGACGGCCTGCACGCGGTCCATCTCGGCGAGCAGCGCGGTCTGTTCGGCCCGCAGCTTGGCCGCGGCCGTCGCCTCGCGGTGGTTGCGCACCAGCACGCCGGTGGCGGCGGGGGTGAAGCCCACGATCGCGGTCGCCACGCCGAGCAGGACCGCCTGCGGGTTCTGCCACCAGGCGAGGAAGGCGATGGTCAGGGCCACGGTGACGAGGCCCGTGATGATCGGGATGCGGCGGGCGGCGGCCGGGGTCCCGTAGACGACGGCCGCGTACATGATGTCCGTGAACATCAGGATCGACGCGAGGTTGCCCGCCGTGAACTGGTCGGCCACCAGCGCGAGGGTGGCGACGACGAGGGCGAACCGCGGTCGGCTGCTGCGCAGCAGTTCGAGCCCGGCCAGGACGAAGAGCGGCACCAGCGCCCAGTGGACGTCCAGCGGCCGGTCGCTCTGCGACTGGAGTCCGAGCGCCCACAGCGCGAGCCCGCACAGCAGGCTGGCCACGGCGATCCGCACGTCGACGCGCTGCGGACGGGGGAGGGTCGGGGCCATGTCCCCATCCAACACGGTGGGGTGGTGCCGTGCCTGGTCCTGAGGGTGGAACCGACCGCTACATCGAAGGATGCAGTGCCGTTTCGTCACTGACGACGATGATCGGGAGCCGGTCCGACGGAAGTCTGGAGGGGTGAACGAGAGGAGAGCGTCGTGATCGTCACGTTGATCGTCATCTGTGAGGTCGGCTTCTGGGTGCTGCTGGCGGCGGGGCTCGCCCTGCGCTACGGGGCGAAGATGCCGCGGACGAGCGTCGCGGTGCTGCTGTGCGAGCCGCTCCTGGAAGTGCTGCTGTTCGTGGTCACCGCGATCGACCTGAAGAACGGCGCGGAGCCGGACTGGAAGCACGGTCTGGCCGCGGTCTACATCGGCTACTCCGTGGCGCTCGGCCATTACACGATCAAGTGGGTGGACGTCCGGGTCGCCCACCGGTTCGCGGGCGGTCCGCCCCCGAGCACCCCGAAGTACGGCGCCGCGCGCACGGCGCACGAGTGGAAGATCGCCGCCCGCTGGGTCCTGGCCTCGCTGATCGCCATGGCACTGCTGCAGGGCGCGG
Source organism: Streptomyces sp. NPDC041122 (assembly GCF_055592445.1). Taxonomy (NCBI): domain Bacteria; kingdom Bacillati; phylum Actinomycetota; class Actinomycetes; order Kitasatosporales; family Streptomycetaceae; genus Streptomyces; species Streptomyces sp. NPDC041122. The sequence goes on along the minus strand of NZ_JBVIYQ010000005.1, from coordinate 93,485 downwards.
TCTGGTACGTGGGCGCGGACGGCGACACCGGCTCGCTGCGCGGCTGGCAGCAGCGGATGGTGTGGGTGATCGGGATCAACCTGATCATCGCCGCGACGTACACGGTCTTCCCGAAGAAGGCGCCGGCCGGGCCGCCCGCGGACCGGGACCCGGAGCGCGGGGACTCCCTCAGCAAGCTCTAGCGTTCGCCGCCCGGCACCCACAGCACGTCGCCGACCGCCTTGTTCGCCGTGCGGGCGAGGATGAAGAGCAGGTCGGAGAGGCGGTTGAGGTAGGTGGCGGTGAGCGGGTTCATGCCGCCGTCCTCCGTACCCGCACCGTGCACCTCGAAGGCGGCCCACGTCGAGCGCTCGGCCCGCCGCACCACCGTGCACGCCTGGTGCAGCAGCGCCGCGCCGGGCGTGCCGCCCGGCAGGATGAAGCTGCGGAGCTTCTCCAGCTCCTCCAGGAAGCGGTCGCAGTCCGCCTCCAGCTTGTCGATGTAGGACTGCTCGACGCGCAGCGGCGGGTACTTCGGGTTCTCGACGACGGGGGTGGAGAGGTCGGCGCCCACGTCGAAGAGGTCGTTCTGCACCCGGACCAGGACCTTGACGACCTCCGCGTCGAGCCGGCCGAGCGCGATGGCGGTGCCGATCGCGGCGTTGGCCTCGTTGGCGTCCGCGTACGCCGCGATCCGCAGATCGGTCTTGGCGGTGCGGCTCATGTCGCCGAGGGCCGTGGTGCCCTGGTCGCCGGTCCTGGTGTAGATGCGCGTCAGATTGACCATGGGGTCAGCCTAGTTACGCGCCCGCCTTCCGGAAGACACGTGTGCCCACCGTCACGGACCCGAGCGTGAGGGCGGCCGCCGTCAGGACGCCGTACAGCATCGCTGTGCCCGCGTACTCGCCCACGTAGGCGGCCCGCACCGCGTCCACCAGGTAGCGGAACGGCATGAAGTGCGAGAGGACGTCCAGCCAGCCGGGGGCGAGCGCCATCGGCAGCATCAGGCCGGAGAGCAGCATCGCGGGCATGCTGACCGCGTTGACGACGGGACCGAACTCGTGCGGCTTGGAGACGAGCATCGCGAGCGCGTAGCTGAGGGACGCGAGGACGATCGTCAGGACCCCGACGAACGCGAAACCGACGAGGACTCCGGCGAGCGGCGCCCGCAGCCCCATCGCCACGGCCGCGAGGACGAGCAGCACCGCCTGGAAGACGAAGAGCGCGGCGTCGCGGAGCACCCGGCCGAGCAGCAGCGCGAGCCGGCTGACCGGCGTCACCCGCATCCGCTCCACCACGCCGAACTGCTTTTCGATGATGAGCGCGAACCCGCTGTACGAGGCGCCGAACAGGCCGAGCTGGAGCAGCAGCCCCGGCACGAGCACCTGCCAGGAGTCACCGCGCGAGCCGAGCGGCAGGCCGGTCAGGAGCGGGCCGAAGAAGAGCAGGTACAGCAGCGGCATCAGGACGCCGAAGAGGATCTGGAACGGGGAGCGCAGGGTCTGGCGGGCGTACCGCCCGAAGATCAGCGCGGTGTCGGAGAGAAACGCGGACATAGGTGGGGTCCCGGGTGTGTGAGGGTTCAGACGGCGGCCGGCGCCGCGTCCTTGGGGGCGAGGTCGCGGCCGGTGACGGCCAGGAACGTGTCCTGGAGCGAGGCGTCGATGGACCCGCCGTACCGCAGCTTGAGCGCGCTCGGCATGCCCTCGGCGACCACCACGCCCTTGTCGATGATCACCAGGCGGTCGCAGAGCGCGTCGGCCTCGTCGAGGTAGTGGGTGGTCAGGACGACGGTGGTGCCGTGGTCGTCGCGCAGCCGCCGCACCAGCGCCCACAGGTCGGCCCGGCTGCCCGGGTCGAGGCCCGTCGTCGGTTCGTCCAGGAAGAGCACCTCGGGCCGGTGCATGAGGCCCATGGCGATGTCCAGCCGCCGCCGCTGACCGCCGGAGAGGGTCGCGCACGCGCGGTCGAGGTAGTCGGTGAGGCCGAGGTCGGCCGCCAACTCGGCTGCGCGCGCCATGGCTTGATGCTTCGGCAGGCGGTAGAGCCGGCCCTGGGTGATGAGTTCCTCGCGTACACAGACGCTGAGGTCGACGCCGCCGGACTGGGCCACGTACCCGATCGCGCGCCGCACGGCGGCCGGGTCGCGGACCAGGTCGTGGCCCGCGACGGTGGCGGCGCCGCCGGTGGGGGCCAGGAGCGTGGTCAGCATGCGCAGGGTCGTCGTCTTGCCCGCGCCGTTGGGTCCGAGGAAGCCGAGGATCTCGCCGGGGGTGACGGTCAGGTCGATGCCGCGCACGGCGTCGACGGTGCCGCGCTTGGTCCGGAAGGTCCGGGTGAGTCCGGCCGTGCTGATGATTGCCATGGCGACCACAAAAACAGAGTCTCTTAAATTTTGCAATCACCCCAAGTTTTCAGTTGCCCAAGGGGCGGGCCCTAGGGTGGGGGCATGGCTGAAGGTCTCAGGGAGCGCAAGAAGCGGCAGACGAAGCAGCGGATCTCGGACATCGCGACGGGGCTCTTCCTGGAGCGCGGCTTCGTCACGGTGACCGTCGCGGAGGTCGCGGAGGCCGCCGACGTCTCCGTGAACACGGTCTACAACTACTTCCCGGCCAAGGAGGACCTCTTCCTGGACCGGGGCGGCGACGTCGTCGACCGGCTCTCCCGCCATGTCCGCGGCCGCCGCGCCGGGGAGTCCGCGGCCGACGCCGTCCTGCGCGAGCTGCGCGCCGACGTCGAGGGCGTCTCGCCGGCCGTCGGGCTCTTCCCCGGCTGGGCCGACTTCATGAAGGTCATCACCGAGGCGCACGCCCTGCGCTCCCGGCTCTGGGCGATCCAGCAGGAGGCCCTCGGCAACCTCACCGGAACCCTCGCCGCGGAGGCCGGCGCCGCCGAGGGCGACCCGCTGCCGGGGCTCGTCGCCGGACAGCTCTCCTGGGTGCACAGCACGCTCATGGCGTGGATCGGCGACGAGATGACCAAGGGCCGGGAGCCGGCCGACGTGTCCCGTGACGCCCTCGGCCTGCTGGACGAGATGGAGGACCTGCTGAGCGAGAAGGTCCTCAACTACGCGCCACGCGCCGCCTGATGAGACGTACCGGTGTGATGTCCGTCATTTGAGACGTGACGCGCGTTACTTCACTGCCACAGGCGCGCCCACGACCGCTAACGTGCGCCGGAGAGGCATACGTAAAGAGCGTGTGAGCCCAGCGTGATCAGCGGTAGGGGAGTCGGAACAGTGGCACGGAAGCTCGCCGTCATCGGAGCCGGACTCATGGGGTCCGGCATCGCTCAGGTCTCCGCCCAGGCGGGCTGGGACGTCGTCCTGCGCGACGTCACCGACGAGGCACTGACCCGGGGCACCGACGGCATCAAGGCGTCGTACGACAAGTTCGTGGGCAAGGGCAAGCTCGCGGCCGACGACGCCGAGGCGGCGCTCGCCCGCATCACCACGACCACCGACCTGGACGCGGTCGCCGACGCGGACATCGTCGTCGAGGCCGTCTTCGAGAAGCTCGAGGTCAAGCACGAGATCTTCCGCACCCTCGACAAGCTCGTGCGCGACGACGCCGTGCTCGCCTCCAACACCTCCGCCATCCCGATCACCAAGATCGCGGCCGTGACGGAGCGTCCGGAGCGCGTCGTCGGCGCCCACTTCTTCTCGCCGGTGCCGATGATGCAGCTGTGCGAGCTGGTGCGCGGCTACAAGACCAGCGACGAAACCCTCGCCCGCACCCGGGAGTTCGCCGAGTCCGTCGGCAAGACCTGCATCGTCGTCAACCGCGACGTGGCCGGCTTCGTGACGACCCGTCTGATCTCCGCGCTCGTCGTCGAGGCGGCCAAGCTCTACGAGTCGGGCGTCGCCACCGCCGAGGACATCGACATCGCCTGCAAGCTCGGCTTCGGGCACGCCATGGGGCCGCTCGCGACGGCCGACCTCACCGGCGTCGACATCCTGCTGCACGCCACGAGCAACATCTACACGGAGTCCCAGGACGAGAAGTTCGCGCCCCCGGAGCTGATGCGCCGGATGGTTGACGCCGGTGACATCGGACGCAAGAGCGGGCAGGGCTTCTACAAGCACTGAACCAGCACTGACGTACGCCGTCTGACGACCCGTCGGGCGCATCGGCGCCCCACGGGTCACCCCTCGGAGTGAATTCGGTATCGGTTCGCTTACAGACGGCAACTTCCTCGCCCACGCGGCAGTCAGTTGCAGTGACATACGCAGACGCCCTACGTATCGGGCGTCACAGCCGACACAGCACTCTCGGGGAGCGCATATGCACATCAGGGGCGACCAGGCCCAGCTGGTCGTCGGGGGACGCCTCGACGTACGCAGCGCGGCGGACGCCCGCACGGTCCTGCACTCGGCCGTCGACGACGGCGCCGGCGACCTGGTGCTCGACCTGTCCGAACTCGACTCGTGGGACGCCACGGGACTCGGCGTCATCATGGGCGCGCACCGCCGCGCCGGACGGTGCGGACGCAGACTCGTCCTGCGCCACGTGCCGCCCCAGATGCAGCGACTCCTCGTGGCCACCCGACTGCACCGCATCCTCGCCATCGAGGGCGGCATCGGAGTCGAATCGCTCCCCAGGGTCTGACGCACCGCCCGCGCACACAGCGCACCCGGAACCGCCCGACAGCACACCGGGAGCGCACAATCCTCACGAACCCGTGACGTCTCGGACGGGACGGTACCCCGCCCTCCCGGAGATACTGGGCGAACGTCTAGGGTTCGGTCGCCACCGATACACGAACCCGCACGGGGGCACCGGACCAGAAGCGACAGCGCAGTGTGCACGAAGGCCGGAGGGGGCTCTGCACACCACGCATCTGGGGGCTAGGACCATGAACCCGATGAACCGGGGACCCGAAGAGTACGGCCACGACGGCATGGACGACGACCACGGCGACGGCGCACCGGGCCTCGGACACCCGCCGCGGGAACCCACGACGCCCGACTTCGGCCGGCCGGCGCCCGCCCTGGCCCGCACCGTCCGGCTCGTCTCCGGCGACTTCCTGCTCACCGTCAACCCCGTCGACGGCAGCGAGATCGAACCCTGCCCGCCTGGGGGCACCTCCCGCTCGAGCGAAGCCGAGAGTGGGGGAGAGCGCCCCGAGCGCCCCGCCCGGCGCACCGCCGACGACCGCGCCGAGCAGCGCCGCGCCGCCCTGCCGCCCGTACCGCCGGGACCCGCGCTGCCCCGGCTGCCGCTCCTGGAGCGCCAGGAGGAGCGCGAGCGCCTCGTACGGCTCCTGGCCCGCGGCCGCTCCGTACGGCTGACCGGACCCGCCGGATCGGGGCGCACAGCGCTCCTGAACGCCGTCGCGGACGACTGCGCCGACCTCGCGCCCGACGGCGTCGTCCGCCTCTCCGGCTACCGCAGGACCGCCACCGAACTGCTCCACGACCTCTTCGCGGCCGTCTACGACGCGCCGCTGCACCGCCCCGAGCGCGGCCTGCTGCTCGACCTCGTCCGCGACATCGGCGCCGTCGTCGTCCTGGACGACCTGGAATTCGGCGGCGCCGGACTCGACGAGCTGCTCGACGCCACCCCCGAGTGCGCCTTCCTCGTCGCCACCACCCCCGACGTCGCCGCGCCCTCCGACGACTCCCACCTCGAAGAGGTCTTCCTCGGCGGCCTCGGCCGGGGCGGCGGCCTCGAACTCCTGGAGCGCGCCGTCGGCCGGATCCTCGACGACGAGGAGGCCAACTGGGCCGGCGACCTGTGGTTCGAGTCCGAGGGACTGCCGCTGCGCTTCGTCCAGGCCGGCGCCCTGCTCCGCCAGCGCGACCAGCTCCGCGCCGACCCGCACGCCTTCGAGGAGCACGGCCACTTCGGGGACACCCCGGCCGGCCCGCCCTTCGGCGACGACGTGCCGGACGTGCCCCTGCCCTCGCTCGCCGACGGCGCCGCGCCCGCCGCGCTGCTCGCCTCGCGGCTCAGCCCGTCCGCCCGCGCCACGCTGACCTTCGCCGTCGCCCTCGGCGGCGAGCTGCCGCACCAGGCCCACCTGCCCGCCCTCGTCGGCGACACCCACGCCGACGCCGCCCTCGCCGAGCTGGTGAGCTGCGCCCTGGTCACCCCGGTCGGCGCGCACTACCGTCTCGCCGCGGGGGTGCGGGCCCAGCTGGAGTCCGTCGGGTACGCCGACGAGGCGGCCGCGCACGCCCTGGCCGCCGCCCAGCACTACGCCTGGTGGGCCGGGCACCCCTCGGTCTCCCCGGAGCGGGTCGCCGCCGAGGCGGACGCCGTGCAGGCCGCGCTCGCCGCCCTGGTCGCCACGGAGAGCGGCGCCGCCGTGCTGCTCGCCAGGACCGCCGCGCCCGCCTTCGCCGGGGGCCTCGACTGGGCCGCCTGGGAGCGGGCCCTCAGGTCCGGCCAGGAAGCGGCGCGCAACGCCGGTGAGGTCGCCGAAGAGGCGTACTTCCACCACGAGCTGGGAATCCTCGCGCTCTGCGGCGGACGGCTCGACCGGGCCCGCGCCGAGCTCGAGGCGTCCATCGGGCTGCGCGGCGCGCTCGCCGACAAGCGCGGCATGATCTCAGGACGCCGGGCCCTCGCGCTGGTCGCCGACCGCTCGGGCGGCCCGCTGTCCGCCTCGGGCGGCCCGCTGTCCGCCTCGGGCGGCCACCCCGCGGCCGGCGAGGAGCCGCCCGAAGCCCGTCACGAGGAGCCGGCGTCGCCCCCCGGCGGCATCCCCGCCGCCTTCGCGCTGCCCGCACCGCCCGTGGAACCGGACACCGTGGTCACCCACAAGGTGACGCCCACCGTCGTCGCCCCGGGGCCCGCGCCCAGCCGCCGCTCCATCCTCCACGGCACCCGGCGCAACCTCGTCGCCGCGGGCGCCGGCGCCCTGCTCGCCGCCGTCCTCGGCACCGTCGTCACCCTCGGCGCCACCTCGGACAACGACGCCCCGCAGGGCGACAAGGTCACGACGGAGCAGTCGGCGACCCCGGAGGGCGAGGGCGACGGGACCAACGCCGACCCGCCCCGGCAGAACTCCACCAGCCGCCCCGTCGACCCGGGCGAGGACGGCGTCACCGGCACCGCCGACGACCCCACGCCGAGCGGCAGCGGCTCGCCCTCCGGCACTCCGACCGGCAGCGGCACGCCCTCCGGCACGCCGAGCGGCAAGCCGACGAAGCCGACGGACAAGCCGACGAGGCCCACGGACAAGCCGACCAAGCCCACCGACAAGCCCACCGAGCCCACCGAGGAGCCGACGGACCCGCCGACGCAGGATCCGACGGACCCGCCCACGCAGGAGCCGACGCCGTCGGACTCCAGCGACGCCCCCGCCTCGCCCGAGATCTCGAACTCGGCGAGCCGCTCCGGCGCGTCGCCGAGCGACTCGGGCGGCGCGTCGGCGTCGACGGGCTGAGCGTCCCGTACGCATGACGGAGGGCCGGGTCCACCAGGACCCGGCCCTCCGTCGTACTCCCCGCGGACAGGTCAGAACAGCCGCAGCTTGTCGTCCTCGATGCCGCGCAGCGCGTTGTAGTCGAGGACCGCGCAGCCGATCCCGCGGTCGGTGGCCAGCACGCGCGCCTGCGGCTTGATCTCCTGGGCCGCGAAGATGCCCTTGACGGGCGCCAGGTGCGGGTCGCGGTTCAACAGCTCCAGATAGCGGGTGAGTTGTTCGACGCCGTCGATCTCGCCGCGCCGCTTGATCTCCACGGCGACGGTCTGCCCGTCGGCGTCGCGGCAGAGGATGTCCACCGGGCCGATCGCCGTCATGTACTCGCGGCGGATGAGCGAATATCCCTCACCCAGTGTCTCGATCCGGTCGGCGAGGAGCTCCTGAAGGTGTGCTTCCACGCCGTCCTTGATGAGACCCGGGTCCACGCCGAGCTCGTGCGAGGAGTCGTGCAGGATCTCCTCCATCGTGATGATCAACTTCTCGCCGCCCTTGTTCACGACGGTCCACACGCCCGCGTCGTCCCCGGTGCCCTCCTTCAAGGTGCAGGGCGGCGACATCCAGTTGAGCGGTTTGTAGGCCCTGTCGTCCGCGTGGATGGAGACGCTGCCGTCCGCCTTCACCAGGATCAGGCGAGGGGCCGACGGGAGATGGGCGGTGAGCCGGCCCGCGTAGTCCACGGAGCATCGGGCAATGACGAGACGCATGGGGCGCAACGCTACTCGACTCGGGGCGGTGTACGCGATTCGCCCGCCGCCGGGCCGCCGCGGGCCCCGGCCGCGCGACTTGTCCGCCGATGGACCCGTTCGATCCTGGCCGGTTATGCGCCCAATCTCCTGGTGCGGTCACGGCCCGTTGCCTACCGTAGAAGCAAGAGGTCGTCATCCGTGCACGCTGCGTAGGCGGACTCCATCCCTGTCCGTAGGCCCCCGGCTCCACGGGGGTGTGAGAGGAGAACCCATGTCGCTCGACGTCTCACCGGCACTGTTGGAACAGGCCGAGCGAGGCGAGGTGGACGAAGCGGAATTCGTCGACTGCGTCCGGACCTCCCTGCCTTACGCATGGGAGATGATCAGCTCCCTGGTGGCCCAGCTCAAGGTTGACGGCGGCGAGTTCGCCGACAACCAGACCCCGCCGCCGGACGAGCAGGCGCGTGGCCAGCTGCTGCGCGCTCTCGCGAGCGACGCCATACGCGGTGCCCTGCAGCGGCACTTCGGCGTACGTCTCGCCTTCCAGAACTGCCACCGTGTAGCGGTTTTCCCGCTGGATCCCTCGGTGGACGAACGGCTCGCCCGCTTCACCTCGATCCGGGGCCAGTTGCTCAACCAGTCACCGGAACTGCGGGACTGCTGACGCTTGTTGCTGCCGCTCCGTACGCGGGAGGTGTTCAGTCCGGAGCGGCAGCTCCACCGTCGACGGCGGGTCTCAGCCGAGCTGGGGGAGTACCTCGGCACCCAGCCTGCGGACGTTCTCCTCGGTGGCCGCGAGGTCGCCGGAGCCCTCCACGAGCAGTGCGAAACGCGTGATGCCGGTGCGCTCCGCGGTGGCGGCGAGCCGGTCCGCGCACACCTGCGGGGTGCCCACCGGGTGCAGCCCGCAGAGCAGTTCGGTGTACTCCAGCGGATCCCGCATGGCGCGGTGGCGGCCGTCCACGGTCACATGGGCGTCCAGCCCCTGCTTCAGCCAGCCGGGCATCGCCTTCTGTAAGACCTCCGCCGCCTCCAGGCGGCGGTCGGCGACCTGGGCGACACCGGCCGAGACGTGCGAGGCGGCGGCGACGTCCTCGGGCGGGTGCCCGGAGGCACGCGCGTGGCGGTTCCACAAGGCCACCATTTCGGCCTTCTCGTCGTCGCCCACATGCATGCCGAGCAGCATGGGAAGGCAGCGCTGCGCGGCGAGCCGGACACTCGCCGGCGAGGTGCACGCGACGACCACCTCGGGGCCCTGCCCGCCCGAGCCGTCGAGGGACTCCTGCGGGCGCGGTACGACGGCGACCTCGCGGAAGGGGTACCGCTCCCCGCGGCCGTCGACGCGGGGCTCGCGCAGCCACCGCAGGAGCAGGTCGAGGGAGTCGGGGAACCCCTTCTCGTACGCCTCCAGGCCGGCTCCGAAGACCTCCAGGTCCACCCATGGGCCGCCGCGCCCGACCCCGAGCGAGAAACGCCCGCCGGACGTCACGTGCAACAGCGCGGCCTGCTCGCCGAGCGCCACGGGGTGGGCGGTCGGGAGTACGCTCACGGCTGTGCCGACGTGGATCCGCCGCGTCCGGCCGAGCAGCAGTGCCGCGAGGGTCACCGCCGACGGGCACGTGCCGTACGGCACGAAGTGGTGTTCGGCGAGCCAGACCGCGTCGAGCCCCGCCTCCTCGGCCACCTCGGCGGACCGCACCGCTCGGTGCAGCGCCTCCCCCTGGCCCTGACCGGGAAACTGGGCGGCGAGAACAAAACTACCTACACGCATCGAACTCCTGCCTCCTTGATGCCGACGCAGGCACTCCCCCTACGGGCAACAACGCATGACACGTGCCAAAGGCACGGCCTGGCATGAAGATTGTTGGATTTTCCGTGCAGTGGCCGGGGATCGGGGCCGCCCGTGCGGGACGGCTACCCCCCGGCCCGGCGCGTAGGCTGGTCACCCTCCTGACCGCCGTACAGCCCGTGAGGTGTTTCGTGTCCCCGCGTCGCAACCGCCCCAAGAGCGCCGGAGAGCCGAGGACGTCCGCGGACGCGGAACCGCCCGGCCGCTACGGCGGCTTCCAGAGCACGGAGAGCTGGCAGGGCGAGGAGTGGAGCGTGCGCCACGTGGCGGGTGCGAGCGCGGCGGGCAAGCGGTACCGCTGCCCCGGCTGCGACCAGGAGATCCCCTCGGGGCTCGCGCACGTGGTGGCGTGGCCGGAGCACTCGGGCGTGGATGAGCGCCGGCACTGGCACAAGGCGTGCTGGAACGCGAAGGACCGCCGCACGACGCGGGTGCAGCGGTCCCGTAACGCGCCGAGGTACTGAACCCGCCCTCGGGTGGCGCGCCTTACACGTCGCGCTTCTCCAGGAGGGCGAAGGCGCCGCCGACCGCGAGCACCGTCACGACGATCAGCACGACCAGCTGGGACGTGCCGTTGGAGCTGTCCATGCCGTCGGCTCCGAAGATCTTGGCGAGCGAGTTGATGGCGTTGTAGTCCGACATCTTCTCGCCGAGCGACTGCGTGCTCTCCCAGATCATCAGGAACGCCGGCAGGATCGCCGGTACGAGGACGACGCCGAGCATCGCCGTGATGGCGCCCGCGGAGTGCCGCAGCATGGAGCCGACGGCGAGCGCGAGGACGCCGAGCAGCGACACGTACAGACCGCCCTTGAAGACGGTGCCCGCCCACGGGACGTCGCCCGCCTCGGGGCCGCCGTTGATCGAGGACGTCGCGAGGCCCACGAGCAGCACGGAGACGGCGGAGACGACGAACGCCACGACGAAGAAGACCAGCAGCTTCGCCGTCAGGACGCGGTGGCGCTGCGGCGAGGCCGTGAACGTCGTACGGATCATGCCCGTGCCGTACTCGGACGACGTCACGAGGACGCCGAGCGTGATCAGGCAGATCTGGCCCAGCATCAGGCCGAAGAAGGCCGGGATGGTGAACGGCACGTCGGCGTAGTCGCTCGGCTGGGTGTTCGCGGCGGCGAGCAGCCCGATGCCGATGACCAGGGCGACGAAGATGCCGAGGGTCCACATGGTCGAGCGGACCGACTTGATCTTCGTCCACTCGGAGGCGAGGGCGTTGCCGAGGTGGGTCTTCCTGACCGGGATCGGCGAGGTGTAGGCGTTGGCCATCGCCTGCTGCCAGGCGGAGGGCGGCGCGGGGGCGGCGGGCGCGGGAGCCGCGGGGACGCCGGGGACACCCTGCACCGGGCCTCCCTGCACCGGAGCGCCCTGCGCGGGAGCGCCCGGCATCGGGGCACCCGCCTGTGCGTACGCCTGCTGGGGCTGCGCCTGCGGCTGCGGCTGCTGCTGCGGAGTCGGAGGCGTGGTCATCGCTGGTCCTCGCTGTCGCGCTTGGTCATGTCGGGGGCGGGGGCGGGGGCGGGGGCGGGGGTTGCGGGAGCGGCCGGGGGCTGCTGGGGCGCCGTCGCGTAGGGGTTCGGCGTCCCGGGCGCGCCCGGGGCCTGCGGCTGCGCGAAGGGCTGACCGCCCTGCTGGGGCGGCGGCGGGGCGTACCAGCCGGGCTGGCCCTGGCCGGGCACCGGCGGCTGCGGCAGGCCGGGCGGCAGCGCGCCGGGCGGCGCCTGCTGCTCGAAGCCCGCGCGCTGGTCGACCGTCGAGCGGTAGTCGACGGCGCCCTGCGTCATCCGCATGTACGCCTCTTCGAGGGAGGCCTGGTGCGGGGAGAGCTCCCAGATCCGGACGTCCGCGCCGTGCGCGAGGTCGCTGATGCGGGGGAGCGGCAGGCCCGTGACGCGCAGCGCGCCGTCCTGCTCGGGCAGCACCTGGCCGCCCGCCTCGGTCAGCGCGGCGGTCAGCTTCTCGCGCTGCTGCGGGTCGGTGTCCGGGGTCCGCACCCGCGCGAAGTCCGCGGAGTTGTGCGAGATGAAGTCCTTGACGCTCATGTCGGCGAGCAGCTGGCCGCGGCCGATGACGACGAGGTGCTCGGCGGTCAGCGCCATCTCGCTCATCAGGTGGGACGACACGAAGACCGTGCGCCCCTCCGCGGCGAGGGACTTCATCAGGTTGCGCACCCAGAGGATGCCCTCGGGGTCGAGGCCGTTGACCGGCTCGTCGAAGAGCAGCACCTGCGGGTCGCCGAGGAGCGCCGCCGCGATGCCGAGCCGCTGGCCCATGCCGAGCGAGAAGCCCTTGGAGCGCTTCTTCGCCACGTCCTGCAGCCCCACGACGCCGAGCACCTCGTCGACCCGGCGGGCCGGGATGCCGGAGAGCTGCGCGAGGCAGAGCAGGTGGTTGCGGGCGTGCCGGCCGCCGTGCACCGCCTTGGCGTCGAGCAGCGCGCCGACCTGGCGCGGCGCGTTCGGGAGCTTGCGGTACGGGTAGCCGCCGATCGTCACCTGCCCGGTGGTGGGAGCGTCCAGCCCGAGGATCATGCGCATGGTCGTCGACTTGCCGGAGCCGTTGGGCCCGAGGAAGCCGGTGACGGTTCCGGGCCGCACCTGGAAGGAAAGGTTGTACACGGCTGTCTTGGCGCCGTAGCGCTTCGTCAGGCCGACTGCCTCGATCATTCTCCGCACCCATCGAATGGTTCAGGACGTCGGGGCACACGCCCCCGTAAGGGTTAGGAGGATAACGGGGAGCTGACGGTTCCAGCCAAGCGCGAGCAGAACTCCGGGGCGGAGGGGAGAGACCGGATCAGCCGGGCGGAACGTGAAGTTCCGTCCAGGGCAGCACCCAGCCCTCCTCGGCGAAGACCAGGGTGCCCCGGGCCCGCAGCTCGGGGTCGCCCGCCGCCCGCCGCACCCACGTCGCGGCGTCCGGCCCGAGCAGCTCGCGCAGCCGCGGCGAGGCGTCGAGGAGCGTGTCGAGGAGGACCGCCTGGTCGCCGCCGCCCGGCCGGGGCCGTCCGGTGGCCGGGTCGGCGAGGAGGCCGCGCACGCTCACGTAGACGTGCGCCGCGTCGAGCCGCTCGCCGCTCGGCAGGGTCATCCCGTACGCCCCTCCGGGCAGCGCCACCCGCCGGTAGTTGGGGAGTTCCGTGGCGTCGACCGCGGAGAGCTGGGCCGGGTCCAGCCAGGAGACGACGAGCGTGCCGCGCGCCTCGGGGTCGGTGTAGGGGGCGGCCGCCACGTACCCGGCGCGGCCGATGTGCGCGGAGTGGCCGACGCCGATGCCGCGCAGCCGTACGGGCACCATCGGCACGGCTCCGGGGAGCCCGAGCCGGGCGAGCTTGTGGGCGAGCTGGCCGGGGGAGGCGTTCGAACCGACGGCGATCACGGGAAGGCGGCCGGCGACGGGCGGCTGCCCGAGGCCGTCGAGGACGTCGTCCAGGCAGGGATGGGGCCGGTCGCCGGGGCCGGCCTCGACACGCCACGCGCCGATCGTGCCGCGGGCGCCGGGCCGGGCGCGCAGCGGCAGCAGCTCGGCGCCGGTCAGCAGGGAGGGGACGGTGACGGGGAGACCCGGATAGGTGAGGGGCTGCAGGGCGGGCACGCCGTCGAGGCCGAGCGCCGCGAGTCCGCGGTCCTGCGTCGTCACACGCCCCCCTGTGGCCCCGCGGCCGTCCGCCCCCGCCCGGGCCCGCGGCCGTCCGCTCCTCGGAACGCCGCGATCACGCGTCCCGTTTCTTCAGCAGTACGTACCCACCGATCAGCGCGGCCACCACCCACACCAGCATGATCCCGAGACCGCCCCACGGCCCGTACGGGGTGTCGTCGTCGAACGGCGTCTTGACCTGCATGATCTTGCTGCCGGCCTGGTCGGGCAGGAAACGCCCGATCTTCTTGGTCGCCGAGACGTTGCCGAGGATGTTGGAGATCAGGAAGAAGAACGGCATCAGGATGCCCAGCGAGAGCATCGGGCTGCGCAGCATCGTCGCGACGCCCATCGAGAACAGCGCGATCAGCGTCATGTAGAGGGCGCCGCCGATCACGGCGCGCAGCACGCCGGGGTCGCCGATCTGGGCCTTGTACTGCCCCAGCATCGCCTGCCCCACGAAGAACGTGACGAAGCTGGTCGCCAAGCCCACCACGAACGCGAGCAGCGTGGCCACCGCGATCTTGCTGAACAGGAAGGTGGCGCGCTGCGGGACGGCCGCCAGCGAGGTGCGGATCATGCCGGTGCTGTACTCGTTCGACACGACGAGCACCCCGAAGACGATCATCGCGAGCTGGCCGAGCGACATCCCGGCGAAGCTGATGAAGGTGGGGTCGAACGTCAGCTTGTCCTCGGCGTCCAGACTGTCGTAGTCGTTCTTGGACAGGATGCTGATCAGCATGCCGAGCGCGATCGTGACGACGACGGCGAGACCGAGCGTCCAGACGGTCGACGCGACCGAGCGGATCTTGGTCCACTCCGACTTCAGTACCTGCGTCGCGGCCATCGCTCAGGCCCCCTTCCGCGGCTGCCAGCCTTCGCCCCAGCCGGGGTTCGCCGGTGGTGCGGCGCCGGTCGCCGGCGCGGCACCCGCCGGCCGTCCCGTGCGCTCGTGGTCGGTGTGCGCGTGGTACTCCACGGACTCCGCGGTGAGCTGCATGAAGGCCTCCTCCAGCGAGGCCTGCTGGGGGCTCAGTTCATGCAGGACGAGCTGGTGGCTCGCGGCGAGTTCGCCGAGCCGCTCCGAGGGCGTCCCGTCCACTTCGAGGGCGCCGTTGCCCGTCTCGACGGCGGTGATACCCGCCTCGTGCAGCACGTCGAGGAGGCGTTCGCGCTGCGGGGAGCGCAGTCTCACGTAACTGCGGGAGTTGCGCCGGATGAACTCCGACATCGACATGTCGGCGAGGAGGCGGCCCTGGCCGATGACGACGAGGTGGTCGGCGGTGAGTGCCATCTCGCTCATCAGGTGCGAGGAGACGAAGACCGTACGGCCTTCAGCGGCAAGGGACTTCATCAGGTTGCGGATCCAGTGGATGCCCTCGGGGTCGAGGCCGTTGACCGGCTCGTCGAACATCAGGATCTCGGGGTCGCCGAGCAGGGCGCCCGCGATGCCGAGCCGCTGGCCCATGCCGAGCGAGAAGCCCTTGGCCTTCTTCTTGGCGACGGCGGTCAGACCGACCGTGTCGAGGACCTCGGAGACCCGGGAGCGCGGAATGCCGTTGCTCTGCGCCAGACAGAGCAGATGGTTGTAGGCACTGCGGCCGCCGTGCATCGCCTTCGCGTCGAGCAGGGCGCCGATGTACTTCAGCGGGTCCTTCAGCTGCGCGTACTGCCGGTCGTCGATGCGCACGGAGCCGGCCGAGGGGTTGTCGAGGCCGAGCATCATGCGCATGGTCGTGGACTTGCCCGCGCCGTTGGGGCCGAGGAAGCCGGTGACCATGCCGGGGCGCACGGTGAAGGTCAGCTGGTTGACGGCGACCTTCTCGCCGTACCGCTTGGTCAGCCCCTGGAGCTCGATCATGCGGCCACGCTAGAACGTGACAGGGCCCCCTGCCACCGGAGCGGCAAGGGGGCTTCGCTGTCCTGCCCGGAGCGCTTCAGCGGGTCTGCTGCGCGGGAACGCCGCGCGAGACCGGCTCGTCGTCCGCGGGCGTACCCGCCGCGGCCACGGCCGCGCCGGTGAGTGTCGCCAGCATCTCGCGCACGTTGGTGAGCTGCGCGTTGATCGAGTCGCGCCGGTTCGTCAGGGCCGCGAGCTCGCGCTCGGACTCCGAACGGATCCGGTCCGCCTTGGCGTTCGCGTCGGCCACGATGTCCTCGGCCTGGCGCTGGGCGGTCTCGACGGTCTGACGGGCCCGGCGCTCGGCGTCGGTCCGCAGCTTCTCCGCCTCCAGACGCAGCTGCTCCGCGCGGTGCTCGATCTCCGCGAGGCGCTTCTCCGCCTTGGCCTGACGGGAGGCCAGGTCGCGCTCGGACTGCTCGCGGCGCTTGGCGAGGTTCGTCTCGAAGTCCGCGGCGGCCTGGGCGGCCTTGGCGCGGGTCTCCTCGAAGAGGGCGTCCGCCTCCTCGCGCTTGGACTGCGCGTCCTTCTGGGCCTCGGCACGCAGGGCGTTGGCCTCGCCCTTGGCCTTCTCGACGATCCGGACGCCCTCGTCCTCGGCCTTGGCCTTGCGCTCGGTGGCGAACGACTCGGCGTCGTTGCGCACCTGCTGGGCCGCGGACTCGGCGAGCTCACGGTGCTGCTCGGCCGCGCGACGGGCCTCCTCGCGCAGGTCCTTCGCCTCCTCCTCGGCGAGGCGGAGGATCTTCTCGACGCGGGCACCGAGACCGGCGTACGACGGCTCGGCGTCGGCGACCTGGGCCTGGGCGTTCTGCGTCTCGAGGTGCAGCTCCTCGATGCGCTTTT
The DNA here is from genome assembly GCF_055592445.1 of Streptomyces sp. NPDC041122. NCBI lineage: Bacteria > Bacillati > Actinomycetota > Actinomycetes > Kitasatosporales > Streptomycetaceae > Streptomyces > Streptomyces sp. NPDC041122. The sequence continues at coordinate 77,152 of NZ_JBVIYQ010000005.1, read as the reverse complement.
CCAGAGCAGTGATGCGGGCTAGAGCGCTGTCACGGTCGGAGACGAGCTTGGAGATACGTTCGTCCACCTGAGCGCGGTCGTACCCACGCCGCACAAGCTCGAAGCCGTAGGGGGAAGTGTCGCTCATGGGGTTCCTGTCGAATGAGACCGGTGAGGTGATAGAGGGAATCCTAGGGGTCAAGGCGGCGTGTCATCGAGCAGATGCCCGTTTGATCTGGAGAATGACACCCCTTTTGAGTGGCTAACCGCCAGAGCACTTGCCAGCGAAAGGGCCAAAGGTCCTCACAGAGCACGGCAGATGCTCTTTGGCTAGCCCTCGGACTGCTTGCCACCCGATCGTGTCGACCCCGCCGCGGCCCCGGCCTTGACGCCGCCCGCCCCGGAGCCGCCACCCGGCCCGGGCTTCGCACCGCCTGACGGGGCCTCGAAAGACTCCAACGCCTCCAGCACGTCCTGGACACGGGAGATCTCCGCATTGATGTCCTCCCGACGGCGGACCAGGACCTCCAGCTCGCGCTTGCCCTCCTCGACCGTACGCGTCGCCTCTTCCTCGGCGTCGGCCCGGATCCGCTCGGCCTCGCCCACCAGCGCGGCCTTCTTCGCCTCGGCCTCCTTCAGCAGGCCCTCGGCCTTCTTCACCGCGGAGATCCGCACCTTGCTCGCCTCGGAACCGGCGTCCGAGAGCAGCTCCTTGGCCTTCGCCTGCGCCTCGGCGAGCTGCTCCTCCGCGGCCTTGACCAGCGCGTCGCAGCGCTCGCCCGCGGTCTTCATCGCCTCGGCGGACTCGCGGCGGGCACGCTCGTGCAGCTCCTCGATCTCCGCGGTGATGCGGTCGCGCTGCTCCTCAGAGCGCTCCCTTATGGCGGTGGCGTCCCTGCGGGCGCCGATCAGCAGCTCGTCCGCGTCCGTACGGGCCTTCTCCACCAGGGAGTTGCCCTCGACGGTCGCCTCGGCGACCAGACGCTCGGCCTCCTTGCGGGCCGCGCCGACCATCGTGTCGGCCTGCGCCTCGGCGTCTGTGGTCGCTTTGAGGGCCTTCTCCTGCGCGTCGGTGGTCAGCTTGTCGGCCTCCGACGCGGCCTCCGTGATGAGCGTGTCGACCTGCTCCGCGGCCTCCTGACGGCGCTTGTTGGCGGCCTGGCGGGCCTCGTCGAGGGTCCGCTCCGCCTCCTCGCGCGCCTCGGACGTGAGCCGCTCGGCCTCGCGCGCCGCGTCCGCCTTGAGCCGCTCGGAGTCGCTGCGGATCCGCTCGGCGTGCTGCTGCGCGGAGTTGACCGTCTCGGCGGCCTCGGCGCGCAACCGCTCCGCGTCGCCGGAGGCGTCCGAGATGAGCTTCTCGGCCTTCGCCACGGACTCCGCGCGCACCCGCTCGGCCTGCTCCGCGGTCTCCGCCGCGAGCCGCTCGGCCTGCTCGGTCGACTCGGCACGCAGCCGCTCGGCCTCCGCGGTCGACTCCGCACGCAGCCGCTCGGCCTGCTCGGCGGCCTCCGTGCGGACCCGCTCGGCCTCCGCGATCGTGTCGTTCTGCAGCTTCTCGGCCTCGCTGCGGGCCTCGCCGATCAGGTGGTCGGCCTGGGTCGCGGCGTCGCCGCGGATGCGGTTGGCGTCCTCGCGGGCGTCGGCGCGGGTGCGCGACGCGTCCTGCTCGGCCTGCGCGATGGTGTCGGATGCCTCCGTGCGCACCCGCTGGGCGTGCTCCGAGGCGTCCGAGCGCATCCGCTCGGCCTCCGCCGTCGCCTCCGCCACCGTGCGCTCGGCCAGGGACTTCGCGGCCTCGGACGCCTCCGCGGCCTCGCGCCGGACGCGACTCGCGTCCTCGGTGGCGCGCTCCCGCTCGGCGTAGGCGTCGGCGCGGACGCGGTCGGCCTCCTCCTGCGCCTCCGTACGGGTGCGCTCGGCGGCGTGCTCGGCGGCCGAACGCAGCCCCGCGACCTCTTCCTGCGCCGCCTCGTGCAGCCCGGCCACGGAGTCCCGTACGGACTGGGCGGTCTGCTCGGCGGCCGAGACCATCTCGGTGGCGCGGCGGTCGGCCTCCTCGACCAGGCGGACCGCCTCGGCCTGCGCCTCCTCCACGCGCTTGCGCGCGGAGGCCAGCAGCTCCTCGCTCTGCTCGCGGGCGCGCTCGCGCTCCTGGTCGGCCTCCGCACGCGCGGAGCCCAGCGTCTCCTCGGCCTCGCGGCGGCGCCGGGCCGCCTCCTCCTGGGCGGCGGCCAGCTCCTCGGCGGCCTCCACGGCGACCCGCTCGGCGGCGGCTGCGGCCTCCGCGCGGACCCGGTCGGCGGACTCCTGCGCCTCGGTCTTGAGCCGCTCGGCCTCGGCGGCGGCCTCAGAACGCAGCCGTACGGCGATGTTCTCGCCCTCCGCGCGGGCCTGGGAGGCGTCGGCGGCGGCCTCGGTGCGCAGCCGCTCCGCCTCGGTCTCGGCCTGCGCCTGCAGCGTGCGGATCCGCTCGGCGGACTCCGAACGCAGCCGGTCGGTCTCCTCGGTGGCCTCCCTGCGGATGCGCTCGGCCTCCGCGCGGGCGTCGGTCAGCGCCTGCTCGGCGGCGGACAGCCGCTCCTCGGCCTCCGTGTGCAGCCGCGTCAGCTCCTCGGCTGCCTCGGCCTGCCGTGCCGCTATGGCCCGCTCGGTCTCCTCGCGCAGCGCCCGCGCGGCCTCCTCGGCCTCGGACCGCGTCGCCTCGGCCTGCTCGGCGGCCTCCTCGCGGTGCCGCTCGGCCTCCGCGCGGGTGCGCTCCAGGGTCTCCTCCGCCTGCGCGCGCAGGCTCGTGGCGCGCTCGACGGCCTCGGCGCGGACCCGCTCGCTCTCGGTGGTCGCGGCGGTGCGCAGCTCCTCGGCGTCGGCCTTCGCCTTGGCGAGCAGCTCCTCGGCGGACTTGGCCGCCTCCTCGATCTCCTTGACCGCCTCGCGCCGCGCCTCGCCGCGGATGCGCTCGCCCTCGGCGACCGCGTCCGCGCGCAGCTGCTCGGCCTCGCCGCGCAGCCGGCGCGCCTCCTCCTGCAGCTCGACGGTCTTGGCGCGGTACTCCTTGGTGTCGTCCTTCGCCGCGCCCTTGAGCTCCTCGGCGATGTCGTGCGCCTCGGCGCGCAGCCGGTCCGCCTCGGTCTCCGCCTCGGAGCGGATCCGCTCGGCCTCCTCGGTGGCGGCCTTCGTGGTCTCCTTGGCGTTCTTGGAGGCCTTGTCGAGGACCTCCTCGGCGGTCCGCGCGGCCTTCGCGAGCTGGCCCGCGGTCTCCTCCGCGGTGATCGTGCGCGCCTTCTCGGCGGCGTCCGCGATCAGCTTCTCGGCCTCCGCGCGGGCGTCGGCGACCAGTTGCTCGGCCTCGGCCTTGGTGGCCTCGGCCTCCTTGGTGGCCTCGCCGACCAGCCGGGCGACCTGCTCCTTGGCGGTGCGGGTGCGCTGTTCGTTGGCCCCCTCGGCGGCCGAGAGCTGCTTGGAGGCGGTCTCCTTGGCCTCGGCGAGGACCTTCTCCGCCTCGGCGCGCGCCGCGCGCAGCGCCGTCTCGGCCTCGGCCATCCGCTGCTCGGCGGCCCGGCTCGCCTCGGCGGCCTGCCGGCGCGCCTGCTCGGACTCGGTCGCCGTGGTGGAGCGCAGCTGCTCGGCGTGGTCGGTGACCTCCTGGGCCTGCGTGGACGCGGCGTTCAGGAGGCGCTCGGCGTCGGTGCGGGCGCGGCGCAGGATCGCCTCGGCCTCGGCGCGGGCGGCCTCGGCGTCGCCGGCCAGGCGCTGGCGGGCCTCCTCGGCGACCCGGGCGGCCTCGGCGCGGGCGGCGGCGAGGGCCTGGTCGGCCTCGGCGCGCGACTCGTCGATGAGCCGGCGGGCCTGCTGTTCGGTACGGGCCCGCAGCTGCTCGGCCCACGCCACGTTCTCGTTGACGTGCGACTCGACGGTCTGGCGGCGCTCGGCCAGCTCCTGGTCGAGCTGCTGGCGGCGGGACACGGCCTCGGCGTGCAACTCCGACTGCAGGCGGGCCTGCTGCTCGGCGTGCTCCTGGAGGATGCGCTGGGTCTGGGCACGGGCGTCGCGCAGCTCGCGCTCGGCGTCGGTGCGCAGCTGGTCGGCCTGGATCTGGGCATTGCGGAGCAATTGCTCGGCCTGATACCCGATGTCCGCGCTGTCGTAGGCAGGGCGGGACGCGAGGTTGCGGCGCGCCTCGTGCAGCTTGGCGCGCAACACCTCGACCTGGTAGCCGAGGTCCTCGGCGTGCTGGACGGCCTTCTCCCGCTCGGTCTTCAGCCGGTCCATCTCGGCCTCGAACCGCGACAGACTGTCGGTCTCAGCCCGCGAGTTCTCTTGGCGTTCGTAGCCCCGCACTGCGCGGTCCCATCCTTCCCCAAGCTCGTCGAGCAGGGGATACCCCAACCCTGGTCGCACGTCTCTCCAACGAGCCCCGTCCATCCGCCGGACGACGCCCCCGGGGGAATGGTGTCAGATCAACAGCAGAGCATGGGCTGCTGCCCCGACGCTCGTCCCCCGAAACCCGGACCCCGGCACGGGCCGCCCGGAACTTCGGACGGCCGCCCCTCACCCTACCGGCCCGGATATACGGAGGTCAGTGCTCCAGGGCCTCGGAAGGTGCCGAAGTGACAAGTTCGGTGAGGACTCCGTGACAGTCCTTCGGGTGCAGGAAGGTGATGCGCGAGCCCATGGAGCCGATCCGGGGCTCTTCGTAGAGCACCCGTACGCCCTTGTCCTTGACGGCCGCGGCGTCGCCGTCCACGTCCGCGGTGCCGAAGGCGATGTGGTGGACGCCCTCGCCGTTCTTGGCCAGCCACTTGCCCACCGCGGAGTCGTCGCGGGTCGGCTCCAGGAGCTGGAGGTAGGAGGCGCCTCCGTCGTCGGTCTCGTTGATCTTGAGCATGGCCTCGCGCACGCCCTGCTCCTCGTTGACCTCGGTGTGGAACACCTCGAATCCGTACGTCGCGCGGTAGAACTCGACGGTCCTGTCGAGGTCGAAACAGGCGATCCCGATGTGATCGATTCGCGTCAGCATGGTTCAAGTGCAGCGCTTCATGCGGTGATTACGCAACGTGCGCGCGATCACACCTGCCGCACGGTGACGGCGGGGGTACTGCTCAGTACATTCAGATAAACCCTCGTTAACTCCTCTCCTCCCAAGGGGTCGTCGCACATGGCAGGAACGACCGGCACCACCTCAGTGATCGTCTCGGGCGCTCGCACGCCCATGGGCCGCCTCCTCGGCTCGCTGAAGTCCTTCTCGGGTGCGGACCTGGGGGGCTTCGCGATCAAGGCCGCGCTGGACCGCGCGGGCATCGGAGGCGACCAGGTCCAGTACGTGATCATGGGTCAGGTGCTCACCGCCGGGGCAGGGCAGATCCCGGCGCGCCAGGCCGCCGTCAAGGCGGGCATCCCCATGAACGTTCCCGCGCTCACCATCAACAAGGTGTGTCTCTCGGGCCTCGACTCCATCGCCCTCGCCGACCAGCTGATCCGCGCCGGCGAGTTCGACGTCGTGGTGGCCGGCGGTCAGGAGTCGATGACCAACGCCCCGCACCTGCTCCCCAAGTCCCGCGAGGGCCACAAGTACGGCGCGATCGAGATGATCGACTCGATGGCGTACGACGGCCTGACCGACTCCTTCGACGGCATCGCCATGGGCGAGTCCACGGAGAAGCACAACACCCGCCTCGGCATCCGCCGCCCCGAGCAGGACGAGGTGGGCGCCCTCTCCCACCAGCGCGCCGCCGCCGCCCGGAAGAACGGCCTGTTCGAGGCCGAGATCACCCCGGTCGAGATCCCGCAGCGCAAGGGCGACCCGGTCCTCTTCTCCCAGGACGAGGGCATCCGCCCGGAGACCACCGTCGAGTCGCTCGGCAAGCTGCGCCCCGCCTTCGGCAAGGAGGGCACGATCACCGCGGGCACGTCCTCGCAGATCTCCGACGGCGCGGCCGCGGTCGTCGTCATGTCCAAGGCCAAGGCCGAGGAGCTGGGCCTCGCCTGGATCGCGGAGATCGGCGCGCACGGCAACGTGGCCGGGCCGGACAGCTCGCTGCAGTCGCAGCCGTCGAACGCGATCCAGCACGCCCTGAAGAAGGAGGGTTTGGCGGTCTCCGACCTCGATCTGATCGAGATCAACGAAGCCTTCGCGGCCGTCGCCGTGCAGTCAATGAAGGACCTCGGCGTGTCCTCGGAAAGGGTGAACGTCAACGGCGGCGCCATCGCCCTCGGTCACCCGATCGGGATGTCCGGCGCGCGCCTCGTGCTGCACCTCGCCCTGGAGCTCAGGCGGCGCGGCGGCGGCGTGGGCGCGGCCGCGCTGTGCGGTGGCGGTGGCCAGGGCGACGCCCTGATCGTCAAGGTGGCCAAGGCCTAGCCTCCGGCCGGCCGTGAGTCGTACGTAGCGAACGGAGCTGTGATGCAGGACGTCCCCTCCCTGGTGGCGCAGGCCCGCGAGGGCAGGCCGCGGGCCGTGGCCCGGCTCATCTCACTGGTCGAGGGGGCGTCGCCGCAGCTGCGGGAAGTGATGGCGGCGCTGGCGCCGCTCGCCGGCAACGCGTACGTGGTGGGGCTCACCGGCTCGCCCGGTGTCGGCAAGTCGACATCGACGTCGGCGCTGGTGAGCGCCTACCGCAGGACCGGCAAGCGGGTCGGCGTGCTCGCCGTCGACCCGTCGTCCCCCTTCTCCGGGGGCGCGCTCCTCGGCGACCGGGTGCGGATGTCGGACCACGCGTCCGACCCCGGCGTCTACATCCGCTCCATGGCGACCCGCGGCCACCTGGGCGGGCTCGCCTGGGCGGCTCCGCAGGCCATCCGGGTCCTGGACGCCGCGGGGTGCGACGTGATCCTCGTGGAGACCGTCGGCGTCGGACAGTCCGAGGTGGAGATCGCCTCGCAGGCCGACACCTCCGTCGTCCTGCTGGCCCCCGGCATGGGCGACGGCATCCAGGCGGCGAAGGCCGGAATCCTGGAGATCGGCGACGTGTACGTCGTCAACAAGGCGGACCGCGACGGCGCCGACGCGACCGCCCGCGAGCTGAACCACATGCTGGGCCTCGGCGAGTCCCGCGGCCCCGGCGACTGGCGGCCGCCCATCGTCAAGACGGTCGCGGCGCGCGGTGAGGGCGTCGACGAGGTCGTCGAGGCGCTGGAGAAGCACCGGGCGTGGATGGAGGAGCGGGGGGTCCTCGGCGAGCGCCGGGTCGCCCGCGCCTCCCGCGAGGTCGAGACGATCGCGGTCACGGCCCTGCGCGAACGGATCGGGTCGCTCCACGGCGATCTGCGTCTCTCCGCGCTCGCGGAGCGGATCGTGGCGGGGGAGCTCGATCCGTACACGGCCGCGGACGAACTGGTCGAAGGGCTCACGGAGGGCTGACGCACCGGTGACGCACGTCCGCGGACGGCCCGGACCTCAGGTCCGGGCCGTCCGCGCAGGTGGGGGCTGTATCAGTCGTCGGAGCCGTCGTCGTCGTGGTCCTGACCGTCGTGGTCGTCGTGGTCCTTGCCGTCGTGGCCGTCGTCGTGGGTGTCCGTGCGGTCGGCCGTGACCTTGCCGGTCTTCAGGTCGACGTCGTACTCGGACTCGGCGCCCCTGGCGCCGGTCGTCTCCACGTTCCAGGCGGTCGCCGTGCCGTCGTCGTCCAGGTCCACGGAGGTCACGGTGCCCTTGTCGGCGCCGGCCTTCGCGGCGTCCGCGGCGCTGACGGACGCGCCCTTCAGGGCGGCGTTCACGCGGGCGGCGTCGGCGGCGTCCTCCTTGGCGTCGTCCTTGTCGGACTTGTCGACCCAGGAGCCGAGGACCTTGCCCGTGCCCGGGTCGACCTCGACGTTGTGCCAGGTCTTGCCGTCCAGGACGTCGACGTCCCAGACCAGGCCGCCGTCCTCGTCGTCGAGCTCGGCGGAGACCGCGGTGCCGGAGGTGTCCGCGAGGGCGGCCTCGATGGCGTCGGCGGCGGTCACCTTGGCGGCCTTGGCCTCGGCGGTGTTCTCGGCGGCGTCGCCCCGGTCGTCGGAGTCGTTGTCGCGGTCGTGGTCCTTCAGCCGGACGCTCGACTTGCTCGCGGCGCCGTCGTCGTCACCGCCGACCGCGAAGGCGGTCGCGGTGCCGCCTCCGATCAGGGCCGCGGCGGCGACGGTGGCGATGACGATGTTGCGCTTCATGAGGGTCCTCCCGAGAAGTGGGCGGTGTGGGCGGCGGCCGGGGGCCGCTGCCGTTCGCTTTCGACACGGACCAATCTGGCCGAGCGACCCTGAACGCACGCTGAAGCGGCCTGAAGAACTCTTCAGCTTCCCTCTGCCACCCTGAACGCATGCGCCTGTTGATCGTGGAAGACGAAAAGCGGCTTGCCCTGTCGCTGTCCAAGGGCCTGACCGCCGAGGGCTACGCCGTCGACGTCGTCCACGACGGCGTCGACGGCCTGCACCGCGCGAGCGAGGGCACGTACGACCTGGTCGTCCTCGACATCATGCTGCCCGGCATGAACGGCTACCGCGTCTGCTCCACGCTGCGTGCCGCGGGACACGACGTGCCGATCCTGATGCTCACCGCCAAGGACGGCGAGTACGACGAGGCGGAGGGGCTCGACACGGGCGCCGACGACTACCTCACCAAGCCGTTCTCGTACGTCGTCCTCGTCGCCCGCGTGAAGGCGCTGCTGCGCCGCCGCGGCTCCGCGGGCCCCTCCCCGGTCCATACGCTCGGCGACCTCAAGGTCGACACGGCCGCCCGCCGGGTCTTCCGCGGCGAGGACGAAGTCACCCTCACCGCGAAGGAGTTCGCGGTCCTGGAGCAGCTGGTGCTGCGGTCCGGCGAGGTCGTCTCCAAGGGCGACATCCTGGACCACGTCTGGGACTTCGCGTACGAGGGCGACCCCAACATCGTCGAGGTGTACGTCAGCACGCTGCGGCGCAAGCTCGGCGCGGCCCTCATCACGACCGTGCGCGGCGCCGGTTACCGCCTGGAGGCCCCGCGATGAGGAAGCCCCGGAAGCTCTTCGGCTCGGTCCGCGCCAGGGCCACGCTGGGCGCGAGTCTGGTCGTCGCCCTCGCCCTCCTCGCCGCGGGCGCCGCCGTGCTGCTCTCGCTGCGGGCCAACCTCACCGACCAGGCGGACTCCCGCGCCGACTCCGCCGCGCGCAAGGTCGCCTCCCAGCTCGTCGCGGGCCGGCCGTACGACGATCTCGACCTGCCGGACGACGAGGACGCGCCCGTCCAAGTCGTCGACGACAAGGGCAGGCTGGTGGCGGCCGGCGACGACCTGCAGAAGATCAGCGGCACCGGTGTCGACGCCGTCAAGCCCGTAGCCGCCCCGCCCGCCCCGGCCTCCGGGAAGGGGCACGGGGGCGGGGGCGAGGACGAGAAGGCGGAAGCGGGGGACAGCGGCGACGACGAGCCCGGCGAGAGCGGCGACGAGCTCGGTGAGGTCGACGACGAGACCACGTACACCGACGGCACCGCCACCGTCGACGGCGAGAGCGGTGACTTCCGGTTCGCCGCGGTCGAGGTGAGCACCGAGGCCCGGGGCGATCTCACCGTCTACGCGGGCGGCTCGCTCTCCAGTCGGCAGAGCGCGGTCTCCACGGCGCTGACGTCCATGCTGATCGGCTTCCCGCTGCTCCTCGCGGTCGTCGCGGGCGTCACCTGGCTGGTGACACGGCGCGCCCTGCGCCCGGTGGCCGCGATCACCGAGGAGATGGCCGCGATCACCGCGTCGGAGGACCTGGCGCGCCGGGTGCCCGAGCCGGACACGCACGACGAGATCGCCGGCCTCGCCCGCACCACGAACGAGACGCTCTCCGCGCTGCAGACCTCCGTGGAGCGCCAGCGCCGGTTCGTCGCGGACGCCTCGCACGAGCTGCGCAGTCCCATCGCCAGCCTGCGCACCCAGCTCGAAGTGGGCGCGGCGCACCCGGAGTTGCTGGACGTCGACGGCGCCGTGGAGGACACCGTGCGGCTCCAGGAGCTCGCCGCGGACCTGCTGCTGCTGGCCCGCCTGGACGCGGGCGAGAAGCCGGGCGGCGCCCCGGTCGACCTGGCGGCCCTCGCACGGGAGGAGCTCTCGCAGCGCACCCGGGACCGCGTCGAGGTGCACGCGGACCTGACGAGCTGCGAAGTCACCGGATCGCGCGCCCAGTTGGCGCGGGTGCTCGGCAACCTCGTGAACAACGCCCAGCGGCACGCGCGCTCCCGCGTCACGGTCAGCACCCGGAGCGACGGCGCCTGGGCCGTCCTGGAGGTGGCGGACGACGGCAGCGGTGTGCCGGCGGACGAACGGGAGCGGATCTTCGAGCGGTTCGTACGGCTCGACGACGCGCGGACCCGCGACGAGGGCGGGGCCGGTCTCGGCCTCGCCATCGCGCGGGACGTCGCGGTGCGGCACGGCGGCACCCTGGTGGTGCGTGCGGCGCCGTCCGGTGGTGCGCTCTTCGAACTCCGGCTGCCCAGCCCTCAGTCGTCGGCGGAATGAGGGACGTCGCGGCCGGTGCCCGCGGTGCGGGTCAGGGCTTGCCGCGCTGGGAGCGCAGGTGCTCCGCGATCGGGGTCAGGGCCTTGCGCAGGTCCTCGAGGGCCTCGGGGGTGACGAGGTCGACGAAGTGCCGCCGCACGGAGGCGACATGGTGCGGCGCCACCTTCTGCATGGTCTCCATCCCCTCGTCGGTGAGGACGGTGTAGAGGCCCCGGCGGTCGGACTCGCAGTTCTCACGGCGCACCAGGCCCGCGTTCTCCATGCGGGTGATCTGGTGGGACAGCCGGCTCTTGGACTGCAGGGTGGCGGCGGCGAGATCGCTCATACGCATCCGCAGCTCGTCCGATTCGGAGAGATACACGAGAATGTCGTAGTCGTTCATGGTCAGGTTGAACGGCTGAAGGTCCTTTTCGAGCTGATACGTCAGCATCCGGTTGACCTCCACGTGGGTGCGCCAGGCGCACTGTTCCTCGTCGGTCAGCCACTGCGGGGCCGTCTCGGTCTCCATGGAATCGATTCTACCTAAGAAGTTGAAAGGTGAACGAATGGTGGGATGTGACACGCCTCGCACTCCCGCCTAGCGGAGGGGTACAGGCGTTCGCCGTCACACTCCGCAGACTACCGCTCACAGCCCGAAGCGACGCTGGAGGTCCCCCAGTTGTCCGGGAAGGCGCGGTACCCCCGGCTGCTGACCCGGTTGCCCCGGACTGCCCTGTCCGCCGGGTACGCCCGCCTGGTTCGGCACCTCTCCCGCTGCCCGCTCGGGCATCAGCGCCTCGGACGACTGGAGCAGCACCGTGCCGGCGCCCACGAACTCGAATTGGTGCTCCTCGCCCGACGAGCCGCCGACGCCGGTCAGCGCGCGCACGCCTCCGATCACGCCCGTGAGGTATCCGTGGTCGTAGTGATGGCAGGGGGAGGGGCAGTCGGCCCAGCCCACGAGGGCCTGTGGATCGACGCGGACGGGGGGTTCCATGAAGACCACCGGGCCGTTCGACGCGGCGACGAACTTGCCCGTCCCGATGAGGGTCAGAAAGCCCGGAACGATCGACTGCTTCAACGAGAGAGTTGGCTGAAAAGCGAGGAGGTTGCCGGAGCGAATGGTCAGGTTGCCCTCGTCCAAGTCATACGAATTCACGTCGAAGGCCCGGTCGGCGAGGAGCATCTTGCCCTGGCCGTCCGCCACCACCCAGTCGCTTGCGTGCAGCGGCGAATGAAAACTGGAGCGGACGAGACGGTCCAGGCGGCCGTGCCCGATGCCGTTGAAGTCGATCCGCCCGTAGTAGGCGATCATCTTTCCCTTCTGCAGGAACCACTGGCTTCCCTTGAGCTCCACGCAGAAGGTGTACGGGTTGACGTTGTCGTCGCTCGGCAGCGTCAGGGGGTCGAAGACGGCGGGCGCCCCCGCGGGGGTCGAGACGTTGGGGTTCACAGCTTCTCCTCCGAAGCCTGGACGTACACCGCGCCGCTGCCCGAGAGCTCCAGCTGGAAGGCCTCCCCGGAGCCGCGGCCCACCATGTCGCGCCAGCCGAGCGCCGTGGAGAGCTTGTTGCGCACGTCGCCGTGGTGCGCCACATAGGCCTGCGGGTCCACGTGCACGGGGCGCTGGGGGGTGATCGGCACCTCGATGACGCCGCCGTGCGCCATGACGGCGACCGCGCCGTGGCCCTTCAGGGTCGTGGTGAACAGGCCCTGGCCGCTGACCTGGCCGCGCACCATGCCCATCACGCCGCCCTGGGAGCCCAGGAACATGGTGCCCTGCTGAAGGGTGCCGTCGAAGGCGAGCAGGCGGTCCGCCTCCACGTAGAGCGTGTCTCCGGAGAGGGCGATCACCTGGATGTGGTGGCCGCCGTGCCCGAAGAGGACGGTGCCCCTGCCCTCGACGGTCATCAGGGGGGTGGCCTCGCCGGCGACCCGGCGGCCGATCATGGAGGCGAGGCCGCCCTGACCGCCCTGGAGGTTGGGGGTGAAGGAGACGTCCCCCTTGTAGGCGAGCATGGCGCCGCGCTGGCTGAAGATCCTGACGCCCGGCTCCACCGCGGCCTCGACCATCTTCGAGTTGATCTCCCGGAACGGCATCTCAGACGTCCCCCGCGATCGTCGCGCGCTCACTGGGCTGTACGTAGACCAGGCCGTCGCCCTCGAAGCGGATCTGGAAGGCCTCGCCGCCGCCCTCGCCCAGGAAGGTGCGGAAGGTGACGCCGGACTGGAAGCTCTGGTGGACGTCGCCCTGGTGCGCGATGTAGGCCCCCGGGTCCACCATCAGCGGATACTCACGGGAGACGCGGAGGACCACCGCGGGCCCGTCGGAGACGATCGCGGCCTGGCCGGTGCCCTCGACGGTCGTCGTGAACAGGCCGTTCCCCTGACTCGCGCCGCGCAGGCCGGTGAAGGTGGTGCCGGTGCGCAGCCCGGCGTCGGTGCACAGCAGATTGCTCGCCTCGACGTGCAGCTTCTCGCCCTGCAGGCGCACCAGATTGATCTCGGTGGCGCGGTCGGCGAACCAGCAGGTGCCGTGCCCCTTCACCTCCATGACCGTCATCTGCTCACCGGTGACGCGGCGGGTCACCATGCCGCGGATCCCCTCACCGCCGCCGGTCATCTTCTTGAAGGCCATCTGGCCGTCGTACGCGACCATCGAGCCGTTCTTCGCCTTCACGGTGTCGCCGGTCATGTCGACCGCGAGCACTCTGCTCCCCTGGAGCCGAAAGGTAGCCACGAAACGACGGTAGCCGTCGCGTACCCACCCAGAACAGGGTGAAGGGCCCTGAGCGAACCCGGAGAAGACCCCGATGTCACAATGGGAGTCGCTTGTGCGTCCGTTCACAAGATCGGCCGCCGAGCCCCGCACCCCTCCCGCCGCCCCACCCACCGAAGGTGACCCGTGGACATCAAGACCGCCTCCGCCCTCCGCCGCCTCCGCCTGGTCTCCGTGCCGGAGGGCATCTCGTGGATCGTGCTGCTGGTCTGCACGATCATCAAGTACACGGTCGCCGAGGGCTTCAACGCGGCGCCGGTGCTCGGGCCGATCCACGGCGTGCTCTTCATCCTGTACGTGATCTTCTGGCTGGACGCCTGGAACCGTACGAAGTGGGACGCGAAGACGGGCGTCCTCTACTTCGCGTTCTCGATCATCCCCGGCGGCGGGTTCATGGCCGAGCGCAAGCTGAAGCGTGAGGCCGAGGCCGCCGTCATCGCGTCGCGCGCCCGCAAGGAAGGCGTGGTGAACGCATGATCGTCGCCTTCTCCGTGACCCCGCTGGGGGTCGGTGAGGACGTCGGCGAGTACGTCGCCGACGCGGTCCGCGTCGTCCGCGAATCGGGTCTGCCGCACCGGACCGACGCCATGTTCACCTCCGTCGAGGGGGAGTGGGACGAGGTGATGGACGTCGTGAAGCGCGCCGTCGCCGTGGTCGAGGCGCGGGCGCCGCGCGTCTCCGTCGTCATGAAGGCGGACATCCGCCCCGGGGTGACGGACGGTCTCACCTCCAAGGTGGAGACGGTGGAGCGCCACCTCTCCGCGTAGCCGCTCTCCCGCCGGTACTCGAAGAGCCCCCGCCCTGCACAGGGCGGGGGCTCTTTCGTGCCCTCTGGCTTGAGCGACTGCTCAAACAGCTGTACCTTCCCTGTTGAGCGGTCGCTCAAAAAGGTTCTGACGTGGGGGTTTGTCGTGGGTCTGTACATCGAGACGCGGATACGCGCCGATCTCGACGCGCTCTGGGCGCGCACCCAGGAGCCCGACCGGCACCAACGCTGGGACCTGCGCTTCACCGAGATCGACTACCTCCCGCGCGAGGAGGGGCAGCCCCAGCGCTTCCGGTACGCCACGCGCGTGCTGCCGTTCCTCACGGTCGCCGGCACCGGCGTCTCGGCGGGCGAGAAGCGCCGCGCGGACGGCACCATGACCTCCGCCCTGCGCTTCTCCTCCCCGCACCCGCTCTCCCTCCTGGAAGAGGGCAGCGGCTACTGGCGCTACGTACCGACCGAGGACGGCACCGGAGTCCGCTTCCTCACCGGCTACGACTACCGCCCCCGCTGGGGCCGGGCAGGGAAGATCGCCGACCGCGCGCTCTTCCGGCCCCTGATGGGCTGGGCCACCGCCTGGTCCTTCGACCGCCTGCGGCTCTGGCTGGAGCGGGGCATCACGCCCGAACGGGCCCTGTGGCACGCGGTCGCCGAGACCGCGGCCCGGGTCCTGTGCGTGGTGGCCGCGGTGCTCCTCGCCCCCATGACCGCCCTCGCCACCGCGGCCCTGATGCTGTTCCTGCCGCCGCTGCCCACGACCCCGGCGGCCCGCCGCTGTCTGCGCACCCCACCGGCACGCGCGCGTGCGCCGCGCCTTCTCGCCACCCTCGCCCCGGCCGGGGAGCGGCGCTCATGACGCGGCACGCATCGATCTTCCGCACCGCGATGGGCGCCGACTTCGAACGGCTGCACCCGCAGCTCCGGCGGCGCTTCTCCGTCGGCCTGGCGAGCGGCGAGGCGTGCACGGGCCGGGGCGTGATGGACCGCATCTGGCACGGCGGGCACTTCGTGAGGCCCTTCCTCGCGCTCGGCGGCACCCGCAACATCCTCGTGCCGCGCGAGGGCAGGAACGTCCCCTTCGTGATCGAGAACGTGCCGTACACCGACACCTACGGCCGTGAGACGGTGACCTTCGTGCGCACCTTCGACCTGCCCGGCGGCCCCCGCCGCTTCGACGCCCAGATGGTCCTCGGCCCCCGGGGCGACCGCGTGCTCGACTACCTCGGCACGCATCAGCACCTCGCCAGCGACCTGCACTTCCGCGCGCAGCCCGACGGCTCGCTGCTGATCCGCTCCGGGGAGCACCGGTTCCGCGAGGGCCCGGTGGACTGCCGGGTCCCCGAGGTGATCGGCGGCGACGCGGAGGTGCGGGAGTCCTTCGACGACGAGACGGGCCGCTTCCGCATCCGGGTGCGCGTCGTGAACCGCCGCTTCGGGCCGCTCTTCGGCTACGAGGGCTCCTTCACGGCGACGTACGGCGACGTCCGGGCGTGCGGGGTGCGGCCCGGGCTGCGGCCGGTGCGCGAGGAGGCGCGGGCGTGAGCGCGGCCAAGGACCCGGCCAAGAGCGCGGAGACCCGCGCCAAGCTCCTGGAGGGCGCGCTGCGGACGCTCACGGAGCAGGGCATCGCCAAGGCGTCGGCCCGCAACATCGCGGCGGCCGCCGGGGTCAACCAGGCGCTGGTCTTCTACCACTTCGGCTCCGTCGACGACCTGCTGGCCGCGGCGTGCCGGCACGGTACGGAGCAGCGGGTCTCCCTGTACCGGGAGCGCCTCGCGGAGATCGGCTCCCTCTCCGAGCTCCTCGCCTTCGGGCGGGAGATGCACGAGGCGGAGCGCGCGGCGGGGCACGTCGCCGTGCTCGGCCAGCTGCTCGCCGGCGCGCAGACGCAGCCGCGGCTCGCGGCGGCGACGGCGGCGGGGCTCGCGCTCTGGATCGAGGAGATCGAACAGGTCCTGACCCGTGTCCTGTCCGCGTCGCCGCTCGCCGAGTTCGTCGACCCCGTGGGGCTCGCGCGGGCGGTGGGGGCGTCCTTCGTGGGCATGGAGCTGTACGAGGGGGTCGACCCGGAGGGTACGGCGCGGGCCCTGGACTCCTTGGAGCAGTTGTCGGTCCTCGTGACGGCGGTCGAGGACCTGGGGCCGCTGGCCCAGCGGGCGGTTCGTCACCGGTTGCGTCGTACGCGCGCCTGAGGGTCTCCCGTCCGCCCACCCGTTTGCCCCGCGACGCGGGGCAGGAGGAGGTACGGGTGGGCGGGTGTGCCCCCCAGCGTCCCCCGTTCACACCCCCCAACCCCCCGCAACCCCGCCAAAACCCCCCACCGTAAAACCCCTCGCACGGGCGAACTCCGTTCGACACGCCGGTGAAAGTCCACTTTTGTGTGGGTATCGGCTCGTTCGATCACCAGAACCTGGAGGGCGCTGTGCGGCAGCCGGAGGGCTACGACTACGAGACCCACAGCACGCTCGCCGGCCCGCTCACGGAGCCGGACGGCGAGGACGCGACAGGCGAGGGGAAGCGGGGTGCCGGGCCCTACCGGGTCCAGTACCGGTCCCTGCTGTCCGGTGAACCGCACCGAATACGCGCCGTCCTCCTGATGAGCCTGGCCCCGGTGCTCACCGGCCTGCTGCTCGTCTACCTCGTCTGGCCCACCCACTGGACCGAACGCGAAGGCGCCGACCGCTGGCTGATAGGCCTGGACGTCACGATGCTCGTGGCGATCGGACTGATCGAGCTCTTCATGCTCGTGAACGTCGTCTCCATCGCCCACGCCACAATGGTCGCGAGGGACCCGGTCCCCGTGTACCCCGAGGCCGGCACCCGCGTCGCCTTCCTCACCACGTACGTGCCCGGCAAGGAACCCCTCTCGATGGTCCGGGCCACCCTGGAGGGCGCCGTCCGCGTCCACCACCCCGGCCCCCTGGACGTCTGGCTCCTGGACGAGGGCAACACCCCCGAGGCCAAGGCCCTCTGCGAGGAGCTCGGCGTGAAGCACTTCACGCGCTTCGGGATCGAGGAGTGGAACCGCAAGAAGGGCCCGCACAAGGCCCGCACCAAGCACGGCAACTACAACGCCTGGCTGGCGCTGTACCACCGCGAGTACGACTTCTTCGCCTCGGTCGACACCGACCACGTCCCGCTCCCCAACTTCCTGGAGCGGATGATGGGTTACTTCCGTGACCCGGACGTCGCGTTCGTCGTCGGGCCGCAGGTCTACGGGAACTACACGACGCCGGTCACCAAGGCCGCCGAGTCCCAGCAGTTCCTCTTCCACGCGCTGATCCAGCGCGCCGGCAACCGCTACCGCGCCCCCATGTTCGTGGGCACGAACAACGTCGTCCGCATCAGCGCGCTGACCCAGGTCGGCGGCCTGCACGACTCGATCACCGAGGACATGGCGACCGGCTTCGAGCTGCACCGCCACCGCAACCCCGGCACCGGGCGGCACTGGCGCTCGGTCTACACGCCGGACGTGCTGGCCGTCGGCGAGGGCCCGGCCTCCTGGACGGACTTCTTCACCCAGCAGCTGCGCTGGTCGCGCGGCACCTACGAGACGCTGTTCAAGCAGTACTGGAAGGCGCCGTTCACGATGCCGCCGGGACGGCTCTTCTCGTACACGCTGATGCTCGTCTACTACCCCATGACGGCCGTCAACTGGCTGCTCGGGATCCTCAGTTGTGTGCTGTTCCTGTGGTTCGGCGCCAGCGGCACCCAGGTCGCCGCGTCCGTCTGGCTGATGCTCTACAGCGACGCCGCGGCCCTCCAGATCGGGCTCTACCTCTGGAACCGCCGGCACAACGTCTCCCCGCACGAGCCGGAAGGCTCCGGCGGTCTGGCGGGCATGGCGATGTCGGCGCTCTCCGCGCCCATCTACGCCAAGTCGCTCGGCGCGGCCCTCGTGCGCCGCCCCAGCCGTTTCGTGGTGACCCCCAAGGGTGGCGACGCGAGTCCGGACCGTCTGATGACCTTCCGCATCCACCTCTTCTGGGCGGTGCTGCTCGCCGGTTCGCTGGCCGCCTCCTTCGTGCTCGGCCACACCCACGCGGCGATGCGCACCTGGGCGGTCCTCGCGATGGTCATCTCGCTCGCGCCGGTCTCGATCTGGGCGTTCGGCCTCGCCAAGGAGCGCAGGGCGGCCCGGCTGGAGCAGCGGGAGCGGGCGCCGCGGCCGGCCCCGCTCGGCGAGGAAGTGGAGGGCGAGCCGGAGCCGGCGTTCGCCACCGGCACGACGACAGGAGGGAACTGAGCCATGGCCTACCGCCCCTCGAAGCGGACCAGGAAGACACTGTTCGGAGTCGGCGCGGGCGCCCTGCTCGTGGGACTGAACGCGCCCGCCGCGCTCTCCTTCGCCGAGGAGCAGTACTACGAGTACAAGATCTCCCAGCCCGGCTACAAGGCGCGGTACGGCTCCTGGAAGCAGACCGACATCCCCAAGGAGTTCCGTACCAACGCCATCCACGCGGCGCTGCTGCACACCGGCAAGGTGCTGATCGTCGCCGGTTCCGGGAACGAGCAGAAGAAGTTCGACGCCGGGTCGTTCGACACCATCCTGTGGGACCCGAAGAAGGACACCTTCAAGAAGATCCCGACCCCGGAGGACTTCTTCTGCTCCGGGCACGCCCAACTCCCCGACGGGCGGCTGCTGGTGGCGGGCGGCACCGCGCGCTACGAACTGCTCGACGGCGAGGTGGACCGGGCCGGCGGCGGCATGCGGGTGAAGAACGAGAACCCCGACAAGCCGGTGGTCCTGAAGAAGGGCACCAAGTTCCGCTCGCCGTCCGGGATCGAGTACGTCAGCAAGTTCGACGTCAAGGTCCCCAAGGCCAAACGGGACTTCGAGATCACGTACTCCAAGTCCGGGGTGATGCAGCCCTGGAAGACCAAGGTCAAGGCGAGCGAGACGCGCGTCTTCGTGGAGGCGGTCCAGGCCGGCGAGCAGTCGGTCACCGAGAAGTCGGCGCAGTACGAGATCGAGGGTCTGACCGGCGACGAGGCGGACAACACCTACGGCATCGCCGAGAAGATCGACATGGAGAAGCAGGACTTCCAGGGGATCAAGGCGGCGTACGAGTTCGACCCGAAGGCCGAGCGGTACATCCCCGTCGACCCGATGAAGAAGGCCCGCTGGTACCCGACCCTGGTCGGCCTGGAGGACGGCAAGGTGCTCGCGGTCTCCGGCCTCGACGACGTGGGCGTCATCGACCCGGGCGACAACGAGATCTACGATCCGAAGACGAAGAAGTGGACGGACGGTCCCAAGCGGTACTTCCCGACCTACCCGGCGCTCTTCCTCACCAAGGGCGGCAAGCTCTTCTACCCGGCGTCGAACGCCGGTTACGGGCCGGCCGACAAGGGCCGCGAGCCGGGCCTGTGGGACCCGGACACCAACACCTTCCAGAAGGTCCCCGGCCTGGAGGACACGGACCAGACCGAGACGTCCGCGTCCGTGCTGCTGCCGCCCGCGCAGGACCAGAAGGTCATGATCATGGGCGGCGGGGGAGTGGGCGAGTCGGACAAGGCGACGCCCCGCACGGCCGTGATCGACCTCAAGGAGGAGAACCCGTCCTTCAAGACGGGCCCCGAACTCCCGCAGGGCACCCGGTACCTGAACAGCGTCCTGATGCCGGACGACTCGGTCTTCACGTCCAACGGCTCGGGCGACTACCGGGGCCGCAGCGCCAGCAACATCCTCAAGGCGCAGTTCTACGACCCCAAGACCAACACCTTCCAGGAGGCCGCCGCGCCCAAGGTGGGCCGCAACTACCACTCCGAGGCGCTGCTCCTGCCCGACGGCCGGGTCGCCACGTTCGGCTCCGACCCGCTCTACGACAACGAGCAGAACACCAAGCTCGGCCACTTCGAGCAGCGCATGGAGATCTTCACGCCGCCCTCCCTGCACAAGGGCGGCGCGACCCGGCCGGTGCTCGGCGCGGGCCCGGAGCAGCTGGCGCCGGACGGCCGCGCCACGTTCCGCACCGACCACCCCGAGAAGATCGCCTCGGCCCGCCTGATGCGGCCGAGCGCGGTGACCCACACCACCGATGTCGAGCAGCGTTCGATCGCCCTGGAGGTCCACAAGGGCCGGGGCGCGGTGACGGTGGACGTGCCGCGCGGCGACGCGGCGCTGGTGCCGCCCGGCTGGTACATGCTCTTCGTGACGGACACCGACGGCACGTCGTCCGAGGCGAAGTGGATCCACGTCGGCGCGAAGGGCTGACGGGCACCCCGGGGCCCTCGGCGGCCGGGCTCAGGACTGCTTCGCGTTGCGGGCCAGGCCGAGCGCGTAGTCGGGCCACCACTGCCCCGCCGCCGGGCCGCCCCGGCACGGGCCGTCCGAGTCCCCGGGACGCTTGATCCACAGGACGGCGTCGAGCAGCGGCTCCCCGGTGCGGTCGGTCGGCGGGGTGCCGAGGCCGCGGCCCGGCGGGTTGCACCACGCGTCCTGCCGGTCGCCGACCAGGGGGCCGCGGCCGTTGCGGCTGGTGTCCATGACGAAGTGCTTGCCGTCGACGGTGGCCGACAGCGTACGGCCGTACCTCTTGGTCGTCGCGTCGCTCTGGAAGTTGGAGACGTTCAGCGAGAAGCCGTCGGCCTGCGCGACGCCCGCCCTGCGCAGCGGTTCGGTGAGCTTGTGCGCGTCGTCGATCCAGCCGGGGTTGCCCGCGTCGAGGTAGACCTTCACCCGCGGCTGCCGCTTGAGCCGCTGGATCGCCTCGGAGAGCAGCTGGTAGCGGTCGGCGTGGTACGCGGCCGGGGTGCAGCCGTCGGCGATGTGCGGGATCGCGTCGGGCTCCAGGACGACGAGCGCGGGGGCGTCGCCGATCGCGTCGGCGAAGGTGTTCAGCCAGTCCCGGTACTGCTCGGAGCTGCCGGCGCCGCCCGCGGAGTGCTGCCCGCAGTCCCGGTGCGGGATGTTGTACGCGACGAGCACTGCGGTGCGGCCGTCCCTCGCCGCGCCCCGGGTCGCCTCCTGGATGTCGGGCGTCGGATCGTCGCCGGCCGGCCAGATGGCCAGCGGCTGCTCGGAGATGCGCCGGAGCACCGCGGCGTCCCGGGTGCGCCCCTGCTGTTCCCACTGCTCGACCTGGCGGGCGGCGGCGCTGTCGGGGTCGACCCAGAAGGTGCCGGGCGCCGCGGCGGAGGCGGAGGCGGGGCCACGCCCGGCCGATGTCTCCTTCGTGCCGGAGCCGGAGTCCGAGGAGCAGCCCGCCGTGAGGCCGAGGGCGGTGAGGGCCGCGAGTGAGGTGAGTGTGCGGAGCAGCCGGTGCATCCAGCCCCCTTGGGCGGTGGTGACAGTGACGGTCAGTCGGCCCGGCAATCGTTACATAAAGGACTAATCAAGCTCTTGTGCCACACCGCCCCCGGTGCTGAGCGCGGTACCGAGCGGCGTGCACTCGTAGATCACCCGGTGCCCGTACCGGCGTGACACCAGGAGCCCGGCGTCCCGCAGTGCCGCCAGGTGCGCCGACACCGACGACGGCGCCAGCCCGAGCCGCTCCGCGAGGCCCGATGTGGTGTCCGGGGTGGCGAGCGCGGTCAGGACCGCCGCCCGGCCGCGGCCGAGGAGCCGGACGAGCGTGGCGGGCGTACGGGTCGCCGGCTCTGCCCACAGCCCCGCGATGCCCCGCACCGGATACGCCACCGTCGGCTGCCAGGGCGGGTCGTGGCCGCTCACCACGTCCGGCCAGGAGAAGACGCTCGGAATCAGCACGAGACCCTGCCCCGACAGATCCCGCACGTGCTCGCCGCGCCACTCCACGGTGAGCGTGCCGGCGTCCCACGACAGGCGCCGGTCCAGCTCGGGCAGCAGACCGCCGAGGCCGACCTCGGCGAGCCGCCGCGAGTGGTGGGCGACGTCGGCCTCCAGGAGCGCGCGCAGCCGTGGCCAGACCGGCTCGACCAGCGTGTGCCAGGCGGTCTCCAGGGCGTCCGCGAGCTCCCGGACGGCGCTCGCCGGATCGGCCAGCAGGGCCCGGCCCTTCGGCGAGGCGGCGGCGCCCGGGGTGCAGGCGAGCGCCCGCGCCATCTCCTCCTCCGCCGCCGCGGGGTCGGCCGCGCGGACGCCCGCGATCTCCTGCTCGAAGCGGGCGGCGGGGCCGATCGGGGGCGGCCCGAGGAAGTCCGGGGAATGCCCGCGCCGGGGCATCAGGAGCCACAGCGCGTCGAGGTCGATCGCCCGGCTCGCCTCGCGGATCCCGCGCAGCCACTGCGGGTGGTAGGCGTGGCGCTCGGGGCGCTTGAGGGTACGGACGGCCTCCTGCGTCTCCCACAGCGGTGACACCGCGAACCGGCAGCGCAGCAGGTCGTCCTGACCGAAGTGCAGATGGAACGGCACGCGAACCCCTCCCCGGGCACCGACGCGGCCCTGGCCTCCGGCCTCCCGGCGACGCGTCCCCGGCCGCCGAAGATTCGTCCGGGGCCGAAACTCTAGGGCAGCGCGCGCCCCCGCGTGAGGCTGCGGCCATGGCTCCAGAACCGCCCCCGCCCACGGCACGGTCCGCCGGCTACCTCCGCGTCCTCGCCGTGGCCGAGTTCCGCGCCGTCTTCGTCGCGCACGCGTTCTCGCTGCTCGGCGTCGTCGTCAGCGAGATCGCACTGACCGTCCTCGTCTACGGACTGACCGGATCGCCGCTGCTCAGCGCGCTCACCTTCGCCCTCGGCATGCTTCCGTACCTGGTCGGCGGCGCGCTGCTGGCCGGGATCGCCGACCGGTATCCGCCGCGGCGGGTGCTCGTCCTGTGCGACGCGGTGTGCGCCGGCTGCGCGGGTCTGATGGCGCTGCCCGCGACCCCCGTCGCCGGGCTGCTCGCGCTGCGCTGCGCCCTCGCCCTCGTCGCGCCCGTGTTCAACGGCACCCGGATGGCGACCCTCACCGACATCCTCGGCGACGGCGACCTGTTCGTGCTCGGGCGCTCGCTGCTGCGGATCGTCTCGCAGAGCGCGCTCCTGGCCGGGTTCGGCCTCGGCGGCGTGCTCCTCACCCTGGTGTCCCCGAGGGGCGCCCTCGTCGTCACGCTCTGCACGTTCGTCCTCTCGGCGCTGGTGCTGCGGTGCGGGACGCGGCGGCGGCCCGCGCGTGCCCGCGGCGGCGGGGCGCTCGTGCGGTACTCGCTGGGCGGCGCCCGGCAGGTGCTCGGCGACCGGCGGGTGCGGGCCCTGCTGCTGCTCTTCTGGGTGCCGCCCATGTTCCTGGTCGCCCCGGAGGCGCTCGCTGCCCCCTACGCGGACGAGATCGGCATCGGAGCCGGCGGTGTCGGACTGCTCATGTGTGCCCTGCCGGTGGGCACGGTCGCCGGCGAGCTCTGGGCCGGCTCGGTGCTGTCCGCCGCGGCGCGGGCCCGTATCGTCCTGCCGCTGGCCTCGCTCACGCTGGTGCCGCTGACCGTGTACGCGGCCACGCCCGGCGTGGTCCCCGCGCTGGCGGCGCTCGCGCTCGCCGGGGCCGGTTCGGCGTACACCTTGGGCCTGGACCGGTGGTTCGTCGAGGCCGTGCCCGAGGAGTTGCGCGGGCGCGCGATGACGGTGCAGGCGGCGGGGCTCATGACGATCCAGGGCGTCGGCATGGCGCTCGCGGGTCTGGCGGCCGAGTTCGGCGCGGTGAGCACGGTCGTCGCGGGCGCCGGGGCCATCGGCACCCTCTGCTGTCTCCTGCTGGCGCTGGAGGTGCGGCGCACGCGGGGCCCGGGGGAGCGGCCCCCAAGCCGTACGGAGGACACAGGGGAACGTACGCCCGAATTGCGAGACGGGGCTGACCAGCATGTGACCGACGGGTAAGGTCGATGGCGTGCCGAAGCCGCTCAGCCTCCCCTTCGATCCCATCGCCCGCGCCGACGAGCTCTGGAAGCAGCGCTGGGGATCGGTCCCGGCCATGGGCGCGATCACCTCGATCATGCGCGCGCACCAGATCCTCCTCGCCGAGGTCGACGCGGTCGTCAAGCCGTACGGCCTGACCTTCGCGCGGTACGAGGCGCTGGTGCTGCTCACCTTCTCGAAGGCCGGCGAGCTGCCGATGTCGAAGATCGGCGAGCGGCTCATGGTGCACCCGACCTCGGTCACCAACACGGTGGACCGGCTGGTCAGGTCC
This sequence comes from Streptomyces sp. NPDC041122, assembly GCF_055592445.1. Classification (NCBI taxonomy): domain Bacteria; kingdom Bacillati; phylum Actinomycetota; class Actinomycetes; order Kitasatosporales; family Streptomycetaceae; genus Streptomyces; species Streptomyces sp. NPDC041122. The sequence continues at coordinate 53,121 of NZ_JBVIYQ010000005.1, read as the reverse complement.
GGCCTGGTCGACAAGCGCCCGAACCCCAACGACGGCCGCGGCACGCTCGCCTCCATCACCGAGAAGGGCCGCGAGGTCGTCGAGGCCGCCACGCGCGAGCTGATGGCGATGGACTTCGGGCTCGGGGTGTACGACGCGGAGGAGTGCGCGGAGATCTTCGCGATGCTCCGGCCGCTGCGGGTCGCGGCGGAGGACTTCGAGGAGCAGTAGGAGCGCCGGGGTCGGCGAAGATCGCGCAAAACGGGCGGTTACGCTCGGAGGCATGAAATCCAGCGTGCTGACCCGCTACCGGGTGATGGCCTACGTCACCGCCGTGATGCTGCTCGTGCTGTGCGCGTGCATGATCTTCAAGTACGGCTTCGACAAGGGCGAGGGTCTGACGCTCGTCGTGTCGCAGATCCACGGCGTGCTGTACATCATCTACCTGATCTTCGCCTTCGACCTGGGCTCCAAGGCGAAGTGGCCGTTCGGCAAGCTTCTGTGGGTGCTGATCTCCGGCACGATCCCGACCGCCGCGTTCTTCGTCGAGCGCAAGGTCGTCCGCGAGGTGCAGCCGCTCATCGCCGACGGCACCCCGGTCACCGCCAAGGCGTAGCCGCACCGCCACGGACAGGTCCGTGGCGGTCAGCCATCGACATTTACTAGGACGTCCAAGTAAATTCGAAGGCATGGACGCTGACGCGATCGAGGAGGGCCGCCGCCGCTGGCAGGCCCGTTACGACAAGGCCCGCAAGCGTGACGCGGACTTCACCACGCTCTCCGGGGACCCGGTCGACCCCGTCTACGGGCCCCGGCCCGGCGACACCTACGACGGGTTCGAGCGGATCGGCTGGCCCGGCGAGTACCCCTATACGCGCGGGCTGCATCCCACCGGCTACCGCGGCCGGACCTGGACCATCCGCCAGTTCGCGGGCTTCGGCAACGCCGAGCAGACGAACGAGCGCTACAAGATGATCCTGGCCAACGGCGGCGGCGGCCTCTCCGTCGCCTTCGACATGCCGACCCTCATGGGCCGCGACTCCGACGACCCGCGCTCGCTCGGCGAGGTCGGGCACTGCGGCGTCGCCATCGACTCCGCCGCCGACATGGAGGTCCTCTTCAAGGACATCCCGCTCGGCGACGTCACGACGTCGATGACGATCAGCGGTCCCGCCGTCCCCGTCTTCTGCATGTACCTCGTCGCGGCAGAACGCCAGGGCGTCGACCCCGCCGTCCTCAACGGCACGCTGCAGACCGACATCTTCAAGGAGTACATCGCGCAGAAGGAGTGGCTCTTCCAGCCCGAGCCGCATCTGCGCCTCATCGGCGACCTGATGGAGCACTGCGCGCGCGACATCCCCGCGTACAAGCCGCTCTCGGTCTCCGGCTACCACATCCGCGAGGCCGGGGCGACGGCCGCGCAGGAGCTCGCGTACACCCTCGCGGACGGCTTCGGCTACGTGGAGCTCGGCCTCTCCCGCGGCATGGACGTCGACGTCTTCGCGCCGGGCCTCTCCTTCTTCTTCGACGCGCACGTCGACTTCTTCGAGGAGATCGCCAAGTTCCGCGCGGCCCGCAGGATCTGGGCCCGCTGGATGCGCGAGGTGTACGGGGCGAAGACCGACAAGGCGCAGTGGCTCCGTTTCCACACGCAGACGGCGGGTGTCTCGCTGACGGCCCAGCAGCCGTACAACAACGTGGTCCGCACGGCCGTCGAGGCCCTCGCCGCGGTGCTGGGCGGCACCAACTCCCTGCACACCAACGCCCTCGACGAGACCCTCGCGCTGCCCAGCGAGCAGGCCGCCGAGATCGCACTGCGCACCCAGCAGGTGCTGATGGAGGAGACCGGCGTCGCCAACGTCGCCGACCCGCTCGGCGGCTCCTGGTTCATCGAGCAGCTCACCGACCGCATCGAGGCCGACGCGGAGAAGATCTTCGAGCAGATCAAGGAGCGGGGCCGGCGGGCCTGCCCCGACGGCCAGCACCCGATCGGCCCGATCACCTCGGGCATCCTCCGCGGCATCGAGGACGGCTGGTTCACCGGCGAGATCGCCGAGTCCGCCTTCCAGTACCAGCGGTCCCTGGAGAAGGGCGACAAGCGGGTCGTCGGCGTCAACTGCCACGAGGGTTCCGTCACCGGTGACCTGGAGATCCTGCGGGTCAGCCACGAGGTCGAGCGGGAGCAGGTCCGGGATCTCGCGGGGCGCAAGGAGCGGCGGGACGAGGCGCGGGTGCGCGCGTCTCTGGCGGCCATGCTGGCGGCCGCGCGGGACGGCTCCAACATGATCGCCCCCATGCTGGAGGCGGTCCGCGCGGAGGCGACCCTGGGCGAGATCTGCGGGGTCCTCCGGGACGAGTGGGGCGTGTACGTGGAGCCTCCGGGGTTCTGACGGCTTTTCGCGCAGTTCCCCGCGCCCCTCAACCGCCCCTGCGGGGCGGGAACGCCCCTGCGGGGCGTCGCGCAGTTCCCCGCGCCCCTTAAAAGACCCCACCGGCGCCCTGGCTCGCCCCGGAGGGGCGCTCAGGGGCGCGGGGAACTGCGCGAGCAACCCCCACCCACCCGCGT
>NZ_JBVIYQ010000005.1:0-50484 GCF_055592445.1 Streptomyces sp. NPDC041122 | reverse complement strand
ACGTTCAGTCGACAGCGGGTTTCAGGGGCGCGGGGAACTGCGCGAGCAACTCTCACCCACCCGCAGTCGACAGCGGGTTTCAGGGGCGCGGGGAACTGCGCGAGCAACTCTCACCCACCCGCAGTCGACAGCGGGTTTCAGGGGCGCGGGGAACTGCGCAAAAAAACCGTGACCCCACCCCTAAGGCGAACGGCAAGAATTCATAGGTTTAGGGCCCAGGGGCCAGGGCAGGTGCCAGCCCGCGTCCCCCGCCCCCCGCCACAGGAGACTCCGTGACCTCGTCCGGCCACGCCCGCACCGCCGCCATCGCCATCGGAGCCGCCACCGCCACCGTCCTCGGCGCGCTGCTCATCGGCGGGTCCGGCGAGGTGAGCGCGAGCCCGCCGCCCGAGCCGAAGGTGCAGGACGCCTTCGACTCGCTCGGCCCCGAGGTGCGCGCCGCGAAGCTCTCCGACGGGCGCACCGCGCACTATTCGGACACCGGCAACAAGGACGGCAAGCCCGTCCTGTTCATCGGCGGCACCGGTACCAGCGCCCGCGCCTCGCACATGACCGACTTCTTCCGCACCACCCGCGAGGACCTGGGCCTGCGCCTCATCTCCGTGGAGCGCAACGGCTTCGGCGACACCGCGTACGACAAGGACCTGGACAAGGCCGACTACGCCAAGGACGTCCTCCAGGTCCTCGACAGACTCGGCGTCGACGACGTGTCGGTGATCGCGATATCCGGCGGCGGCCCCTACGCCGCCGAGCTCGCCGCGGCGGCCCCCGACCGGATCTCCCAGCTCCACCTCGCCGCCGCCCTGCCCCCGTACGGCGCGAAGCCCGCCTACTGCGGCCTCTCCGACGACGAGCTCGCCGCCGCCGTCGAGGACCAGATCAAGGACCCCCGCACGTGGTGGGCCTTCCCCGACGACAGCCCCGTCAAGTCCATCCCCGGGTTCGCCGACACGGCGTACGAGGAGGGGGCTCGCACGTTCAACCAGCGCGGCCAGCAGGCCGACCCCGCGCCCCAGGTGCACGAGCAGAAGCTGTACTGCGGGCGCCCCGGCCCCGACCTGTCGAAGCTCGACGCCCCCGTCTACCTCTACGGCGGCAAGAAGGACAGCACGGTGCCGCCGGCCACCCTGAAGACCTGGCAGGAGGCGCTGCCGGGCGAGGAGCGGGTGCGTACCTACGCGGACTCCGGGCACGACGTGCAGTACCGCCACTGGGACCAGATCCTCGTCGACCTCGCGGGCCACGGCGACCGCACCGTCGTCTGCAAGGGCGACAGGACCCGCGTGCTCGTCGCCCGCGAGGCCGACCGGCTCGTCGCCAAGGGCAAGGCGCAGCTGGGCAGTTGCGCCTGGGCGAAGAAGTAGGCCGTCCGGCGCCTCATCGCGGCGGCAGGGACAGCCGGAACTGCGCGCCCCCGCCCGGCGCCCGTTCCGCCGTCAGCTCCGCCCCGTGCGCGTGCGCGATCTGCCGCGCCATCGCGAGACCCAGGCCCGAACCCGGCAGGGCGCGGGCCTTCTCCGCGCGGTAGAAGCGGTCGAAGACGTACGGCAGGTCCTCCTCGGCGATCCCCGGACCGTGGTCGCGCACCGTCAGGTCCTCGGCGGTCAGCGACACCTCGACCGGGGTGCCCGGCGGGCTGAACTTGGCCGCGTTGTCGAGGAGGTTGGTGAGCAGGCGGGACAGGCGGGCCGGTACGCCCGGCAGGCTGAGGTCCGCCGCCTGCGGCGCCACCTGGAGCACGAACGGCACCGCGGGCCAGTGGCCGCGCGCCGCGTCCACCGCGTGGGCCGTCAGCGGGGCGAGCCGCACCTCCTCGAGCAGCGGTCGCGGCTCCTCGTCCCTGGCCAGTTCGATCAGGTCGTTGACCAGACCGGTGACCTCGCGCAGCTGGCGGCCGAGCGCTCCCGACGCGCGGTCGCGCTGCGCGTCGGTCAACCGGTCCGCTCTGGCGAGCAGTTCGGCGTTGGTGCGCAACGCCGTGAGCGGGGTGCGCAGTTCGTGCGAGGCGTCCGCGACGAGCCTGCGCCGGGCCGCGACCGACTCCTCCAGCTCCGCCAGCATCGTGTTGAACGTGGCGGCGAGCCGGGTGACCTCGTCCTCGTGCCCCTCGCGCCCCGGCGGCCCGGGCGGCAGCTCGATGCGGTGCCGGGCGTCCCGGGTGGCCGCGATGCGCTCGGCGGTGGCGGTGAGACGGGTGATCGGCGCGAGCCCGGTCCGCGAGACCCAGTAGCCGCCCGCCGCCGAGAGCAGCACCCCCGCGCCGCCCACCGCGGCGAGCAGCGACGCGGCCTGGCGCACCCCGCGCTCGGCGATGTCCGCGCGCAGCGCGACCTGCACCGCCTCGCCCTTGCCGAACGTCGTCGTGAGCATCCGGCCCGGCTTGCCGCCGGGGAGCGTGAAGTTCGAGTAGTACGGGGCCTGTCGCCCGGCGGCGACCGCGCGCGTCGGCCCCGCCACCGGCAGCAGGAACGGCTTCGCCGGGTCGTCCGCCGGGTTTGCGGGGACCACCTGCGAGCAGGCCGGGGCGCCGAGGAAGCGGCACTCGCCGGTCAGGACGCCCGGCCCCTCGGAGCGGTGCTGCTGGGCGACGAGCGTCGCCGACTGGGCGAGGTTCTGGTCGAGTTGCTGGTACAGCTTGTAGCGGATCACGAAGAACGCGGCGGCGCACACCCCGACCGCCACCACCGCCACGGCCGCCGCGGCCATCACCGCGAGCCTGGTCCGCAGCGGCCTGCGCCGCCGCCAGCGCGCGCCCAGCCTGCGCCGCGCGCTCACGGAGAGCCCAGCCGGTAGCCGACGCCGTGCACCGTGTGGACCAGCCGCGGCTCGCCGCCCGACTCCAGCTTGCGGCGCAAGTAACCCACGTACACCGCGAGGGAGTTGGAGTCCGGGCCGAAGTCCCGCCCCCACACCGCCTGTTGGATCAGCTCGCGCGGAAGGACCTGGCCGGAGTTGCGCAGCAGCAGTTCGAGCAGGACCGCCTCCGTGCGGCTGAACTCCACCCGGCGTCCGCCGCGCCGTCCGGTGCGCGTGGCCGGGTCGAGGACCAGATCGCCGTACGCGAGCTCGTCGCCGTCGTCCGCGGCCCGCTCCGGCGTCGCCCGCCGGAGCAGCGCCCGCACCCGCGCCACCAGCTCGTCCAGCGCGAACGGCTTGACCAGATAGTCGTCGGCACCGGCGTCCAGGCCGTCCACGCGCTCGCTCACCGAGTCCAGCGCGGTCAGCACGAGCACCGGCGTGCGGTCGCCCGCGGCGCGCAGCTGGCGGCAGACCGCGAGGCCGTCCATGACCGGCATCAGCACGTCGAGGACCACCAGATCCGGCTGCCAGCGCGCCACCGCGGTCAGCGCCCGGTGGCCGTCCGCCGCGCCCCGCACCTGATGGCCCTCGACCGTCAGGGCGTCCTCGACGGCGGCACGGACCTCCGGGTCGTCGTCGACGACGAGGATCCGGTGCCGCGGCCCCTCACCCGCACCCGGCGGGCCGCCCTTGCTGGTCACGCTCGCGAAGCTCATGGACCAAAGGTGCCAAACGCCGCTCTTAAAACCCTCTTAGACCCCCGCGTGAAGCTCCATTGCCATGCGAACCACTCACTCCGACCGCGCCGCCGCCGCGGGCCGCGCAGGTCTCTCCGTCGTCATCGGCGCGGGCGGCACCGGTGGACACATCTATCCCGGCCTCGCCCTCGCCGACGCGCTCCGCCGGGCCGTGCCCGGCGCGGTGATCTCCTTCGTCGGCACCGAGCGGGGCCTGGAGACCCGGCTGATACCGGACGCCGGATACCGGCTCCACACCGTCGACATGATCCCCTTCGACCCGTCGCTCGGCGCCCGCCGCTTCCTGCTGCCCGCCGCGCTGATGAAGTCCGGCGCCCAGTGCCGCGCCATCCTGCGCGCACAGGGCGCGCAGGTCGCCGTCGGCATGGGCGGCTACCCCAGCGCCCCCGTCATCGTCGGCGCCCGGATGGCCGGACTGCCGAGCCTCATCCACGAGTCCAACGCGGTGCCCGGCCGCGCCAACCGGTTCGCGGCCCGGCTCACCCCGAACATCGCCGTCGCCTTCGACCGCAGCCGCGCCCATCTGCCGGGTGGCGAGCGCGCGTACACCACCGGGATGCCGATCGCCGCGCCGCTCGCCGCGCTCGACCGGGCCGCGCTGCGCACCGAGGCGCGGCACGCGCTCGGCGTACCGCCCGGGGCGCGGCTGATCCTCTTCAACGGCGGCAGCCTCGGCGCGGCCCGCCTCACCGAGGCCGCGGTCGGCCTCGCGGCGCGCTGGCGGCACCGGAGCGACGTCCACCTGCTCGTCAAGACAGGACCGGCGGCCCTGGACGAGACGCGCGCCCGGCTCGCCGCGGAGGGCGGCGACGCCGTCGCCCGCGCCGTGCCCTACCTCGACCGCATGGACCTCTCCTACGCCGCCGCCGACCTCGTCGTCTGCCGGGCCGGATCGGCGACCGTCGCCGAACTGGCCGCCACCGGCGTCCCCGCCGTCCTGGTGCCCTACCCGCACGCGCCCGGCGACCACCAGACCCACAACGCGCGGGTCCTCTCCGACGCCGGCGCGGGCCTCCTGCTGCCCGACGCCGAGACCACCGCGGACCGCCTCGCCGGGCTGCTCGGGCCGCTGCTCGCGGACCCGGTACGGCTCGCCGCGATGAGCGGCGCCGCGGACCCGGGACCGCACGCCCGCGCCGCCGACCTGCTCGCCGAGCGGGTCCTGCACCTCGCCCACACCACCCCTCACCTGGAGTACGCATGAGCACCACGAGCACCACCACGGCCTTCGACTGGCGGGACCGCACCGTCCTCGTGACCGGCGCCGAGGGCTTCATCGGCTCGACCCTCGTCGACCTGCTGCTCGACGCGGGCGCCGAGGTCCGCGCCTTCGTGCACTACAAGCCGTACGCGGAGAAGGGGCACCTCGCCCACCTCATCGGCGACCCGCGGGTCGAGATGATCGCGGGCGACGTGCGGGACGCGGGGCGCGTCATGGACGCGGTCGACGGCTGCGACACGGTCTTCCACCTGGCCGCGCTGATCGGCATCCCGTACTCGTACGACTCGCCCGGCGCGTACGTGCAGACGAACGTGGTCGGCACCGAGAACGTCGCGGAGGCGTGCAGGCGGCACTCGGTGCGGCGCCTCGTCCACACGTCCACGAGCGAGGTGTACGGGACCGCCCTGACGGCGCCGATCGCCGAGTCGCACCCGTTGCAGCCGCAGTCGCCGTACTCCGCGTCGAAGATCGGCGCCGACATGATGGCGCTGTCGCACTGGCACGCCTTCGAGCTGCCGGTGACGGTGGTCCGGCCGTTCAACACGTACGGGCCGCGGCAGTCGGCGCGCGCGGTGATCCCCACGATCCTCGCGCAACTGCACGCGGGCGCGCGGGAGATCAAGCTGGGCTCCCTGACGCCGACGCGTGACTTCACGTACGTCACGGACACGGCGCGGGGCTTCATGGCGATGGCGGTGGCCGACCGGGCGCTCGGGCACGCGGTGAATCTCGGGGTGGGCCGGGAGATCTCGATCGGCGACCTCGCGCAGGCGCTGATCGCGGCGTCCGGCCGGGAGGCGTCGGTGGTCGTCGACCCGGCGCGGCTTCGCCCCTCGGGGAGCGAGGTGGAGCGGCTTCTGTCGGACAACTCCCGGGCGCGGGAGTGGGCGGGCTGGACGCCGGAGGTCTCCCTCATGGAGGGGCTCAAGCACACGTCGGCCTGGGTCGCCGAGAACCTGCGGCTGTTCGCTCCTGAGCGCTATCAGGTCTGAGGTCCTCCGCGGGCCGGTGGGGGCTGGTCGCGCAGTTCCCCGCGCCCCTGGCCGAACCGTGCCTCCGTCACCCGCTCAGGACTGAGCGGCCGCCGCTGCCAAGCCGCCCAGCAGCAGCAGCGTGAACCGCCGCGCCCACTCCTCGTCCACCGGTTCCCCGCTGACCAGGGCCCGGTGGACCACCGCTCCCGCGATCACGTCGAAGATGAGGTCCGCCGTGCGGGATGCCGAGTGGGGGTCCGGCTCGGCGGGGAGCTCGCCCCGCTCCTGCGCCCGTTTGCGGCCCGCGAGGACCAGCCGTTTCTGGCGGTCCACGATGGACGCCCGGATGCGGGCCCGCAGCGGCTCGTCCGTCGTCGACTCCGCCACCACGGCCATCAGCGCCGTCTTCGTCTCGGGCCGCCCGAGCAGCGCCGCGAACTGCAGGACCACGCCCTCGATGTCCGCCGCGAGGCTGCCCCGGTCCGGCAGCTCCAGCTCGTCGAAGAGTTCCGCCACCGCGTCCACGACCAGCTCGCTCTTGCCCGCCCAGCGCCGGTACAGGGTCGTCTTGGCGACGCCCGCCCGCGTCGCGACGGCGCCGAGCGTCAGCTTGGACCAGCCGAGCTCGACGAGGCCCTGCCGGGTCGCCTCCAGGATCGCGGCGTCGGCCGTCGCGCTGCGCGGACGGCCGCCGGTGCGGGTGGGAGGAGGGGTGCGGCTCTGCATGCCCGCGACCATACCGGCCAGTACGGAGCGATCCGGGGTGCGGAGTGAGCGAGATCACCGAAGGCGCCGTTCCGCGCTCCGGAGGGGACAGTTACGCTACGACCCGTAGCGAAAGTTGATGACCGCGGTGAACGTCGCACACGACGGCGGACACCCCCGCGGCGCCGACGACCGCCACGAGAGACGACCACAGCACGATCACGCACAGCACGACCACCGGCCCGGGGTGGGGACCCCGCGCCAACCGACGGTCCTCCTCGGGACCTTGAAGCGTGCCCCCGACGACCCCGCAATCCGGCGGGGGGTCACGGACGGGCGCAGTTCCCGCACGGGTTGGGGGAGGATGTACTCATGCAGCCACGGAACATGTCCATGAGCGGAGTCGTCGACCTCGCCGCGGTGAAGGCGGCCCAGGAGGCCAAGGCGAAGGCGGAGCAGGCGCGCGCCGAAGCGGCCCGGCAGGGCGGGGGCGCGGCCGGCGCCGCGATCTCCCCGGCCTCCCTCGTCATCGATGTCGACGAGGCGGGCTTCGAGCGCGAGGTCCTCCAGCGCTCCACCGAGGTCCCGGTCGTCATCGACTTCTGGGCCGAGTGGTGCGAGCCGTGCAAGCAGCTGAGCCCCCTCCTCGAGCGGCTCACGCAGGAATACAACGGCCGTTTCCTCCTTGCCAAGATCGATGTCGACGCGAATCAGATGCTGATGCAGCAGTTCGGGGTCCAGGGGATCCCGGCTGTCTTCGCGGTGGTGGCCGGACAGGCCCTGCCCCTCTTCCAGGGCGCCGCACCCGAGGCGCAGATCCGCCAGACCCTGGACCAGCTCATCCAGGTCAGCGAGGAGCGCTTCGGACTGACCGGCCTGGTGGTCGACGCCGACGCCCGGGGCCAGGAGGCCCCGGCCGAGGTGCCCGCGGGCCCGTACGACGCGCTCCTCGAAGCGGCCGTCCAGGCGCTGGACGCGGGCGATCTCGCCGGCGCCGTCCAGGCGTACAAGAACGTGCTCAGCGACGATCCCGCCAACACCGAGGCCAAGCTCGGCCTCGCCCAGGCCGAACTGCTCCGCCGGGTCCAGGGCCTGGACGCGCAGGCCGTCCGCAAGGACGCCGCCGACCGGCCCGCCGACGTGCCGGCGCAGATCGCCGCCGCCGACCTGGATCTGGTGGGCGGCCACGTCGAGGACGCCTTCGGGCGGCTCATCGACACCGTGGCGCGCTCGGCCGGCGACGACCGGGACGCCGCGCGGGTGCGCCTGCTCGAACTCTTCGAGGTGGTCGGCGCCGAGGACCCGCGCGTCACGGCGGCCCGCACCAAGCTCGCCCGGGTGCTCTTCTGATCGCATGTCGAACCCTTGGCCGGGTCCGTCCGCCCGCCGTCGGCTGACCAGTCCCTAAACACCGGGGCTTGTGATGCCGGAGTGAAAAGTCTGCTCCCAGGACGCAACAGTGGCCGCGTTTTGCCAAAACTTGGTAAACGCGGCCACTGTTACTCGCAGTAAGAGAACGGCTTCCTTCTAGGTGCTTTCACCCCCTCATGTCCCGTTCTGCTCCTGCCGATTGAGCCACCGTCCGTGGCCGATCGATACCGCGCGGTCGCGCTTCGGTTATCCGGCCGTTACTAGCCAGTAACGAACCCCCTTGTGCGGGGGCCGAGAATGCACCACGATCGGCGACGCTCGGTCCGATGACCCGCAGCCCGAAAGCCAGTCGGGAGCGGGCCTTCTGGGTCCCCACCGAGCAGGCCGGTGACGCCGTCGCCGGTCTTGGACAGGGGGGTCTCTGCCGGTCCCGGCAGGGCCTGTCCGCGAGGTTGTGCGTGATGCGTCAGGCGCGACCAGTGGTTGTCGCTCGGGGGTGATCGCCGGTGATGTGTGGTGCGGTTGCGCGCCTCCGATGCGGGCGCTCTCCTTCCCGAGGACGTAGCACTTCTCCCATCCCTGCCCGGCTGAGCCGCCCGAAAGGGAGCAGTCAGGGCCGGAGATGTACGTCCGAGAAGGAGGAAAGTCATGGAGTCCGTGGCTCGTGGCGGAACCAGATGGAAGCGGTTCGCCGTGGTCATGGTGCCGAGCGTCGCGGCGACTGCCGCGATAGGCGTCGCCCTGTCCCAGGGTGCGCTCGCGGCATCGTTCAGTGTGTCCGGCCAGCAGTTCAAGGTGACGGCCAAGGAGCTCAACGGTAAGGGGTTCGTCCAGTACGGAGCCCTGGACAGCGGCAAGTCGGGTCACCACCCGGTCGCCGTCGTCGGTCTCGAATCGGCGACGATCACCAATCTCTGCCAGTCGGTGGTCGTGCCGGTCCCGGTCTTCGGCGATGTGTCGATGACCCTCAAGGCCGGTGGCGAGGGCGGTCCGAAGGTACAGGCCAAGAAGCTGTACATCGACGCCGACGACCTGAAGGCCAATGCGACCTTCCACAAGGTCGACATCGGCGTCTCGGTCGACCAGACCACCAAGGGCCCTGGTCCGGCGAAGGGCGACAAGTACGCCCCGGACTCGTTCGCGCAGCAGGCGGAGTCGGTGAAGTTCACCGATGTCAAGCAGCGTGCGTGGGCGACCACCGCCGGTACCTTCAAGCTCTCTGGCCTCGGCATGTCGGTCAAGAAGGGCAAGCACGAGTGCTACTAGGGCAGTTGATGCCCTAGCGGGTCGCATCAGGCGGCCCGGTGCGCACTCCGTGCGATGAGAACGGCCGGGCGCGGGGGCGCGACGGCACCTGACGAAAGCCGTCCCCGTGCCCGAATCCGCACGACACACAGAACCAACGCCATTCCCGAGGAGCTGTACGACATGAGCGCCGAAGCGCAAGTGGGACTGGGCGACAAGCTCGGCCGGATGCGCCTTCGTTTCCGAGGGTGGCGCGGTCAGCGCCCGTTCTGGGGTGGTCTGCTGACACTTCTCGGCGGCATCCCGATCATGTATTTCCCGTACGCGAACCTCACGCTCGGCACGATGACGATCCGGATGGCGACCACTGCCGGTGCCGGATCGCTGATCATCGGTGTGCTGTTGGTCGTGCTCGGCCTGACCATGTGGTTCCAGCCGCACTCCCGGGTCTTCGCGGGTGTCGCGGCGATTCTGCTCGCCCTGGTCTCCCTGGTGGTCTCCAACTTCGGTGGCTTCGTCATCGGTTTCCTGCTCGCCCTGATCGGCGGCGCCCTCGGCGTCTCCTGGGCGCACGCGAAGCCCGCCGGTGAGCCCGCGAAGGGACGTACGACCGGAGCGTCCGACGGCACCGACGGGGTCCCCGGGCCCACCGCCGCGGCCGGCGCGGGTGGGGTGAGCGGCGAACAGGACGATCTGTCAGGAACGAGCCCGACGAACGGGACGAACGGGAGGCACCGTGCCGGCTGACGAGGTGCACCACGAGGGCTTCGCGGGAGAGCCCCGTGCGAGAACCGGGCCGCGCCACGCGGCACCCAGGAAGCCGCTGCTGACCCGGCTGCAGGTACCCGCGGGCAAGGCGATCGCCATCGCCGCGATGCCCACCGCCGTACTCATGGGCATGGGGCTGACCCCCACGCTGGCGCAGGCGAAGCCGGGTGTCCCGGACAACCCCTTCCAGGACGGGCCGTGCGTCACGGCACCGGACAAGGACGCCGAGAAGGACGCGGAGAAGGACGCCGCGGCCAAGGCGAGGGAAGCGGCGGCCGAGAAGGACGCCAAGGACGCCGCGAAGGCCGAGGACGCCAAGAAGGCCGAGGACGCCGAGAAGGCCGAGAAGCGGGCGGCGGACGAGGACGAGGCGAAGAAGGACGACGCCGGCAAGCCGACGCCGTCGACCGAGCCCTCCTCCGGCGACCGGGCCGACCCGGAGGACAAGACCGGCACCACCACCCCGTCCACCGGCGACAAGGACGGCGCGGAGGAGTCCGGGAAGACCCCCGAGCCCACCGAGACCAAGAACCCCTGGGACCCGCTGGGCGTCGGCGAGGCCCTCAAGGACGTCTTCACGCCCGACAAGGACAAGAAGGAGTCCGGGACCCCGGACCCGGCCCCGTCCGACTCGGCGAAGACCGGCTCCGAGGCGCCCGCCGGCGACAAGACGGCGGACGACAAGGCCGGGGACGACAAGGCCGCGGACGGCAAGAGCGCGGACGACGACGAGAACCCGCTCAAGGACACCACCGACAAGGTCACTAAGCCCGTCGGGGACGCCCTCGACAAGGTCGGTGACGGCGTCAAGGACGGCGCGGACAAGGCCGGCGACGAGGCCGACAAGCTCCAGGACCAGCTCGACAAGGCCGCCGAGGAGGCGAAGGACAAGGCCGCGGACCCGATGGCACCGGACGAGAACGGCAAGAAGCCGTTCCCGTGCGTCGTCGAGAAGAAGGTCGACGGAAAGGCCGAGCAGACGCCCGCGCCGATCCCGAACCAGCCGTGGAACCTGGAAGCCAGCTCGCTCACGCTCAAGGGCGCCGACTACCAGGGCGTCGTGAACCTGACGATGCCGAACGGACAGAGCAAGCAGGCCCTGAAGTACGTCGTCCAGAACACCGACATCGGCGACCTGCACCAGATCGTCGAGGGACCGGGCGGCAAGAAGTACCACGTCGAGGCCGCCAAGGGCTCCACGTCCACCATCCGGGACGGGGAGACCACGATGTACACCGAGTCGATCTCGGGCAAGCTGTTCGGTCTGATCCCGATCACCTTCGACCCCGAGCACCCGCCGCCGCTGAACATCCCGCTGATCTACTTCACCGACGTGAAGGTGAAGCAGGCGGGCCAGTTCGGCGGGAACCTGACGATCCCCGGCCTGCACCAGTCGATCACCGACTGAACCGCGCACGATCCCGCCGGGACCGCGACAAGCACCGAGGGCGCCCCCTTGCACAGGGGGCGCCCTCGGTGTCGTACGTGGCGGGAAGGGGTGGGATCAGTCCCGCCCGACGCCGCCCAGGTGGTGCACCCGGACCATGTTGGTGGTGCCGGGGACGCCGGGGGGCGAGCCGGCGGTGATGACGACCGTGTCGCCGTCGTTGAAGCGGTTGAGCTTGATCAGCTCGGCGTCGACGAGCTCGACCATCGCGTCGGTGTTGTCCACGTGCGGGACGACGTAGGTGTCCACGCCCCAGCTCAGGGTGAGCTGGTTGCGGGTCGACTCGTCCGTGGTGAAGGCGAGGATCGGCTGGGCCGCGCGGTAGCGGGAGAGACGGCGGGCCGTGTCACCGGACTGCGTGAAGGCGATCAGCGCCTCGCCGCCCAGGAAGTCCGCGATCTCGCACGCGGCACGGGCCACCGAACCACCCTGCGTACGCGGCTTCTTGCCGGGCACCAGCGGCTGCAGGCCCTTGGAGAGCAGCTCGCCCTCGGCGGCCTGCACGATCTTCGACATCGTCTTGACGGTCTCGATCGGGTACGCGCCGACGCTCGACTCGGCCGACAGCATGACCGCGTCCGCGCCGTCCAGGATCGCGTTGGCGACGTCGGACGCCTCGGCGCGCGTGGGGCGCGAGTTGGTGATCATCGACTCCATCATCTGGGTCGCGACGATCACCGGCTTGGCGTTGCGGCGGCACATCTCCACGAGGCGCTTCTGCACCATCGGGACCTTCTCGAGCGGGTACTCGACGGCCAGGTCGCCACGGGCGACCATGACGGCGTCGAAGGCCGCGACGACGCCCTCCATGTTGGCGACGGCCTGCGGCTTCTCCACCTTGGCGATGACGGGGACCCGGCGGCCCTCCTCGTCCATCACCTTGTGGACGTCCTTGATGTCGCCCGCGTCGCGCACGAAGGACAGGGCGACCATGTCGCAGCCCATCTTCAGGGCGAAGCGGAGGTCCTCGATGTCCTTCTCGGAGAGCGCGGGCACGTTCACGGCCGCGCCGGGCAGGTTGATGCCCTTGTGGTCGGAGATGACACCGCCCTCGACGACGATCGTCTTCACGCGCGGGCCGTCCACCTCGACGACGCGCAGCTCGACGTTGCCGTCGTTGATCAGGACCTGGTCGCCCTTGGAGACGTCGCCGGGCAGACCCTTGTAGGTCGTGCCGCAGATCGACTTGTCGCCGGGCACGTCCTCGGTGGTGATGGTGAACTCGTCACCGCGCACCAGCTCGACGGGTCCCTCGGCGAAGGTCTCCAGACGGATCTTGGGGCCCTGCAGGTCGGCGAGGACGCCGATGGCACGGCCGGTCTTCGCGGCGGCCGCACGGACGCGGTCGTACCGCCCCTGGTGCTCGGCGTGCGTGCCGTGGCTGAAGTTGAATCGGGCCACGTTCATGCCGGCCTCGATCAGCGAGACGAGCTGCTCTTCGGAGTCGACGGCGGGGCCCAGCGTGCAGACGATTTTGGAACGGCGCATGGGGCGATCCTATCGGTTTGTTTCGCTACGGAATATTCCGTCTGGTGGAATATACAAATGGGCGGATGTCCGCTCAGGCGTTGCGGTCGGCGACCAATGCGTACGTCTGGGCGGCGATCTCCAATTCTTCGTCCGTCGGCACCACGGCCACGGCAACGCGCGCGTACTCCGGCGAAATCAACCGTGCTTCGTCGGAACGTACGGAATTGAGCGCACCGTCGACCGCGAGGCCCAGCTCCTCCAGGCCCGCCACGGCCGCCTCGCGCACCGGGGCGGCGTTCTCGCCGACGCCCGCGGTGAATGCGACGGCGTCGACACGGCCGAGCACCGCGTAATAGGCGCCGATGTACTTCTTCAGGCGATGCACGTAAATGTCGAACGCGAGAGCGGCCTCTTCGTCGCCCTCGTCCACCCGGCGCCTGATCTCCCGCATGTCGTTGTCACCGCAGAGTCCGATCAGCCCGCTCTTCTTGTTGAGCAGCACGTCGATCTCGTCGACCGACATTTTGCCGACCCGCGCCAGATGGAAGATGACCGCCGGATCCAGGTCACCGGAGCGGGTGCCCATCACGAGCCCCTCCAGTGGCGTGAGCCCCATCGAGGTGTCCACGCACTTGCCGCCGCGCACCGCGCTCGCCGAGGCGCCGTTGCCCAGGTGCAGCACGATGACGTTGACGTCCTCGGGCGCCTTGCCGAGCAGCTTCGCCGTGCGCCGCGAGACGTACGCGTGGGACGTGCCGTGGAAGCCGTAGCGCCGCACCCGGTGCTCGTCGGCCGTGCGCACGTCGATGGCGTAGCGCGCGGCGGACTCCGGCATCGTCGTGTGGAACGCGGTGTCGAAGACCGCGACCTGGGGCAGGTCGGGGCGGAGCGCCTGAGCGGTGCGGATGCCGGTGAGGTTGGCCGGGTTGTGCAGCGGGGCCACCGGCACGAGCCGCTCGATCTCCGCGAGCACCTCGTCGGTGATCACGGTCGGCGCGGTGAACTTCAGGCCGCCGTGCACCACCCGGTGGCCGATCGCGGCCAGTTCGGGGGAGTCGAGGCCGAGCCCGTCGGCGGCGAGCTCCTGGGCGACGGCCTTGAGGGCCGCCTGGTGGTCGGCCATGGGCTCCTCGCGCTCACGGGCCCGGGCGCCGCCGCCGGCCAGCGGGGTGTGCTTGAGCCGCGAGGTCTCCTCGCCGATCCGCTCGACCAGCCCGACGGCGAGGCGCGAGCTGTCGCGCATGTCGAGCAGCTGGTACTTCACCGACGAGGAGCCGGAGTTGAGGACGAGTACGCGAGTGGCGGTCACTGAAGAGCGCTTTCTGTGGGGGGTTGCCGGGGTTACGGGGTGGGAGCCTGGGCCGAGTCCTGGGACCCGGCCTGGGCCTGGATCGCCGTGATGGCGACGGTGTTGACGATGTCCTGGACGAGCGCGCCCCGGGACAGGTCGTTGACCGGCTTGCGCAGGCCCTGCAGGACCGGGCCGACGGCGATCGCGCCGGCCGAACGCTGCACGGCCTTGTAGGTGTTGTTGCCGGTGTTCAGGTCCGGGAAGATCAGCACGCTGGCCTGCCCCGCGACGTCGGAGCCCGGCAGCTTGGTGGCCGCGACCGACGGCTCCACGGCGGCGTCGTACTGGATCGGCCCCTCGATCTTGAGGTCGCCGCGCTGCTCCCGCACCAGCTCGGTGGCCTCACGGACCTTGTCGACGTCGGCGCCCGAACCCGACGTACCGGTCGAGTACGAGAGCATCGCGATCCGCGGCTCGACCCCGAACTGCCGGGCGGTGGCGGCCGCCTGGACGGCGATGTCCGCGAGCTGCACCGCGTTCGGGTCCGGGTTCACCGCGCAGTCGCCGTACACGAGCACCTTGTCGGCCAGGCACATGAAGAAGACCGAGGAGACGATCGACGCCTCCGGCTTGGTCTTGATGATCTCGAAGGCGGGCCGGATGGTCGCGGCCGTGGAGTGCACGGAGCCCGAGACCATGCCGTCGGCGAGGCCCTCCTGGACCATCAGCGTGCCGAAGTAGTTCACGTCCGCCACCACGTCGTACGCGAGCTCGACGGTCACGCCCTTGTGGGCGCGCAGCTCGGCGTACTTGGCGGCGAAACGGTCCCGCAGCTCGGAGGTCTGCGGGTCGGTGAGCTCGGTGTCGGCGAGGTCCACGCCGAGGTCCGCGGCCTTCTTGCGGATCTGCTCGACCGGCCCGAGCAGGGTGAGGTCGCAGACACCGCGGCGCAGCAGCACGTCGGCCGCGCGCAGCACCCGCTCCTCGGTGCCCTCGGGCAGCACGACGCGCCGCCGGTCGGAGCGGGCCTGCTCCAGGAGCTTGTGCTCGAACATCATCGGCGTGAGGCGGTCGCTGCTCGGCGCCGAGACGCGCCCCATGAGGCCCGCGGTGTCGACGTACCGCTCGAAGAGGCCGAGCGCGGTCTCCGCCTTGCGGGGCGTGGCCGCGTTCAGCTTGCCCTCCAGGGCGAAGAGCTCGGCGGCGGTCGGGAAGGAGCCGCCGGAGACCGCGACGACCGGGGTGCCGGGCGCGAGGCGGTCGGCGAGGGTGAGGATCTCCGGGCCCGGCTGCTCGTCCAGGGTCAGCACCACGCCCGCGATGGGCGGCGTACCGGCGCTGTGCGCGGCCAGCGAGCCCACCACCAGGTCGGCGCGGTCGCCGGGGGTGACGACGAGGCAGCCCGGGGTCAGGGCGTTCAGGAACGTGGGCAGCATGGCGCCGCCGAAGACGAAGTCGAGCGCGTCACGGGCGAGCCCGGAGTCGTCGCCGAGCAGCACCCGGCCGTCCAGCGCGTGGGTGATCTGCGCGACCGTCGGCGCGGAGAGCGCGGGCTCGTCCGGCAGCACGTAGGCGGGCACGGGCAGATCGGGGGCGAGCAGCTCGTGGATCTCGTCGCGGTCGGCCGGGGCCACCCGGTTGGTGATCATCGCGAGGACGTCGCAGCCGAGCGAGTCGTACGCGCGGTAGGCGTTCCGCGTCTCGGCGCGCACCGAGTCGGCGGTCTGCTTCCTGCCGCCGACCACGGGGAGGACGGAGGCGCCGAACTCGTTGGCGAGCCGGGCGTTCAGCGCGAGCTCGTCGGGCAGTTGGGTGTCCGCGAAATCCGTGCCGAGCACGAGAACGACTTCATAATCCCTCGCGACCCGGTGGAACCGGTCGACGAGACGCGAGACCAGTTCGTCGGTGCCCTGTTCGGCCTGGAGCGCCGACGCCTCGTGGTAACCCATGCCGTACACGGACGCGGCGTCCTGCGCGAGCCGGTAGCGGGCCCGCAACAGGTCGAAGAGGCGGTCGGGGCCGTCGTGGACGAGCGGCCGGAAGACACCGACCCGGTCGACCCGACGGGTGAGGAGCTCCATGACTCCCAGTTCGACGACCTGGCGACCGTCGCCCCGGTCGATCCCGGTCACGTACACGCTGCGCGTCACGCGTGCTCTCCCCTTCTTCGCTCTCTCCGCTGTCCACCGCCGTCGGCACGGCCGCCTGAGCCCGGCTGCCGGGTGCCTGACGAGGCGGACAAATAACCCGATATCGTGGCTGTGCCCTCTTGACAATACCTCTGCGGCTGGTTAAGCCGCCCGCCGGACGAAAGGCCCCGCACGGGCGGTACCAAGGTCCCTTCCCACCCTTCGCACGGGCATCCGTCGCACATCCGTGAGCGGCGACCCCGGTGCGGCCGTGGAACAATCGGACCGGCTCACAAGTACCAGCAGCGAGCAGGAGACACAGCGCGATGCGTATCGGAATTCTCACCGCGGGCGGCGACTGCCCCGGCCTCAACGCAGTGATCCGGTCGGTCGTGCACCGCGCCGTGACGCACTACGGCGACGAGGTCATCGGCTTCGAGGACGGCTACGCGGGCCTGCTCGACGGGCGCTACCGCGCCCTCGACCTGAACGCGGTCAGCGGCATCCTGGCCCGCGGCGGCACCATCCTCGGCTCCTCCCGCCTGGAGCGCGCCCGCTTCCGCGCGGCCTGCGACAACGCCAAGGAGCTGATCGAGCGCAGCGGCTTCGACGCGCTGATCCCGATCGGCGGCGAGGGCACCCTGACGGCCGCGCGCATGCTCTCCGACGCGGGCGTGCCGGTCGTCGGCGTCCCCAAGACCATCGACAACGACATCTCCTCCACGGACCGCACCTTCGGCTTCGACACGGCCGTCGGCGTGGCGACGGAGGCGATGGACCGCCTGAAGACGACCGCGGAGTCCCACCAGCGCGTGATGGTCGTCGAGGTCATGGGCCGCCACGCGGGCTGGATCGCCCTGGAGTCCGGCATGGCGGGCGGCGCGCACGGCATCTGCCTGCCGGAGCGCCCCTTCGACCCCGCCGACCTGATCGCGCTGGTCGAGGAGCGCTTCTCGCGCGGCAAGAAGTTCGCGGTGATCTGCGTCGCCGAGGGCGCGCACCCGCTGGACGGCACGATGAACTACGGCAAGGGCGCGATCGACCAGTTCGGTCACGAGCGCTTCCAGGGCATCGGCACGGCCCTCGCGTACGAGCTGGAGGCCCGCCTCGGCAAGGAGGCCAAGCCGGTCATCCTCGGCCACGTCCAGCGCGGCGGCACCCCCACGGCGTACGACCGCGTCCTCGCGACCCGCTTCGGCTGGCACGCGGTGGAGGCGGTGCACCGCGGCGAGTACGGCAACATGACGGCGCTGCGCGGCACGGACATCACGATGGTGCCGCTGGCGGAGGCGGTCACGGAGCTGAAGACGGTGCCGAAGGACCGGATGGACGAGGCGGAGTCGGTCTTCTAGGGTCCTGGCCCCGGCTCACCCCCGGCCGCCGCGCACCAACCCCCAGAAGTGTTCGAGGACCCGCTCCAGGTAGTCCCGCCCGGCCTCACCGGACGCGTCCGAACCGGCACCGCCGCCCCAGCTGAGGGTGCGGGTCATCCGGGACTGGTAGTCGTCGTGCATCTGCCGCAGCACGTCCTCGACGTGCTTCTTCTCCACGGGCAGCAGCTTGCTGACGGGCCGCACGTACCCCTGCCAGCGGGTGGTGACGGCGCTGCGGAGCAGCTCGGTGAGCTGCTCCGCCCGTCCGGTGACGGTGACGAAGTCGGCGGGGGAGAGGTCGAGGGCACGGGCGAGGGCGGCGGACTGCCGTTCGTTGCCGCGCCAGGTGCTGGTCTCCTCCATGCGGAGGTAGGCCTGGATCTCCACGCCGGCCGCGCGGGCCACGTCCTCCGGGGCGAGCCCGCGGGCGAGCCGGTGCTCGCGCAGGGTCCGGGCGGCGCCCATGAGGTCCCCGGGCGAGCACCACAGGGTGGCGGCCAGCGCGGTGAGCTCGGCGGAGGTCGGCGCGGCGAGCCCCCGCTCCCAGGCGGCGATGGTGTCGGCGGTGACGTAGGTCAGCCCGTAGCTGGCCTGCATCCCGTACGCGACATGCCCGTGCGCCATCCCGAGCGCCTCCCGCAGGCGCCGGGCGGCGGGAAAGTTGAAGGGGGGCGTGGGCTGCCCGGACGAGGGCTGCCGGGGCGCGGGCTGCCCTTGAGGGTGGTGCGGCGGTTGGCTCGATTGCACGGGCACACCGTAGGCGGCTGCGGGGGTGGTGACTACGGTGTGTTCCTACGAGGTTGCGGAATGGTGGGAAGGTACGGGCCCCCTTCAGCCCGCCATGGGCCCCCACGCGCTGAGCAGGCCGTCGAGCCGCTCCCTGTGGCGCGCGAGCCAGTCATCCGGCAGATCGACGGGCACCCGGACGGTCACCATGGAGGTCGTGGTGTCTTCGACGACCACCTCTGGGCAGTCGCGCTCGCCTGTGAGCGCGACGGACAGGGTGGGCCCGCTCTCCGCGGTCATCCACCCGGCGTCCTCGCCGGCTTCGAGACGGTCCAGGACGCGCCGCCACTGCTCCAGCCGAGAGGTCCAGAGAGCCAGGTCGAGTCGTCCGCGCACGAAGGGCGTTTCGACGACGATCTCGGCCGAGAGCATGTCGTCCTGCCCCGGGTAGCGCCCCGACACGGTGACGCGGACGCTGTTGCCCTCCTCGTCGGCGAGCAGGATGAGGTCTACGGGAGAGATGTCGGGCATGAGGTTCCTCGGGGTGGGGGTCCTGGGCGGCGGTACGCGGGGAGACGGTGCGCTACATATTGGGAATTCGGTCCCTGAACGACCAGCCGTAATCGTCCGCGGCTTCGATGAGGATGTGGCTGGGGATGTCCCCGCCGTTCGCGTATTCGGGTGTCACGCTCATGATGACGGTGTTCTGGCTGGCTCTCACGTGGTCGGCGATCTTCCCTTCGGCCTTGCTGATCACGTCGTTGTTCTGCACCTTGTCCTGGGTGACGATGTTCCGCATGTCTCTGCCGTCCCCGCCGAACTGCTTTCCGATCAGATGCCCGCGTGAGTGGTTGGTGTTGGCGACGAAGCCGGCCGGGGCGTAACGGCGCCCGCGTCCCGGCTCGCTGCCGATGAGCCCGTTGGCGGCATCGTCCAGGGTCTTGGGTGACACCTCGGCGTACGCGGGTCCTCTCTGGCCGTTGGCCGCGATCTCGCTGTAGTAGGGCGACAGGCCGAGCGGGTCCACTCCGGCGTGGGGGTTGTGGACGTAGGCGGTCGGATTGGGCGCGGGGGCGAGGCCGAGCGGGTCGGGGGTGAGGTAGTGACTCGTCTCGGGGTCGTAGTACCTGAAGTAGTTGTAGTGCAGGCCGGTCTCAGGATCGAAGTACTGGCCGGGGAAGCGGATGGGAGTGTAGGCCGTGGCATCGGCATTCCAGGACGTGGCGCCCCAGAGGGTGGAGCGTGTCCGCCAGGCTATGCCGCCGTTCTCATCCACGAGTTCTGTCGGAGTGCCGACCAGGTCGGTGACGATGGCGAAGAATCGTGAGTCGACCTCGTCCTGCGGTGCCCGCGTGGCGTTGACCCGCTCCGTCTGCGTGATCGGGTGCAATCCGTCGTGGTCCCAGGTGATCGTCACCTGATGTGCCAGGGAGCGTGCTCTCGTCGTCTGTTCGCACAGAGTCGTGCCGTCCCAGGCGAATTCGATCCGCTCGACGACCGTCTCGCCGTCCGCGGCCAGTCGCTCCTTGGCGCTGCGGCGGCCGAGAGGATCGTAGCGGTAGCGCCACACCGTACCGTCCGGTGTGACGACGGACGTCAGACGGTCCTCAGCGCCCCATTCGTAGCGCCACGTGTCCGGTTTGCGGGAGAGGCGGGTCTTCTGCCGGAGAACGGTGCGACCCAGGGCGTCGTATTCGTAACGAGTATGGCCCGCGCGGACGACGCGAGTTCCGCTGTAGGCCCGCGAGCCGGTGGAGCCTTCGCCGACGCGCTCGCCCGGCCAGGACGCCGAGGTCTGATTGCCCGCTTCGTCATAGGCGTAGCGCTCTTCCCAGCCGTCGGCGCGGACGGCGGTGACTCGGCTCGCCACGTCCAGGTCGAACCTTCGCCCACCGGTGACCTGGTCCTCGATGCCGATGAGATTGCCGTCGTCCTCGTAGGAGTAGGCGCGGTGCTGGACACGCCGGTCGGTCGTTTCCAAGGACTGGGTGCTCAGACGCCCGACGGCGTCGAAGGTGTGTGACAGCGCCACGTCGTTGCCGAAGCGGCGGACGGACTCCCGGCCGGACCAGTCGTGGTCGAACCGGACCGTGCGACCTGACGCGTTCAGCTCCGTACGGTTTCCGGCCGCGTCATACGTCCAGTTGGTCACCGCTCCCGCTGGGGTGGTGCGACTGACGAGGCGTCCCAGTACATCGTGCTGATACAGCATGTGGCGACCGTCGACGGTCTCACGCGTGAGCAGCCCGGACCCGTCGCGGTACAGGCTGACGGTGCCGTCGGGTCCGGTGGCACCGGTCAGTTGCCGGTCGAGGTCGTAGGTGAAGTCCGTGACGCGATCATGGCTCCACTTGCGGATGAGGTTGCCGACGGCGTCGTGTGCGTAATGGACCGTGCGCCCGAGCGTGTCGGTCCGAGAGGCGAGACGGCCCACGGCGTCGTGGGTGTACACCACCTCACGGCCGTCGAAGTCGGTCTCCGAGATGAGCCGCCCGGCGGCGTCGTGTCGGTAAGTCCACGTCAGGCCCTGTGGGTTGGTGACTTGAGAGAGCCGCAGGCTGTGGTCGTGGGTGAACTCGTACCGCGCGCCGTCCGGTCCGATTCGAGCGGACTGGAGGTCGAAGTGCGTGTACTCGAACCGGGTTACGGCACCCTTCGGCGTCGTGTGACTGGTGCAGTTCCCTTCGCCGTCGTACTCCCACCGTTCGGTCGTGCCGTCGGGGAGGGTGCGCGACACCAGTTGGCCTTCGACCGTCCAGTCCAGGCGCGTGGCATGTCCGAGGGGGTCGGTGTACGTGACGATGCGCCCGAAGGCGTCACGTTCCCAGGAGGTGGTGGCACCGAGCGGGTCGGTCGTCGACACCGGAAGTCCTGCCGGGTCGCACCGCACCGACCGTGTGTGGCCCAGAGCATCGGTCACCTCGGTGAGGTGGCCCGCGGCGTCGTAGCCGAACCGTGTTGTCGCCCCCCGGGGGTTCGTCATCGCCACACAATTGCCTCGGTCGTCGTACGCCCGGTGCCAAGTCCGGCCGTCGGGTCCGCTGAGGGCCACGGGCAGGCCATCGGCGGCATAGGCGAAACGGAGTACGGCGCCATCGGCACGGCACACCTCCGTGGGCCTGCCGTTCTCGTTGTGGGCGAAGCGTATGGTGTGACCACACTGGTCCGTCACGGAGACGATGTGGTGGTGGGCGTCGTAGACCGTGCGGGTGACTCCGCCCAAGGGGTCTATTTCGGCGACCACTTGGCAGTCGTCGTTGATGACGAATCGCGACACGTCGCCGTCGGAGGTGGTGAGAGTGGTGATGCGACAGTTGGGCCAAGCGGGATCGGTGCCGTCGTAGGTGAGCGTGATGGTGATGTGCCCAGCTTCGCCACCTTCGGCGACACACCGGTCCTGCTCGTCGTAGCTGTATCCGTAGCGACGGTTGTTCGTGTCGGTCCACGAGGTGACCCGCAGCCGCTCGTCATAGGTGAACCGCAGGGGCAGACCGGATGAGTTCACCACCTCGGTGAGATTTCCGTCGGTGTATCCGTACCGCTTGATGACAGTGTCCGAGCCGTCGTCGGCGGCACCTGCGAGGCTCAGGACGGTGATTCGTTCGTTTTCGACGGTCAGGGTGAGGTGGTAGCCGCCGCTGTGGCGGATCGCGAGCGGGGTGCCGTCGCTGTCGCGGTCGATGTCGATGGTGTGCTGATTGCGGTCGGTCATCCGGGTCAGTGGAGCAACGCCGTCTTCGACGGGAGCGAAGCACCGGCTGTGGCCGACGTCAGGGTCGGTGATGCGATAGCCGCCGTCCTCCAGGCGCTCCAGTGGACGGCGTGGACCCGCGTCGGGCAGCACGGGTGTGCCTGGGCCCTCGGGGTGCGGATAGGCGAGAAGCATGCCGTCCTCGGTGACGAAGACGATGCCTTCGTCGTCGATCTCCAGCCGTTGGTCGACACTGGATGCCCATGAAGGGCCGAACCAGCCCCCTGTGCGGTAGCCGGAGATGACCTGCCTGGTGAAGACCAGCGGAAGGTCGCCGGGCAGACTGATGTCCGTCTGCGGCAGGAACATGTGGCCCGTGGCCATGTCCACGGGGTCGCTGCCCTTGGAACGGATCACGCTCTTGACCCGGTTATAGGCGCCCTTCGCGCCGTCTTTGAGCGCGGTGCGGGCTGACTTGAAACCCTTGAGGCCGCCCTTGAGGCCCTTCAGCCCCTTGCCGAGTTTGGCGGCAGTGGTGAGCCCCTTCATGCCCGGCACGCAGTCCATTGCGGCGAACGCCACGTCCATCAGCGTGGCTTGGCCTTTTGCGTATTTGCTCAAGGTGTCGGCCAGCACGATCGCACCGGCCACGATGACGATCGCCGCGAGGATCGGCCCACCGATGATCATGGCGATGACGCCGACGACGGCGACGACGACCTTGCAGACGGCGACGATGGTGTCCCAGTTGTCGGTGACCCAGTCGCCGATCTCCTCCCACCACTTGCGGTTCTGGATACCGGCGTCGGAGGCTTCGTCGATCTTCCGCTTGGCGGTGCCCGCGGCCTCCTCGCGCATTTTGCGCGCGTCCTCGGCCATCTTCTTCGCCGCGTCCAGGGCGCTCTTGGCGGAGTCCACGTCACCCTGGGCGGACTTCTGGGCCTTCTCGGCGGAGTGCGCGTTGCGGGTGGCGGCGCGGACCTTGGACTCGTCCGGCTTGGGCACGTCCTTGCCCTTGTCGCCGTCATCCTTGTACTTGTCGGCTTCCTTGCCGGCCCGTTCCACCCATGAATCGGCCGATGACAGCCGGGACTTGGCGGAGGAGAGATCGGCTTGGGCCTCGCGGCCCTTGACCAAGGCCTTGTCCGCGAGGGACTGGGCGCGCTCCAGCTCCGGCCAGTACGCGGCCAGCGCGTCCCCCGCCATCTCGTAGCTCTTCTTGAGCTTCTTCAGCTTGTCGGGGGCGTCCTCGAACTTCTCCGTGAAGGCGTCCGCCGTCTTGCCCGCCCACTTGAGGATCGCGTCCTCGCCCGCCATCCCCTTGATGTCGCGGAGGACCCGGCCCACGTCGTCGGAGAAGTCGTGCAGGTTCTTGGCCAACGACCGCACCCGGTGCGGATCACCCGGCGTCGGATCCTTCTCCAGGTCCAAGACGTGCCAGTCCGACGGCCGATGGCCCCCCATGCGACTTCCCCCCACCTCATCCGCCCCGTCAGCCTCCGTGCGCACCAGCAAAGCTATCGAACGAGTGCACGTGCGTGAAGACGAGTCGGTAGGCGGGGGCGGCGGGCGGTGGCGCTCGGGTGGGGCGCCGCACGAGGGGTGTTTTGGTCAAACCCCCTTCCTTCGGGCGCGGATCGTGGCACAGTCCCGCCGTGACTTACGAACATGGGTTTGACGTCGTCGATGAGCAGCCGGTCATCGAGGTGCCCGGCGCACCCACCCGCATGTCCGCCTACCTGGCTCGCCCCGCCACCGAGGGCGACCACCCCGTGGTCCTCGTGGGCACGGAGCTGTGGGGCGTGAACGAGGACGCGCGCGCCGTGGCCCGCCGCGTCGCCGCCCTCGGTTTCGTAGCGATCGTGCCGAACCTCTACCACCGCACCGACCCGGACTCCGCGGACGGCTTCCCCCACTCCGACGCGAACCGCACCCACGCCTTCGACCTGGTCGCTCGGATGACTCGGGACGAGGTCGAGGCGGACCTGCGGGCGGCGGCTGCGTACGCCCGCACCTACGCGGGTGCCGCGGACCGCACCGGCATGCTGGGCTTCAGCCTCGGCGGCCACTTCGCCTACTTCGCGGCGACCCGGCTGCCCCTGGCGGCGGCCGCGATCTACTACCCGGGCTGGCTGCCCACGTCCGGCACCGCGCTCAGCCGCCCCGACCCGCTCCTCGACGACACGGCCGCCATCGCGGCGCACGGCACCCGCCTCGCCCTCTTCTTCGCCGAACGCGACCACGTCATCGACGCGGCCCAGGTCGACGCGGTCCGCCGGGCGCTCACGACAGCGGGCGTACGCCATGACGTGACGGTCCACCCCGACGCCGCGCACGCCTTTTTCTTCCCGGGGTACGAGACGCACGACAAGGCGGCGGCGGACGCGTCGTGGAAGCAGGTGGTGCGGCTCTTCCGCGAGGAACTGCGGGCTCCGCTGCCCTGAGCCTCGACCGCGTGCAGCGGACCGACCTGAAGTTCGCGCTCTATCGGATCGGTGGCGGTGGCGGTGGCGGTGTCAGTGCGTGATGGGGCGCATCGCCGCCGCCGTGGTTGCCGCCGTCTCGAGGGGGTCGGTCAGAGGGCGGCCCAGCAGGCGGGGGAGGTCGGACGTGGTGGTGTCGAGGAAACCGTGGCGGACGCTCGTCGCTATCGATGCCAGCAGCGGGGGCTGGAAGGGGAGCAGGGTGGGGTCCGTGAGCAGGCGGGTGCGGTACGCGCCCAGGCTCATGTCCCGGTGGGGGACCGACAGGTGTGCGGCGATGCCGGCTGCCGTGATCGGCTCGCCGACCAAGTCGTGGGTCCTGCCGGTGTGCTCGGCAGGGGAGGCCGCCACTACCGCTGCCGCCGCGGCCAGATCCGTGCGGGCCACCGCGGCCAGGGCCCCGGTTCCGAACGGGGACTCCAGGCCCTCCGGCGTCCAGGTGAGCAGGGCGCCGAACAACTCGGCGTAGAGCCCGTTGCGCAGGATCGTCCACGCGAGGCCGCTCTCCCGGATCATCCGCTCGGTGACCCGGTGCGCGAGCGCGAAGCCGAGGTGGTCTCCCGCGCCGGTCAGACTCGTGTAGATCACGTGGGTGACGCCGGCCCGGACCGCGGCGTCGAGTACGGCCCGGTGGCGGGCGACGACGCGGTCGTCCTCCGCGTAACCCGCCGAGACCAGCAGCAGGGTCGAGATGCCGGAGAGGTCCAGGCTCGCGGGGTCGTCGAAGTCGAGGCGGCGCTGCCCGGCGGCGGGCGTGCGGCTGCCGCCCAGGACGGGCACGCCCCGCTCCGTCAGCTCCCGGATCGTGAGGGAAGCCAGCTGTCCGTTGGCGCCGGTCACCATGATCATGGTCGGTTCGTCTCCTGCCGTGGTTCTCTTCGGTAACTACGGTGAGATCCTGAACCGGCCCACAGCGGCTCACAAGGAGGCAGTTTCGTGTCAGTGAGGCACACCGGTGTAACCACGCAGGGTCCCGGCGGGACTGGCGCCGCCGAACTCGAACCATGCGGGCTGCCCGAGCACCCCGACTGCGGGATCCGTGACGTTCTCGACCGGGTCGGGGACAAGTGGTCCGTCCTGGTCATCGTCGAACTCGCCGACGGGCCGCGGCGCTTCCGGGAGCTCCAGCGCGCGATCGACGGCATCTCGCAGCGCATGCTGACGCTCACGGTGCGGCGGCTCGAGCGGGACGGGTTGGTGCTGCGGACCGTCTATCCGACGGTTCCCGCCCAGGTCGACTACCGCCTCACCGAGACCGGCGCGAGCCTCACCCATCTCGTCAAGGCGCTCGCCGACTGGTCGCTGGAGCATCGGGACGCCATCGCGGAGGCCCGCCGTACGTACGACAGTGACCATCCCGACAACGAGATCCGGTGATCCCGTGTCAGCGGTGACGGTCGCGTCCGTCTCGGGTCACGTCGTCACCGGTTGATGGACTGGACCTCCTCCACCACCACGTCCTGCTCCGCGCCGAACTCGCCGTCTGGGAGGCGCTGCTCGCCGTTCACGCCCGTTCCCGTCCAGTGGATCTTCCACGTGACCGTCGCCTTCAGCGGGTACGAGCCGTCGCCCGACGAGCGCAGGTACTTCACGCCGCAGGGCGGGGTCTCCTTGGACTTGCCCTTGGCGTAGGGCGTGCCGATCTTGTCGCCGACCAGGTCGCAGACGCCGTTCGCGGGGTACGTCTCCGCGTCCGACGTGCCGGGGTCGATCTTCAGGGAGACCGGTTCGGCGGTGGTCGTCGCCTCGATGCCGAGGACCTGGACCCGCGCCGTCACCGACACCGGCTTGAACTCCGCGCCGTCCAGCCACGCCCACGTGGGCAGGTTGACCTTCGTCGCCGCCTCGGGCGCCAGCTTCACCTTCGTGCCGGGGACGCGGATCCGGGCGTACGCGAGCTTCGCCAGGATCTCCGGGTCGATGGCCGGGATGTCCGCGGGCGGTGGCTCGTTCTCGTCGACCCAGAAGGTCTCCTTGTTGCAGCTGTCCCAGCCGGGCGGGTACGTCTTGTTGGGGAACTCCGTCCACCAGTAACCCTTGCCGGCCTTGTCGAGGTTGAAGTTCTTGTACGGCTCGCCGTCGACGTAACGCTTGCGCTGTTCCAGGTCCCACTGGGCGCCCGTGGAGTCGACCGACCACACCGCCTCGCGTTCCTTCTTGAACTGGGCGGGTGTGTAGGCGGGGGCGTACCAGCACGGCGGCGGACTGTAGTCGCCCGACGGGGTGATGGTCCCGGACTTGGGGCCCGAGCCGTTCTTGGACTCGTCGTAGCTGATGCCGCCGGCGGTGGCGGTGAGTGAGCCGTCGCCGCCGTCCTCGGTGGGACCCTGGGCGTCACCGTTGGTGGTGCCGCCGTGGCCGGTCCGTGCGGACACGGGCCCCGAAAGGAGCAGCGTGGCGGCCATCGCCACGGCCCCGGCGACGACGAGTGGCTTCCTTCTCATCACTATGGCTGACATGTGGCATTCCCCCGGTCGGATGTGGTCGTCTCGGTGATCCAGACGCCCTGGTCGTTCACGTGCAGTCGGCTGCTGTAGAGCACGAAGTCGTCCTTGGACGGCGCCGACGCCTTCTCGGTCTTCCCCGTCTTCAGGCTCTTGTTGTGTGCCTTGCGCTGGTCCTCGCAGTAGACGAGGCCCGCCGTCTTGCTGCCCGTGACGTCCACCCGTGCGTTGAAGTAGCGCTTGGTGCCGGTGATTCGGTCCTTGTAGTCCACGTACTCCTGGACGAACTTCTGACTGCCGGCCGCCGCTTCGCCCTCCGAGTAGAACCGGTAGGCCTTGTGCAGGGGCTTCTGCTCGGCGATGGCCAGGTCGACGGCCTTCAGATACTGCTCGGTGTCTGCCAGGACCGCGTCCTTGGTCTTGTCACCCGTCTTGGACCACTCGAACTCGTACGTCAGATCCGACGGCAGCTCGACCTTCGGGCGGTCCGCCGGTGTCGCCGGCTTGGTCGGCGACGGTGACTTCTCGCCGCCCTGGTCCGCGCCGGCGATCTTGTCGTCGTCCTTGGACGTGTCGTCGTCGCTGCCGCAGGACGTCAGAAGCAGGGCCGCGGCCGCGGTGAGTGCGGCCGCCGCGAGGCGGAGAGGGCGGTTCACTGTCGGCTCCTGGCGAGGTGGGAGAGGGCGCGAGCTCAGCACGCTAGTGCGGGCCCGGCCGCGTCGCCAGAGAGATGTGTGCCCACGAAAGGGGCGCGCGGGACGTATCGCCGCGAATTCATGTCACAGTTCTGTGCGCGTGCGGCAAGCACAAGGTGCGCGTGAGGCAAGTGCGGTCTCGGCCGAATGCCCGGAGGCCGGCCTCAGCCCTTCACCGCCCCGCCCAGCGCGAAGCCTCCGCCCAGCTTCCGCGAGACCAGGACGTACAGCAGGATCACCGGGGTCGAGTACAGGATCGAGAACGCGGCGAGCTGACCGTAGACCACCGTCCCCTTGTTGCCGAAGAAGTCGTTGATGCTCACCGACGCCGGCATCTGCTCCGGGGTGAGCAGCAGCATGAAGGGGACGAAGAAGTTGCCCCACATCATCACGAACGAGAAGACCGTCACCACGGCCACGCCCGGGCCCATCAGAGGGAGGACGATCCGTAGCAGGGACTGGAAGGACGACGCGCCGTCCGTCCACGCCGCCTCCTCCAGTTCCTTCGGGACGCCGTCCATGAAGTTCTTCATCAGCCAGATGGCGAAGGGGAGTTGGGAGGCCGCGAAGAAGAGGATCGTGCCCTGCATCGTGTCGATCAGGTCGACCTGTACGAAGAGCGCGTACACCGGGACCATGATCGCGGTGATCGGCAGGCTCGTCGCGAAGAGGATCGTCAGCAGGAACGGGCGGTTCAGGCGGGAGCGGTAGCGCGAGAGCGGGTACGCCGCCAGGGCCGCGCAGGCCACCGTGAGCAGCGTGCCGCCGCCGCACAGGAGCAGGCTGTTGAGGAGCGGGGTGAAGGTGATCTCGGGGGTCAGGACCTGGTCGTAGTTGTCGAGCGTGAGGCTGCCGGGGAACCGCACCCGCAGGTCCGCCTCCGGGTCGAAGGAGGACAGGACCACCCAGGCGAGCGGGAGGACGAACGCCGCGGCCACCACCAGCAGGCCCGCGTCGGCCGCCAGCCGGTGCGCCCTGCGGCGTGAACGGGGCGCGCGCGAGGGCCTGTTGGCGCGGAGCTTCGAGGGGGTGGGCACTCAGACCTCCGTACGCAGCAGGCGCATGTAGACGAGGGAGAAGAGGGAGCCGACCAGGAGGAGCAGCAACGCCACGGCGGTGCCGTAGCCGATCATGCTCTTCTGGAACGCCTGCTCGTACATGAAGAGCGGCAGCGTCTGGCTGTCGTTGCCCGGGCCGCCGCGGGTCATCACCCAGATCAGGCCGAAGACGGAGAGCGTCTGCAGGGTGTTGAGCATGAGGTTCGTGCCGATCGAGCGGCGGATCATCGGCAGCGTGATGTGCCACATGCGGCGCCAGCCGCCCGCGCCGTCGACCTCTGCGGCCTCGGTGATCTCCTTGGGGATCTCGTTCAGGGCGGCGGAGTAGACGAGCATCGAGAAGGCCGTGCCCCGCCAGACGTTCGCGAACGACACCGCGAGGATCGGCAGCGTGAACATCCAGTTCTGGGAGGGGAGATGGAGGAAGTCGAGGACGGCGTTGAGGGTGCCCTCGCGGCGGAAGAAGGCGTAGAGCAGGAAGCCGGCGACGACCTCCGGCAGCACCCACGCCGTGACGACGATCGCGCCGGTGAGGGTGCGCACCGGCTTGGACGCGCGCTGCATGAGGGAGGCGAGGGCCAGGCCGAGCGTGTTCTGGCCGATGAGGGAGGAGAGGACGGTGAAGACGAGGGTGAGCCAGACCGCGTTGAGGAACCGTTCGTCGCCGAACGCCTCGCGGAAGTTGTCGAACCCCACGAAGCTCGACTCGGCCTGGCCGGTCAGCTGGAGATCGGTGAAGGCGATGTACGCGCAGTAGCCGATCGGGCCCGCGAGGAAGAGGGCGAGCAGGATGATGGCGGGGGAGACGGGCAGGGCGCGCAGCAGGCCGCGGCGGGCGCGCGCCCGGGGGCCCGGCGGGGCGGTGGCCGGGCCCGGCCGGCGGTGCGGCGTCTTGGCGACGCCGCCGCCGGGGCCCGTGGAGGATGCGGTGGTCACGTACGGGCACGCTCACTCTCTGGCTCGCTCGGGCGTTGGTCGGCTCGGGTCGGGCTGGGCTTGCTCGGGCGTTGGTCGGGTTGGGCCGGGCTCGCTCGGGCTTCGGCCGACTCCGACTCCGGACGGCTCGCTCGGGCTTCGGCCGACTCCGGCTCCGACTCCGGCTTCGGTTGGGCTTGCTCGGGCCTCGACCGACCCTGGCTTCGGCCGGGTGGGCCCGGGCTTCGGCCGGCGCGCGCTACCTCTCGACGACCTCGCCGTCCGACGCCGCGTCGACCTCCTCGTCGTACGCCTTCGCCGCGTCCTCCACCGACGCGTCGCCCGTCGTCACCGACTCCATCGCCTCCTGGATCGCCGTGGAGACCTTCGGGTACGCGGGGAACGCCGGCCGGTAGTGCGTCGACGCCACCAGGTCCGTGAAGAACTTGATGCCGGGCTGCGCCTTCTCGTACGCGGGGTCGGCGGCGACGTCCTTGCGGACCGCGATGCCCGAGTTGGCGATGTACCACTTCTGGGCGTTGGCCTTCGTCTGCATCGTCTCGATGAACGTGAACGCCAGGTCGGGGTTGTCCGCCTTGGCGGGGATCGACCAGGTCCAGCCGCCGGACATGCTCACCTTGCCGGGGGCCTGGCCGTGCTGGGTCGGCATCGCCGCGAGGCCCAGCTTCTTCGACCACTCGGGCCACTCGTGGCCCGCGCCCTTGCCCCAGTCCTGCGGCAGCCACGAACCGTCGAGGTTGATCGCCAGCTTGCCCTCGGGCAGCAGTTCACCGCGCACGCGGGTGGCGAAGTTGGGGTCGAGCGCGTCGGAGACGTCCGGGCCGAGCTTCTCCTTGTAGACGGTCTCCACGAACTTCAGGGAGTCCTCGAACCCCTTGCCGCCCGTGATCCACTTCTTCGTCTTCGGGTCGTAGAGGGGGTCCTTGCCGGTGCCGTACGCGAGCATCTCGAAGCCCTGCATCGTCGCCACCTCGCCGACCGGCTTCCCGGTGTAGACGTTGAGCGGGGTGACGCCCGGGACCTTCTTCTGCACGGTGCGGGCCGCGTCGAGGACCTCGTCCCAGGTCTTGGGCCGCCAGTCCGCGGGCAGTCCCGCCCTCTTGAAGATCGCCTTGTCGTACCAGAGGCCGCGGGTGTCCGTCCCGTCCGGCACTCCGTACGTCTTGCCGTCGGCCGCCTTCGCCGCGGTCTTCGCCGTGTCGACGAACTGGTCCCAGTCCTTCCACTTGTTCAGGTAGGGATCGAGTGGCCGCAGATAGCCGCTGGTGATGTCCGAGTTGATGAGGAAGGTGTCCTCGTAGACCAGGTCGGGGGCGGTTTTCGGGGAGCGCATCATCTGCTGGAGCTTGGTGTAGTACTCGGAGTCCGGCGCTTTGATCGGCACCAGCTTCACCTTCTTGCCGGGGTTCTCCTTCTCGAACTGCTTCTTGATGCCCTCCAGGTACGTGTCCGTGACCTTGATCTTGTTGTCCGTGGACTGTTTGAAGGAGACCTTCACGGTGTCGGGGTCGTCGCCGGAGCCGCCGCCGCACGCGGTGAGGGTGGCGGCGGCGAGCAGGGCGGAGGCGGTGAGGAGCAGGCGAGTGGGGGTGGGGCGCACGGGCACGACCTCCTACGGGCCGGCGCGGCGGGGTCGCCACGCGGGTTGCCCGGTGAACGTACGGGCGCGTTCCGAGCAAGGTCAATGCCCTTGCGGAGGCTGTGAATTGATGACTCGCGGCAACGTGACAACGTTGTTGTCGGGCGTACGTCGGTGAGGCGTCCGGGGCGGGAAGGGAGGCGGGCCTCCGTGGGGAGGTGGACGGGCCTCCGTGGGGAGGGGGACGGGCCGGGTGACCGCGGCCGGGGTGCCGGGTCAGTCGGACGCGGGGAGCCAGCGGTAGACCAGTTCGGGGCGGCCGACGTGGCCGTACTGGGGGCTGCGGGCCGCGCGGGCGGTGTCGACCAGGTGTTCCAGGTAGCGGCGCGCGGTGATGCGGGAGAGGCCGGCCGACTGGGCGGCCGTGGTGGCGGTCAGGCCGTCGGGTGCGGCGCGCAGGGTGCGGATGACGCGTTCGAGGGTGGGGCCGCTGAGGCCCTTCGGCAGGGCGGCGGGGCCCGGTGCGCGCAGGGTGGCGAGCGCGCGGTCCACCTCGTCCTGGCCGGTGGCCTCGCCCTCCGCCGCGGCCGAGCGGTACTCCGCGTAGCGGGTGAGGCGGTCGCGGAGGGTGGCGAAGGTGAAGGGCTTCAGGACGTACTGGACGACGCCGAGGGAGACGCCCTCGCGGACGACGGCCAGGTCGCGGGCGGACGTCACCGCGATCACGTCGGCGGGGTGGCCCGCGGCGCGCAGGGAGCGGGCCAGCTGGAGGCCGTGGCCGTCGGGCAGGTGCAGGTCGAGGAGGATCAGGTCGACCGGGGTGCGGTCGAGGACGCGGCGGGCCTCGGCGGCGGAGTGGGCGGGGCGGGGGGCGGCCTCGAAGCCGGGGACTCTGTTGACGTAGAGGACGTGGGCGTCGGCCGCGACGGGGTCGTCTTCGACGACGAGTACGCGGATCACTGGGCGCCTCCGTGATCGCTTCCGGCGTCCCGGGGCGGGCCCATTGCGGGCTCGTGGGGGTCGTCGTTTTCCGTGCGCGGCACCGGGGTTGGGCCCTTGGTGGTGCGTTGGTCGGTGCCGCCGTTGTCCGTGCGCGGCGCCGGGGTTGAGCCCTGCGTCGTGCTTCGGTCGGTGCCACCGTCGTCCGTGCCCGGCACCGGGGGCTGTGCCCACCCGTTCCGCCATGCGGAACGTTTGCCCACAGCGGGGGCGGGAGCGGGGGCGTCCTCGGCTTCGGTGTGGGCGCCTTGCGTGGCGGCGGGGGCGGCCTCGGCTTCGGTGTGGGGGCCCTGCTCCGGGGCGGGAGTTGTCGTCGGGGTGACCGTCACCTCGAATTGCGCTCCGCCCTCCGGTGCCTCCCGTACCGTCAGCGTGCCGCCGTTGCGGGTGACCGTCTGGTGGACCAGGGCCAGGCCGAGGCCGCGGCCGGTCGGCGCCTTCGTCGACCAGCCGCGTTCGAAGACCGCCCGGCGCTGCGCGGGGTCGACCCCGGGACCCGTGTCCGCGACGCGCAGGAGCAGGCCCGCCTCGTCCGCCCGCGCCGTCACCGTGACCCGCGCCGCAGGCGAACCCTGCGCGGCGTCGACCGCGTTGTCGATGAGGTTGCCGAGGACCGTCACCAGGTCCCGGGCGGAGAGCGCCTCCGGGAGTACGCCGTCGTCGATGCTGCTGTCGTCCGAGACGACCAGTTCCACGCCGTGCTCGTTGGCCTGCGCCGCCTTGCCGAGCAGCAGCGCGGCGAGCACGGGCTCGCTCACCGCGGCCACCACCTGGTCGGTCAGGGCCTGGGCCAGCTCCAGCTCGGCCGTGGCGAAGTCGACCGCCTCGTCCGCGCGGCCGAGTTCGATGAGGGACACCACCGTGTGGAGCCGGTTCGCCGCCTCGTGGGCCTGCGAGCGCAGCGCCCGCGTGAAGCCCCGCTCCGAGTCCAACTCCCCGGCCAGCGCCTGGAGTTCGGTGTGATCGCGGAGCGTCACCACCGTGCCGCGCCGCTCGCCGCCCGTCACCGGGGAGGTGTTGACGACCACCACGCGGTCGGCGGTCAGATGCAGTTCGTCGACCCGCGGCTCCGCGGCGAGCAGCGCGCCGGTCAGCGGGGCGGGGAGCCCGAGTTCGGCGACGTTGCGGCCGACCACCGGCTCGCCGGCCACCCCGAGCAGCTCGCGGCCGCCGTCGTTGATGAGCGCCACGCGCCGTTGTCCGTCCAGCATCAGCAGGCCCTCGCGCACGGCGTGCAGCGCCGCCTCGTGGTAGTCGTGCATCCGGCTCAGCTCGGCGGCGTTCATGCCGTGCGTGCTGCGGCGCAGGCGCGCGTTGATCACGTACGTACCGATACCGCCGAGCACCAGCGCCGCCGCCGCGACGCCGAGCAGCGCGAGGAGCTGGCCGCGGGCGTTCGCGGTGATCTCCTCGATGGTGATGCCGGCGCTGACCAGGCCGACGATCCGGCCGTCCCGCTCGGCGGGCCGGTCCCAGATCGGCGTGACCACCCGGACCGACGGACCGAGCGTCCCCGTGTACGTCTCCGTGAAGGTCTCGCCGCGCAGCGCGGCCGCCCGGTGGCCGAGGAAGCGCTCGCCGATGCGCCGCTGGTCCGGATGCGTCCAGCGGATGCCGTCCCGGTCCATGATCGTGACGAAGTCGACGCCCGTGTCTTCCTGCACCTGCCGCGCGTACGGCTGGAGCTTCTCGGACGGGTCGCTGCCGCGGACGGCCTCCCGTACCGAGGGGGAGTCCGCGACCGCCCGCGCCGCCGCGGTCGCCTGGCGGCGCGCGCTCGTCTCGGCCTGGTGCTTGTCACTGAGGTACGTGAAGAGCGCGCACCCGGCGACCACCACCGTGACCAGCACGATCTGCATCGCGAAGAGCTGGCCCGCCAGGCTGCGGGGCAGCCGGCGCGGGCGGGCGGCAGGGGTGCGGGACATGCTGCCAGTCTGCCTCGTCACCCTTCGCGTACGAACGGCTGCACCGGTCACCGTGCGAGCGGGCCTCCTACCTGCCCGGCGCTCGTACAAGCGCGAACTAAATGAACGCAAGGGTGACCGCCCTCACAGGGCAGGAGATAGTCGCCGGGATCGCCCGGACCGCCCAGGACGTGAGCCGCACGCACTGCAGGCACCGCAACGCCGACGTCGTCGTTCAAGGAGGGCCCCGTGACCAGCACGGCTGACCCGCACAAGGCACCCGCAGCCAAGCGGGACCGCACGCATTACCTCTACATCGCCGTCATCGGCGCCGTCCTGCTCGGCATCGCCGTCGGCTTCATCTGGCCGGACTTCGCCAAGGAGCTCAAGCCCGTCGGCGCCGGCTTCGTGAACCTGATCAAGATGATGATCTCGCCGATCATCTTCTGCACGATCGTGCTCGGCGTCGGTTCGGTGCGCAAGGCCGCCAAGGTCGGCAAGGTGGGCGGGCTCGCGCTCGGCTACTTCATGGCGATGTCGGTCGTCGCGCTCGCCATCGGCCTGGTGGTCGGCAACATCCTGCACCCCGGTTCGGGCATGGACCTGAGCGACTCCGAGAAGGGCGCCGGCCACGACGCGGCCGAGGAGGCGGACAAGAGCCTCACCGACTTCGTGCTCGGCATCATCCCCAAGACCGTCGTCTCCGCCTTCACCACGGGCGAGGTCCTCCAGACGCTGCTCGTCGCGCTGCTCGTGGGCTTCGCCCTGCAGGCCATGGGGCGCTCCGGCGAGCCCGTGCTGCGCGGCATCGGGCACATCCAGAAGCTGGTCTTCCGCGTCCTCGGCATGATCATGTGGGCCGCCCCGATCGGCGCGTTCGGCGCGATGGCGGCCGTCATCGGCGAGACCGGCGTCGACGCGCTCAAGGCACTCGCCACGATCATGATCGGCTTCTACGTCACCTGTGTGCTGTTCGTCGTGGTCGTGCTCGGCACGCTGGTGCGCCTGGTGACCGGGGTCAACCTCTTCAAGCTGCTCAGGTACCTGGGCCGGGAGTTCCTGCTCATCCTCTCCACCTCCTCCTCGGAGTCCGCGCTGCCGCGGCTCATCGCGAAGATGGAGCATCTCGGGGTCAGCCGCCCGGTCGTCGGCATCACCG
Organism: Streptomyces sp. NPDC041122; assembly: GCF_055592445.1. Taxonomy (NCBI): domain Bacteria; kingdom Bacillati; phylum Actinomycetota; class Actinomycetes; order Kitasatosporales; family Streptomycetaceae; genus Streptomyces; species Streptomyces sp. NPDC041122. Next base: position 15,258 of record NZ_JBVIYQ010000005.1, on the reverse strand, counting down.
TCCCGACCGGCTACTCCTTCAACCTCGACGGCACCATGATCTACCTGACCATGGCGTCCCTGTTCATCGCCGACGCGATGGACCAGCCGCTCGGCATCGGTGAGCAGATCTCGCTGCTGCTCTTCATGATGATCGCGTCGAAGGGTGCGGCGGGCGTCTCCGGCTCGGGCATCGCGGTCCTCGCGAGCGGCCTCCAGTCGCACAAGCCCGCGCTGGTCGACGGCGTCGGCCTGATCATCGGCGTCGACCGCTTCATGAGCGAGGCCCGCGCCCTCACCAACTTCGCGGGCAACGCCGTGGCCACGCTGCTCATCGGCACGTGGACCAAGGAGGTCGACAAGGAGCGGGTGACGGCGGTCCTCGGCGGCCGACTTCCGTTCGACGAGCGGACGTTGGTGGATGACGGGCATGACGTCACCGGGCCCTCGGGGGCGGGCGGCGCGGGTGCGGGCGACGCGGACGCCGAGCCGGAGCAGAGCGATGAGGGCAAGGAGTCGGTGAAGGTGTAGTCGTATCCGTAGCCGTATGCGCGAGGGGGCGGGGTGCTGATGGCGCCCCGCCCCCTCGCGTCGATGGCGACGAGGATCCGTGAAATCCCTGCGGCCGGGCTTCTCGTCTTGGTGTGATCAGGGCATGACGATCTCGATGCCCACCCGCTGGCCGGAGTGCGGGCGCGTGGGGTGCGGTGGGGAAGTGGTGCGCCAGGGGGTGTGCCTGGCGCACTTGGACACGGACGCGCGGAAGGCCTACTTCGAGGGCTTGGGTCCGGGCGATGACGTGAACCACCGGGGCACGAGCTTCGACGCCGAACTCTTGGGCGCCCTGAAAGCGGCCCTGTACGACCCGGAGAGCCGGAGCCCCCGGTTCGGGCTGGCGGGCTTCGTCGGGGCGACGTTCACGGGTGAGGCCCGCTTCTCCAGGGTGACGTTCAGCGGTGATGCTTTCTTCGAGGCGGCCCGTTTCTCCGGGCACGCCCACTTCGAGGAGGCGGAGTTCTACGGGACCGCTCGTTTCTCGGGTTCGAACTTCACCGGATCAGGTGTGTTCACCGCCGCACAGTTCTGGGGGCGCGCGGAATTCGAGGCCGCCTGGTTCGCGCAGAGTGCCCTGTTGGAAAGGGTGGCGTTCCGTACATACGTCCGCTTCGATCATGCCCGATTCGACGGGAGCGTATCTTTTCACCAGGCGAGAATGGGAAACGCCGCCTTCCGCGGAGCGGTCTTCACCGGGAAAACGGTGTCCCTATCGGTGACGCAGATTCGGGACCTCTCTCTCACGGGCAGCGTCTGCGCCCCACGGCTGGACTTGGACGCGGCGGTGATCAGCGGGGACTGCCTGCTGGACGACGCCGAGCTCAGGCGAGGGATCTCGATGCGGGGTACCTCGGTCGAGGGGACGGTGACAATGAAAGACGTGATGCTCTCGGATCAGGTCGAGGACTTTCTGTCCGTCACGTTGGTGCCTCGGCAGAAGGATCGGGCGGGCGGGCGGGAGGCCGGAAATATTGGGCTGGACCGAATCCGTTCCGCCAGGCCCCGGCTCATCCCTCTGCTGCGAGTGGGGGGAAATGAGTTTTCGGGCCATGTACTGATCCACAGCGACCCGGTCGGCCAGAAGTCAGCCGCTCAGGACCGCCGGGGCGCGTACCTGTCGCGGCGCAAGCGGCGCCGGACGGATGCCGCCCTCGTCGCGGCCCTCGCGACATTTTCGGTTCTGGCCTTCTTCATCACCCACGACATCACCGCGGGCATCCTGGACGTGCACGCAGGCCTTCAGTTCGAGCCGTCCGAGACCGGTCAGATCATCACGGCGGTTAGCGGAATGGTCCTGGCGATCGGCACGGGCGGTGCCGCCGTGGTCAAGGCCGTCGCCCTGCTGATCCACGCGAGGGCCGACATCCTGCGTGCCAGGGCAGGGCTCCCGCCGGCGGAGAGTGCCTCGGGGGCCGAGGCGGGGGACCCCCCTCCGGGTGAGGCGGAGTCACCCTCGCTCTGAGTTCGGCCTCCCTACGAGTTCGCCCGCACGCTGTGAGTTCGCCCGTCCTCCGAGTGCTGCTCCCGTCCCGTGTCGGGCAGCGCCGCGATGATCTCCCCCGCCCGCTCCACCGGCACCCCCGCCGAAAGCAGCGCCGTCGACGCGGCGGCGAGCCCCGCCTCCTTCGGGTCGAGCAGGCCGTCGTTGACGGCCTCCATCAGGCCGAAGAGCTGCTGCTCGTGGACGTACGCGAGGGCGGCGGGCGGCAGGGGCGAGGCGAACGAGCCGTCCTCCAGGCCGGCCCGCAGCAGGTTCACGCACTCCGCGCGGACCGGGGCGAGGCGCTGCCGGATGCCCTCCATCGTGACGCTGCGCTGCGCGAGGGCGACGAGCAGGCGGTAGCCGTCGGCGATCTCCCAGACGGCGACCATCGAGTGGGCGAGCGATTCGGCGGGGTCGTCCGACCGGGCCCGCCCCGAGGCGTGGGCCGCGGCGACCGCCTCGACGGCGCCGTCGATGAGCGCGCCGATCAGCGCCTCACGGCTGGGGAAGTGGCCGTACACCGTCCGGCGCACGACGCCCGCGGCGCGCGCGATCTGGTCCATGGAGGCCTCCGGATCGCGCAGCAGCTCGGCGAGGGCCACCTCCAGGATGCGGCGGCGATTGGCGTCGGCTCGGCTCATGCGCTCCATTGTGCACGCGGGTCCGGAAGGGGTGATCAGGGCTTCCGCGCGGGGTCCTTTGGGGTGCTCTCCACCCGTTTTGCACGCGACTGTGCAATGGCGTAAGTTGCACAGTCGTGTGTAATTGCACAGTGCTGTGCAAGGTCACCGGACAGGCAGGAACGGAACGGGGAGCAGGGAAGGGTGAGGCTTCGGTGGCTCTGCTGATGAAGCAACCGGTCGAGGAGATGAAGCAGCCGTACGCGCGCCGCTGGTGGGCGCTGGGCGTGTTGTGTCTGAGTCTGCTGATCATCGTCATGGCGAACACGGCGCTGACCGTCGCCGCCCCCGACATGACCGAGGACCTCGGGCTGTCCAGCTCCGACCTGCAGTGGGTCATCGACGGCTACACCGTCCCGTACGCCGCGCTGATGCTGCTGCTCGGCGCGATCGGCGACAAGTACAGCCGGCGCGGCGCGCTGGTGCTCGGACTCGTCGTGTTCGGCGCCGGATCGGTCGCGGGCTCGCTGGTGGACAGCTCGGGCGGGGTCATCACGGCCCGCGCGGTGATGGGCTTCGGCGCGGCGATGATCATGCCGGCCACGCTGTCGCTGCTCGCGGCGACCTTCCCGCGCGCCGAGCGGGCCAAGGCCATCGTGCTGTGGACCGCCACCGCCGGCCTCGCGATCGCGGCGGGCCCGCTGGTCGCGGGCGCGCTCCTTCAGGACCACGGCTGGGCGTCGACCTTCCTGATCAACGTGCCGGTCGCCGCTCTCGCGATCGTCGGCGCCTTCGTGCTGATCCCGCCGTCCAAGGCCGGCCACAGCAACCGGATCGACTACGTCGGCGGACTGCTCTCGGTGATCTGGACCGGCGCGCTCGTCTACATGATCATCCAGGGCCCGCACTTCGGCTGGGACGCCAAGGCGGTCTCGGCGGCGGTCGTCGCGGGCCTCGGCCTGCTGGCCTTCGTCGCCTGGGAGCTGCGCCACCCGCACCCGATCCTGAACGTCCGCCGCTTCCTCGACCGCCGCTTCGCCGGCTCGAACCTCGCGGTGGCGCTCTTCTTCCTCGCGGTCTTCGGCGCGTTCTACTACCTCACGCAGCACCTGCAGTTCGTCCTCGGCTACAACCCGCTGGAGACGGGCGTGCGCATGCTGCCGCTCGCCGGCGCGGTCTTCGTCGGCTCGGCGCTGACGGGCTATCTGACCCCGCGCATCGGCATGAAGATCACGGTGTCGGCCGGCATGGTCGCGGGCACGGTGGCGCTCGCGCTCCTGACGCGGGTCGACGCGTCCTCCTCGTACGGAGACTTCGTCGCCCCGCTGATCATCCTGGGCCTGGCCATCGGCCTGGCGCTCTCGCCCTGCACCGACGCCATCATGGGCGCGTTCCCGGAGTCCGAGCTGGGCGTCGGCGGCGCGGTCAACGACACCTCGCTCGAGCTCGGCGGCTCGCTCGGCATCGCCATCCTCGGTTCGGTGCTGGCCAGTTCGTACTCCTCGAAGCTGGCGGACGCGGCGCAGGCCTCCGGCACGAAGCTGCCGGCCGGCACGCTGGACACCGCGCAGGACTCGGTCGGCGCGGGCTACGCGGTGGCGCAGGGCATCGGCGAGAAGGCGCAGGCGGCGGCCGAGAAGGCGGCCCACGCGAGCTCGCAGCAGCAGGCGGCCCAGCTCAAGGGGCAGGCCGACCAGCTGGCCCAGGGCGCGCACAAGATGGCGGACGCGGTCGGCTCCGCGTTCTCGGACGCGGTGGCGCACACGAGCCTGATCGGCGCGGCGATCCTCGGCGTCGGCACGGTGCTGGTGGCGGTGCTGCTGCCGCGCAAGGGCCGGGACGAGGCGGCGGGGGCCGGGGGTGACGCGGGTCCGTCGGACGACCGCTCCCCGGACCGGGAGCCGCAGCTGCAGGGCTGAGCCGCAGCGCTCTTGTTCACCATCGGCCGGGCCGTCCCTTTCGGGGCGGCCCGGCTTCGTCGTCCCGTCCCGGGGTGCCTCGGGGTGTCCGTCTGCTGCGGTGAGAACGAGGTTCCCGAAAAGCGTTGACACCACTCCACCTGAAGTACTACGTTCGGACCACTTCAAACGGAGTACAACAGGCGCAGTCGCCATCACCGCCCCAAGGAGCCGCATGCGAAAGCTCGTCTACTTCATCGCCGTCAGCCTCGACGGGTTCATCGCCGGTCCCGACGGGGCCGACCCCACGGGCCCCGACGGCTTCTGGCCGGTCGCGCAGGACTACGTCCACCACCTCGCCGGGACGTACCCCGAGACCCTCCCCGCCCCGGCCAGGGAGGCCCTCGGCGTCACCGCCGGGGGCACGCACTTCGACACGGTCCTCGAAGGGCGCAGGACCTACGAGATCGGCGTGGCCGCGGGCTTCACGAACTGCTATCCGCACCTGCGGCACCTCGTCTTCAGCCGCACCCTCACCGAGAGCCCCGACCCCGGCGTCGAACTGGTCGCCACCGACCCGGTCGAGCGGGTGCGGGAGCTGAAGCGGGAGGACGGCAAGGACATCTGGCTGTGCGGCGGCGGCGAGCTCGCCGGGGTGCTGCGCGGTGAGATCGACCGGCTCGTGGTCAAGCTGGGCCCCATCTCGCTCGGTTCGGGCGTCCCCCTCTTCGCGCACGGCACCCCCTTCGACCCGGTCCTCTTCACGCGCACGGACGCCGTGCTCCTCGACAGCGGCACGGTGTTCCTCACGTACGACAAGGCCTCGGGGGACGTGAACGGGTCCTAGGCCGTGAGCCGTTGGCCCTCGCCGGCCGCCGCCCGCAGCAGTGTGTCCGTCAGTTCGCCGGGGGTGGAGAGCATCGGCCAGTGTCCCGTGGCCAGTTCGAAGAACGAGGCGCGCGGGTCGGCGAGGTGCTGCACGAGCGGCAGGCCCGACGCCACCAGCGCTTCCAGCCCGGCGATGTCCATCGCCCCACCGGTGGTGCAGAAGATCCCCGTCGCCGCGAGCCCGGCGACCGCCCCGGAGATCCGCAGCTTCTGCGCGTACGGGCCCGCCGGCGCGGGCGAGACGAGGCGCGCGAGCCGGTCGAGCGCCTCGTCGGGGACGCCCGCGAGGTTCCCGAAGGCCTGCAACTCGGCCCGGGTGGGCGCCGGGATGCGCCAGCCGTCCTCGGCCCGCTCCTGCTGGCGCAGCGTCCGGTCGCGGCCCGGCCCGTCGGGCATCTGCTCGCGCACCTGGTCGATCATGGAGAGGCCGTCCTGCGGCATGGGCGAGTCCAGGTACACGAGCCGGGCGACGCGTTCCGTGCGCCGGTCGGCGGCGCCCACGCACGGGTAGATGCCGTAGCAGTAGCCGACGAGCACCACCTCGGGCGCGTCGATGTGGTCGATCAGCTGGGTGAGGTCCTCGATGTGGGTCTCCAGGCCGACCCCGGGCCCCGCCAGGTGGCGGCGGTCACCGAGCCCGGTGAGCGTCGCCGCGTGCACCTCGGCCCCGGCCGCCCGCAGCCCCTCGGCCACGTCACGCCAGAGCCAGCCCCCGGTGTACCCGCCCGACACCAGCACGAACGTCGTCGTCATGAGTCCTCCTCCGCTTGGCGGCGCCCGCCGCGGCCCTCGTGTGCCGCGCGCTCGCCGGTACCGTAGGGACTCCCCCTGAGGGAGGTTCAAGCCGTGTCGCCCGACGAGGTGTGGAGCAAGCCCGACGACCTGTGGAGCATCGGACAACTCGCCGAACGCGCGGGCGTCACCGTCAAGACCGTGCGTTTCTACTCCGACCGCGGCCTGCTGCCCGAAGCCGCCCGCAGCGGTGGCGGCCACCGCCGCTACGGCCCCGACGCGCTCGACCGGCTCCGCCTCATCCGCTCCCTGCGCACCCTCGACCTGCCGGTCCCCGACGTGGGCCGGGTCCTCGACCAGGAGGACGACCTGGAGGACCTGGTCGCGCGGCAGCTGCGGGAGGTCACCTCGCGCCTCGTGGCACTGCGCTGGCGGGAGGCGGCCCTGCGGCTCCTGGCCGACTGCACCGTGCGGGAGCGCGCCGAGCGGCTGCGCCTGATCGGGACGGTGACCTTCCCTCCCGGCACGGCCGCGATCGCCCGGTTCTGGCGGTGCTGGCTGCCCGCGCGGCTTCCCTCCCGGGTGGCCACCGCGGTCATCGACCGGGCGGTCCCGGCCCTGCCCGACGCCCCGACCCCGGCCCAGGTGCTCGCCTTCGCCCGGCTGCAGGAGTTCGTGGCCGGCCCCTGCTTCGTCTCCGGCCCGCGCGCGGGCACCGAACACGGCGTGCCCGAAGTCCACGCGCCCGGCAAGGGCTACCGCCCCGCCGTCCTCTACGCGGGACTGCCCGAGGCCTTCGACCTGGCCGCGGTCCAGTTGCGCGCCGCACAGGCCCCGCACCCGGGTGAGGCCCTCGACTGCTTCGTGGCCGTCCACGCCGCCGCCCTGGGCCGCCGCGACACCGCGGACTTCCGCCGCGGCCTGCACCGCATGCTCACCGCGGAAGCCCGCATCGACCGCTACTGGCAACTGACGGCGGAGATCGCGACCCCGCCGACAGGCGGCCCGCCGGAGCCGACGCCGGGGGAGGCGGACAACTGGCTCAGGGCGGCCCTCGGCGCCGCCCCCTGCACCTGAAGGCGCCGGGGCGCATCTGCGCGGCCGTCCGTGAGCGGTACGGGAACGGGGCCCTCGCCGACGCGGGGCTGCCCGCGGAGCTCGAAGCGGCGGCGACGACCACCGCGTACGACGGCGCGGGTGCCGGGCACACCGGTGCTTGCCGTGGAGGGCGTGGGCGCGCTCTTCGGGCCCGTCGTGTCCCCGGCGCCGCGGGGAGAGGCGGCCGGGCGGCTGGGGGGCGGGGTGGTCCTGATGGCCGAGGTGGCGAACTTCCACGCGTGCGAGCGGCGGCCCGCCGAACCCGGCGTCCGCTGACGGGGGATCCTCCGCCGGCCTCGCCGGGCGGGTCTCCACGAAAACCTCTGGCCTTGACGCCCACGTCAAGGATTACCGTCGGGGCATGCGAATCGGCGAGCTCGCGGCGCGCGCGGGGACGACCACGCGGACGCTGCGCTACTACGAGTCCCGCGGGCTGCTGCCCGCGCGGCGCACCGGCAACGGCTACCGCACGTACGACGAGGACGACGTGCGGCTCCTGGAACAGATCAGGACCCTGCAGGACTTCGGGTTCGACCTGGAGGAGACCCGGCCCTTCGTGGAGTGTCTGCGCTCCGGCCGCCCGGAGGGCGACTCCTGCCCCGCGTCGCTCGCCGTGTACCGCCGCAAGCTGGGCGAACTCGACGCGCTGATCGGCGAGTTGAGCGCCGTCCGGGAGCAGGTCGGCGCGCAGCTGGCGCGTGCCGAGGAGGCGTTCGTGAGCGGCCCCGAGCCGCGGTGCGAACTCACGGGATGACGGAACGACGACGGAGCGACGGCATGAGGAGAGTGGGCACGTGAAGGCAGCAGGAGTGGCCGAAGTGACGGACGCGGACTTCGCGGGGGAGGTGCTGGGCGAGGCGGGCAGGCCCGTCCTCGTGGAGTTCACGGCGGACTGGTGCGGGCCGTGCCGGCAGCTGGCGCCGGTGCTGAGCGAGCTGGCGCGCGAGGAGGCGGCGCGTCTGAAGATCGTGCAGCTGGACGTGGACCGCAGTCCGGAGACCGCCATCGCCTACCGGGTGCTCTCGGCGCCGACGATGATCGTGTTCCGGGACGGGGAGCCGGTGAAGCAGCTGGTCGGCGCGCGGGCCAAGCGGAAGCTGCTCGCCGAGCTGGCCGACGTGCTCTGAACGGAGAAATGCCCCGGACGAATTGACGTCCGGGGCATTTCTCTGCGTATATTGGATTCTTTCGCGAAGCCCTGCTTATTTGCGTGCCCATTCACGCAAGGCGGTCTCACGGAAAGTTTCGATAAGAGCACTGTAACTGGCAAGGGGCTGAATTGTCAACCGAGGAATTGCGGGAAGAGCAGCAATTCGTCTCCGGGCTGTACGCACGCCTGGACGCGCTGCGCGAGGAGGCCGAGGCCACCATGCGGACGTCGTTGTCGCAGGTGGGCACCGGTCTTCAGGCGCGTCTTGAGCGGGATGTGCTGGTGGCGGAGCAGTCCGGGCTGCTCGCCGCCTTCGACGCGGGGGAGAACGGACTCTGCTTCGGCAGACTCGAATTCCGGGACGGCCGCGACCACCACATCGGACGCGTCGGGATCCGCGCGTCCGACACCGAACGCACCCCGCTCGTGATCGATTGGCGGGCCGACGTGGCGCGCCCCTTCTATCTCGCGACGGGCCACACCCCGATGGGCCTGCGCAGGCGCCGGCACATCACCACCAAGGGCCGCGAGGTCACGGACCTGCACGACGAGATCCTCGACCTGAGCGACACCACCCGTACCGGCCACGAGGGCGCCGACGCCGACGAGGTGCTGCTCGCCGCGCTCGACTCGGCCCGCACCGGCCGCATGCACGACATCGTGCGGACCATCCAGGCGGAGCAGGACCGCATCATCCGCGCCCCGCACCGCGGCGTGCTCGTCGTCGAGGGCGGCCCCGGCACCGGCAAGACCGTCGTCGCGCTGCACCGCGCCGCGTTCCTGCTCTACGCCCACCGCGAGCTGCTCGCCAAGCGCGCGGTCCTGGTCGTCGGCCCGAACCCGGCCTTCCTCGGCTACATCGGCGAGGTGCTGCCCGCGCTCGGCGAGACCGGCGTGCTGCTCTCCACCGTCGGCGAGCTGTTCCCCGGCGTGACCGCGACCGGCACCGACACCCCCGAGGCCGCCGAGGTGAAGGGCCGCGCCGAGATGGCCGACGTCCTCGCCGCGGCCGTGCGCGACCGGCAGCGGACCCCCGAGCCGGGCGAGCCGGTCGTCGTCCCGCACGACGACGGCGACCTGATCCTCGACTGGACCATCGCCGACGAGGCGCGCGAGGCGGCCCGCGCCGCCGACGTGCCGCACAACCTCGGCCGCCCGCACTTCGCGTTCCGGATCATCGACGCGCTCACCGCGCAGCTCGCCGAGCGCATCGGCCACGACCCGTACGGCGGGCCGAACTTCCTGGGCCCCGACGACATCGCCCAGCTCGGCAAGGCCATCGCGGCCAGCGCCGAGGTGCACGCCGCCATCGAGGAGCTGTGGCCGACGCTGACCCCGCAGCGCTTCCTCGCCGACTACCTGGAGGAGCCGACCGGCCTCGACGAGCGGGACGCGGCGGCCGTGCGCCGGCCCTTCGACGCGCCCTGGACCGCCGCCGACGTGCCGCTGCTCGACGAGGCCGCCGAACTGCTCGGCCACGACGACAGCGCCGAGCGGGCCGCCGCGGAGGCCGACCGGGCCCGGCAGATCGCCTACGCGCAGGGCGTGCTCGACGTCTCGCGGGCCTCCCGCACGTACGAGTTCGAGGACAAGGACGAGGACGACGCCGAGGTCCTGCTCGCGCACAACATCATCGACGCGGAGCGGATGGCCGAGCGCCAGGAGGAGACCGACCACCGCAGCGCCGCCGAGCGCGCCGCCGCCGACCGCACCTGGGCGTTCGGCCACATCATCGTCGACGAGGCGCAGGAGCTCTCCGCGATGGCGTGGCGACTGCTGATGCGGCGCTGTCCGACCCGCTCCATGACGCTCGTCGGCGACCCGGCGCAGACCGCGGAGGCGGGCGGCTGCGGGTCGTGGGAGAGCATCCTCGCGCCGTACGTCGAGGACCGCTGGGAGTACACCCGGCTCGGCGTCAACTACCGCACGCCCGTGGAGATCATGGACCTCGCCGCCGAGGTGCCGCGCCGGGAGCACCCCGGCTTCCGGCCGCCGAGCTCGGTGCGGTCCACCGGAGTGCGTCCGTGGGCGCGCCGGGCCGACGACCTCGCCGGCGCCGTCGCCGCCGCGGTGGCCGACGAGGCGCCCGACGAGGGCCGCCTCGCCGTGATCGCACCGCGCGAGCTCCACGCGGAGCTCGCCGCCCGGCTGCCCGGAGTGAGCGCCGGGCAGGCCCCGGACCTGACGCGGCCGGTCGTCCTGATCGACCCGCGTCAGGCGAAGGGCCTGGAGTTCGACACGGTCCTGGTCGTCGAGCCCGCCCGGTACGGCACGAGCGACCTCTACGTGGCGCTCACCCGGGCCACCCAGCGCCTCGGCATCCTGTACGCGACGGAGCTGCCCGGCGCGCTCAAGCGGGCCGAAGCCACACCGTAGCCAGCGGCGGCAGGGTCAGGCGCAGCGACGCGGGACGGCCGTGGGACGCCACCGGCTCCGGTTTCAGCGGGTCGGGGTTGGTGACGTCACCGCCGCCGAAGCGTGCCTCGTCGGTGTTCAGTACCTCCTGCCAGGCGCCGAACTCGTCCGGGACGCCGATGCGGTAGCCGTGCCGGACGACCGGTGAGAAGTGCGAGACGGCGAGCAGCGGGGTGCCGTCGGAGTCCTCGGCCGGGTGGCGCAGGAAGGCGAAGACGTTGTCCTCGGCGGCGTCGCCCTCGACCCAGGCGAAGCCGCCGGGGTCGGTGTCGCGCTCCCACAGGGCGCTCTCGCGGCGGTAGACGGTGTTGAGTTCGCGGACGAGGTCGCGCACGCCCCGGTGGTCGGCCTCCGCGCCGTACGCCGGGTCGAGCAGCCACCAGTCCGGGCCGTGGCTCTCCGACCACTCGGCGCCCTGGGCGAACTCCTGGCCCATGAACAGGAGTTGCTTGCCGGGGTGGGCCCACATGAAGCCGAGGTAGGCGCGCTGGGTGGCCCGCTGCTGCCACCAGTCGCCGGGCATCTTGGAGACCAACGACCGCTTGCCGTGCACGACTTCGTCGTGCGAGATGGGCAGGACGTAGTTCTCGCTGTAGGCGTAAACCATCGAGAACGTCATCTCGTTGTGGTGGTGCTTGCGGTGCACCGGCTCCTTGGCGGCGTAGCCGAGCGAGTCGTGCATCCAGCCCATGTTCCACTTCAGGCCGAAGCCGAGGCCGCCGCGTGCCGGACTGTCGGGGGAACCGGGGCCCTGGTGGTGGGTGGCCCGGGTCACGCCGTCCCAGGCCGTCGACTCCTCGGCGATGGTGACGACACCGGGGCAGCGCCGGTAGACGGTGGCGTTCATCTCCTGGAGGAAGGCGACGGCGTCGAGGTTCTCGCGGCCGCCGTGCGCGTTCGGGGTCCACTCGCCGTGCTCGCGGGAGTAGTCGAGGTAGAGCATCGAGGCCACCGCGTCGACGCGCAGGCCGTCGATGTGGAACTCCTCGCACCAGTAGGTGGCGTTGGCGACCAGGAAGTTGCGGACCTCCTTGCGGCCGTAGTCGAATTCGAGGGTGCCCCAGTCGGGGTGCGCGGAGCGGGCCGGGTCCTCGTGCTCGTACAGGGGGCGGCCGTCGAACTCGGCGAGCGCCCAGTCGTCGCGCGGGAAGTGCGCGGGCACCCAGTCCATCAGGACGCCGATCCCGGCCCGGTGCAGCGCGTCGACGAGGAACTTGAAGTCGTCGGGGGTGCCGAGGCGCGCGGTCGGCGCGTAGAAGCCGGTGACCTGGTAGCCCCAGGAGCCGCCGAAGGGGTGCTCGGCGACGGGCATCAGCTCGACGTGGGTGAAGCCCAGGTCGGACACGTACGCGGGAAGCTGCTCGGCGAGCTGACGATACGTCAACCCGGCGCGCCAGGAGGCCAGATGCACCTCGTACACCGAGAACGGCGCCTCATGGACCGGCCGGTCCGCGCGGTGCGCGAGCCACTCCTCGTCGTGCCACTCGTGGTGCGACTCGTGCACGACCGAGGAGTTGGCGGGCGGGATCTCGGTGCGGCGCGCGAGCGGGTCGGCGCGCAGCGTCGTCGAACCGTCGGGCCGGGTGATCGCGAACTTGTAGAGCTCGCCCTCGCCGACGGACGGCACGAACAGCTCCCAGACGCCGCTGCCGCCGAGCGAGCGCATCGGGAAGCCGGTGCCGTCCCAGTAGTTGAAGCCGCCGACGACCCGCACGCCCCGGGCGTTGGGCGCCCACACCGTGAACCGGGTGCCGGTCGCGCCCTGGTGGATCATCGGCCGGGCCCCGAGCGCGTCCCACAGCCGCTCGTGCCGGCCCTCGCCGATCAGGTGCAGGTCGAACTCGCCGAGCGAGGGCAGGAAGGAGTACGTGTCGTGGATCTCCAGCTCCGTCTCCTCGTACGCGATGTGGAGCCGGTAGTCCTCGGGCACCGCCCGCAGCGGTACGACGGTGGAGAAGAAGCCGTCGCCGTCGGCGCGGAGCTCGGCGCGGAGGTCCTCGGCGACCACGGTGACCGTCCTGGCGTAGGGGCGCAGCGCCCGGAAGGCTATGCCGCCGGGGACGGCGTGGGCGCCGAGGACGCCGTGCGGGTCGTGGTGGGTGCCGCTCAGGAGCCGGGCCCGGTCGCCCTCGGGGACGGGGGACTCGGTGACGGGCGGTGGCGTGGCGCCGGGCGCGGTGACGGGGTGGGAGGCGGCCCTGGCCGCGGGGACGGCGCTGGAGGCCTGCGGTGGTCCGGACTGCGGTCCGACCAACGCCCCGCCGCGCTCGGCTGGCGCCTTCGCAGCCGCCTTCTCGCCGGCCCCGGCGCTCGTGGCCGCCTCGGCCGTCTTGGCGACGCTCCTCGTGCCCCGCGCGCTCGCCGAAGTCCTGGCCGTCCTGGCCGTCTTCGCCGTCTTGGCTGTCTTGGCGCTCTTCGCGGTGCTCGTGGTGCTCGTGGTGGCCTTCGCCGTCTTCGCGCTCTTGCGGGGCTTCGGGGTCTTCCCCGCCTGCTCCGTCTTCTCGGCCTTCGCGGCCTTCGCGGCCTTCGCGGGCGGGGTGGCCGGTGGGGTGGGGACGGCGGACTCGTCGGTCGGTTTGCGGGGGCGCGGGGTCACGGGGGAGGCCTCCTCCAGAGGGATGGTCAGTGGGCTTCGTCGGCGGAGCCGTCCTGGGCGAGGCGGCGGACCGCGGCCAGCGGGACCGGCAGCCAGTCGGGGCGGTGCCGGGCCTCGTAGAGGACTTCGTAGACCGCCTTGTCGGTCTCGTGGGCGCGCAGCAGTACGGGATCGGTGCGCGGGTCGCGGCCGGAGACCTCCGCGTACCCGGAGCAGTACGCGGCCCGGCAGGCGTCGGCCCACTCGGGCTCCCACGTGCCGTGCGAGGCCGCGTAGTCGAAGGAGCGCAGCATCCCCGCGACATCGCGGACCGGTGGCTGCGGCAACCGCCGCTCGGCGAGCGGCCTGGCCGGCTCACCCTCGAAGTCGATGAGCGACCACGCCCCGGCCGGTGCGCGCAGGCACTGCCCCAGGTGCAGGTCGCCGTGGACGCGCTGGGCCGTCCACGACTGGCCCTCGCCGCCGAGGTCGGCCAGCGCCTCGAAGGCGGTGAGCAGCCCCGGCGCGTAGGGCCGCAGGGCGGGCACCGCCCGGGCCGCGGCGGTGAGGCGCTCCGCCATGGCGTCGGCGGTCCGCTCGACCTGGGCCCGGCCGAGCGTGACGGTCGGCAGCGCGGCGGCCAGGGACGCGTGCACCTCGGCGGTGGCGCGGCCGAGCGCCCGGGCCTCGCCGGTGAAGGACTCGCCCTTGGCGCGCATCCGCAGGGCGAGCTCCCAGCCGTCCTCGGCCCCGGCCAGGAACGGCTGGAGCACGCCGAGGCCGCAGGCGTCGTCGTCCGCCGCACCCGCGCCGTCCGCCGCGGCGGTCCCGTGCGCGAGGTCCGCGAGGAACCAGGCGGCAGGCGCGGGCACCCGGGCGCAGCCCTCGCGGGCGAGCTTGAGCGGCAGCTCTATGTCGGGGTTGACGCCGGGCACGACGCGGCGGAACAGCTTGAGGATGAACGTATCTCCATAGACGAGCGACGTGTTGGACTGCTCGGCGCCGAGTGGCCGCGGGGCGAGGCCGGAGGGGATCTCGACGGCCATGTCGCGTTCGAAGCGGAGTACGCCGTGCCGGCCCGGTATCCGCAGCCGCTCCAGGAGCAGTCCGGCCAGGTGCGGGTCGTGCAGCCCCTCGTACACGGTGCAGCCGGCGAGTGGGCCCTCGGTGACGTGGCCGATCAGCGCGGAGGCCAGGTGCGGCGGCAGCGTGCGGCGTACGCCGAGCAGCAACTGGTAGCAGTCGCCGGGCCGTTCGGGCAGCGCGCCGTCGAGGGCCGGGCCCTGTCCGGGGACGGCCGGCTGGCGGACCCGCAGGAGCAGATGGAGCAGGCCCGCCGGCGAGCTGCGCGGCAGGAGTTCGGTGGCCGTCACCGCTTCCAGGCCACCGATGGGGCGGCCCTTTCCGGCGAACCACCGCTGCCGGGGCAGCCACTCGCGCAGCAGCGGGTCGAGCGAGGCGAGCAGGGCCGTGGCGTGCGCACTGGGGCGGATGGCGGCTTCCGACATGGCGTCGCGTCCTTTCCGCGTCGCGGACAAGGCAGGAGTGCGGGAGTGCCGTGGTGCGTGGAGGGGTGTGCCGGTGGTGCGTAGGAGTGCCCAGGGCGGGGCGGGTGGAAACCGCCCCGCGCGGGAGTGGCGCTGCCGGAGCCTACGTCGGTTCCTTGCGCAGCCGGAACCAGTAGAACCCGTGTCCCGCCAGGGTCAGGAGGTACGGCAGCTCACCGATGGCCGGAAAGCGCACCCCGCCGATCAGCTCCACGGGGTGGCGGCCTTCGAAGGTCTGGAGGTCGAGTTCGGTGGGTTGGGCGAAGCGGGAGAAGTTGTGGACGCACAGGACGAGGTCGTCCTTGTATTCGCGCAGGAA
>NZ_JBVIYQ010000004.1:0-607459 GCF_055592445.1 Streptomyces sp. NPDC041122 | reverse complement strand
TTCCTGCGCGAATACAAGGACGACCTCGTCCTGTGCGTCCACAACTTCTCCCGCTTCGCCCAACCCACCGAACTCGACCTCCAGACCTTCGAAGGACACCACCCCGTCGAACTCGTCGGCGGCGTCCGTTTCCCGGCCATCGGTGAACTCCCCTATCTGCTCACTCTCGCGGGACACGGCTTCTACTGGTTCCGCCTGCGCGACGACCTTCCTCCGCCCCGTCCGGCGGCCCCCGCCGTGCGCCTCTGAAGGGACGTGTCGCATGCTCGAGACCGCACCGCTCACACAGGACAGCCTCAGCCCGCCCCTGGTGCTGAGGTCACTGGCCGGGCTGCTCCGGGAATGGCTCCCGAAACAGCGGTGGTTCGCGGCCAAGGGATGGCCCATCACGGACCTCTCCGTGGTGTCGATGACCACGCTGCACCCGGGCTGTCTCCATCTGCTGATCAGCACCCGGCACGACGGGACGAGCCCGCACTGCTACCAACTCGTCCTCGGCATCCGCGAGGAACTGCCGCCCCGGCTCCACCACGCGGTCATCGGCAGGCCCACCGCGGGCCCGCTCGCCGGACTCAGCGTGTACGACGCCCTGTTGGACCCCCGCTCGGCAGGGCTGCTGCTCGATCGGCTGCGCACGCCGGGCGCGGCGGGACCGCTGCGCTTCGAACGCGACGCGGGCAGCGAGGTGCCGGCCGGGCTCACGCCACGGCTGCTCGACGGCGAGCAGTCCAACACCTCACTGGTGTACGGCAACCGCTTCATCCTGAAGCTCTTCCGCCGCATCCAGTACGGCACCAACCCGGACCTGGAGGTGCCGCGCGCGCTGGCCGGTGAGGGCTGCGCGCGGGTGCCGGCTCCGGTGGCCTGGTTCTGGACCGAGCAGCCGCGCAGGACGACCCTCGGCGTGCTCCAGCCCTTCCTGCGCGACGCGACGGACGGCTGGACGATGGCGCTGCAATCCCTCGACGCGGGCGAGGAGTTCACCGACGAGTCGTACGAGCTCGGGCGCGCCACCGCCGAGGTGCACCTCGCCCTGGCCCAGGTCTTCGAGCCCCGGCCGCCGGACCGCCGCGAGGGCGCGGAGCTGGCCGCCGCGATGGCCGAACGCCTGGAGGCGGCCGCGGGCCAGGTGCCCGCGCTCGCCCCGTACGTGTCCCGCCTGCGCGGCGCCTACGACGTCGTCGCCGCGGGCGCCAGGCAGCGGCCCGACCAGCGGATCCACGGCGATCTGCACCTGGGCCAGGTGTTGCGGGCCGGGGACCGGTGGTACGTCATCGACTTCGAGGGCGAACCGGCCAGGCCGCTCACCGAACGCCGCCAGCTGCAGGCCCCGGTGCGCGACATCGCCGGCATGCTCCGCTCGTTCGACTACGCGGCCCACAGCGAGCGCCCCTGGCAGCCGCAGTGGGCGCACCGCTGCCGCGAGGCGTTCTGCGCGGGCTATGCCGCGGCGGCGGCGTGGGACCCGCGCGCGGAGACCGCGCTGCTGCGGGCCCACGAAACGGACCGCGCCGTGTACGAGGCGCTGTACGAGGCCCGGCACCGGCCGGAATGGCTGCCCGTGCCCATGGCGGCGCTGGCCCGGCTGGCGGAGGGCCCATGACCCACGCCCCGGCCACCGCTCTGACGAAACGTTTCTGCTCGCCGGATCCGCTCGCCCGACGCGCCGCCCGCTCGATCCACCGCCCCGCCGATCCCCCGACCCGTCCCCACCCCTCACCAGAGGAGAGCTGAATCCGTGGCCACCACCGATACGTCCGCTCCCGACCCGGCGGCCGCCCTCCTCGAGCGCCCGCGCCCCACGCGGCCCGTCCGCGCGGTCAAGCGGCGCGCGGCGGACCGCGACACCCGTCCCGACGCGTCGCTCGACACCGTCCCGGCCGAGGCGCTGCTCGCCCCCGAGGACCGCGCCCGGCTGCTGTCGGGCACGCACCACGATCCGCACGCCGTGCTCGGCGCGCACCCGGTGCCCGGCGGGATCGCCTTCGTGGTCCTGCGCCCGTTCGCCGAGGCGGTGCGGGTCGTCGTCGAGGACGGGCGGAGCCTGCGGCTGGACAGTGTGGGGGACGGCTTCTTCACGGGCGTCCTGCCACCGGCTTCCGACGCCCCGGACCCGGCCGCCGAGCAGGTGACCCCGATCCCCGCGTACGAGCTGCGCGTGACGTACGAGGGCGGTGAGGCCGAGCTTGAGGACCCCTACCGGTTCCTGCCCGCCCTGGGCGAACTCGACCTGCACCTCATCGGGGAGGGGCGCCACGAAGAGCTGTGGCGGGCGCTGGGCGCACACCCGATGACCCACCAGGGCGTGCGCGGCACCCGCTTCACCGTCTGGGCGCCGAACGCCCGGGGCGTGCGGGT
Source organism: Streptomyces sp. NPDC041122 (assembly GCF_055592445.1). Lineage (NCBI taxonomy): Bacteria > Bacillati > Actinomycetota > Actinomycetes > Kitasatosporales > Streptomycetaceae > Streptomyces > Streptomyces sp. NPDC041122. Next base: position 605,101 of record NZ_JBVIYQ010000004.1, on the reverse strand, counting down.
GTGCGGCGACTTCTGCCACTGGGACGGCACCGCCCACCCCATGCGCTCCCTCGGCGCGAGCGGCGTGTGGGAGCTGTTCGTGCCCGGGATCGGCGAGGGCACGCTGTACAAGTTCGACATCACGCGCGCCGACGGCTCCCGGAGCATGCGGGCGGACCCGATGGCCCGCCGTACGGAGGTGCCGCCGGCGACCGCCTCGATCGTGGACGTCTCGGCGTACGAGTGGCGGGACGACGAGTGGATGCGGCGGCGCGGCGACGTACCGGTCCACGAGGCGCCGTTCTCGGTGTACGAGGTCCATCTCGCGTCCTGGCGGCCCGGATTGACGTATCGTCAGCTCGCCGAGCAGCTTCCCGCGTACGTGTCCGACCTGGGCTTCACCCACGTCGAGCTGATGCCCGTCGCCGAGCACCCCTTCGGCGGCTCCTGGGGCTACCAGGTCACCGGCTTCTACGCCTCGACCGCCCGCCTCGGCACCCCCGACGACTTCAAGTTCCTCGTCGACGCGTTCCACCAGGCCGGCATCGGGGTGCTCATGGACTGGGTGCCCGCCCACTTCCCGCGCGACGACTGGGCGTTGGCGGCGTTCGACGGGGAGCACCTGTACGAACCGGCCGACCCGCGGCGCGCGGAACACCCCGACTGGGGGACGCTCACCTTCGACTACGGCCGCAAGGAGGTCCGCAACTTCCTGGTCGCCAACGCCACCTACTGGTGCGAGGAGTTCCACATCGACGGCCTGCGCGTGGACGCCGTGGCCTCGATGCTCTACCTCGACTACTCCCGCGAGGAGGGCCGGTGGGCGCCCAACGCGCACGGCGGCCGGGAGAACGAGGACGCCGTCGCCTTCCTCCAGGAGATGAACGCGACCGTCTACCGGCGCTGCCCCGGCGTGGTCACCATCGCCGAGGAGTCGACCGCGTGGGACGGCGTCACCCGGGCCACCCACGAGACCGGCGCCGGCGGTTACGGCGGCCTCGGCTTCGGCCTCAAGTGGAACATGGGCTGGTCGCACGACTCCCTGCAGTACGTCGCGCACGAGCCCGTGCACCGCCAGTACCACCACTCGGACCTGACCTTCGCGATGGTCTACGCGTACAGCGAGAACTACCTGCTGCCCCTCTCCCACGACGAGGTCGTGCACGGCAAACGCTCGCTGGTCTCCAAGATGCCCGGCGACTGGTGGCAGCAGCGCGCCAACCACCGCGCCTACCTGGCCTACATGTGGGCCCACCCCGGCAAGCAACTCCTCTTCATGGGACAGGAGTTCGCCCAGGGCGCCGAGTGGTCGCAGGAGCACGGACTCGACTGGGGACTCCTGGACGAGGCCTGGCCGGCCCGGCCCGACCACCTCGGCGTGCAGGAGCTGGTGGCGGACCTCAACCACCAGTACCGGACCGCGCCCGCCCTCTGGGAGCAGGACACGACGCCGGCCGGGTTCTCCTGGGTCGTGGTGGACGCGGCGCAGGACAACGTCGTGGCCTTCCTGCGGTACGCCAAGGACGGCACCCCGCTGCTGTCGGTGAGCAACTTCTCCCCGGTGGTCCGCCACGACTACGCGCTGACGGTGCCGGACTCCGTCGGCGCCTGGCAGGAGACCCTCAACACGGACGCGGCCCGCTACGGCGGCGCCGACGTCCGCAACCCGGGGCCGCTGAAGCCCGAGCGGCCCGCGGACGGCGAAGGGCCGGGACGCCTGCGTGTGACCTTGCCGCCGCTGGGAACGTTGTGGCTGCGTCCGGCGTGACCGGTGGCCCGCCGGCCGACCGCTGAAATCGAGACCCGACACGGAGACCGACACGGAAAGGGGCATCCCATGCCTGCTGGATCCAGCAAGAAGCGCGAGCGACAGTTCGAGCACATCAAGGACAGCGCCGAGGACCGTGGAGTCTCCGAGGGGCGCGCCAAGGAGATCGCCGCCCGTACGGTGAACAAGGAGCGCGCACGCTCCGGTGAGTCGAAGACGGCCTCCAAGACCTCGACGCGCGACAAGAAGTCCGCCTCCGAGCGCGGCGGCGAGCGCTCGCACAGCGGGGCCGAGGGCCCGACCCGCGACCAGCTGTACGAGGAGGCCAGGAAGAAGAACATCGAGGGCCGCTCCTCGATGAACAAGAAGCAGCTCAAGCAGGCGCTCGGCCGCTGAGCACCGGTCGCACGTGCACGGCACCGTTCCGGGTGGCCGGAGACCCGCAGCGGTCTCGGGCCACCCGCACGTGTGTTGCGCCGCCTGAGCCCCGGCGCCGCTCCCGGGAGCCGGACCACCGCTCCCCGCTGATTACCGCTGCGGCCCTCGCCGACGGCAGGATGAGCGCATGACAGAGATCCGCACGCCCCGCCTCCTCCTGCGCCGCTGGCACGACGACGACCTCGTGCCCATGGCGGACATCAACGCGGACCCCCGCGTCATGCACTGGATCGAGGACGGCTCGGTCCACGACCTGGAGCGCACGGCGGACGAGATCGAGCGCTGGGAGGACGAGTGGGACGACGAGGGCTTCGGCCTCTTCGCCGTCGAGCTCCTGGCCTCGGGCGAGCTGGCCGGGTTCACGGGCCTCACCGTCCCCGAGTTCCTGCCCGAGGTCATGCCCGCCGTCGCCGTCAGCTGGCGGCTCGGCACCCCGTTCTGGGGCCAGGGGTACGCGTCCGAGGCCGCCCAGGCCACGCTCGAATTCGCCCTCCAGGACCGCGGCCTCGACCGGGTCATCAGCATCGACCGCCCGGAGAACCGGGCCTCCGCCAACGTCATCGCCAAGCTGGGCATGACCCCCGAGCGCGTCACGGACCACCCGGAGTACGGCTATCCGCTGAGCGTCCACGCGATCGACCTCACCGAGTACCAGGCCTGATCCGCCGGCGAGATCGCCGATGAGTGTTTCCCCTCGTTCGTACGGGTACGCGCCCCACGAGCCGGGTTGAACCCGGAGCAACCGGGATGAACAAGGAGGAAACATGCAGCTGTCGTTCCTGGGCCCCCTCTTCGACCGCGCGGGCCCCTGGGCCACGGTCTACCTCGACCCCGGCCAGAACGACGAGGCCGGCGCGAAACGGCGTGAGCTGTCCGTACGGGAGGTCTGCCGGACGCTGGAGGAGCAGGGCGCCGACGCGGCGACCGTGCGGGCGGTCGCCGACGTCCTGACCGACACGGCCGCCGCGGAGTACCCCGCGGGCCGCGTCGTCTTCGCCACCGGCGGCGAGGTGGTGGTCAGCCACCGGCTCTCCCGCCCGCCGCAGGGACAGATCGCCTGCTGGGCCCCGCTGCCCCGGCTCGCACCACTCCTGGAGCTGGCCGGCCAGGATCCCGTCTGCCTCGTCGCCTACATCGACCGGACCGGCGCGGACTTCGAACTGCGCGGAGCAGCCGGCGCCCGCGACGCCGGGGGAGTGGAGGGCCGTCAGTGGCCCGTGCACCGCACCGCCTCCTCGGACTGGTCCGAGCGCCGCTTCCAGCTCAAGGTGGAGAACGCCTGGGAGCAGAACGCGGTCGAGATCGCCGAAGCGCTGGCGAAGGCGTACGAGGAGTCCGGCGCCGAACTGGTGGTCCTCGTGGGCGATCCCCGGGAACGCCCGTCCGTGCACGCCAAACTCCCGGACGCGGTCCGTGAGGTGACCGTCGAGACCGAGCACGGGGGCCGGGCCGCCGGTTCCGCTTCGCCGCCCCTGGAAGAGGACATCGCGCGGGCCCGCCGACGGCTCGCCGGCCGTCGCGTCGAGGAGGCCCTGGACCGCTTCCGGGCCGGACGCGTGGGAACCGACCGGCCGACGGACGCCGTCGAAGGCGTTCCCGCCGTGGTGGAGGCCGCCCGCGAACACCGCGTCGGCACGCTGCTCCTCCGGCCCGGCGGCCCGGATCTGAGCCGTGAGGTCTGGGTGGGCACCGGGCCCGACCAGATCGCGGTACGGCGGACCGACGCACAGACGCTCGGTGTCGGCGACCCCGTCCCGGTGCGCGCCGACGACGCCCTCCTGCGGTCGGCCACCGTTACCGGAGCCGACGTACGGGTCGTCCCGCTGCCCGGCGCCTCCCGGGCCGACGGTCCGGAGCCGGGCGCGGCGGACGACACCGACCCGGCGGGCGGCCCGGACGTCGGCGCGCCCGACGCCGCCGACGTTCCGGCCGGGGGCCTGGGCGCCCTGCTGCGGTGGACCTACTGAGGTGAGCGGGCGTACCCGGGCGGGGGGAGACCCCGTCCGGTTGCCCGGCGCCGGTCGGGGCCCGACCATGAGCTGGGGGCGTTGTCACGAGCGGAGGGCACCGTGCCATCAGAGGGTGCAGGGCTGCGCGGCGCCGGGCGGCCGCGGGCCGCGACGCGGCGGGGAGCGCCGGAACCGGTGGAGACGGACGACGTGAGCCGGCGGGCAGCCGCGTCCAGGGCCGCCGTCGAGCGGGCCGCGAGCGTGCTCGTGAGCGTCGGCCGGTGCACGGCCGCGGAGGCGCGGGACATCCTGCGGAGGGTCTCGCTGGCCACGGACATCAAGCCGTTCCACGTCGCTCAGCTGGTCGTCGAGTGGGGCCGCACCGGCTCCCTCTGCGCCGACATACGGCATGAGCTGGAGCGGCAGCTGCTGCGCCACTCCGGGGCCCGCGAGGTGATCGAGGCGATCTGAACGCGGACCGGCCCTGCCGCTCCTCTTCGGCTCCGTGATGCTCCGCTCGCCGGCCCGGACCTCCTGGTCGCCACCGCACCTATTTCCCGGCCGACGAGGGGCGGAATGCCCCGTACGGGCGGTCACCCGGAGCGCGGACCGACCTGGACGTGGCACGTGTGCGGGCTCCCGACGGGGTTCCGGTTGTCGTGCGGCGCGACAGGGGAGTGAATGAATCCATGGACGTCGTCGGTCTGGAACGAGCACCGCGGGAGCGGCGGGACGCCGAGGTGCGGCTTGGGCACGGCAGCCGCGCGCGTACGTCCACGGCAGCCCCGCGCGCACGTCACGGAGGTCCTACCGGGCTCGGCCCGGCCTCCCGGCACCGGGCGGCCGATCCCTGTCGGATGACCTGAGCCTCAACACCCTCGCCCGCCGACTCCCAGCCCCTTCGACCCCCGCACCGAGTCCGACCGGAGAGGACCCCCATCATGCCGACGCCGAAAGCGATCGACACCGGCCCGGAATTCCCTCCGCACGTGCTGCGCGAGTACGCGCTGCTCGCCGACGGGGAACGGGGTGCCCTGGTCGGTCCGCACGGGGACATCTCCTGGATGTGCGCGCCCCGTTGGGACTCCGATGCCGTCTTCTCCTCGCTCGTCGGCGGCAGCGGAACCTACGCCGTCACCCCGCTCGACCCCCGGCACGTCTGGGGAGGGTTCTACGAGACCGGCAGCCTGATCTGGCGCAGCCGGTTCATCACCGACGAGGGGCCCGTCGAGTGCCGGGAGGCCCTCGCCTTCCCCGGCGAGGCCGAGCGGGTGGTGCTGCTGCGCCGGGTGCTCGCCACCGACTGCCCGGCACGGGTCAGGGTCGTCCTAGAACCCCGCGGCGCGTTCGGCGGCGACAGCAGCAGCCACGTCCGGCAGCACGACGGGGTATGGGCGGGGAAGACCGGGCCGCTGCACTGGCGGTGGACCGGCGCGGAGGCGGCGCACACGAGCCGTGCCCCGGACGGCAACGGTGAGCTGCTCACCCTCGAACTGACCGTGCCCCGGGGCGGCCACCACGACTTCGTCCTGGAGCTGTCGCCCCACACCCTCCCCGGCGCACCGGTGGACGCCGGCACGGCCTGGGCCGCTACCGAGGCGTCCTGGGCGCGGGCCTGCCCCAAGCCGCCGGAGACCCTCGCGACCCGCGACGCGCACCACGCCCTCGCCGTCCTGCGCGGCCTCACCAGCAGCGGCGGCGGGATGGTGGCCGCCACCACCATGTGCCTGCCCGAACGCTCCGGCGCGGGCCTCAACTACGACTACCGCTACGCGTGGATCCGCGACCAGTGCTACGCGGGCATCGCCGCGGCCGGAGCCGGTGCCACCGGTCTTCTCGACTCCGCCGTCGGCTTCGTCTCGGGACGGCTCCTGCAGGACGGCCCCGAGCTCAAACCCGCTTACACCGTCACCGGCGGCCCGGTCCCTTCCGAGCAGACCCTGGACCTGCCCGGCTACCCCGGCGGCACCGACAGGATCGGCAACTGGGTCAACCAGCAGTTCCAGCTCGACGCGTTCGGCGAGGCTCTCCAACTCCTCGCCGCCGCAGGCCGTGTGGACCGCCTCGACTCCGAGGCATGGCGCGCCGTGCAGACCGGTGTCAGCGCCGTCGAAGAGCTGTGGAACCGGCCCGACGCCGGCATCTGGGAGATCGACGACCGGCCCTGGACGCACTCCCGGCTCACCTGCGTCGCCGGGCTGCGCGCGATCGCCGCACTGCCCGGCGCCGGCCGCCAGGTCGCCCGCCTCACCTCCCTCGCGGAAGCCGTCCTCGCCGAGACCTCCCGCACCGGCCTGCACCCCGACGGCCACTGGAAGCGGTCCCCGGACGACCCCGGCGTCGACGCCGCGCTGCTGCTCCCGCCGGTCCGCGGCGCGCTGCCGGCGGACGATCCCCGCACCCTCGCCACCCTGCGCGCCGTCCGGCAGGAACTGGTCCGCGACGAGTACGTCTACCGCTTCCGGCACGACCGGCGCCCGCTCGGCGAAGCCGAGGGCGCGTTCCTGCTGTGTGGCTTCATGATGGCGCTGGCCGAGCACCAGCAGGGCCATACCGACCGCGCCCTGCGCCTCTTCGAGCGGAACCGGGCGGCCTGCGGACCGCCCGGGCTGTTCTCCGAGGAGTACGACATCACCCAGCGCCAGCTGCGCGGCAACCTCCCGCAGGCCTTCGTCCACGCCCTGCTCCTGGAGTGCGCGGGGAGCCTCACCGAGGACCCGCTGCCCCGGTCCCAGCGCCGACCCGTGTGACCGACGGGCACCCCGCACCCGGCAGCGGTGCACACCCCGCCCGGTCCGGAGGAGAGGCCCTAGCCCAACCAGGTCCAATCTGCCCCCCAACCCTCGCCCGCCCGGTGCGTCCCCGCCGCCGGTGCGCGCCGACCGGACGATGTTGGTGCCCGGCGTGCGTGCCGGTGGATGACCTCGGCACCGGACAGGTACCAGAGCGAGGGAGCCCACGATGCCGGAACTGTTCGTCGACGGGGAGTGGACCGGAGCCGTCCAGGGGGCGCGGCGGGATGTGGTCAACCCGTACGACGCGTCCGTCATCCAGCAGGTCGACGACGCCGACGAAACGGACGTCGATCTCGCCGTCCAGGCCGCCCGGCGCGCCTTCGACCGCGGCGACTGGTCGGGGGCGCCCACCCGGGAGCGGGCCGACGTGCTGCTCAGAGTGGCCCGGTTCCTGCTGCGCGACCAGGAGGAGATCGCCCACGTCGAGTCCCTCGACACCGGCAAGACGCTCGCCGAGGCGCGGATCGACGTCGAGGACGTATCGAACGCCTTCCGCTACTTCGGGGAGATCGCCGACAAGGACGGCGGCCGCGTCGTGGACGTCGGCCCCGACGTGCTCAGCCGGGTCACCTACCACCCCATCGGGGTCTGCGCGCTCATCGCGCCGTGGAACTACCCGCTGCTGCAGGCCTCCTGGAAGGTCGCCCCGGCCCTGGCCGCGGGCAACACCTTCGTGCTCAAGCCCAGCGAGACGACGCCGCTCTCCACGATCCACATGATGCGGCTCATCGCCGAGGCGGGCGCCCCGGCGGGCTCCGCCAACCTCGTGCTGGGCCCGGGCGCCACCGTCGGCGCGGCCATGTCCGCCCACCCGGAGGTGGACCTGGTCTCCTTCACCGGCGGACTTGCCACCGGCCGCCGGATCATGGAGGCCTGCGCGCCGGGCGTGAAGAACATGGCGCTGGAACTCGGCGGCAAGAACCCCAACGTCGTCTTCGCCGACTGCGACTTCGAGACCGCCGTCGACCACGCGCTGGAAGCGTCCTTCCTCCACTCCGGCCAGGTCTGCTCGGCCGGCTCCCGGCTCATCGTCGAGGACTCCCTGCACGACCGGTTCGTGGAGCGCCTCGCCGAACGCGCGAGCGCCATCCGCCTCGGCAACGGCCTCGACCCGCAGACCGAGAGCGGCCCGCTCAGCTCCGCGGAGCACCGCGAGAAGGTCGAGAGCTATCTGGAGATCGCCAGGAACGACGGTGCCCGGCTCGTCTGCGGCGGCCGCCGCCCCGACGGCCCCGAGCTGTCCCGCGGCTTCTTCCTGCTGCCCACCATCTACGCCGACTGCGACCGCTCCATGCGCATCGTCCAGGAGGAGGTCTTCGGCCCGGTGGTGACGGTGGAACGTTTCCGTACCGAGGAGGAAGCCGTCGAACTGGCCAACGACACGCGCTACGGCCTGGCCGGCGGCCTCTGGACGAACGACGCGAGCCGCGCCCAGCGGGTCGCGGCCGCACTGCGGCACGGCACCGTCTGGATCAACGACTTCCACCCCTACGTGCCGCAGGCCGAGTGGGGCGGCTTCGGCCGCTCCGGCTTCGGCCGGGAGCTCGGGCCCACCGGTCTGCGCGAGTACCAGGAGGCCAAGCACATCTACCAGAACCTGAGGCCGGCTCCCGGCGGCTGGTTCCAGGGCTGAGCGGGCAGGGCGAGAGAGAGGGCGACGGCATGCACGACGAGACGACGACCTACGACTACGTGATCATCGGCGGCGGTACGGCGGGCTCCGTACTGGCGGCCCGGCTGAGCGAGGACCCCGGCTGCCGGGTCTGCGTGGTGGAGGGCGGGCCCAGCGACGTCGGCGACGACCGCGTCCTGCGCCTGCGCAACTGGATCAACCTGCTCGGCGGCGAGTTCGACTACGGCTACACCACCGAGGAGCAGCCGCGCGGCAACTCCCACATCCTGCACTCCCGGGCGCGTGTGCTCGGCGGCTGCTCCTCGCACAACACCCTCATCAGCTTCCTGCCGTTCCCGCAGGACCTCGAGGAGTGGGTGCGGATGGGCTGCGACGGGTGGGGCCCGGAAACGATCCTGCCGTACCGGACGAGACTGCAGAACAACATCGTCCCGGTCGGCGCGGCCGACCGGAACGCGATCGCCCAGGACTTCGTCACGGCGGCCACCTCCCGGCTCGGCGTCCCGGTCGTCGAGGACTTCAACGCCCGCCCCTTCACCGACGGCGCCGGGTTCTTCTCCCTCGCCTACGACCCGGAGACCAACAAACGCTCCTCCGCGTCGGTCGCGTACCTCCACCCGATCATGGACCGCCCCAACCTGACGCTCCGTCTGGAGACCTGGGCGTACCGGCTGTTGCGCGACGAGGAGGGCCGCTTCACCCGGGTGAAGGTCCGCAATCCCGACGGCTCGGAGTCGACGCTGGAGGCCGAGGCGGAGGTGCTGCTCTGCGCCGGTGCCATCGACACGCCCCGGCTGCTCATGCTCTCCGGGATCGGCCCCGCCGACCATCTGCGGGACGTGGGCATCGAGGTCAACGCGAACCTGCCGGGAGTGGGCGAGAACCTCCTCGACCACCCCGAGTCGGTGATCGTGTGGGAGACCCGCGGCCCGCTGCCGCCCAACTCCGCCATGGACTCCGACGCCGGGCTCTTCCTGCGCCGCGACGCGGACGGCGGACCACGCCCCGACCTGATGTTCCACTTCTACCAAGTGCCGTTCACCGTCAACACCGAACGGCTCGGCTACCCCGTCCCCGAGCACGGCGTCTGCATGACACCGAACGTGCCGCGCGCCCGTTCCATCGGCCGGATGTGGCTGCGCAGCGCGGACCCGAGCGTCAAACCCGCCCTGGACTTCCGCTACTTCACCGACCCGGAGGGCCACGACGAGCGCACCATCGTCGACGGCCTGAAGATCGCCCGCGAGGTGGCCGCCACCGCCCCGTTCAGCGACTGGCTGCTGCGCGAGGTGGCGCCGGGCCCCGACGTCCAGTCCGACGCGGACCTCTCGGAGTACGGGCGCCGCGCCGCGCACACCGTGTACCACCCGGCGGGAACCTGCCGGATGGGCGCCGAGGACGACCCGATGGCGGTCGTCGACCCGCAGCTGCGGCTGCGCGGGCACGACGGGCTGCGCATCGTCGACGCGTCGATCTTCCCGACCATGCCGACCATCAACCCGATGGTCACCGTGCTGCTCGCGGCCGAGCGCGCGGCCGATCTCATCAGCGCCCGGCCGGCTCCCGAGCCCCTGGCCGCGGAAGGGGGGAACCAATGACCGTTCCCGGTACACCGGACGGCACCGCGGACGCCGCGCCCGGCGAGGAGAAGTCGGAGTTCCGCAAGGAGATGGGCCCCTGGGCGAACTTCGCCCTCGGGTTCACCTACCTCTCGCCGGTGGTGAGCACGTACACCCTCTTCGGCACGGCGCTCGCCGACGGCGGACCGCCGATGATCTGGGCCTTCGTGATGGCGGGCTGCGGGCAGTTCCTCGTCGCCCTGGTCTTCGGCGAGGTCGTCGCGCAGTACCCGGTCGCGGGCGGCGTCTATCCGTGGGCACGCCGGCTGTGGGGCGTGCGCTGGGCGTGGATGACCGGCTGGGTCTACATGTGGGCACTGCTCGTCACGATCACCAGCGTCGCGTACGGCGCGGGGCCCTACATCGCGATCCTGCTCGGCTTCCGGCCCACCGTGCACACCACGGTGCTCTGCACGGTCGCCCTGATCGTCATCGGTGTCCTCATCAACTACGCCGGTACGAAGGCCCTTTCGTGGGCGGCGCTGATCGGCTTCAGCGCGGAGCTGCTCGGCGCGCTCGTCGTCGGCGTCATCCTGCTCACCACCCACCGCTTCCACGGCCTCGGCGTCCTCTTCGACGACTACGGCGCGGCCGGCGACAGCTCCTACCTGCCCGTCTTCCTCGGCGCGGCGATCATCGGCTTCTACCAGTACTACGGCTTCGAGGCGTGCGGCGACGTCGCCGAAGAGGTCAAGCATCCCGGCACGGTGATCCCCAAGGCGATGCGCCGCACCATCTACGTCGGCGGGATCGCGGCGACGTTCACCTGTCTGACGCTGCTCCTCTCCGTCGTCGACTACCGGGCGGTGATCTCGGGCAAGGACACCGACCCGGTGGTCAACGTCCTCTTCGACGCCCTCGGCGAGGCGGGCGCGCGCACCGTGATGGCCGTCGTCCTCATCTCCTTCCTGTCCTGCACGATCAGCCTGCAGGCCGCCGCGGGCCGGCTGATCTACTCCTACGCCCGCGACGAGATGATCGTCGGACACCGCCTGCTGCGGAAGTTCTCCGAGGCGCGCGCGGTCCCGCCGTACGCGCTGCTGCTCGCCGCGGTCCTCCCCGCACTGATCGCCTTCGGCTCGCTGATCTCCGCGGACGCCCTGACGAAGATCGTGTCCTTCGCGATCCTCGGCATCTACGCGGCGTTCCAGATGGTCGTGCTGGCCGCGCTGCGGGCCCGCCTCAAGGGCTGGAAGCCGAGCGGCGAGTACCGGCTGGGCCGGTGGGGCATGGCGGTCAACATCGGGGCGCTCGCGTACGGCATCTTCGCCATCGTCAACATCGCCTGGCCGCGCACCCCCGAGGCCCCCTGGTACGACAACTGGATCGTGCTCCTGAGCGGCGGCGTCGTGATCGGCGCGGGCCTGGTGTACATGTTCACCACCCACCACTACGGCCGCAGCGACGCACCTTCGGGGAACGCGGTGCCGGACTAGAGCTCCGTCGCACGGGCCCGACACCGTCGATGGCGGCACCGATCTCCGGTGACAGGATCCGCTCGCGTCATGGCACCGCTGCGCGGTGGTGGGCCGTCCGCAGAGCTCATCGACGCGGTCGGCGACCTCGACCAGGAAGCCGTCGGCGGTCAGCGACTCGCCGCCCCGCGACGCCCACCCACCTCGACGACGGCTCGGGCAGGGCAGCGGCCTCGGGGTCGGTCGGGGCGAGGCGGCCCGTCGCCAGACATGACACCAGGCCCCGTCGATCCGCTCCCCGCCCACCGTCCGATACGCCGGTCCCCGCCACGCCATGGGGGGGCGACACCATCCGTCGATGTCCGAACAACTGATCGCCGGGGCCTGCCGTTCGCGTCGAGGGTTACTCCGCGGGCGCGAGGTCGGTGATCTTCTGCGTCCTGAGGTCCGACTGGACCTTGATCTTGCTGACCTCGGCGCTCGGCCCGTCGCTCCAGGTGAGCGTCACCAGGGAAGTGGCGTGGCCGGCGCCGGAACCGGTGTAGGTGACTTTCCACTTCACCGGCACGTTCTGCGCGAACAGAATTCCGTCGGCGTGCTCCCTCTCCTCGAACGCGGCGACCTTCTTCTGCGCGGCGGCGCTCAGGTAGAAAGCGCGCAATGCCTTGGACTGGCCGCCCGCCGCAGGGTCCTCGTTCGCCCATACGGAGTCGATGTAGGCGCCGTAGAAGTTGGCGACGCGGTCGGTCGTGCTGCGCGGGTCACCCGTCTTGGCGGCGGGCGCGGCGGCCGCGCTGTGGGTGGCCTTCGCCGGCTGGGACGACGTCCCGGCCAGTGCGGGCGTGACGACGGCGACCGAGAGGGCGGCCGCGGCGGCGGTGGCGGCGAACAGGACGGTGCGCTTGCGGGAGGTGCGAGCGGTGCGCGTGGTGCGAGAAACGCGAGCGTACATGTGAATGGAACCTTCCCCGTTTATCTCGGTCCCGCACAAAGGGTGCGGTCGATGGTGCCGATGACGCCGGTAAAGACAGCGTCGGCGCCGATTCGGTTCCCGAATTCCGCGAATTCCCTGCGGGGAAATCCGAACGGAGGGAAAGGCGTAAAGGTTGTACGGAGAAAAGGAAAATGAAGGCAAAGCGTTGCGGGGGCTCCAAGGGGCGGTACGGGTCACCCGTGCACGCGGGTGACCCGCAGACGACGGCTCCGCGGAGCCGTTACGCCGCCGCGGGATCCACGCGGTAGACGCTGCCTCCGATGTCGAGCACGTACAGCTCACGGTGGCCGCCCTGCACGAACGAGACGACCTCGCCGCCGTTGACCCCGAGATCGCTCACGCCGGTCACCTTGCCGTCCTTCAACCGCAGTGCGCGGAGGGTGCCGTCGCAGTAGTCGCTGTAGACGTACTGACCCCGGAGCGCCGGGATGGTCTTGCCCCGGTAGACGAATCCGCCGGTCACCGAGCAGCCCAGCCCGGTGCGGTCGTACTCGTGGACCGGCGGCACGTGGTTCGCGGGCTCGGTGCCGTCGCGGAACGGATGCGTGCCCTCCATCTGGGACCAGCCGTAGTTCTCGCCGCCCCGGCTGCGCGCCGGGGCCCAGTCGATCTCCTCCCAGGCGCTCTGGCCGACGTCGCCGATGAGCAGGTCGCCCGTGCCCGCGTCGAAGGAGAACCGCCACGGGTTGCGCAGCCCGTACGCCCAGATCTCGGGCCTGGCCTTCGGGTCGTCCACGAACGGGTTGTCCGGCGGGATCGCGTACGGCTTGCCGCCGCTTGGGTCGATGCGCAGCAGCTTGCCGAGCAGGGTGCCGAGGTTCTGTCCGTTGCCGTGCGGGTCACCGCCCGAACCGCCGTCGCCGAGCGCGATGTAGAGGTAGCCGTCGGGGCCGAACTTGACGTCGCCGCCGTTGTGGTTGGAGTACGGCTGCGTCTGGGTGAGGACGGTGCGCCGGGTGGCCGGCTGGATCGTGCCCTTCCGTACGGCGAACTCGTCCACGGTGCTGGTGCCTTCGAGGTTCGTGAACGAGATGTAGAAGTGCGCGAAGTTCTTGTCGAACGCGACACCGAGCAGCCCGCGTTCGCCGTCGGTGGTGGTCTCGGCGGAGATGTCGAGGACGGGCTCACCGAGCCCCTGCTTGTCCAGGACCCGTACGGTGCCCGCGCGTTCGGCGATCCAGACCGTGCCGCCGGGTCCTGCGGTGCCGGCGGACGGGTTCTTGGCTATGGCCACCTTGGTGAGCGCGACCTTCGCGGGCCGGCGGTGGGCCGCGGGTTCATCGGCGGACGCCGTGGTCAGGGCGAGAGAGGCGACGAGGCAGAGGGTGCCGACGATCGCCGAGCTTCTGGTGCGAACTTTCACCGTGATCCTCCTGGAGGCGGCGAACGGGGGGAGTTCACCCGGCTGCTGGGGGAAGTGCGGGGTGGTGTCGCCTGCGCCGGCGTGCAACCCGGGTGGGGGGAGGTGGGGATGGTGTGCTGTCGGCGCAGGACGAGAATACTGGGGGAGGGGTGGCTGGTATAGACCAAGAGCCGGTGCATCTACCGCAGTTCGGCGCTGTCGCTGTCGCTGTGGGCGTGGGCCTGGGCGTGGGTGTGCGGGGTGCGGGCGCCGGGAGGTCACCCCGGCGTGTCACACCCGCCCCGTACACTGCCCCCGTCAAATGATCATGCTTCACCGCATTGGGGGAGGGGAAACGCATGTCCATTCGTGCGACGCGTACAACTCGGGGGAGCCGCGGGCTTCTCAGGAGCCTCGCCGTGGCGCTCGGCGCCGCGGTGGCCCTGACGAGCGCGACCGGTACCGGCGCCGCGGCCGAGGCGCCCGGCGGCAACGGCGCCACCCAGCGGGCGCTCGACGCGATCGAGCGGTCCGGGATACCGGGAGTGGCCGCCGAGGCGACCGGCCCGGGCGGCAGATGGTTCGGATCGGCCGGCTACGCCGACACCGCGACCCAGCGCAAGCGCACCGCCGCGGACCACCTCCGCGCGGGCAGCAACACCAAGTCCCTTGTCTCCGTGGTGCTTCTGCAGCTGGAGGGCGAAGGGAAGCTCCGCCTGGACGACTCCGTCGAGCGCTGGCTGCCGGGCGTGCTGCAGGGCAACGGCTACGACGGAACCAAGGTGACGGTACGTCAACTGCTGAACCACACCAGCGGTGTTCACGACATGGTGTCCACACCGGAGTGGCGCAAGCACATGAACGGCCCGGGCTTCCTGGCCCACCGCTACGACGCCTGGACGCCGCAGCAGATCGTGGACCTGGCGCTCACGTACAAGCCCGACTTCGAGCCCGGCACGAGCTGGAACTACTCCAACACCAACTTCGTGCTCGCGGGAATGATCATCGAGCGGGTCACGGGCCACACCTACGCGCAGGAGGCCGAGCGGCGCATCATCAAGCGCCTCAAACTGCGCGAGACCACCTTCCCCGGCACCGACCCGAAGATGCCCGCCCCGTCCGCGGTCGGCTACTCCAAGCTGTACGCGGAGCAGCCGGGACCGGAGGTCCACGACGCCACGGAGTACAACCCGGCGTGGTCCGGCGCGACGGGCGAGGTCATCAGCACCACGGGTGACCTGAACCGCTACTACAGCGCCCTGCTGCGCGGAGAGCTCCTGCGCCCCGCGCAGCAGCGGGAGTTGCTGGACACGGTCAAGACGGGGACCTTCTTCGACTACGGGGCGGGCCTGATCGTCCGCACCCTCTCGTGCGGGGTGAAGGTCTACGGCCACGACGGCATCGTCTGGGGCTCGCTCACCAGCACGGCCACGACGGCCGACGGCAAGCACAGCCTGACGTTCCACCTCAACGGCGACTGGCTGGAGGACGGCACTCTCTACGAGAACGTCTTCGAGGCGGAGTTCTGCGGCAAGGGCTGACAGTGGCGCCGCACAGCGGCTGCGGTCCGGCGGATCCGTAGGGTCCCGTAGAGCCCCCCTCACGGAACCTCATGGTGCGTTTCACCTGCGACGGGATGGGCAGGTGGGGCAACTGGGGCCGGGTGCGCGAGCAAGCGCCCGGCCCGCTCCCTTCCGTGGCGCCGCTTCCCGGCGACGCGCCCCGGAGGGAGCGCACAGGAACGGATGGGGAGACAACCGTGATACCTCGAGCCCGCACCAGCTCGACCGCTCGAGCCGCGAAGCTGGGCGTCGCCTGCGGCGCCCTGGCGATGATGGGCCTGGCCGCCGCCCCGGCCGGCGCCGCACCGGCCGACACCAGGACCGCACCCGCTGACACCAAGGCACCCGCTGACGCCGACGCCCCCGCGGACAGCACCGCACCCGCGGACGCGGCCGGGTCGAAGACGAAGCGCCCGGTCTGGGCCATCGCCCACCGCGTCCTGACCGTCGAGGGCGTGGACAAGGCGCTCGACCACGGGGCCAACGCGATGGAGATCGACGCCACCGCCTGGAAGAAGGGCTGGTGGGCCGATCACGACGGACTCCCCACCAGCGCCGGCGACACCATGGCCGACATGTTCGACCGGATCGCGCAGCAGCGCAGGGCCGGCAAGAACGTCGGGTTCGTCTGGCTGGACATCAAGAACCCCGACCACTGCGACAGCGATGACGCCGCCACGCGCCACTGCTCTCTCGCCGCCCTGCGCGACCTGGCCCGCACCAAGCTGGAGAGCGCCGGAGTACGCGTCCTGTACGGGTTCTACGGCACCGCCGGCGGGTCCGGATGGAAGGACGTCAGCGGGGACCTCAACCACCTCGAAGGCGTGGACATCAGCGGCGACGCGGCAGACGTCGAGAGCCAGTTCGGCGAGCACGGCGCAGCCGTCGCCCACAACCAACGGGTCATGGACAAGGGTCTGTTCAACCTCGGGCTGCCGACCGTCCTGAACAAGGTGACCGACCAGCTGCGCCTCGGCGCGGCCGCACGGGACCGGGGCGACATCGCCCGCGTCTTCGGCTGGACGACCGCCGCGGGCGACGACGAGGCGACCCGCCGCCTCCTGTCGGCCGACGGCGGCGACGCCGACGGGCTGATCTACGGCCACCGGGCGTCCTGCTACCCCGACGGCGTCTCCGGCACCCGCGGCTGCGGCAAGGACGAGTCGTCCGCGCGGCAGGCCCTCGCACACATCCAGGCGTTCGTCAGGGACCACGCCGACACCCGCCGCATGGCCACCACCGACGACGTCCCCTTCGGGAGCTGAACACCCGGCTCCCGCGGACGGCCGGGCGGCTCCCCGCGCACGTGCTCCCCGGTACCCCTCGCGATGGCGTACTGTTGGGTTCACCGACGCGGGGTGGAGCAGCTCGGTAGCTCGCTGGGCTCATAACCCAGAGGTCGCAGGTTCAAATCCTGTCCCCGCTACTGCGACAGCAGGGCCCGGATCCCCCGAGGATCCGGGCCCTGCTGCATGTGCGGCCTGTTCAGGGGTGCATACGGGACCCCTTCATCACCTTGTCGACCGCGTTGCGAGGCCCGTACACGGCGACCCCGACCAGATCGAGCTCACCGGCCGGCACGGCCCGCACCGCCGCGCGGTTGTCGGTGTCGTTCCCGGTGGCGAAGAGGTCGGAGGTGAAGACCGCCCGGGGAAGGTCGCGGCCCAGCGCGCGGCCGTGCGCCGCCGTCACCGACTCCTTCGTGCCCTCGAAGACCATGACCGGCTGGCGGAACATCGGCAGGTACGGGGTGTCGTCGGCGTCGGCGTACGGCTCGCCCACCACCTCGGGGACCTGCGTGCCGAGGCCGCTGACGAGGAACGCGGTGACGTTCAGCCGCTGCCAGGTCTCCAGGTCCTCGTGCAGCACCACTGCGATCTTGGTGTCGAAACGTACGGGCGTGCTCTGCGTGGTGTCGGTCGTCATGCGCACCAGGCTGCCGATCGCACCGCCCACGCGTCTTGTACGTTCTTTGCATGCCGTCCCCGCAGGAGGTCTCCGCGTGGCGCCCGCAGGTCCCGGGCGTCGTGGAGGTCTTCCACGCGCACTTCACCGAGCACGCGTACCCGATGCACGTCCACGACGTGTGGACGCTACTGATCGTCGACGACGGTGCGGTCCGCTACGACCTGGACCGGCGTGAACGCGGCACCCCGCGGGACACCGTCTCGCTGCTGCCGCCGCAGGTGCCGCACAACGGCTCCCCGGCCACCGCGCACGGCTTCCGCAAGCGGGTCCTGTACCTGGACGCGCCCCTGCTCGACGAGAGCCTCATCGGCCCGGCCGTGGACGCCCCCGACATCGCCGACCCCCTGCTGCGCCGCCGCATCGGGCAGCTGCACACGGCCCTCGCCCGGCGCGGCGACGAGCTGGAGGCGGAGAGCCGGCTGGCCCTGGTCGGCGAACGGCTCCGCGGCCACCTGCGGCCCCGGCTCGCCGTGGCGGACCCGCGGCCCGGTGGCGGCGTGGCGCACCGCCTGCGGGAGCTGCTCGACGAGCGGCTGCTGAGCGGCGTCACCCTGGGCGAGGCGGCGGAGCAGGTCCACGCGCACCCCACCCATCTCGTGCGGGCGTTCAGCGCCGCCTTCGGTATCGCCCCGCACCAGTACCTGATGGCCCGCAGGGTCGAACGCGCCCGCCGGCTGCTCCTCGACGGCCGGCCGGCCACGGAGGTGGCGACCGCGGTCGGCTTCTACGACCAGGCACATCTGAGCCGGCACTTCAAACGGGTGGTGGGGATCCCGCCCGGCCGCTACGCCGGTGGACGCGGTAGCAGCCGTGCCGCCATGCGCCCCGACGGACCCACGGGCCGCGCGGCCGCCGTACGACAAGACGGGTGATGCGCAGTATTCTCGGTTTAGGGCGGAGCCGACGCCGCAGCGGGCTCCGCCGAGCAACTCCATCTCAAGACCCGTCGCTTCGAAGAGACGACGTGAGCCCCTCCGGCCGAGCGGGACGGACACCGTCCGACTCGGCCCGGCCCCTCCGGCAGCCGTTTCCGGCGCTGCCACCGCCCCGAGTCCTGTGTTCGGCCGCGTGACGTCGTCGCCGCGGCCCTGTCCGCATCCCATGAACCACCTACTGGAGGTGGACGCAGTGACAACGTCTCCCCTGTCCCCGTCCATGGAAACGCACCCGGACATCGCCGACATCCGTGCCCGTCACGAGAGTGCCGAGCGTGCGGCGAGCTCGCCGAAGGTGCAGGCCATCGACACGCTGGCCTTCCTCACGGGGCTCTACCTGGCCGCGTCGCCCTGGATCGTGGGCTTCGAGGGCCTGTCGCGGCTCACGGTCACCAACCTCATCGTCGGCATCGCGTACGCCCTGCTGATGAGCGGTGGCTTCGGCCGTGCCTACGACCGCACGCACAGCATGGCGTGGGCCGCCTGTGCGCTGGGCGTCTGGACGATCGTCGCGCCCTGGGCCGTGGCGGGTGACGTCAGCACCACGAGGACCGTGGTCAGCAACGTCATCGCCGGTGGCGTCGCGCTGCTGCTCGCCCTGGCCGCCAGCGCGGCGGCCCGGCAGGGCGAGCCCGGCGCGAGCCGCGGCAGCAAGCGGGGCATGTACCGCGCGGGTCCCGGCTGACCGGCCGGAGCGGAACGGGCCCTCGGCGCTGCGGCGCCGAGGGCCCGTCTGCGCCGCGGCGCCGCGTCCGCATGGACGTCAGCTCAGGAGCCGTCAGGCCCTCGGCCACCGGACGCCGGGCCGCGCGGTCACCCGCTTCGCGCCCAGCAGGACGCGGTACCGCGTACGGCCCGCGAAGTCGGACAGGCTCCACACGGCCGGACGGCCGACCTCCGCGCAGAGATGAAGGACCGCGTCTTCGGCCGCCCACACGCCGACGTGCGCGCCGTAGGCGTCATGGGAGCCGTTGAAGAGCAGGAGGTCGAGGGCCTCCGGCACCGGAACGCGGACGGTGGCCTCCGTGTCCTCCCACAACTCGCTGGACCGCAGGGGCGGCGGGGCCCATCCGAAGTGGCCGAGCACCGCGTAGGCGAACAGCTGGCAGTTCGCGCCCGCCGCCAGTCTGGGCCGCTCCGTCACGGCGGCGGCACCCGGATGGCGTGCCCCGGCGTACGGGACGGTCCAGAAGGCGGACGGGAGGCGGGCCAGAAACGGTTCCATGGGCTCCATCGTGGCCCCCGTGATTCGAGGTGCCGCGCGCAACCGCAGGTCAACCGTGATCGTCCTCCTCCCCGAGGAGCCGGAGTGATCATCGACGTCGTCCGTGACCGCCGTCCGCGCTCCTGACGGAGAGGATGGCCAGGGATGACGGACACCGCGGTGGACGACGGCCGCGCGGGCGGGGAGCGGGCGGGTGACCGCCGTCGGGGCAGTCGGTGGCGCCGGTGGGGGAGGGGTGGCTGTGCCGTCCTGCTCGGGGCGCTGTGCGTCCTGCCCGTCGTACGGCTGACCGGGCTCGACGCGGGCACACCGCTCGCCGTGCCGGTGGTCCTCTTCCCCTACGCGGGAGGGGTCAGCCTGCTCGTCCTCGTCACCGTCGTGGCGGTTCCGCCGCTGCGCTCGGTCCGGCGGGTCGCCGTCGCCGGCTTGCTCGCGGCGGTCCATCTGGCGCTGCTGGCACCGCGGTTCGTCCCGGACGACCGTCCGCCGATACCGGCGCACGCCCCCGAGCTGCGCGTGGCCACCCTCAACACCCACGTCGGCGCGGCGGACGCGCGGGCGGTGGTCCGGCTGGTGCGGGAGGAGCGGGTCGACCTCCTGGCCGTACAGGAACTGCCCGCCGCGGGCATCGCCGCGCTCGCCGACGCCGGCCTGGCCAAGGCGCTGCCGTACCGGGAACTGCACCCGGAGAACGACTCCTCGCTCTACTCACGGCTCCCGCTGACCCACGGCGGCGAGCTGAAGGCCGACACGGCCTGGCCCCAGACCACCGCGCGGGTCACCGTCGGCGGGCGCACGGTGCGCCTGGTGGCCGTGCACACCTACTACCCCCTCGGTGACGCCGGGCGCTGGAACAGGGATATGACCGCCCTCACCTCCGCCGCCCGCGCGAGCGGTCCCGACACGGTGTTCCTGGGCGACTTCAACGCCACCGTCGACCACGCGCCCCTGCGCGCTCTGCTCGACGGGGGCCACCTCACCGACATCCACGCCGAACTGGGCCGCGGCTGGGCCCGCACCTGGCCCGCCGGCGGGACCCCGCTGCCGCCACTGGTCCAGCTCGACCACGTCGTGCACGGCTCCGGCCTGGTCGGCGTCTCGGTCGGCGAGCGGACCGTGCCGGGAACGGATCACCGGGCGGTCATCGCCACGCTCGCCCTACTGCCGGCCCAGGAGCGCACCGGCTGAGCCGCCGTCGGCCGGGGCGACGGTGCGGCCGGTCGCGCGGCGCACCCGCTCGGGCCGCCAGGTGGCGACCAGGGCGGCGGCCAGCAGGAGTTCGGCGATGTCACCGCCGTAGTACATGATCTCCGCCCCGCCCTGCACCTGGTCGATGGGCGCGTGGACGTGGACCCAGAAGCCGCCGTACATCAGCTGGGAGATCACCGCGTGCCCGGCGATCGCGGCACCGAGGCAGACGAGCCGCACACGCGCGCCGGGCCGGGTCGGCGCGGGGTCGGGGCCCGCGATGACGTGGGCGAAGAGGCAGCCCGCCAGCAGGAAGTGCGCGTGCAGCAGCCAGTGGCCCGCAGGCCGGGTCATGGTCGCGTCGTAGAGCGGCGTGAAGTAGAGCACGGCGAGACTGCCCGTGGACAGCGTCAGCGCGACGGCGGGATGCGTGAGGAAACGGGCCGGTGGACTGTGCAGTACGGCGGTCAGCCGCCGCCCCCGCGCCGCGGGCAGTACGCGCAGCAGTAGGGTCACCGGCGCGGAAAGGACGAGCGCCAACGGCGCGTACATGCCGATGAGCATGTGCTGCACCATGTGGCCGCGGAAGTCCTCGTGCGCGAAGGGCGCCACGGGCGGCAGCAGCGCCACGCCCAGCAGCAG
The DNA here is from genome assembly GCF_055592445.1 of Streptomyces sp. NPDC041122. NCBI lineage: Bacteria > Bacillati > Actinomycetota > Actinomycetes > Kitasatosporales > Streptomycetaceae > Streptomyces > Streptomyces sp. NPDC041122. The sequence continues at coordinate 583,649 of NZ_JBVIYQ010000004.1, read as the reverse complement.
GATCCCGGTCAGGAACCACCCCGTGCGCCACGGGCTCCAGCCCAGCGCGGGGTTGCGCCGGCGGGCCCGGTGCGCGAGGAGCAGATAGCCGACGGCGCCCGCCGAGAGGACCAGCGCGGGCAGCGCCACCGGCAGCACGCCGCCGCCGGTGGCGTGGTCGTGGCCGTGCAGGGGGTGGTCCACCGGGCTCACCGGCCTTCCCGGTGGCCGGTGGGCGCGTCGGCGTCCAAGGGGGTGCCGCCGCGCTGGAGCAGGTGCCCGCCGGCCACCAGCAGGGCGCCGAGGACGAGGAAGCCGATGTCCCACCAGACCTGGCCGTCACCGGCGTAGACGTGGTGGATCCCCAGGATGTGGTGGTCGAGGATGCCCTCGACCAGATTGAACAGCCCCCAGCCGACGAGCATCCAGCCCCACAGCACCCGCGAGCCCCAGACCCGCAGCCGGTCGTGGGTGACCCGCGAGTACAGCGTCGCGAGGCCGAACAGCACCGCGAGCCAGCACACCGTGTGGAAGACGCCGTCCCACAAGGTGTTCATCTGCAGCCCGGAGACCGTGTGGGGGTTGTAGTACTTCACACCGATGTGGTCCTGGTTGGTGCTGCTCAGCATGTGGTGCCAGCGCAGCAGCTGATGCAGCAGGATGCCGTCCACGAAGCCGCCCATGCCCACCCCGAGCACGATGCCCGGAAGTTGGAGGCTCCTCGGTGATGAGGTGTGGGCTCGGGCCTCACCCGTGGTCGTGGCCATCGCTCGTCTCCACTTCTGCACCTGAAGTGCGCCGGGAACACGTTTGACGAGCAGGTTCCCTGCCCGCGCCGATCCGCACCCGGCGAGCGCTGCCATCCGGACCCGCGGGAGCGCCGACCACCTCACATCGGCCATCCGCCCGCCGCGTCGGACTGCCGGGCGGACCTCGGCCGGACAGCGGACCCCGGCCCCCCGGCATCCAGGGGAACCGCCGCCTGCCGCGCCCCGGACGGGGTACATGGCCCCCCGTGAACGCTCCCCACCCGGCCCCCACGGCCCAGGACGCCCAGCCGTCCCTCAAGAAGGCCCTCACCACACCGCTGCTCTACTTCTTCATCCTCGGCGACGTCCTCGGCGCCGGCGTGTACGTCCTGGTGGGCCAGGTCGCCGCCGACGCGGGCGGCGCCGTGTGGGTGCCGCTGCTCGTGGCGCTGTGCCTGGCCCTGCTGACCGCCGCCTCGTACGCGGAACTCGTCACCAAGTACCCGAGGGCGGGCGGCGCGTCGCACTACACCACCCTGGCGTTCGGCCCCTTCGCCGGATTCCTCGCGGGGTTCTGCATGCTCGCCTCCGGCATCGTCTCCGTCGGCGCCCTGGCCCGCGGTTTCGGCGGCGACTACCTCACCGAGTTCGTCACGCTGCCCGTCGTGCTGGTCGCGATCCTGTTCCTGGCCGCGCTGGCGCTCCTGAACGCACGGGGCATCAGCGAGTCGACCCGCGCCAACGTCGTCGCCACCGTGATCGAGGTCGGTGGGCTGCTGCTCGTCATCGGGCTCGGCGCCTGGATCGTGCTGCGGGGCGACGGGGACCTGGGGCGGCTGACGAAGCTGGGCACCGCGGACAAGGGGCCCGCGGCGGCCGTCCTGAGCGGAGCGGTCCTCGCCTACTACTCGTTCGTCGGCTTCGAGACCTCGGTCAACGTGGCGGAGGAGACCCGCGATCCGCGCCGCTCCTACCCCCGGGCGCTGTTCGGGGCGCTGGTCACGGCGGGCGTCGTGTACGCCCTGGTCGGCATCACGGCCGCCGCGGCGGTGCCGACGCGAACTCTGACCGAATCCAGCGGGCCGCTCCTGGAGGTGGTCCGCGCGGCCGGAGGTGTCCCGACGGAGCTGTTCAGCGCGATCGCTCTGGTGGCGGTGGCCAACGGCGCCCTGCTCACCGGCATCATGGCCTCGCGGCTCGCCTACGGCATGGCGCGGGACGGTCTGCTGCCGCGCTTTTTGACCCTGGTCCTGCCGGGCCGGCGCACACCGTGGGCCGCCATCGCCGTGACCGCCCTCCTCTCCCTCCTGCTGGCGCTGACCGGCGACGTGGCCACGCTCGCCTCGACGCTCGTCCTGCTCCTGCTGGTGGTCTTCCTCCTGGTCAACGTGTCGGTCCTGGTGCTGCGCAAGGACCCGGGGGAGCGGGAGCACTTCCGGGTGCCCACCGCCTTGCCGGTGCTCGGTGCCGCCTCGTGCGTCCTGCTCGCCACACAGGTCGAACGCGACGTCTGGGTGCGCGGACTGATCGTCCTGGGCGTGGGGGTGGTGCTGGGCGCGGTCGCTGCGTACCGCAGGCGCCGTGCCGACGGTGTACGCGGGGCCTGACGGTGCGGAACCTCGCCGCGCACAACAGAACCGGGCCGCACGGAGCGGAGCCGGGCCGCCGGAACGGGGCGTAGCGGGACGGCGGTCGGTAGCCTCGGCGCCATGGTGTTCGACTCCACCCGTTTCGATCTCCGGCCCTACGCCGGCTTCGACATGGCTCGCTACGTGCGGCGCACGCACTGCAGTTGGGAAGCCTTCGGCTGGCGGTCCCTGCTGGTCCAACGGTTCGAACACGTCCCCGTGGCCGACGACATGGAACTCCCCGGCGCGGCCGACCTGCACCTGGTGCTGCCCGTCGGCGGGCGGGCCGAGATGGAGACGCGCGGCGACGGCCGGACGGTGCGCTCCGCCTGGACCCCGGGACGGGTGCAGATGGGGATCCCGGACCGGCCCGTCCTGCGCCGCTACCGCGGGGACGGGGCCATGCGGAGCGTGCAGGTCCATGTTCCGCGCGACACGGTCGAGTCGGTCGCGGCGCGGCTGGGCGGTGGCCCGGTGGACTTCGAGGCGATGGCCGCGTCCCTGGCCGCAGGGGACCCGCTGATCGAGGAGACCGTCCGCGCGCTCGGCACACCGGGCGGCGACGACGGCGGTGAGCTCTACGCCGAGTCCGCGGCCGCCTTCCTGACCACGCACCTGCTGACCCGCCATGCGCGCGGGCGGAAACGACGAACGGACCCGCGCCCCGCGGCACGGGAGGACGCACGCGTCCGCGCGGCCGTCGCGATGATGCACGACCGCCTGGCCGACCCGGTCACCCTGGCCGAGCTCGCGGGGGAGGCGCACATGAGCGTCTACCACTTCGTGCGGGTGTTCAGGGCGGCGACCGGAGCGACCCCGTACAGGTACCTCACCCGGCTGCGCGTCGAGGAGGCGCAACGGCTGCTGCGCGGCACCGGCCTGCCGATCGCCCGGATCGCGCCGCGGTGCGGCTTCGCCGGCCCGGGGGCCCTGTCGGCCGCCTTCCTCCGACAGACCGGAGTGCGCCCCTCCGTGTACCGCGATTCCTGGCCCAGCAATTCCTGACCGAGGCACCGCAATTCCACGCATGGGATCGGTGCCGGTCCGTCCCTAGGGTTGCCCCATGATCAATCCCTGACCGGCCCGGCCCCGCCCGGTTCGGTCAGCCGGACATCGTGAGGAGTCCCGGAATGCAGTCGTACGACGTCACGGCCGACTCGACGGCCCCGCCCGCGGCCGTGTGGTCACTGCTGCTCGACCCGCTGAGCTGGCCCGAGTGGTCGCGCATCGACGCGCTGGAGGCGGCGGAATCCCGCGACCTGTCACCCGACGGACGCGACGGAGTCGGTGCGACCCGGGCCTTCCGCACCGGAAAGGTCGTGACCAAGGAGCGGATCACCGGCCTCGAACCCGTCCACCGGTTCCACTACGAGGGCGTGCAGATCGCGCAGATGTCGCGGTACCGGGCCACCATCGAACTGCACGAGCTGCCCGGCGGCGGAACCAGGATCCACTGGCACGGCACCTACGTGGGCCGCCGGGGGACGCGGCGGCTCTTCCAGTGGTACCTCCGCCGGTTCATGGGGGCCATGGCGGTCGGGCTCGCCGAGTACGCCGGCCGCCCGCGCGAGATCGATGGGGCGGTACGGGAGTGAAGCCCGGGGGTCCAGGGCACCCGCGTGAAGGAGAGTGGTGATCCACCACTTCACCGGTTCACGAGGAAGGGTGTCATCCGTGTCGCAGGTCGAAGAGTCCATCGAAGTCAACGTGCCGGTGCGTACGGCATACGACCAATGGACCCAGTTCGAGACGTTCCCCGAGTTCATGGACGGTGTGCAGCGGATCGAGCAGCGCACCGACACGCTCACCCACTGGGTGACGAAGATCGACGGTGTGGAGCGGGAGTTCGACGCCGAGGTCACCGAGCAGATCCCCGACGAGCGGGTCGCCTGGACCACGGTGGACGGACAGGCCAAGCAGGCCGGCGTCGTCACCTTCCACCGCCTGGACGACGAGCGCACCAAGGTCATGCTGCAGCTCCACTACGACCCCGAGGGCCTGACCGAGAAGGCCGGCGACAAGCTCGGCTTCGTCAAGCGGCAGGTCACCGGGGACCTGGGACGGTTCAAGGAGTTCATCGAGCGGCGTGACGGTGTGGCGACCGGCGCCTGGCGCGGCCAGGTCTGATCCCTCGCACGTCCCGCACCCCACAGCGTGAAGGCCCGGACCACGAGGTCCGGGCCTTCACGCTGTGGCGGGCGGGAGGCGGGTTGGCGGCCGTGGTCGCGGGCGGCCCCCGCCGTCCCGGCGAGGACCCCTGGATGCGAGGATCCGGCGGGTGAACAGTGATCTCACCGTGCTCGACAACCCCGTGGCCGAGTCGTTGCTCGGAGCGCACACGCATCTGGCCCGGCGGACCGGGCAGGCGGCGACGTACCTGCCGGGCGTCGCGACCTTCTGCGCCCTGCCGACCGAGCCGGGGCCGGCGGACTGGGCGGACCTGGCGCGGCTGCTCGGCCACGGCGGATTCGCCGACATGTTCAGCAGCGCGGCGGCGCCGCCCGCGGACTGGGAGCCCGTCTTCGAACTCGAAGGGCGCCAGATGCTGTGGCGCGGCGGTCGCCCGTCCGGGGAGCCGCGCCCGGCCGTGGACGGCGTCTCGCTGGTGGAGCTCGGCCCGGACAACGTGCCCGAGATGCTCGACCTCGTGGAGCGGGCCGAACCGGGCCCGTTCGGAGCCCGCACCCGCGAGCTCGGCACCTACCTCGGGATCCGCGCGCGGGGGACGCTGGTGGCGATGGCGGGCGAGCGGCTCCGGCCGCCGGGCTGGACCGAGATCAGCGCCGTGTGCACGGCCCCCGAGGCGCGCGGCCAAGGCCATGCCGCCCGGCTGGTGAGCGAGCTGGTCGCGCGGATCCTCGCCGGAGGCGAGCAGCCCTTCCTGCACGTGGCCGAGGCGAACACCCGGGCCATCGCCCTCTACGAACGCCTCGGCTTCAAGACCCGTGCCGCGGTGACCTTCCGCGGTTTCCGCACCCCGTGAAGCGCCGCTGACGCCGTGCGCCTCAGACCAGCGCGGGCTGGGGCTCCGGCTGCTTCGGCGGTGCGGCCTTCGGTTCCCACTGCCTGGTGGTGCGTACGTAGCCGTAGATCACCGAGACCATCGCCAGGACGAGGAGCGGACCCGCGAGCCACGCGTGCTCGGCCATCTCCACCGGCAGATAGCGGTACGACACCAGGAGCGCGGCGAAGACGGTCGTGCCGTAGGCGACGAACCGGGTGGCCGACCGGTCCCAGCCGCGGTCGAGGGCGCGCAGGGCTCCCTCGATGGTGAGCGCGAACACCACGCCGGCCAGCAGGTCCACGCCGTAGTGGTAGCCGAAGCCGAGCGTCGCGCCGAGCGTGCAGACCAGCCAGAACGTCCCCGCGTAGCGCAGCAGGCGGGGCCCCTTGCGGGAGTGGATGAAGATCGCGGTGGCCCACGCCGTGTGCAGGCTGGGCACGCAGTTGCGCGGAGTGATCCCGTCGTACGGCACCGGGTGCGGGATGCCGAGCGCCGGGGGCGTGTGCGGCCACAGATCGGCCACCGCCCACTCCACGCCGCCGGTCCCCGAGGTGCCGGGGCCGTACGCGAAGATCGGCCCGACCACCGGGAAGATCATGTAGATGCCCGGCCCGATGAGGCCGATCACCAGGAACGTGCGCACCAGGTGGTGGCTCGGGAAGCGGCGCTCGGTCGCCACGTTGCGCAGCTGGTAGAGCGCGACGACGATCGCGGCCACCGCGAGCTGGGCGTAGACCAGGTCGAGGACGTGGGTGCCGACCGGCTCGGTGGCCTTGAGGAGCCGGCCGGCCAGCCACGACGGGTTGCCGAGCGCGTGGTCGGCGGTCGCCACGTAGGGGTCGAGCACGTTCGGGTGGGCCTTCGCGGTGATGAGCAGCCAGGTGTCACCGGTCTTGCGCCCGGTCACCAGCAGCAGGCCGAGTCCGACGCCCTTCAGGAGCAGGACGCGCTCTGGGCCGCTGCGGCGGGTGAGGGCGATGACCGCGCAGCCCAGGATCACCCACAGCGCGCCGTTGCCGAAGAGGCGATCGGAGGGGGTGTGCAGGCCCGCCGCCCAGCGCACCAGCGCGAACATCAGGTCGATCCCGACGGCGGCGCCCACCGCGATGAACCGCTCCCGCCAGGTGAGGACCACCATCGTCAGCGCCATGCCGCCGTAGAGCGGCCCCGGCTTGGGCGGGAGGATGACCTCGCGTGCCTGCTCGGTGATCGGGCCCGGGCTGCCGTAGTGCCGCGCGGCGATCTCCAGCGCGACGAGGAACCCGAGGGCCACGACACCGGCCGCGGTCCAAAGGGCGACCCGTGGTCTGCGGTCCGGGGAGAGGTGCGCTGCCTGGCTTATTCGGGAGGAAAACACGGACCGATCATGCCATCGGGGTGATGCGGGGAGTGCGGCGGCGGGTGCGGAGGCCCGGCCGCCGGTGGGTGGTGAGGACCGGCGGTCACCCATAGAGCGAGCGGGCTGCCGGGGTGTTGCCCGTAAACCGTTGGCCTGCGGCGATCTCGTCGCCGACCACCGACCAGGTCGACTCGTCGTCCCGGAAGGGGAGCGGGTCGAGGGCGTGCGTCTCGGCGCGGATGACCGCGACCTCGCGGTCCAGGCGCTCGAAGTCGGCCTCCTCGTCGCCGTCGTCGCCGCTGAAGGTGAACTCCTCCAGGAGGTGCTGGAGCCGGACCGTGAGCCGGATCAGGGAGGAGACGTCCGTGTGGAGCTCCTCGGCGGTTCCCTCGTCGGCGTCGAAGGCGTACACCGTGCCCGAAGCGGGGTCGAGGGCGACGTGGGCGTTGAGCAGCCAGCCGATGACGGGCCACCCGCCCGCGTCCGGCGAGACGTCCTCGTGGTCCTCGGCGTGGACGACGTCCCGCACGAGGGGCAGCCCGCCGGTGTCCTCGTCCGGCTCCCGCAGATGGAACGTCCCGGTGGGGACGCCGACGGTCTGCAGGAGGCGGGCGCCGTCGGTGCCGGCGGCGGCGGGCGGGAACGCGGTGGCGGGCAGCGTCGCGAGACGGCCCTCGCCGAAGAGGTCGGCGAGGCCGCCGCGGGTGACGTCGAAAAGCACGGGCCGGGACTCCGAACTGCGCGGCGCCGCCGGGCGCCGGGAAACTCAGGCTGGACGGAAGCGGATCACAGCGACAGCGGTGCGGGTCGGGGCGCTTCCGGCGGCCGGCGCTCGCGCGACGCCGCCGCCCCGACGCAGGCTCTCACGTCCCCGGGGAGTCCGGGCCTCCGGGTCGGATCAGCACGCCCCGACCCGGAGCGAGCTGATGTTGTCGTTCCGGTTGTACTGGGAGGTGTCGCCCCGCCAGTTGCCCACCGGCCACGTGGCGCCGTCCCGGTTGATGTTCAGCCAGGTGCAGAACGTCTTGCCGGTCCTGTTCCACACCGAGGAGATCTGGTCGTTCAGATTGAAGTCGCGCAGGTCGTCGGAGCCCACCTGGAACCGCGCCATCCGGCCCCACCCTCCGGCGTCCTCCCAGGCGCAGAACCAGCCGACCGGGCAGTCCTGGTACGCGGTGACCGACACATCCGTCGCCGCCGGAGCCGTGGACGCCTGGGCCGCGGGAACCGCTACGAGTACGCCGGCCGCGGCGAGCCCGACGGCGGAACAGAGTCGTGTGAACCGTTGCATGAGGGTGGTGCCCTCCTTCGATTCAGGTGCGTGATGCCGGGGAAGTCCGGCCGTCCGCCCGCTGCGCGCGGGAGGCGCGGCGGGCTCACGTGCATTGTCGCGGTGACTCGCGCGGGGCACCCTGGGCGCGTGTGACTCTGGCCGAAAAGTCGTCCTCGCCCGTACCGCCGGCCAGGGCGATGCCGGTCCGCGACGCTACGTTCAACTTCCGCATGATGCGCGCCACATGGTGCTCCACGGTCCGGGTCGACAGCACCAGGCTCTCGGCGATCTCCCGGTTCGCCCGCCCCTGGACGACGAGTTCGGCCACTTCCCGCTCGCGGGGCGAGAGCTGGTCGCCGTATCCGAGGCGGCCGCGGCGGTGAGTGGTGACGATGTCGTGGCGGCGCAGCAGCCGCTGACAGCGGGCGACGTCCCAGCGCGCGCCCAGTGCGCGGTAGGCCTCGACGACGTCCTGGACGACACCGGCCGCGGACACGACGTCATCCGCCGCGCCGGGCGGTTCGAGCAGACAGCGCCCGCGCGCCTCCGCCGCCCGCGCGGCGTCGAAGGGCCGGCCGAGCCCGCGCCACCGCACCTCCGCGTCCTCCCACAGAGCGACCGCCTCGTCCGTACGCCCGTCGGCCTCGGCGAGCAGCGCCCGGCACATGGTCAGCGCGGCACGGGCGGCGGGCGCGTCCAGCCGCTCGGTCGCCGCGGCGAACTCGGCGACGAGCCGCCGGGCCCGCCCGCCCTGCCCGCTGCCGACCAGGGCCTCCACCGCGGTGGGCGCCACCTCGCCCGCCCACACCCAGCCGCCGGTGCGCTCGAGGCGGTGCAGGGCCTCCTCCACCGCCTCGCACGCCTGGCCGGGCCGCCCCGCCTCCAGGTGGACGCGGGCGGTGGCGGCGGCAGCGGCGGTGAGGATGACGCCGGTGTCGTAGCGCGTGGTCCGGGCGGCCTCCGCCAGGTCGCGGCGGGCCCGCGGGACGTCGCCGAGGACGTGCAGCGCGGTCAGCCCGCGGACCAGCATGGCCTCGGCGGTCAGGTCGGGTATCTCCGCGTAGAGCCGGGTGGTGCGGTCGGCCGCGTCGTGCAGTCCGTCCCAGCGGCCCTCGTGCCAGCCGAGCACCAGCCGGGCGGTCCGCGTGAGCCCTTCCAGATACGGGCTGCTGGTCTCGGCGAGGCCGTGGGCGGCCCGCGCGAGGAAGTCCCGGGCCCGCGCGTCGTACCCGAGCGCGGTGGCCGCGTGCGCGAGGTTGGTCCAGCCGCGGGCGTGGTGCGCGGCCTCCATCGCGGTCGTGGCCGGACCGCGCAGCGCCTCGGCGGCGGTCCAGGCGCGGGGGTCGCCGAGCAGCATCAGCGCGGTCGCGCGGTTCGCGGCGACGGCGGCGCGGGCACCGGGCTCCGTGACCTGGCCGTCCAGCGCCTCGCACCGGCCGAGCCAGTGCAGGTGACGGTCGACGGGCCAGCCCTTGATGGACGGAATGGCGGCTACCGCCATGGCGCGGGCGGCGGTCTGCGGGTCCGTCAGCTCCAGGTCGGGTATGGCGCGGGCCACCTCGTTCAGGCTGTCCAGCGCCCCACCGCTCTGGTTGCGGAGCACGACGCTCAGGTGCAGCCGGATCTCGCCGCGCAGCCGCGCCGGCGGGGCGTCCTCGTCGAGCACGCGCCGCACCGCGGCGACCACCCGCCCGTCGGCGCGGGCTAGTTGGGCCGTGCGCGCGAGTTTCGCCGCGGTACGGATGCGGCCGGCGGCGCGTGGGTCCTCGTCGACGGCGCGGGTGTAGAGGCTGGTCGCGGTGGAATAGTCGCCGGCCGTGGCCGCCCGGTCGGCCGCCGCGACGAGGCAGCGCACCCCCTCGGGTACGCGTCCGGCCGCCCGGTACAGGCGGGCGAGGTCGACCAGCGGCAACGGGCCGTCACCGCCCCGGTGCAGGGCCCGCGCGGCGCGCAGACTCAGCCGGGCCAGCCGGGGCCCCGGCAGCCGCGCCAGCGCGGCACGGCGGTCCAGCGGATGACGGAAGTCGGGGCGGTGGCCGTCGGCCCGCAGCACGCCTCGCCGCACGCACAGCTCCACGGCCGCCTCGGCGCGGTCGGCGGCGACCTCGCCCACGTCGGCGAGCACGGCGACCGGCACGGGGCGGCCGAGCACCGCCGCGGCCTCGACGACGCGCAGGGCGTCCTCGTCGAGGCGGGCGTACCGCAGGGCGAAGTCCCGCCGGAGCGGGGGCGGAACACCCACGGACCGCACGGCCGCGAGTACGGAGTCCGCGGCGGGAGGCGAGTGGTCGCCGACGGGAGCCGGCGCTGTTCCCGTGCCGTCGGTGAGGTCATCGGCGGGTGCCGTACCGTGCGCTCCGCAGGCGTCGGCCCTTCCGGCCCCGATGTCCCGCACCTTCCGGCTGTCGACCGCCATGAGGGGCGCTCGCCGGCCGCCCTCGGCCGGAGCGCGCAGCAGCTCCGCGGCGGCCCGCAGCAGAACCTCGGCCACCTCCGGGAGACCGCCGGTCCACTCGTGCACCAGGAGGACCAGATCGTGCAACTCCTCGACGCGCTGCGGCCGGTGGGCGTGCAGCCACCGGCGTACGAACTCCTCCGTCTCCTCACACGTCCAGGGCCGGACATGAATCTCCGCCACCGGGACCCGTACCGCCGAGCCGATCCCGAAGAGCGGCAGCCCCGGCGCGGCGTCCTCGGTGAGGACCAGCCGCAGCCGGGGCGGCATCGCGCCGATCAGATGGTGGAGCAGGGCGAGGGTGGCGGGGTTGGCGTGGTGGACGTCCTCCACGACGAGGACGGCGTCCCCCAGCGCGTCGAGCAGCGCTTCGACGGCACGCGGCAGCAGCGCACGCCCTGACGCGGGCTCGGCCGCCGCGGCGGGCGGTTCCGGCAATCGCTCGGCCACCTCGGGTACGAGGAGTCCCACGATCCCGGTGATGTCGGGAAGGGACCACGCCGGGCCACCGGGACGGCACGGCAGACCGGCGAGGGCGTCGGCGATGGGGGCGAGCCCGAACGCAGACGCGCCGGTCCCCCGCTCCGTCCCGGCGGCCGGGCCGGTGCCGACACCGTCCCACCCCGCTCCCGGCACCCCGGGGCACGTCCCGCGCAGCTGTGTCCATCCCGCGAACTCCGGCACGCCCAGGATCTCGTCCACCAGACGGGCCACTCCCGTCCCGGACTCCCCTCGCACCACAGCGACGGCCGGCCCCGCGCGCAGCGCCTCTCGCAGGCGTCGGGTCTCCTCGGCCCGGCCGACGGCACCGCCTCCCGCGTCGACCGCCGACTCCACGTCCCACGCGGAGTCGAAGGAACGGTCCGCATCGAAGAAACGTCGGGTCACGGCTCCGCCTCTCGCCTGCCGGCACCCCGGGGATCCGCCCTCGGTGAGGAGCCGGCCTCTCGCCGGTGCACGGCGTTCGTTGAACGGTGGTCTACCCGGCGGTGAGGTGGCCTCGCAATAGGGGTCCACCACCTACGGAATGACGACGCCCGCCGTCAGGTGGGCCGGCGGGTCGTCCGGCGGGCCGGAACGGCGAGGGGTGCGGGCCGGCGCCCCGGCCCGCACCCCACTCATTGGGTAGCGCTACGGATTGCTGTGCCGCCTTCCCGGGGCCGAAGCTCTGCCCCGTCCGACGACGACAGCTCGTGGTCCGAGGACGCCACCTCGTACGTCCGGCCCCCTCACCACTCGTGACCCCGCGTCCCGTCCGCACATGGCTCTGCCTGTCATGGGCATGACGTGCCGCCCACCTCTGTGAGCGGCACCGCACCGTGCGGAGCCCCCCATACGTCCCAAGGAGACCTCATGAAACTCGACGCTCGCGTCGTCCGGCGCCTGCTCGCCGTCGGCGCAAGTACCGCCCTGCTCGCGGGAGTCGCCGCGACCTCGGGGGCCGTCGCCGCTCCCGTACCACCGGGCGACGGCGAAGGCCGCATCGTCGGGGCGGACCGCCCCGGCGCCGTCGACGGCTCGTACATCGTCACCTTCAAGAACTCGGTCGCCCGCGCCGACGTCCCCGCCTCGGCGAAAGCCCTGGCCAAGGAGCATGCGGGGAGCCTGCGTTACACCTACACCGCCGCCCTGCGCGGCTTCGCCGTGCGGATGCCGGAAGGCGAGGCCGAGGAGCTGGCCGCCGACCCGATGGTGGCCCGTGTGGAGGCCGACGCCGTCGCCCACGCGGTCGACACGCAGACCAACCCGCCCTCCTGGGGCTTGGACCGCGTCGACCAGCGGGACCTGCCGGTCGACAAGAGCTACACGTACGACACGACCGCCTCCGGCGTGAACGCCTACATCGTCGACACCGGCATCCGCATGAGCCACCGCGACTTCGGCGGCCGCGCGGTGAGCGGCTACGACTTCATCGACGACGACTCCAACGCCTCCGACTGTCAGGGCCACGGCACCCACGTCGCGGGGACCGTCGGCGGCGGCGCGTACGGCGTCGCCAAGGGCGTCAAGCTGATCGGCGTGCGTGTGCTGAACTGCCAGGGCACCTCGGGCGACACCTGGGCCCCGGTCCTCGCCGGCATCGACTGGGTCACCAAGAACGCGGTCAAGCCGGCCGTGGCCAACATGAGCATCGGCGGCGGCAGGACCCAGTCCGTCAACGACGCCGTGGCCACCTCCATATCCTCCGGGGGTGACGTGGGTCGTGGCGGCCGGCAACAACAACGCCGACTCGTGCTCGTACTCCCCGTCCTCCACCCCCTCGGCCATCACGGTCGGCGCCACCAACAGCCGGGACGCCCGTGCCACCGGCTGGTCCAACGGACAGGGCTCCAACTACGGCTCCTGCCTGGACATCTTCGCCCCGGGCGACAGCATCGTCTCCTCCTCCAACTCCGGTGACAGCGCCGCACAGACGATGAGCGGCACCTCCATGGCCTCCCCGCACGTCGCGGGCGCCGCCGCCCTGCTGCTCGCCGCCCACCCGACCTGGACCCCGGCCCAGGTCCGCGACCAGCTCGTCGCCGACGCCACCTCCGGCAAGGTGACCGACCCGCGCACCGGCTCCCCGAACAAGCTCCTGCACACGGGCGGCGACAGCACCCCGCCCACCGGCAAGAAGTTCGAGAACACCGACGACTACCCGATCCGCGACAACGCCACCGTCGAATCGCCGCTCCCCGTCACCGGCGTCACCGGCAGGGCCCCCGCGGGCCTGGCCGTGACCGTGGACATCCGGCACACCTACCGCGGCGACCTGAAGGTCGAGCTCGTCGCGCCCGGCGGCACCACCTACCTCCTGAAGAACTACGACAGCGCCGACGGCGCCGACGACGTCCGGGCCACCTACCGCGTCGACGCCTCCGCCGAGACCGCCGACGGCACGTGGAAGCTGCGTGTGAGCGACAACTGGACCAACGACACCGGGACGATCGGGTCCTGGTCGCTGCAGTTCTGAGCGGCCCGACAGCTCTCGGCGGGGGAGCCCGCTGACCCGCGGCAGCCCTGGGGACGTCGACCGTGCACGCGCCGGTCGGCGTCCCGTCGGCGTGTTCAGTTCCTCGGCGGCAGCCGGTGCAGGGTCACCTCGTGCAGCGCCGCGTCCGCGACCGTCAACGTGAGGAACGTGCAGTACGGCTGGCGCCTGCGGTCCGTGGGAGAACCCGGGTTGAGGAGCCGCAGGCCGCCGGGCGCCCGGGTGTCCCAGGGGATATGGCTGTGTCCGAACACCAGGACGTCGAGGTCGGGGAAGCGCTCGGCGCACCGGCGCTCGCGCCCGGTGGCCGCCCCCGTCTCGTGGACGACACCGAACCGCACCCCGGCCAGCTCGGCCCGCTCGACCTCGGCGAGCCGGCGTCGCAAGGGCGCTCCGTCGTTGTTCCCGTACACGGCGATCAGCCGGCGCGACCTGGACGCGAACAGATCGAGCGTCGGCTCGTCGATCCAGTCACCGGCGTGGATCACCACGTCGGCCCGGTCGATCTCCGCGAGCAGGGCGTCCGGCAGACGCTTCGCCCGCGCCGGCACATGGGTGTCCGAGGTCAGCAGAAGCCGCATGGGCCCAGCGTAGAACGGGGCACGGTCCGGTGGAGGCACGGGCGGGGGACGGCGGAGCCCCGCATGGCGCTCACCGTCCCCATGTCATTCCCCGTCCTTGCCGGAGCGCCGCTTCTTGGCGTCCCCGCGCCGGCCGCCCCGGGGATGCCACAGCCGCAGCCACACGTCACGGGCGTGCCGGCCCGCCTCCGTACGGCTGCGCGCCACCACCTCGCGCGCCTCGTCGTCCGTCTCGACCATGGGGCCGGAGCCGCGCAGGGGGCGGCCGGCCGTCTCGTGCAGGAAGAACGTCGACACCAGGCCGATCGCCCCGGCCACCATCAGATAGAAGGCCGGGACCAGCGTGTTGCCGGTGGAGTCCACCAGGTACGAGGCGAGGAGCGGGGTCGTACCGCCGAAGAGGGAGACAGAGATGTTGTAGGCGATCGACAGGGCTCCGTACCGCAGCCGGGTGGGGAACAGCGCGGGCAGGGTGGCGGCGGCCGTTCCGGCGAAGCAGACCAGGAGCAGTCCGAGGATCACGCAGCCGAACGCGGGCAGCAGGATCCCGCCCTCCCGGATCAGCAGGAAGGCGGGCACGGCGAGGATGATCATGGCGATGCTGCCGACCATGAACATGGGGCGTCTGCCCCACCGGTCCGAGCTGCGCCCCACGGTGGTGATGGCGAGGACCACGAGCAGCATGGTCCCGAGGACCAGGAGCTGCGCGGTCGTGTCGCTCTCCCCGAGGGTGACCGTCATGAACGTCGGCAGATACGACGTCACCATGTAGTTGGTGACGTTGTAGAGCAGGACGAGGCCCATGCAGATCAGCACCGCCTGCCAGTGCCGGGCGAAGATCTCCCGGAGACGGCCGTGGCCGGACTGGCGGGCCTGCTCGACGGGGTCGCCCTCGCCGCCCTCGGACTCGGCCTCGCGCTCGGTCGCGGAGGTGGCCGCCTCCTGCTGGAACGCGGGCGTCTCCTCCAGCTTCATCCGCATGTAGAGACCGATGAGGCCGAGCGGTCCCGCGACGAAGAACGGGATGCGCCAGCCCCAGCTCTCCAGGCCGTCGGTCCCCAGGGTCAGGGTCAGCACCGTGACGAGACCGGAGCCCAGGGAGTAGCCCACGAAGGTGCCGAAGTCGAGCCAGCTGCCGAGGAATCCGCGCCGCTGGTCGGGTGCGTACTCGGCGATGTAGGTGGTGGCGCCGGCGTACTCGCCGCCCGTGGAGAAGCCCTGGACCAGTCGGCACAGGAGCAGCAGCAGCGGGGCGGCGAAGCCGATCGAGGCGTACGTGGGGAGCAGGCCGACGGCGAAGGTGCTGACCGCCATCATGATCATGGTCGCGGCGAGCACCCGCTGCCGGCCGATGCGGTCGCCGAGCGGTCCGAAGACGAGGCCGCCGAGCGGACGGACCAGAAATGCGGCGGCGAAGGTGGCGAAGGTGGAGACCACCTGGGCGCCCGGCGAACTGGAGGGGAAGAATACTTTTCCGATGGTGCCCGCCAAATAGGCGTAGACACCGAAGTCGAACCACTCCATGGTGTTGCCGAGCGCGGCGGCCGTGACGGCGCGGCGCACCTTGGGACGGTCCGAGACCATCACGTCCTCGGCGGTGAGCGTCTTCTTCCGGCGGCGCAGCAGCGTACGGGCCATACGGTCCGTCGCAGACCGCGAGGCGCGCGATTCGCTCTCCGCCGCACGGGGTGTTCGGGGCGTGCGGCGTGAGGGGCCTTTCACCATGGAGCTTTTCTCCTCTTGCCTGCCGAGAGGAAGCCGTGTCGCCGCAAGTCTGAGCCGACCAGGGACGACCGGCAAATTGTCCGGCGGCCTCCGGACCTCGGACCTCGTCACCCGCCACTCCCGGCCCGGCTTCGCGGAGATGGCCGCGCCCCCGGGCCGGATCGGCGCTTCGAGGGGTTCTCAGGCCGCCTGCCGGGCGGAGGCGTGGCCGAGCGCGTGGGCGCGGACCTGCTCGCAGCTGCGGTTGATCAGACGGGAGATGTGCATCTGCGAGACGCCGATCTCCTCCGCGATCCGGGACTGCGACATGTCCTCGAAGAAGCGCAGATAGAGGATGGTGCGTTCGCGCTCGGGAAGCTTCTCCAGGCCGCTCCTCGCGGCCTCCCGGTCGGCGATCAGATCGAAGCCGGGGTCGGTGGCGCCGAGGGTGTCGGCGAGGCTGTACCCGTCCTGCGCGGCGCCGATCTCGGCGTCCAGGGAGAGGCTGCTGTGGCTCTCCAGGGCCTCCATCCCGTCGCGGACCTCGTCCAGCGTCAGGCCGGCCTGCACGGCGAGCTCCTCCAGTCCGGGCTCGGGGGAGTGGCCCGGCCGGTTCATCAGGTCCTGGTGGGCGACGCGGACCTTGTTGCGCAGCTCCTGCACCCGGCGCGGCACGTGCACGTCCCAGCTGTGGTCGCGGAAGTGGCGGCGCAGCTCCCCGGTGATGGTGGGGATGGCGTACGACTGGAACGCGCCGCGGTCCGGGTCGTACCGCTCGACGGCCTTGAGCAGGCCGAGGGCGGCGACCTGCTTCAGGTCGTCGAGGTTCTCGCCCTTGTTGCGGAAGCGGCGGGCGAGGCGGTGTGCCATCGGCAGCCAGGCCTCGACCAACTCCTCGACCAGTACATCGCGTTCGCGGCCCACAGGGGTGCCGGCGAGACGGCGAAAGGCCTGCTCGGTGTCGGGGGCATCGTCATGGGCATGGCGGGAAGTCATGAGCACTCCTCATCACTGGGGTCAGCGGGGGGTGGCCCACGGCAGAGCCGTGGCCTTCTCCTGGAGGAGCGCCTGTTGTCCCAAGCACTCGACGACCGCCTGCCCTGCGTCCCCGGCGGCAAACCGGCTTTTGGATGAAAACGATCAAGTGAGGAACGGCATCGGGGTGGCGGGTCCTGCCGGTCGCCGCGGGGCGTGCGGCCCTCGACTGGAGCGGCCGGGTTGCCGGGGTGACAATGCTGGAGGGCGGGGGAGTGCCGACCTGGATCCGGGGCACAAGGGGCGCAGTGATGCCCCGTGTGAGTGGTGGCGATGAGTGGCTATGAGGGAGGCCTCTGATGCTGATGGCACATCCGATCGTGCTGAAGAACCTGGTGGAGCAGTACGAGACGCTGCGTACCCTGCACGCCGAGAAGGGCACCAAGGAAGCGCGCCAGCGCATGGAGGACGTCGCCTACACGCTCTGTGTGTCCACCGGCACCCGTGACATCACCGCCGCCCTCGCCGCCGCCCGCCGCCAGCTCTCCGCGGCTCAGGTCGGGGACGGCCCCGTCGCCACCGCGTAGCAGAGGCCGAAGGAACGCCGCAGACGACGAAGGGCCCGCGCCGAGACGGTCGGCGCGGGCCCTTCGTCGTCGACCCGGACGCACCGGGTCCCTGCGGCGGGCTACTGGGCGGGCGCCTGGTACGGCGCGTCACGCAGCAGGCGGGCCAGGGCAAGGCCCGTAGCCATTCGGCAGGTCGGGACCCCGGTGGTGCCCTGGCACATTCTGGGTTTCGGCCATGTTGGTTGCGAACAGGGCGTCGACGCCGTCAGCGCCTCGGCGCGGCGGGCCGCACAACAGGCGGGTGAGCGGGGCCGAATAGTACTCCGTCGGCTCTTGGCCAAAGTCGCCCCCTGCGATACCGCGGTTCCCTCGCGGCATGTTTGCATATGTCCATGATCGTTAACGCGCAGCAAACATCGAATCCACGGACGTACGTGGACCGGATCCTGGAGCACTGGCAGGAGAACGAGGACGCCGAGGCCCTCGTCCAGGGCGCTCAGCGCCTCACCCGGGGGCAGGCCAGGCGCCGGCTGTTCAGCCTGGGGCACGCGCTGCGCCGCCAGGGGCTGCGGCCCGGCGACGGAGTGGGGCTGTTCCTGGCCAATCGCGTGGACTCCGTCCTGGTCCAGCTCGCGGTTCACCTCATCGGCTGCCGTGTCGTGTTCCTGCCGCCCGAGCCCGGTCCCGGCGAGCTCGCCGCGCTGGTTGAGCAGTCACGGGCGCGCGCCGTGGTCACCGACCCGCTCTTCGCCGAGCGCGCCGCCGACGCGGCGGGCCGCAGCGTCCACGCCCCCGTACTGCTCAGCCTCGGGCCCTGCGCGCAGCCGTGCACGGACCTGCTGGTCGAGGCGGCCGAGTGCCCGACGGAGCGCCCCGAGGGCGTGCCCGCCCCGGCGGCGGACGAGGCCGTCACCGTCCTGTACACCGGCGGCACCCTGGGCCGCCCCAAGCTCGCCGCGCACAGCCACCGGCTGTACGACGCGCTGGTGGGCCGCATGGACGACGACCAGGACGGCTCCGGTTCGTCCTTCTTCCCGGCCATGGCCGCGGACACCGACCGCGTGCTCGCCGCGACCCTGCTCACGCACGGCAGCGGACACCTCACCTCCATCCAGGCGCTGGTGACGGGGTCCGCGCTCGTCGTGCTGCCCGAGTTCGAGGCGGGCGCGGCGGCGCGGGTGCTCCGCGAGGAGCGCATCACCACCACGATGTTCGTGCCGCCGATGATGTACGCGGTGCTCGACCACCCCGAGTCCGTACCGGGTTCCTTCCCCGCCCTGCGACGCGTCGTCGTCGGCGGCGCGGCCACGTCGCCGAGCCGGCTGCAACAGGCCGTCGAGGTGTTCGGCCCGGTGCTCGGCCAGGGGTACGGCCAGTCGGAGGCGCTCGGCATCGCCGCGTTCGGCGTGGACGACCTCGCCTCGGAGGGTGCCCGCCGCCCCGAGCTCTGGCGCAGCTGCGGCCGCGCCATCTGCGACGTCGAGATCGAGATCCGCGCCGAGGACAGCACGCAGGCGCTCCCCGTGCGGCAGGTCGGCGAGGTGTGCGTCCGAGGCGAGACGGTGATGCTCGGCTACTACGAGGACCCCGAGCGCACCGCGCAGGCGATGCGGGACGGCTGGCTGCGCACCGGCGACATGGGCTACCTCGACGCCGAGGGCTACCTCTACCTCGTCGACCGGGCGAAGGACATCATCGTCACCGGCAGCACCAGCGACAACGTCTACTCCAGGGTCCTCGAGGACTTCCTGCTGACGCTGCCCGGCGTGCGCAACGCCGCGGCGCTCGGCGTCCCGGACGAGGAGTTCGGGGAGGCCGTCCAGATCTTCCTCGCCACGGCTGAGGACGCCGAGGTCGATCCGGAGGAGGTCGGCGCGGCGGTGACCGCCGAGCTGGGGGACCTGTACACGCCCCGCAAGACGGTCCTGCTGGACACGCTGCCGACGACGAAGGTCGGCAAGGTGGACAAGAAGGCACTGCGCGCCGCGTGGACGAACGCCGCGTGACCACCCGCCGGCCACGGGAACCCAAGGGCGAGCGCTCACCGACCCGCACCTGACCCGCTGTCACCACCCGACCCGCCCATCCGGGCCGCTCCCGCAGGCGACCCGGCAGGGGCGGCCGGTGCGCCGGTCTCAGGGCGACGAGCCGTCGTAGCGAGCGGCAATGGCTGCGGCACGATCGCGCAGAGCCGTGCGCAAGGAGCGCGGAGCCAGGGCTTCCGCATCCGTGCCGAGCTGCCACAGCGCCCACTCCGCGTGCCGCGCGTCCTGGAAGGCGACCTCCAGGCGCAGCCAGCCGTCCGCGTCGGGCTCCTCGGCGCGGACGGCCAGCGCCGTTCCCACCAGTTCGTCCCGCCGCGCCCGCAACACCCGTACCAGCACCGTGAGGTGGTCGCCTCCGGTACGGAACCGGGCGCCGCGCTCCTGCCATGCCCGCTCCAGGTCCACCCGGTCCGGGCGCTGCGCCGGTTCGGCTGCCGCCTCGGCGGCCAGGATCCGGGACAGCCGGTAGGTGCGGTCCTCGCCGGACCTCGTCGCCAGCAAGTAGCCCTGGCCGCGCACGGTCACCAGGCCGATCGGGTCCACCGTGCGCCACATCGGGTCCTGGCCCACGGCCGCGTAGTGGATGCGCAGCTTGCGCCCGTCGAACACCGCGTGCCGGACCGCGGCCGCCACGGAGGCGGGCATCTCCTCGGTGACCTGCCGACGGGAGAGAAGGTCGGTCTCGGGGTCGACGAGTACGCGTTCGGTGATGTCGACCGCGCGGTGCCGCTGGTCCCCGGGCAGTGCGTCGATGACCTTGAGCATGGCCGAGGCGAGCGCTGAACCGAGGCCGAACGCCTGCGCGCCGCGCCGCGATCCGGCGACCAGCAGGGCGAGGGCCTCGTCACGGTGGAGACCGGTGAGGTCGGTCCGGAAGCCGGGTGACAGGGCGAAGCCGCCGTGCCGGCCGCGCTCGGCGTAGACCGGAACACCGGCCGCGGACAGCGCCTCGATGTCGCGCAGCACGGTGCGGGTGGAGACCTCCAGCTCGCGGGCGAGCGCGTCCGCGGTGAGCCGGCCGCGCTGACGCAGCAGCAGTACCAGCGAGACCAACCGGTCGGCGCGCATGCGAGAACCCCCTCGAACGGAATACGTGACCAAGGATGTCGTGATTCGTTGCGAGGCTCCTCCCCACGACGTCGTGGCCGGCGGTTGCCGGGCCGCGGAACGTACGTACTCCGCACGCATCGAATGGAGCTGACGTGGCAGTGGAACGCATGGCGGTCAACCCGGTGACATGGTCCCTGGAGATGGGATTCAACCAGGGCGAGATCGTCTCCGGGCACACCAGGACCCTCTACATCTCCGGGCAGACCGCGATGGGCGGCGACGGCAGGCCCCGGCACGAGGGGGACATGGCCGCGCAGTTGGCGCTTGCCGTCGACAACCTGGAGGCGGTGCTCGCCGAGGCGGAGATGACGCTCGGGAACCTGGTCCGGCTCAATGTCCACACGACCGACGTCGACCTGCTCTTCCCGCACTACGGCGTACTGGCGGCGAGGCTGGCCGCCGCCGGAGTGGCGCCGCCCACCACGATGCTCGGGGTGACACGGCTGGCCGTCCCCGGCCTGCTGGTCGAGCTGGAGGGGACCGCCGTCGGGTGAGCCGCGTGCTCCCGGTGAACCGGGCGGACTACACCGTCGCGGCCGGGCCCGTCTTCTTGCGGGCCCGGTACGCCGCCGCCTTGATCTTGTTGCCGCAGGACTCCATGCCGCACCACTGGCGCCGCATGCCGCGGGAGCGGTCGAGGTAGATCCGGGTGCACTCGGGGTTCCCGCACTCCTTGAGCAGCGGGACGTCCGGTCCGCCGAGCACCTCGACGGCCAGTCGGGCGACGGTCGCCAGGGCCTGTTCGGGCGTCGCCTCGTTGTGCCGCCCGGACAGGGTGAGCTGCGGTGTCACCGGGGTCCGGCGGGCCGCCGCGTTGAGCACCGCGAGCGCCTCGCGGTCGAAGCTCTCGCCGAGGCGGCGGTCGGTGAGGAGCCGGTAGACCGCCTCGCGCACGGTCGTCGCCTCCCGCACGTCGCTCTCGGCGGCCGGCGTGATCGCGTCCACCAGCCCGGACTGCAGGTACCAGGCGTTGAGCCGCTCCGGCGCCGTGAACATCTCGAACCGCGTGGAGCGTCGTGCGCGGAGCGTGGCCGCGAAGTCGAGGGCCGGGTGTCCGCAGACGAAGACATGATCGAGATTCACGTCACCATCCTGACAGGTGACCCTCGCGAGCCGCAACGAAGGCCACCTCGGCGCGGACTGCCTCCTCCCGTCAGCCGCGCGCCCCCTCCTCACCCGGCCGCTGTCCCCGCCCCAGCCGCAGCTCGCGGCCCTGCCACCGGCGGCGGAGCCAGCGGTCGTGGCTTGCCAGCACGATCGCGCCGGGACCGCTTCCCAGCGCATCCTCCAGCTCGTCGCACAGGCGCGGGGAGAGGTGGTTGGTGGGCTCGTCGAGCAGGAGCAGATGGGGCGGACGGGCCACCAGGAGGGCGAGCGCGAGCCGTCGACGCTGCCCGACGGACAGCAGGCCGACGGGTTTTCCCAGGTCGGCGGCGTGCATCAGGCCGAGTGAGGCCAGCGGTACCGCCTCGGCCCGCTGCGGACCCAGTGCCAGCTCGTACGTGTCCCGGACCGTACGGCCGGGCCGGTCGAACACGGTGTCCTGGGTGAGCAGCCCCACGGTCACGTGCTGCCGTCGGCTCACCTCGCCCTCGGCGGCCGGACACCCAGCCAACACGGCGAGCAGCGTCGACTTGCCCGCTCCGTTCGCCCCCGTGACCAGGAGCCGGTCGGTCGGCGACACGTCCAGGGCGTCCAGCGCGAGCCGGCCCGGCACCCGTACCCCTCGCAGCGACACCAGCGGCCGCGGATCCTCCGTCACCGGACCCTCCCGTACCGGCTCCACCTCCACCGACCGGGTGGCCGGTGCCTGCGCCGCCAGCGTCTCGGCGGCGAACCGCAGGGGGCGGGGCGGCGCGGCCACTTGGACCCGCTCCAGCTCCGCAAGGCGCCGCGTGGCGTTGCGCACCCGGCGCGAGATCTGGCTCTGCACCCGGCCGGCCCGGTGCCCGTACCCCATCTTCTCGTTGTCGCGCGGCCCGCGGTCCGGCGCCACCCGGCGCGCGGTGACACCCGCCGCGTGCCTCAACTCCCTCAGTTCTGCCTGCTCTTCGGCGTGACGCTGCTCCCATCGCGCCCGCTCGGCACGCTTCGCGCCCACGTAGGCGGTGTAGTTGCCGCCGTAGCGGACCGGACCGTCCACCGCCGGGTCGAGGTCGATCAGGTCGGTGCAGACCGCGTCGAGGAAGGCCCGGTCGTGGCCGGCGGCCACCACGGTGCCTGGCAGGGCGGCGAGTTGCTCCTCCAGGAAGGCGGCGGCACCGTCGTCGAGGTGGTTGGTCGGCTCGTCGAGGAGCAGCGCCGTCGGTCGTCGCACGAGCAGCGCGGCCAGGGCGAGCCGGCCGCGCTCACCGCCCGACAGCGTGCCGAGCGCGCGGTGGTGGGCGATCGCGCCGAGGCCCAGCCCGTCGAGGATCAGGGCGGCCCGCCGGTCGGCGTCCCAGGACTCGCGGTCCTGGGCCTGTTCGAGGCGTCCGCCGTACGCGACGAGGAGATCCTGATGGCCGGGGGAGTCCTCGGCGCTAAGGGCGAGCTCCTCGCTCAGCCGTTGCAGCTCCGCCAGGTCCTCGCGGGCCTCGCGCAGCGCCTCGTCGAGGACCGCGGCGACGGTCGAGCCGGCGTCGAAGGGCATCTCCTGGTGCAGGAAGCCGACGTCGGCGGGGCGTGTGACGCTTCCGGTGTCGGGTTCGTCCGCGCCGGCGAGCACCCGCAACAGGGTGGATTTGCCGACACCGTTCTCGCCGATCAGACCGATGCGGTGGCCTGGGGAGGCGGTCAGGGAGATGCCGTCGAGAACCCGCCGCCCGCCGAGAACACGGACGATCTCGTGGGCGAGCAGGGCGGGTTGGGGCTGGGCCCCACGCCGGGACTGTGCCCGGACGCATGACGGGGACGGGGACGGGGACTGGGGCTGGAAGCGAGATGGCGACACGGGAAACCGTTCTACGGTGTCGATCGGGCGCCGGTCGGGCGTCGATCGGTGGTCGGCCTGCGGGGCGTGGCACGCCTCGGCGCGGGCCATTGCACGCACCGGCGGCTCACACCGTGGGTGCTCCGGTCTCCTTGAGCACGCCGTCGGCAAGCCGGAGCCGGCGGCTCACCCCGATGTCGGCGAGGAAGCGCTCGTCGTGGCTGATCACGACGAAGGCGCCCCGGTAGGAGTTGAGTGCGCTCTCCAACTGGCCCGCGCTGACGAGGTCGAGGTTGTTCGTCGGCTCGTCGAGCAGCAGCAGCTGAGGCGCCGGTTCCGCGCAGAGCACGCAGGCGAGGGTGGCCCGCAGCCGCTCCCCGCCGGAGAGCACGCCCACGGGAAGGTGGGCACGCGGGCCCCGGAAGAGAAAGCGGGCGAGCAGGTTCATCCGCTCCGCCTCGGGCCGCTCGGGGGCGAACGCGGCGAAGTTCTCCGCCACGGTGCGCTCCAGGTCCAACAGGTCGAGGCGCTGTGACAGATAGGCGATCCGGCCGTCATTGCGCTTGATCGCGCCACCCTCCGGGACGAGATCGCCGGTGATCAGGCGCAGCAACGTGGTCTTGCCGGCGCCGTTGGGCCCGGTCAGCGCGATGCGCTCGGGTCCGCGCACGGACAGGTCGACGCCGCCTTCGGCGAACACCGCCCGCCCCGCGTGGTGGACCTGCATGCCCTCGCCGAGGAAGAGGTTGCGCCCGGCCGGCACCTGGGTGTCGGGCAGTTCGAGGGTGATGCGCTGCTCGTCGCGGAGCGCACGTCCGGCCTCGTCGAGCCGGGCCTTGGCCTCGCTCACCCGGGTCGCGTGCAGCTGGCCCGCCCGGCCGGCGGACTCCTGGGCGCCGCGCTTCATGTTGCCGGCGAAGATGCGGGGAAGTCCGGCGCTCTTGAGGTTGCGGGCGGCGTTGCTCTGCCGGCGTTCGGCTCGCTCGCGGGCCTGCTGCAGCTCGCGCTTCTCGCGCTTGAGCTCCTGTTCGGCGTTGCGGATGTTCTTCTCGGCCACCTCTTGCTCGGCACGCACGGCTTCTTCGTACGCGCTGAAGTCGCCGCCGTAGAAGCGCAGTTCGTCCCGGCCCAGCTCGGCGATGCGCTCCATGCGGTCGAGCAGCGGGCGGTCGTGGCTGACCAGCAGCAGACAGCCGGTGAAGTTCTCCAGGACGTCGTAGAGCTTGTGCCGGGCCTCCAGGTCGAGGTTGTTGGTCGGCTCGTCGAGGAGCAGTACGTCGGGGCGCTTGAGCAGTTGGGCGGCGAGGCCGAGGGAGACGATCTGACCGCCGCTGAGCGTGCTCAGAGCGCGGTCGAGGTCGAGGCCGGCCAGGCCGAGGCGGTCGAGCTGGGCGCGGGTGCGCTCCTCGATGTCCCAGTCGTCGCCGATGGTGGCGAAGTGCGCCTCGCTCACGTCACCGGACTCGACCGCGTCGAGGGCGCGGATGACGGCGGCGACGCCGAGCACCTCGGCGACGGTGAGGGATCCCGACAGGGGGAGGCTCTGGGGGAGGTGGCCGAGGGTGCCGCTGACCGACACCGAGCCGGTGGCGGGCCTGAGCTCGCCGGCGATCAGCTTGAGCAGCGTGCTCTTGCCGGAGCCGTTGGGGGCGATCAGGCCGGTACGGCCGGTGGCCAGGGTGAAGGACAGGTCGCCGAAGACCGGGGTGTCGTCGGGCCAGGCGAAGGAGAGGTTCGAGCAGGTGATGGCGGCGTCGGACATGGAGATGACCTCGAGGGGTTGAGGGCGGACAGACCTCTGCCCTGGGCAGGGTGGGGGAGGGAACGACGAACAAGGCCACGGCAGCGGCACACGTACGCGCCGGCCGGTGGCCTGTCACACCCGGATCTCATCCGGAGATGTCGTCTTCACCCACCACGTCTGTGACTCCTCGATCAATACGCCGATGATCAGTGCTGATCAGTCTCGCATCCGCGCGGCCGTGACCCATGTGATCGCCACGTGCGCTCATTCGGAGCGTAGCAGGCGTCGATCCCTGCTACGTCTCCATTTCGTCCAGCGAAAACCCGACCGTTCCGTCACCGGCCGAACCGGTCAGGCGGCCCGCACGCGGTAGCGCACCGGCAGGGACCGCACCCCGCGGATGATTCCGGAACCGATCCAGTCGAGCGCCTCCGGTCGTACGGCGAGCTCCAGTTCGGGGACGCGGGACAGCAGGGTGCGCAGTGCGATGGCCGTCTCCAGGCGGGCGAGCGGGGCGCCCAGGCAGTGGTGGATGCCGTGGCCGAAGGCGAGGTGGCGGGCGCCCTTGCGGGTCACGTCGAGCGCGTCGGGCGCGTTCGGGGCCGCTCGCTCGACGCCGTCGCCGTCGGCCTGCGGGGCGTCGTGTCCCGCCGAGCCGAGAGCGACGACGACCATGCCTCCCCGGGGAATCGGCACCCCGCCCAGCTCGATGTCCCGCGCGGCGTACCGGCTCGTCGAGCGCTCGACGGACGTGTCGTGGCGCAGGAACTCCTCCACCGCACCGGGCATCAGATCGGGCCGCCCGCGCAACAACTCCAGCTGGTCGGGCCGGCGCAGGAGCGCCAGCTCCGCGTTGCCGAGCAGATGAACGGTGCTCTCGTGCCCGGCGACGACCAGCATCATCGCCGTCCCGACCAGCTCCTCCTCGGAGAGCCGACCGTCGTCCGTGTCGCGCACGGCCACCAGGGCGGACAGTAGATCGTCCGCGGGCCGGCGCCGCTTGCGCGCGACCAGGTCGGCCAGCAGTCCGTGCAGGGAGGCGAGTGCCGTCCGGTGCTCGGGCGACGCCACCTGGAGGGCCTGCCCCGACCAGCGGCTGAAGTCGAGGTGGTGTTCGTCCGGGATGCCGAGGAGCTCGGCGATGACCTTGGCGGGCAAGGGGGCGTTGAACGCCTCGACGAGGTCGATCTCGCCGGACGCCGGCATCGCGTCGATGAGACCGTGGGCGATCCGTTCGACGCGTGGTGCCATGTCGGCCGTGCGGCGCGGCGTGAAGGCCGCCGCGGCCAGCCGCCGCAGCCGGGTGTGTTCGGGCGGGTCTGCCTCCATCATCTGCGCGCCGAGCCCGACCGAGGGTTTGTGCAGGACGTAGCCGGCGGCGGCCAGCGCGTCGGCGGCGGGGGTGGCGTCCTTGAGGAGGGCGGGGTGGGTCAGCGCTTGTCTGGCCAGTTCGTGGCCGACGACCACCCAGCCCTTCAGGCCCAGGTGGAACTCCGCCGGGTGGATGGGGCCCAGCTCGCGGAGCCGGGCGTAGCGCGCGGGCGCGTCGGCCTTGAAGGCGGGATCGATGATCACCCTGCGCTCCTCGTGCGGGCACTGCTGGTGAGGACTCATGACGCTTCTCCGGTCTCAGACGCGCGCGGACGTCCGAGTGTGCCCGAACTCGCCCCAGGCGCCGAGATGGTGGGCGTCGGCGCTCAGGTGGTGCGGAACAGTGCGTCACTGGTTAAAGTGGTGACGAGCGTAACGGGGTCCACATCCGCACGCGCATGCACATCGAAGGGGAGCTCGTCATGAACAGGGAACTCACCGGTGCCGGCACCGGGACCGCCGCTTCCGACACCGCCGCCGCGGCGCGACACGAACGGTACGGCCGCCTGCCCGAGCGCATCCGCTTCGAGGACATGACCGAGGAGATGGAGGCCGGACGGAGCGGCAGGGAGGCCGGCACCTACCACTCCGAGGGCTCGTGGAAGTACTACTCGTGCCTCGCCCTGGACCTGGGGCTGTAGCCGGGCTGCAGCCGCGCCCGGGGCGCCGCTCCACCCCACTCACCGCCACGCCTCACTCACCGCCGCGCCGTCGGGCGCCGCGTCACTCGGGCCACTTCCACTCGATCCCGTAGACGCCCGGCTTGCAGTGCGTGGGCAGCAGATGGGTCGTGTGGAAGGCGTCGAGCGAGGTGCGATGCCGGTGCTGGGGCTCGGCGCCGATCTGCCGGCGGTGATAGCTCCAGCAGCTGGCGGGGAGCGCCCGGGGATGGAACCGCACGTGCAGCAAGTAGGCCCGCAGCGGCGTGGTGACGCGGCGCTCGTGCTGGTGGGAGACGTCCGAGGTGGCCCGGAGCGTGTAGGCCACCACCGCGGTCTCCGTCCGGGCCAGTTGCCGCCCGAGGGGGATGTCGGCCGCCACACAGCCGAGTTCGGGCAGGAAGCGCATGCGGGGCGCCGGCCCGTACGGGACGACGAGGTCCACCGTCCCGGCCTTCGGGGAGTCGAGGAAGTGGACGACGGTCAGATGCTGGACGGCGTCGCGGACGGCCTGCACGACCGTGGTGATCGACGTCTCGTGGATGGAGCGGTGCTCGTCCAGACTCACCGTCTCCTGGATGGTCAAGGGCCGCAGCCCCTCGTTGAAGCGGGGGAACGCGTCGCCGAGCGCCTGCTCCACGTCGGAGTTCTCGCCGTAGACCGTGCGGGCGACGGCCGGATCGAGGGGCGGGGGACCGCCGCGCGGGCGATGCGGGCCCAGCAGCGAGCGCAGGGTGCCGGCGGGGAGATGGAGCAGTGGCTCCAACGCGTCCACGGCGCGCAGTGATTGGGCCCGCTCCGGCTGGCTGCGGCCGCGCTGCCAGTGGCTGAGGGTGGCGAGGCTGACGGTGATCTGCTGGGCCCTGAGGTGGTCGCGTATGCGTTCCAGCGGCAGCCCGCGCTGTTGGAGGGCCTGACGGAACACGGTGGCGAACGTCGTGTCGGACCCTTCGGGGTGGGGGGTGTTCGGCATGGCGTCTTTCGGCGGGCGGGAGACACCATCGGCTCTTGGGGCGGTGGTCCCGCGCTCCGATGAAGGCGGCTCAACGGCGGTTTCCGGCCACACGGGCGACCAGGGGCCGCCCACCATAGCCGGTGAGCGGCCCCTGGTCGTCCCTGGAAGGACGGTCAGTCGGTGTTGAGCGTCAGGCCGTAGTAGGAGAGGGCGTCGTCGAGCGGCTGGAAGTAGGAGGAACCGCGCGAGTTGACGCCTCCCGTGCACTCCTGGTCGACCGGGCCGCCGGAGGTCATGCCCTGGGCCTGGTTGCCGGAGATGTACGCGCCGCCGCTGTCGCCGCCCTCGGTGCAGACGCTGGAGGTCGCGAGCCCCGTGACGACGGTGTCGGGGCCGCCGTTGCGGTCGACGTAGGTGACGGAGACGTTGTACGAACCGACCTTGCCGCAGGTCCAGCCGGTGGTCGCCCCGGACTTGCAGAGCGCGGCACCGGACGCGGCGCGGCGACTGCCGTTGACGGCCACGTTCCCGGCCTGGCCCCAGGTGCCGACCTTCGTCGTGATCGAGTGGCCCGAGTTGATGGTGGCGACGCCCATGTCGACACTGTTGGTGCCGATCGCGAAGCGGGTGTGGGAGCCCTTGGCGAATGCGGTGCCGTCGAAGCGCAGGGTGGGCAGACCGGCGATGCATTGGCCCGCGCTGACGAGGTACTGACGGCCGGACCGGTCGTGGGCGCCGTAGCCGACGGAACACCAGCCGTTGGTGTCGTTGATCGTCATCTTGCTGCCGGGGGCGATCGCGGCCTGCGGTGCGCGCTTGTCCTGGTCCCGGACGACCTTGACGGCGGAGCCGTACGTCGCGGCCTTGGCGAGGAACGCCTTCGCGGCAGCCCCGCGGTCACTGTTGACCTTCACGGTGACCTTGTCCGACGCCAGGTCCACGGCCCAGTCGACGACACCGGCAGGGGCACGCCGGGCGGCCGCGGCGTCGAGCCCCGCCTTGATCCCGTCGAGCTCGTCCTCGCCACGGGCCGGCACGCGGGCTTCGAGACCGGCCTTCTCGACGGCGGCGGTGTCAGCGCTGTCGTCGACGTTGACGGTCAGCCGGCCGGCGGCGTCGAAGAACGCGCCGTCCTCGGATATCCCGCCCTTCTTCAGCTCGGCGAGCCTGGCCTGCTGAGCGGCCTGCCGGTCGAGCCGGCCGACCGCGGCACGCTCGCTCACGCCGAGCGACGCGGCGAGCGCCCGCACCATCTCCGGCTGGTAGCGCGAGACGGGCGCGGCGTCCTTGGCGGGTGCTTCTGCCTGCGCCGTGGCCTGGGTTCCCACGACCACTGATGCCGAGAGCAGGGCGGCCGCGGCGGCGAATCTGTATCTACGAGAATGCGACACATTCATTCCTTCCGGATGGCAGGCGGGAACTCTCGGGTAATACGGGGAAACACGTGGGGCGTGTCCACGTGAGGTATCGCCGAAGGTGGGGTTCCTGCCCGGCGGTGAGCGTGGGGCTCGCCGCGGCATGAACTCTGGCTCAGCGCCGTTCCCTTGGACAAGGCCCGTGACCAGGGGAGCTTTTAACAGAACAGCAAGGGAACTGTTAAAAAGGGGCCCTCCCGCATTGGCTCTGCGGCGAAATGCGGAGGGGTTGCAAACGCTGCGCCCACTCTTCAGGGCGTCGCACTTACATTGCGCCAGCCGTGGCGCTACATTCTGCGGCCATGAGCATCGATGTCCGCCCCGCAGAGGTCTTCGAGGACGTACGGGCCCTGGTCGGCCCGAAGTCCCCCCGTCGCGCAGCCGATGTCCTCACGTACGCGGCGCATTGGGACGCAGTGCGTCATCCTGGCCTGCCTGTGAGCAGTGGAGTTGGCGCGCGACGGGTGGAGTTCAGCGCGGCACGGCATCGGCACCAAATGGCGTAACAGGAGGCCGAGTTGGCGGCCTTGGGCGGTGGCTGCAAGGAGGCCCGCTGCCATCCGGAGGAGTCCGAGACTTCGCCGGCGGCCCTGGACCACCGCCTCGTGCGCGGAGCCGCAGCACACCCTGCTCGGGGCCCGCCTTGCGATCGTCCTTGCGGCGCTGATCCTGGCTCGCCCCTTTCGCGCTCGCCCCTCCCCGCATACGTACCGTTTCGTCCGCTCCGGCGCGTCAAATCGCCTTGTAGGCGGCTTCGGCGGGCTGCGATCATCTCCGGCATGGACTCGCGGACGATCGGAATACCCGAGGTGGACGGCGCCGAGCGGGTGGTCGTGGTGATCGACGTGATGCGGGCGTTCACCACCGCCGCGTGGGTTTTCCACCGCGGCGCGGACAAGATCGTCCTCGCCGCGGACGTGGACGAGGCGCTGGCGATCAAGGCGAGTCACCCCGGCTCGCTCGCGCTCAAGGACGGCGCGCCGGCCAGCGGGTTCGATCTGGTCAATTCACCCGGCCGGATCCGGGAGGCCGATCTCACCGGTCGTACGGTGATCCAGAAGACCACCGCGGGAACGGTCGGCGCCTTGGCGGTCGTCGAGGCGGAGCTGGCACTGTGCGCGAGCTTCGCCGTGGCCGGTGCCACGGCCCGGGCCTTGATGGAGTCCGGCGCCGAATCGGTGACATTCGTGGCCACCGGCGAGGAGGGTCACGCCGTCGAAGATCTGGCCTGCGCCCAGTACTTGGACCGTTGCGTCGCGGGGGAGCGGCCGGACCCCGGCCCTTACCTGCACCGGGCCCGCACCTCCTCAGCCGCGGACGATCTGCGGGTGGGGCGCCGCAGGGGAACTCACCCCGACGACGTGGAACTGTGCGTGGAGGTGGACCGGTTCGACTTCGCCATGAGGGTCGGACCCGAGGAGGGGCTGGCGGTGCTGCGGCCGTACCGGCCTGCGATGTCGCCGCCGCCCTGATCCGGCCGGGGGTCGTCCCAGTGTCCCGCGGAAACGCCCTCTCCGATCGTCAGGTTCGTGAACTTGACCGTGACGCTCTGGGCGTCGCATGCCACGGAGTTGTCGACCTTGATGACCCTCGGCTCTTGCAGGGTGTACTGCTTCGTCGGATTGCCCGCGGAGTCCAACACGCTGAGGGACGCTGTCGCGGGTTGGGTGGCGCCGTTGATCAGGTCGGTGAACTGCTGGGACTGCTCGGTGCCACGGACCACGGTGACCGTGCCGGCTTGCTGCCCACCGGGGATGAGCTTGTTCGAGGGGGTCTGCTCCATGGGCTGGTCGACCTGCAGTGCGGTGACCTCGGCCAGGTACTCGGAGCCGCCGTCGACGTTGAACTGGAAGTTGTGGGAGGTGAGGGAGTCGCCGCCCGGGAGGCCTTCGGCTCGGGTGGAAAGCTGGGAGCCGCTCTTCCCGTTGCGGTCGCCCTTCGCGCCGTCGTGGGACGGCTTGGCAGGTGACTCGGTCTTCTGGGACGACCTGGCGCCCGACGTGTCGGCGTCCGAGGACTCGGATCCGCACGCGGTCAGCAGTCCCAGGGACAGTGAGGCGGCGGTGGCCAATCCGCCATGCGGCGGTGGGTGCTGAGGGTGGAACGCGTCATGGGGAGACTCCCTGAGGTATCGGCGCGGAGCCGAAGTTACGCCGTCCACACTCGTCACTTGATGTGCATGCCTGTGTCACGCCTTGGCCACAGCCGTCCCGCCCGCTTCATCGGTCGGCATGGTGACCGACGGGACAGAGGCCCGTCGCCTTCGCGAGTTGCCGGTGGCCCCTCACTGATCCACCGGTTCGAAAGCCTGGGCGACGGCCAGGCTGTCTTCGTAGACGTGGTGCCGGGTGACAAGGCCGTCTGCGACGGTGAGGTGCAGAGCGAATCGCGCCTTGTAGGCACGTCCGGTGGGCCGGGCGGTCTGACGAATCTCGCCCAGCACGACGGCGTCGCTTCCGTCGACGAGAATCCGCTCGACCGCGGTCGCCACACGCTCCGGCACGTGGTTCTCGGCCAGCTCGCGATAGTGGGCGGCCGCGTCGGCCCTGGTGGAGCGGTGACGGATCCACGGCGTGGCGGCGCGCCCGTGCTCGGCCTCCGGCCAGTCGAGTTTCCAGTCGCCCCGCTCGGCATACAGCTCGGCGATGCGCTCGGGGTCGCCCTCGCCGATTCTGCGGAGCAACTCCTCCACCACGGCGCGCGTATGCGTGGGTGTGGCTATGGACATGGCCGTCCTCTCCGTCCTGGTCCGTGTCTCCGTCGCGGTCCGTGCCCTCGGACGCGGAGACATCGCCAACTCTGACCGCACGGGAACGCGGAGGCGATTACCTCGGAGGTAAGAGGATCACGCGGGTCACCGCGACAGCGGCGGCCGTGCAGCGCAGACCTACAGAGTCGATCCGGCGTCGGCCTTCGCGATGCGGTCGGCAAGTATGGCGGACAGACGGAGGATACGGGTGCTCCGCTGCTCGGTCGGATCGTCCAGCTGGTGCGCTACTCCGATGAAGGCGCCCCGCCGGAAAATCAGCTCGCGATTGATGAGTGGCGGTGCCGGGTTGGTCTTGGTATCGGTGCCGTCCGCATCGAAACCCTGACTCTCCTCGCCGCGTCGCTCCAGCGCTACCTTGCGGAAGTCGTTGAACCCGCGGTCGGCCTCTTCGAGGTCCTGCACGATGTCGCCGTAGGCCCGGTGGGCGGCAGCAGCGTCCGGGAACGCCAGGACCAAAAACTCGGCACGGTTCTCCCCTTTGTTCTCGCCCCGGCCGAACTCCACCGCGCCGGCCGCGGTGGCACCCCGCTCGCATGCAGGTGCTGCCCGGCAGAGGGCGACACCAGCCGCTGACGTCCGCACCTCTGGTGTCCCGGCCCAGGGGTAGTCATGGGCGTCCATACTGCTTCGACCCGGCAGGATCTGGCGGACCGTATCGGTCGTGGGCGGAAGGGCAGCGGCGCGACTGGCAGAGCGTGTAGTGCCGGGTTCCGACGACGCATGGGGTGGTGAGCCGTCGGAGTCGTCGAGCAACCGCACACTTCCGTAGGCGGCGAGCGCGACGATCAGCACCACCAAGAAGACGCCGGCAGCGAAAGACAGCCGCCCGACACGGGTGTTGTTGATGGTCAGCGGGCCGAGCGCTATCTGGCTGCGCGTCACCTTGCTGCCTGTCATGACGACGCTGCCAGTGTGCTGTTGTGAGGGTGCGTGGAGCAGCACTGCGAGCCGTCCAGCGAACTCGGCGTCGCTGCCGATCTCGTCAGCAATGGTGGCTTGCAGGTTACTGCTGGCCTCGGGATCACGTGGTGCGTTGGCCAACTCGTCCAGGGCGGCCTGCCCGCGAGGGGAGCGGCTCAGTCTGCCGCGTACGAGATCCGAGACCGCCGTATTGGCGGCGCCTGACGCCGCGGCGGAGAGAGCTTGCGCAGCCATCGCCGCCAGGTCAGGTGCATCCACGTAGGCCCCCCGATGCCGTCCCCCGTCTTGCCATTATGGGCATGCTCGCGACAGCGCGGGCGCTTTCGGGAATGGACTACGTCCTCCTGAAACAGAGGTACAGCCGTGGTCATTCGCCCGGCCGTCCGATCTCCAGGTTTCGGGCATGCGTCCGAGTATCGAAGGGGGACCCTTGGGGACGGTCAGTCGGGGCCTGGGGCGCCGGCCCCCGTACGAGTGCGGCCGATCAAGCAAGCGGGCGTGCGGGCGCCGCGTTCTCCAGGTCCTCGATGCTGCCGGACATGATCGTGCGGACGTGCTCGGTAATGTGCTCGGCGGGCCAGTCCCACCAGGCCACGGCGAGGAGGCGGGCGATGTCCCGGTCCTCGTACCGCTTGCGGATGAGGCGGGCCGGGTTGCCGCCCACGATGCCGTAGTCGGGTACGTCCCCGGTGACCACGGCTCCGGAGGCGATGATCGCGCCGTGCCCGATCCGCACGCCCGGCATCACGGTCGTGCCGTGGCCGAACCAGACATCGTTGCCCACCACCGTGTCCCCCCGGCTCGGCAGCCCGGCCAGCAGGTCGAAGTGGTCGGCCCACGAGCCGCCCATGGTGGGGAAGGGGAACGTGGAGGGGCCGTCCATACGGTGGTTGGCGCCGTTCATGATGAACCGCGTGCCGGTCGCCAGCGCGCAGAACTTGCCGATGACCAGCTTCTCCGGGCCGTAGTGGTAGAGCACGTTGCGGGTCTCGAACGCGGTGGGATCGTCCGGGTCGTCGTAGTAGGAATACTCCCCGACCTCGATCAGCGGGGACTTCACCAGGGGTTTGAGCAGGACCACCCGCGGCTGTTCGGGCATGGGGTGGAGGTTCGTGGGGTCAGCGGTGACGGACATGGGGCAATCTCCTGGGAGTTGAGGGGCGACGCGCCACATCCATGATCGGTCATGCGTTGCTTCTGGTCCTCACCGAGGCACCGAGGCGGCTGTCGCCGAGGACAGGGCGTGGATGCGCGGTATCGGCGACGGCAGGAGCCACAGCAGGGACAGCGCTCCACCGACGGCCCCGATGAGGAGAGTCGGCCGGAGGCCGATGACGGTGGCGAGAAGGCCCCCGACCACGGCACCCACAGGCCGTACGCCGTAATTGACCGTGCTGTACGCACCCGCGACCCGGCTGCGCAGCCCGTCGGGGATCACCTCCGCCTGGAGGGAGTTGAGGTTGACGTCGAACAGCATGACGCCGACTCCGGAGAGGAACTCGGCCACGGACAAGGCGCCGGCGCGAGCCCAGAGGGGGCCGCCCGCGGCAGCGACGAGAGCGATCGGTGCCGGGAACAGCACGACGCCCACGACGATGCTGCGGCCGACGCCGAATCTTCGCGAGACCCTCGGAGCGATTACCGCACCGAGGAGCGAGCCGGTGGCGCCGACTCCGAACGCCACCCCGATGGCGCCCGCGGTCAGTTGGAGGTTGCGGTCGGCGAACAGCACGATCAGTCCGCTGCCCGCGACGAAGGTGAAGAAGTTGACGGTTGCCGCGCAGCCGAGGCTCGCCCGCAGCACCGGGTGGCGGACGACGAACACCAGTCCCTCCCGGGCGCGCCTCGGCAGTGAGGTCGCTGCCGCTCGCTCTGGGGCGGCCGGCGACTCGTCGACCGGGACCCGTCCGACCAGAACCGCGGACGCCAGGAAGGTCAGGGCGTCGACGACGACGGCGACGGGAGCGGTCAACGCCTGGACCAGAGCGCCACCGATGGCCGGTCCGGCGACGTACGACGCGGAACGGCTGGTACTGAGCTTGCTGTTCGCGTCGACGTAGGACGACCGGGGGACCAGGCGGACGAAGAACGGCGGATAGGCGTTGTTGAACAACACCCCGGCCGCTCCCGCCAGCAGGGCGACGACGTACAACTGACCGAGCGTCACCTCCCCCAGAAGGTGGGCGGCCGGTACGGAGAGCAGTACCGCCGCCCGTACCAAGTCGGCGATAACCATCAGGCGCCGCTTGTGAACCCGGTGGTCGACCCAGGCGCCGAGGACGATCGCGAGCAGGTTCGGGGTCCAGATGAGCGCTGTCAGCCACGCGACCTGACCGGCCGAAGCGTGCAGCGCTCCCACGGCGATCAGCGGCAGGGCGAGTTCGGTGATCCGGTCGCCGAACTGCGAGATCGACTGGCCGGCCCAGAAGAGACGGAATGGCCGGTCACGCCACAGCGAGAGGGGTAAGGACGGGTCCGTGGCGCTCATGCCGTCCCGCCGGTCTGCTCCGCTGCGCCCTCCGGCAGGGCGTAACGCAACAGCCGGACGCCACGGCCGTCGGCCGGGCGCGCGGCCTCGTCGCGCGTCACGTAAGGGGCCAGGACGCGTTCGATCGCGTCCTCGATGGCGGCGAGTTCGTCGGCGGAGACGACAACACGGGTGTCCGCCAGACCTGCAAGCCGTCGCCACTCCGGTTCGAGGGTGGGTTCGATCTCGGCGGCCCACCGGTCCGGCACGGCTCCGGAGCGCAGGAACATCTCCTGGGACAGGACGCACGCAGCCGACCTGCCCTCCTCGTCGTCCGGATCCGCCGGGGCCTCGAACCGGAAGCCCCGCGCCACCGCCTCCCACCGCCGCCGGCGACGGTCCGGGCCGGGCTCGGCGTCACGGACCAGCCCGAAGCCCGCCAGATGGCGCAGATGCCAGCTGGTCACCGAGGGGGTGGCCCCCACGTCGGGCGCGAGTTGGGTCGCCGTCGCCGGGCCGTGCCGCTGCAGGCGCTCGAGGATCGCCAGCCGCACGGGGTGCGCCAGCGCCCGCATCGCCTTGGGATCAGTGACCTCGACATCGCCCAAAGGGTTACCGGTGTCCATGACGTGAGAGGGTCCTCTCACATATTGTGAGAGTCAAGTCTCATATCCGCGCCGACGGATGCGGGCCCCGGCGGGCCCCGGCGGGGTCAGGTGCCGGCTACTTGGGGGTTGCTGGGGGGCGTGGGGGTGGCCCAGGCTTACCGCCCTGCCAGCGCTTCGGCCGGCGGCGTGAAGCAGGCGGTGACCGTCTTGCCGTCCGGCTGCTCGTGCGTGTGCCAGTCGCTGGCGAGCGCGTCGACGAGCGCGAGACCGCGTCCGCCGGGCGAGGTGGTGTCCAGGGCGCGAGGCGCGGGGAGACCGGGATCCGAGTCGTGCACGCTCACGTGCAGACACTGGCTGTCCCAGGTCAGGATCAGCTGCGCGGCGCTCTGCGCGTGCACGTGAGCGTTGGTGATCAGCTCCGACACGGTCAGCAGTACGTCGTCCACGGTGTCCGGGGCGTGCGCGGTCCACTCCAGGGAGTCCAGGTGCTCGCGCGCCCAGCGCCGCCCCTCCCGCGCCCCGCTGGACACGGGGAACGACCGGGCCCAGCCCACGGCCCTCATCGACATGTCGGCCATACGCCTCCTTCCAGCGTGTGGCCTTCCGAGTACCCCCATCCCAGCGAAACAAGGCACCGGGGTGAGTGGGTGTGGGGCTGTGCCGCTGCGGCGGGTTCGTGTCGACCGAGTCCGTCTGCGTGCCGGTCAGTACCTCGGCCTGCGAACGGGCGGGGCCGGTGGGAGTGCCCGAGTGGTGTCATCCGTGTCCGCGGAAGGGCCGCATGGCAGTGAGTAGCCCCGAGTCGGTGGGCTCATGAGTTCCGGTGAGCCGGGCCGGGGCGGCGGGCCCTGGTCGGTGGGCCCCGACGCCAGCCGGGACATGATCAAGCAAGCCCTTGAGGTCGGCGTTACCTTCCCTGACACCGCCAACGGGTACAGCGCCGCGGCCCAACTGGCCGACGCGGTCGCCGCCGCGGACATTGAACGCGGCGGCGACGAGGCCGTCTACTTGGAGGAGCCCTATCAGCCGCACGACGCCGTCTGTCTGGAGGAGACCTTCTACAAGCGAAATGGAGAGAGAAGAGAAGGGGGCTCCGGTGGGTCGCGGCGACGACGCAGGTCAGTCGTACGGCAGCAGTGACCCGAGCGGTCCCAGGTCGAGGTTCAGGTCCTCGCGGCGCAGACCGTGGCGCTCGCAGAGTTCCGTCATGCGTTCGTCCAGGAGCATGAGCGCGGTGCCGACCCGCTCCTCCTGCTCGGCGGTCAGATCACCGGCGTCGAACCGGCGGACCGCCTGGCGCTCCATCAGCTGACGGAGCAGTTCGACGACGGTCAGGACGAGCGAGGCCAGGTCACGCCCGACCTCCTCGGCATCGAGGTCCACGCGGGCGGTAGGTGTCACAACGGGCCCCCGTCCGACCACGGCGCGGGAACACGCTCGCTCACCGACGCCAGCAGGGCGTGCAGCGAGATACGTACGAGGGGGACCTCGGCGATGGCGATGACCAGGTCCCCGCTGACCACCACGCCGGTGCCCAGAACCCGGTCGAGGAGGTCGACCAGGGGGACGCCGATGGGGGCGCCGCTGTCCGGCCCCTGCCAGGAGACGGGTTCGGCGGTCGTGTGCGGGCTCATGCGCGGCTCCCCGCTGCGTTCTGTGGGACGCTCTCGTGCGGGCCTTCGTCGCGCGGTTCCGCAGGGGCCGTCGGGCGAGCGCCCGGACTACCCACGACCTCGGTGAAGGAGGCCGCGTCCACGAACGAGTACGGCACCCACGGGCCCGTGACCTCGACCTCGGAGTCCCGGAACTCGGGCGCCGCCCGCAACTCCGCCACGAGTGCCAGGAGTTCGGTCTCGCGGCCTTCGGGGACCAGGTAGGCGGCGTTCATGATCTGGGCGCGGTCGCGGCCGGTGACCTCGGCGCTGTGCGGCCGCCGTCGTACGGTGGCGTCGGCGAGGGAGAGGACCGCCCGGTCGAGCAACTCGGCGGCCTCGACGGCCCGTTCCCTGCGCTGCTCCCGTGCCTGACCGCGCTCACGAAGACGGGCCAGGTAGGCGCGGCCGGTGGCCGGACCCGGCGCCGAAGCCGGACCCGGCGCCGGGTCCGATGCCGAAGCCGGGGCCGACGCGGATGTCGGTTCCGGGGAAGAGGAAGAGGAAGAGGCCGCGAGCAGATTGACCTTCACCGCCCACTCCGCACGGCCCGCGATCCGGTTCAGACCGCGTTCAAAGCGGGGCGTGTGCGCCAGCAGCGCGGCCCGGGCCCGTTCCTGCGAGTGGAAGAGCGTCGCCAGCGGAAGCGGGACCGCTACTCCCCGCGCGGCGAACGCCGTGACCACCGCGTGGTGGGCGCGCACGCAGCGTTCCAGGGTCGCCGGCTCGGAGAGCCGGCCGTGCAGGGACTCCTCCGAGTACGTGTCCGCCGGAACGTCCTGGACCACGGCCCACAGCGCGCCCACCGGAATGAGACGCAGGGGGCCGCCGCCCTCGTGGCCCGACAGCCCCGGCGGAAGGTCCGGGCCGCGGCCCCGGCGGACGGCGAACACACACACGGCGTGCGGGGCGGTCGTCGTGTCGGCCATCAGCGGCGAGTCTCCTTCGTCCGGTCCTGCCGGGGGTCGCAGTCCTGCCTGGGGTCGCGGTCCTGGCGCGAGTCGCGGTCCTCGCGGGAGTCGCGTTCCTGCCGGGGGTCGCGGTCCCGGCGCAGTTCGCGGTCCTTGCGGTCCGTGTGGTCGCCGGCCGGGTCCAGTTCGTCCAGCCGTTCGCGCAGGCGGCGGTTCTCCTCGCGGAGGGCGTCGCGGGCCGCACGCGAGGAGAGTGCCGGGTCCGTCTCCCACCAGTCGATGCCGGCCTTGCGCGCCGTGTCGACGGAGGCGATGAACAGCCGTACCCGGATGGTGAGCAGCTCGATGTCCAGCAGGTCGATCTTGATGTCACCGGCGATGACGATGCCCTTGTCCAGCACGCGTTCGAGGATGTCCGCGAGACTGCCGTCGGCGGGGCCCACCGCGTGCGGGGCCTGCGGGGTGCGCCAGGTGTCGAGATCGCTCATGACAGCCGGTCACCGCCTCCGACGCGTACGGCGACGGTCCCGTTCGTCGTCGTCCTCGTACTCGTCGTCCGCTTCTTCGTCCTCGTCCTCGGGCTCGTCCGCGTCCTCCGGATAGTCCTCGTCCTCGGGCTCGTCGCTCTCGCCCTCCTCGGCGTCGTGGTCCTCGTCGTTCTCGGCGTAGTCGTCCTCGCCCTCGCGGCCGCCGCCGTTGTCGCCGTCGGATTCGTCGTCCTCCAGCCCCTCCTCGTGGGACCGGACGACCTCGCCGTCACGGATCTCCCCGCGCCAGCCCTCCACCTCCTCGTCCGCGTTCAACGTCACGTAACGGGCGAAGTGCTTGAGGTCGAGCCGCATGCGACGGCCCTGGGCGCGCCACAGATTGCCGGTCTTCTCGAAGAAGCCGGCCGGGTAGTACTCGACGATCAGGACGATGCGGGTCAGTGTCGGGCCGAGTTCGTGGAAACTGACGGCACCGCGTGTGCTGCCCTTGCTGCCCTCGGACGACCAGACGATCCTGTCGTCGGGCAGCTGCTCCTGCACCGTGGCCTTCCAACTCCGGTTGGACGGGCCGACCTTCAGTTTCCAGTCGGAGCTCACCTCGTCCGACGTGGAAACGCTCTTGACGCCCTTGGTGAAGCCGCTGAACTCCTCGAACTGCGTCCAGTGGTCGTACGCCGTACGCAGCGGGACGCCCACGTCGACGGTTTCGACGATGTTGGTGACCTTGGCGTCACCGCCTCCGCCGCCACCCGACGAGAACAGGTCCTTCGCCTTGCCGACGACGCTGTCCTTGACGTCCTTGGCCTTCTCGAAGAGGGCCGCCTTCACCGGCGACTCGCCCTTCGCCGCCCGGGCACCCACACGCGAGAGCGTGCCGCCGTTCTCGGCGGCGTCCTGCAGCTTGTCGGTGAGGCCGCCCAACGCGTCGCCCGCCCGGTCCGACAGATGCTGGGCCTGAGCGCCGAGGAAGTCCGTGAGCTCGCTGCGGAGCCGGTCCATGCCGGACTCGCCGCCGCCCCCGCCCCCCTGGCCGCCGCCCTTCTTGCCGTTCCCGGCGCTGTGTTTCCGTTCGGCCATGGCCGGTCAGCTCCTCTGCCTCGAACGCGGCGTCGACTTCCCGGCTGCCTTCTTGGCGGCGCCGGTCTTCCTCGCGGTGGTCTTTTTGGCGGTGGTCTTCTTTGCGGTCGACTTCTTCGTCGTGGTCTTCTTCGCGGCGGTCTTCTTCGCCTGGGCGGTCTTCCTGCTCGGTGCGGACTTCCGCGTCGCGGTCTTCTTCGCGGCGCTCTTCCTGCTCGGCGCGGTCTTCTTGCTCGCCGCGGTCCTCTTCGCCGAAGCTGTCTTGCCCGCCGCGGTCTTGCTCGGCGCGGTCTTCTTCGCGGCGGCCTTCTTGGACGGGGCCTTCTTCGCGGGTGTCGCCTTCTTGGCCGGTGTCGCCTTCTTGGCCGGAGCGGCCTTCTTCGCCGGAGCGGCCTTCCTCGTCGTCGACGTGGAAGAGCCGGTCTTCTTCGCGGCGGCCGTCTTCTTCGCCGGCGGGGAGGACTTCTTGGTCGCCGGTGCGGGCTTCTTCGCCGGCGACGAGGACCTCTTCGCGGCAGGACGCCGGCCGGAGGCGGATCCACCGCTGCCGGAACCCCCACGGCCCGCGCCCGACGGCTCCGCCTCACCCGCCCGGCCGGACGGCGAGGAGCGGCCGGACGCCTGCCGGCCGGACCTGCCCGCTCTGCCGGCCTTGCCCGACGCCGACTTCTTCGCCGCGGTCCTCTTGGCCGCGCCCCGCTTCGCCGCCGACCGGGCGGCCGAACGTTCCCGGCCCGTGTCCCGGCGCGACGACGTCTGACGGTCCGGCTCCCGGCGCGAGCGCTCGTTGCGGGCTCGGGTGTGGCCATGCCTGCGCGACGGCTGACGACGCCTCGACGAGGTCACGTCACCGTCGACGTCCTCATCGCCGTCATCCCCGTCATCCCCTTCATCCTCTTCTTCATCCTCTTCGTCCTCGTACGCGTCCTCCGGCCCGTAGTCGTCCTCGTCCTCGTCCGCGTACTCGTCGTCCGCGTCCTCATCCTCGTACGCGTCCGGCTCGTCGTCCTCGTCCTCGTCCCGTCCGCCCGATCCCGAGCGCAAGGACTGCGTGCGTGCGTGCAGCATGTCGGCGAAGGAAGCCAGCTGCCGGTCCGCGGCGGCGGAGACGGCCGAACGCCCCGCGCCCATCAGCTCGCCACGCACCTGGTCGGTCAGCTCGGCGAACTGCGGTGTGTCGCGCAGCCGTTGCATGCCCTGGTTGAGCAGTTCCTGCGGCGAGAGGCTGAACTTCCGGCCCGCGAGGTACGTGCCCACGGCGAAGGCGAGCTTCGCCTTCTTCGTACGGCCGAGGAGGTATCCGCCCGCCACGGCGGCGCCGAGAGCGATCTTGCTGGTTTCGTTCATGAGGAAGTCCTGTACGGGATCGATGACGGACGACGTCGCGGGGACGTCAGGTGGCCGGTCGGCGAGGTCGCCGCTCCAACAGATCGAGCAGCTTCTCCTCCTCGCGTTCGAATTGGTCGAGGTCCATCTCGCCCTCGTCCAGCGCTTCGTTGAGAGCGGCGAGCCGGGCCCTGACGGCGTCCGGCGCATACATCTCGTCCTCCGCCGCCTCGATCAGCCGGTCCGCGACCCAGCCGACGCCGCGTACGGGAGCCAGGGGAAGCAGGAGCAGGCCGCTGATGAGTCCCATGTCAGACAGCCGTGGGGACGGGGTCGGCGGGGACGAAGCTGTAGCAGGGCAGGGGGCCGGTGAGGGTCAGCGTGATCCGTCCCCGATGCCGGTCGGCGAGCGCGTCGACGGCCCGCCGAAAGGCGGTCGCGGCGGGGTGCGGCACGAGGAAGGAGGCGTTGAGCGCCCCGCCCGCGACGTCCCGCCCCTCGCTGAACTCGGCCGCCAGCGGCCGCAGTTCCGTCACGACGTCGGCGGCGGCCCGCTCGGCCCGCCGCTGCAGTCCCGCGGCCACGGCCTCGCCCAGGCGCACGTTGGCCTCGTACCCCGGCCGCCGCCGCGTGCTCTCGCGCAGGGCACGCAGGCTCGCGTCCTCCCGCAGGAGATCGGGCAGGGCATCGGGTACGGGAGCGCCCTTGAGGTTCCACTCGGCCTTGCCGTCGAGCCGTTCCAGCGCGGCGAGATGCGCCGGCCGTGCGGCGTCGAGACCGGCGAGGACGGTCTCGGCGTCGGGGGCGATGACCCCGAAACGCATCGGCAGGACGGCTCCGTGGTCCGCGAGCACGCGGAGCACGTCCTGGTGAGCGCTCAGGTCCCGGCGCCGGGCCCGCGGCCGGCCGCTCACGGCACTCACGACGGCGGCGAGACCGTCCCGGCTCATGACGGAGACCGGGGCGTTCGCGTCCCCGACGGCACGGCAGCGCTTCGCGTGGGCGGCCGTGTCGGAGCCGGCGATGGCGTACACATACAGGCCGTACG
The DNA here is from genome assembly GCF_055592445.1 of Streptomyces sp. NPDC041122. Taxonomy (NCBI): domain Bacteria; kingdom Bacillati; phylum Actinomycetota; class Actinomycetes; order Kitasatosporales; family Streptomycetaceae; genus Streptomyces; species Streptomyces sp. NPDC041122. Next base: position 540,941 of record NZ_JBVIYQ010000004.1, on the reverse strand, counting down.
GAGCGGGGGGAGTGGGCACGGTCAGTCCTCTTCGTCGTCTTCGTCACGGCGGCGTGAGCGCGGCCGCTGGCTGCCGCGAGTGCCGGAGCCACTGCGGGAGCGGGCGGGCGTACGCGAAGGGGCGCGCCGGCGGGAGCGGGAGTCGTCGCGCTCCCGGCGTTCGCCGCGCTCGTGGTCGGCGCCGTCATGGTCGTAGGCGTAGTCGTCGTCACCGTCGTCGGACGAGCCGAGGCCCAAGGTGTCCTTGACCTTGTCGCCCACGGACCGTGCCGCGCTCTTGGCGCCCGCCCTGCCGATCGCCCCGACGGGGCCACCGCCGCCGAACAGCTCGGGGACGGTCTTGCTGCGGGAGTCGTGTTCGAGGTCGAGGCGGTTGCACGCCTCGGCGAAGCGGAGATAGGTGTCGACGGACGCGATCACGATACGGGCGTCGATCTTCAGGATCTCGATGCCGACCAGCGAGACGCGCACGAAGACGTCGATCACCATGCCGCGGTCGAGTATGAGCTCGAGGACGTCGTAGAGGGTGCCGGCGCGTGGTGCGCACGCGACGACGTCCTCACTGTAGGTGGTGGTCATGGCGGGCCCTGCTCCTTTCGACGGCGCACGCGTCCCGGTGACGGCGCACGCGGTGACGCCTCAGCTGTCCGCCCAGCCGCGACGGTAGCGGCGGACTCTGCGGTACTGCGTCAGGCGGCCGTGCGCGTCCAGATCCACCTCGTAGGTGGCCAGGAGACTGGTGGTGTCCGGGATGCGCGGGACTTCCAGCACATCCACGCACACCCGCCACCCGTCGCTCTCGGTCGGACAGACGGCGGACACCCCTTCGGCGGGGTGCCCGATGAGGTCGCTCAACGTCCGGCAGGCCTCGCGGGCCAGTTCCCCCATGTCCACGGCACCGCGCTCGGCGGACCGGCGCGCGGTGGCCTGGGTACGTCGTGAACGCTGCTCCGTCATGCGACCACTCTTGAACGGGGCGGGCACGACGGCACGGGCTGATAGACCGAACAGGGGGCGGCATCCCGCGGGGGCACGGCTGACGGCGACGCCCCGGCGCCCGCGCCGCACCCGGTGGCCCCGGTGCTCCGGGTGCCGTCGGCGACGGCGCGCCCGCCGCGGCGCGGTGACACGATGTGCCCGGAAGCGGTCCGCGTGGCGCGCGGCGTGGTGCGAGGAGAGTGAGGGGAGAGCCGATGAGCGCGACCCGGCGCGTACGGTTCGACGGGTGGATCGCGGGGCTCGGCACGGCCGCGGGCGTGCGCGTGGTCGTCGGGTACTGGCCGGTGTCTCCCCTGGGCGCGTTCGCCGACGTCATGGTGGAGAGGGCCGACGGCCGGCGGTCGTTGCTGGCGCCGTCCGCGGACGTGGCGCGGTTCGTCGCCGCCACCTACCGGTTCGACGAGATCGTCGTGTGTCCGGTGCGGGTCGAACCGGCGCCGGACCGCTGGACCGTGACGGCCGGTCCGCTGCGGGCCGTGTTCGGGCCCGGGCGCTCCACCCTTCTGGGCCGTCTGCTGAGGCTGGTTCCGGGCCGTCTGGCGGCCCGCCCCGGCTGGGCGGCGCTGTGCGATGTGCCGGCTCGTCTGCTGATGCCGGGGGTGCGGACCCGGGGGAGCGCGGGGGCGGGGCGCCGTGAGTGGTACGCGGCGCGGGATCTGCGCACCGTCACGTGGCTGCGAGGGGAGTGGGACGGTGAGGATCTGGGCGGGCTGAGAGCGGTGCACCCTCCGGTCCGCTTCGGCTTCGGTTCGGTCCCTCGCCGCCCTTCCCTGACCCGCGTGGTGACGACGGTGGAACTGCCGTACGACGAGTTGCCCGCCCCCTCCGACTCATCCGGCCCCTCTGCCCAACCCTGAGCCGTCGGGCTCAGGGCAGCGGGAGCATTGCTTAACCAGGTTGCATTTCTGACTTGGTAATGTTTCTTTAGAGGCATGCATCAGACAAGCAGTGCCCCCGTGCTCGTGACCGGGGCCACGGGGCGGATCGGCCGCGTCGTCATCGATCGGCTTCTCGACGCGGGCGTGCCGGTCCGCGCTCTCGTCCGACGCCCGGAGGCGGCGGCGACGCTGCCGGCGAAGGCCGAGGTCTTCACCGGCGACCTCACGGCGCCGGAGTCGCTCGACCCGGCGTTGCGGGGCGTCGGCGCGGTCTTCCTCGTCTGGACCGCCCCGCCGCGGACCGCCGCGGCAGCCGTCGAGCGGCTGGCGGCCCACGCGCGGCGGGTCGTCTTCCTCTCCTCCCCGCATCGGACGCCGCACCCCTTCTTCCAGCAGCCCAATCCCATGGCGGCGCTGCACGCCGAGATCGAGCGGCTCCTCGCGGCCACCGGTGTCGAGTCGACGATGATCCGGCCGGGGATGTTCGCGTCCAACTCGCTTGCCTGGTGGGGTCCCGCGATCCGGGCGGGCGAGGTCGTCCGGTGGCCATACGGCGCTGCCGAGGCGGCCCCGGTCGACGAGCGCGACGTCGCAGCCGTCGCGGCGCGGACACTCCATCAGGACCAGTACGCGGGAGGTGACTACGTCCTCACCGGCCCCGAGTCGCTGACCCACGCCGCGCAGGTGGACGCCATCGGAGCCGCACTGGGGCGCCGGATCACCTTCGAGGAGATGACGCCGGACGAGTTCCGGAGCCTGTCGGAGGCCACGACGCCCAGCTCGGTCATCGACATGCTGCTCGCCGCCTGGAACGCGGCGGTCGGACAACCCGCGTACGTCACCACTACGGTGGCCGACATCCTCGGGACGGCGCCGCGTACCTTCCGTCAATGGGCCACCGACAACACGGCCGCGTTCACGCAGGGTTCAGCGTGACCCGGTCGGCGCCGGGGCGGTGACCCGCTGCCGTCGCCGTTCCGGATCCGTCACCCTCACGGCGCCGCGTCGGCGGGCACCTTCCCGTTCACTTCGCCGCAGCCGACGCGTTCCGCCTCCGCCTTGACGTACGACGGCAGCACGGCGAGGGCGGGGGACTGGTCGTCGTGCGACGCGCCGCCTCCCCCCCCGAGGCGCCGTCTCCCTCAGCCCCGCCGCCTCCTTGCGGTTCGTGTGCCACGAACGCGACCCGACCGGAACGGCAGTTGCCGTGCAGACGCTCAGGCCGCCCGCGGAGGCGCCCCGCCCGTCACCGCCGAGACGTGCGGCCCGGTCTCCGAGCACCTGGGAGACGACGCCGGCCAGCTCCGGTTCCGCCACGGTCGTCAGCCTGAGCCGGTTCGGGCCGAAGGGGCTGCGCACGTCGCATGCCCACACCCCGTCAGCCGAGGAAGCGCCCCGCTTCCGGCCCGGCGTGGTGCGGACCGCCTTCGTTTCGGGCCCCCGGGCCCACCCGGGCAGTCGGACGCCCTGGATCCCGCAGAGCCGGTCGGCGTCGGCATCCGGCACCTCGTTGCCCTCCGGGGGCGCGGGGGAGCTTCGGCGGGTCGGAGAACAACCCGGGGCCGACGTCGGGGGAGAGCGAGCCCCGGCACATGTCCCGCTCCAGGAAGGGCAGTTCGCCGGAGCGTCACGCCATGACTCCGGCTCCCAGCAGTGCCCCGACGAGCACGCCGATGACCGCGAGACCACCCCGGCCGCGGGCCAACCGGCGTATCCGGCCCGGTTCCACCCCGGAGGCCTCCGATCCGGGGCTCTCCGGGTCGGAGCCCTCCGGTTCGTCCGGCATCTCGTTCCTCTTCCCGGGCTGCCTCGGCCGGGGACAGCGGTGGTTCGACGCTTCCTGGTCACAGCTGATGTTCCGAGGAGGCTACCTGCCGGTCGGCGAGCCGGAGGAGTGGGGCGGTACCGTGCTGTCGGGCGGCAGGGACGGCTGCCGGGGAACGGCGGCGGAACCCCCTTCGGCCTGGCACTCGAAGTCGTACAGCAGGCAGCTCGCCGCCGGGCTCGGGGCCGGGTCCGGCGTCGCAGGTGACTCGGAGGCGGGCGTGGTGATGCCACCGAACACGGCGAGTCCGGCGACGACGGCGACCAGGATGACGATCACGGCGCCGACGACGAGGCCGACGGTGCGGGAGGGCGTCGTGGCCTTCATGAAGTCCCTTCCGGGCAAGGTCGGGACGCCGGGCCGGCACCGCGGGGCGGGCGTCGGTCCGCTCCCGGGGCCTCGGCCGGGGACGGCGGTCGGGTTCGCCAAGTCGGGGTGTCCAAGGGCACGTTCAGCACGATATCGAGCACGCCGAAGGGTGGGGTACATGTCGGTCGGCACTGTGTCCTGCGCGAAGCGCCCAGCGGGTGACAGTTCGCAGGGCCCGCTCGCGACCGAGCCCGCCACGACGTGGTCCGAGGCCTCGCGGCGGTTCGGCACCACGCCCTGACGGGCTCGGGTACTCAGGGCGCGATCGGCAGCTGACGCTTGTGCTCGGTCAGGTGGTAGCGGCTGGTGATCGACTGGAAGGCCCGCTCACCCACCGGCTTGCCCTCCAGGAAGTCGTCGATCTCGTCGTACGTCACTCCGAGGGCGGCCTCGTCGGTCTTGCCGGGGTCCAGCGTCTCCAGGTCCGCCGTCGGGACCTTCCCCACCAGCGCGGCCGGCGCCCCCAGCGCCTCGGCCACCGCCCGCACCCGCCGCTTCGTCAGCCCGGTCAGCGGTACGACGTCCGCCGCGCCGTCCCCGTACTTGGTGAAGAACCCGGAGACCGCTTCCGCCGCGTGGTCCGTGCCCACCACGAGACCGTCGTGCGCGCCCGCGACCGCGTACTGCGCGATCATCCGCTGCCGGGCCTTGATGTTGCCCTGCACGAAGTCCTGGTGGTGCGCGTCCCGGAAGACCACCCCGCCGCTCACCACGGCCTCCAGCGCGGCGTCACTCGCCGGCCGCACGTCCACGGTCAGGACCCGGTCGGCGCGGATGAACTCCAGGGCCAGCTGGGCATCGTGCTCGTCCGCCTGGACCCCGTACGGCAGCCGCATGGCGTAGAAGGTCGCGTCGTGCCCGGCGGCCCGGACCCGCTCCACCGCCAGCTGGCAGAGCCGGCCCGCGGTCGTCGAGTCGACGCCACCGCTGATGCCGAGGACGAGTGAGCGCAGTCCTGTGGACGTCAGCCGGTCGGCCAGGAAGGCGACCCTGCGCTCGATCTCCGTCTCCGCGTCGAAACTCGCGGACACCTGGAGGTCCCGTGCGATCTCCTGCTGCAGGGTGATGGACGCCGGATCGGTCACGGCTGCTGCTCCTCGTGGTCAGTTCTGGTGTGTAAGGGCGTGCGGCCCGCCTCCCGGGGGAGAAAAGAGCCGACACCCGCGGCCCCGACTCTATGCCGCGCCCGCTCCGGCGCCCGGCGGGGGCATCACCCGAAGGACATCAGCCGAAGGTACGGCCACGCACGCTGTCACCTGGAGCGCGCTGGAGCCGGAGGGTGCACCGCGGGATCCGCCGTGCCGTGTCCGCACGGCGGACAGTTCCGCCCGCCGCCGAGGAGGCTCGGCATACTGCCCCTTCTTGATCAGCGTCCCGAACCGACCAGCGACGGCACCGACCCGGTGCCGTAGGAGGAGTGAGTCATGGCCGCCAGCTTCAGAACCGTCATCGCGGTGGACCCGGCGTACCGGGAACAGGCCCAGGAGATCGACCGGGTGTTCCAGGATGCGATCGCCCCGGCGACGGTCGGCTACGACTTCGGCCACATCCGCGAAGCCGTCGCCGCCATTCCCGGTGGGGACATCGTGAAGCTGGTCCACGGCTGGGGCCTTCAGGAGACCGCCCCCGTCGGGGTCATGGCGATCTCCTTGAAGGAGGCCGTGCGCCAGGCGCTGCCGGACGCGCTCGCGGATGCCGCGTTCTGGGAGGCGATCGAGCGTGAGCTCGTGGGCGCGTTCACCGCTCTCGACGGCGAGGAGGGCAAGCCGGGCCTCTCCTACTACGAGCAGGCCCCCGGGCGTACCAGCTACTACCGCGATCTGTTCTTCGCCCTCCAGGGAGAGGAGACGGGCGAGCACATGTACGCGATCGCCTTCTGCATCGATGTGAGCGTGGCCCTGGACAAGGCGGACGTCGGGGTGCTGGAGGCGTCCGACGTCGCCCAGTACGCGATCAGGCTCAACGCGATCGTGGTCCGGCAGGCGCTGGGGCTCGCGGCCTGAGTCACCGGCGGCTCTGCCCGCGCGGTGCCCCGGAAGGGCGTCGGGCGGCCGATGTTCCCGCGCCCCTTCCTACTCCCTGTTGTCGCGGGAGAGCAGATGCAGGGCGCGCAGTGCGGCTTCCAGGGCGAAGCGGTGGTCGGGGTCGGTGAGGCGGTCGCCCAGCAGGACGTCCAGGTTCCGCAGGCGATAGCGGACGGTCTGGGCGTGCACGCCCAGCATCTCGCCGACCTGCTCCGCGGGCGCCCGCGTGGAGACGTGCACGCGCAGGGTCTCCACGAGCCGGTCGCGGCGGTTGGCCGGCAGGTGGTCGATCGGGGCCAGCTCCCCGGCCGCGAGGTGGGCCACCAGGGCCGGGTCCGACAGCAGCCACAGCGTCACCAGGTGGTCGTCGCAGCGGATCAGGGGGGCGTCGGCCACCACGCCTTCGTCGATCAGCTGGAGCGTGCGGCGCGCCCAGCGGATGGAGTCGGCTGCCTGGGCCAGCGGCACGGTCGGCCCGAGGACGGCACGCCCGCCCGCCAGCGCGGCGTCCAGCATCGCCAGGCGCTCCGGGGTGAGGGTGCCGGGCACCAGGAGGTGTGGCTGCGGGATGTCCAGGTCCAGGAGGACGTCGTCGGCCAGCGCCGCCTCCAGGTGGCCCGGGACCGGTGTGCGCAGGGCGACCATGGTGACGTCGGCGGGCAGGTGCCAGGCGGCGGCCTCGCAGAGCGCGGTGAGCGCCTGGGGCAGCGGGGGAGCGGCCAGGATGAGGTGGAGCAGCCGCCGGCGCCGCGCCGGAACCTCGGAGAAGGCGCGTGACTGCACCTCGACGTAGCCCTCGCGGGAGATCTGCTCCAACTCGTCGACGTAGGCGAACAGGGCGTCGGCGAACGCCAGGATCAGGGTGGGGGAGAGCCGGTACTGCCGGCCCACCGCCTTGACCCGGCGCAGCGCGATGCGGGCGCCGAGCCGGTACGCGCCCCGGAGGGTCTCCAGTGCGCGTCCCTCGTAGGCCTCCACGCGGCCGAACTTGCGCAGCAGTTCGTCGCGGAGCACGGCGTTCTTGCCGGGTTCGGCGACACGGTCCACGAAGGCGGAGAGGGCCTGCTCGACGCCCTGTCGGATGGGCTCGGCGTTGGGGCCGTTGAGCAGCCGCCCGTACACCGGGTAGGCCCGGGTGACCTCGGCGCCGATCTCCTTCATGAGGCCGGGTAATTCCGGTCTCATGAAGGCGGCGAACTCCTTGGGGAGGGGTTCCAGCGGTTCACCGACTTCAGGTGGTCGCGTGGATGAGGGCATGAGTGCCGTCCCTTGCTCTTCGGTGCCCATGGTGCACCGGTCGTGTGCTTCGGCACGCCAACGGGGAGGCACACGACCGGACTTGAGACGATGCGTGTCTGGGCTGTTGAAGCTAGGTCAACTTTCATGGGACGTACACAGTCCGTGCACATTTCGGCGCGGTGGGACGTGGTGACGCTGCTGGGACGGCTGGTAACCGCCGTCGCGCGGCCATTTATCGACGGCGGAGTGCCCGTTGTCCCGTCGGGTCCGTCAGCCGGTGGCGGAGTGCCAGTTCTGCGCGAGGCGCTTGCCCGCGTCGGGGGCGAAGGTGCCGGGGGCGTTCAGGCCGGCGAGGTACGTCTGGGTGTCGTTGAGCGTCAGGCTGTTGTTTCCGGTGGCGGAGGGCAGCCCGGTCTTGGCGTTGACCGCCGCGTCGATCAGACCGAACAGGCCGAGGCCGCAGCCACTGGCGCCCGGCACGGCGAAGGCGCTGTCGTTCTGGGTGGCCTTGGTGAGGTTGATCCGGCTCATCTCGCCCTCGTCGTCGGCCGTGCCGTCACCACGGAAGAACGACATCCCGAACTCGGGGAACTGGAGGTTCTTCGGGCGCAGCACGACGGGCTTGGCGGCCGTGCCGATGTAGCACTTGGCGCCGAGGAACGGGTTCTCCAGGTGGATGCGGACCGGTATGGCGACGATCGGCTTGTCGGTGACGATGCCGGCCGTCTGGTCGAAGTCGTAGGGGGTGCCGACGGACTCCACCGTCGCGGTGATCTTGTTGAGCGAGCTGTTGTCGAGCTGCTTGCAGATGTCGCTGATCGCGGGGATGTTGCTCGGGCACATCAGCCCCAGCAGCCCGCCGGGAACGGTCGCGGAGTCGGCGATGAGGGCTCCGCCGGACGGGGCCACGACGGAGCTGGTGCCGTCCGCGTTCTGGACGACCCCCATCTGGAGGTTGGTCCGGCCGGTGGGCACCGTGGTCTTGCCCAGCTTGATGGAGCCCGTCAGTGAACTGGAGACCACGCACTGCGGGGTCTTGGCCAGGCCGTCGGCGGCGAGCATCGAGGGGGCGTCCACGGGACAGCGGGTGAAGGGTGCCCACTCACCGTTCGGCGCGGGCGCGGCAGCGGTGGCGGTGCCCATGGAGGCGAGGACGCCGAGGGCGGCGCCCAGGGCGGTGGCGGTGGTGGCGACTCTGGCGCCGGGGGAGAAGCGCATCATGTGGCCTTCCGGGTCGGGGAGTTGAGGGCGGGGCGGAGTACAGGAGAGGAGGTGCAGGAAAGGGGGTGCAGGGGAGGGGGTCAGCGTTCGGCCACGGGCACCTTGCGGGGCTGGGCGTCGTCGGTGCACTCGTCGGGGTTGAGCTCGTCGGCCGAGACGAAGCAGGTCTGCCCCTGGATCTGCTTGACGTAGTTGTCGGGGCCGGAGACCGAGGCCGTGAGCAGACGGTCGAGATTCTCGCCGTCGGCGGTGCGGCAGCCGGTGAAGGCGGGGATGGTGACCTTGCCGGTCAGCGGGCCGCCGGACAGCAGCAGATAGCCGGTGGCGGGCTCGCCGGTGACCTGTTCACCCCGGCCGTGCAGGACCAGGTGGTCGCCGGGGTGCTTCGCCGGTTCCGGGTCCGGGGAGGCGAGGGACGTCTTGGTGCGGCACGTCTTCCCGACGTCCAGCGGGGTGCCGTTGACCTTCAGCGACGTCACCCGGAGCACGAGCGGGGCGCGCACGTAGGTGTCCGTACTGGTGAACATGAAGTCCGTCGTGCCGTGCGAGTCGATGGTCATCGGACCCGTCTGCTCCAGCACCATCGTGGCCGTGGTGGGCGTGAAGTCGAACGTCAGGAAGGTGGCCTCGAAGGGCGGGGTCCGCTGACGCTGTCGGTGGTAGAGGTCGGCGGTGGAGCTCTGGGTGATGGTGGCGCCGGTGCCGTCCGGGAAGAACACGAACTCGGGCTCTCCCTGGGTGATGAGCGCGCAGAACGGCGGGATCAACGCGGCGCCGTCGAGCTTGTTCACGTTGGAGAAGCCGGTGAGATAGGAGTTCAGCGACATCGGCCCGGCCGGGTGCTTCTCGTCGTACTTGCAGGTCGGCGCGGCCGGGGCGGCGGCGCCACCGCCCGGCCCCGGTGCGGTGACCTCCGGGGCGCGCCGGCCCTGCCGGTCCACCGGGTCCTTCCCCTTCTCCAACTGCCCGGGTGATCCGGAGGCGGAGGGTGCGCCGGAGGACGGCCCGGACGGCGATCCGCTCGGGGTGTCCGTGCCCCCGTCCTCGTCCGTGCCGACCAGGACGCCGGCCAGCCGGCCCCCGTCCGGGGCGCCGTCGGCGAGGGTGCAGTCGACGGTGACCGTGGCGGGGTCGGTGGCGCTGCCGTCCGCGGTGGTCAGGGCGAGGTCGAGGGCGAAGTCACCTGCCTTCATGATGAGTTCACCCGCGCTCCGCCCGGTCACCGAGGGGACGTCGCCCGTGGCGGTCAGGGTCAGCGGCCCGGTCGGGGGCAGGGCCGTGGGTTCGGTGTCGCCCCGCCAGGTCGCCTCGGCCGTGGCCTCGCCCTGAGTGACGCCGACCCCGAGCCGGGACACCGCGCGGACACCGGTCGCGTGCAGCGCCGCGAGATCCGCCACGGCCTGCTCCGGCAGGTCGACGGTCGTGGTCACGTCCTCGGGCTCGATCGGCTCGCCGGCCGCCACCCGTTCGGGGAGGGCCGCCGAGATCCGTACCGTCGCGGAGTGCTTCCCGGAGGGGAACAGGCATACGTAGGGCAGGTCGGTGTCGACCTTCTGCGTGCCGGACGCCCCGGCCGCCGCGGGCACGGTGGCGGCCAGCACGACGAACGCGGCGATCGCCGCGCCCCTGGCGCGGCTGCGGGCCGTCCGTCGGACGGCGGTGCGGGGGCCTGTCATCTGTCACTCCGCTCGGGTTGTCCCACCTCCGGCCGGCCGACGGCCGCCGCGGCGCGGGCGGTCCGCACGTCCGGCCGGAGGCGCCGGCCGGACGGCGGTAAGCCGTGCGCTGCCTACGGGTTGGAACCGACGATCGTCGGGATGGTGCTCGTGCCCGTGACCTTCACCGCGTACTTGCCCTTGAAGGTGGGCTTGGTGGAGGTGGTGACCACGCTGCCGCAGCCGGAGGCCGAGGTGACGGCCAGGTCACCGGTGACGCTGGCGACCGCGAGGATGCCGGTGGAGTTGGTGTAGGTGCCGGTGGCCTTGCCCTGCACGGTGAACACGCAGGCGCCGGCGGTCACCTTGGCCTTGACGTTGCCGATGTGTCCCTTGGTCACACCGGTCGAGGCGGTGTAGTCCTCGGCGACGACGGTCCAGGGGGTGGTCGCGATGGTCGTGACGTTGCCCAGGACGCTGGTGCACGGCGAGGAACTGGTGCCGAAGTTGATGGCGTTGATGTTGCCCACCGTCGCCGGGTTGCCGGTGGCGCTGGCCATGGTGCCGGAGGCGCTGGACGTCGTACACGTCATCGGGATGTTGGCGGTCAGCACGATGTTCCCGCTGTTGGCCGCCGAGAAGCTGGCGGGCGACGGCGTGACGGTCCACACCGTGGAGGGGACGGCCGATGCCGGGGCGACGGCGATGACGAACGCGGCGGCGCCCGCGCCCGCCACGGCGGAGATTCTTGCCAGAGACTTCTTCATGATTGGGGACTCCCTTGTGGATTGACCGGCAGAGGGGGACCGCGCCCGTACTCGTGGAGCGGAGGACGCGCCCGTACTCGTGGAGCGGAAGAACGGACGGTCCGCGGCTCGGAAAATCCTCGACCGCGAGCCACGACGTTACTTGCGGGAAACTTAGCCGAACAATGGCGTTGCCCATGATTCTTTGGGGAAGCTGAAATGCCTGTTCCCCAGGTGAGCAGTCCGGGGCTCCGCTTAGTCATCCGCTGCTAAAAATACCGCAGGAGGGCCGCCGAGAGGCCCCCCGGGAACAGGTCGCATATCGCTTCCCGCCACCCCCTGGGGCCCGCATTGCTCACCGAGTGACAAGGGCAAAGCCGGTCCTTGTCACCACGGTGATAAACACGCCCTGGCTGAACTCAAACCTTCGGGAATTTCGGATCCTTCTCTTGCCCGCTCAGGTTACTCGGTCGTAGCGTGCCGGTCACGGCGCTGATCTCCAGGTGGGCCCCCACCAAGGAGGCGTGACGGATGGTTCGCTCCCCGCTCTGCCCTCCCTCCGGGAGGGGACCTCCGTCGGCATGCCCTCACCCGCCTTGGAGGTGATATGGGAATAGAAGTGGTGGTCGAGGGTCTTACCAAATCCTTCGGCACGCAGAAGATCTGGCAGGACGTGAGCCTCACCCTGCCGGCCGGAGAGGTGAGCGTCATGCTCGGTCCTTCCGGTACCGGAAAGACCGTTTTTCTGAAGTCGCTCATCGGATTGCTGAAACCGGAGCGCGGCCGCGTCCTCATCGACGGCGTCGACATGGCGAACAGTCCCGAACGGGATATCTACGAGACGCGCAAAAAGTTTGGGCTCATGTTCCAGGACGGCGCCCTATTTGGTTCCATGTCCCTCTTCGACAACATCGCCTTTCCGCTGCGCGAGCACACCCGGAAGAAGGAGTCGGAGATCCGGCGCATCGTCATGGAGCGGATCGACGTCGTCGGACTCCTGGGTGCCGAGGGCAAACTGCCGGGGGAGATCAGCGGCGGCATGCGCAAACGGGCCGGGCTCGCCCGCGCGCTCGTGCTCGACCCGCAGATCATCCTGTGCGACGAACCCGACTCCGGGCTCGATCCCGTCCGCACCGCCTTCCTCTCCCAACTGCTGATCGACCTGAACGCGCAGATCGACGCGACGATGCTCATCGTCACGCACAACCTCGACATCGCCGCCACGGTCCCCGACAACATGGGCATGCTCTTCCGGCGCGAACTGGTCACCTTCGGGCCCCGCGAAGTGCTCCTCACCAGCGAGGAACCGGTCGTCGCGCAGTTTCTGTCCGGCCGTCGCGAGGGCCCGATCGGGATGTCGGAGGAGAAGGACGCGGCCACCCTCGCGGCCGAGGCCGCGGGAGCGCGGGGCGCCGACGGTCCGCGCGAGATCATTCCGCAGCTGGAGCCGTCCCCCGGACTTCCGCCGCGCCGCGCCGTCGCCCGCCGCAGGGAACGGGTCCTCGGCATGCTCGACCGGCTGCCGCCCGCCGCGCGCACCGCCATCGAGCGCACCTACGCCGCCGAGCCCGGGGGCGGCGCTCCCGGTGCTCACAGCAGCACCGCGGCGACGCTCCCGATGCCGGCCACCGGGAGCGGCGCATGATCGCCGGTGGCCTGCGGCAGACCGGCCGGCTCTTCGCACTCGCCACGGAGGTGGCCCGTGCGATCTTCCGACGGCCCTTCCAGTTCCGTGAGTTCGTGGAGCAGTTCTGGTTCATCGCCAGCGTCACGCTGCTGCCCGCGGCCCTGGTCTCGATCCCGTTCGGCGCCGTGATCGCCCTCCAGGTCGGCTCGCTCACCCAGCAGCTCGGTGCCCAGTCCTTCACCGGCGGTGCCAGCGTGCTGGCGGTCGTCCAGCAGGCCAGCCCGCTGATCGTGGCCCTGCTGATCGCGGGCGCGGCCGGCTCCGCCATCTGCGCCGACCTCGGCTCGCGCACCATCCGCGAGGAGCTGGACGCGATGGAGGTCATGGGCGTCTCCCCGGTGCAACGCCTCGTGGTGCCCCGCGTCCTGGCCACCATGGGCGTCGCGGTCCTGCTCAACGGCCTGGTCTCCGTGGTCGGCATCCTCGGGGGCTACGCCTTCAACGTCTACCTCCAGGACGGCACCCCCGGCGCCTACCTCTCCAGCTTCTCCGCCCTCGCCCAGCTCTCCGACCTCTACATCAGCGAACTCAAGGCCCTGGTCTTCGGGTTCATCGCGGGCGTCGTCGCCGCCTACCGCGGCCTGAACCCGCGCGGAGGCCCCAAGGGCGTCGGCGACGCCGTCAACCAGTCCGTCGTCATCACCTTCATGCTGCTCTTCTTCGTCAACATGGTGATGACGGGCGTCTATCTCCAACTCGTACCGCCGAAGGGAGGCTGACGTCCGTGGCTGCCCCGCTCGGCTGGCTCGACCGCTCCGGCGACCAACTCCTCTTCTACGTACGGTCCCTGCTCTGGATCCCGCGCACCCTGCGCCGCTACCTCAAAGAGGTGCAGCGCCTCCTCGCCGAGGTCGCCTTCGGCACGGGCGGTCTCGGGGTCATCGGCGGCACCATCGGCGTGATGATCGCGATGACCCTGTTCACCGGGACCGTCGTGGGACTCCAGGGATACGCGGCCCTCGACCAGATCGGCACCGCGGCCTTCACCGGCTTCGTCTCCGCGTACTTCAACACCCGGGAGATCGCCCCGCTCGTCGCCGGACTCGCCCTTTCCGCGACCGTCGGCGCCGGCTTCACCGCCCAGCTCGGCGCCATGCGCATCAACGAGGAGGTCGACGCCCTCGAAGGCATGGGCATCCGCTCGCTGCCGTACCTGGTCACCACCCGCATCATCGCCGGCGTCGTCGCCATCATCCCGCTGTACGCGATCGGGCTGCTCTCCTCCTACCTGGCCTCCCGCTACGTCACCGTCCTCTTCAACGGCCAGTCCCGCGGCACCTACGACCACTACTTCAACCTGTTCCTCTCACCCACGGACGTGCTGCTCTCCGTCCTGAAGGTGCTGATCTTCAGCGTGATGGTGATCGTCGCCCACTGCTACTACGGCTACCGCGCCTCCGGCGGCCCGGCCGGCGTCGGCGTCGCCGTCGGCCGTTCGGTGCGCAACGCCATCGTGCTGATCAGCGTGACCGACTTCTTCCTCTCGCTGGCCCTGTGGGGCGCCACCACGACCGTGAAGGTGGCTGGCTGACATGAGCGGTGCCCTGGGCGCGACGGTGCGCCGCCGGTTCGCCGGTGTGGTCTTCCTGGTGGTCCCCGCCCTGCTGGTGTGGCTCGCGATCGCCGTCTACGACAAGCAGTTCACCGACTCCGATCCGGTCGTCGTGGAGACCGGCAGCGTCGGAAACGAGATGCACCGGGGCGCGGAGGTGAAGCTGCGCGGTGTCGTCGTCGGCGAGGTCCGCGAGATCGACGCCACCGACGACGGCGCCCGGCTCACCCTCGCCCTGCGCCCCGGCAGCCTCGCCCGCATACCGGCCGATGTACGCGCCCAGATGCTGCCGACCACCCTGTTCGGCGAACGCTTCGTCGCCCTCGTACCGCCCGCTTCGCCCGCCGCGCGGCCGCTGGAGGCCGGCGCGGTCATCCCGCAGGACCGCTCCGCGAGCGCCGTCGAACTCCAGCAGGTGCTCGACAACGTGCTGCCCACGCTCACCGCCGTCCAGCCGCAGAAGCTCTCCGCCACCCTCTCCGCCGTCTCCCGGGCGCTGGAGGGACGCGGCGACCGGCTCGGTGAGACCCTCGCCGTCCTCGACTCCCACCTGCGCAAGTTCAACCCCCAACTGCCCACGCTCAACCGGGATCTGAAAGAGCTCGTGAAGGTCAGCCACGTCTACGCCGACGCCGCCCCGGACATCCTCACGGCCCTCACCGACTTCACCACCACCACCGGGACCCTGGCCGAGAAGGAGAGCCAACTGTCCGCCACCCTCGGCGCCACCACCACGACGGCCGAGGACATGACCGCCTTCCTGCGGCAGAACGAGGACAACATCATCCGGCTCTCCGCCTCCTCCCGGCCCACCCTGGAACTGCTCGCCGAATACTCCTCGGCCTTCCCCTGCACCCTGCGCACCCTCGCCGACTTCGTCCCCGCCATGGACAAGGCGCTCGGCAAGGGCACGGACCGGCCCGGCCTGCGCGTCGACGTCACCACCGTGCCCTCCCGCGGCGCCTACCGGCCCGGCCGCGACACCCCCTCCTACGGCGCCGGCGGCGGCCCGCGCTGCTACCCCGTGCCCTACCTCGGCGTCACCGCGAAGCCCGCCGTGCAGGCCTCCGGGGCGGCCGCGCAGGACCTCGGCCCCGCCAACTCCCCCCAGGAGAACGACCTCGTCAACGAACTCCTCGCACCCGCCACCGGCAAGGCACCCACCTCCCTGCCCGAGTGGAGCAGCCTCCTCGCGGGCCCGGCCCTGCGCGGCACGGAGGTGACCCTGCGATGACCGCCCGGCCCACCGCCCACACCCGGCGCCGTCCGCTGACCGGCCCGGTGCTGAAGTCCCTCGTCTTCCTCGTCGTCACCGCGCTGGCCACCGCCGTCCTCGGGCTGAGCGTCTCCGGCACCGGCGTCGGCGAGGACAGCCTCTCCTACAAGGCGCTGTTCACCGACGCCACCGGCGTCATCGACGGCGACAGCGTACGGATCTCCGGCGTCGAGGTCGGCGAGGTCACCGACGTCCGCGTCGTCGACCGGCGCACCGCCCAGGTCACCTTCACCGTTCGCGACGACCGCTCCCTGCCCGCCTCGACCACCGCCGCCGTGAAGTACCTCAACATGGTCGGGCAGCGCTACATCGCCCTGGACCGGGGCAGCGGCGATGTCAGCGGCGCCCTCGACGCCGGCGACACCATCCCGCTCGACCGGACCGTCCCCGCGCTGGATCTGACCCTGCTCTTCAACGGCTTCAAACCGCTCTTCGAGGGGCTGTCCCCGAAGGACGTCAACGAACTCGCCGGCTCCATCGTGCAGATCCTGCAGGGCGAGGGCGGCACCGTCGACGGCCTCATCCGGCACATCGGCTCCGTCAGCACGACGGTCGCCGCCAAGGACAAGGTGATCGGCCAGGTGGTGAAGAACCTCAACACGATCCTGACCACCCTCAACGAACGCGAGGCCGGTTTCGACGACCTGGTGGACACCCTCCAGAAGCTCGTCAGCGGGTTCAACGCGGACCGCAAGCCACTGGGCAAGGCCGTCACGGCCATGGGCGACCTGACCACCGTGACCGCCGACCTCCTCGACGAGGGGCGCGCGCCCCTGAAGAAGGACATCCGCGAACTGGGCCGGCTCTCGGACAACCTCGGCGACGCCACCCCGCAGATCGAGGACTTCCTCGACCGGACCCCCGCCAAGCTGACCGCCCTGGGCCGGCTGTCCTCCTACGGCTCCTGGTTCAACCTCTACCTCTGCGAGGCCCGGGTGGACGGCGTGACCACCTCCACCGGCGCGAAGCCGCCGACCGGCATCGCGGTCACCGAAGCGAGGTGCGGCGCATGACGCTGCTGCAACGGCCCGGGCGCCCCGCCGCGCCCGCCCCCGCGCCCCGGCGCTCCCGCCGGCCGCGACTGAAGCCCGTCAGGGAGCGCAACCCGATCACCGTGGCCCTCGTCGGCCTGCTCCTGCTCGCGCTGCTCACCGTCCTCGCCTACAACGCCGACCAGCTCTCCCTCACCGGCGGCGGCACCACCTACAGCGCGGACTTCACCGAGGCGGCCGGCCTCGACGAGGGCGACGAGGTGCGTGTCGCCGGCGTCAAGGTCGGCGAGGTCACCGGCGTGGGCCTCGACGGCGACCGCGTGAAGGTCACCTTCGAGGTGGAGAATGTCTGGATCGGCGACCGGACCACCGCCGCCATCGCCATCAAGACCCTGCTCGGCGACAAGTACCTGGCCCTCGACCCGCTCGGCACCGGGAAACAGGACACGGACGAGCGCATCCCGCGAAACCGGACCACCTCGCCGTACGACGTCACCCAGGCGTTCCAGGACCTCGGCTCCACCGTCGACGCCATCGACACCGAGCAGCTCGCCAAGAGCTTCGAGACGATCTCGGAGACCTTCGAGAACTCGCCGCGGCACGTCCGCAAGGCGGCCACGGGACTCTCCGACCTGTCGCGCTCCGTCTCCAAGCGGGACCGCGAACTGTCCGAACTCCTCAAGGGCAGCGCCCGGTTCACCAAGACGCTGAAGGAGAAGAAGTCCAGCTTCGAGACCCTCATCGAGGACGCCGGGCCCCTCCTCGGTGAACTGCGGGACCGGCGCACGGCCATCACCGCCCTGCTGAAGGGGAGCCGCGCCCTCGGCACCGAACTGAGCGGTCTGGTGGACGACAACGAGAAACAGCTCGGCCCCACCCTCAAGGCGCTCGGCCGCGTCACCACCGTACTGAAGGCCAACAACACCCAGCTGGACCGGACGCTCGCCCTCGTCGGCCCCTACTACCGACTCGTCGGCAACACCCTCGGCAACGGCCACTGGTTCGACAGCTACCTGTGCGGCGTGGTGCCGCGCGACTATCTGCCCGCGCAGTCCCAGCCCAAGACATCCTGCATGCCGCCCAAGCAGTCGGCGGCCGCCCGGGGGAGCGGTGAGCGATGAGCAAACGCAGAAAACTCCTCGCCGCGGCGATCGCCCTCGCCGTCGTCGCCGCGGCACTCGTCACGGTGCGCGTCCTCGACTCCGCCGGCACCCGCGTCACCGCCTACTTCGACCGGGCCGTCGGCATCTACGCCGGTTCCGACCTGCGAGTGCTCGGGGTCCGGGTCGGCGAGGTGAAGTCGGTCCGGCCCCAGGGCACGCGGGTGCGGGTCGAGTTGTCGCTGGACGACGGCGTACGCGTACCGAAGTCGGCGCGGGCCCTGGTGGTCGCGCCCAGCGTCGTCTCCGACCGCTACGTGCAGCTCACCCCGGCCTACCGCTCCGGACCCGCCCTCGCCGACGGCGCCGTACTGTCCGCCTCCCGCAACCGCACCCCCGTCGAGATCGACCAGCTCTACGCCTCGCTCACCGACCTCGGCAAGGCGCTCGGGCCGGACGGGGCCAACTCCGCCGGCGCCCTGTCGGAGCTGCTGAAGACCGGGGCCGCCAACCTCGACGGCAACGGCGAGGAGATCGGCGACACCATCGAGGAGTTCGGCAAGGCCACCAAGACCCTCGACGGGTCCAGCGACGACCTGTTCGCCACCGTCCGCGGCCTCCAGAGCTTCACCTCCATGCTCAAGAAGAAGGACAGCGGCGTCCGCACGGCCCAGGAGCGACTGGACACCGTCGTCGGCTACTTCGCCGACAACAAGGACGACCTCGCGGGCGCGCTCAAGGAACTCGGCACCGCCCTCGGCCGGGTGAAGACCTTCATCAAGGACAACCGGGGCGAGCTGAAGAAGAACGTCGAGCGGCTCGTCCCGATCACCCAGACCCTGGTCCGTCAGCGCACCGCGCTGGCCGAGGCCCTGGACGTCGCACCGCTCGCCGCGGGCAACCTCGTCGGGGCCTACGACACCGACCACGGCAGGATCGACGGCCGTGCCAACCTCAATGAGATCAGCATGGGAGGCCCCCTGCTGCCCCTGCCGGCGACCGGCGGAACCACATCCACACCGTCCTCGCCCTCGTCCCCGTCCTCGGGGGAGGGCGAGCGGTGAAGCGCGTCGTACGGCGGCGGGTGCTCACCACCTCGGCCGCCACCGGTGCGGGCCTCGGCGGACTCCTCGCCCTCGGCCTCGGCTTCGCGCTGGCCCTCGGCGCGTTCTCCGTCACCGTCCCCCGCTTCGACGGACTCGAGGACCTGCCCCTGCCGGGCGGCGCCGACCTCGGCTCCCACCCCTACACCGTCACCGCCGAACTCGACGACGCCCTCAGCCTGGTGCCGCACGCGGCGGTCAAGGTCAACGACGTCGCGGTCGGCCGCGTCGACTCCATCCGCCTGGACGGTGACGCGTGGTCGGCCCGGGTCACCATGGAGATCAACGGCGACGTCCGGCTGCCCCGCGACGCCGGCGCCCGCCTGGAACAGTCCAGCCTGCTCGGCGAGAAGTACGTCAGTCTCATCGCGCCGGCCAAGTCGTCCGCCGGGGGCAGGCTGGGGGACGGCGGTGTCATCCCGCTCTCCCGCACGGGCCGCAACACCGAGGTCGAGGAGGTGTTCGGCGCGCTGTCCATGCTGCTCAACGGCGGCGGCGTCAACCAGCTCAAGACCATCACGCGGGAACTCAACAAGGCCCTCGGCGGACGCGAACCCGAGGTGCGCTCCGTACTGAAACGGGTCGAGAAACTCGTGGGCAACCTCGACGACCATCGCGGCGAGATCACCGACGCCCTCGACGGCGTCAACCGGCTCGCCACGACCCTGGCCGGCCGCAAGGACGACGTACGCACCGTCCTGTCCGACCTCTCGCCCGGCCTGAAGACCCTGGACGAACAGCGCGGCTCACTGCTGACCATGCTGCGCTCCCTGGACCGGTTGTCCGGTGTCGCCGTCTCCACCGTCGAAGCGAGCAAGGACGACATGGTCGCCGACCTCAAAGCCATCGCCCCGACCCTCAAGGCCCTCGCCGACGCGGGGGGTGACCTGCCCGACTCCCTCCAGGTGCTGCTCACCTATCCGTTCACCGACGAGGTGCTGAACGGGGTCAAGGGCGACTACCTCAACGTGTACCTGCACATGACGGCCGCTCCCGGCACCCAGGTGATCCCGCCCCTGGTACCGCAGAGCAGGCCCTCGCCCACCGCCACGGCCACCGCCCCCACGGGCCGGCGCGAGCGGGGCGTGGCACCCGGAAAGCGGCGACCCGGCACCGGGGCCACGGCTTCCCCCTCGGCGCCGCTGCCCCTGCCCTCCGTACCGACACCGCCGTCCGTGCCGGCACCCACCTCCGCGCCGACACCCGGCGAGCACTCCGGGGACGGGGGCGCCAAGCGATGATCACCCTCGCCGTACGCCTGAAGAACCTGGCCTTCCTCCTCATCGCCGTCCTCGTCCTCGGTTTCCTCGGCATCCGTTACGCCGACCTCGGCCGGTACGTGGGCGTCGCCGACTACTACACCGTGAAGGTCGAACTGGCCCGCACCGGAGGGCTCTTCACCCACTCCGACGTCACCTACCGGGGCGTTTCGGTGGGCCGGGTCGGGCCGATCGACCTCACCGAGGACGGAGTGGTCGCGGAGCTGCGCATCAAGAAGTCCGCCCCCCGCATCCCCTCCGACACCCGCGCCGTGGTGGCCGGGCTCTCCGCCGTCGGCGAGCAGTACATCGACCTGCGGCCCGAGAGTGACTCCGGCCCCCACCTCGCCGACGGCGCCCGGATCGAACAGCCCGAGACCGACGTGCCCGCGCCTGTCACCGACGTGCTCACCAGCGTGAACGACCTCGTCCGGTCCGTGCCGTTGAAGGATCTGCGCACGGTCGTCGACGAGTTCGGCAAGACCTTCGAGGGGCACGGCGACGACCTTCAGGTGCTCCTCGACAACGGCAGCGCCTTCGTCGAGGCCGCCGACCGGAACCTGCCCTCGACCACCCGCCTGCTCGGCGACGGCGAAACCGTGCTGCGCACCCAGGCCGAGGAGGCGAAGGCCATCCGGGGTTTCGCCGACGGCGCCACGGAGCTCGCCCGCACCCTGAAGGGCTCCGACGCCGATCTGCGCCGGCTCCTCACCGTCACGCCGGACGCGGCCACGCAGGTCAGCGGGGTGCTGCGGGACCTCGACCCCAGCCTGGGCGTCGTCCTCGCCAACCTGCTCACCACCTCCGAGGTGGCCCTCACCCGGCAGCGCGGCATCGAGGAACTCCTCGTGAAGTACCCGGCGGCCGTCTCGGCCGGCGCCACCGCCGTCGACGGAGGAACCATGAAGCTCGGCCTGGCCGTCACCTTCTTCAAACCCCTGCCCTGCACCGACGGTTATGGCGGCACCCGGTACCGCACCGGCCTCGACCTCGGCACCGCCCCCGCTCTCAACACCGGCGCCTCCTGCACGGCACCGGCCGCGAGCGGCGTCAACGTACGGGGCTCCGCCCACGCGCCCCGCGGCGGCCCGGTACCGGACCCGGCCAGGCCCGGCTCCCTGCCGTCGGGCAGTGCACGCAATACGGGCGACACGAGCGGCAAGGGTGTCGCGTCGGCGCCGTCGAAGTCCGCCGCTCCCTTGCCGGGCGCCCTGGCCCTGCCGGACACGGGCACCGCCGGAGCGAACGGGATGCCGCAGCTGCTCGGGGCTGACCCGGAGCCGGGCCGATGAGGCGGGCGCGCGTCCTCACCGGCGCGGGACTGGCGCTGGCGCTCGCGTTCTGCGGCACCGGCGTGTGGACGTACGCACAGGCGCGGGGCGACGACTCCCTCGCGTACGGCCGCGAACGCGACGAGGCGCTGTCCGACGGGCGCGACCGGCTCACCGTCCTCAACTCCCTCGACGCCTCGTCCCGGCAGCGGGCGCAGGCGAGCATCCGGGACTGGCGCGCCGCCTCGACCGGACCGCTGCGGGACGAACTGGGCGGCACCGCTCCCAAGAAGGGGGCTTCGGCACGGGGCACGGTCACCGAGGCGGCGCTCACCGGCCTCGACACCCGCGCCGGTACGGCGAAGATCATCGGCACCGTGCGCGTCGAGGTCACGCCCGCCGGAACGACGAAGCCGACCACGGACCGCAAGCGCCTGGAGGCGGTGCTGGTCCGCACCGGCGAGGACGAGTGGAAGGTCAAGGCACTGAGCGCGGTACCGCTCACGCGGCCGGTGAAGGAGGACGAGAGCCGATGACACGGTTGCTGCACATCGGACGGTCCCGGAACGCGGCCGCCGCGGGCGCCGGGACGGAAGAGGACGGGCAACCCCGCATCAGCGCGGACGATCGCGGGGCCCGCGCCGGCGCGGATGACGCACCGTCCCGCGCCGACGCGGAACCCGAGCGTGACCCGGACGCCCCGCAGGACGCCCCGCGGGAGGAGCCGTCGCAGACCCGTGGCGCCCCGCACGCTCGCCGTCTCGTCAGGCGCCTCGCCCCCGCGGTATGCGCCGCGCTGCTTGTCGTCGTCGGCTCCGGCTTCCTGTACGGGGCCCATCAGCTGAGGTCCACCCCGTCAGCCGAGAACCACGCGCTGACCGACGCCGAGGCGACCACCCGTGTCGCCGGTGACGTCGGCAACGCGCTCGCCCGCGTCTTCTCGTACACGCCGAACGGCCTGGAGACCACCGAGCGTGCGGCCCGCTCGGTCCTCGCCGGACGGGCGGAACGCCAGTACGCGGAACTGATGGGCCGGATCCGCGAGGACCTCGCCGCGCGGCACATCACCCTGAGCACCCAGGCCGTACGCACCGGAGTCGTCGAACTCGACGCCGACAGCGCGCGGTTGCTGGTCTTCCTCGACCAGATCTCGCACCGCGGCAAGGCCCGCACCACCTCCGCTGCGGCCCAGCTCACGGTGACCGCGCGGTGGGAGGACGACCGGTGGCGCATCGTCGACATCAGGACCCGCTGAGCGGGCGCGGGGGAAGGGGAACGCAGATGAGACGTGGGACCAGGGGAACGGCCTGGCTCGGGGCGGCGCCGGTCACGGCCCTGGCCCTCGCACTCGCCCTGATCGCGGGGGGCTTCGCCGCGTGGGCGGGTTGGGGCTGGTACCACGCGGCGCACGACGACACCGCGGGCTACGCGGAGCAGCGCGACGCGGCACTCGCCGCCGGGGAACAGTCTGTCCAGAACCTCAACACCCTCGACCACCGCGGCGTCGGCCGAGGCCTGGATCTCTGGGAGTCCTCCACCACCGGTGAGCTGCACGAACAACTGGTGTCGGGGCGCGACAAGTTCGCCACCCAGGTGAAGACCGCCAAGACCGTGACCAAGGCCAAAGTGCTGTCCGGCGCGCTCACCGAACTCGACACCCGGGCCGGCCGGGCCCGCGTCCTGGTCGCCCTGCGGGTGACGGTGAAGGCGCCCGGCGACGCGAGCACCGACAAGGACACCCGCATGCTCGGCGAACTGACCCGCACCCACGGCGACTGGAAGCTCAGCGCGCTGGGCCAGGCTCCGGTCGGCGGCACGTCGGCCGGCTGACCGGCCGCAGGAGAGGACGACACACGATGCCGACGACCCGCCACCACCTGAACAACCTCCGCCGCCGCCAGGCTCGTGAGGCCCGCGAGGCTTTGCGCCCGTCGGTCACGTACGGGGCAACGAGGCCCGGGGAGGCCGTGCGCCCGGTTACCGCTGACGGGACCCGGTCCCGCGAAGCCCTGCGTACGCCACCCGCGACCGACGCGACCGACGCGACCGACGCGACCAACGCGACCAACGCGACCGACGCAGCCCCCGCGGCTGAATCCCGCAAAGGCCTGCGTGCCCCGGTCGACGCCGACGCGACGCCGAGTTCGCGCAGGGCCTCACCGCTGGGGGGAACCGAGGCCGCGGACCCGTCACACGAGACACCCCCGCGCCGGCCCGCGCCCCGCCGCACACTCGTGGCCCTCTGCCTCGTGATCCTTGTCCTCGGGGGCTTCGCGGGCTGGGCACACGCCCGTGCGGAGGCCCTCCGCGATGCCCCGGCCGCACGCAACACCGCCCTCTCCGACACCGCGCGGACCAGCGAGATCAAGGGCCAGTCGTCCAAGGCCGTCGGCGCGCTCTTCTCGTACGACCACGCCGAACCCCGTGCGCTCGACGCGGCCGCGAAGGAATGGCTGACGGGGCGTGCCGTCGCCCAGCACCGGAACCTGCTCGGTGACCTCCGTCAGCGGGCCGGCAAGCAGAAGGTGGTGATCACCACCACGGTCACCGACAGCGCGGTCGAGCGCATCGACGGCGACCGGGCCCGGGTCCTCGTCTACGCCGACCAGAGCAGCGTCAGCACGGCCGGAGACAAGAAGGCAGCAGACGACGGCACGTACGCCGGAGCGATGTTCGCCCTCGACGTCGAGCGGCACGACGGCCGTTGGCTCGTCTCGGCCATCGACACCTTCAGCCGCTGAACGTCCAGCCCCCCGAGTACGCCCTGCCTGCGTCACCACCAGGGAGTGACAGCTCATGCCCGAACACCGCGCCCGACGCCTGCCCGTCCGGACCCGGCGGGGGCTGCGCGCCACCGCCATCGCCGTGACCGCGGTGGCGGCGCTCACCGCCTCCCAGGCCCCCGGATTCCCGCACAAGGAGAGCGCCCGCGCGGCGGCCGATGACGGGGCCACCGCCCCGGCCGCGGACCTCCCGTACTCCGAACTCGCCCCACCCGACGACGGTTCGTACCACACCGAGCTGCCGCCTCTGGTCGCTCCGGACGCCCCGGCGCACCGCGAAAGGGTCACCCAGGCGCGAGCCGCCGCCGGAATTCCGGGGACCGTGCTGCGCGCCTACCGAGCGGCCCAACGGTCGGTCGGCCGGACGGACCCCGGCTGTGCCCTGCCCTGGGAACTGCTCGCCGCCATCGGCAAGGTGGAGTCCGGGCAGGCGCGCGGCGGCGCGGTCGACCGGCACGGCACCACACTGGGCCGGATCACCGGACCGGCACTCGACGGCCGGAACTTCGCCCTGATCCTGGACAGCGACGGCGGCGTCCACGACGGCGACACGGTGTACGACAGGGCGGTGGGGCCGATGCAGTTCCTGCCGTCGACCTGGGCACGTTGGGGCGCCGACGGCAACGGGGACGGCCGCGAGGACCCCAACAACATCTATGACGCGGCGCTGGCGGCCGGCCACTATCTGTGCGCCGGGGAGCGCGACCTGAGCCGGGCGGCCGACCTCGACCGAGCGGTCCTCAGCTACAACAACTCGCGTTCCTACCTGGAACTGGTCCGCTCCTGGCTGGACTTCTACCGCAGGGGCGTGCACACCGTGCCCGACGGCAAGGGCGTCATCCCGAAGTCTCCCGGAGCCGGCGGCGACACCCCGGCCACCGAGCCGGCCGACAAGGGCGCTCATAGGGGAAGCGGCGGCAAGGGCGACAAGGATGGCGAGGGCGACGGCGGCATCATCATCGGCCCCGACCCCGGCAAGCCCACCCCGTCCCCGTCTCCGTCGCACTCGGCACCGTCACCGAGGCCGACACCGTCCACGCCGGACCCGGACCCCACCCGTCCGCCGCAGCCTTCCCCGTCCGACTCCGCGACACCGACTCCCTCGCCGACACCGACGCCGAGCCCGTCCACGCCGCAGGACTGCCCGCCCGAGTCGCCGAGCCCCTCACCGGGCACCGAAGCGTCCCACCAGCCGCCACCGGGAGAGGAGTCGCCCTGCCCGGACCCGACGGCGTCCGACCCGGCACCCCGCTCACCGTCAGGGAGGTCATGACGCCGAGGACACGGACTAGTTGGTCGTGTGCGTGGGGTAGACCTGCACGTCGGTGTAGGCGCCCTTGATGTCTCCGGCGCCCGCGGGCCACTTCAGGGTCACGGTGTGGGTCTCGTTCGGGGGCGTCACCAGGATGTGGGTCGGCGACGCGAGGCTCTCGCCGCTGGTGTCGATGTCGTAGGCGAGGTTGAAGACGGCGGCGGCGCCGGGCTTGAGGGTGGTGACCCGGGGCTGGGCCCGGCCGCGCTCGATCGGGCTGCTGGTGTGGTCGGCGTCCTTGATGTCGACGCCCGCGAAGCCCGTCGCCGAGCAGGTGGTCGAACCCCGGTTGATCATGGTGATGTCGATGCGGCCGGTGTTCTCGTCGGGGGCGGCGTCCTGGGCGTCGATGGCGAGATCCTGCGTCGTGCAGAACGTGACCTTGCCGCCGCCCTTCTTCGTGCCGCCCGCGGCCGCCTCGGTGGTGAGTTCCTCACCGGATCCCGCCTGCTTGTCGCCCGCCTTGGAGCTGCCGGAGGAGTCCGAGGCGGAGGAGCCCTGGGACGACGTGTCCGTGCCGGAGTCGTCACCGCCACAAGCGGTGAGCGAGAGGGCTGCGGCGAGGCTGACGGCGGCGAGAGCGGTGATGCGCGTGTTCTTCATGTCTTCCCCCAGAAGGAAACCGGCGTGTGCGGTGTCGGGTGCGGTGTGGTGCGTGTGGTCGTAACTATTTGTAGCCCGCACCGAGTTACAGGGGCTCCTCCGCGCCGTCTTCGTTCTGTCACAGGCGGTGCCCTCGCGGCCTCTCCGCTGCCCTTACGGGCAAGGGCACGTCACCAAGGGCTGTGCTCGCTCACAGTCCGGTGGCCAGCCAGACGGTCAGGGCCGCGGTGGCGATGAGCCCGACGTTGAGTGCGATCCTGCGGTCTTCGCCGGTGAGGTGGACCGCGATCGCACCGGCCTGCAGAAGGACGAATCCGATGGCCGCGGCCGGCGCCAGTGAGGGAGCGATGTCTGTGGCCGGCGGCAGGATGAGGCCGATCGCGCCGAGCAGTTCGACCGTGCCCAGCGCCCTGAGCGCGGGCAAGGGTATGCGGTCGACCCAGGCCATCATCGGTCTGAGTTGATCGGGCGTGCGGATGACCTTCAGTGTGCCGGCCCAGACGGAGAAGGCGGCGAGCAGACCGGCGACGATCCAGTACTCATTGCGGGGTGTCGCGGGCGCCCCGCTGATCAGTGCGGTTTCCGTCATGCGCACCAGTGCACCGCCGGGGTCCTGCCGGTGTCCAAGACCCTTTCCGCGGCGCTGATACCCCGTGGGTATCGCCGCAGCGCGGAGCTGTTGACCTTGCGCTGCTCCGGGGCGCTCCGGGCGGCTAAGGGGCGAGGGGCCCCTGCGGGGAGCGGAGCACGAGCAGGGTGATCTCGCTGGGGGCGAAGACGCGGAACGGCGGGCCCCAGAAGCCGGTTCCGCGGCTGGTGTAGAGGAGGGTGCGGGCGCCGTGCCGGCTGAGACCGGCGAGAGCGGGCTGGTCGATACGGACGAGGTGGTGGAAGGGCCAGATCTGGCCGCCATGGGTGTGGCCGGAGAGCTGGAGGTCGACGCCGCCTGCCGCTGCCCGGTCGATGAACTTGGGCTGGTGGGCCAGGAGCAGAACCGGCAGGTCGGGGTCGGCGCCGTCCAGGGCTCCGGCGAGGTGGGCGCGGTGGCCGGCCAGGCCGGAGGACTCGGCGGTGACGTCGTCCACGCCGGCGACCACGAGGGTGTCGCCGCCGCGTGCGAGCAGCAGATGACGGTTGCGCAGCGGCTCCCAGCCCAGCTCGCCCATCAGGTCGACCCAGCCCTGGGCCTGGCTGTAGTACTCGTGGTTTCCGGTGACGTAGACCCGGGCTCCGGTGGCTCGTACGGTGCCGAGCGGTTCGGCCTGTGCGCGGCGGCGTTCGGCCGTGCCGTCGGCGATGTCGCCGGTGTGGCAGACGAGATCCGCCTCCAGGGTGTTGACCCGCTCGCAGACCCTTGCCGACCAGCGGGCGCGGTCGAGCGGACCGTAGTGGGTGTCGGTGATGAGGACGACACGGGTGCCGTCCAACCCGGCTCCCAGGCGCGGGAGTTCCACGTCGAGACGCCGCACCCGTGGCACCCTGCGGGCCTCGACGTACCCCCAGGCGAGAAGCACGGCGGTGACGCCGAGGGTCGCGCAGGCGACGATCCGTGCCCGACTCTGCCCGCCACCCGCGCCGGCCACGACCAGGGCGAGGCGCAGCAGGACGCCGAGCAGGACGGACCAGGTGAACAGCACCCAGCTGCCCCCGAGAAGAGTGCTCCCGAGGATCGCCGCCCGGTCCTGTTGCCGACGGCCGTGGCCGCGCGTCATCGCCAGCGGCATTCCGATCAGACCGAGGACGAAGAGCACGGTGCCGAGGAGAGTGACGGGCAGCGGCCAGTGCTGGCCTGCGTACAGCAGCGACCAGCAGGGGACGGCCCAGAGCAGCACGGGGGCGACGAGCGGGAGGTAGCGCATGAGGCGGCGCAGCCGGCTCTGCCGGTTCGCGTGCGCCGGTTCCTCGGCGGAGCCAGTCTCGCTGGTGTCGGTCACGCTTTCCCTCCTTGAGCGGCCGAACTGTCGGCGCGCGCAATGTATCCGGTCGTCTCGGCGGACGTCTTGTCGATCACCGATCGAGCCAGATCAGGGACGGCCGACTCCCGGACGTCGGCACTGGGCCGACGTCGCGCCCCGAGGCACTGGCTCTTCCGAACGCCCAGGCGGACAGGCCGTAGTCGAGACCGCCGCCCAGGAACCGGGGATTCCACAGCGTCAGCGTCGCCCACAGCCGCTGTCCCGGGCCGGCGTCTGCCTCCTGGCCCACTGTGTCGGTCAGCGACAGCATGCCAACCGCGATGCGAGCAACAGCAGTACCACCAGCGGTACAGCGCAGACAGAACCAAGATCCGTAAGAAACGGCCTACCGCTTCGTCAAAGCGGCATTGTGGGGCAAAATAGTGTGTGAGAACGCTCTCTCATGCGCATCCGCTTCGGTTTCGCGGCAAGTGCGTCATGGTATTTGGCCACCTGTCGCCACCTTGCCCACTGGCGTTCCGCAGCAACGATCGGCACCCTGCCCGGGGCCATGGTCTCCGGTCGGCCCGGGCCCCCTGCCAGCGCCGACCCTGCTGGCAACTGCACAGCCCCCCGGGCGACCGGAGGCCGAGCCCGCGCCTCCCACAAGTCAACTTCCGCACCACCATTTTCTCTGGCCTCCAAGTCATTTGGCGAGATCGATCTCGCCGGAGGCGGGGCGGGCGTGTCATATTCGTATTCGACGAATCTACGCGAGCAAAACAGGCGCCATTCAGTTGACTTGTTCGACCGGGGAGCCGAGCGTGCCCGCCGATACCAGGAGGCATTGTCCGGCACCCCTCTTCTTAGGCGCCACGGATCGCACAGCCTTCTGGAGCCCGCCCGAGCAAGGCCATGAATAGCCCCGAGGAGCATCAGTTGGCCATTGTCAGGCGTTTGGTCTCGCCCGAGGGGCACGTCTGGGAGACAAGCGAGATCGTGGCCCGTGTATTCGCTGTCGCTGAGCATCTGGCACACAACGGCATCGGACCCGGTTCGCGGGTGATGGTGAGCGCTGTCAATTCCGCGCATTGGGTCGTCGATCTGCTCGCGCTCATTCATCTCGATGCCTCAGTGGTGCTGGCCGACCATCGAGCCGCTCCGGTACAGAGAGCGCGCATCCGCGCCCAGGCACGCGCGGTACTCGAAATCAACGAAAGTACGGGCGACGCCGCAGCGCCACGGCCCCCCACCGGCATGGCGGCCGCCCCCGACCTCAAGGCCTGGGCGCGCCGTCAGGACGCCGCGATCTCGTGGTCGTCGGGCACCACGGGCGATCCCAAGGGCATTGTCCGTTCCGGCCGCTCGATTCTGCGCAACCTCGAGCTCAGCGCGGAACGCATGGGATACCGGCCTGACGACGTCTTCCTGCCCGTCCTGCCGTACTCCCACCAATACGGTCTGTCGCTGGTCCTCTGCTGGTGGCTGGGCGGAGGAACGCTCATCGTCTACGGGCGGACCACGCGCCTGGACCGTGCGCTCGCGGTCGGCGTGGAGCACGGTCTCTCCATCGTGGACGCGGCTCCGTCCACCTATCACAGCCTGCTGAATCTCCTGGACCGCCGGCCTCTGCTCGCGGACGCGCTGAAGACGGTACGAGCTTGGTGCGTGGGCGGCGCGCCGTTGGGGCGCAACCTGGCCGCCCGGTTCCATGCCCGTACGGGCCGGCATCTGCTCGACGGCTACGGAGCGACCGAGGTGGGGAACATCGCGCTGGCGCCACCCACCGATCCGGTCGGGTGCGGCACACCGCTGCCCGGCGTGGCCGTCGAGATTCACGACGACCATGGCGCGCCGCTTCCCCACGGTCAGCTCGGCGAACTCGTCGTCCGCAGTGAAGGCTTGATGACCGGCCACCTAAGCGACGACGGTGAGACCGTCCCGGTCTCTGACCCCGTGTACCGCACGGGGGACATCGGGCGGCTCGACGACACCGGCCGGGTCTTCGTGGTCGGGCGCACATACGCCGTGCACCGAGACGGCCACACGCTCTACCCGGACCACCTCGCCGAGCGGGCCGAGTCGGTCGGCGCACAGACGGAGGTCATTGCCGTCCCCGACGAGCGTCTGGGCAGTCGTCTGGTGTTCGTGATCGTCGACCCGGATGCCCACGAACCCACGTACTGGAAGCGGGCGCTGAGCTCTGTGCTTGCCGGCTACGAGCAGCCCGATCACGTCGTCGTGCTTCCCTCACTGCCCCTCACCAGCAGGGGGAAGCCCGACCGTACCGTCCTGGAGAAGATCGCCATGAACTCGCTGCCCGCGTCGTCCCGCACGGTGAGCGGCGCAACCGCGCTCCGCTCGACCGTCGGGGCGACCGACTACCGTATCCCGTTCGCCGAGCGCCTCGATGCCCTGCGCGCAGTGCGCAGGTACGTGGCCGACCACGAGGAGGCGGTGATACGCATCCTCACCGACATCTCGCCCCACCACACGGCAGCCGCGGAGGCCCGATTATTTCTCGCCACCCTCGACGGAGCAGAGGATGAGATCCGCCGGTCTCAGCCGGGCTGTGTTCCTCGGGCTGCGATATTCACGCCATCCAATATTCCGCTCTACTCCTACGCGCTCTACATGCTCGTGGCTTCCCTTTACACCGACCGCATCGTCTTTCGGCCGTCCTCCGAGATCGAGGATCAGATGCGCCGCCTGCACGCCCTGCTTGCGCCGGTCCATGAACTGCCCATCGAGCTCTCCGGACTCAGTCGTCGGAAGTTCGTGACGGGGCCCGTGCGAGAGGCGGACGTCATCGTCTTCACCGGGAAATTCGCCAATGCCGAGACTGTGCGCGAAGGGCTGTCCGAGGACCAACTCCTCCTCTTCTTCGGCGGCGGCATCAACCCGGTCGTGATTGCGCCCGACGCCGATCTCAAGCATGCCGTACGGGACGTCGTGAGACTCCGGCTCTACAATTCCGGACAGGACTGCTTCGGGCCCGACGTCGTGTTTGCTCCGCAGGGCCGGACCGAGGAGTTCGTGGACCTGTTGTCGGCGCATCTCTCCTCGCTGCGTTTCGGCCGGAACACCGACCCTGCTGCCGACTACGGCCCGATCTGCTACGACTCGGCGCTGGTGAACTGCTCGGACTACCTGGTGCGTCATGTGAGCCGCATCCGGCACGGCGGACGCATCGATCTGCCCTCCCGCAGGGTCGAGCCGACGGTGCTGCTGTGGGGTTACGACGACAAGTTCCCGTTGGACGAGATGTTCGCCCCGGTGTTCAACGTCGTGTCCTATCCCAGCGCGAGGCGGCTGCGCGAGCGGCTGTCGAGCCCGTTCTTCAGCGAACGCGCCTTGGGGGCGATGGTCTACGGAGAGGACCCGGAGACGGTGAAGGTGCTGTCCAAGCGCCACCAGACCTGTGTCAACCACACATTGCTCGAGGCTGAGGACGGCAACCGTCCGTTCGGCGGCTTCGGGGTGCGGGCGAATTACATCTCCTACGGTGGCGAGCGGCACGCCGAACCACTGCTCATGTCACAGGCCGTGGCCCAGAACGTCCCGATGTCGGTCCCTGCCGCGGCGCGTGGCGAATGACCCGGGTGGACAAGCGGTACCCCGACGCTTGGTCCGCGATCGTCGACGTACTGGTGGCGAACGGGGTGGACACCTGCTTCGGACTTCCGGGCGACGACCTCGAGTTGCTGCGCGCCCTCGATGCCGCGGGCGTGGACCTCGTGCCCTGCCGTGACCAGCGCAACGCGATGTACATGGCGACCGGTTACGCGCTGCAATCAGGTCGGCTCGCCGTCTGCGCCCTGGGCAAGGGACCGGCTGTCACGCACGCGGCCACGGGCCTGCTGGAGGCACGGGAGTCCGGAGCACCGGTCCTCGTGCTCGCCGCCGGCGCGCCCGAACGGCGCCGGGGCAGCGGCGGATTCCAGGAACTCGACCAAGTCGCCGTAACGACGCCGCTCGTGCGAGGGGCGTACCGGGTCGGTCACCCGGACCGGGTCGTCCCCGCGACGGTGACGGCGCTGACCCGAGCTCTGGGGCCGCCGTCCGGGCCGGTGTACCTGGAGGTGCCCGATGATGTCCGCACGGCGGAGATCCTCGTCACCGGAGCGCTGCCAACGCCGCCCGAACCATTGGCCCTTGAGTACGTTCCCCTGATAGCGGGCCCGGCATTCGCGGCGCTCCGCGCGAGTCGGCGTCCGGTGGTGCTGGTCGGCGGCGGAATGCGGCATCGCAACGGTGACGGTGCGGTCGAGCGCTTCGCCGACCACCTCGGCGCGGCGCTCTTCACCACGGCCTCCGGCCGCGGCGTCGTCGACGAGCGGCACTCGCTGTTCTGCGGTGTCGCGGGCCTCTACGCCTCGGCCCCCGCCCGTGAGTTGTGGTCGTGCTGCGATCTGGTGGTGTCTCTCGCCGGGCGCCTTGAGGAGACGGTCGTGGAGGGCGGAACGCCGCTGCCCCCAGCCCCTGTGGTGCAGGTGAACATCGATCCGGGCGGGTTGTCGGCCGAATTCCCGGGCCCTCGCGTGCTCGGAGACGCCCGGCATGCCGTGCTCGGCTGGTCGCGCGCGCTGAAGGAGGCCGGCACAGCTGAGCACGTGGACACGAAGGCGTCCGAGGCCTGGGTCGACAAGATCGCGAGCGCCCGTGGGGCCATGGCCGTCGCTGTGGAAGCGGAGTTGACCCGCGCGGCGAAGCTGCCGGAGATCCGCATCCCGGAATTGCTCGCCGTGCTCGACGCCACCGCGGGCGAGCGTCGCGTGCTGGTCCAGGAGAACGGGCTGCAGGACATGTGGTCGTACTGCTTTCCCTTCCACGCCGGTGGAGGCTCCATCGTGCCGTCGGAGCAGACCCCCTTGGGCTTCGGAGCGGCCGCAGCCATCGGCGTCAAGCGGGCCGCCCCGGGCCATGAGGTGACCGCGTTCATCGGGGACGGGGCGTTCCTCGCGGCCCGTGCGGACATCGCCGCCGCGGCTCCGTCCCACGGTGGCGTGCTGTACGTGGTGCTGTGCAACGGTGGCTACGGCTGGCTGGACGCCCAACGCGCCCGTCTCGGCCTCGACGCCGAGCGCTACGCCTTCACCCGCCCAGGTACGCCGCCGCCCGCGGTCGACGGACCGGACATCCGCTGCCGGGTGCTGCGCGACAAGGCCACGCTCACTGATGAGATCCGTGCCGCGCGAGGGTTCTGCGCGCAGGGAGGCACGGCCGTGCTCATGGTGCCGGTCGCCGCCGACGACATCCTTCCCTCCCTCCTCGACGCGGAGGTGGTCCCCCAGTGACGGGGACAGGAGAGCCCGGCGCCGGCCGCGACCGAGCCCGGCGCCGGGTGGTGGTCACTGGATATGGGGCCGTGACACCGCTGGGGCATAGCGTCGACGAGACGTGGGCGGCGATGCTGGCCGGGCGCAGCGGCATCGACACCGTGACCGCGATGGACGTGACGGGTCTCGGAGTCCGGATCGGCGGCCAAGTCCGTGGTTTCACTCCCGGCCGGTACATGCCCGTGCCGGTCAGCCGCCGCGCCGACCCGTACGCGCAGTACGCCCTGGCCGCGGCGCTGGAGGCGTGCGAGCATGCCGGGCTCGTCGTCGACGAGCGGCTGGCACCACGGGTCGCCGTGATCATTGGCAGTGGCTACGGCCCGGTGGGATCGATCTACCGCGCCGCGAACATACTGCGCGACAAGGGGCCACGGGCCATCAGCCCGTTCACCCAGGTCACGACCGCCATGGACAGCGCTGTCGGTGAGATCAGCATGCGGCTGGGCACACGGGGGCCCAGCCGTGCACAGAGCACGGCATGCGCCAGCGGCACCGATGCGGTGGGTGCGGGCATGCGCATGATCAGGTCTGGGGAGGCCGACATCGTTCTCGCCGGTGGGGCCGACGCCTGCGTCACCACCATTGACCTCGCGGGCAGCGACAACGCCCGCGCACTGTCCCGGCGCAACGACGACCCGAGCACGGCATGCCGTCCGTTCGATGCGCACCGCGACGGGTTCGTGATGAGTGAGGGGGCCGCCGTGGTGGTGCTGGAGGCCGCGGAGACGGCCGCCGGACGAGGGGCGGTGGCCCTGGCCGAACTCGTCGGCTACGGCGCGAGTTCCGACGCTCATCACTGGACCGCCCCGCACCCGGAAGGACAGGGCGCGTGCCTCGCCGTCGAGGCGGCGCTGTCCGACGGTTGCCTGGCGGGAGCCGACGTGGACTACGTCAACGCGCACGGCACCGGAACGGTCCTGAACGATGCCACCGAAGTGGCCGCCCTGCGCAAGGTGCTGGGTGATCGCGTCACCCGGATCCCGGTCAGCTCAACCAAGTCGATGACCGGGCACATGATCGGCGCCGCCGGAGCGGTCGAGCTGGTGGCCTCCATCCAGGTCCTGCGCACGGGTGACGTTCCGCCGACCGTCAACTGCGACGAGCCGATCGAGCCGGACATCAACTTCGTGCCGCACCAGCCACAGCACCACGAGGGACTGCGGGTCGCCCTGAGCAACTCGTTCGGCTTCGGCGGTCACAATGCCGCTCTCGTGGTCCGAGCGGTGTGAGGCCCCCGCCATGACTCACTCGCCGCAACCGCAACCGCAACCGCAACCGCAACCGCAACCGCCACCGCGCCCCGCCACCGTCATCCGCAGCGGGCCGCTGACCTGGGTTCAGCAGTGGCACTGGTTCGAGCACACCATTCCCGCGTCACGGCGGGTGAACCCGACCCCGCTCGCCGACCACTGCCACGTCCCGGCCACGGCGACCGTCGCCGACGTCCACGCGGCGCTCGCGGCACTCACCGCGCGCCATGAGGCACTGCGCACGACGATCGACCCGCACCACGCGGTGCAGCATGTCCGCCCCGCGGACTGGGCCCCGTTGCCGGTCGACTGCGTGGACGTACCCACCGTCGACGTCGGCACCCTTGAGGCCGCCACAGCGTCACTGGCCGCCGTCCCGATCGATCCCGTACGCAGTCCACCCTGGCTCGCCAGGGTGCTGCTCGAAGCGGGAAAGCCATGTGCTGTCCTGCTGGCCGCCCACCACATGGTGATCGACGGATGGGGCCTCGCGGTGCTGATCAACCAGTTGTACGAGCGACTGCGCGGCGACGGCGTGGCGACGGAGGCGACCACCCACCTGCTCGACACGCTCGCCGACCAGCGCCCGGAACGCGCCCGCGCGGCGGAGCGCGAGTGGCTCACGCGCTTCGCGAGCAACCCGACCGGCGTCCTGTTCCCGTTCGGCGGGACCGAGAACGGCAATGGTCGACACCGTCTCCAGCATCGCTCGGTGCCCGCCCACACCGACCTCGACCGGCTGGCCCGGCGCCACCGGGTCAGCCCCGAAACCATCATGCTCGCCGCGCTGGCGCACGATGTCGCGGCCCGCACCGGCGAGCACCGGTTCCTCGCCTCGGTGGTGGTCTCCAACCGGGCCCGGGCCGCTCTGCGCCACAGCATCGGCGTGCGGGCCCTGACGGTTCCGGTGCAGATCGATCTCCGCCCGGGTTCCGGGTTCGACGAGGTGGTCGCCTCGGTCACCGACGCGTCCGCCACGGCCTACCGGCACGGTCAGTGGTGCCCTCCGGAACTGGTCGCGGCCCAGGCCCGGATGGACCGTCGCCGCGGTGTGGTGGCCGTGCCCACCATCGAGTACAACTGCTACGCGTGGCCGCGCGAGTATCTGGTTCCCGTGCGGAACACGCCGGTGGGCGGAGCTGCCACCTGGATCAGCAGCGCGCCCGACGAGCCCTGCGAGACGCTCTATGTCGACTTCAGCCGCGACGGGGGAGTCGTCACCCTCGACGTCACGGTCGGAGACCATCTGCTCGACACCGAGCAGGCCTTGGCGTTGCCCGTCCGCCTGTGCGCACTCCTGCGCGCGCTCGCCGCGGGCACCCCGTGCCCGCTTCCGGCACACGCGCCGACACCGGCCGCCGCCGGCTGGTGGCGCGCACCACAGGGATGGGTGAGCGTGCCAAGGGCCGAGGACGTGTTACGCGATCACCCCGGCGTACTCGACGTGACGGTGACGCCCAGCGAGGAGGGAGACGAACCCCATCTCGTCGCGTACGCCCGCACCACCCCCGACGTCACCCCCGGCGACCTGCACTGCCACGTCCTGGACCACCTCGGTGACGTACCCGGTCTCCTGGCCCCGGGCCGCTACGTCCTGACCTCCGACCGCTCCGCGTCAGGCCGCCCCTCCGGCGGGCCCCGCCCCACCACCGGCCGTACGTCCATCCCGCACATCCCGTTCCGCCCGCCCTCGACGGACGCCGAACGGGCTCTGGCCGCCGCAGTGACCGTGGTCGGACTCGGGTGTACGCCGATCCACTCCTCCGACGTTCCTGT
Organism: Streptomyces sp. NPDC041122; assembly: GCF_055592445.1. Classification (NCBI taxonomy): domain Bacteria; kingdom Bacillati; phylum Actinomycetota; class Actinomycetes; order Kitasatosporales; family Streptomycetaceae; genus Streptomyces; species Streptomyces sp. NPDC041122. Next base: position 504,787 of record NZ_JBVIYQ010000004.1, on the reverse strand, counting down.
CGCCGTGGACATGAACCGTTGCCTCGCCGACCACGGGGTCACCCTGGTCGCCGTTCCCCGCCTCCTGGCGCTGCTCCAGCAGGCCGGTTTCACGGGGGTCGCGTCGGACGAGCTGGCCGGAGCGGCCTCGCTCGGCCACCTTGCCGCAGCTCTGGAGCCCTTACCGCACCGCGCCCCCCGTGGAGGAGAGACACCGACATGATCGCGCCCCAGCCCCCCGCAGCGTCCGCGGACCGACTGGCCCCGTGGGCCTTCGACGCTTTCGTCGAAGCGAACACCCATGAGACGGCGTACCGGCCGCCGGTGGTCGACGGCCCCGTCGGGCCGACCATCGTCCGCAACGGCCGTGAGCTGGTCAACTTCGCCAGCATCAGCTTTCTCGATCTGGAACGGCACGTCCCGGTACGACGGCACTTCGCCGAGGGAGCGCTCGCCCACGGCCTGGCGACCAGCGGGTCCAGGATGACCCAGGGAATCTGCCGCCCCCACCAAGTCCTCGAGGACACGATCGCCCGCCACACCGGCAAGGAGCGCGCCATCAGCTTCGCCACGGGGCTCCTGGCCAACATCGGGTTCGTCCACGCCATGAGCAGTTCCGCGCACTTCGACGCCGGGATCGAGGTCCGCAACCACGACACCGTCTTCGTCGTCGACCGGGATGTCCACTGGAGTATCTGGAAAGGCGTCGAGGGCCTCGATTACGGCCGCAACGTACACGCGTTCCGCCACAACGACGTCTCCGACCTGGCACGCGTCCTGGGCCGGATCCGCCGCGGCAAGACCGTGGTGATCGCCGAGAGCGTGTACTCGGCCGACGGCACCATGGGACCGATCGTGGAGATCCTCGACGAGTGCGACCGGCACGGCGCCATCAGCATGATCGACGACGCGAACGGCTTCATGGTCTACGGTCCCGAGACCCGTCCGTACGCCCGAGAGGCCGCCGCGATTCGAGAGCGGGCCGACTTCGTCATGGTCTCGTTGTCGAAAGCCATCGGCCTGGAAGGCGGCGCGATCGCCGGGCCCGCGGCGGCCATCGATGCCTTCGAACTACTCTCCGGCACCTCGATGTTCACCGCCGCCATCCAGCCGCCCACCGCCCACGCCGCCAAGTACACCATCGACGCCCTCGCCGGGAATCCAAAGATCGTCGACGACTACCTGGCCCATGCTGCCCGTCTTCGCCGACAGATCCACGAGGCTGACACCCCGACGACCTCGACCGAGTCGTACATGCTCTCGGTGCCGATCGGGAACGATGCGGCCGCCCTCCAGATGCGGGAGTGGTTCGTCGAGGACGGCTACCTCGTACCCGTCTTCTCCTACCCGGCCGTCGCACGCAACCAGGCGCTGTTGCGCTTGTTTCCACACGCCGGCCACACCGAGGAGCAAATGGACGGTTTCCTGCGCACCCTCTCCACCTACCGACAGCGCCTCGGGCTCTGATGACACCCACCGAGCGACAAGGAGACCCCGTGGTGAACCGCGCCGAAATCCTCCATACCCTGGCCGAGATCGTCGAAGAGGTCACCGGTATCGACCCAGCAGAGATCACTGCCGATAAGACCCTCGCGGATGACCTCAACATCGACTCCTTGTCGCTGGTGGAGATCACCGTGGTGGCCGAGGACAGGTTCGAGGTGAAGATCCCCGAAGAAGAGACCGCGGAGTGGAGAACCGTCGGGGACGCGGTGCACTTCATCAGCGACCACAGGTGACCGCTGCCACGGGACCACGCCCCCTGCCGAACAGACCTCACCTGAACGAACAGACCTCACCTGAACGAACAGACCTCACGCAGAGCTCACGACTTACTCAGAGCTCACGACCTACTCGGAACTCACGACCTACTCGGAACTCACTTCGGGAGATGTGCCATGCGCAGATCGGTTCCCTCTGAGGCGGGGCGATCATGAGCGTCCTCGATCGCTTTCGGCTCGACGATCGCGTCGCCGTCGTCACCGGTGCGTCCGCCGGGCTGGGAGTGGCCTTCGCCACCGCGTTGGCAGAGGCCGGCGCCGACGTCGTGCTCGGGGCGCGGCGCTCCGAAGGGCTGGAGGCCACACGCAAGGCCGTCGAAGGGCTCGGCCGCCGGGCCGTCGCTGTGACCACCGACGTTGCCGAGCCGACGGACTGCCGCGCGTTGATCGACGCGGCGATGCGCGCGTACGGGCGGGTGGACATCCTCGTCAACAACGCGGGGGTCAGCAGGGAGATACCCGCGACGGAGGAGACGCCGGAGGAGTTCTGCGAGGTCGTCGACATCAATCTCAACGGCTCCTACTGGATGGCCCAGGCCGCGGGCGCGGTGATGCTGCCCGGCAGTGCCATCGTCAACGTGTCGAGCATCCTCGCGCTGGTCACGGGTGGCCTGCCGCAGGCGGCCTACTCGGCGTCGAAGGCCGGCCTCCTCGGGCTCACCCGCGACCTCGCCCAGCAGTGGACACCCACGAAGGGCATCCGCGTGAACGCCCTCGCGCCTGGACTCTTCACCTCCGCCATGACCGACGGCTACGCCGAGGGCTACCTCGACGCGATCATGCCGCGGGTGCTCTCGGGCCGCATCGGGCGGCCCGATGAACTCGCTGCCGCTCTGGTCTTCCTCGTCTCCGACGCCGCGTCCTACATCACCGGCACCACGCTCACGGTCGATGGCGGCACGCACATCGCATAGTGACACGCAGCGTGAAACCGAGCTCGACTTCCCGAAATCCGCGAGCGGATGTGTTCACGATGTCGATCAGCGAACGATGCGGTGATCTCCGTCCCGGTGTGACGGGACGCGACCACTTCGGCGGTGACGACGCGGATGCCGAGCTCACCGGCCGAAACCGGCTCTTCGTCGGCCCGGGGAGCAATCAATGACGACGGAGCCGACCGCTCGTTCCCATGAGCGGGGGCCGCTCAGGGAGCCACACCTGCGCCGTTTGGTCATAGGGCAGGGGATAGCGGCTGTGGTCGATGCGCTGTTCCTCGTATGGATCACGCTCTTCGTGCTGGAACTGGCGGAACCCGGGATCGCAACGGGGCTGGTTCTCCTGGCCGTGGCGCTTCCGCGAGCGGTGCTCCTACTTCCCGCAGGGGTTCTGGTCGACCGCCTCGGTCCTGCGCGGATCGCGGCGGTCGCCTCCTGGCTCCGGCTCGCCGTCCTGCTCGCCCTGGGTGCTCTGGTCATTTTCACCTCACCGTCGTTGACGACGGTCGCTCTGCTCGCCGGACTGCTCGGCGCCGCTGACGCCGCGTACTTCCCGGCGGCTCTGGCGTTGATACCTGCCGTCGCACCGACAGAAAAACTCCCCCGGGTCAACGCGCTGGTGCAGGGCGCGGAGGCCGTGGGCGATCTGATCGGCCCGGCGGTGGCCGCCGGAGCCATTGCCGTCATCGGCTTCGAGGCGACGCTCGGTGTTATCACGGCGATGGCCGCGTTGGCCGCCGTCGCCCTCAGCACCCTTATTCGTGCAGTAGGGCGGGGCGAAACAGCAGGAAGGGGCGAAACAGCAGGAAGGGGCGAAGCAGCAGGAAGGGGCGAAGGCGTCAAGGACTACACCGGCCCCGACACCCCCGGCGGGGAGCAGCTCAGCAGTACACGTGCCCTGGGCACGGGCTTGAGGTACGCCTGGCAGGAACCGCTGGTTCGAGGAATGCTGGCGGCTGTCGCTCTGATCAACATCGCGGTCGTGGGCCCCGTGCTCGTGGGCGGTGCGGTGCTGGCCGATCAGCGTCTCGGTGGCGCGGGGGCACTGGGCATCGTGTTGTCCGGATTCGGTGCAGGTTCACTGATCGGCTCGCTCATGGCCGGGTGGCGGCCGCCGGCGCGGCGCGGCTGGACCGTCATCGGCGGGGTCGCGGCGATCGGAGCAGGGATGGCCGGACTCGCCGCCGTCACTCATGTCGTCGCCGCAACGGCCGTCCTCTCCGTCATCGGCTTGGGATCCGCGTTCCTCGGGGTGGTCATCGTGGCCACGCTGCAAGAGAGGGTGCCCAAGCAACTGCTGGGCCGCGTGCTCAGTCTCGTCGTTCTGGCCACAGTGGCGTTCGACCCGTTCTCCTATGTCCTCGCCGGAGTCCTGCTCCCGTACGGCACGACGACGTTGTTCCTGGTCTGTGGCGGTGCCGTCCTCTCGTGCGCGGGTCTGGTCGTCGCGAATCCGGCCATCCGCTCCCTGCGTTGACCGTGCCCGTCGTCGACGCCCCGCCCACCTGCCCACGTTGAAGGTCCAGGGCCAACGGCGTCGCCATCGCCCCTTGCCGAGGCGCACATCGCTCAGGGGTTCTGGCGGGTGGCGACGGTCCGGGCGCGGCTGAGCAGGGCGCGCTCAAGGACCTGCGGAGGGCCAGGATGAGCAACTCCCCAACCTGAGCGACCTGTTGCGCGAGACGAATCGCTGGTCCAACGAATCGCTGGTCCAGCGAATCACTGGTTCAAGGGGCGCCGGTTCGATGGATCACTGGTTCAGCTGAACGTGCGTCGGTAGGTCTGCGGGCTGACGCCGGTGGTGCGTTTGAAGCGGTCGCGGAAGGTGGTGGGTGAGCCGAAGCCGACCTGACCGCCGATGCGTTCGACGGAGTGCTCCGTGGTTTCGAGGAGGTGCTGTGCCTGGCGGATGCGGGCCCGGTGGAGCCATTGGAGCGGGGTGACGCCGGTCTGGTCGCTGAAGCGCCGGATCAGGGTCCGGGTGCTGGTCCCGGCCTGCTCGGCGATGTCGGCGAGGGTGAGGTCGCGGGCCAGGTTCTCCCGTAGCCAGGCGAGCAGCGCCTCCAGCTCGGAGCCGCGCGGCGTGGGGGTGTGGTCGTGGACGATGAACTGCGCCTGCCCGCCCTCCCGTTCGAGGGGCATCACCGATAGGCGGGCGGCGTCAGCGGCGACGGCCGAGCCGTAGTCGCGGCGGACCATGTGCAGACACAGATCCAGCCCGGCGGCCGCGCCGGCCGAGGTGAGGAACTGGCCGTTGTCGACGTAGAGGACGTCCGGATCGACGTCGATGTCCGGGTGGGTGTCGGCCAGGAGCCCGGCCGCACGCCAGTGGGTCGTGACGCGCAGCCCGTCGAGGAGTCCGGTGGCGGCCAGGGGGAAGGTGCCAACGCAAAGGGAGGCGATGCGCGTGCCGTCGGCAGCGGCGGACCGCAGCGCGTCACGCACGGTGGCGGGGAGTGGGGCAGCGACATCGGCGACGCCCGGGACGATGATCGTGTCCGCGCCCTGGAGGCCTTCCAGACCCCAGGGGGCGCGCAGAGCGAAGGCCCCGGCATTGACCTCGTCACGCTCGGCGCACACGCGGACCTGATAGCCGGCCCGCCCGTCGGGCAGGCGGGTCCGGGAGAAGACCTCGATCGGCGTGGACAGGTCGAACGGGATCACCTGATCCAGGGCGAGAACGGCGACGGTGTGCATGGCGAAAACATACCTCCCCGCCAACGCGACGTCTCCGGCCCGGGACATGCCCAGCTCCGCCCATGGCAGTTCCCAGGCCTCCTGAAGGTGGTGGCGATTTCCCGTTGAAACCTGTCACTAGTGCCACTTGGCGATCACGGTGACGGCCGGTTGACTTCGGAGTGTCCGCTGGAGATCGACCCCGAAGGAACACCCATGCACATCCAGGTTGTCCTGTTCGACGGATTCGACCCGCTCGATGCCATCGCCCCCTACGAGGTGCTGTACGCCGGCGGCTCGGCGTCGGACGGCGCGGTGACCGTCGAACTGGTTTCCGCAGAGGGCCCTCGCGAGGTGATCAGCGGCACCGGCGGACTGAGACTGCGCGCCACCGGTGCACTGGACCTGGAGCGCGCGGACATGCTTCTGGTGCCCGGTGCCTCCGGCCGCGTAGGTGAACCCGGCGAGGTTCCGGAAGACGAGGGAGTCCCCGGAGAATGGAGGCGGGACGAGTTCATTCCCGTGTTGTTGCGCCGCACGCTGAACACCGATCTCCCCGCACTCCTCAAGCAGGCCATGGACGACCCGGACATCACCGTCGCCACCGTCTGCGGCGGCTCGCTCGTACTCGCCCTGGCGGGCCTGCTCGAAGGGCGGCACGCCACCACCCACCACCTGGGCCTCGACATGCTGGACGCCACCGGCGCCCACGCCGTCCGCGCCCGCATCGTGGACGACGGAGACCTGATCACCGGCGCCGCCGTCAGTTCCGGGCTCGATCTGGCCCTGTACCTGCTGGAACGCGAGGTGGGCCCCCGCGTCGCGCACGCCGTCGAGGACCTCTTCGCCCACGAGCGGCGCGGCACCGTCTGGCGCGCCCAGGGCCCGACGCCCGCCGCACTCTGAACACCCGGCGCTCGGCAAGTCAGCCGCTCACCGCATCCCATGCACAGTGCCCAGTCAGGTGCATTGTGCGCAGCGCACAGTCAGGAAAAACATCAGCATGTCGGTCGAAGGCACTTGGAACGTGTCCATCTCCACCCCCATCGGCAAGATCAAGGCCGTGGTCGAACTCCGTGAGCAGGGCGGCACCCTGACCGGCACCGCACACGGAGCCGGCGAGGAAGTACCACTCAGCGACCTCACCCTCGACGCCGACCGGCTCACCTGGAAGCAGGCCATCACCAAGCCCGTGCGGTTGAACCTGGCGTTCGACGTGACGGTCGACGGCGACACCCTCCAGGGCACGTCCAAGGCCGGCCGCCTTCCGTCCTCGAAGGTCACCGGCGAGCGTCGGCCCGCCCCGGAGCGTTGGTCCGCCCGGGAGCGCCAGGCGTGACCAAGCTTCTTCTGTCGCTGCACGTCCTGGCGGCCATAGTCGCCGTCGGCCCGGTCACCGTCGCCGCGAGCATGTTCCCCGCGACGCTCCGGCGCGCCGTCGGCGATGGCGGCGACGGCGACTATGGCGGTGGCGGTGACGCCCTGACGATCCTGCGGACACTGCACCGCATCTGCCGGGTGTACGCGGGCATCGGCATCGCCGTCCCTCTCTTCGGCTTCGCCACAGCCAGCAGTCTCGGCGTCCTCGGCGACGCCTGGCTCATCACCTCGATCCTGTTGACCGCGGCGGCCGCCGCGGTCCTGGTCCTGTTGATCCTGCCCGCTCAGGACCGCGCCCTGGCCGAGAGGGCGAGTTACGCCGGGCCGCCGCTGTCGCCGTCGCCAACTCCCCTGACACCGGGGCGCCTCGCCCTGCTCACCGGCATCTTCAACCTGCTGTGGGCGGCGGTCACCGTACTGATGATCATCCGACCCGGCTCCACCACGGGAGTGTGACCATGGACCCGCGATCTCCGCGCCATCTGCGCGTCGCCGCCCACGCCGAGTTGCTCTCGCTGCTCGTCATGCTGGCCAACCTGTTCACTGTCCACCTCAAGCCCATCTCGTCCTTGATGGGCCCCACTCACGGCTGCGCCTACCTGTTCGTCGTGATCGCGACCTGGCGGCTGGACGAGGCGACGCCCGCCGCCAGGGCGCTCGCTGCCCTCCCCGGAGTGGGCGGGCTGCTCGCACTGCGGCGGCTCAGCCCTGCCGGTCCTGGTCCGACCCAACGCAAGGAGGTCATCCAGTCATGATCTACATGTCGCCGGTCATCGTCGGCGTCGTCTACTGCCTGGTGATGTCCTTGTGACCGCCGCTGGTTGAACCGGGTCCGGATGCAGGAGGTTCCTTCGGTTCCAATCGTCCCAGCGGGTGGGAGTCACCGGCGAGGGCGGTCTGCGCCGTTTCCCAATCGGTGTGGCCGGTGGGGCCGGAGCGATCGGTACCGATGATGTGGCGCAGGTAAGCGAGAGAATGCGCGGTCCGTGACTGATCCGGAAGAGCTGGTCAGAAGCGGGATAGCGGTGGGAGGAACGGGGAGTTGCGCCGTAAACCGGGCCCTGCTCTGAGCGGGCCGAGCGGAAGGCGCCTGACCGGCAAAGCCCAGGTCAGGCGCCTTTTTTCGTGCGGCTAGAAGAAGCCGAGCTTCTTCGGTGAGTACGACACGAGCAGGTTCTTCGTCTGCTGGTGGTACACGCCCACCACCGCCTCTGACCTGCGGCCAAGGCGGGAATCGTCTGCTGCTGGGCTGAGTCGGCCCGCACCTGGTCCGGATCTTGGGGCGTGGTTTGTCGCGCTGAGGTGCGACCCCTGCGATACGACATGGCACAGGTAGGCAGAACCGTCTTTTGGCGTCCAGCCAGTCCAATGCGAACACGTATGTCCAGTTCTGGGCCACGGGGCGGGAGGGCGTATATGGGGTTGGTGACTCGCCGGTGACACGAAGAGGCCCCGCCGGTGTTCCGGCGGGGCCTCCGGTCAAGACACCCGAGAGGTCAGCCATCCGGGTCGGGTCTGTATCCAGCGCCCCTGTTATAGGTGTGCCATGTCACGTGACGTTGACCAAGGCCCTCGCAGGGCAGTGGCTTTCGTTCATCGAGCTGAGGGATCTGCAGGATGTCGTGTGGAGCGGGCTCGACTATGTGGGGATTCCTGGCCGCACGCGTCGCGAGTTGGCCAAGGAGCTCGACGTCATCGACCACCGTGACTATCCGGACCGGTTCCTTGCCCTGTCGGGCGGTTGTGGGATCTGGCTCTTGCCATCGGCCAGCAGGAGCCAGTGGGTGGTGCCAGCTGCTTGTGCGACTGCGATCAGCCGCTGGCGCACATCCTGGGCTGAGGTCGGGTCCGTTGTCTGTTTGGCCTTTGGCGGCCGGGCCGTGTGTCTTTGCTGGTCCGGCTTCGATGGCGCAACAGGGCAATTCAGCCTTCTGTCTTCGCCGGACGTCTTCTGGCGTTGCTGCTCCGCCTTTTGCGCTCCGGCGACCGCATTCTCGAGCAGGGCCTGTGTCTCCCGCAGAACCCTGCGCTCGCGCTTGTTGAGCTGGGTGCGGCGGGTGCCTTCCAGTAGCCGGCGAGCTGTTCGCCGATCCTGCTTCAGGCGAGTATGGCTCTTGCCCCGTGTGCCACCGAGCAGTTGCTTCCCTTCGGTCAGACGTTGCAGCCGCTCCCATGCGTCGGGTGCCTGACCGTCGTGTGTGGCAGGTCGCCGTCCTTGCGTGACTCCTCCTCGGCGAGGGGTGCGAGGGAGGGGGCGAGGATTTCGGGCACTGCTGCATCGAGCGGCAGTGCCGGCGGCATGGTGCGTGGAGGAATTCCGTATGTCGCGGTGGGCGCAACGGGAAGCGGACTGCGCATGACGTTTCCACGTTGGTTCGGTCGCCCAGCGCGCATTCAGCTCCGAGCGTTCGCCAGCGGCGAGGTGCGTTTACACCGGTGCGGTGTCTGGGGGCACCTTGAGCGTCTGCGGCGGTTGGTTCGGTGCGGCGGTCAGCGCGGCGCCGGCCGCTGATGAACATGGCGAGCAGCCCTGCTACCACGACGATGCCGACGATGAGGAAGATCAGTGAGCCGCCACCCTCGACGGCGAGAACAGTCTGACGGTGAGTCTGTACAACGATCAACTACACGATCCATGGCGAAACAGTTCAACGTGTCGCTGGCTTGGAGGAAAGAGTGCACGAGGTGGCAGTGTGCGGGGGGCGATCACTCTTGAGGGCGAAGCCGTGGCAGTCGGTCGCGATCCGGCAGGGCGACCTGACCGCCGCCGTACGCCCGCGCTCCGCGGCCTCTCGGTGCCGCCCACTCCCCGTGCAAGCGGTCGTGTTCCCGGGGCACCCCGCGCCGAACGGCGTCACGTGCCTGCGGACCGGACCCGTTGGTCCTCGGAGAGGGGCGGTGCGAAGGCAGTGGTGGCCGAGCGGAATGCCCTCCGGTAGGCGGACGGGGTGATGTCCAGGGCGGTGCGCATGTGTTTACGCAGGTTGGTGCCGCTGCCCAGGCCGGCCCTGGCGGCGATGTCGTCAACGGGCAGTTCGGTCGACTCCAGCAGATGGCGTACGTGTGCCAAACGGGCCGAGGCGAGCCATTCGGCCGGGGAGAGTCCGGTCTCCTGTCGGAAGCGCCTGGTGAAGGTCCGTACGCTCATGTGGCAGTGGGCCGCGAGCTCTTGGAGGGACATCCGCCGGTCCAGGTGCTCCGTCATCAGCGTCCGCGCCCCGGCCGTCGAGGTGTCCGCGTCCTCCCTGACCGGGTGCTCGATGTACTGTGCCTGCCCTCCGTCTCTCATGGGCGCGACGACGTTGTACCGCGCCACCCGGTTCGCCACGGAACTGCCGTGGTCCTCCCGGACCAGGTGCAGGCACAGGTCGATGGCGGCCGCGCCGCCGGCTGACGTCAGGATGCCGCGATCGGCGATGTAGAGCGGGTCGGTGTCGAGGTCGACTGCCGGAAAGAGCCGCTTGAACTGCTGCGCGTAGCGCCAGTGGGTCGCGGCCCGGCGGCTTTCCAGCAGGCCGGCTGCCGCGAGTACGAACGAGCCGGTGCACAGGGACACCACCCGGGCACGGCGCCGGGCCGCACGGCGCAGCGCTTCGGCGACGGAGGCATCCACCGCGCCGGCGTCCAGTACCTCCGGGCAGCGGGTGCCGGCGACGATCACCGTGTCGGCGTGCTCCAGCAGGGACAGGTCGCCCTGCGGCGTGACGCCATACCCGTTCACCGTCGGTACTGGGGATCCGTCCGGGGTGAGGGTGCGTACCTCGTAGGCCGCGGTGCCCGCGCGGGTTTCGACCGAGGCAAGCATCTGGGCCGGGATGCTCAGGTCGAAGGCCACCACCGGTGCGAGGGCCAGGACGGCCACATGATGCGGTGCCGCAACAGTCATGGCCCAATAGTTGCACATAGTGGCTCTTGGGCCACTTCTGTGCCGCTCGTGATCGGCAGAGACTGATGTCAGCTCCGCACAACAGACGCACAACAGGCCGGGCAGCACCCGGTCGAACACCCGGAAGGTACCCATCCAGCCATGACTGCCCCCGCTGTCGATCCCGAGATCCAGACCCTGCTCGACACCGCCGACACCGGCGTCTTCCCCGTTCATGGCCTGGACGCCGTCCTCGCCGACCCCCAGCGCTACGCACTGCTGCGCGCACACCCCGACACCCCCGTCGACGACCAGGTCAAGGTGCGAGACCTGTACATCCCCGGCCCCGCAGGACAACTGCGACTACGCGTCTACCGCCCCGACACCACCGAAGACCTGCCGATGGTCCTCTACATACACGGCGGCGCCTTCACCTACGGATCCCCCGAGGCCGAAGAGGGACGCTCCCTGCGCTACGCCCGCGACGCCCACGCCGTCGTCGCCTCCGTCGACTACCGCCTCGCCCCCGAACACCCCTACCCGGCCGCAGCCGACGACGCCTACGCCGCCCTGACCTGGATCGCCGACAACCCGGCCGAACTCGGCGGAGACCCAACACGCATCGCGGTGGCCGGCGGCAGCGCCGGCGGGAACATCGCCGCCTCCACCGTGCTCCGCGCCCGCGACCAGGCGGGCCCGCACCTGCTCTTCCAGTCCCTGACCTACCCCAGCCTCGACGGCAGTCTCACCAGCGCCTCGGCACGGGAGTTCACCGATACCCCGGTCTTCAACCGGGGCGCGCTGGAACTGGCCGTGCAGCACTACGCGAAGGACGGCCACGCCGACCCGTACGCCTTCCCGATCCGCTCCACCGATCTCAGCGGCCTGCCGCCCACCTATATCGCCGTGGCCGAGATCGACCCGCTGCGCGACGAGGGCCGCGACTACGCCGCACGCCTGTCAGCCGCCGGCGTCACCACCGAACTCGTCCAGGTCCCCGGCGCCGTCCACGGCTTCGACCTCCTCTTCCCCCAGGCCCGCATCAGCGAACACAACCTCACCGACCAGGTACGCACCCTGCGCGATGCCCTCCACCCCTGACTGAGTAGGGTCGGGGGCTGGGAACGGAGCGGAAGCCACCGCGCCAGTCCCCGACCCTACTTAGGGCTTGTCGCGAAAGTGGATCCTGGTCGCCGAGCCCACCTTGTGCCGGTTCACAGGGCGATCACGATTTTGCCGTGGACGTGCCTCTCGGCCTGCGTCGTCACGGCTTCGCGGATCTGCTCGACCGGGAAGGTCGCCGCGATCGGAACCGTGATCTCGCCGGCATGGATCGCGTCGGCGATCTGTTCCAGGGCGCCCGGACCCGCGTCGAGGGCGCCCGCCTTGCTGACACCGGGCGGCGGGGCGGGGCCGTCGGCTACGACGGAGATCCGCTCGGGTGCCACGCCGAGCTTGAGGGCAGTCTCGGCCGCCTCCCTTCCGAACAGGTCGGTTGTGGCGGTGATCCCCTCGGGCGCCAGGGCCTGCGGGTGGCCTGGATGGCCGCGCCGAGCGGGCCGAAGATCCGCTCAGTGACCAGCAGACTGTCCAGGTCCGCCTGACGCAGGGAGCCTTCAGGCAGGCTCTTGAGGCGGTCGGTGACGAAGTCGGGGAGCAGGCCCATCCGGCTGCCCTCGGTGCGCATCCGCTGCACGGCGGTCCGCTGCCGCCGCAATTCCGCCTCCTTTTCGGCGAGGGTTTCCTCCAGCCGCTCCAGGATGCCCGCGATACCGTCTCCGCTGTCCGCACCGGCGGAATCCGTGCCGGTGGTAAAGGCGTCACGGATGTCGTCCAGGGCGATCCCGGCGTCGGCCATCTTGCGAATCCACAGCAGGCGGATCATGTCCTCCTATCCGTAGCGGCGGCGGTCATCGCCGCCCCGCTCGGGCTCGGGGAGCAGGCCGATCTCGTGGTAATGGCGAATCGCCCGCGGCGTGGTGCCGGCGAAGGCCGCCGCGTCACCGATCTTGACCTGGCGAGGTGGCATGAACGGCGAATGCATGAGCAAGGACCTTTCCTCAAGGGACCGGGACGTAAGTCCACCGGGCCACATGCCGCTACGGAAGGTGCAGCCCCATACACGCCGCCCCGTGTCAATGCCAGGAAACGCGCTGTTCCTCAGTAATGACCGCAGGCCCGTCCTTTCCTGCTGGGGCATCCGCACGACGGCAGACTGAGGGTTCACAGCCACAGATAAATCGCCGCGACCTGAACCGTCGGCCTCGAACCGAACCGCAAGTTTGTCGAACCGGGTGGCCACGGCCCGGTGCTGCTTGAGACGGCTGATCCCGCATTCGACGACGTTGCGGTGCTTGTAGAGCTGCGGGTCGAAGGCCGGCGGGTGGCCGCCTCAGCGGCCGCGCCGCAGGCGGTTGGCGGCGATCTGGTCGGCACGTTCGCCGGAGCCAGTCCCGGATCGCTTCCGAGCTGTATCCCTTGTCGCCGAGCACATGATCGGGCGGAGGCGCGGTCGCGTGTTGCGCCTTCGGGCGTAACGTCACTTCTGACATCGCATCAGCTCGAGTCGCCTTCGCGGCCCGAAAGATCGGTGCGGCCAAAGGCAAGAGGAGCAGCCCATAGCGATGAACGGCTCGACGGCCAAGGTCGGAGAATTCCTGCTGAGGAGGCGGCTGAACGAGGCCGCAATCGCCTGTGCCCTGGACTACGAACCCCGCAGGACGCCGGAGCCGGACGGGGGTCGGGCTGTGCGGCGGGCCCGACAGGGTCCGCCGCACCGTTCCGGGACTGGTGTGGGACGGCGGCGCGGGAGCTCGCTCTTGGTGGCAGTGGCCGCGACGTGTGCATTCGCCGGTTCCACCGCCTCGGCGACGGCCGAGCCGCAGTCCCCGAGCGGGAGCTCGACCATCTACACCATCGTCAGCAAAAGCAGCGGCAAAGACTTGGACGTCAGCGGAAGCGTCCACAGCGGTGCCCCCTTGATCGTCTACCACGACCACAACGGCACCAACCAGCACTTCCGTAGCGTCGGTGACTCGGTCGAGAATCCCAATCAGTTCGAGATCCAGACGGTCGATCCGAGCAGTGGACTGATCTACCGCGTCTGGGGGGACTCCAACCCGGGCAGCGATTTCGGTCCCGCGTCGGTGCAACTGTGCAATGGGAGCCAGGCGGAGCAATTCACTTCCACCTCATCGAGCGATGTGCTGTACATCGCGTTCTCGAACATCGAGGACCACCACTGCCTGGACGTGCGGGACGACGGCCACGCCGACGGGACACAGGTCGGTTTGTACGCCTGCGGGAACAACCAGGCGAACCGGCTCTGGCGCCTGAAGAAGCAGTAGCCGATCTCCACGCCGGGACGGCCATACTCAGTCGGCTCGGGGCGAGGCTTCGGTACGTGGGCACCGCACGGCGGCCGCGGGCCAAGTCCTCCAGGCCGCTGTCATCCTCACCTGTACGACCGTTCTCGACCTGCTTGGTGAGGAACCCAACACAGCGCTGGGGCGTCGGTCGCCGCTCGTGTGCGGGCCGCGGTACGGGTCATGAGGTTGAGGCACCTCACCTCAACCTCATGACCCGTACCGCGAACAGCACCTTGCACTCCAGCTGTGGATCGTGATCTTCATCGTTGTGTGATCGAACGCTCTGCTTGGCGGGTCAGCGGTTGGACTGGCGGGCCTGAGCACGCCAGTTGGCGGATTGTGACTCTGCCAGGCACGTGACACGTGGTCGCGATAATTGGCGCCGGAGGTTGCCGGTGGTCCCGTTTCGAGGGACCAGTCACTCACTCACCTCGGCCGGGAGCTCTGCGGCCATGATTCGAAGGCGGGTAGCGAGTGCGGAATCGGTTCGTTCCAGCTCGGCCACCACGTGCGACATTCAGCAATAGTCGGCCACCCACAGGCGAAGCCGCCCAATCCCTGGCCGATGCATCGCAGCCTGGGCACAACGCCCTACTGTCGTCGACATGACGGACCCCGTGCCAGAGACGCACACACACGAGAACGCCCCGGGCGCGTCACGCCTGGTCACTCTGTCCGATGGCATATATGCCATCGCGATGACACTGCTCGTCATCAATGTGGTGGTCCCCGCACATATGGACGACGCCGCATTCCACAAGGCCCTGAGCGATGCGCTGCCCAGCCTCGGCGCCTTCGCACTCAGCTTCACCCTCATCGCCGGATTCTGGCGTGACCACCGCCGCATCCTCACCGCACTACCCATCGAGACGGCCGTGGTCACCCGCCTGATCCTCCTCGGTCTCGGCCTGGTCGCGCTGCTGCCCTTCCCCACTGGACTCCTGGCCGCGTACGCCTCTCAGCCCGAGGCCGTCGCCCTCTACGCGGGTGCCATGGCCGCGATCCACGCGGTGCACGCAACCCTGCTGCTGCTCACGCAACACCAAGTACACCCCTCGCCCGCGTCATCCGCCGCCATGGCACGCCGCCGCTTCACAGCGCAACTCGGTTCCAGCGTTCTGATCTTTGGCCTCTCCATTCCCTTGGCCTTCGTCAGCACGGAAGCAGCCATGTGGTTCTGGCTCACGCTCATCCCCGCCCACTACGTCCTCGGCCACTACCGGCGTCGACGCCCGCACCAGTGAGTCCCCTGGCCCGAGCACGACCCAGTCAGAGGCCACCCGCCAGCCACCGCTCCGCACGCCCCGGCTTCGCCCTTGGCCACGACTCGATCAACCCCTGGTGCCCTTTGCGCTGTCTCCACCGGTGGCATCGTTGATCAGGCTGATCCCTGAGGACCAGACCGCGGTTACGTCCAATGGGACAGGGCCAGCCAGTGCGCTTGCGAGTGGTGGATTGCGGGGAGGTCCGTGCCGTCATCTGTTCGTGCGTACCGGAAGGGAGTGTCTGCCTTCAGACCGTCCTTTGTGCGGTGGAGACCGTCGAATTGCAGGCAGCGGACGGTGCCCGAGGCGGGTTCCTTCCCGGGGAGGCGAGTAGGAGGCGGCTCAGTGGCTCGGTCGGTCGTGTCCGCGGACGCAAGCTTCGTCACGGTGGAGGACAGGCCGGAACCGGCGACGAGTCCCTGGTCGCGGGAGCAGGGTGCCTCGCGCCGGGTGCGGAACGTGACTTGACTCCCCCGCGAGCCCAGAGAGTCGCCGCAGCAGCGCTCGCCTGCGGTGCGGTGATCTCGGATCGAGCAAGGCTAACCGTCGCGTGAAACTGCCTCGTGGTCGTGCCATCAACTGAGATCGAGTGAAATCTGCCAACTCCGTTGCGACGGGACACAGGTACACCCCGCCGAGCAGGCGGTGCCACGGTCACGGGATGTCGAGCAGGACCTTCCCCACGACACCCTGCTCAAGCGCGGCGTGGGCGTCGGCGACGCGCTCCAGCTCGAAGTGGTGCAGCGGCAGCCCGGCTTCCTCGCCCACTCGCAGCGCCCGCGCACCTACGGCGGCCGCGACGTCGGTGAGTGCCTGCTGCTTCGCCGCGGGTGGCACGGTGTAGACGAAGACGCTCTGCCAGCGCAGGTTCGCCGACAGCGAGGAGAGCACCGGGACGGACAGCCGCTCGCCCTCGCCACCCGAGTAGTAGGCCACCACAGCGCCCCGGGCGGCCACGGCGATGTCGAGCTCAGAGTTGGCGCCCGGTGCGACCTCCACGACGATGTCGACGCCCTCGGGGGCGAAGTCCAGGATCTCTGCGGCCGCGTCCTGCGTGCGGTAGTCGACCACCTGGTGGGCGCCGGCCGCGCGCGCCAGTGCGGCCTTGACTAGGCTGCTGACTGTGGTGATGACGCGTGCTCCGGCCCAGTGGGCGAGTTGGATGGCAGCGTTGCCGACAGCGCCGGCGCCGCCCGCCACTAGCACGGTGGAGCCCCGCAGGGTGCCGGGCGCGATACGCCCCGGTCCGCCATCATGAACGGTCAGCGCGCGGTGGGCGGTCAGGGCCGGGACGCCCAGGGCGGCGCCGAGTTCGAACGGAGCGTGGTCGGGCAGGGCCACGGCATGCCGGCCCGGGACGAGTGTGTACTGCTGTGCCGTCCCCCAGGGCCGCTCCCACGCGGCCTCCCAGATCCACACCCGCTGTCCGAGCCGCTCCGGGTCGACCTGTGAACCAACGGCATCGATCACCCCGGCCCCGTCCTGGTGGGGCACCTGCTCGTCCATGCCCTGCGGCAGCGCTCGTCTGCGGCTACGCCAGTCGGTGGGGTTGACGCCAGAGACATGTACGCGGATCCGTACCTCGCCGGGGCCGGGCTCCGGCACCGGACGCTCGACGAGCTTGAGGACCTCGGGGCCGCCGGCAGCGGTCCGGATGACGGACTTCATCTCCTACCCTTCCTTCGATCGCCCCTGGAGACAGTCGGCCGGCACCCGGGGATGACGCCGCTCTGTAGCGGGCACCCTCTGAACCCCCTTGCGGTGCGGGGTATTCCGGGCGTCTCGACGGTCTCTGCAGGGAACCTGGCATTACCGGGTCACACAGTGCGTCGCCCGCGGAGGCGCACAGACCGCGCGGTGGTCGGACGCCCTCCGACCCGTGGGCCCGGTCTGGACGAAGGGGAGTAGCCCGTGGGGGAGATCGAGGACGCCATCGAGCGCGCCGACCGGGAAGCGTTCACCAAGGACCCGCCCAAGACCCTCGAGGGCCAAATCCGCTATCTGTTGCAGCAGCTGGGCAGCGCCCGCGCGGTCGCGGCTGAGCTCGGAGTGACCGCGGACTCGGTGAACCGCTACCGGCGCGGGGCCCGCAAGCACGCCCGTGCCGACGTCGCCGCGAAGATCGATGCACCGCGCCCGTCGGCACGACCGACGACGGATGCTTCCGCCGCCTGACCGTGCACCTGCCCGCGGCCTACGCGCAGCGCCTCTTCGACGCCCGCGACGCCGGAGCCAGCGACCAGCAGATGCGCGGAATCATCGCTGAGGGATTCAAGGAAGTCTATTTCCAGGACGGCGGCGCCCGGGCTGCGGAACTATCGGACGTGGAAATCAACGACATCGACTACCTGGATATCTAATTCTGAATTCCGAGCGAAAAAATCGTGACCACAGAATTCCCGTCGAGCTGAAGCACGATAGTTGTCACAAAGGCGGGGTTGTTGTCACTGAGGCCGGCGGGCGTCTTCTTCATAGAGAGCCCTGCGCGCCGGACTCGGCGTCGTGCCCCTCGACGAGCCTGCGGGGTCGGCGCTCCGGAAGCCGTGTGATCGCGGCGCTCACTGCCAGCCCGAGCGTGACACCGACAGCGGCGGCGAAACTCTGCGCCCAGGCATCGTCGAGGGAGCCGGGCAGGACGGCGCTGGTGAGCCGGGTGGCACCCCACAAGACTGCTACCGCAACCAGTGCGGCTGGCCAGCAGTGTGGTACCCCGTCGCTGATGTCGTCGACGATATAGAAGAGGAGCAGCAGCGCCATGAGGAAGCTGCCGTCGAAATCATCCCAGCCGAGCGCGGTGAACCCGGCCCCGAAGGCAAGCGCGAACAGCCAGAGCCCCACCAGTCGCCGGACGGACGTGGGCGGCTGTCTCCTCGCACCATGCCAAGGCCAAAAGAACCGTGTGATGTGCTGGACGATCGCGTACTTCTGCATGACTCGCGTCCTGATCCCCCGGGTAGCCGACTCCTGTCGGCGCTCAGTGGTAGGACGCGCAGGAGCAGGACGCGGTTGTGGTGAAGTGTCGCCGCATGGAACCGCCTCGGGGCGCCAGAGTCTGTCGATCTTCGCTCCTGGTGACAGAAGGGGTGCCGAGTGAGCATGTGTGACAAGCCGCGTGCTTCGCTGGTGACAACCAGGCCGCTTCGACGGTCCTGTACACCGGTTCTTCTGGCTCCCCTGGTGACAACTTCCGTGCTTAGGCTCACCCGTCCTTCGACCGCGGCAAGAGCTCCTTGCTCGATGGCGACCACAATGTTGTCCGCATCGCCGACGCGCTGCGCTCCAGCCCGCACATCACCTTCGTCGCCCCGGCCGCGCCCGGCGACGAGGCGGTCTGGTTCCGTGACGCCGCCGGCACCGGCTTCGAGGTCTCACTTGCTGCCGTGGAGCCGGACCCCGACGGCGGGCGGGTGGCCTGACGGGCGGATTCTGATTCGGAACGCTAGTTGCGAGGAGGTTGTTGCTCCTGTCGCCTCCGGCGGGCTGCTGTGGTGCGAACCTGTCCCGCCGGGTTCCGCCGGCGGGTTCTGGGGGGCACGCCCCTGTGCCCGGGGGGCCCCGCGCCGGAGTGCGATGACGGCAGCGGCAGCGGCGGCTAAGACAGGGACGGCCGCTGCCAACACCGCCGCGCTGCTCACGGTATTGACCAGCCAGTGCCACACGCTGGCCGCGCGCGCTCCTGGGCCGGGGGCGGGTTCCGGCACGGTGACCTTGACGATCCTGGGCTTCGTCTCGGCCAGCACGCTGTTGCTGTCGCGGTAGTAGGTCGTCGCGGTGATGGCGATGCTGACCGTGCCCGCGCGTTTCACGCTCACGGACCAGGCCCAGCTCCGCTTGTCCGACCGCCGCATCACCGGTTGGCGCTACCGCCTCGCCAGCACCCGGGCCCGGGCCGAAGAGCACATCGCCAGCTGAAGATCTTCCCTCCCGGTCTCCGGACACATCCCCAGGGCCGGGAGGCCCAAGGTCACAAGGCGATCAGCCCTGCCGCCGTCTCTCTAAAGCCGCAGGCATCGAAGTAGAACGATCGCAAGTGCTCTTCGAAGTCGACATGCAGCCACTCACACCCTGCAGCACGGCATCCCTCAGCAGCCGCCTTGACCAGCGCGGCTCCCACCCCGTTCGAACGATTGCGCTGAGCTACGACCGTGTCCAGGACGAACGCATGGACGCCGCCGTCCCAGGCGACGTTAACGAAGCCGACCAAACGATCATCCTCCCAGGCGCAGACCCAGCCGAGGCTGTGACGTTGAAGCCTTGCACGCCAGTCCGTCTGCCCGACCGGATGATCGAACCCTTCGGCATGCAGCTTGTTGAGAGCTGAGTTGTCGACGTCGCCTCGCCACTCACACGTGATCGTCATGATCCGAACCTAGCGACCACACGGAGCCGGACTGCAGGGCGGGCCGACTCACCTACTCTCGGCTGCCGTCAAAACTGCTGAACAACGAATGCGCCGAAGATCGGTAAGTGCTGCTCAAACTCATCGACAACTGCTTTCGCAACTAAGGCTCTGGCCCACTTCCTGTGAGGCGGTCACTTGGAGTGATTGGTGGGTGGTTCCAGGGCGTCAATCACTTGTTGGACTTCGTGGCGCCACTGGTCGGCGTCGTCGCTGTCCACCCAACCTGTTGCCATCTCTGATCCATCTTGAAGTACCCGTTGGAGCGCGAGCAGGGCTGCCGCCCGGAACGACACCGGAAGCTCCGGCAGGGGTTCTTTGGGGCCGTCATCAGGGTCGATATGAATCCGGGCGTCAGGGAGGGCGCTGGCGACGAGGGCCGCAGCAGCGACGGCTTGGATGCCATCTCCGCCGTCCACACGGGCTTTGGCGTTCGTGACGCGTAGAAACGCTTGCGCGAGCACATTGATGATCTGTTGGGAAGACAGCCCCTCAAGTCCATCGACGAAGTCTTCGGCCAGGTCGCTGTCGAACGGACCGGTTCCCCACGTTCCCATGCGCTGCTCCTGATATCGGTATCGCTGGGGAAGGCAGCATTCCAGTAGCCACTGACATCGGTCACGGAGCGAGGAGAACTCGCTTGCGGAGCAAGGCGAATCCGGCGCGGCCGAACATCTGACGCTTGAGCATCTTGATCCGGTTGACATGGCCTTCGACGACGCCGGAGTTCCAGGACAGTGTGAGACCGGCGATGACTGCGTCGAGGTCGCGTTCGAGGTGCTGAGCGAACCGGCTGAGGTGGGCAGGTCGGTGGTGTCTCGGGCGGACTCGATCCACTCCGGCAGTCGGTCTCCCTCCAGCTCGGTGACCATGCGGACGAAGGAGCGTACGTGCTCGGCCAGCGCGGTCATTTCGGGGCAGTTGGCCAGGACCGTCTTGAGCTGAAGTTGGTCGTGTTCGGCCAGGGCGTCGGGGTGGGTGAGGATCCAGCGGGACACGGCGCGGGCTGACGGTGGCCGGGGCCCGATGGGCTGAGGCTTGCCCCGTAGAGTCTTCTTGGCGTAGTCGCGGACGCTGCTGTAACCGTCCGGGTAGCCCTGTTCGCGGATCTCTTCCCAGAGCTTCCAGGCGTTGGTGCAGCCGTCCTGCCACCGTTGGTCGAGGTAGGGCTTGAATCCATCGAGCCTGGTCACACGGTTCCGCCACTGGCCGGTGAACAGCTCCTCCGGGGTGGTGGCGCGGGAGAAGCGCAGGATGGTGTTGAGGCCCATGCCGAGCTGTCGGGCGACGGATCCCTTGCTGTGGCCCGCGGCCAGGAGTGCGTGAACGGTCGCGTGTTTGGCGCGGGTTCGTTCGGCGAACCGGTGGCCCGTCGGCCAGGGCGACGACACCGTCGGCTCCTCCGTCTCCCGCGGTGCGTCCGGCGCCGCAGGCATCGGGCGCAGGCAGCCGCGGTGCCGGTAGACGCACTTCTCGGCGGCTTCACCCAGGTTGTGCCAGAGGTGCCACCGGTCGGCGACCTGGAGGGCCTGCGGGGCGCCGCGGGTGGCGCCGTCGGCGAAGAACGGGGCCCGGTCGCGGCAGATGATCTCGATGCCGGGGCGCTCGGCGAGCCAGGCCGCGAGCGTGTCCGCCTCCCGGTCCGGCAGGAGGTCGATGGGGCGGCGTGTCTCGACGTCGATGAGCACGGTTCCGTAAATGCGGCCCTTGCGCTGGGCGTACTCGTCCACGCCGACCACGCGGGGCACGACGGCGGGCGGCTCCGGGAGCGAAGCGACCAGTCTCAGCAGGGTGTTGCGACTGACCGGAGTGCCGAAGACGTCCGCCATTCGGGCTCCGGCCCGGCCCGTGAGCGCGAGTCCGACCGAGACGAGCGTCGATCGCAGCCGTTCCGTTTGACGGCCGAACCGGCGCGTGAACCCCGAGACCTGCTCGACGAAGGTCCTGCGTGGACAGGACTCCTCTCCGCAGACGAACCGCCGCACTCTCAACGCCACCACAACGAGCCTGCCGACCGATGGCAGATCATGAGGAAACCGCAGATAGGAACCGTGTACGTGCCCCGACCGGCACCCGCACCCCGGGCAGGCCACCTGCCGGACCGTGGTCCGGGCCTCGACCCGGACCACCGCGTCGGTAACCGTGATCGACTCCACCAACACGTCCTCCACCGAGGAGAACAGCAACTCTTCAAGCTGCGGCCGTACTTCGTCCACGGCGCAGCGCTGTTGGCCATGCTGCCCACCGGCCGGGCGATTTTCGGGCGACCTCAGCCACCATCACGAGAAGGCCGATAGTGAGCCCATTCCAACTTCGTGCGGCAGCCGATCGACGCTGTGTCACGGACGTCTGGTAGACCCTGGCTATGACGTTCTTGGCGGTGGTCGAGGGTGATGTGGGCGGATGGCGCATCGATCGAGAAGCGCTGACAGAAGCGATCCGTGCCCGAGGGTCTGAGGCTGAGATCGACTCTATTCACCGCAGTGAAGTGCGCAGCCTCGTATGGCAGTTTGAGACGGAGAACGGCCCAGGTGAGGCGTATCTGCACGAGGACGATACCTGCCTGTACATGGACGTCTCGGAGGAAGACGCGATCTGGTTGGCGATCGTCTTCCGCGGGCTGACACTCCCGGACCTTGACCTGGTGTTCTGCGACGAGGGTTACACGTTCGACGTTCGTCTGCGGGCGGGCATGACCGAGGCCGAATTGACGGACCTGGTCAATGCTGCGGGTTGATCTCAGCCCGAGGCGGCGAGTTGGAGGGCCAGGACGGCTTGGACGAGGCTCGTGATCCGGGTCGTCGAGCAGCGGAGCTTGCGCAGGAGTCGCCAGGACTTGAGGGTGGCAATGGCCTGCTCGACCAATGCACGGATCTTTGCGTGGGACCTGTTGACGGCCTGCTGGCCGGTGGAGAGGCTGTCCCATCGGCCGCGGTAAGGGAGACGGACCGTGCCGCCTGCACCCCGGTAGCCCTTGTCTGCCCAGCAAGCGATGCCGGCCTCGGCGAGTGCCTCGATGATGCTGTGCTCGCGCGCGGCACGGACGTCGTGAACGGCGCCCGCCAAGGCTGGTGGAGCCCATATCAGACGCCCCTGCGGATCAGCTATGACCTGCACGTTCATGCCGTGCTTCTTGTGTTTGCCCGAGTAGAACGGGCGATCGGCGGCGATTCGGTCGATCGGCAGGAGTGTCCCGTCCAGGATCACGTACGCCTTCGTCGACGCCGCTCGTGCGGCTTCGGTGAGGGTGGGAGCGAGGGCGGCCAAGAGGTTGACGGCCTCGGTGATGTATCGGTAGGCAGTGGCGGTGCCGATCCCGAATCCGGCCGCGAGCTGGGCGTAGGGCTGCCCGTTGCGCAGGTGGGCGAGGGTGAGCAGGGCCTGTCGGCCCGCGTTCAGGCGGCGCCATCGTGTTCCGAGAGCGCGGCGGTGTTCCCTCAGCCGGGCGGCGAGGAAGCGCAGGGCAGCGCTGGACACGTCGACGCCGGACGGGTAGACAAGCATGCGAAGCCTCTGGTGGAGACGGTTCTCTTGGTCGAAAACCCATCTACCAGGGGCTTCATCTGTCTGTCAGCCCAACTGCCCCGGCCGTCATGGGAGGTTGGAAAGGGCTCAGTGGTGCTAGCGAGTGGGCCTCGCGGTACCACATGGCGCAGGTAGGCAGAACCGTCTTCTGGTGTCCACAGGGTCCAATTCAATGCTGTTCACGCGGGTTTGGCTTTCGTGGTCCAGGTGCGTCGGCGCTGTTGGTGACACGGACGTGACAGATGTTGACCCCTGTCGGCCTGAGGGGCCGCTGGCGCGGGGCTGATCGGCCGAGTTCCCGCCCATCGGGGCCGGGGACCGGGATCTGCTGAAGTGGGCAAGGGGGTTGGGTGTGGTGAGGAGGGCCGGAGTGGAAGGGACCGGCTCCTACGGGGCGGTCCCCTGTTACGGGGCCTCGCCCTTGAGCCAGTCCGGTGTGTGGATTCCGCTGCCGCCGTACATCGGGAGTTTCACCGACTCGCCGTAGCGGGCGAGTTGGGTCCATGGGCGGTTGATGCCCGCGGAGCCGTAGCTGCGTACCCGGGTGACGGTGTCGAGGTCGAGGACGTCGACGAGGATTTCCTCGCCGGGGCCGGCCTGCTGGCGCACAGTGCCCTCTGGGTCGACGATGACGCTCTGTCCGACCCCGGCCGGGTCGCCGGCGTTGACGTTGACGACGTAGACCTGGTTGGTCCAGGCGTTGGCCCGCGCGCAGACCAGTTCCATCTCCCGGTCGCGGGTGGGGGTGAGGGTGGGCTGGAGGACGATCTCCGCGCCCAGCCAGGCGAGTTGGCGCACCGTTTCGGGAAACGATCCGTCGTAGCAGATGGCCAGGCCCACGCGGCCGGCACCGGGGATGTCGAAGACGGTGAACTCGTGACCGGGGGTGGACTTCTCGTACGGCTGCCAGGGGAAGACCTTGCGGTAGCGGGCGGCGATCTCACCCTTCGGTGAGACGGCCAGGGCGGTGTTGTAGATGTGCCCGTCCTCGGCGCGCTCGTACACGCTTCCCGGCACCAGCCACAGGCCGGTCTCCGTGGCCAGGGCGCAGATCCGGTCGGTGAGCGGGCCCGGGATCGCGACGGCGGCTTGCTCCATCCAGTCGTCGGCGGCCGGCTGGAGCAGGACGCCTTCCGCGGCGAGCAGAAGCTCCGGAGCGATGACGAGTTGGACGTGGGGGAACAGGTCGCGGGTGGTGCGGAGCTGGTCGGCGAAGCGTTGCCAGCTTGCCTCGAGGTCGTGGGGTACGGGGGTGGTCTGCAGGGCGGCGATGGCGAGCGTGCGCATGAGTAGGTCAGTCCTCGGTGATGGTGAGTTCGGCGACCGTGGTGCGGCCGTCGCGGAAGAAGCAGTGGAAGCGGGTGCGGGCGACGGCCAGGGCCAGGGCTCCGGCGGCGATGGAGCCGGCGCCGAGGAGGAAGACGCCGCCGATGCCGTGGAAGGAGGTGCTGCCGTAGGCAGGGTCGTACATGTCGTGGGCGCTGCGGGCGAAGGCGGCCAGCATCATCAGCCCACCGAGCAGGGGCAGGATCCCGCGCAGGAACAGGTCGCGGAGCGAGTTGCGCAGCCGCCTGCGGAAGTACCAGACGCAGGCGAGCGCGGTGGTGCCGTAGTAGCAGGCGATCAGCAGTCCGATGCACAAGATGGCGTCGCCGAGGAAGTCGGCGGAGACGAGTGTGAGCAGGACGAGCAGGCAGGCGGCCGTCGAGCCGATGAAGACGGTTCCGAAGCCGGGGGTGCGGTGCCGGGGATGGATGCGGGTGAAGGCGGACGGCAGGGCGCCGTGGGCGGCCATGGACAGAGTGCCGCGGGAGGAGCCGACGAGGCTGGTGAGCAGGGCGGAGACCGCGGAGACGCAGACGGCCAGCTGCATCACCTTGGCCGGTGCCGTGCCGAGGACCGGTGGGGCGAGGGTGGACAGGATGTCGGCGGCGTTGTCGGGGTTGGCGAGCCCGGTGCCGCCGGTGCCGGTGCCGGCGAAGCTGATCGCTGCGAAGGCGGTGAACAGATAGGTCCCAAGGAGTACGAGGGTGGAGATGACGGCGGCCTGGCCTGAGACGCGTTCCCCGTCGCGGGTCTCCTCGTTCGCGGTGATCAGCGCGTCCCAGCCCCAGTAGATGAACAGGCACAGCATCACCGCCTCGGCGAAGGGGCCGAAGCCGTCGAAGGCGAAGGGGTTGAGCCAGGTCAGGGACGGGGCGGTGGCGCCGTGGCGGGCGAAGGCGGCGGCCCCGAATCCGAGCAGGGCGGTCAACTGCAGGCCGAGCAGTACGTATTGGACGGACGCCGCGAGATGCAGGCCCCGGTAGGCGATCGAGGTGACCGCCGCGAGCAGAGCCACCGCGGTGATCGTCACGGCCAGGCTGCTGCCGGCGAGGGAGTGCAGGCCGAGCAGTTGCAGCAGGTAGGTGGCGCCGACCTGGGAGAGGGCCGTCATCGCGATCAGGGTGGCGACTTGAACCACCCAGCCGCCGGTGAGCCAGCCGGTCAGTGGCCCGAACGCTCGCGTGGTCCAGACGAAGGTGGTGCCGCAGTCCGGCATCTCGCGGTTCAGCTCGCGGAAGGCGAACGCGGTGAGCAGGATCGGGACGAAGCCGAGCAGGAGTGCGGCCGGCGCGAGGTTCCCGACGGTCAGGGTCACGAAGCCGAGGGTGATGGCGATGCTGTAGGCCGGGGCGACGCAGGACAGCCCGAGAGTGACCGACGCGAGCAGGCCCACCGAGCCCCCGCGCAGCCCCTTGCCCGAGCCGGGCGCAGGTCCCGTTCTGGCCCCGGCGTCGATTGGGTTGGGCATGGTGCCTCCGTGGGACGCAGGTTTGTTAAACGCAGATTTAAGACCTGAGGAGCTGGCTGGTCAATAGTTCTCGGGCTATCGTTAAATCTTGATGTAACGGAACTGTGAGGGGATCGGCGTGGCCGCTAGCAAGGGCAGCAGCAAGGAGGCCCGTCGGGCCGAGCTGGGCAAGGCGGTGGAGCGCGCTCTGGTGGCGCGTGGCCTTGAGGGGCTGCGGCTGCGTGATGTCGCGGAAGAGGCGGGGGTCACCCCCGCCGCGGTGCTCTACTACGGCGACCTGGACGCTCTGGTCCACGCGGCCTATCAGCAGGCCATCGAGCGCTACAGCCGGGAACGCGAAGAGGCCGCGAGTCACTTCGCCGACGCCCGCGACCAACTCGGAGCCTGCATCGACAAGGGCGTCGCCAGCGGACCCGACGACGTACTGACCCGGCTGCTCTTCGAGTACTGGCCGCGCTGCCTGCGCGACGCCAAGGCCGCGGCCCTCGACAGTGCGCTGACGGAACGTCAGATCGCCGTCTACTCAGGAATCCTGGTCCTGGGGCAGGCTCAGGGGCATTTCATGCTGCAGGACCCGCCGCGCCTGCTCGCCGCCAGCTTCGTGGCCATGGAGGACGGCTACCAGATGGAAGTCCTCGCAGGCCGCCGCTCCCGCGCCGAAGTGATCACCGCCCTGCGCGCCTACGCCCGCGCGGTGACGGGGCACGGCGTGGCGGGCCATGGCTGAGGTGCTACGTAGTGCGTGATGCGGCGGGGTCCGACGGGCTGGGCGCCGCCACGAGCATCCGCCAGACGCGGCGGACCTGATCGGCCATGTCTATGCCGGGGTCGCTCAGCCACTGGAGTTGGATGCCGTCGGACGCCGCGACGAGGGCCGAGGCGGTGAAGTGCGGATCGAGCCCGGCACTCGCCCGGCCGGCCCGCTGCTCGGCCGCGACGTGCTCGGCGATCGTGGCCCGCAGCAGGGCGAAGCGTTCCCTGAAGTACGTGTGGGCCGGGTGTGCGGGGTCGGTCGAGGCCGCGGCGAGAGTGACGTAGAGGCGTACGCGGGCGGAGTTGGCGGCGTTCGCCGTCAGGGCCCGAGCAAGGAACTCGCCCGGATCACGCACGGCGTCCGGGCCGTGGAAGCGGGCCTCGGCCGCCCGGTCGCTGGCGCGCAGGACTTCGGTCAGCAGGTGGTCCTTGGACTCGAAGTAGTGCATCAATCCGGTCAGGCTGATGTCGCTCTCCTTGGCGACCATCCGCAGCGTGGTGTTCCGCTCGCCCTCGCGGCCGAAGATCTCAAGGGTGGCCTTGAGAATCTCCTCGCGCTTGGCGACCCCCTTGGGGTAGGAGCTTCTGGCTTTCACGCGCCCACCCTATTCCGCCTGCGCAAACCCTTGTCTACGAAAACAGTACGCCGTACTGTTTCTCGCCAGTCGCAGGTGCGGCCCACCGAGAGAAGGTCCCGATGGCGAGACCCCCCCGGGAGCTCCGTGCTCCCTCCGCGTTGCCTGCCGATCCGGCGGGAGCGGCCCCGCAGGTCGACGGCCGGGCGCTGCGGCGCCTCATGGCCTGCATCGGCCCCGCCAACCTCGGCATCGCCCTCGTATGGGGAGCCGTCCCCGGCACCCTCCTGGCCCTCCAGATCCAGCGCACGGCCGGTGAGGAAGCGAAGGTCGGCACGCTCGCGATCGTCACCACGGTGGGCGCGCTCGTCGCGATGGGCGCCCAGCCCGTCGCGGGAGCCGTCTCGGATCGGACCCGCAGCCGCTTCGGGAGGCGCGGGCCCTGGATCGTGGCCGGCACGGCGACCGGTGGCCTGGCCCTGATCGGCATGGCGTTCACCCGCTCCATACCGGCGACGCTGGCCCTCTGGTGCCTGGTGCAGATCGGCTACAACTTCGCGATGGGCCCGCTCTCGGCCGTCATGCCCGATCGGGTGCCGCCGCAGAAGCGGGGCCTGTTCTCCACCGTCTTCGGCCTCGGCGCCATGTGCGGCTCGCTGCTCGGCCAGGTCTTTGCCGCCGTCTTCGAGGACCGGGTCACCACTGCGTACGTAGTGCTCGCCACGCTCGCGACGACCCTGGCGGTCGTCCTCGTGACCCTCAACCCGGACCGCCCGAGCTGGAACGAACCCCAAGAGCCCTTCCGGGCCCGCGAGTTCCTGGGGGTTCTGTTGCCGAACCCGCGCAAACATCCCGACTTCTTCTGGGTGTTCATCGGCAGGCTGTGCCCCAACCTGTCGTACTTCCTGGTCATCGGCTACAAGCTCTACATCCTCCAGGACTACATCGGCCTGCACGACGAGGCCATCGACCACGTCCCCGCACTCGCGCTGAGCGCCGTGGCGGGGCTACTCCCGGCCGCCGCCATCAGTGGGCCCCTGTCGGACCGACTCGGCCGGCGGAAGGTGTTCGTGGTGGCCTCGGCGTCCGTCGTCGGCTGCGCCATGCTCATCCCCTTCGCCGTCCCCACCATGACCGGAATGACCGCGATGGCCTTCCTGGTGGGCATCGGCTTCGGCTGCTTCCAGGGCGTTGACACCGCCCTCATCTCTCAAGTGCTGCCATCCGAGCGGTCCTTCGCCCGCGACCTCGGCGTCGTGAACGTCGCGGCCACCCTGCCGCAGGTCCTTGCTCCCGCCATCGCCGGAGCCGTCGTCCTTTGGCTCGGCGGGTACCGGACGCTTTTCCCCCTCGCCATGGCCTTCGGCCTGCTCGGCGCTGTGGCGGTCCTGCGAGTGAAGGGGGTCCGCTGACCGCCGCCGACCACCGCAACGTCCGCACCGCGCATCAACCCGCAACGCTCCAAGGAGAAAGCATGAACAACCCGAATCTGTCGGCGCAGACGCCCGGCGAGACGGTGGCCGGGCTGAGCCTTGCCGAGAAGGCAGATCTGACCACCGGCGCGGGCTGGTGGCACACCGCCGCACTCCCCGACGCCGGGATCCCGGCGTTCCGCCTCTCGGACGGCCCCCACGGACTGCGGCTGCAGAACGACACCCAGGCCGACCATCTGGGCATCAACGGCAGCGCTCCGGCCACCTGCTTTCCGCCGGCCGTCACCCTGGCCTGCACCTGGGACACCGACCTTGCGGGGCGGGTCGGCGGCGCGCTGGCCCGCGAGTGCCTCGCACACGGTGTGCACGTGCTGCTCGGACCGGGCGTCAACATCAAGCGCAGCCCGCTGTGCGGCCGCAACTTCGAGTACTTCTCCGAAGATCCGCTGCTCAGTGGGGTGTTGGGTGCGGCCTGGGTCAAGGGACTGCAGGCGCAGGGTGTCGGGGCCTCGGTCAAGCATTTCGCCGCGAACAACCAGGAGACCGGCCGCATGTCGGTCAGCGCGGACATCGACGTACGGGCCCTGCGCGAGATCTATCTCCCGGCCTTCCGCCGCGTGGTGACCGAAGCTCGGCCCTGGACCGTCATGTGCGCGTACAACCGGGTCAACGGAGTGCACGCGTCACAGAATCCGTGGCTTTTGACGGACGTCCTGCGCGATGAATGGGGATTCGATGGCGTGGTCGTCTCAGACTGGGGAGCCGTCGTCGACCGGGCGCGGGCCCTCACCGCCGGGCTCGACCTGGAGATGCCGTCCTCCTCCGGCGCCGGCCCCGCCCGGGTCGTCACGGCCGTGGAATCCGGTGAACTTTCCGCGGAAGCACTGGACCGCAGCGCCGCCCGGATCGTGACACTCGCCCGCAAGACGGCCGCGCACGTGCGCCCCGACGCGGCCTTCGACCCGGCCGCCCACCACGACTTGGCCCGCGAGGTCGCCACGCGCGGGGCGGTACTGCTCAAGAACGATGGCGCACTCCTCCCCCTGGACCCCGCCGCCCCCCAACGCATCGCGGTCATCGGCGAGTTCGCGCGCACGCCGCGCTACCAGGGCGAGGGCAGCTCGCGCGTGACCCCGATCCGGCTCGACGACGCACTGACCTCGCTCCGTGAGGCCGCGCCCGCGGCGTACATCTCCTTTGCTCCCGGCTTCCCCGTCGACGCTCCGGACGCCGACGCGGTCGCGCTGCACGAGGAGGCCGTCCGTACGGCCGAGAGCGCGGACGTGGCCGTGCTCTTCCTCGGTCTTCCGCCGAGCCTGGAGTCCGAGGGCTATGACCGTGAGCACATCGAACTCCCCGTCGAGCAGACCCGGTTGCTCGCCTCAGTGATCGCGGTGAACCCGAACACCGTCGTGGTTCTCGCGAACGGTGGTGTGGTCCGCCTGGCCGGGTGGATCGATGCCGTACCGGCCGTCCTGGAGGGCTGGCTGCTCGGTCAGGCCGGCGGCTCGGCCACCGCTGATCTGCTGTTCGGCCGGGAGAACCCGTCGGGGCGTCTCGCGGAGACGATCCCGCAGCGCCTCGCCGACACCCCGGCGTACCTGGCCTGGCCGGGCGAGAAGGGTCATGTCAGGTACAGCGAGGGCTTGTTCGTCGGCTATCGCCACTACGATGCCCGCGACATGGCGGTCTCTTTCCCCTTCGGGCACGGCCTCTCGTACACCACCTTCGCCTACGCGGACCTGCGGGTCGCCTCGGACGCCGCCGGGATCGACGTCACCGTGGCCGTCACCAACGCCGGAAAGCGGGCCGGTCACGAGGTCGTCCAGGTGTACGTGGCCGCGCCGGGGGAGCGGGCCCGGCGCCCAGTGAGGGAGTTGAAGGGTTTCGCCACCGTGTGGCTCACGCCTGGCGAGACCCAGGACGTCACCGTCCGTGTCACTCGCGCCGACCTCGCCTATTTCGACACCGCAGCCGACACCTGGCTCGTCGAGGACGCCGACCACCGCATCGACGTCGGGGCCTCCAGCCGAGACATCCGGCTGAGCGCGACGGTCCCGGTCACCGGCGACACCTACGCCGAGCAGCCGGACGCCGACTCGACCGTCGAGGTGTGGCTCGCCCACCCCGTGGGCGGCCCGGCCGTCGAGGCACTGCTGCGCCGGATCCAGAAGTCCATGGGCGACGCCTACCCCAAGGAGGGAAGTCCCCGCCACCGGATGGTGGCCAACATGCGCCTCAGCCAGCTCGCCGGGCTCCCGATCGTCCCCCTGGGCTTCGACGACGTACAGGAACTGGTCGAGACGGTGAGGTCGGCCACGGGCACGGGGAGCAAGGAGACCTTCTGACCCCGGCGTCACCCCTCAGGCGGCGACCGTCCGGAAGCCGCAGTTTCCGCTGCTGGAGGCGGCCGTGTTGGCCGAGCGGGCGGCCACGCGGTAGCGGTGGCAGTAGGTGTGATGGCACAGGTAGGAGCCGCCGCGCATGACACGGCGCTCGCCGCTCCGCGGCCCCTTGGGGTCGGCGGTGGGGGAGCGGGCGTAGTAGTCGGGGGCGAACCAGTCCGCGCACCACTCCCAGACGTTCCCGGCGACTTCATACAGGCCGTGGCCGTTGGGTGGGTACGTGCGGACCGGCGCGGTCGCCAGCCAGCCGTCCGCTCCGGTGTTGGCGTACGGGAACGTTCCCTGCCAGATGTTGCACAACCACCGTCCTTCGGGAATGAGTTCGTCTCCCCATGCGAAGCGGCGGCCCTCGAGTCCGCCGCGGGCCGCGTACTCCCACTCGGCCTCGGTCGGCAGTCGGCGGCCCGCCCACGCGCAGTACGCCAGAGCGTCGTCCCATGCCACGTGCACCGCCGGGTGGTCCGGCTCCGCGGTGGACAGCCGTCCATGGGGGTGGCGCCAGTCGGCTCCCCGTACGTCCAGCCACCAGGGGGCGGCGGGGTCGTTCCCGATGATGTCGGCCCGCTCGGCGGCGACGGCCAGGTGGAACACGGCGGAGTGGCCCTCCCGTTCGGCGACGGTCACGTACGCGGTGTCGTCGACGAAGGCCCGGAACATCGCCACGGTCACGGTCGTGACGTCGATCGCGAACGGGGTGACGCGCACAGGGTGCACCGGCTGTTCACCGTCCGCCGGATAGCCCTCGCCGAAGGAGTCGCCCATTAGAAACTCGCCGCCGGGCAGGCCAACTTGGGGATGCGTGGGCGGCACGCCGGCCGGGGCGGGCAGCGGGCCGGTGGAGCAGATCCGGGTTTCCGGTACGCAACATCCCATTGACGTCTCCATGACGTGAGTATATGAATTCTCACCTAGGTGAAAGTGCACATATAAATGTCGCACACAGCTTCCGCACAAGGGAGTCCACGTCCGTGAAGTTCGAGTACGTCCTGCTCGGCCTGCTGGCCCGTCGCCCCTACAGCGGGTACGACCTGCGCAAGTGGCTCGAGGTCGAGGGGCAGTTCCTGTGGACGCGAGCCCACCACAGCCAGATCTACCGCAAGCTCGGGCAGATGGAGGCCGACGGCTGGGTGCGCCACGACGTCGACGCGCGCGAAGGTCGCCCGGACGCCAAGGTGTACCGGCTCACGCCGCGCGGGCGCGAGGTCCTCCTGCAATGGGTGCGCTCGCCCTACGAGCCGCCCAGCCGCTTCCAGGAGATCGACTTCCTCGCGCGGTTCAGCGTCGCGGCGCCCCTCGACAAGGACGCCGCGATCCGGATCGTCGGAACCGAACTCGATCACCGCCGCGCGCAGATCGCCAAGAACCGGGACCGCGACCGCACCCTGCACTACGAGGACCCGGCACCCGGCCTCGACCAGGACCTCGACCTGCAGGTCCACGAGGCCCTCCACACGCTCGGCGCGGCCGCCATGGACCGCTGGGTCGCCTGGCTGCAGCGGACTCTGCGCAACCTGACAGAAGGGAAACCCGTCCGATGAGGGCGATCATGGTGATGTTCGACAGCCTCAACCGGCACATGCTGCCGCCGTACGGAGGCGATTGGACCCACGCACCGAACTTCGCCCGCCTCGCGGAGCGGGCCGTCACCTTCGACAATGCGTACGCCGGGTCGATGCCCTGCATGCCGGCCCGCCGCGAGATCCACACCGGGCGGCACAACTTCCTGCACCGCAGCTGGGGCCCCCTTGAGCCGTTCGACGACTCGATGCCCGAACTCCTCAAGCAGAACGGCGTCTACACCCACCTCGTCAGCGACCACCCGCACTACTGGGAGGACGGCGGCGCCACCTACCACAGCCGCTACAACACCTGGGAGTTCTTCCGCGGCCAGGAGGGTGACCCCTGGAAGGGCCAGGTGTCCGACCCGGAGATACC
This sequence comes from Streptomyces sp. NPDC041122, assembly GCF_055592445.1. Lineage (NCBI taxonomy): Bacteria > Bacillati > Actinomycetota > Actinomycetes > Kitasatosporales > Streptomycetaceae > Streptomyces > Streptomyces sp. NPDC041122. The sequence goes on along the minus strand of NZ_JBVIYQ010000004.1, from coordinate 471,719 downwards.
CGACGACCTGAAGCGGATGCGGTTCGGCTCCTACCGCCAGGACTGGGTGAACCGGCCCCACATGGCGACGGAGGACCGGCACCCGCAGACCCTCACCTTCGACGCGGGCCTGGAGTTCGTGCGGACGAACCAGGACGCCGACCGGTGGTTCGTGCAGATCGAGACCTTCGACCCGCACGAGCCGTTCTTCAGCCACCAGCCCTACAAGGACCTCTACCCTCACGACTACGACGGCCCGCACTTCGACTGGCCCGACTACAAGCGTGTGGTCGAGACCGATGGCCAGGTGGAGCACGCCCGCTTCGAGTACGGGGCGCTCCTGTCGATGTGCGACCACTCGCTCGGCCGGGTCCTGGACACCATGGACGAGCTGGAGCTGTGGGACGACACCCTGCTGATCGTCAACACCGACCACGGGCTGCTGCTGGGGGAGAAGGGCTGGTGGGGCAAGAGCGTCCAGCCATGGTTCAACGAACTGGTCCATCTGCCGCTGTTCGCCTGGGACCCGCGCAACCGCGCCGCGGGCCAGCGGCGTTCGGCGCTGGTGCAGACCGTGGACGTGGCGCCGACGTTGCTGGAGTTCTTCGGCGTCGACCGTCCCACCGACATGCAGGGAGCGCCACTCCCGGTCGCCCACGACACCCCGGTGCGGGAGGCGGGCCTGTTCGGCATCCACGGCGGACACGTCAACATCACGGACGGCCGCTACGTCTACATGCGGGCACCCGCCTCACCCGACAACGCGCCCTTGTACGAACACACCCTGATGCCGACCCACATGCGGGGCCGCTTCTCACCCGCCGAACTTGTGGACCTGGAACTGGCCGAGCCGTTCGGATTCACCAAGAACGTGCGCACCCTGCGTGTGCCGGGCCGCACCCTCGTCAACCCCTACCACCACGGCACGCTCCTCTTCGACCTGGAAACCGCCCCCGACCAGAGCACTCCGCTGATCGACGACGCAGCCGAACTGCGCATGGCCACCCTGCTGGTGGAGCTGATGCGGGCCAACGACGCCCCGCCCAGCCAGTACGAACGCCTCGGCCTGCCCGCCCTTGGACCGGTCACCGAGCAGCACTTGCTGGTCCGCTCCCAGCGTGAGCAGGCGGAGCGTGCCGCGCAGCCACTGCCGCGGGCCGAGGACTATCCGCAGGGCCGCCTCTCGCTGCGCACCCCACTCAAGGCACTGATCTCCGATCCGGTCGCCGTCGAGGTGCTGCGCACCCACCTGCCCGGTGTCGCCGACTCGGAGCTGCTGCAGATGATCGGCGCGACACCGCTCATCGACGTCGCCGCCATGGCGGGTGCGCTGTTCCCGCCCCCGAGTCTCCACAGGGTCGCCGAGGAACTCGCCCAACTCTGAGACAGCTGCGGTCACTTGAGCCGGTGACGGGGTTGCAGCCCCGCCACCGGCGTACGACCTCCCCTTCCCGCAGACCTCCCGCGAAGAAAGTCACAGAGAAGAGAGACGGCCCGATGTCAGAGCTTAGCCAGAGCCCCGTCCTGCCTAAACCCGAGGTGCAGGTGAAAGGACGCTGGCGGCAGTTGTCCCTGCTCGGCGGCACCATGCTGGTCGACAGCACCGAGGCAAGCCTGGTCAGCAGCCTCTTCCCGTTGATCCGGCAGTCCCTCGGGGTCTCGCTGGGCTCGCTCGGCGTACTGACCGCCGCCGGGAAGATAGCGGGCGCCTTCACCGGGCCCCTGTGGGTGTGGGTGGCGGAGCGCTGGTCGCGCAAGAGCGTCCTCGTCGTGGCCACCGGGCTCTGGGGTGTATGGGGCGTGGCCGCGGGCTTCTCACAGAACTTCACCCAGCTCCTCGTCCTCTACACCATCCTGGCGGCCGGCTACGCGGCCGCGCACCCCATCATCACCGAACTCATCGGCGACCTCTTCGGAGGATCGACCCGCGGCCGCGCGATCGGTGCGGTTTACGGCGCCGTCTCCCTGGTGAGCGCGGTGATCGGCCCGCTCAAGGGCCAGCTGGCGGGCATCGACGAGGGCTGGCGCTGGGGCCTCCGGGCCATCGGCACCTTCAACATTCTGCTCGGCCTCGCCATCTGGCTGTGGTTCCGCGACCCGGGACGGGGTGCGGCCGAGGCACAGCTCGCCGGCCTCGACCGCACCACGCGCAACGCCCACTCGAAGCTCACCTGGACCAAGGCGCTTTCGCTCCTCAAGATCCGCAGTCTGGTCGTCCTCCTGGTCTCCCGTCTCCTGTCGGGACATCTCTTGGTGGGCACCTTCGGCGTCGTATACCTGGTGGACGTGTACGGCTTCAGCACGCAGAAGGCGTCCATCGTGCTGCTCCCTTTCGGCATCGGCTACTTCCTGGGCACGCTCTTGGGCGGCTTCGCGGCGGACTGGGCCACCCGGCGCAGCCCCCGTCACGGCCTGGTCACCGTCCTTCAGGCGGCCCAGTTCGCCTTTGCGGGCTTCGCCTATCTCGGGACCCAGTTCGACTACGGGAGCATCGCCCTGTTCGGTGTCTTCTTCGCCCTCATGGGCGCGGCCCAAGGCATCAACCCGAGCGTCAATCGCCCCATGGTCATGGCCATCACTCCACCCGAGCTGCGCGGCGCCGCCTTCGCCATCTACGTCTCCGTCTTCGAGGCGATCGCCTGGGCCTCCTTCAGCCTCGGCGCCGGCTTCCTCGGCGACGCGATCGGGCTCCGCACCGTCTTCCTGTGGGCGCTCGTCATTCTCATGCTGGTCAACGGCATTGTCCTGACGCTCCTGCACCGCTCATACGCCGAGGACGTGGCCCGAGTCCAGAGCGAACTGCACGCGCGCCGCGAACAGGCCCTCGACCCCACCACCTGACCCCTCAGACCCACGCAGGCGCCACCCGCAACCGCCTCCCGACCGCCGTTCCGCCTGCTCGCCGCGACTGGTCACGCACGTGGCCACACACAAGAGAGAAGCAACTCATGACGCATGCACGACGTCTGCCCGACGGATTCCTGTGGGGCGCCTCCACCGCCGCCCACCAGATCGAGGGAGGCAACACCAACAGCGACTGGTGGGAGTTCGAGCACGGCAACATCCCCTACGTCAAAGAGCCCAGCGGTGACGCCTGCGACAGCTACCATCGCTGGCGCGAGGACATGGATCTCCTGGCCGAACTCGGCTTCACCGACTACCGGTTCAGCATTGAATGGGCTCGCATCGAACCGGCCCCGGGCGAGTTCTCCCGCGCCGCCATCGCCCACTACCGGCGCATGGTCGAGGGAGCCCGTGAACGCGGCCTGCGGCCCATGGTGACCTTGCACCACTTCACGACACCCCTGTGGTTCGCCCGGCGCGGCGGCTGGGCCGCCACCGGATCGGACGAGCTGTTCGCCCGCTACCTCACCGCGGCCGCACCGATCTTCGCCACGGACGTGGCGCACGTGTGCACCATCAACGAGCCCAACATCGTCGCCGTCATGGCCGCCGCCCAGGCCGCCCTCGCCTCCGGCCAGGCCGTGAACTTCGCCGAGGACCCGCCGGCTCCGGACGAGGCCACCACCGACGCTCTGGTACGGGCGCACACCCGAGCCGTCGAAGCGGTCAAGTCCTTTGCCCCGCACGTAAGCACCGGCTGGTCCGTAGCCAACCTGGTGTGCAAGGCCCTGCCCGGATCCGAGGAGGTCGCCGCGGCATTCCGGCATCCACGTGTGGACGTTTTCCTCGAAGCCGCCCGCGGCGACGACTGGCTCGGTGTGCAGGCGTACACCCGCACTCTCATCGGCCCGAACGGCCGACTGCCCGTGCCCGAGGACGCGGAACGCACCCTCATGGGATGGGAGTACTACCCGCAGGCACTGGGCGATGCCGTGCGGCACAGCGCTTTCATCAGCGGCGACACCCCGCTGATCGTCACCGAGAACGGCATCGCGACCGCCGACGACTCCCGCCGGATCCAGTACACCACCGGCGCCCTGGCGTCCCTTGCCGACGCCATGAACGACGGCATCGACGTCCGCGGCTACTTCCATTGGAGCGCCCTGGACAACTACGAGTGGGGCCGCTATGAGCCCACCTTCGGCTTGATCGCCGTAGACCGCGAGACCTTCGTCCGTACCCCCAAGCCCTCGGCCGCCTGGCTCGGCGCCACCGGCCGGACCCGCGTGCTGCCCAGCGTGGCGTGAGGGCATTGCGCAGGCGCGGCGCGTTGCCTTCCGCGGGTCGACCCGCGCAGCCAGGGCTACTGCGAGCGTCGGATCAAGGAGGGTAAGACCCGCCGAGAAATCGTCCGTCGCCTCAAGCGCTATGCGGCCCGAAAGGTCTTCCACCTGGTCACACAGTGGCAGCCAGTACCCCGCTCATAGGGGGGGGCTGTGACAGCAATGTGACAGGTGAGGTCTCTGCCAAACAGGTGCCGGTCCTACGGATGCGGCGTCTGCGAGCGTATCGAGTGCCCGTCGTGAGTAGCACTGCTGCTCGGCTACCTGTTGTGAATGGGTCGCGAACGATCGGCCGGTGTCAGATCACGATGTCGTAAGAGCTGGGACTGAGCATGCTCCCTGTTTCCGGATGGGAATGCTGTGGCGGGCGGGAGGACTGATGGGTGCTGTCCCGGGTCTGGGGTCTGACTCATGACATCTCTGACCGGAGCGTCTGAATTTCGCAGTGTCGGCTGTTGGCCGGGGATGGTGCGTTGTCGGTGCTGGGCTGGCGGGGTGTGTCTCGATAGGGGCCTGCCGATGGTTGTGGCGTTCTCACGATTCTGACGGCCTGGCGCGGCCTCGTACCGGCAACGCGACACGTCGTGGGACCGGAAGGGGGAACGGCATGTCGACTTCGACCGTGCCCAGTACGTCGCTCGTGCCGCAGACCGGCGGTCGCCGTCCTGCGGGGGAGGCATGTCTCATGAGACAGCGCTGCTGGTCTGGCTTGCGGCTGGGGAGCTGGAGGCGGGCTTGCCGACGTGCGGTGAGGAGCCTGGCAGACTGGGCTGCAACCGCTGACTTCCCATCCTGGTCTTCAGCTTCATGACAGCCAACCGGAAGCCCCGATCTGCCCAGAATGATCGGGAGTTGCGGCTGTGGAGGGTCGGCTGGGCGCTGGGCCTTGCCTTCGCCGCTGCGGTCCTGGTCACGGGCGGCATCTTCTACGGTCTGGTGGTGCTGTTCGACTTCGAGGAGATCGACAGCACAGCGAAGCTCGACGCTAAGACGTTCTTCGACCTGGTGAAGCTCTCCTTCGGGGTGGTCGCCGGGGCGGGCGCGCTCGTCGCCTTGGTCGTCTCCTACCGGCGCCAGCGCGTCGACGAGGCCGGCGCCCACCGCGAAGCCACCCGCCTCCACACCGAACGCTTCTCCCAGGCCGTCGACAAGCTCGGCTCCGACTCCCCAGCCGTCAGCCTCGGCGGCGTCCACGCCCTCGCAGGCCTCGCCGACGACGCCCCCGACGACAGCCTGCGCCAGACCTGCATCGACGTCCTGTGCGCCTACCTCCGCCTGCCCTTCCCCCTCGACCCGGGTGACCCTCCCGGCGACACGTCCTCCGAAGAACAGCGCGAGGCCCACCAGGGCAAGAAAGACCGGTATCGCTCACTACGCGAGGTCCGGCATACGATCCTGCGACCTATCGGAGACCACTACCGCGTTCCCCAGGGCGCTCACCGTTCGTGGCAGGGCTGCTCTCTTGATCTCACTGAGGTCGCCATCGACGGCGATCTGGACTTCGGCGGCGCGACGTTCTCCGGCAGCCACGTGTACTTCGAGAACGCGACGTTCTCCGGCCGCCACGTGTCCTTTTACCAGGTGACGTTCTCCGGCAGCGTGGTGTCTTTCAACAACGCGACGTTCTCGGGCGGCAAGGTGTCCTTCAGCGGTACGACGTTCTCCGGCAGCGTGGTGCCTTTCGACAACGCGACGTTCTCCGGCGGCAAGGTGTACTTCCGCGGCGCGACGTTCTCGGCCAGGCGCAGCTCGCACGCCAGCATCAACCCAAGCCTGGACCCCCGGGCTCCGCTCGACGACCTGGAACCGCTGCGCGACCTCGTCAAGGACGCCCGCGTCGTCGCGATCGGCGAACACTCCCGTTTCATCGAAGAGTTCGCACTACTGCCCGGCAAGGCGCTGTGGACGTCGGCCGCCGACACCCACGAAGACAACCTCAGGACCACGTTTACCTGGGGTGACACGGAGAAGGAGCGGACCTTCGACTTCCGCATCGCCGGAATCCTCCAAGCCGGTAACACGCCCGGCGTCCAGGACGTCGGCTACCAGTGGAGCATGGACGACCCGTCCGACCTCGAAATGATCCGCTGCGACACGAAGAAGAACCTCGGCAAGAGCGGATGCGTCTTCGTTAACGTCGCCCCCACGTACACGTTCAACGCGGCCAAGTTCCCGCAGGCCGCAGCCCACGCCTGGCTGCTGCAGGAGAAGCTGCCGAACACCATGGGCGTCAAGACCCGTAACACGCCGCTCTACTACCTGCCCGGTGGCCGTAACGGCAAGAACCGCGCCGTGGTCTGCGACGAGGACGGCTGGGCCAACAAGTACGGCGACCTGGGCGCGATGCAGGATGCGACCGACAGCCAGGCGTGCCGCTCCCTCTGTATGTCCTGGTCGCGTCTACACGGGCTCCGGCAGTACCACCGCGGGCAGCTGTCCCTGTTCGACGGCGTCCCGGTCGATCCGGATGCCGAACACGCGGCCGACGGCCCGGTACACGGCCGTCGCCCAGTCCGCCAGGCCCATCTCCGACCACGGACGGGCCGGAGGAGCGAGCCGGGCATGGACGGCACCGTGAGCAGCGAGCCCGTCGTCAAGAACGGACAGGCGGGCCGCGGTGTCTTCGGGAAGCGCGGAGTATCCGTCCAGGAAGGCCGTGGCGAACTCAGCCGACCAAGCTATCCGGTCATCGGCCGGAGAGGAGTAGAGGATCATGGCAGGCGCATCGTGGCGGTTGAGCGTCACGCACACCATCTCCTCCCCTTCACGGGACAGAACGTCATCGTCGTCGAACTGGGCCAGGAACACTGTGGCCGCGTCCCCGTCCTCCAGGACAAAGGACCAGTCGCCACTGGTGCCGACCATGGCGAGCGACCCTTCGACGTCGTCCGGGACGGTGTAGTCCCGGTATGCGACCGGCGTACCGGTCGTGACAGCTCCCAGGCGGGCCAGCCACGTGGACGTGTCAATGCCGCGTATCGCGGTCAACGAGATCCCGTCACGCATACCTGGTGTGTCGCGAGACGACGTGTCGGCGTAGGCGTGTTCGCCGATCCAAGAGAGGTCGGTGTGCATACCCCCACGGTATCCGTCGGCCCGAATTAGAGAGTCAGCTCGCCGACCGGAAGACCGCAGGCGACGCCTGGGAGGGCAGCGGCACCCGACTGTTCCTGGAGATCCAGGCCCGCGGCTACCGCGGCAGCCACCAGACGGTCCGCAAATACCTCGCCGCCCTCCGCGCGAGCACCGCCGAACCTGTTCGGGCCGACCGGAAGCCCTGGATGCTCGTGGCCGGCGGGGCCCCGCTGCGTGACGGCATCCTCGTACGTACCGATTCACGACCATCCGTCTGAACCTTGTGAGCAGGACTGAGAAGCCGGTGAATGCGCCTCAGCCAACGGCTCGGAGGCGTTCGAGGAGTTCGCCCACGCCTGCCGTGTGTGCGTACGGCGCGAAGGCCGGTTCGAGGTCACGGATCATCGCCACGCACCGGGGGCGTCGGTCATGTCGGCCAGGTCGAGGGAGCGTGTGGCTGTCTCCGCGGCGATGTCGGGTTCGCAGTCGCGGAGGTAGGTCTCGGCCTGGTAGGCCAGAAGAACGGATTTGGTTTTGGAGCGGGTGGTGGGCAGAAGGGTGATGCCCTCGTTCATGAGTTGGTGAGCCTGGCGGCGCTGACCGAGATTGGCGAGGCACCGGCCGCCGTCCGAAGCCAGGTCGGCGGGTGACATCCACGAGCACCAGGCGGGCGCCGGGTCGTACGACACGGTGTCCAGCGCCTTCTCCGCGGCAGTGTGGCTGTGAATGTCAGTTGGGGCTCTGGTCCACTTCTTGTGTTCGTGTACGCAGTGTGGTTGTTGATCTCTGTGTAGTGGCGCAGGGACCTGCCCGGTTTCGAGCGGGTACAGCCAGCAGGGCTGCGAGTGAACAAGGTGCGGCTGTGGCGTGTGAGTCTCTGCTCTCGTCGCCGGACCTGTCCGTAGGAGTAGAAGCCGCGCAGCCGGAAGCGCGGGACTTGCGTTGTAACGTCTACCCTCGAACCCGAACCAATGTTTAACTGCAGACATGGGAGGGATCTGGAAGGCTATCGGGGCTGCGAGTGCCGCAGTTGGCACTGGATTCGTGATCACCGCCTCCTTTTTCACCTATTCGCAGTTCAAGGAAGCCCGCCTGTCGCGGAACGTGCAACTCCTCCTCTCCTTCCAGGAGAAGTACCACGTGTCGGCGGCGCGGATATTTCGACGCCGTCTCACAAGCGGCGAATTCGGATCGCCTGAGAATTTTGATCCGGCCAACATGAGTACTGACGATTGTCACTCGTTCTGGCAACTTCACGATCAATTTGAAATGCTTGGCATTTTGGTCGAGAAGAAGCTACTGGCCTTCGATCTTGTGCTTGCTTGCTTCCACCGGTCCCCGCCGCAGGTATGTGTTCTGACCAGCCCGTCGGAGGGATTCGATCTCCCTCACTCGGGCGTCGATCTTCGCCATGCGGTTAACAATGTACTTCTCGGCCGCCTCGCCCTTGGCCTTGTCATCCCTGGCGTGCGGCCAGGTCACCTTCTGCTTTCCGAAGAGGACGATTCCCTTCTCGTCCACGTTGAGCGCGGTGAAGTCGGCCTTGACCAACGTGAGGCCGACAGCGGCCGCACCGATGGCGACCTTCAGATAATCGATGCCGACGCTCAGCCTATTGATCTTGGCCTTGACCTGGACGCCGTCATCCTTGGAGAAATACAGCCTGCCCAGGTCATTGAGCCAGCCGGGGACGCTGTCGCCCGGGGATGGAAGAGTGGGATCCTTGGCTGCACACATAACGGGCCATCCTCGTAAATCGGGTCAGCGATGGAAGTGTTTCCGGGTGTTAAGATGACTCTCTCTTTGGAGTTTCTTGGGGGGTTTGTTACCGCAGTGGGTGTCATTCTCTTCATGGGTTTAGGGGCTCTCTCCCCTCTGCCATTCTTCTATGCATTCGTGATCGCGCCGTGGAGGCGCGCCCGCATTCTGAAAGAACGCGGAGTTGCCGTCGCCGGTGAATGCATAGGCATTTCATGGGATGAGAACTCCTCGATCTCGACCATCAGGTACGTGGGCGCCGCAGGTGCGCGGTCGATACATCGGACTCGTCCCAATTACGGAATGCCGATCGAAATGGGCGAGGCGGTCGAGCTCGTCTACGACCCTCTCAACCCGGCTCGGGTCCAGCTGAAGCAATGGCTGGACGGTGAACCCGGGCAGCGGTTCACAAACCGTTCCATGTGGGTGATCGAGGGGGTTTTTCTCATCCCTCAGCTGCTGTGGGTGTACGTCATCCTCTACAACGTCTTCTGAGCCGGCCACCCGATCACGAGAAGAGCCGGGCCGGTTCGGAGCCTGTCCGTCAAGAAGATGTGCTCCGACTCCAAGGATGAGGCCAGCGCAGTGGCAGCGGTTAGCGCCGACCTGATCACCATCAGCGTCCTCGCGGTTGACAATGGAGTGACCGACGCCAGGGCTGACAAAGCCGCGGAGGACGCCTACCGGGCCGTCTGCAAGAAGCACTGCCCGAGCAAGCTCCCGATCCTGGACAAGGTCGTGAAGCAGTTCGAGGAGTAGCAGATAAATGACGAGCTGGGGGACGACGGGCACCTGTGCCGGCTTCGAGAACTCGGGATGGACCGGCACGGCCGGCCTGGTAGGCACGGGCTTGTCGCTCGCGTCCGGCTTCGACTGCTCGGAGGGCTTGGCGGGCGGGTTCCGACTGGGCTGTGGAGTCAGCTTGTCGAGCTTCCCGGAGACCTCATCGAGCTTGCCCTAGACCTCTCGCAACTCCGTCTCGATCCGGGCCAGGCGGTCATCCTGTGAGGGCTTTGGAACCGCAGGCGCAACAGGCTTCGAGACGGGCGTGCAGAGATGGGACTGCTCACGAGGCTTCTGCTCCTTCGTGACGGTCGGAGTCGGGGTGGCCGCGTCCTTGCCACCACGGACCTTCACCTTCTGGCCGGGGTAGATCAGGTGGGGGTGTCCGCCAGGCCGGGGTTCCAGCTCGCGAGCTGGCTCAGGCTCACCCCGAAGCGGTTGGCGATCGAGGAGAGTGAGTCGCCCTCAGTGACCGTGTAAGTGCCCCCGCTCGACGGGGGTGTTGAAGGCTTCGGCTTTGCGGTCGGAGGCTTGGGCTTGTCGGTCGGCTTGGGCTTCTCCGGCTTGGCCGGAGGCTTCGGCTTAGAGGTCGTTTCATCCTGTTGTTTCATCCCGGAATGCGGCTTTGGTGTGCTGATGTCGGGTCGTGCCAGGAGATGGGGCTCTCGCCGGTGAGGCGGCGGGCCATGAGGTCGGTCATGGCGAGGTGGATCATGGCTTCGGAGCGGTGCGGGTGGGTTTCGTAGTCGCGGGCCAGGCGGCGGTGGAGCATCAGCCAGCCATAGGTTCGCTCCACCGCCCAGCGTTTCCGGATTGGGGTGAAGCCCCTGGTCCCGGGCGTGCGTTGGACGATTTCGAGGTCGATGCCGAGGGTGGCTGCGTGCTCGATGAAATGCTTGCGGTAGCCGCCGTCGACCCAGACCTTGCGCAGGCTGGGATGATCGGCGGCCACCTGTTCGAGGAGGATGCGGCCGGCGGTGGAGTCCTGGACGCCGGCCGCGGTGACCAGGACGGCCAGCAGCAGGCCGAGGGTGTCGGTGATGATGCTGCGTTTGCGTCCCACGATCTTCTTGCCCGCGTCGATGCCCTGGCTGGAGGCGGGGACGCTGGTGGAGGTCTTCACGCTCTGCGCGTCGATCACGCAGGCCGACGGGTGAGGGCTTTTGCCCTCCTGCTGGCGGACGAGTTCGCGCAGCAGGCCGTTGAGCTGGGCGAAGATGCCGTCCTTTTGCCAGTGCGCGAAGTAGCCGTAGACCGACTGCCAGGGCGGGAAGTCGTGCGGCAGGTAGGCCCATTGGCAGCCGGTGCGGTCCACGTAGAGGATCGCGTTCATGATCTCCCGTAGGTCGTGGCGCGGTGGTCGGCCGAAGTCCAGAGCTCGGCCGCGGCGCTCGAAGCGCCAGGCGGTCAGTACGGGCTCGATCAACTCCCAGCGGGCATCGGACAGATCACTCGGATACGCACGACGAGGTGTCATGCCGTAGGCGTACCGCCGTTCGGGGGCGTGCGCCCAGGCGTGTGTCCGGCTTCGTGGAAGCGCAGGACAGACGGGGTGTCCTGGGATGAGACAGACGCAAGGCAACTCACATCCCAGGGGTCACACCACTCGTCTCAAAGAGCACGGTGAGCCCGGCAATCACATGCGTACCATCGCAAGGCGCGAACAAAAGCAGCCGATAACAACACACTCAAGAGCAAAACGACCTCTTACTGATCGTTTCAGAATGAGGTTCTTAAGCGGCGGAGATGGCTGGGGCTGCCGGCTGGTTGGAGCGGAATCATGGACGACTGGGACTTAACGCAGTGCGGAGGCGACCAGGCCTTCGAGTGCCTCGCGTTGCACTTCGCCGCCGTTCACCAGCCGGTCGAAGACCAGCCCGTCGATGCAGGTCAGCAGAGCATGGGTGCGGTTCTCAACGTCGGTGGCGCCGTGCGTGGCAAGGAACAGCCGGACGGTCTCGCGGCCGGCGTTCTCGCGGGGTACGAGGATCTCGCGCAGCTCTTTGTCGCGCACACTCTCGATGGCGCAAGCGTGGCGGGCGAGTGAGCGTCGGCGGCCTTCGCCGGTGAGTCGCTGTTGGGTGAGTGTCACCAAGCCGTCGACCAGTTCTTTGACGGTACGCACGGGTGGCAGCTTGTCGGCCGTCGCGTGAAGTTCTGCTTGGTCGAGTTGAACGAGGCGGGCGACGAGTCCGGTCAGCAGCGCGGCGCGGGTGCGGTAGTAGGCCGAGGTGGTGCCGGGCGGCATGGCTGCTCTGCGGTCGACCGCGCGGTGGGTCAGACCGCGCATCCCTTCGTCGGCGAGGACGTCGAGAGCTGCGTCTGCGAGGAGTGTGCGCCGATCCGAAGCCATGCCCCCTTTCTACACCCGTAGAGACTCCGGCTAGAGTCGGCTTCTACAGATGTAGAAGAAGGGGGCTCCGTCATGGGCAACACGGCAGTGGTGGTCGGAGGGGGAATTGGCGGACTGGCCGCCGCGATCGGCCTGCACCGCATTGGCTGGGACGTGACGGTCCTTGAGCGTTCGGCCTTGCTGGAGGATGCGGGTGCAGGCATTTCATTGGCTGCCAACGGCCTGCGGGCACTGGACGAACTCCGCGTCGGCGGGGCGGTCCGGGGCGCGTCGCGGGGCCAGTACAGCGGTGGCACCCGGACGCCCCGAGGTGGCTGGCTGGCCCGGATGGACGGTTCCGCACTGGAGAAGGCGGTGGGCACACCGATCATGGGCATCCCCCGTTCCACCTTGCACCGACTGCTGCGCGAGGCATTGCCCGCGGGGGCACTGGCGATCGGCTCCGAAGCGGCAACGGTCGAGCAGGTCGGCCCGGGAACGGTTCGCGTCGGCTACGGCACCACCGTCCTGGAGGCCGATCTAGTAGTCGCGGCCGACGGTACCGGCAGCAACATCCGCGGCCAACTCTTCCCAGACCACCCCGGCCCGGTCCACAGCGGCTCGACGGTGCTGCGCGCGATCACTGAGCACGCGGTCGATCTGCGTACCGACTTCGAGCTGACCTGGGGCCGGGGGGCGGAGTTCGGACACATCGCTCTCCTGGACGGGAAGGCCGAATGGCACGCCGTCCTCGGCCTTCCCGCCGGGACGTGGTTCGCCGACCCGCTGACCGAACTGCGCCGACGATTTCACACCTGGCACGACCCGATCCCCGCTCTGCTCGACGCGACCCGCCCCGAGGCCGTGCTGCATCACGACGTGAACGAACTCCGCACCCCTCTCCCCTGCTACGCGGTCGGTCGGATCGCACTGCTCGGCGATGCAGCCCATGCGATGACCCCCAACCTCGGACAGGGTGCCTGCCAGGCTCTGGAGGACGCGGTCACTCTGGCCGCCGCCCTCGATTCGGAGCCCACCATCGAGGCCGCGCTCACCCGCTACGACGACGAACGCCGACCGCGGAGCCAGGCTGTTGCAGCAGCCGCCCGTCAGGCCGGGAAAATGGGCCAGCAACTGTCCCACCCGCTGGCCGTCACCCTGCGGAACACGGCAATGCGACTGACACCCTCCCGGGTCGCCATACACATGATCCTGCGTCACCACGCCTGGGTCCCGCCGTCGCTGAACTGATCCGGCTCGCGCCCGTCGCCTCACCACACCAGGCGCTTTCTGGGCCAAGTCGAGCTGCGGGTCTTGCCGTTGGCGGTCACGGTGGGCAAGGTGTCCGGGTGCGTACTGATCTTGTTCCGGACGATCTGTGGGAACGCGTGGCCCCTCTGCTGCCGCCCACCCCCGACCGACGACGACGCCACCCCGGGCGCCTGGGCGTTCCCGACCGAGTGGCACTCGCCGGCGTGATGTACGTGCTGCGCACCGGTGTCGCCTGGCGCGACGTTCCGAAGAAGTCCGTGGGCTGCTCCGGTGTGACGGCCTGGCGTCGGCTGCGGGACTGGACCGAGTTTGGTGTCTGGCCACGCCTGCACGCCGCGCTGCTGACCGAGCTTCGACACGAGGGCCTGCTGGAGCTGGACGACTGCTTCGCGGACGGATCGCACATCCGGGCTCTCAAAAGGGGGATCATGTCGGCCCCTCACCGGTCGACCGCGCACGTCCTGGCTCCAAACACCATCTGATCGTCGACCGCGAGGGAACCCCGCTCGCCGTCACGCTCACGGGCGGCAACCGACACGACGTCACCCAACTCCTGCCGCTCCTGGATGCCATCCCGGCGATTCGCCGAGCGAGGCCCTCACGTCGGCGCCCCACCCGCGTCAAGGGTCAAGGGCACCAAGAGCATCAAGAGCATGAAAAGCACGTTCCCGTACGACCAAGTGTCCGACGCCCACCGGCTCCTCGAGGGACACCTCCAGGGCAAGCTCGCTGTTGTGGTGTGACGTCGTCCGGGCGCTCGACGAGGGGCGGGCGGGCTGCTCGAAGATGCGGTGGCCGGGATGGACGAGCATCACCCGGGGCGACGGCGACCACGCCCACGTTCGTTCTCCGGTCCCATGAGCCCGTGTCCCGGGGCCGGAAACGCGGCTCGGAGCAGGAAGCATCCGTCCGGAGTCGGGCCCGCGGTGAGCGCGCCGTCCAGGATGCGGGCGCGTTCGCGCAGACCGGTCAGACCATGGCCGCCGCCCTCGGGGAAGTTGGCTGACCTTGTGTTGTCGGACGCGGCCGCACCCCCGGCGCCCCAGGTCAGCCCGCTTCGGACCTCGACGACCAGGCACGTATCGCCGTCCACGGACTCGACGCGCAGGGCGACCGGGACCTCGACGTCACCGTGTTTGAGTATGTTGGTCAGCGCCTCCTGCACCGTGCGATAGGCGGCGAGTTCCACTGTGGCGGGCCAATGGGTCTCTGCCCCCGGAGCGACGATCAGAGGCCGCACCGTGAGTCCGCTGCGTTCGACGAGGACGGGGATGTCGGCCAGGCGCGAGCCGATCGGCACAATCGACTCCTCGGGACGCTGTCCCCGCAACGCTCTGACCAAGTGCCGGGTCTCGTCCAGGGCGCGCAGGCTCACCGCTCGGATCAATTCGGCCTCATGGCGGGTCTCCGCGTCCGGGGCCCGCCGCGCCAGCACCGCTGCCCTCACCGAGATCAGGCTCATCTCGTGCCCCACCACGTCGTGCATCTCGCGGGCGAGCGCGGCTCGCGCGGCCTCCTCAACGGTGGCTCGTTCACTTCTCAGGGCACGCTCCTGGCTCCGCCGCAGGGCCACGACCTGTTCGGCCACGCGTGCCCGGGAACGCAGCAACTGCCCGAGCGCGGCCGGCGCCGCCCCGAACACGGCGCAATACACCAGCGCCTCCAGCACATCGCCGGGCGCGTGCGACGTTCCGTCGCGCCACAGTAGTTGGTCCAGGAGCTCGCTCCCGGACACCACGGTCGCGCAGAGCGACGCCAGCAGGAGCGGAAGCACCCGAGCCGCCGCGACCAGAGCCACCATGGAGGCCAGTTGCATGCCTGCCGGGAGCGCGGGCAGCGTCAGGGCCAGCACCAGCACGGGTCGGCGCCGCCGCCACGGCAGCGCCGCCAGGGCGAGAACCGTCAGCGCCAGCCCGTACGGGCCCGGCCGCTGCTTCTCGCCCTCGAGGATCTCCACCAGCAGGTCGATGCCCGTGAAAAGCAGCACGACGGCCTCTGTGGCACAGCGGCGACGCAAGGGCCGGAGCCGGGGCACGGCGGGGGTCATCGCGCCGGTTCCGGGGGCGCTTCGTCAGCGCGTCCCGGCATGGGGGCGGCGCCGGGCCCGTCGAAGAGACCGGCCCGGTAGGCGATGACCGCGGCTCGTACCCGGTTGTCCGTGCCGAGCTTCGCCAGCGTGGCGCTGACATGCTCCTTGGCCGTGCCGGGAGTGATGGCGAGCCGCTCCGCGATCTCCGGGTTGGACAGGCCGGTGCCGAGCAAGGTGAGTACTTCGCGCTCACGGGCGGTGAGCCGGGCCAGGCGCCCCCGCAATGCACGCGACGCGGCCCGCTGCTCCGCACCGGCAGCGTCGCGTCCCACGACGTCGTGCCCCGATGCGCCGCGTTCCACGACATCGCGCCCCGATGCGTCGCCTTCCACGGCGTCGCGTTCCGACAGGTCGGACGGCGACGAGATCGCGTCCCGCCGACCGCGCGGCCCCGCCGACGATTCCGCGCCCGAAACCGTACTGGCACCGAGCGAGGAGGCGTACCCCTCCACGACCGCCGTGGCGATGGACGGGGAGAGCCGTCCACCGCCCACCGCCGCCGCGCGCACGGCGCGGATGAGGTCGTCCGGATCGCTGTCCTTGAGCAGGAACCCGTCCGCCCCGGCGCGCAACGCCCGCACCACGTACGCGTCGGCGCTGAAGGAGGTCAGCATGACCACGGCCGGCGTCGGGATGCGCCCCTTGAGGTCCTCGAGCACGGCGAGGCCGTCACGTTGAGGCATTCGGATGTCGAGCAGCACCACGTCGGGCGAGTGGGCGGCGACGGCCTTCAGCACGCCGTCCGCCTCGCACGCCGCGACCACGCGAATGTCGCCGGCCGTCTCCAGGAGCATCCGCAACCCCGTACGGAACAGCTCCTCGTCATCGACGATCACGACGTCGATCACGCTCACGGCGTCTCTGTCATCCTTGGCGCTCTTGCTGTCGGCACCCCTGGAGTCCCTGGAGTCCCTGGCGTCGATGACCTCACCAGGTCGGCCCACCCGTCTGCCCGCCACTGTCCCCGTAGCCCCCGTCGCCCCCGCGGTCCCCTGATGATCAAGTACCCATCATGGGATTCCGGCCCTGACTTGCGCAAACCGGGCGAGCACGTCCCTGAGCGGCCGAGGGGGGCCCTCCCGGAACCGCTGTTCCAGGCGGAACCCGCTATTCCAGCACCCGTTCCGCCCGGAACACCAGCGGCAGCAGCACGAGCAGTGCGGCCGCCAGAGCGACGGTGCCGCTCACGTACCAGTCCGTCATCGTCGTGTATGCGTCCGGCGCCACGCTCCCGGCCGTCGTCACTCCCAGGGCGGGAAGCAGGGCGACCGCCCGAGCGAGTCCCCCGCCCAACCCCGACGTCGGCCGCAGTCCGGCGGGCCAGCGGAAGCCGATGAACACGGTGGCGGCGGCGGCCCACATCACGGACGCGGCCGGGACGAGCAGCCCCAACAGCAAGTAGCCGGCACTGAGATGCACGCTGCTGCCGCCCAACGCCAGGGACGCCCAGGCGAATCCGGTGAAGCAGAGGACCAGGACGAGCCAGGACAGCGCGCCCGTGATCAACGCGCACGCGGTATAGGCGAGATACACGGAACGCAGGCGCACCGGTGTGGCCAGCAGCGCCTCCATGGAGCCGCCGACGAGATCCCCGGAGATCACGGCGCGGCTGACCGCTCCCGTGATCAGCGCGGCGGCCACGCCGAGCAGCGTGGGTGCGACGAGCAGCGCGGTGCTCAGCGCACGGGCGGTGTCGGAGTGGAGACCGGACACGGCGACCAGACCGTTGTCGGCGGCGACGAGCTCTCCATGGACCGCGTCGGGAAAGACGTGCGGCAGCACGAGCAGCAGGGCAACGAGCCCTGTCCCGGCGGCCAGGGGTACGAGCAGGGCCTGGCGGCCCTGATGACGCCAGGTGCGGAGGAGGAGGGCGCCGAGGAGTCCATCCGTGGTCATGAGGAATCATCCAGGAGTCGATGGATGGCGGTTTCGACGGCGGACCGTGCGACGCCCCCGATGCCGCCCGCACGGCCGTCGAGGGTCCCGATGGTGTCGGGGGCGTCAGCGGTGTCCACGGCGACCGCGGAAACCGGGCGTACGCCGGTGACCTCGACGCCGTCGGCGACGAGCCCGGCGATGTGCTCACCGATCGTCGTGTCCGGCCCGACGCTGATCCGCTCCCAGCCTCCACCGCCGCGCGAGGTCCGCAGGTCGTACACGGAGGGCGACGGCAGGTCGTGCACGGGGGGCGACGTGCTCCGCTCCGGCTCCGCGGCCGTGGGCAGTCCGGTGAGCACCCCGCCCTTGAGGACCAGCAGCCGTGAGGCGAGCGTCAGCGCCTCCGGCACGCTGTGCGTGGAGTACAGGACGGTCTTCCGCTCGCCCCACGACCGTACGAGTGCGCGGGTGTGTTCGGCGCTGACCGGGTCGAGCCCTGTCAACGGCTCGTCGAGCAGCAGGACATGAGGGTCGGGCAGGGTGAGCCGGGCCAGGTCGGCGCGCTGGAGCTGGCCTCTGCTGAGCCGGGCGGTACGGCGGTCGAGGAGCCCTTCGATGTCGAACCGCGCGGCCGCCTCCCGTATGCGCGTGCCGCGTCGCGCGGCGTCCAGGCCCTGCACCCGGGCCCAGAACTCCAGGTTGTCGCGCACGCTCAGCTGCGGGCTGAGCGCGGCACGGTGGGTCAGTACGCCGATGGCGCGCTTCGCCTCTCGGTGGTCGGCCACGTCGGTGCCGTCGATGAGCACCCGGCCCGCGAGCGGCGGGAGAATACCGGCCAACACCCGCATGAGCGTGGTCTTCCCGGCGCCGTTGCGCCCGAGCAGGACATGCACTCCGTGGTCGAGTTCCGTGTCGACGGGGCCGATCACCGGGCGTCCGCGGTATCCGGCGACGACCCCGTCGAGGCGTACTCCCGTCACGGTGCGTCGAAGAGGGCGGCGCGCTGCGCGGCGGTCAGGTCCCTCTCGTCGACGCGGCGGAGCAGCGACAGATGCCGGCCCGCCTTGCACATGCCCAGCCGGCGCGGTCCGAGGCGAATGGTGGTCACCGAGGCTCCGTGCACCCACCTTCCCCAGAAGACGTGGCCCTTTCCGCACGCGATGATGGTGTCCGCAGTCATGTGTCTCTCCTTGAGCCGGGGTGGGGGGTGAGGGGCGGCTTCGGTTCTCAGGTCGGCTTCGGTTCTGAGGTCGGCTTCGGTTCTCGATCGGGATCCACGCGGTCCGGAGTGGCCGCGACGGCGGCGGCACCGATCATGATCAGACTGAAGCTCCACAGCCCGATGGTCGCGATGATGGCGCCGTGCAGCAGCACATCCATCCGGAAGGCCAACTTCCGCCAGCGTTGCGGGCCGATCAACAATGCGGCGATGACCACCTCAATGAGGATCGCACCCCAGGTCATCGCACTGACCAGCAGCCCGTTTCCGGACATCTTCAGCAGCGGCGCGGCGAGCGGCTCGGCCACTCCGAAGACCGGGTCGCGCAACACGTAGTACTCGGCCGAACCGTTCAACCAGTCCGCGACACCGAACTTGCTGATGCCGGACTGCAGATAAAGGATCACCAGCTGTACGCGCAGTGCCCAGAACGCGGCGAAGGCCACGCCACGACGCCGCGGTCCGAGCGCGGTGGTCGGCCGCTGCCAATGCCAACGCCGGTCGTCGGCCAAGCCCATCAGGATCAGGAGCAGGCAGACGATCCGCGCGATGGCCTCGCCGCCGTCGGGCAACGCGGTGCTGACGCCGATCGAGTACGCGATCCAGGCGTGGACCCACACCGTCCAGCGGGGCCGGTATCCGCTGGCGACCAGGGCGAGCAGCGCGACCATGATCCAGCGACGCCACTCCTGGGAGACCGCGTCACCACCCACGCAGTACGTGGAGATGGCCTGCACGCCCGCACAGTGCGGGTAGGGCTGTTCGCCGAGGAGAGGGTGGAGGAGCGCGGCGGACGGAGTGAAGGCCAGCGTGACCAGATGCGCCAGGGCGATGACCGTCCGGCCCCAGCCGAACCACACCGAGCGTGGGTCGAACTCGCGCAGCGCCCGGTCCACGGCGTCGGGAAGCCGGCCCGGTGGCGGATCCGCCGCTCGCGCGGCCGTCTTCCTGCTCTGACCGGTCTCCGATGGGGCGCCGCTCGCCTTTGCCGACTTCGCCGTCTTCGCCGTATTCGGTTCGGTCGTCGGCCCGTCGACGTCAGCCGTCGAGGCTCGCGCCGCTCTCGGCCCGGTCTCTGTCGTCTCAGTCATCGCACCGGATCCTCAGATGCGCCGCACGGGTCACGCGTGAGGTCTCGGACAGCAATTCACGGTAGGCCCAGGGCACGGGCCTCTGGTTGGTCACGACGACGTCTCCGCAGAGCGAGGGCAGGGGTGAGGGGTTGGTGACCGAGGCGGCGGGCCGGGCGGCGGCCGCGCGCAGGCAATCGTCGTTGGAGCCCTGACAGGTCTCCCAAGCACGGACCTTGGAGGCGAGCAGCGCCTCCTCGGGCCCCTGCGCGCGCTGCCGCCGTGACAGGCCGAAGAGATTCCCTGGCCTGCCCTGCGGGGTCAAGGAGAGGTTCTCCGGCCGCGCTCCACCGCCGCGCAGCCGGTAGGCGCCGAACTGTTCGCTCTGCGGGTCCTTGGTGAAGAAGGCCCAGCCTTGCGGCACGAACGCGGAGAAGGCCGTCTTCACCGGAGGCATCCACGGCTGCGTGGTCACGTTGCGCGGCATGGCGAAGTAGATGGAGGCGATCAGGACGGCGGACAGCGCGGCGGCAGCTGTGACGAAGGCCCGGCGCTCTCGCCGTACGGCCTGGGACGTGTCGCTCATGTACGTTTCCTCGGATGTGCGGGGTGCCGCCCGCTTTGCAGGGGCGGCATCCGGCACACGGTGTGCACGGAGCCTCGGCGCACGAGCGCGCGCCTCGGCCACCGGGACGCTTACAGAGCCTTGGCCACCGCGACATTCAGCGCCTCGCGGGTGAACTGCGAGGTGTCGTCGGCGGGCCGGTACGCGACCACGACGACCACGCCGACCTCGGCGACGGCCGCCACCGTGGTGGCCACCGTGCCGGTCTGGAGAACGACGTTGTCCGTCTTGACCCAGAAGGAACCGCGCGCGACGCCGTCGGGGAGGGACTTCTTGTCGGTCACCTTGTTCACGTCGGCCGCGAGACGGGTGAGGCCGGCGTCGACCTTGTACGGGTCGCCGCTCTGCACGTTCTCGGTGACCGCCTCGTGGAACTGCGGGTCCGCCGCACGCAGCGCGCCGGTGAAGGCGGCGGTCTTGGCGGCGTCCACGTTCTGGTGCGGGATGCCGAACTTGCTGAGCACGTCCGGGTTTTCCTGTGCGGCGCGACCGCTGCCGAGCGCGAAGAGCCCGACGATCTCCTGGTCGTTGTACGCGACGCCTTCAGCGGCGTTGCCTCTGTCGTCACCGTGAGCAGGTTCCGCCGCGAGCGCCGTGGGGGCGAGTGTGGTCAGGACAGCGGCCGCGGTGACCGCGCCGACGCCGGCGGTTCGGATACGTCGGGACGCCTTGATCTGCACGTTGTCTCCTCGTCGAAGGCTCGGTCCGGCGCGTCTGCCGGGACCGAGACTTGATCTTGGTCGGGGGCCTGCGACGCCTCAAGAAAGAGAGCGCAAAGAGGGCACAACGGGACCGTGTCGACGCCATGCCCTCATCTGTCAATCAGGGGGGTTCACCTGCTGACCGGGGGGTGTGCAGCCCGCTGATCGGGGGGCGCATGGTGGGTCGGCGTCGTGACGTGCGCGGGTGGCTCGAAGGCAGGAGCGGTTACTGCGTGAGTGGTGGCGTCTACGCGCCGCTGCTGGAGGACCAATACGTGCGCGGGATTCTGCCCGCACCGGCACGCACATCTACGCGGGAAACAGGGTCACTTCCACCATGGGAATGGGCTGTATCTAAGGGCTGTCCCGCTATTCCGGCCCAGCGGTGGCAGGGGCGTGGGGGCTGGCATGATGACCTCCATGACTGCACAACGAAAGGCCGATGCCGCGTAGACGGCCGGGCGCCCTGCGCGCCGAACGATGTGGCCCACGTACCTGGGAGGCCCTGTCCTCCAACCGGATCCACGGGCTTTCTGCCCCCACCAGCCTTGCGATACATCGGGTGGAGTGGCGTTCCGGCGACTACTACGTCTACCCCGGCGCCACTGAACGCGCGTTGCGGCGGTATCAAGAGTTCCTGGCACCGCAGGGACGCGGCCCTCTCTATCCGCGGTACGCGCGGTGCTCGTGCCGCGGTTGTTCCTTCGACGACGTGCGGCATGCACGCGACGTGCTGGAACAGGTCCTTCAGGAGCTGCCACCCCGACCTCGCCTGGAGCTGAAACGCCAAGTGGTCTTCCTGGACGCCGCATACCTCGGGCGCACGTTGCCCGATCCATTCGCCCATCATCGACAGTGGCGCTCTGATCTGTGGTGGCGTCGCTGTCTCGCCGACGGCGTAGAGGGCGGATGACGGCCTTCTGCCCACCCCGTCACAGTGAAATGATCACAGCGTGGCTGGTGTCATCACGGCGTCGCAGCCGTCCTGGATACCCCCGTTCACCGGGCTGAACCCGCGCTGTTTTGGCAAGTTGGTGAGCACACTGCGCCGTAAAGGGGCGGACTCGGCCCGGCGGGGCCGGCCATGGGGTTCGCCGTTGGAGGACCGGGTGCTGCTGGTCGCGGCGTACTGGCGCACCAACTTGCCCCTGCGCCAGCTCGCCCCGCTGTTCGGTGTCTCGAAGTCCGCGGCCGACCGCATCATCAACCACCTCGGCCCCCTGCTCGCGTTCAAGCCCCGGATCAGTTCCGCAAGGACACCGTGCTCATCGTGGACGGCACCCTGGTGCCGACCCGCGACCACACGGTGGCCGAGCAGTCGAAGAACTACCGGTACTCCACCAACCGCCAGGTCGTCATCGACGCCGACACCCGCCTACTCGTCGTGGTCGGCCAGCCCCTGCCCGGCAACCGCAACGACTGCAAGGCGTGGGCGGAATCCGGGGCCAAAGCCGCCGTCGGCAAGACGATGAAGATTGCCGACGGCGGCTATCCAGGCACCGGACTCGTGATGCCTCACCGGCGCCGCAAGGGCGAGGAACTGCCCGAGTGGAAGGAAGCGCACAACATGTCACACAAACAGGTCCGGGCTCGCGTCGAGCACGTCTTCGCATGCATGAAGTGCTGGAAGACTCTCCGCGACTGCCGCCTGAAAGGCGACGGCGTCCACCACGCCAGGCTCGGCATCGCCTGCCTCCACAACCACAACCTCGCCGGATAGGCAACGCCGCTGACGACCGAGCCGCCACGCCCCCGCCAACTCCAAGATCATTTACGGGACAGCCCTTAGCAGCCGTCAGGGGGCTGGCCGGTCGAGGCCCACACCTGTACGCCTTTTTTGGTTGCATGTATTACGCCGCGATGCGCCCTGCTGAGGTGATTCACTTGCAGAAGTCCCAGTGCCGACTGCCAGCGACTGGGTGGGGGCTCCTCAACCTGAAGGGCGGGGTCGTCACGGCGGGGAAGGAGTGGACGAACAACGGTGCCGTTCACGAGGTCCACTCACTGAAGCGACGGGCGGCGAAGGCGACCAGGCCCGTGCCCATCCCACCTGTGCTGGTGTGCATGCTGCGCGAGCACATAGAGAGTTTCGGTGTTGCACCTGATGGGCGTCTGTTCCGCAATGGCGCGGGGAACTACGTCGATACCTCCGTGTACAACATCACATGGAGGCGTGCGCGTGAGGCGGCATTGACTCTCGATGAACTTGCCCTTGAGCTGGCGAAACGCCCCTACGATCTACGCCACGCAGGGATCTCATTCTGGCTTGCCTCCGGTGTCGACCCCGCGGAGTGTGCGCGCCGCGCTGGGCAGAGCATCCAGGTCCTCTTTCGCTACTACGCCAAGTTTCTGGCCGAGGCGCGGAATCACGCCAACAGTCTGATCGAGGACTCGATGCGCAGGTGGGAGGGGCAGGACCGCAGCGTAGAGAGCACATGAGCCGGGCCTTGGCCCGGAAATGCCCCGGAACAGCTGGTCACTGGTGGGATAGTAGTGGGAGATATCGGGAGTTACTTCGCGATCGACCTCACGGTCTAAGGTGTGCCCAGGGAGGGCGCCTGACAGGTGAAACACCTGGTCAGGCGCCCTTTTCTGCTGCCTAGAAAAAGCCCAGCTTCTTCGGCGAATACGACACCAGAAGGTTTTTCGTCTGCTGGTAGTGCTCCAGCATCATCTTGTGCGTCTCACGGCCGATACCGGACTGCTTGTAGCCTCCGAACGCCGCATGCGCCGGGTAGGCGTGATAGCAGTTCGTCCATACGCGGCCCGCCTGGATCGAGCGGCCCGCCCGGTACGCCGTGTTGATGTCACGCGTCCACACCCCGGCCCCCAGACCGTAGAGCGTGTCGTTGGCTATCTTGATGGCATCGTCGAAGTCGTTGAAGGACGCGACCGAGACGACCGGGCCGAAGATCTCCTCCTGGAAAACTCGCATGCGATTGTCGCCCTCGAAGATCGTCGGCTGGACGTAGTAGCCGCCGGCCAACTCACCGTCGTACTCCACACGCTGGCCTCCCGTCAGGACCTTCGCCCCTTCCTGCTGGCCGATGTCCAGGTAGGAGAGGATCTTCTCCAGCTGGTCGTTCGAGGCCTGGGCGCCGATCATGGTGTCGGTGTCGAGCGGATGCCCGGCCTTGATCTGCTCGGTGCGCGCGATCGCCGCCTCGAGGAACTCGCCGTAGTGCCCGCGCTGCACCAACGCCCGCGACGGACAGGTGCACACCTCTCCCTGATTCAGGGCGAACATGGTGAAGCCCTCAAGTGCCTTGTCCCGGAAGTCGTCGTTCGCCGCCCACACGTCGTCGAAGAAGATGTTCGGCGACTTGCCGCCCAGCTCCAACGTCACCGGCTTGATGTTCTCGGAGGCGTACTGCATGATCAGCCGCCCCGTCGTCGTCTCCCCGGTGAACGCGACCTTGGCGACGCGCGGACTGGAGGCCAGCGGCTTGCCCGCCTCGACACCGAACCCGTTGACGATGTTGACGACCCCCGCCGGCAGCAGGTCGGCGACCAGGCTCATCCAGTAGTGGATGGAGGCAGGCGTCTGTTCGGCGGGCTTGAGGACGACGGCGTTTCCGGCCGCCAGAGCCGGCGCCAGCTTCCACGTCGCCATGAGGATCGGAAAGTTCCACGGGATGATCTGGGCGACGACGCCGAGCGGCTCATGGAAGTGATACGCGATGGTGTCCTCGTCGACCTCGCTCAGGGACCCCTCCTGCGCGCGGATGACCCCCGCGAAGTAGCGGAAGTGGTCGATGGCGAGGGGGATGTCGGCCGCCAGGGTCTCGCGGATCGGTTTGCCGTTCTCCCAGCTCTCGGCGACCGCGAGCTGTTCGAGGTTGGCCTCCATCCGGTCGGCGATCTTCCGCAGTACGTCCGCGCGTTCGGTGACGGAGGTGCGCCCCCAGGCGGGCGCCGCCGCGTGCGCCGCGTCGAGAGCCCGCTCGACGTCCTCCGCGGTGCCGCGCGCGATTTCCGTGAAGGGACGTCCGTTGACCGGGCTCGGGTTCTCGAAGTACTGGCCGCGAGCGGGCGCCACGTACTCGCCGCCGATGAAGTGGTCGTAACGCGACTGATAGGCGACGATCGCGCCCTCGGTGCCGGGCGCTGCGTAACGGGTCATGCTGGCTGGCCTCCCGGGAAAGGCTGCCCACCGTCGGGCAGCTGTGGATCGGAGGCTAGGTGTGCGGAGGTTGCATCGACGTTGCGAGCATTCCGTTTCTACGCGGGCCGGCGGCCCGGTGCGGCCAGTTCGGCGTCGAGCTCCCTCAGGCACGCCAGCACCGGCGGGGTCGGACGCAGCGCGGCCAACGCTCGCCACACCGCGAGATCGCCTTCCCCCCACGGCGCGTGTGCCCAGTCCGCGAGCAGATCCGGGTCGTTGCGGTCCACGAGTGCCGCCCGTACCTGGTCCGCCAGCCGCCTGCGCATCCGCACCAAGGCAGGGGCCTGCGATTGCGGAAGCAGCGGTCCCGCGTACGCCGCGGCTGCTGCCGTCACCGCCCCCGCTGCCAGGCGACGCTCGACGACATCGACGTCACACTCGACCGGAACCGCCAGCCGATAGGGTCGCGAGCGCAACAACTCGGCCCCGAGAATGCGCCGCAGCCGCGCCATCTCGGCCCGCAACGTCACCTGCGACACCGACTCGTCCTCGTACAGCGCGCACAACAGCTCGTCCCCCGTCAGCCCCTCCGGATGACGGGCCAGCAGCACGACGATCTCGCTGTGCCTCCGGCTGAGTCGAACTCTGCGCCCGCCGGCGATCAACAGGGCCTCGTCCCGCCCGAGGGCGGCCAGTTCCACGGTCGCGTCGACGACCATCGAAGGTGCCAGCAGCGCCAGTTGTGACTCTCCGGCCCGCGCGACGGCCTGCACGAAGGCCAGGCTGTGGGGATGCGCCAAGCCGTCCCCACCTGTGATGTCCACCGCGCCGATCAGCCGCCCCGTGCGTGGATCGTGCACGGGGGCCGCCGCGCACGTCCACGGCTGGACCCGCCGCGCGAAGTGCTCGGCGGCGAAGACCTGCACCGGCCGGTCCAGGGCAACGGCCGTCCCAGGCGCGTTCGTCCCCATCGCGGACTCCGCCCACCGCGCCCCCGGCACGAAGTTCATCCGGTCGGCGCGCCGCCGTGTCACCGCATGGCCCTCGACCCACAACAACCTGCCCTGCGCGTCACACACCGCGAGGAGATGCTCCCCGTCGGCCGCGAAGGTGCCCATCAGCTCACGGAACAGAGGCATCACCCGCGTCAGCGGATGCTCCGCCCGATAGGCACCGAGGTCGCCGTCGGTCAGCTCCACCGGCGCGCCGTCCGCCTCGGGGCTGACCCGGGCCCTGGCCGATCTGCGCCAGGATTCGGCGACCACTGAACGCACCGGCAGGGATATCGCCCCGCCCTCGGTGAACCTCTGATGCGCACGGCGCAACACCTTCGAACGCTCGGCCGGGTCCGCGCCCGCTTCCAAGGCCACCCATGGCTCGGTCAAGACGGCCTCCCGGGACGGCGGTGCGGTACTGCCATCGTCGCCCCGGAGCCGTGAGCCGACAAGGACGCGGCACGCAGGCGGCTCCTGAATTCGAAGCCGTCGGCTTGATTCCGAAGGTGGCCTCGGAGCCTCGGCGCGATCAGGCGGTATTGACCAGGCGAAGGTAGCGCGACCAGTCCCAGTACGGACCTGGGTCCGTGTGGTCCGCGCCGGGAACCTCACTGTGTCCGATGATGTGCTCGCGATCCCTTGGGATGTCGTACTTCGCGCAGATCGCGGCGGTCAGCGCTGCGGACTGTTCGTACAGGGCGTCGGTGAAGTACTCGGGTTTGTCGACCCACCCTTCGTGCTCGATTCCGATGCTGCGTGTGTTGTAGGTCCAGTTGCCCGCGTGCCACGCGACGTTCCGCTCCCGTACGCACTGGGCGATGTGGCCGTCCCTGGAACGCACCACGTAGTGGGACGAGACCTGCTTTGCCGGATTCTGGAAGATGGCGATGGCGTCCGCGTAGGTCTCTTGCGTGACGTGGATGACCACGTAGTCGATGGGATAGGTGCTGGGGCGGTTCGCGGCGGTGTAGTTGGAGGTGCTGGCCGCCTTCCACTCGGCCAGGGGATAGTCGACCGCGCGGGCCTGGGCGGTCGCGCGGACGGCGGGCAGGAGGGCCGCGGGCGCGGCGGCGGCGACCGCACCCTGCAGCAGTCGGCGCCTGGTGGGGAAGCGTCTTGCTTGATCCATGACTTGCCTGCCTCTCGGTGGGGGGAACGGCTGGGCTGGCGCTGTACTTGAGAGATCCACCGCACCGGGGCGCCCCCTGGCTCGGTGGGCCACCACGTCGGCGGAGCCACGGCGCCGGACACAGGGTGGGGAGGGCCACCCTGCTGAAGGCGCTCGGTTCTAGGACGTGTACGGAGCCGATCCGTGGGGCAGCGCGGCGGCCGACTCACGCAGCCGCGCGTACAGTCCACGGTGAGTCTCGCGGTTGGGCAGCCATTCCTTGCGGATCTTGGCCACGCAGGTGTAGTTGGTGTCGCAGAGGGGCTCGACGATGACCACGGTGTTCATGGCGCACTCGACGGCGACCCCGCATGTCTCGCTCTTGTTCTGCCGTTCGTGCCCGTCGCCGAGACTCGGCAGTGCGCCCTCGACGGTGACTCCGAGGTAGCAGATGACGCCGGCACGTATCTCGGGCGTGTCCGTGTAGCCGCCGTGCGCGTCGTGCACGAGTGCCGAGCGCACTTCCGGATGCGCGGGCGCGACGCCGACCGTCCCGTGCAGGGGGCCCAGGGGCAGGTCGATGTCGACGTCCCCGTCCCGCACAGTGAACCGCGCCGTGCGCCGGGCCCGGGTGCCTGGAGCGATGCGGGCCACGGGCGGGGCGCCGCCGAAGGTCCAGGCGCAGTCGTCAGCTTCGGGCCGCACGGTCAGGACTCGGGGTTCGCTCATTTCGGGTTCGCTCCGCTCTGGCCGGTCGGCCCTCTGCTCGGCTGATCGGGCCCGTCGTGGTGGCACGCATTCATCGGGGTGTGAGAGTTGCTTAGCCCGAGTGACGCTGCCTCAGCTCTGGCGTCGGGACCGCTGGCCTCACGTGAATTACGGTACGGCGCTTGCCGGTTGAGGCGGAAGGTGGTGGCGCTGATCTGTGTACAGCAGCGTGGTTGTGGATATCTCCGCCACCCGATCGAGGGAGGGGCAGAGAACTACCGAGATGGGCCCGCACCAGGCCCCGTGCCACCGGCCACACCCACCGGATCGTCCAGCACCGCCCGTGCCGCCGAGTGCGCCGCGCCCAACAACGGACCATCCGGTCCCAGACCGGAGACCGTGACTCCGCAAGCCCGGCCTGCCGTACGGCCCGTCAACTCGTGCTCCAGCGCGGACAGCAGCCATGGCGCAAGGCGCGACAGGGCCCCGCCGAGCACCACGGCCCGTGGGTCCAGCAGGTTCACGGCACCGGTGAGAGCGATGCCCAGGGCCTCGCCGGCGCCGCGCAGCGCTCGTCGTACCGCGACGTCGCCTGCGGCTGCGCGCTCGGCGAGTAGTTCGCTCCGCTCCGCACCAGGGTCCAGGCCTGCCGCCCGCAGCACGGCCTCCTCACCGGCGTACTGCTCCAGACAGCCATGACCCCCACACGGGCAGGCCGGACCGTCAGGACGTACGGGCACGTGTCCGAGCTCGCCGGCGAAGCCGTGCGCACCCCGCAGTACGTGGCCGTCGACCACGAGCGCGGCGCCGATACCGATTTCCGCCGAGACGTGGAGGAAGTCGTCGGGGGTCTCCTCGCCGAGCCACAGTTCGGCGAGCGCGCCGAAGTTGGCTTCGTTGTCCACCGTCAGTGGCAGATCGGAGGAGACGAGCTCGCCAAGGTTGATGTCGTCCCATCCCAGGTTGGGCGCGCGAACGACCGTCCGTGTGCCGCGGGCCACCAGCCCGGGGACCGCCACCGCGAGCCCCGCCGGAATCAGGCCGGCCGCTCGGGTCTCGGCGCTGACCTGCTCCACCAGGAGCGTGAGCTCCTCCAGCACGGGGACGGGTGACCGCCCGCGATTGGGGGCGGGACGCACGGCACGGGCACGCACTTCTCCGCGGAGGTCGACGGCGCATGCGGCGAGGTGATCGACGCCCACTTCCGCACCGATGCCGACCGGGCCCCGCGCACTGACGGCCAGGGCGGACCCGGGGCGCCCCACCCGCCCGGGACGCTCGGGACCCAGCTCGTCCAGCAGCCGCGAGCGGATCAACTCGTCCACCAGCGTGGAGACCGCGGCGCGCGTCAGCCCGATACGGGAGGCCACGGCGGCGCGGGACAGCGGCCCGTGCGCGGCGACCGTGTGCATCACCCGGGAGAGGTTGCGGCGACGCATTCCCTGCTGGGTGTCGGGCAGCCGCGCACCGGAGGTCGTGCTGTGCGCATCGTGCAGCGGTGCGGTCATGCCTCGGTCGGTCCTCACTCCCCGTGGGGCGCCCGGTCCAGGAGCGGCGCCGCGTCGGAGAGTACCCCGGAGATCCGGTCCAGCGTTGTTTCGTCCCTTTCCACCGGGTCGAGTACCGGACCGCGTGCTGTGTCCCAGCGGCGCGCGATCGCGCTCGGATCCTCGCCGGTCAGTACACCTGCCGCCTGGGCCGCCGCACCGAGCGCGACCAACTCCTGGGCCTCGGGGATCTGCACGGGGCGTCCGGACAGTCGACGTACTGTCTGCTGCCAGGCGGTGCCGCGTGCCCCGCCCCCGATGAGCAGAAGGGGCGACGAACGGTCGGCTCGCGGGTCGAGTACCCGGTCGAGGGCGCCGAGCAGTGAGTGCACCGCTCCGTCGTACGCGGCCTGCAGCAGCTGCCCTGGTGTCGTGTCGTGCCGCAGGCCGTGCAGGACGCCGGAGGAGTGGGGCAGGTTGGGGGTGCGTTCGCCGTCCAGGTAGGGCAGGAGCGTGACCGAGCTGCCCGGCTCGACCGCCTCGCGCTCCAGGTGAAGCAGTTCCGCTACACGGTCGACGGCCAGTGTGCAGTTGAGGGTGCAGGCCAGCGGCAGCCAGGCGCCGCGCGCGTCGGCGAAGCCCGCGACGGTTCCGCTCGGGTCCGCGGAACGGTTCTCCGAGACCGCGTAGACGGTGCCGGAGGTCCCGAGGCTCAGCACCGGTGTGCCGGGGCGGAGTCCGAGTCCCAGGGCGGCGGCCGCGTTGTCGCCCGTGCCAGGGGCGATCAGCGTGCCTTTGGAGAAGGGAAGTTCACTGCCGCCCCGGGCCGTTCCGACGACCTCCCCGGGCTGCGCGACGCGGGGCAGGAGAGCAGGGTCGAGGCCCACCATGTCGAGGATGTCCTCGTCGTACTGCTCCGTTCCCGACGCCCACCATCCCGTTCCGGAGACGTCGCCGCGGTCGGTCGTGCCGAGCCCGGTGAGTCGTTCGGTGAGGTAGTCGTGTGGTAGGCGGACAGCTGCTGTGGCGCGGGCGGAGCCGGGCTCGTGCTCGGTGAGCCAGACCCATTTCGTCACCGTGAAGGACGGCCCCGGGACGCTGCCGACCCTGTCGGCCCACACCTTGGGGCCGCCCAGGCGATCGACCAGACTCCGTGCCTGTGGTGCCGACCGCACGTCGTTCCAGAGCAGGGCCGGCCGCACCGGGGATCCGTCCTTGTCCAGCGTCACGAGCCCGTGCTGCTGGCCGCCGATCGACACCGCGGCGGCCTCGTGAGCGGCGGTTCCGCACTGGCGGAGGGCGGTGCACAGAGCGTCCCACCAGTCCCGGGGATCGCTCTCGCGGTGTTCGCCGGTGCTCACCCGGTGCGGTGCCTGGCCGCTCGCGACGACCCGGCCGGTGCCGACGTCGACGACCAATGCCTTGGTGGACTGGGTGGAGCTGTCCACGCCGACGACGAGCGGGCCCTGGGCTGTGGGCGCTGTTGACATGACGGTCTCCGTTCCTGGGGTCCTTCCGGGTATGCCCCGGAGTTCCCTCCTCTTCCCAGCGGCGCCCTCGGATACTAATTTGTAAACCGCCATGACGAAATAGGTGAGGGAGCCGCACATGAACTATCAGCCCACTCCTGAGGACAAGTTCAGCTTCGGCCTGTGGACCGTCGGGTGGCAGGGGAGGGACCCGTTCGGGGACGCCACCAGGGCGGCGCTCGACCCCGCGGACTCGGTCCGACATCTGGCCGAACTGGGTGCCTACGGAGTGACGTTCCACGACGACGACCTGATTCCCTTCGGTGCCTCCGAAGCGGAGCGCGAGGGGCACATCAAGCGTTTCCGGCAGGCGCTGGACGCGACAGGTCTCGTCGTGCCGATGGCCACCACGAACCTTTTCACCCACCCCGTCTTCAAGGACGGCGGATTCACGGCCAACGACCGTGACGTACGCCGGTACGCGCTGCGCAAGACCATCCGCAACATCGACCTCGCGGCGGAGCTGGGTGCGCGCACCTATGTCGCGTGGGGCGGCAGGGAGGGGGCGGAGTCGGGCGCCGCGAAGGATGTGGGCGACGCGCTGGACCGCATGAAGGAGGCCTTCGACCTGCTCGGTGAGTACGTCACCGCCCAGGGCTACGACCTCCGGTTCGCGATCGAGCCGAAGCCGAACGAGCCGCGCGGCGACATTCTGCTGCCCACAGTGGGCCACGCTCTTGCCTTCATCGAGCGCCTGGAGCGGCCCGAACTGTTCGGCGTCAACCCTGAAGTGGGCCACGAACAGATGGCGGGCCTGAACTTCCCGCACTCCATCGCCCAGGCGCTGTGGTCGGGGAAGCTCTTCCACATCGACCTGAACGGTCAGACCGGCATCAAGTACGACCAGGATCTGCGGTTCGGCGCGGGTGATCTGCGCAGTGCGTTCTGGTTGGTGGATCTCCTGGAGAGGGGTGACTACGAAGGCCCCCGGCACTTCGACTTCAAGCCGCCGCGCACGGAGGACTACGACGGGGTCTGGGCGTCGGCCGCCGGCTGCATGCGCAACTACCTGATCCTGCGGGAGCGCGCGGCTGCTTTCCGGGCCGACCCCGAGGTGCGTGAGGCGTTGCGTGCCGCGCGTCTGGACGAACTGGCGATGCCCACGGCTGACGACGGACTCTCCGGCCTGCTCGCCGACGGGAGCGCCTTCGAGGCCTTCGACGTCGAGGGCGCCGCCGCACGCGGCATGGCCTTCGAGCACCTCGATCAGTTGGCCATGGATCATCTTCTGGCGGCCCGGCCCTGAGGTCACTCATCCGGGGCTTGTAGCCTCCTGTTGAAGCTGCTTCGCATAAGCGCGGCGGACCAGAGCCGGCAGATGTAGGCGTACCGGTGGCGCCTCCCGCGAGGGGCAGGAGGCGCCACCGGCCTTCGTCGGGCCAATCAGCACCCGAGGGGCGCGGTGCCCGGAACAAACCCCCTTCAGATAGGTCGCGCTGACGGAACTGACGTGCCCGATCCCGCTCCGAGGGCCTTGGCCGGCCCTTGCGGTCAGTCAGACCTCCCTGATCCGACGGGGTCCACGCTCGCCGATGCCATGGCCGCGCTCAATCGCTGGCCAGGGGGAGTGCGCGCGCCGGTGTTCCCGGCGCGCGGGTCTCCACCGCCATCGCGCCGGTGGGCGCCGCGTGTGTTTCGGCCATGTGCCATCATTCGCGGCTCACTCCGTCAGCGGTCCGCGCAGGGGCGTCGCTACTCGGTTCCGGAGGCCACCACGAGCGCCGTCGCAGGGTCGGCCGCCGCGGACGCGACGGGGACCCACCGGCCGTGTTCCCTGCGGTACGGCCACCAGCGGCCGTCCCGTCCGTGGCGCAGTTGCAGGTCGGCGCCGGCCACGGTCCAGCGGTTTCCCGCCTCAAGCAGATGAGGCCGTTCGTCGTCGTCCCAGGCGGAGTCCAGAGCGGCACGCGCGCGTGCCAGTGCCTCGCCCTGCGGCAGCCACTCCGCCTCGAGTATGTCGAGGGCCGCACGGCCCCCGTAGTTCCACGCCCGCACGGCGAGAGCGAGGCCGTCCTGCCCCCGCTCCGATACCGCCGCGAGCCGCGCCTCGACCGTGGCGACGGGCTGTGCAGCGGCCAGACGCACGGCATCCTCGCTCTCGTTCAACTCGCCCTCTACCGGAAGGTTTGCGTGACCGGGGGCGAGCGCGTCCGCCAGCATCCTGTGGGCCTCGGCGGCCGCTCGCGCGGCCAGGAACTCGATCGCTGTCACGTCGAGACCGGACGCGGGCTCGGTCTCCGTATCCAGCGTCGGGGGCGTACCCGGCTCCGTGGGTACCTGAGGCAGCGCCGGAAGCGGCGGGAGGATGCCGCCGCCCGCATAGGCCTCTGCGGCGCTGACACCCTCTGGAGCAGCCTCCTGGACCTCTTCCTGCGGTTCCTGCGACCCAGCCGCCGTGCCGATGCTTCGCACCTGCAGTTCGTCGAGGAGTGCCCGCTCCCCGCGACCCCGCATCAGCAGCAGGACGAAAGGGTCCTCGTCCAGGAGGCGAGCCACCTGGTAACAGAGCGCGGTCGTGTGCCGGCAGTGATCCCACGCGTCGCAGTCACACTCGGGCTCCAGGTCGCCGATACCCGGCAGGAGTTCGATGCCCGCCGCCGCGGAGTCCTCCACTAGATGCGGCGGCATCTCGCGGTCGAGGAGCGCCGCGATGTGCCCGGAGCGTTCGACCGCCATGCCCAGGAAGCGGTCCCACGCCTCCGGGCCCAACTCCTGCAGCAGGACATCGGAACGGTGTGGTGTGCCGTCGCGATCCTTGACGACCGCAGTGATCCGGCCCGGCCGCACCGAGACCGCCCCGACGGCGCCCGCACGCGCGAGACCGCGGCCTACCTTGAGCTGCTGGAGGTCGAGCGCCGTGTCCTCCAGCGCCTTCATCCAGGCCTGGCCCCACCACGTCTGCGCGAACGCCCGGCCGTGCACGGGCGGCAGCGGCGCGAACGTACGCTCTGCAGGCTGCGTCCCCGCGCGCGTGCCGTCGGTCTCGACACCGAACGACTCGTCGTGGATGTCCCTCATCGCGTGCCCCCTCGCAGCTCCACCAGATTCGACAACTCGGCGTCGGTCAACTCGGTCAGAGCGGACTCGCCGGAACCGAGGACGGCGTCCGCCAACTCCCGTTTGCGCACCAGCATGTCGGCGATGCGGTCCTCGATCGTGCCTTCCGCGATCAGTCGGTGCACCTGTACCGGCTGTGTCTGGCCGATGCGGTACGCCCGGTCGGTGGCCTGCGCCTCGACGGCGGGGTTCCACCAGCGGTCGTAGTGCACGACGTGCTCGGCCCGGGTGAGGTTCAAGCCCGTTCCGGCGGCCTTCAGACTCAGCAGGAAGACCGGTACGTCACCGTCCTGGAAGCGCTGCACCATGGCCTCTCGCGCCGTGACGGGCGTCCCACCGTGCAGGAACTGTGAGGCGACGCCGCGGGCTGCCAGATGCTGCTCGATCAGCCGCGCCATCTGCACGTACTGGGTGAAGACGAGCACACTCGCGCCCTCGGCGAGGATCGTGTCCAGCAGTTCGTCCAGGAGTTCCAGTTTTCCTGAGCGCCCAGGAATGCGGGGCTCGGCCTCCTTGAGGTACTGCGCGGGATGATTGCAGATCTGCTTGAGGCCGGTGAGGAGTTTGACGATCAACCCCCTGCGGGCGATGCCGTCGGCGCCGGAGATGTCCGCGAGCGTCTCCCGAACCACGGCTTCGTAGAGGCCGGCTTGCTCCGCGCTGAGCGAGACCGCGCGGTCGGTCTCCGTCTTCGGCGGCAGCTCGGGTGCGATCCCCGGATCGGACTTGCGGCGGCGCAGCAGGAACGGACGCACCAGCTGGCCGAGCCGTTCGGCGGCGCCCGGATCCGTGTCACCCTCCACCGCCTGGGCGTAGCGCGTACGGAAGGTGCTGAGTCTGCCCAGCAGGCCGGGCGTGGTCCAGTCGAGGATGGCCCACAGCTCGGAGAGGTTGTTCTCCACAGGGGTGCCGGTCAGCGCCACGCGCGCGCGTGCGGGGATGCTCCTCAGCTGCTTCGCGGTGGCCGAGTACGGGTTCTTCACGTGCTGGGCCTCGTCGGCGACGACCATGCCCCACGAGGCCTGCCCGAGCTTCTCCGCGTCGAGTCGCATCGTGCCGTACGTCGTCAGTACGAACTCGCCCTCCTCCAGGCCGTCGAGGCTGCGCCGCGCGCCGTGGAAGCGACGGACGGGGGTGCCGGGAGCGAACCTCTCGATCTCGCGCTGCCAGTTGCCCATGAGCGACGTCGGGCAGACCACCAGCGTCGGCCCCGCTGTCTCCGGCTGTGTCCGACGATGCAGATGCAGCGCGATCAGCGTGATCGTCTTGCCGAGACCCATGTCGTCGGCGAGGCAGGCGCCGAGGCCGAGCGAGGTCATGCGTGCCAGCCAGTTCAGCCCGCGCAGCTGGTAGTCGCGCAAGGTGGCGGCGAGTGCGTGGGGTTGGCCGACGGCCTCCATGCCTTCGGGGTCGGCGAGGCGCTCACGGAGTGCGGCGAGCCAGCCTGTCGGCTGCACGTCGACGTGTTCTCCCCCGACCTCGGCGGTGCCGGTCAGTGCGGCGCTGAGCGCGTCGATCGGGGTGACCTTGTGGTCGTGCCGGTTACGGGCACGGCGGGCCTCATCAGGGTCGATGAGGACCCACTGATCGCGCAGGCGCACCACGGGGCGGTTGGCCTCGGCCAGCCGGTCCAGTTCCGCGCGGGTGAGCTGCTGGTCTCCCACCGCGAAACGCCAATTGAAGGCGAGGAGCGCCTCGGCAGACAGGAAGGACGGCGTGTCCGAGGTGAGTTTGCCGGGCCCTTTGTGGTGACCGTCGCCGTCTTCGTCGGGAGGGCCGACGACCGCGCGAGCGGTGAGGCTACGGGCCAACTCCTTGGGCCAGTGCACGTCGACGCCCGCGACGGCCAACACGCGGGCACCTTCGCCCAGGAGGGAGCTGATGTCCTCATCGGCCAACTCGACGGCATCAGGAACCGAGGCGGAGAGCAACGGGGCAAGTGGCGGCCACGCGCGCGTGGCACGCCGGAGCGCGAGCAGGGCGTCCATCCGCGCGCGTGGTCCGAACGCCGGTTCCGAGAGCGTGGTTTCGGCCCACACCTCCGCCGCGTCCGCGACGAGGGAGGGATCGCTGACACTGTGCACCTGTAGGACCGCGCGGAAGGGCAACCGGGTGCCGTCCTCCACGACTGAGGCGAGTCCGGGGATCTCCACCCGCAGCGAGATCCGGACGCCGGCGTCATGCCCGGCCGCCACGTCCAGGGCCCAGGCACGCTGTTCGGGAACGTGTTGGGGCTCCGGCGCGGCGAAGACCGGCCCGCCCGCTGCCAGAGGCGCCGCGGGGGAGCGGGGGAGCGTGTCGGCCACGGCGTCGAGGAACTGGCGCAGCAGACGCTCCGGCTCGGGCAGTCGCAGCGGGGCGTCGTGGTCCAACGGCATGGCATGGGCGGCAGGCGGCATCGCCGCGGCCAGATCGCGCAACCGCTGCACGTCCTCGGCGCCCAGTGGTCCGGCACGCCACGCGTCGTGGTCGTCGGCGGTCAGCCCCGGCAGCAGCAGTCCGCGTGCAGCCAACTGCAGTGCCAGCACGCCTGCCGTGCCCCAGAAGGCGCCGGTCGGATGCGTCTCGGTGGCGGCACGCGCGCGCGTGAGCACGGGCAGCGCGGCACGTACAGGAAGCAGTACGGCGGGGATGCCGGCCAGCTCGATGCCGTCGCCATCCGGCACCGCCAGGGCCAGCTCTTCGCACGTACCGGAGGCGACGGCCGGGGGCTGGGTGCCATCGGCACACCAGAACGCCACGCGGCCGTCGCGCGGAGGGTCGCACGGCACGAAGAGCACGGAACAGCGGGACAGTTCGGAGATCTCGGAGGGGGACACGACAGGGGGCCTGTGCACAGCGATGACGCATTCCTCAAATTTGACTACTGAGACCGGAGCGGCCGAGAGTACAACACCCCGTGGCCGCGTGGGAGGAAGGGGTGAGTGATTCAAGTCACTTCGTCCCGGAGGGTGTAGTCAGCCCCCCTGCCGAGCGGTGCTGCCCCCCGCCCCCACACGGGTGGTGCCGCCATGGCTGCCCTGGGTCACCGATCCGTACGTTTTATGAGGTCAAGCCACTCACGAGCACCGGAGACCCGCCATGCCCCAGGCTGCCGCAGTCGCGGAACGCTTCCCAGATGCCCCCGGGAGACCGACTACCGGAAGTGATTTCGCGCCCCTCCTGCGCACGGTCAAGGAGCAGGGTCTCCTGAAGCGACGCATCGATTGGTACGCGCGTACCATAGCGGTCAATGCCCTCGCGCTGGTGGCCGTCGGAACCGGAATGTGCCTCCTCGGGACCTCGTGGTGGGTGCTGCTGCTCGCCCCCGTGCTGTCCGTCCTGTGCGCCCGCACGGCGTTCATCGGACACGACGCGGGCCACTCGCAGATATCCGGGAACCGGTCCGTCAGCCGGGCCATCGGCCTGATCCACGGCAACCTCCTGCTCGGAATGAGCTCGGCCTGGTGGAACGACAAGCACAACCGGCACCACGCCAACCCCAACCACATCGAGAAAGACCCTGATGTCGCCGCAGACGTCCTCGTGTGGACCAGCAAACAGGCCAAGGTGCGCGTGGGCTTCCGGCGTTGGCTCACCCGCAACCAGGCCTGGCTGTTCTTCCCGCTGACACTTCTCCAGGGCATCGCGATGAAGGTCTACGGTTTCCAGGACCTGCGCCGACAGGGCCCGCGCGAGCGCGTGCTGGAAGGGCTTCTGCTCGTCGCTCACCTCGCCGGATACGTCTCGCTGCTCCTCCTTGCCATGCCCATCGGCCATGCCATCGCCTTCGCCGCGATCCACCAGTCCCTCTTCGGGCTGCATCTCGGACTGGCTTTCGCGCCCAACCACAAGGGCATGGAGATGCCCGGCCCGAACGGCGAACGATGGGGACACCTGCGACGCCAGGTGCTCACCTCACGCAACATCCGTGGCGGTCCGGCAACCGACTGGTTCCTCGGTGGCCTCAACTACCAGATCGAGCACCACCTGTTCCCCAGCATGCCGCGCCCGCACCTCCGTCTCGCGCAGCCTCTCGTACGGGCCCACTGCGCCGAGATAGGCATGTCCTACACCGAGGCAGGGTTCGTCGACTCCTATCGCCAGGTGCTGCAGCACATGTACGAAGTCGGTGAGCCGCTCCGGGTCGAGTAGGGCCGGCCGGAGCTCGTGATCGGCGGGGCGGGCCCGGACCAGTGATCCGGCCCCGTAGGGGTAGCGACTCAGGGCTTTGTCAGGGTTGGGTCCAGGAACCGTGAGGCGCCGGATTCCGTTCCCAGGACAGAGAGCGGCAGAAGCCGTGAAGGAGGCGACGGACATGTCGAAAAGCGCGAAGATCGCTGCGGGAGGGGTGGCGGTCGGCATCATCCTGCTGATCTGGCTGCCCTGGTGGGTTGCACTTCTGATCGTGCTCGGAGTGCCTGCGGCGGCATATCTGGCCCTCGACCCCAGTCAGCGACGCAGGCTGCGCCGGACCTCTCGCAGGGAGATAGGCCGCTGAGGCGTGCCGTAGGGGTGAGGACGCGCTGCAGAAGAGATGCTGCGATCCACAGCAGGCTCTCGTGTCGCCCTGGCCCGAGACGCGGCCGATGGGCGTGTGGTTGATCAACGGCGACATTCAGGAGGGGCGGACCGCCATCTTGTCCAGAGCTTCCAGTAGAGCGGGAAGCTCCCGCCCACGACCCACCGGAAGTACCTCTCCCGGTTCCTCGTCCAGTAGGACGAACGCGATGTCATCGGTCCTGGCCACCATGGACCAGCCTGGACCGTCGGCTCGCAGGGTGCGAGCGTCACCCGAGGCGAAGGACGACCGCACCCGGCCCATCGGCGGGGGAGTGTCCACGTACGCGCGGGCCTCCGCCAGGACCCGTCGTACACCGCCCAGGGGCTTTTCCTCTGGGCGCTCCGAGGAGTCGCCCGCGGGGTCGTCCGTCGCGAAATCTGTGTCGTCGATCTGGGCACGCCAGGCTGCCCACTGCAGTGCTATCTCGTCGGCTCCGAGCCGTCGCTGAGCGGGGCCCCAAGTGTCCGATGCCGGCGGCGCGAGCGGAAGCCGGACACGCTCCTCCGCATCGGGCTCCGGCTCGGGGTCGTGCGGGGCCGGCACCCCGGGGGCTGCCACAGCGACGGCAAGCGGCCAGCCCGGTAGCGCGGTGACCACCGTGCGCTCGTCGGGGGACAGGTCGTACTCCATGCCGCAATCCCAGGAAGCGATCGCCACGGCCACGAGGGACACGTCGTCCACCACTACCGTCCAACGCGCGCCGTCCCCATCCTGGCCGAGCACCAGCCCGTACCCCGCGGCGAGCGGCGCGAGGCCGAGCGCCGCGCACGCCTCCGGATAGTCGTCGCCCAACACGCTGGGGAACTTCGCGGGTGTCAACAGCACCGCAGTCAGCACGTACAGCGCGTCGTCATCGGCGGCGACAGCGTCGTCCGTCCCGGCCATGCCAGCCTCCCCATCGTTCATCTGTCGGCGCACCCTAACCATTGGCCACAGAGATCGTCGAGGGTGGATGACCAGGAAATTCGTCGGCGGACCGCCTTGTCCGACGTACCGATGCGCATCGTGGCCTCAAGCGGCGGGCAGGCCCAGCAGCGAACGGGCCACCTCGCGCGGCGACTCGTCGCGTTCGCGTGCGAGAGCAATCACAGCCCGACACGCGAGCTCACTGACACCGAACGACAACGCCTCCGGTGAGACCCAGTCGCTGGCTCGGTCCATCTCGTCCTGATCGTCCTCGGCGCACGCCGACACATAGACGGCGGCCGCTTCGAAGAGGTTGTGCGTTCGTTTCGGGCCGCCCTGACTTTGCGCACACTCGGCCTCACGCCGCGCCGACCTGTCGGCGCGCCTGAACTTGCGGAGTACATCAAACATGCGGTCCACCTTCCCCCGGTACGGATGTCACCGTAGACCGCTCAACTGTCGTCTCCCAAAGTAGAGTTAGAGGCTCCACTGCAGAAGGGAGAGTGCGTGGTGCAGCGTTTCGCGCGGCTCGAGCAGATCCGGCGTCTCGATCCGGAGCAGGACTTCCTCGCGATCTACCGGCTCACCACGACATTCGAATTTCCGTGGGACTATGCGCGGGCGCTCGAACTCGCGCTCTACCGCACCTACGCGATTCCCAGCATCGGCCGACTGCTCAAGCGGACCGCCGAACTGACGGATCGTACGCAGAAGAGATACGACGACACCGCGCTCCTCCTGGACGCCATAGTGGAGCACGGCTTCACCGGCGAACGCGGCCGCACGGCCATCCGCCGGATCAATCAGATGCACCGCAGCTACGACATCAGCAACGACGACATGCGGTACGTGCTGTGCACGTTCGTGGTGGTGCCGAAACGGTGGATCGATGCGTACGGCTGGCGCAGGCTCTCCCGTCACGAGGCGGCCGCCGCCGCTGCGTACTACCGCACGCTCGGACGGCACATGGGCATTAAGGGCATCCCGCACTCCTACGAGGAGTTCGAGAAGTACCTCGACGACTACGAAGACGTCAACTTCGCCTGGGACCAAGGGGCACGCGAGGTGTCCGACGCGACGCTGAACCTGATGGCGTCGTGGTATCCGCGCCCTGTGGCACCCGTACTGCGCAACGCAACCCTCGCACTGCTCGACGACCCGCTCCTGCGGGCGTTCCGGTACGAACGGCCGGGCGCGGCAACGCGTGCTCTGGTGAGGGGTTCGGTGCGCCTGCGAGGCCGCGCGGTGCGCCTGATGCCGCCGCGCCGTGTGCCGCACTACGCCCGACAGAACCGGGAGATCAAGGGCTACCTCCACGGATACGAGGTCGCCGAGCTCGGTACGTTCCCGGTCCCGAAGGTTCGTGGATGTCCGGTCCCGCATCAGGGTGAGTCAACCGCCGCTTCCCTCGAGTGACGCCAGGGTGTCGCGCAGCCAGGTGAGTTCGGCCCGGCTCGTGGCGCGGGCGATCGTGAGGATGCCGCGCCGGAACGGGTCGTCGAGCTCCTCGGCCGGCAGAGGGCGCTCGCCGTCGTAGAAGAAGCTGGCAGGCTCCTCCAGGAAGGCGAGCCGGCGCCGCAGCACTGCCGCCTGAGCACCCTGGTCGTCCAAGTGGCGGAGGAATGCCAGGAGCGTGAACCAGCGATTCTCGTCGGAGATGTCGCCGCGCGCCGGCTCCGTGAGCCGCCTGCGCAGTTCCCGCTCGCCATCGCAGGTCAGGCTCAATACGTGGCGTGGCGCTGCCACGGCGCCGGGCTGCGTCTCGCGGACGAGCAGCCCGGCCTTCTCCAGCCGCTTGATGGCGGGGTACAGCGTGCTCTCGGCGACCGGTCGTACATGCCCGGTGAGTGCGGTGATCCGCTTGCGCAACTCGTAGCCGTGCAGGGCGGTGTCGTAGAGAAATCCGAGGATGGCCAGTTCGAGCATGCCTGCATTCTGTCGTACCCATCCGTGCCAGGTGTACCTCCCTTCCGTGATACATCGATTCCGATGTATTGTCCGCATGTCGGCAACGCGAGCATGTGGGCAGGCGAGGCCCGGCAGGACGACGAGGGGAGCGGGGACATGACGATGCACGGGGTGCGGTTCGATGCGCAGGGGAGTCGCGTGCGGTGGACCGAGGTGGAGGGCGCCGGGCCTGCGCGGGTGTACGTCCACGGCCTCGGCGCGCATTCCACGGCCTATCACGCGCACATCGCCGCACGGCCCGAACTGGCGGGACGGCGCTCGCTGTTCGTGGATCTTCCCGGGCACGGTCTCAGCGACCGTCCGACGGACTTCGGCTACACCCTGGAGGACAATGCGGGAGCGCTGGCTGTCGTCCTTGATCAGGCTCGGCTGACCGGAGTGGAGGTCGTGGCTCACAGCATGGGCGGGTCCATGGCCATCGTGCTCGCGCACCGTCGCCCCGACCTGGTGTCGCGGTTGGTCCTGACGGAGGCCAACCTCGACCCACACCCTCCTGCGACAGCGGGCAGCAGCGGCATCGCCACCTATACCGAGGAGGAGTTCGTCCGGGGTGACGGCTTCGCACGCATGTTGGAGCAGGCCGGCACCGAATGGGGTGCCACCATGCGCCTCACGGACCCGGTGGCGCTCCATCGCAGCGCCACCGGTCTCGTCGCGGGCACGCGTCCCACCATGCGTCGGATGCTGGAGGAGCTCACCGTTGAGCGCGTCTACGTACAGGGCGAACTGAGCGGGCCGCTCGCCGGGGAGAGCGAGCTGATGGCATCCGGCGTGCGGGTGGTGACCGTGCCGGACGCGGGGCACAACGTCATGTTCGACGACGCGGAAGCGTTCGCCGCTGTTGTCGCCGGGTAGCCCTGCCCATCGGCCGCCGAGCGCCCTGACCACCAATGTCCGGAGCCGGGCCGGCTCAGTCTTCGCGGATGGCGATGGCCAGAAAGCGGGCGTCCTCGTCGACGTAGGACGTCATGCGCCAGCCGGAACCGGCCAGCAGCGGGCCGAGGTTGGCCTCCGCCCGGAGGTCGTCGGATGTGATCTGGCGTCCTTGCCGTGCCGCGAGTGCCGCCCTGCCGATGGGGTGGAAGAGAGCGAGCAGCCCTCCCGGGCGTACCACCCGCCTCAACTCCCTGAGGTCGTCCTGCGGGTCGGACAGGTGGCTGATCAGCCCGGCGCCGAAAACCGCGTCGAGCGTCTCGGCGCGCAGGGGAAGGCGTGCCACGTCGGCGAGCAGTAGGTGCCCGTCGTGGTGCCTGCCCGCGCGCGTAGCGGCCTCCAGCATGGCCGGCGTCAGATCGGCGCCGAGGACCACGCCGGAGGGCCCTACGGCCCCTCTGAGCGCCGGCAGTGCCCGCCCCGTCCCGCACCCGGCGTCGAGCACGGAGGAACCCGGGCGGAGCGCAAGCTCGGCGACGGCGGCCCGGTAGGCGGGCCCGTCGTTGGGAAAGCGGGTGTCCCAGTCGGCCGCGCGGGCGGTGAAGAACTCTTGCACCTTCGTGTGGTCGTGGCTCATGCGAGCCATGATCCCGCACGGAGTCGCACGTGCGTTGGGTGCACTCGTTCGAGCGTGACGCGGTCGTTCAGAGCCGTCTCTCTGTCATATTTCATCAGCTTTCGAAATGCGCCCCCGTCACGCGCCCTGTGTCGGACTAGCGTCCCGGGGCCATGGGACACCTGGACCACGCCACCTTCGGATGGCTGACCCCCGTGCTGTCGTACGCGATGGCTTGCATCGGCGCGGCCCTCGGGCTGCGCTGCACCGTTCGTGCGCTGGGCGCCTCGGGCCGCTCGCGCAGGAACTGGCTCATCACCGGCGCCTCCGCCATCGGAACGGGCATCTGGACGATGCACTTCGTCGCCATGCTCGGCTTCGGAGTCACCGGCACGGAGATCCACTACAACGTGCCCCTGACCATCCTGAGTCTGGTGGTGGCCATGGCGGTCGTGGGTACCGGCGTCTTCGCCGTCGGATACGGACAAGACCGCGGACGCGCCCTGGCTCTCGGAGGCCTCACCACAGGGCTGGGCGTGGCGAGCATGCACTACCTGGGTATGGCCGCGCTGCGACTACATGGCGATGTGCGATACAACCCGGTGCTCGTCGGGCTCTCCGTAGTCATCGCTGTCATTGCCGCGACCGCAGCTCTGTGGGCAGGTCTCAACATCCGCTCGCCGCTCGCCGTGGCCGGGGCTTCGCTGGTCATGGGCGGGGCGGTGAGCAGCATGCATTACACCGGCATGCTCGCGGTGAGCGTACGGGTGATCCCCTCCGAAGCCGCACTGCCCGGGGCCACGACGATGCAGTTCATCTTCCCCCTCGCCGTCGGCCTCGGGTCCTACCTCTTCCTGACCTCTGCGTTCGTCGCACTGTCCCCGACGTCGGGCGAACGCGATGCCTCCGTGTCGGCCCAGCGGCCGGTCGAGGACGCCGCCACCCCGTGATCAGGGCCGCAGGGCGACACACACCGCACCCACCCCGGCGAGGAGGCCATGGACATGCCCCGAAGCACCTCCGAATCGTTCCCAGGTACACCCCCGGAGCCTCCGGAGCGCTCGGTGCGCGGTCGAAGGGCCCATGC
The DNA here is from genome assembly GCF_055592445.1 of Streptomyces sp. NPDC041122. Lineage (NCBI taxonomy): Bacteria > Bacillati > Actinomycetota > Actinomycetes > Kitasatosporales > Streptomycetaceae > Streptomyces > Streptomyces sp. NPDC041122. The sequence goes on along the minus strand of NZ_JBVIYQ010000004.1, from coordinate 427,769 downwards.
AGGTGCACCCGCCGAGGAACACACGGATGGAGAAGGCACGTTCCGCGCTCCTCCGGCCGACAGGCCCCCCACGCGCGCGGGATGGTGGCGTGTCCGCCCACGTACCGTGCGCGCGAAGATCGTGTGCCTGCTCATGGTGCCCGTGGTGTCGCTGCTCGCCCTGTGGGGATACGCGACCGTCAGCACGGCGCAGGACGTGGCGCACCTACGGCAGGCGCAGCAGGCCGACACCAACGTGCGCACGCCCGTCGAAGCGGCCGTCGGCGCCCTCCAAGCCGAACGGGTCGTCGCAGTGGGCTACGCGGCGGAGCCCAGCGCCGAGCGGCGTGGCGCGCTGCAGACACAAGCCAGGCGCACCGACCGTGCGGTGGCCGAGTTGCGTCTGGGCGGCCATCGGACGGTCGCCGACGGCGCGGGACTGCCCCAAGGCGTCGCGGCCCGGCTGAGGGCCTTCGTCTCCGGTGCCGCGAGCCTGCGCTCCTTGCGCACACACGTGCTGGACCGACGCACGGGATGGGACGCGGCGTACGGCCAGTACACGAGGACGATCTCTCAGGCGTTCGCGGTGAGCGGTGCGCTCACCGGCATGCAGGACACCGCGTGGGGATCCCACGCGCGCGTGCTCCTCGAATTCTCCAGAGCAGCGGAGATGCTGGCTCGAGAGGACGCCGTGCTCGGCGCGGCCCGGCTGGAAGGAACACTGCAAGGAGAGCGGCTCAGGCTGTTCACCGGGGCCGTCGACACCCGCCGGACACTGACCGAAACGGCGGTCCCGGATCTGCGTGGACCCGAGCAGTCCGCATGGCACGCCCTCGAGAGCGGTCGAGCCTACGAAGTCGTGCGCACCACCGAGGACAAGGTGTTGCTGGCCGAGCCCGGCCGCAAGGCACTCGCCGCGGCGCCCTCGGGCACCTGGAACAAGGCGTACAAGGACGTGAGGGGCGAGCTCCAGGCGATCAAGGAAGCTGCCGACCGGGGCGCCGCCGACCGGGCCGATCCGCTCACCCGCGGGGTGCTCACGTCGGCGGGAGCCGCCGTCCTCCTCGGGCTGGTCGCCGTCGCCGCCTCACTGATCATCTCTGTCCGCATCGGCCGAGGGCTCGTGATCGAGCTCGTCAGCCTGCGCAACGGGGCCCTGGAGATCGCCCGTCGCAAGCTCCCGCACGCCATGCGGCGGCTGCGAGCCGGCGAGGAAATCGACATCCGCGCGGAGGCACCCCCTGGGCCACCTGCGGAGGACGAGACAGGGCAGGTCTCCGAAGCGCTCGTCACGGTCCACCGGGCGGCGCTGCGTGCGGCGATCGACCGCGCGGAACTCGCCAGCGGCATCTCCGGTGTATTCGTCAATCTGGCTCGCAGGACCCAGGTGCTGGTCCACCGACAGCTCAGCCTTCTCGACAGCATGGAACGGCGGGCAGAGGACCCGAACGAGCTCAGTGACCTCTTCCGGCTCGACCATCTGACGACCCGGATGAGGCGCCATGCAGAGAGCTTGATCATCCTCTCCGGTGCTGCCCCCGGGCGGGCCTGGCGTCAGCCCGTATCCCTCACGAACGTGGTGCGCGCCGCGGTGTCCGAAGTGGAGGACTACGCGCGCGTGGAGGTACGGCAACTCCCCGCGGCATCGGTCATCGGAACAGCCGTGGCCGACCTCACCCACCTCTTGGCCGAACTGGTGGAGAACGCCGCGCAGTTCTCTCCGCCGCACACCAAGGTGCGGGTCAGCGGTGAACCGGTGGGCAACGGTTACGCGCTGGAAATCGAGGACCGTGGGCTTGGCATGGGCAAGGAAACACTCGCCGAGGCCAACCGCCGCGTCGAGCAGTCCGAGGCGCTCGATCTGTTCGACAGCGACCAGCTCGGTCTCTTCGTGGTCAGCAGGCTCGCGGCCCACCACAGCATCAAAGTGCACCTGCGCACGTCCCCCTACGGAGGGACCACGGCAGTCGTACTGCTGCCCACCGCGCTCCTGCACAGCGGCCCCACGGACGGCGCGGACACACAGGGGACAGAGCCACCCCCTGGGGAACGCCGGAAAGCGTGGGACGAGGAGCACGCACCCGTGCAGGACGCGTCGCACCATCGTGCACACGCCAACTCGGTACCGGCCCCTGAACCGCGCCGCGCGCTGACGGCATCGACCGGTACGTCCTCGCAGCCGGGCGTGACCCTGCGCCTGCACCAGGGCCTGAATACACACCCCGCCACCGTGACAGGGCCACACGACTCCGGCCCTCGCCCCCTCTACGACACCAGCGCCCCGGACCCTGGCGGCCACGACGCCCGTCCCCGTGCCACCGACGCACTCGATGTCGCGGGCGCCGACGCGCAGACGGCCACGGACGCAAAGGGAGCCTCGCCCGCCCCCGACGCCCCGGTCGACCAGGATCCGTCGGCCGAACTGCCACGCCGCGTCCGCCAGGCGAGCCTCGCCCCGCAACTGCGCGAACACCGCCCTGTGGAGCAGACGGGAGCAGCAGGATCGAGGCAACAGGACGAACGCAGACCGGAGCAGGTGCGCGACCGCATGACCGCCTACCGCGAAGGCTGGGCACGCGGGGGCGGTCCGCTCCCCGGCGCCAGAACCGCGCCCCCGGCAGGCCCGAGGCCCACACCGGGCAGAGACAGCAGCGAAGGAGACCCCGCATGATCCGCGACCAGAGCATTCCCGCCGGCAGGACCGGAGAACTCGACTGGCTGCTGGACGACTTGGTGCTACGCGTCGGTGAGGTGCGGCACACGGTGGTGCTGTCCAACGACGGACTGCCGGTCGGAGCCTCCACCGGACTCGGCCGTGAGGACGCCGAACACCTCGCCGCGGTGGCCTCGGGCTTTCACAGCCTCGCCAAAGGGGCAGGGCGGCACTTCAGAGCCGGCGGCGTGCGCCAGACCATGGTCGAAATGGACGACGCCTTCCTCTTCGTGGCTGCCGCCGGCGATGGCTCCTGCCTCGCGGTTCTGACGTCCGTGACGGCCGACATCGGCCTGGTGGCGTACGAGATGGCGCGCATGGTCAAGCGCGTGGGGGAGCACCTCGACACCCCCGCGCGCTTCGCGGAAAACCCACCGGCCGCCGGATGATCGCGGACAGCCAGAACCCATGACCGAGGACGGTCGAAGCGCATGACCGACGACTTGAGCAGCTTCCCGGACGTACCGGGAAGTCTCCCCGGACCGCCGGGCAGCCAGTGGTACGACAATGAAGCCGGGCCGCTCGTCCGGCCCTACGCGATGACGGGCGGCCGCACCAGGCCGGGACCCCGCGGTGTCCCCTTCGACCTGATCGCCTTGGTGACACTGGACACCAACGCCCCGGAACCCGGTGACCGCTCCGCGCTCGGCCCGGAACACCGGGTGCTGATCGAACTGTGCCGCACGGAGACGCAGACCGTCGCCGAGCTCGCCGCCGGAGCCGATCTCCCCGTGGGCGTGGTGAGGGTGCTCCTCGGTGACCTGCTGGAGATGGGCGGCGTCAAGATCAGTCGGCCGGTGCCGCCCGCTCGGCTTCCCGACGAAAAAATTCTTCGAGAGGTGATCGATGGGCTCCGAGCGCTCTGACGCCATGGCGGCCGAGACCGCCGCCATGGCGCTGAAGATTTTGGTCGCGGGCGGCTTCGGGGTGGGCAAGACCACCCTGGTGGGGGCGGTCAGCGAGATTCGTCCGCTGCGCACCGAGGAACTGCTGAGCGAGGCGGGCCAGTGGGTGGACGACACCGAAGGCGTCGACCGGAAGACCACGACGACCGTGGCCATGGACTTCGGCCGCATCACCATCAGGTCCGGGCTGTCGCTGTACCTGTTCGGTACCCCGGGACAGGACCGGTTCTGGTTTCTGTGGGACGAGTTGTCACAGGGCGCTCTCGGCGCCGTGGTGCTCGCGGACACCCGGCGCCTAGAGGACTGCTTTCCTGCCGTGGACTACTTCGAACACCGTCGTATCCCGTTCGTCGTGGCCGTCAACTGCTTCGCCAACACCCGTACATACGGCGCCAGCGACGTGTCTCGAGCCTTGGACCTGGACCGCGGAACGCCGGTGGTGCTGTGCGATGCCCGGGACCGCGATTCGGGCAAGGAGGTGCTGATTCGGCTCGTCGAGTACGCCGGACGGGTCCATACCGCCCGCATGCTCGACTCCGTTGGCTGATTCCGGCGAGTTCGGGCGTGGTGTCAGTCGGCGATACCGGTGTACGCCGACACCTTCTCGATCCGCATGCGGACCAACAGTTCCCCGGGGACGCCGTTGCGCTTCCCGAACTCCTCCGCCCGGCTCTCACCCATGTAGCGAGCACCGATGCGGGCCGCCCAGTGCTGGAGGTCGTCGCGGTCCTCGCTCACTGCGACGCGGCCCTGCAGGACGACGTAGGCGAACGGCGGTTGATCGTCGTCGACGCACAGAGCCGCGCGCCCGTCCCGTGTGAGGTTGCGGCCCTTGACGGTATTCCCTCCCGTGTTGAACACGACATCGTCTCCATCGACCAGAAACCAGATCGGCGCGACGTGCGGGCTGCCGTCCGCCCTGACGGTCGAGAGCTTGGCTGTGCGTGTGCCGTGCGAGACGAAGGCCCGCCATTCGTCCTCGGTCATCTTCTGTGCCATGTCCCCATCATGCTTGCCGGGGACCCGGTCGTGGGGAAGGCTGGCAGGTCAGATCCTCCAGCCAGGGGGAGCGAACACGGGGAGACGAGAGATGGGGCAGGGAACGGGGCTCGGCTGGCTCTTGGACGACCTGACGCAACGGATGGAACACGTACGCCACGCGCTGGTGCTGTCCAACGACGGACTGGTCACCGCCGCCAGCACGGATCTGCAAAGGGAGGACGCGGAACATCTCGCCGCGGTCGCATCGGGGCTGCACAGCCTGGCCAAGGGCTCGGGCCGACACTTCCACGCCGGCAACGTGCGTCAGACGATGATCGAGTTCGATGACGCGGTCCTCTTCGTCACGGCCGCCGGGGACGGGAGTTGCCTGTGCGTCCTGAGCTCGGCGGAGGCCGACATCGGCCAGGTCGCCTACGAGATGACGTTGCTCGTCAACCGGGTCGGTGAACACCTGGGCGTGGGCGCCCGGCAACCGGAACGCACGCCCACGGTTGACCTCTGACCTGCGCTGACGCTGTCCCATCAAGAGTTATCCACAGGCTCAGCGAGGATAGCGGTGATCGGGCTACGGTTTTTCCCGAGAGCAATCACATCTCACGGGGGAGAACCACCATGACCGGTGGCACCATCACGCGATCCATCCGCACGACGGCCCTTCCGCCGACGGTCACGCCAAGCCGTGCCGCAAGGGAACTGGAGTTGAAGCGGGGCGAGTTCGAACTCGCGGTGATGCTGGGGCGAGTCCGCACCATCGGGGAATTGTCGAGTGGTCAGCGGCGCGTCGCACGCGAGGAGATCGAGCGCGTCCGCGGGGCAGAGGGGTTTCCTGAGTCCCTCAGGGAGAGCGTCAGGGCCGTGGGGACCACGGAGGGCGCGGCTCTCATGAACATCGCCCCGGCCCGCCTCACTCGCCTTGCCCGCCTGGGCATCGTGACGCCCGTGAAGGTCTACCTGAATCGGTACCGCGCGGTCGTCTGGCTCTATCTCGCCGAAGAGCTGCGGCACTTCGCCGAGTCCGAGGTCAACCGCACCCTGCTCAAGGGCCGCCTGCCGGAGTCCATGCGCCGTCGGCTGGACGAGGGCCAGGACCTCCGGGCCCGCAACTGGCGGGGACGGTATGCGGGGTTCCTGCTGCGCCAGGCCGACGATGCCTGGGAGCGCGCCGCCGCCATGACGTCCCTCCTCGACCCGGTACAGATCGCGGAGATCGTCAAGGACCCGTACGAACGTGCCTACCTCAACCGGCTCAAGCCCACGCCCCGTACGTACGGATCTCCTGACTCACCTGGTTCACGGCTTCTGCAGAAGATCATGACTGCGGACGACCCCGACGAGATCCGATGGCTGCGTTCCAGCCTGCTGATCGGCCTCGTCCAGGCCCGGGCCCAGCGCCCGGCACCGAGGCCCGGGCAGGAATGTGCCGTACCCGAGCCAACCCTGCCCGCGGCGAAGAGCGATCCGGTGGGAGAGGGCGGTCCGGCCCCCACGAACAGCGCGCCTCCGCAGGAGCCGGGAGGCTTGATGAGGTGGCTGCGTCGTAGAAGGGCCTGAGGCGCAGAGACCGTTTCGCGCGGTAGCGCCCCGTCCTCACACCGTTGCGTCCAGGTCTTTGGCGTACTCCTCGATGGCGGGGCGGTAGCCAGTGATCTCCGGGTCGTTGCTCGTGGCGGCAAGCAGCATCAGCAGCATCTCCATTGCGTCATGCGTCCGGCCGGTGTTGTACAAGGCCATGGCCAGGAACGTCTTGAGCGCGCCGTCCTCGGGGAACTCGGCTGTCGCACCCCCCAGTGTGGCGACGGCTTCCTCGTATCGTCCCAAGATCCGGTACGTGCTGCCGAGACCCAGTAGAGCTCCTCTGCGATCGGTGGCCGACAGACCGGGTTGGTTGAGGGCGCGCTCGTAGTGCGGCACCGCCTCGGCTTCGAGGCCGAGCGTGTCGTGAACCCACGCCGTCTGGTAGGCCACCTCTGCATCGTGGGGGAGCGCCGCGGAGAGCGCGACGAGGCGCTCCCTGGCCTCCTCGCTTCGGCCCGTCTCGCGCAGGCGCACCGCTTCCGTCAACAGACGATCTCTGTCCCCGTCAGGATTCGTGCTCACTTTCTCATCCCCTTCGCAGCCCACTCGTCGCACCGCCAGTCAGGTCCGACCACGTCGTCGATCACTCACTATGCCGACCGGAGAGTATGCATGCTCATGGGTTGTCAGACCCGGCGCGTTCCATGGCCGTCAGCCGGTGGCCAGTTCGTCCTCGAGCCATGTGCGCCCACGGGTGCGTGGCGTGAGCCGCACGCCGGCCAGGCGCGAGGTGAGCCGCTCGGCCTCAGTCCGCACCGCATCCCTCGCGTCGGCGCCGACGTCCTCCAGGAACCTGCACACGACATCGCCGTTGCCGTCCTGTGCCCAGCCGCCGACGATGCGGCCGTTCCACCACAGGGAGGGGCCGATATTGCCGTTCCGGTCGAAGAGACGCGGGCCGTGTTCCCCGAGGAACCAGCCGCGGTGCCGCCAGCCCATCGGGGTGGAGTCGAGTGCGGGCAGCAGGGCGGCCCACGGCTCCGGAGGGGGAGTCTCCTCGGTATCGTCCGGGAGCAGCAGTCCGGCTGTTCCCGCCAAGTCGACGTCAATGGGACGCAGTTCGGTCAGGGGCCGCCTGGTCTGGGTCTTGGTCCACCCGGCCCACCAGCACAGGTCGTCCGCGGTAGCCGGACCGAACGCCCGCAGCCAGCGCCGAGCGATCTCAGTTTCGGCCCTCTGTGTGTCCCAGTCGGCGAGACCGGCGGGCAACCAGTCCGTCAGAGGTGCCCATCGGTATTGATGGGAGGTCCACGTGCCGCGTGGCCTGCCGCGAACCACGTGCCCCTCGGCCGCGAGCAACAGAAGGAGTCGACTGGCCAGCTTCTGCCGCCCCTCGTAACTCTTGCCGCGAGCCATGACGAGTTCCGTGCTCAATCGGGGGTCGTCGGCGGCGAGTTCGGCCGCCGTCGCCTCACCTCGTTCCTCAAGGGCTCGCAGGGCCGCTCCTTCGGCCTCCGCCAGCCATGCCTTTACGCCCGCCTCGTCGTCGGCGACCCCGGATTCGGTGAGCATGCGCAGGACGAGACGGCGCTCCCGCGCGGCGACCGCTCGCGAACAGGCGGCCTGCAGCACCGGAGCCACGTCCAGAGAGGTGACGAAAACGGTGCGCCGCATCCCCATCAGACGGATCAGCGACCGGTCCTCGTACAGGGCGCGCTGCACGTCCGCCACGTCGCCGTCCCGCATGCGGGCCCAGGCGCCCACGTACACGGACGACGGATCGGTGCCGTGCAGGGCCAGCAGGGAACGCGCCACTTCGACGGGGTCGTCCGACCTGGTGCTCGTCGTCAGCCGGTGCCGCAGCGCCAGCCGTGCCCGCCGTTCCGCCACATCGATGTATCGCACCGCGCCTCCTGCCCGAAGCTCTCGCGGATCACGCGCCTGCCGTCGGACTGTCCATGTGGCGTTCGCCGTACGGACGGAACAGCCCTTCCTGCACGACCGACACCAACAGGCGGCCTTCGGTGTCGTAGATCCGGCCTCGAGCGAGACCGCGGCCCCCCGTGATGATGGGGGACTCCTGGTCGTAGAGGAACCACTCGTCGGCACGGAAGGGGCGGTGGAACCACATGGCGTGGTCGAGCGAGGCCATGTCGAACCCGCGCGGCCCCCAGAGCGGCTCCACCGGGATGCGGACGGCGTCGAGGAGCGTCATGTCGCTCGCGTACGTGAGCGCGCAGGTGTGCACGAGGGGGTCGTCACCCAGCGGGCCGACGGCGCGCATCCACACAGCGCTGCGGGGTTCGGCGTCCTTGATCTCCTCGGCGGTCCAGCGCAGCCGGTCGACGTAGCGGATGTCGAAGGGCTGGCGCCGGGCCATGCGTTCCAACTGCTCGGGAAGGGCCCCGAGGTGCTCCCTGATCTCTTCCGCGACCGTCGGCAGCGACTCCGGATCTGGAGCCGTCAGCCGCGGCGGCAGCTGGTGTTCGAAGGCGCCCTGTTCGGGCTGATGGAAGGAGGCGGTGAGAGTGAAGATGGTGCGGCCCTGCTGGACGGCCGTGACGCGGCGCGTGGTGAAGGAGCGCCCGTCCCGGACCCGCTCGACCTGGTACACGATGGGCACGCCGGGACGGCCCGGACGCAGGAAGTACGCGTGGAGCGAGTGCACCGGCCGGTCGCCCTCGGTGGTGCGACCGGCTGCCACCAGGGCCTGCCCGGCGACCTGGCCGCCGAAGACACGCTGCAGGGACTCGTTCGGACTGCGTCCCCGGAAGATGTTGACCTCGATCTGCTCCAGGTCCAGCAGGTCGACCAGCCGGTCGGCGGGGTTGTTCATGACCGTTCTTCGACTCCTGTCCGGGGTGCGTGGATCTTCGGGGCGATCAGAGCTGACCGACGTCCGTGACCCGGACGATGGCACGGCCTTCCTCGTCGGAAGCCGCGAGGTCGACCTCTGCGCTGATGCCCCAGTCATGGTCGCCGTTCGGGTCGGCGAACGTCTGGCGGACGCGCCACAGACCGTGCTCGGGATCCTCCTCGATGAGCAACAGCTTGGGACCGCGGGCGTCGGGACCGGTGCCGAGGTCTTCGTACTCGTCCCAGTACTTGTCCATGGCCTCGCCCCAGGCGTCCGCGTCCCAGCCGGCGTCGGCGTCCAGCTCGCCCAGCTCCTCGACGTGGTCGAGAGCGGCCAGCTCGACCCTGCGGAACATGGCGTTGCGCACCAGGACACGGAAGGCGCGCGCGTTGGCCGTGACCGGCTTGACCTGGTCGGCCTTTTCCTGGGCCTCCTCGGCGGTCATGACCTCGGGGTTGGCCAGCTGTTCCCATTCGTCCAGGAGGCTGGAGTCGACTTGGCGCACCATCTCGCCGAGCCAGGCGATCAGATCCTCGAGGTCCTCGGACTTCAGATCGTCCGGGATGGTGTGTTCCAGCGCCTTGTACGCGCTCGCGAGGTAGCGCAGCACGATGCCCTCGGTGCGGGCGAGCTCGTAGAAGGACGTGAATTCCGTGAAAGACAGCGCGCGTTCGTACATGTCCCGGATGACGGACTTCGGGGACAGCGGATGGTCGCCCACCCACGGGTGGCTGGTGCGGTAGGTGTTGTAGGCGTGGAAGAGGAGCTCCTCCAAAGGCTTCGGGTACGTGATGTCCTGGAGCCGCTCCATGCGCTCCTCGTACTCGACGCCGTCGGCCTTCATGAGCGCCACGGCCTCGCCTCGGGCCTTGTTCTGCTGGGCCGCGAGGATCTGGCGCGGATCGTCGAGGGTGGACTCGACGACGGACACCATGTCGAGGGCGTACGAAGGCGACTCGGGGTCGAGGACCTCGAAGGCGGCGAGGGCGAAGGTCGACAGCGGCTGGTTCAGGGCGAAGTCCTGCTGCAGGTCGACCGTCAGACGCACGATGCGGCCGGTGGCGTCTGGCTCGTCGAGTTTCTCCACGACGCCGCCGGCGAGCAGCGAACGGTAGATCGCGATGGCCCGGCGGATGTGCCGCAGCTGCTGCTTGCGCGGCTCGTGGTTGTCGTCGAGAAGGTGACGCATCGCCTCGAAGGCGTTGCCGGGCCGGGCGATGACGGACAGCAGCATGGTGTGCGTGACTCGGAAGCGGGAGGTCAGCGGCTCGGGCTCCGAGGCGATGAGCTTCTCGAAGGTGCTCTCCGACCAGGCGACGAACCCTTCGGGCGCCTTCTTTCGGACCACCTTGCGACGCTTCTTGGCGTCGTCACCGGCCTTGGCGAGCGCCTTCTCGTTCTCGATGACATGTTCGGGCGCTTGGGCGACCACAAGGCCCGCCGTGTCGAAGCCTGCGCGACCCGCGCGTCCGGCGATCTGATGGAACTCCCGGGCGCGCAGGGTGCGCACGCGGCTTCCGTCGTACTTGGTGAGGGCCGTGAAGAGCACCGTGCGGATCGGGACGTTGACGCCGACGCCCAGGGTGTCCGTGCCGCAGATGACCTTGAGGAGCCCTGCCTGCGCGAGCTTCTCCACCAGGCGGCGGTACTTGGGCAGCATGCCGGCGTGGTGCACACCGATCCCGTGGCGCACGTAGCGCGAGAGGTTGCGACCGAACTTGGTGGTGAAGCGGAAGCTGCCGATCAGGTCGGCGATCTTGTCCTTCTCCTCGCGCGTGCACATGTTGATGCTCATCAGCGACTGCGCCCGCTCGACCGCCTGGGCCTGGGTGAAGTGCACGATGTAGACCGGAGCCTGCTTGGTGTCCAGGAGCTCGGTGAGCGTCTCGGTGATCGGCGTCAGACGGTACTCGTAGGACAGCGGAACAGGCCGGGTGGCGGAACGGACGACCGAGGTGGGGCGGCCGGTGCGGCGCGTCAGATCCTTCTCGAACATGCTGACGTCGCCGAGCGTGGCCGACATGAGGATGAACTGCGCCTGCGGAAGTTCGAGCAGCGGGATCTGCCACGCCCAGCCGCGGTCCGGCTCGGCGTAGAAGTGGAACTCATCCATCACGACCTGGCCGATGTCGGCGTTCTTGCCGTCCCGCAGCGCGATCGAGGCGAGGACCTCGGCCGTGCAGCAGATGACGGGGGCGTCGGCGTTGACCGACGCGTCGCCGGTCAGCATGCCGACGTTCTCGGTGCCGAAGAGTTTGCACAGATCGAAGAACTTCTCCGACACCAGAGCCTTGATCGGTGCCGTGTAGAAGGTGACCTTGTCCTGGGCGAGGGCAGTGAAGTGGGCGCCCGCGGCGACCAGGCTCTTGCCGGAGCCGGTCGGCGTGGACAAGATCACGTTCGCCCCGGAGACCACCTCGATCAGCGCCTCCTCCTGGGCCGGGTAGAGAGTGATGCCCTGGTCCTCGGTCCACGACGAGAAGGCTTCAAAAAGGGCATCGGGGTCGGCATCCGGCGGCAGCTGATCGATAAGGGTCACACCCCCATCTTGCCTTCCTTCTCACCCGATGAGGGAACCGGAGGGCCCCACGAAGATCACGAACGCTACGCTGTGTCGCCAACGGGGCGTCAGAACAATGGAAATGGGGCGGGCAACAGCAATGATGGGACCGGCACACTCGCTGTCGGGAGCGGCAGCCTGGCTGGGGGTCGGTGCCGCTGCGGCGGCCGCGGGGCACACGATGCCCTGGCCGGTCCTCCTCGTGGGGGCTCTGATCTGCGCGGGAGCGGCGCTCGCGCCCGATCTCGACCACAAGTCGGCGACCATCTCGCGAGCCTTCGGGCCCCTCTCCCGGGGCATGTGCGAGATCGTCGACAAACTTTCGTACGCGGTCTACAAAGCGACCCGCAAGCAGGGGGACCCGCGCCGCTCGGGCGGTCACCGCACGCTTACGCACACCTGGCTGTGGGCCGTGCTGATCGGAGCCGGAGCCTCGGCCCTGGCGATCTTCGGGGGACGCTGGGCGGTCCTCGGGATTCTCTTCGTCCACATGGTGCTCGCCATCGAGGGCCTGCTGTGGCGGGCGTCCCGCGGCTCGAGCAGCGACGTGCTGGTGTGGCTGTTGGCCGCGACGAGCGCCTGGATCCTCGCCGGCATCCTGGACAAGCCCGGCAACGGCGCGGACTGGCTGTTCACCGCGTCCGGCCAGGAGTATTTGTGGCTGGGGCTTCCGATCGTGCTCGGGGCGCTGGTGCACGATGTCGGCGACGCGTTGACCGTCTCAGGATGCCCGATCCTGTGGCCCATCCCCATCGGCCGCAAGCGCTGGTATCCGATCGGACCGCCGAAGGTGATGCGGTTCCGGGCCGGCAGCTGGATCGAGCTGAAGGTGCTCATGCCGGCGTTCATGCTGCTCGGGGGAGTGGGTGGCGCGGCCGCGCTCAACTTCATCTGAACGAGCACTGCCGCGGGGGTGACGTTCCGCGCGGGGGCGACACTCGCTCAGGCGGTGTTCGGGGGCTCTCCGTGCCAGGAGTGCCAGAGCGCCGCGTAGGCGCCGTCGGCCGCCACGAGGTCGTCATGCGTGCCGAGCTCGGTGATCCGGCCCCACTCCATGACCGCCACCCGGTCCGCGTCGTGCGCCGTCTGCAGACGGTGAGCGATGGCGATGACGGTGCGCCCGCGCAGGACCGCGGCCAGAGCTCGTTCGGTGTGCCGTGCCGTCGTCGGCTCCAGGAGCGCCGTGGCCTCGTCGAGGATCACTGTGTGGGGGTCCGCGAGGACGACACGGGCCAGTGCCAGTTGCTGGGCCTGGGCGCCGTGCAGCCGGAGGCCTCCGGGGCCCAGCTCCGTGCCGGGCCCGTCCGGCAGGCTGTCGTACCAGTCCGCGCCGACCGCGGCGAGGGCCGCTTCGAGGGCGGTGTCAGGTGCGGACTCCGCCGCTATGCGCAGATTGTCCCGGAGCGTGCCCAGGAAGACGTGGTGCTCCTGGGTGACGAGGACGACCTGGTGGCGCAGCCGGTCGGGCGCCCCGTCGGCGACCGGCAGGCCCCCGGCGGTGACGGTGCCAGAGGTCGGCGATTCGATACCGGCCAGCAGACGGCTCAGCGTGCTCTTGCCGGCGCCGGAGGGCCCGACGATCGCCAGTCGCTCGCCCGGACGTACGGAGAGATCGACGCCGCGCAACACACCGGTGCCGCTGCCGTAGGCGAACCGCACACCGCGCAATTCGATGCGGCCTTGCTCGGGCGCGCCGCCGGAGGCCGGGGCGGAGTACGCGGCAGTCGGGGCGCAGGCATCGGTGGCTCCTGCCGCCGCGGCGGCCAGTCCCTCTACGCGGGCGAAGGCGGCGCCGCTGCTCTGCACCTGTTCGACCTGCTGCAAGATCGTGTCCAGGGGCTGGGAGAGCTGCCGCAGGTACAGGGCCGAGGCGACCACAGTGCCCAGGCTCACGGAGCCCTGTCCGTGCAGAGCGCCGCCGACCAGGAGCACGGCGACGACCGGTACGGCGTACGAGATGTCGATGGACGGGAAGAGCACGCTGCGCAGGAAGAGCGTCCTGTCACGGGCGGCCACGCACCGTTCGATGCCGGTCTCGCTGTCGGCGACGCGACGCTCGCGCAGACCGAAGGCGTCGACGGTGCGGGCCCCGGAGGCGGTGGCGGCCAGCACCTCCGCCAGCGCGGAGTGAGCCGCTCCCTGCTCGAGGTACGCGGAGCGTGCTCGGCGCAGGTACCAGCGTGTGGCGAACCAGATGCCGGTGAGACCGAGCACGCCACAGACACCGAGCAGTGGGTCGAGGAGGAAGACCGCGCCGAGGATGAACAGGGCCTGCACGGCCGCGACGAAGATGTCGGGACCCGTGTCACGGAGTGTCTGCCCGGCCGTCGCGACGTCGGTGGTGCCGCGAGCGGTCAGATCCCCGGCACCGGCTTGCTCCACGACCGAGGCGGGAAGGGCGAGAGCTCGGTCGACGAACTGCTCGCGCATCCGGGCGAGGGTGCGCTCACCGAAGCGGTGGGCGAGATAGCGGGCGTGGCGTGCGAGAAGGAGCTGGGCGACTGCCCCGGCGAGGATGCCGAGCGCGAGACGGTCGACGGCGGCGACGCCCCCGCCGTCCTTGACCGTGTTGATGATGCGCCCCAGGAGCCAGGGCCCGACCAGCCCGGCGGACGCGGCGAGTGCGTTGAAGACGATCATCGTGACGAAGGCCGGGGTGTCCTGGCGAATGAGACGGATTGCGGCTCTGCGGACCTGTCGCCGGTCGGCCACGGGGAGGAGCCCGTGCGCGGCCCCGGATGCCTCACGACGACCGGGCGGTATGGCATGCGTCATCGGAGTGCCTCATGACTCGGCCTGGCGGCGGAGTGTCGCGAGGGCTCGTGACGGCGTGGTGTGTGCGGTTTCTCCGCTTCGTCACCGTCCTCGTCGCCGGGCGACACCAGGCGCCGGTAGTCGGGGCGCGTGGCCAACAGGTCCCGGTGGCGGCCGACGGCGGCCACTTCTCCGTCGACCAGGTAGTACACGGTGTCGGCCTGGTCGAGGAGGAGCGGCGAAGTACTGGTCACGAGGGTCGTACAGCCTTGGCGGGCGGCACGCAGCCGGGCCGCCATGTTCGCAGCCGTGTGGGCGTCCACCGCCGACGTGGGGTCGACGGCCAAGAGGACTTCGGGGTCTGCGAGAAGGGCGCGGGCCAGGCGGACGCGCTGACGCTGCCCGCCGGACAGGTTGTGGCCGTGTGTTTCGAGGAGCGCATCGAGGCCGTCCGGAAGTCCGAGGACGATGTCGCGGGCCATGGCGTCGTCGACTGCCTGTGCGAGGGCTGCCTCCCCCGGCGACCATCGGCCGGAGATCGCCGCGCGCAGCGTGCCGGCGAAGAGGTCGGCTTCGTTGTCCGCCACCAGGATCCGGGAACGCACCTCGTCGAGCGCCATGGTGTCGAGCCGGACCGGCCCCCAGGTGGCGCAGGAGGGAGAGAAGCGGCCGAGGCGATCGACGACGTCGATGCCGTCCGACGCATGGCTGGTGACGAGTGCCGTGAGGATGTTGGGCGTGACCTCCACACCGGACCGCGGGTCCCGCAGCACGGACGGCACCTGAGGCCCGGGAACCGGGCCCGCATCGGGATCCGCCCGCCGCTCGGTGCCCTCAGGAAACTGCTGGGCTGCCGGACGGGCCGACTCCGGGAACTCGGGTTCCAGGTTCAAGAAGTTCACGACCTGTCGCGCGGCGACCAGCCCCCTGCCGATGTCGTATCCGCCCTCGATGAAGAAGGTCACCGGCACCACGAGCACGGCGACGTAGCCGTAGACGGCCACCAACTCGCCCACGCTGATGGCGCCCTGAGCGGCCATGCGCGCGGCGAGCCACGTCACCGCGGCCAGGAACAGGTAGGGCAGGCCGAGCCCGAAGGCCTGGATCCAGCTCGTGCTCGATCCGACGCGGTACCCCTCGTCCCGCAGCCGACGCGAGCTGTCCCGGTGGCGGGCGGCGAACATGGCCTTGCCACCCATGCCGTTCAGGACACGCAATCCGCCGGCGAGGTCACCGAGTATCGCCGCGAGGGCGCCCTGGTGGTCCCGGTAGTCCGTCTCCGCTCCCTGCAGCCTGCCGAGGAACGGTCCGACCAGCACGGCGAGCAGAGGGACGCCGGCCAGCACCACCAGGGCAAGAAGGGCGGAAACGGAGAAGAGGAGCACGGCCACCACGACATAGGAGAGCAACGCCCCCACGCCGGGGCCCGTCACGGTGAGGGTCTGGCTGATCACGCCCACGTCGGAGTGGCCGATCGTCACGACCTCGCCCGCGGAGAGCCGGCGCGGCAGAGCGGCGCCGAGCCGTGTCGCGTGGTCGACCACGACGCGCACGGTACGGAAGTACGCGTCGAGACGGATCCGCGTCATCGTGCGGTGCCGCATGATCGCCAGCCACGCGTTCACCACACCGATGCCGAACAGCGCCGCTGACCAGCCGAGCAGGACGGACCGGTCGCCCGGCCGCAGTCCGTCGTCGATCGCGTGCGACAGGATGTACGGGGGAAGCGTGAGACAGACCATCCAGGCGCTGCCCAACAGGGCGCCGAGAGCCACGCGTCGCGGCTGGCTGACGGTCACCCACCAGAGGTAGCGGGCAGGCCCGCGGCGGTCGGGGGTGCCGGGATCCGTGGGAGATGCAGCCATTCACGAACCCTAACTACCCCTGCTCACACGGGGACAGGGCGAGCTGTCCCCACTGTGACCGCTCGCCCGCACATCGCGCCGGCAGTCAACCAGGCGTCCATGCAACTGACGTCAGGTCCGGACGTGCTGCTCCTACCCGTGCCAGGACCGCCACAGTGCGGCGTACGCACCGTCCGCCGTCACCAGTTGGTCGTGGGTGCCCAGTTCGCTGATCCGCCCCTCCTCGACCACCGCGATCACGTCCGCGTCGTGTGCCGTGTGCAGCCGGTGTGCGATGGCCACGACCGTGCGGCCGTCGAGCACCCTGGCAAGGGAGCGTTCCAGATGTCGTGCCGCACGCGGGTCGAGGAGCGAGGTCGCCTCGTCCAGAACCAGGGTGTGCGGGTCGGCGAGGACCAGGCGGGCCAGGGCGATCTGCTGTGCCTGCGCCGGCGTCAAGGCGAAGCCGCCGGAGCCGACTTCCGTGTCGAGGCCGTCATCCAGGCCTTGTGCCCAGTCGGCCGCGTCCACCGCGCGCAGCGCGGCCCAGAGTTCGGCGTCCCGCGCACCGGTCCGCGCCAGGAGGAGGTTGTCGCGCAGGGACCCCACGAAGACGTGGTGTTCCTGATTGACCAGGGCCACGTGGGCACGCACCTCCTCCGCGGGCATGGCCGCCAACGCCGCGCCGCCCAGGGTGACATGACCGATGCGCGGCCCGTAGATGCCCGCGAGAAGCCGGCCGAGCGTGGACTTGCCCGCGCCCGACGGGCCGACCAGGGCGACGCGGGAGCCGGGCTCCACAGCGAGGGAAACCTCGCGGAGCACGTCCACGCCCGCGCGGTAACCGAAGTGCACGTCGTCGGCGACGACGAGGCGGCCCTCCGGGACGACGGAGGAGTCGCCGGTGTCGGGCTCGATGTCGCGTACACCGACGAGCCGGGCCAGCGAGACCTGGGCGACCTGAAGCTCGTCGTACCAGCGCAGGATGATCCCCAGCGGATCCACGAGCATCTGCGCGATCAGCACGCCGGTCGTCAGTTGGCCCACGCCGATCCATCCCTGGAGGACGAAGACGCCACCCATCATCAGCGTGGAACAGAGGACCGTCACATGGGTGAAGCTGATCACCGGGAAGAGGACCGACCGCAGGTAGAGGGTGTATCGCTCCCAGGCGGTCCACTCCTTGATGCGACGTTCGGACATCTCGATGCGGCGGGGGCCGAGTCGATGGGCCTCCACGGTGCGCCCCGCGTCGACGGTCTCGGTGAGGGCGGCCGCCACGGCGGCGTATCCGGCGGCCTCCGAACGGTAGGCGGCAGGCGCCCGCTTGAAGTACCAGCGGCAGCCCACGACGAGGAGCGGTACGGCGATGAGCACGGCGGGCGCCAGCGGTGGCGCGGTCACCGCGAGCCCGCCGAGCAGCAGGACGACCCAGACCACGCCGATGGCGAGCTGCGGCACCGCTTCGCGCATGGCGTTGGCGAGTCGGTCGATGTCGGTGGTGATGCGCGAGAGCAGGTCGCCGGTGCCGGCGCGTTCCAGGACACCGGGCGGCAGCCCGACGGAGCGTACGAGGAAGTCCTCGCGCAGGTCCGCCAGCATCTGCTCGCCGAGCATCGCACCGCGCAGCCGTACCTCGCGCACGAAGTAGGCCTGGACGAGCAGCGCGAGGGCGAACATCCCGATGGTGAGTTCCAGATGGAGTGCGCGGGCGTCGTCCGAGACCTTCTCGACCAGGTTGCCGAGCAGATAGGGGCCGGCCATCGAGGCGACGACGGCCAGCGTGTTGACCAGGATGAGGAGGAGGAAGGGGCGGCGGTGCCGTCGGAAGAGGTCGCTCACGTAGGCGCGTACGGTCGCGGCCGACCCGACGGGCAGGGTCTCCGTCGTCGTGGGGGCCGCCGGATCGTACTCCGGGGGCGCCAGGCCGATCATGCCGTCTCCTCGATGTCGAAGTCGGTGTCGAGTTCCGTGTCGAAATCTGTCAGGGCATCCGTTTCTGTCGGTGACTCCGCGGTGACGCGTTCGGCGTCGGTTTCGCGGGTGACGACCGCGCGGTACCGCGGTTCGCTGTGGATCAGTTCACGGTGTTCGCCCACGGCCGCGACCTCGCCGTCGGCCAGGAACACGACGCGCTCGGCACGGTCCAGGAGCAGCGGCGATGAGGTCAGGACCACGGTGGTGCGGCCGCGGCGCAGTCGCCGGATGCCGTCGGCGACGCGGGCCTCTGTGTGCGAGTCGACGGCGGAGGTCGGCTCGTCGAGCACCAGCGTCTCCGGGTCCGTGACCAGCGAGCGGGCCAGGGCGAGGCGTTGGCGCTGGCCCCCGGAGAGGGAGCGGCCGCGTTCCGTGAGGTGGGCGGTCATCGGGTCGTCGTCGACGGATGCCTGGGCCAGTGCGTCGAGGACGTCGGCGCACTGGGCGGCGCTGAGGGCCGCCTCAGGGCTGACGGCTCCCGAGGCCGGCACGTCGAGCAGGCTCCGGAGCGTCCCGGAGAGCAGAACAGGATCCTTGTCCTGGACCAGGACCGCGGTGCGGGCGGTGTCCAGGGGCACGTCGTCCAGGGGCACGTCACCCAGCCGTACGGAGGGCAGGTTCGCGGCGTCCTCGACTGCGGGGTGGCCGCCGAGGCGTTCGGGCAGCCGTCCCGCCTCGTCGGGGTCGCCGCAGACCACGGCGGTGAGCCGGCCGGCCGGGGCGAGCAGGCCGGTCGCCGGGTCGTACAGGTCGCCGCCGGGCGCGGCGGAGACGTCCGCGGACAGGTGCGCGCGGGCATCTCCGGGCAGGCCTGCCTCGGCCTCACCCCGCGGCTCCTCCGCCGCCCGACTCAGCGAGAGGACGTGGGCCGCCCGCTTCGCGGAGGGGCGGGAGAACGAGTACGCCATGGCGATCTCTTCGAAGTGCCGCAGCGGGTAGTTGAGCATCATGATCGCGCTGTAGACGGTGACGAGTTCGCCCACCGTGATGCGGCCCTCACGGGCCAGGTGCACGCCGTACCAGACGACGGCGATCAGCAGCAGGCCGGGCATCAAGACCTGGATCGCCGAGATGACCGCCCACATCCGGGCACTGCGCACCGCCGCGGTGCGGACTTCCTGGGAGGCGCGGCGGTAGCGGTCGAGGAAGAGTTCCTCGCCGCCGATGCCGCGCAGCACCCGCAGTCCGGCGACGGTGTCCGATGCCAGTTCGGTGGCCCGGCCCGCCTTCTCCCGTTGGAAGTCCGCCCGACGTGTGGCGCGGGGCAGCAGCGGGAGCACGGCGAGCGCGAGCATCGGGATGCCCACGGCGACCACGACGCCAAGGGCGGGCTGGTAGACGACGAGCCCGACGCAGACCAGGACGACCGTGAGGGCGGCCGCCGCGAACCGCGACAGCGCCTCCACGAACCATCCGATCTTCTCGACGTCGCCGGTGGAGACGGCCACGACTTCACCGGCGGCGACACGCCGGGTGAGCGCGGAGCCGAGTGCGGCCGTCTTGCGGGCGAGCAGCTGCTGCACGCGGGCCGCGGCCGTGATCCAGTTGGTGACCGCGGTGCGGTGCAGCATCGTGTCGCCCAGGGCGATGCCGACGCCGAGTAGACCGATCAGCGCGCCCGCGAAGGCGAGCCGGCCGCCGGAGCGGTCGAGTACGGCCTCGACGGCGACGCCGACCATGTACGGCAGCCCCGCGATGCAGGAGAAGTGCAGCAGGCCCCAGGCGAGGGACTTGAGTTGCCCGCCGAGCTGGTTGCGGCCCAGCCACAGCAGGAAGCGCGGCCCCGACCGGGCATCGGGGACGCCGGGGTCGGGGAACGGAAGGTCGCGAATCTGCATGACGTCCCAGGGCTCGGTGCGGCGGCCGTCGCTCCGGACCATGGCCAGGGAGCGGACGGCGATTGCAAACCGTGAAAGGTTCACCTCGCGCGGTAGTCCGAGGCAAACGGTTTTCCGCCCCGGGGTAAAGAATCGGCCCTGTCCCGGCGTGGGCCGTGGGGCCGCGCGGGAGTAGCGCGGACCAGGTGCGACCATGGGCGGATGCGTATAGCCGGTGTGGTGCGAATCGGGGTCGCGGCAGCGGCCTGCGGTGTTCTTCTGACGTCTTGCGCGAGTGGGGACGACGACGGTCCGGGGGACGGCGACGCCGGGCACGGCAAGGGGGCCCAGGGCAGCGGAAAGGGCGCCGCCGCCGCTGATCTCCGGCGCATCCCCGACGTGGGTGACCGCTTGCAGTCCAAGATCCCCGGGAACTCCCGACAGGTGGTCGCGGTCTACGGCGAAGGCGTCGACTCGGCCGACTCGACGGTCGTGCTCTACACGAAGTCGTCGGACCAGGACAAGACCTGGGAGAAGGCCCGCAGCTGGCCCGCGCACAACGGCAAGAAGGGCTGGACCACCGACCACAGGGAGAACGACAAGCGCAGCCCGGTGGGCGTGTTCACGCTCACCGACGCGGGCGGGGTTCTCGCCGACCCGGGCGCCAAGGTCCCGTACACGAAGTCGGTGTCCATCCAGGCCCCGCACTACTGGCCGAAGACACACTGGCACGACTTCGACTACGTCATCGCCATCGACTACAACCGCGCCAAGGGCACACCGCCGAACGACCCGACCCGGCCGCAGGGGCAGGAGAAGGGCGGCAGCATCTGGCTGCACATGGACCACGGCAGCGGCACGTCGGGCTGTGTGAGCCTGTCCAAGGCGGGCATGGAGTCACTGCTGCGCACCCTCGACCCGAAGCAGCACCCGGTCGTGGTGATGGGCGACAAGGCCAACCTTCGGGCGTGAGCCGTCGGGCAGCACCATGTGGGAGCTCAGCCTCGGGAGGCATCACGAGGAAGTGAAGCGTCGGGCAGCACCATTGCGGTGATCGGGAACTGCCCATAGAAATCCCCCATGAGAAGACGCGTCATGTCCATGCTCGCCGGTGCGGCCCTCGCCGCGAGCACTCTCCTCGGCGCCGGCCCGGCCACGGCCGAGGGCGTGCGCCCGGCCGCTACGCCCCCGCCGGAATTCGGCTCCGACTGGCACGATCCGGTCACCGCGGCCCCGCCGGTGCCGAGACCGCACACCAGGTCATGCGAAGTGACCGTCGCGGAGGCCCGGTTCAAGGACTTCACCCCGTACAGAGGGACCTTCAGCCCTCCGAAGAAGTGCGGCCCCGGGCGCTGGGGCAAGGTGGTCCTGCGCCTGGACGGCAAGGTGAAGGGTCGGCAGTACGACCGGCTCGGCTATCTGCGCATCGGTGGTGTCGAGGTCTTCCGCACCTCGACGCCGGAGCCGTCGGCCGACGGCATCAAGTGGTCCGTCGAGAAGGACGTCACCCGCTACAGCGAGACGCTGAGCCGGGACCAGCAGGTCGAGATGCTCATCGGCAACGTCGTCGACGACACCTACACCGGGATCATCGACGTCAAGGCAACGCTGACGTTCTACGCGCAGCAGCAGAAGCGCCGCGCCACGCCGCAGTCGGCCCCCGATCGTGTCATTCCGCTCGGGGACGGCACCTCCCTCACCACCCCGCGCAACAGCGAACGCATCGTCGCCGAGGTGTATGCCACCGGCTCCGGCGGCGGCTGCGAGGAGTACTGGTATCTGACCGTGCCGGACACCGCGCCCTACTCCTGCAAGGCCGACAAGGGCCCCTACCGCGAGGTTCAGGTCACGGTCGACGGCCAACTGGCGGGCATCGCCGCGCCGTTCCCGACGGTCTGGACCGGTGGCTGGTCCAACCCCTTTCTCTGGTACGTGATCCCCGGCCCCCGCGCCTTCGACATCAAGCCCGTCGAGTACGACCTGACACCCTTCGCCGGCATCCTCAACGACGGCCGCCCGCACCAGGTGGAGGTCTCCGTCGTCGGTGTCCCCGCGGCGCAGACCGGTTGGAGCACCCCGGTCAACGTCCTGGTCTGGCAGGACGACAAGAGCGACCACGTCACGGGCCGGCTGATCCGTCACAGCGAGGACGCGCCGGTGAACGAGTCGACGTACAAGCCCGGTTCCGGCCAGGAGCCGCACCGGTTGGACACCACGGGCGGCCATCGGCTCAGCGTCTCGGGGTACGTGAACACCTCGCACGGCCGTGTGACGACGACCGTGGACCGCACGCTCGCCGACACCTCCGTCCACCGCTGGACCGACGGCGAGGCGATGGACGCGCTCGAGGCCGCATGGACCGACCGTGAGACGGTCACGACGGGCCGCCGGGCCGTGCGCACCGACCGCACGTACACCATGGACGGCACGACGACCCTCGGAGCCGGTGACCGGCTGCGGACCGAGATCTCTCTCGGCGACCGGTCCGAGAGCCGCACGAGCGGCGGTGGACGGCGCGTCAACTGGTCGGTGCGGGACGATCGTTACGACGGCGACGCGACCTACACCGCCAACGTTCCGCGCGACCAGCGCCACGCCGTGGGGACGTCACGCGAGCGCTACCGGCTGATCGGCGACACGGGCTGCTACGACCGCACCCTGTCCACCGTCCAGGGCACCCTCACCGAGGACCGTCGGCGTTGCTGACCGGCCCTTGACCGCGTAGGGCCGCGGGCGCCCGTCAGGCCTCCGCCGGCTTCTCCGAGTCCATGCCGGGGCGTGCCTTCTTCCACAGGCCGCGGGTGAAGTCGGGGATCGCCTGCGGCGCGCCCTTCGCCTTGATCGACAGATGGCTCAGCGGCACGGGCGAGGTCCACGTCGCGGCGTCGTACACGTCGAAGTCCGGCACCAGGCCGAGCCGCATGGTCTGCATCAGACGGAAGACCATGATGTAGTCCATGCCGCCGTGCCCGCCGGGCGGATTCGCGTGCTCCTTCCAGAGCCAGTGGTCGAAGTCGGCGTACTTCGCGAAGTCCCCCCACTCGTCGTTCGTGTGGTCCGGCTCGATGTAGATGCGCTCGGGGTAGTCCTCGAAGACGCCGCGTGTGCCGCCCAGGCTGTTGATGCGGCTGTAGGGATGGGGCGTCGACACGTCGTGTTCGAGGCGGATCACCCGGCCCTTCGCCGTCTGGACGAGACTGATCGTGCGGTCGCTCTCGATGTAGGTCTCCTTCCAGCTGGGGTCGCCCGCGGGCATGTGCGCCCTGCGGTACTCGGCGAGACCGAGCGAGGGCGTGCCGAAGCTGGAGATGTGCGTGACGCGGTCGCCGCGGTTGACGTCCATGTAGTTGGCGACCGGGCCGAAGCCGTGGTTGGGGTAGAGGTCGCCGCGCAGCCGGGTGTGCCACAGGCGCCGCCACGGTCCCTCGTAGTAGTCGGGGTCGAACATCAGACCGCGCAGGTCGTGGTTGTAGGCGCCCGCGCCGTGCAGGAGGTCGCCGAACTTGCCCGCGTGCGCCATCCGCAGGACGCGCATCTCGTTCTTGCCGTAACAACAGTTCTCCAGCTGCATGCAGTGTCTGCGGGTGCGCTCGGAGAGGTCGACGAGCTCCCACAGCTCGTCCAGACGCAGGGCGATGGGACACTCCACACCGACGTGCTTGCCGTTCAGCATCGCCGACTTGGCCATCTCGAAATGGAAGTCCCAGGGTGACGCGACATAGACGAAGTCGATGTCACCGCGCTTGCACAGGTTCTCGAAGTCGTGCTCGCCCTTGGTGTACGTCGCCGGGGCGGGCTGACCCGCGGCCGTCACCTTCTTCGCGGCGGCCGCGGTCTTCTCCTTGACCGGATCGCACAACGCCACGACCCGGACGCCCGGTATCGCGAGGAACAGGTCGATCATGCTGCCGCCGCGGTTGCCGAGCCCGATGATCCCGACCCGGACCGTGGAACGCCGCTGGAACGGCACGCCGATCATGGTCTTGCCCTTGCGGGCGGGGGCCTGAGCGGTGTCCGGCACCGTTTCGTCCGCGGCAGCGGCGGCTTCGGCGGCCGTGGGCGTGTCCGCGTGCGCTGTCCCGGCCGTGAAGGCGCCGACCCCCAGACCCGCGCCGGCGAGGCCGGCCGTCCGGAGCACCGCACGGCGTGAGCGGCCGTCTCCCCGTGTGCCCTCGGCGGAGTCGTCGGGGTGGGTGCCGTCGGGAGTCGGTGTCGCGTTCTCGTCGTGCATCGGACCTCCGTAGCTGATGAGCGGCTGGTCTCTACCACTGGGGTGGAAGCCACCCTGGTGGGGGGAGGGCCGGTGCGCAAGAGGCCGAAGTGGTCGTGGAGTTGGACTTCTCGTGGTGTCAGCGAGGGCGCCGCGGCGTTCTGCCGCGGACGTCGTGGATTGATCCCCGGGGGTGTGAGTCCGGGGGCCGCCCTAGGGGCGCGTCGCGCGTTCCAGCTCCAGGAGTACGGAGTAATACCCGCGGCCCGTCGCGTGGTCCATGCCGACCTCGCACATGCGGTTGGCCGAGAGGTGAGCGTCGAAGGAGCGGGACGTGACCTCCGCGGCCTCCTTGCGGGTGGCCGACTCCGTGAGCTCCTTGTGGAGCATGCCGCGGTCGCCCGCGAAGGCGCAGCATCCCGCGTCGTCAGGGACGACCACCTCGTCGGCGCAGGCCTCGGCGACGGCGCGCAGGTGCGCCTCGTCGCCCAAGTGCTGCATGGAACAGGTGGGGTGCAGTACGGCGGAACCGACCGTCCGGCGCACCGTCAGGTGGGGCAGCAGCTCGTCGGCGGCCCAGACGATCGAGTCGACGACGGTCAGCTCCCGGTGCAGCTCGCGGTTGTCCGGGGTCAGGTAGGGCACGACCTCGTGCGCGATGCCGAGCGTGCAGGACGACGCGTCGACCACCAGCGGCAGCCGCCCGCCGGCGGTCCAGCCCCAGGCCGCCTCGACGATGCGGTTGGCCATGACCCTGTTCCCCGCCTCGTACCCCTTGGAGTGCCAGATCGTCGCGCAGCACGTCCCCGCGACGTCGTCCGGGATCCAGACCGGCCTGCCCGCGCGCGCGGAGACGGCGACCACGGCCTCGGCAAGGGAGCGGTCGCCCGGGCCCGCGAAGATGCGGTTGACGCAGGCCGGGTAGTAGACGGCGGTGGCGTCCATACGCGCGGTGCGCGGCAGCCTGCGCGCGGCGGCCGCGGGGATCTGCGGCAGCCACTCCGGGACGAGATCGGGGCGGACCGCCTTGCGCGCGGTACGCGTCACCGCTGTGAGCAGCCGGTCGCTGATCCGGTCGGCGGCGGCCACCGCGAGGCGCGCGGCCGCCTCGACGGCCTTGAAGTTCCGCGCGGCGAGCGCCGCCGTTTTCTCCTCGCGCGGGGAGTGCCGGGCGTGCCGGAAGTCCCTCATCAGGGCGCCCGTGTCGATGCCCACCGGGCAGGCGATGCGGCAGGTCGAGTCGCCGGCGCAGGTGTCCACGGCGTCGTAGCCGTACGCCGCCACCAGGCCGCTCTCGACCGGGGAACCCTCCGGCTGGCGCATCATCTCGCGGCGCAGCACGATGCGTTGGCGCGGCGTCGTGGTCACGTCCTCGCTCGGGCAGGTCGGTTCGCAGAAGCCGCACTCGATGCACGGGTCGGCGATGAGCTCCACCTTCGGGATGGTCTTGAGGCCGCGCAGATGGGCCTTCGGGTCACGGTCGAGGACGATGCGCGGGGCCAGGACGCCGTCCGGGTCGATGACTTGTTTCGTGCGCCACATCAACTCCGTGGCCTGCGGGCCCCACTCCAGCTCCAGGAACGGCGCGATGTTGCGGCCCGTGGCGTGTTCGGCCTTCAGCGAGCCGTCGAAGCGCTCCACGGTCAGCCGGCAGAACTCCTCCATGAACGCGGCGTACCGCTCCACGTCGGCGGGGACCCCGGCGTCGAAGGCGAGCAGGAAGTGGAGGTTGCCGTGCGCGGCGTGGCCCGCGACGGCTGCGTCGAAGCCGTGCCGCGTCTGGAGGTCCAGCAGGGCCTCGCAGGCCTCGGCGAGCCGCCCCGGCGGGACGGCGAAGTCCTCGGTGATCAGCGTCGTGCCGGAGGGGCGGGAGCCGCCGACCGCGGTGACGAAGGCCTTGCGCGCCTTCCAGTAGCCGCCGATCGTCTTCGCGTCGCGCGTGAAGGTGTTGGTCACCGACGCCACGGGCGCGACCAGTTCGAGCCCTTCGAGAGCCTGGGAGGCGGCCGCCTCGTACGCGTCCTGTGCGGCCTGATCCGGAGCGCGGAACTCCACAAGGAGTGCCGCGGTCGACTTCGGGAGCCCGGCCCAGTCGGCGGGAACCCCCTGCACGGCCACCGAAGCGCGCAGCGTGTTGCCGTCCATCAGTTCGACGGCGAGCGCACCGGCCGCGTTGAACAGCGGTACAGCGGCCGCCGCCGCGGGCAGCGAGGGGAAGAACAGCAGGGCGGTGCTCGTGTGCCGGTCCAGCGGCAGCGTGTCGAAGACGACCTCCGAGATGAAGCCGAAGGTCCCCTCGGAACCGACCATCAGGCCACGCAGGATCTCCACGGGGGTCGCGCCGTCGAGGAAGGCGTCGAGGCGGTAGCCGTTGGTGTTCTTGATCGCGTACTTGGCGCGGATGCGGGCCACCAGTGCGGCGTCGGCCTCGATCTCACGCTTGATCGCCAGCAGGCCCTCGCACAGCTCCGGTTCCGCGTGCGCCAGTCGGGCGTCGGCGTCCGGGGCCGCCGTGTCCACGACGGTGCCGGAGGGCAGGACGAAGGTCAGGGACGCCACGGTGCGGTAGGAGTTGCGGGTGGTGCCCGCGGTCATGCCCGACGCGTTGTTCGCGACGACGCCTCCGATGGTGCAGGCGATCGCGCTGGCCGGGTCGGGGCCGAGCACCCGGCCGCACCGGGCGAGCGTGGCGTTGGCCCGCACCACCGTCGTGCCGGGGCCGATCCGGGCCCGCTCGCCGCCGCCGATCACCTCCACGCCCGACCAGTGCTTGCGGACGTCGACCAGGATGTCCTCGCCCTGCGCCTGGCCATTCAGGGAGGTGCCCGCCGCGCGGAAGACGACCTCACGGCCGTTGCCGCGCGCGTACGACAGGACGGCCGACACATCGTCGATGTCCTCGGCGACGACCACGACCTGGGGCACGAAGCGGTAGGGGCTGGCGTCCGAGGCGTACCGCACCAGGTCGGAGACCTTCGTCAGGACCTTGTCCGCGCCGAGCAGCACGGTCAGCCCGGAGCGCAGCGGCTCGGGGGTGCCGGCGGCCCGCCGGTCGGGCACGCGGTCGTGCGACGGGCCTTGGAGGCGTGACGCGGGACCGGGGCGCAGGGCGTCCGGCTCGGGCTCCAGCAGGGGCATGAGCTCTCCTCGGCGGTTGCGGTGGCGTACCCGGCGGTGGTGCTCGGCGGTGCGGACGGTCGTGCCCGGCGGACCGGAGGCCTCAGCAGCGGCGGATTCCCGGCACGTCGAACAGGGCGTTCAGCAGGACGCCCAGCTGGGCGCGCTGCTCGGTGTCCAACGGAGCCAGGATGTCCTCCGCGGCGGAGCGCCGCGCGCTGCGCAGCTCGCCGAGCGCCTTGAGCCCGGCGTCGGTGAGCTCGATGCGGATCACCCGGCGGTTGGTGGGATCGGGCGCGCGCCGCACGAGATCGGCGGACTCCAGGCCGTCGACCAGGGTGGTGACGGCGCGGGGGACGACTTCGAGGCGCTCGGCGAGGTCGGCCATCCGCGGCGGGGTCTCGTAGTGCGCGAGGGTGCGCAGCAGGCGGGACTGGGCGGGCGTGATGCCGATCGGCACCAGATGGCGCTTCTGGATCCGCTGCAGCCTGCGGGTGAGCCGCAGCAACTGTTCGGCGAGCAGGCCGTCGGGGTCCGGGGTGTTCATGCCGGAACATTATCAGGACCTTGTGCATTGTGAGTATAGGTAACAGTGAGCTATGCTCCCTGAGTCATCGTCGTCCGAGATCCCGAAGGAGCCCATGCGCCACGACGAACCCGCCTGGACGCCTCAGCCCTCCGCCCCCGGCGTCGAGGAGCCGCAGCCGCGCCAGATGCGCCGCATCCTCCGCCTCTTCCGTCCCTACCGAGGCCGCCTCGCGATCGTGGGCCTGCTGGTCTGCGCCGCCTCGCTCGTCTCGGTCGCCACCCCGTTCCTGCTCAAGGAGATCCTCGACACCGCGCTGCCCGAGGGGCGTACGGGCCTGCTGAGCCTGCTCGCGCTCGGCATGATCCTCAGCGCGGTCGTCACCAGCGTCTTCGGCGTCCTGCAGACCCTGATCAGTACCTCTGTGGGCCAGCGCGTCATGCACGACCTGCGCACCGCGGTCTACGGCCGGCTGCAGAGCATGTCCCTGGCCTTCTTCACCCGCACCCGCACGGGCGAGGTCCAGTCCCGCATCGCCAACGACATCGGCGGCATGCAGGCGACGGTGACCTCCACCGCCACCTCCCTGGTCTCCAACCTCACCAGCGTCATCGCGACGATCGTCGCCATGCTCGCCCTGGACTGGCGGCTCACCGTCGTCTCGCTGCTCCTGCTGCCCGTCTTCGTCTGGATCAGCCGGCGTGTGGGCCGCGAGCGCAAGAAGATCGCCACGCAGCGGCAGAAGCAGATGGCCGTGATGGCGGCGACGGTGACCGAGTCCCTCTCCGTGAGCGGCATCCTGCTCGGCCGCACCATGGGGCGCGCCGACTCCCTGACCAAGTCCTTCGCCGACGAGTCCGAGCGGCTGGTGGACCTGGAGATCCGGTCGAACATGGCGGGCCGCTGGCGCATGTCCGTCATCTCGATCGTCATGGCCGCGATGCCCGCCGTCATCTACTGGACCGCCGGCCTCGCCTTCCGGCTGGGCGGCCCGACCGTCTCGATCGGCACCCTCGTCGCCTTCGTCTCGCTCCAGCAGGGACTGTTCAGGCCGACGGTGAGCCTGCTCTCCACCGGTGTGCAGATCCAGACCTCGCTCGCGCTCTTCCAGCGCATCTTCGAGTACCTCGACCTGCCCATCGACATCACCGAGCCCGGGGAGCCGGTGCGCCTGGACGAGATCAAGGGCGAGGTCCGCTTCGAGGGCGTCGAGTTCCGCTACGACGAGACGTCGGCCCCCACCCTTCAGGACATCGACATCGCGATACCCGCGGGCGGCAGCCTCGCCGTGGTCGGCCCCACCGGCTCGGGAAAGTCGACCCTGAGTCACCTCGTCCCCCGGCTGTACGACGTCACGGGCGGCCGCGTCACCCTCGACGGGGTCGACGTGCGCGACCTCGACTTCGACACCCTGGCGCGCGCCGTCGGCGTGGTCTCCCAGGAGACGTACCTCTTCCACGCCTCGGTCGCCGAAAACCTCCGCTTCGCCAAGCCGGAAGCCACCCACGAGGAGCTCGTGGCCGCCGCGAGTGCCGCCCAGATCCACGACCACATCGCCTCTCTCCCGGAGGGGTACGACACCGTGGTCGGCGAGCGCGGGCACCGCTTCTCCGGCGGCGAGAAGCAGCGCCTCGCCATCGCCCGCACCATCCTGCGCGACCCTCCGGTCCTCATCCTCGACGAGGCGACCAGCGCCCTGGACAACGGCACGGAGCGGGCGGTCCAGGAGGCCATCGACGCCCTGTCCGCCGACCGGACCACCCTCACCATCGCCCACCGGCTCTCCACCGTCCGCGGCGCCGACCAGATCGTGGTCCTGGACGCCGGACGCACCGCGGAGCGCGGTACCCACGAGGAGCTCATCGCGCGGGACGGCCGTTACGCGGCCCTCGTCCGCAGAGAGGCCCAACTGGAGCCCGCGACATGAAGATATGTCCGGAATGTGGGCATGTGCGGGTTACCGTGCCTCCATGCAGACCAAGACTCCGCGACGGGGCACGATTCGACTGACGCGGCGGGGCAAGATCGCCCTGATCGCGATCGGAGCCGCCGCTGCGGCCACCGCCGTGGCGGTGCCGCTGCTGCTTCCTGACGGCGACGCGAAGCCGCAGACCCTGACCATCCCGGAAGGGTGGCGTTCGGGTCAGGTGTACGCGGCCGTGGACAAGGCCCTCAAGGTGCCCGAGGGCACCACGAAGAAGGCCCTCCCGAAAGCCGGGCTCAAACTTCCCCCGGACGCCCACGGCAACCCCGAGGGCTATCTGTTCCCGGCGACGTATCCGATCAATTCCCGGTCGACTCCGGCATCCGTGCTCTCCTACATGGTGAATACGGCCCAACAGAAGTTCAGCGTCGGCCAGGTCACGGCGGGCGCCGACCAAAATGCCGCGAACGGCTACCAGACCGTCACCATTGCGAGCATGATCGAGGCAGAGGCGGGCTCCAAGGAGGACATGGGCAAGGTCGCCCGGGTCATCCAGAACCGTCTCGACCGGGGGATGCCGCTGCAGATGGACTCCACCATCAACTACGCGCTCAACCGTTCCACCCTGGCCACCAGCGAACGCGACACGCAGATCAACAGCCCGTACAACACCTACGCGCGCATGGGGCTGCCGCCCACGCCGATCGGCAACCCCGGCGAGGAGGCGATGCGGGCGGCGACCAATCCGACCCCGGGGGACTGGTTGTACTTCGTGACCGTGAAGCCGGGGGACACACGTTTCACAGCGAGCTTCGAGGAACACCAGAAGAACGTGGGGGAGTTCAACAAGGCGAAGTAGCGGGAGGCCGGAGGGGGGGGTGTTTCGGCCGCCGGGCCGGCTCCGCCTTGACCTCAACCGTGGTTCAGGTACAACGCTTTTCACCGACCATACCGCTCAGTATGCAGAGGAGCCGACCGTGGCCGCACCGATATCACGTACCTTCCCCGACGTCCGGCGCGCGGACGCCGGGACGATCCTCGTCAGCTCCTGGACGCTGCCGGCCCCAGGGGTCCAGAAGCAGGCCGCGGACCTCGTGATCGAGGAGTGGGAGCAGCAGGAACGCCCGGCGGGCATGCTCTCGTTCACCACGTTCCTCAGCGAGAACGGCCGCGAGGTCCTGAACTACGCGCAGTGGACGGACGACGACTCCTACCGCCGGTGGACACGGGCGGCCAGGAGCTCCGAGGACCTGGGCAGGCTCGACCGCATGGTGCTGGGCATCGAGCGGCCCGGCGAGGTGCGCTACGCGATCTATCGCAGTTACGCGCCCGAGGAGGGAGCGGACCGGGACCCCGGTGCGCTGGTCACGCCCATGTTCGAGACTGACGGCCCGGACAGCCAGCGGTCGTTCGTCGACGGAGTCATCGGGATCCTGGAGCGGACCCGCCCGCCCGGGCTGCTCGCCGCGCACTTCCATACGAGCAAGGACGGCCGGCGGGTGCGCAACCACGCGGAGTGGGCGGACATGGCGTCGTGGCGGCGCTTCAACGAGGGCGGCGGCACCGTCGAACTGGCCATGATGATCGACAGCCTGGAGGGTGTCACTCCGGCCCCCACCCTGCCCAGCGTGCCGCGTTACCTCCCGTACAAGAGCCTGGTCAACGTCGCCGCGCCCTGACCCGGGTCACACCGCGGCGGGCGCCCCCGCCAGCAACCGCTGGATGTCGCGGACCGCCGCACGGCCCGCACGGTTGGCGCCGATCGTGCTGGCCGATGGCCCGTACCCCACCAGATGGACGCGCGGGTCGGCGGCGGCCCTGGTGGCCTCGAGGCGGACGCCGCCGCCCGGTTCGCGCAGCCGCAGGGGTGCGAGGTGCTCGATCGCCGGGCGGAAACCCGTCGCCCACAGGATGATGTCCGCGTCGATACGCCGCCCGTCGTCCCATGCCACCCCGGTCGGCGTGATCCGGTCGAACATCGGCAGGCGGTCGAGTACGCCGTCCGCCCGGGCCTGCCGGATGGCGTCGTTCACCGGCAGCCCCGTCACGGAGACCACGCTCTGCGGCGGCAGGCCCCTGCGCACCCGATCCTCGACCAGGGCGACGGCCGCGCGGCCCCAGTTCTCGTCGAACGGACCTTCCCGGAACACCGGAGGCCGCCGGGTGACCCAGGTCGTCGAGGCCGCGTACGGGGCGATCTCCATCAGGTGTTGCGTGCCGGACGCTCCGCCGCCCACGACCACGACACGCTGTCCCCGGAAGGCCTCGGGCCCCGGGTAGATCGCGGTGTGCAACTGCCGTCCCCGGAAGGTGTCCTGACCGGGGTAGCGCGGCCAGAACGGCCGGTCCCAGGTGCCCGTCGCGTTGATCAGCGCACGTGTCGACCAGGTGCCGGCCGACGTCTCGACGCGCAGCCGCCCGTCCTTGCCGGAGCCGGCACCGTCCTCGCGGACCCGGTGCACGTCGACGGGGCGCCGCACCCGCAGGTCGAAGCGGCGCTCGTACTCCGCGAAGTACTCCCCGATGACCTCCGACGACGGGCGTGCGGGGTCCGCGCCCGTCAGTTCCATGCCGGGCAGAGCGTGCATGCCGTGCACCTTCCCGTAGGTCAGGGAGGGCCAGCGGAACTGCCAGGCGCCGCCGGGCCGGGGCGCGTGGTCGAGGACCACGAAGTCCCGGTCCGGCTCGAGGCCGACCCGGCGCAGGTGGTAGGCGCCGGACAGACCCGCCTGTCCGGCGCCTATGACGACCGCGTCCACGTCCTGGACCGCCGTCGTGGCGGCCGCGTCTCGTACCCCGATGTCGTTCACGCTTCTACTAACTGTGTCGGGGTTCGGGATCTTCCCGATGCGACGCACGGGATCCCTGCGAACGGTGAGCCCCCCCCGGAACGGCCGGCGAGGCTCAGCGGCCCCCCGCCACCAGCAAGGGAGCCCCGCCCGGAGCGGACGCCGGACGGCCGTTCGCTGCCGGGACGCCCGCGAGCGGAGACGCCGGGATCCGCGGCAGCAGCCCGCGCGCAGCCAGCTCCGGAAGGACACCCTCACCGAACCAGTACGCCTCCTCCAGGTGCGGATAGCCCGACAGCACGAAGTGTTCGACGCCGAGCGCGTGGTACTCCTCGATCCGGTCGGCGACATCGGCGTGCGCGCCGACCAGCGCCGTGCCGGCCCCACCGCGCACCAGGCCGACACCGGCCCACAGGTTCGGCGAAATCTCCAGCTTGTCGCGGGAGCCGCCGTGCAACGCCAGCATGCGCTGCTGGCCCACCGACTCGCTGCGCCCGAGCGCCTCCTGCGCGGCGGCGACGGTGTCCGGGTCGAGGTCGTCGAGCAGCCGGTTCGCGGTCGCCCACGCGTCGGCGGCCGAATCGCGCGAGATGGTGTGCAGGCGGATGCCGAAGCGGACCGTGCGCCCCTCCTTCTCGGCGAGCCCGCGAATCCAGTTGATCTTCTGTTCGACCTGCTCCGGGGGCTCGCCCCACGTCAGGTAGACGTCCGAGTGGCGCGCCGCGACCGGTCCCGCGGCCGCCGACGAGCCGCCGAAGAAGATCTCCGGCAGGGGGTCCGGCGGCAGCGCGGTCAGCCCGCCCTCGACCTGGTAGTGCTCGCCGGCGAAGTCGAACGGCTTGCCGCTCCAGGTTCCGCGGACGACCGAGAGGAACTCGTCGGTGCGGGCGTAGCGGCGGTCGTGGTCCAGATGGTCGCCGAACCGTCGCTGTTCGGTCGAGTCGCCGCCGGTGACCACGTTGAGCAGCAGCCGGCCACGGGTGATGCGCTGGTACGTCGCCGCCATCTGGGCGGCGAGCACCGGGGAGAGCACGCCCGGGCGGAAGGCGACGAGGAACTTCAGCCGTTCGGTGTGCTGGGCGAGGGCGACCGTGGTCAGCCAGGCGTCCTCGCACCAGGTGCCGGTCGGCGTGAGCACCGCTTCGAAGCCCAACTGCTCGGCGGCCTTGGCGATCTGCGCCAGGTACTCGATGTCGGGCGCGCGCACGCCGCTCACCGGGGTGACCCGGGAGCGCGTGATGCCGCCGTCGGTGTAGGCGTGCCGGTCGACGAGGGTGCGGCCGTCGCCGCCGGTCGGCAGGAACCAGTGCAGGTGGACGGTCATGGTCAGGACTCCTTGCGGTACGAGCGCGGCTCGGTGGTGGAGGGCGGCAGGTCGCCGTTGAAGCGGGTGTCGACGTAGTCGCCGAAGTCGATGCGGCGCGGGATCAGCTTCAAGGCGCTGAAGGTGTCCGCGATCTTCTGCTCGGAGGTGACGACGTCATGGTCGACGGCCACCGGCACCCGGGTGCCGTTGGTCCGCTTCACCGCGTCGAGCGCGACCTCGTAGGGAAGACCGGTGTCCTTCGCCCAGACCTTCGCCCAGGCCTCCGGGTGTTTGAAGACCCAGTCCTGCGCCCGGCGGAGCCGCTCCAGGTAGTCGGAGATCGCCTTGGACTTCTTCTTGTCGGCGAGGGCGCCGGGGGCCGCGGCCTGGAAGCCGAGGCCGTTGACCAGCCCGTCGCCATCGGTGAGGACGCGTCCCTTCTTCCCGCGCAGGACCTGTGAGGTGTACGGGTCCCAGACGGCCCAGGCGTCCACCTTGCCGCTGGTGAAGGCGGCCAGGGCGTCGGCGGGCTGCAGGTACTTGACCTTCACGTCCTTGAAGTCGAGCCCGGCCTTCTTCAGGGAGGCGACCAGCTGGAAGTGGGCCGAGGAACCCTGGGCCACGGCGACGGACTTGCCCTTGAGCTGCTCGGGCTTCTTCAGGGGCGAGTCGTCGGGCACGAGGATCGCGTCGCCCGCCGCCGTGCCGTGGGTCGCGGCGACGACGGTGATCTTCGAGCCGGCGCCCGCGGCGAAGACCGGCGGGGTGTTGCCGATGGCGCCGACGTCCACGGCCTTGGCGTTGATGGCCTCCAGGAGCGGGGGACCGGACGTGAAGGTCGACCAGTGGATCTTGTAGTCCAGATCGTCGAGTTCACCGGCCGCGCGCAGCACGGCCTCCGAACCGCCGCGCTGATCGCCGACGTTGAGGGTCAGCGACCCCTTGCCGTCGGTGCCGCCACCGGAACCCCCGATCGAGGTGCCGGCGGACGAGGTGCCGGAGCAGGCGCTGAGCAGCAGGGCCAGGGGGAGCAGCAGGAGGGTGGGGGAGAGGGCGGAGCGGGGTGGTCGCATGGCGGTTCCGTTCGGTTCGGTCGAGGCGCGGGGCGGGGACGGGAGGGCGGCGCGGACTGCGGTCAGGGGGCGGATGTGTCGGCGTCGACGCCGAGCCGCCGGAGCAGCTCCGCGCGCAGTTCGCCGAAGCGGGGGTCGGAGATGCCGCGCGGACGCTCCAGATCGATCTCGGTCTCGTACGCGATGACGCCGTCGTCCATCACGAGCACTCGGTCGGCCAGGAGCACAGCCTCCTCGACGTCGTGCGTGACGAGGAGCACCGCGCAGCCCCGCCGCTGCCACAGTTCGTCGACGAGGCGCTGTGCCTTGATGCGGGTGAGGGCGTCGAGCGCCCCGAACGGCTCGTCGAGCAGCAGCAGGTCGGGTTCGCGCACCAACGCGCGGGCCAGCGAGGCGCGTTGGGCCTCGCCACCGGAGAGCGTCTTGGGCCAGGCGTCGGTGCGGTGCTTCAGGCCCACCTCGGTCAGCGCCTGCTCGGCGACATCCCGGTCCGGCTTGCCCGGCAGCCCGAGCAGGACGTTGCGCCACACCCGCTTCCACGGCATCAGCCGGGGTGCCTGGAACGCGACGGCCTTGCGGCGCGGCACCAGCACGGTGCCCTCGATGTCGCGGTCGAGGCCGGCGAGGATCCGCAGCAGCGTCGACTTGCCGCAGCCGCTGCGGCCGAGGAGCGCCACGAACTCGCCGGGCCTGACGTCGAGGCGCAGGTCGTCGATGACGGCGCGGCCGTCGAAGCTGCGGGTCAGCCCGTCGACGCGGACGGCGGACGGCGCGGTGGCGTGGGTGGGGCGCCGGGGAGCGGGTGCGGTGGTGGTCACCGGCCGGTGAACGTCGGTCGCCATTGGAGCAACAGCCTTTCGAGGGTGCGGACGACGAAGTCGGCGGTCAGGCCGAGAAAGGCGTAGACGACGAGGCACACGACGATCACGTCGGTGCGCAGGAAGTCGCGGGCCTGGACCATGAGGAAGCCGATGCCGGCGTCGGCGTTGACCTGTTCCGCGAAGACCAAGGCGAGCCAGGAGACGCCCAGCGAGTACCGCAGCCCCGTCATGGCCCCGGGGAGCGCGCCGGGCAGGATGACGTGCCGCACGAGACCCCAGCGCGACAGCCCGAGCGACTCTCCGGCCTCGATCAGCTGGGCGTCGACGCCGCGGATCCCCGCGTACACGTTCAGGTAGAGCGGGAAGGAGACGCCGAGCGAGATGATGGCGATCTTGGGTGCCTCACCGATGCCGAACCAGATGATGAAGAGCGGGATCAGCCCGACGAACGGCACGGTGCGGAGCATCTGCACGCTGGCGTCCACGAGGTCCTCGCCGAGCCGGAAGAGTCCCGCGACGAGCGCCAGGGCCGTGCCGGCGACGGTGCCGAACAGCAGCCCGAGGGCCACGCGTTGCAGGGAGACTCCCATGGCGGTGGGCAGTGACCCCTCCCGGATGAGATCACCGGCGACCCGGGCGACGGTTCCGGGCGAGGCGAGCACGTCCCCGGCGAGTACCCCGGTGACGCTCAGGACCTGCCAGAGGGCGAGCAGGGCGAGCGGCCCCGAGGTGCGGCGCAGCCAGCGGGGGACGCGGGTGCGGCGGCGGGAGGCGGGGACGAGGGCGACGAGGTCGGGGCCCGGCGTGGAGGCCGGTCCGGGGAGTGACTCGGTGCGGGGGCCGGTGTCGGGGGGTGTGGGCTCACCCTTGGAGAGGGTGATGCCGGATATGTCGGGCGTCGATGGATGCGGCGGGGCATGACTGATGCGCACAGGCACTCCGTGGAGGCAGGAGGGAGGGTGGCTTTCGGGCCGAGGGGCGCCGGGAGCCGGGTGCGGGACGGCGCTCGGGTGTGCGGCGGGACAGGGGTACGCGGCGACCAGCGGGTCACGCCCGAGGGTCAGCCCTGCGGATCAGGCCGAGAAGGAGGCCGTGAGGCACAGGGGGATGCGTACTCCTGCCGGTACACGCGAGCGGCACGAGGCGCCCATCGGGCAACCGGGCGGAGAGGGAAACGCGAAAGCGGGTGAAAGGGCGTCAGCAGCCGCGGCGACACGCGGAGGAGGCCACCCGCAGCAGGTCGATGTGACCGCGCGTGGTGAGCAGGGCTGAACGCAACATGCCGCAGAACGTAGCCAGATCGCGCACGCACGGTCAATGGCGTCTCGACAGACGGACTCCCAGTATCAGCGAATGGATGGGTGAGTGCGGGAGAATGGGCGTATGTCCGATGCATTCACCACCCGGGTCCTGCGGGTCACCACCGGCTCCTCCGAGACGGTCGCCGACCTCACCGCCGACTGCGAGGCCTTCCTGCGCGAGGCGGCCGGCGGCCGCGACGGCCTTCTCAACGTGTTCGTCCCGCACGCAACGGCGGGCATCGCGATCCTGGAGACGGGAGCGGGCAGCGACGACGATCTGCTCGCCGCGCTGCACACGCTGCTCCCCGCGGACAACCGTTGGCAGCACCGGCACGGCAGCCCGGGCCACGGCCGCGACCACGTCCTGCCCGCGCTGGTCCCGCCGCACGCGACCCTGCCGGTCGTCGGCGGAAGCCTGGAGCTCGGCACGTGGCAGTCGGTGTGCCTGGTCGACACGAACGTCGACAATCCGGACCGCAAGGTGCGGTTGAGCTTCCTGGGCTGACCGCAGCGGGCCTGTCGGCGCCTGTGGGAGACCGTCGGGGCCGGGGGAGGACCGCCCCTCGGCTCAGCTGTCCTCGCGGTTCTTCCCGTGCGCTCCCATGCCTCCTTCCCGTACGTACAGATGCAGGAACGAGCAGAGTCCCGCCACGCCCGCGACGATGCACACCACCTCGGTGACCTCGGTGCCGAACACCTCCATCACCCGCCGGTCTCCCGTGGCGAGCGCCACGACCTGCCCCGCCACCACCGCGCAGCCGCCGAGGAGGAAGGCGACGAGGAGGACACGGGTCGCGCCCGAGAGGAACGTACGGATCAGGGGACGTCGTGGCCCCTGGGTGACCTTCTGCGCGGAACTCCGCGGGGAACTTCGCATGGCGACTCTCCGTTTCTCCGTACGTCTCCGTACGCCACTCACCCCGGTATCCAGAGCGCGCCCACGGCGATCAGAACGCCGAACAGGTACGACGGAACCAGGTAGTAGAGGGCGACGGGCAGGAAGATGCGTGCCGGATTGATGTCGGCGATACCGGCGGCCACGTACAGCGGGGCCGCGCCCGGTGGTGAGCACCCCTCGGACGAGGCCCACACGATGACCGCGGCGAACGCCACATGCGCGGGGATCCCGGCCGCCGTGAGCGCCGCGAAGGCGACGGGGCCGACGGCGGCCAGGGTGGAGGTCGTGTTGAGGGGCCCCGCGACGACGACGATGACCAGCCCCACCACCAGCGCCGCCACCACCGGCGGCACGCCCTGCAGATCCTCCAGGTGCGGCGCGAGCTGCTCGCCGAGGCCAAGCCGGCCGAGCACTTCCGAGGCGGCGAAAGCGGACACCATCGTCACGCCCACGAGCCCCAGCTTCGGACCGATCTCCCCCAGCATCCGCCACCACTCGCCCGTCCCGTGCGGCAGCGCCCGCCGCTCCACCACGAGCCCGGCGAGCAGCATCATCACCGGCAACCACACCAGCAGCGGCACCACGTCGGCCGCGTCGAGCCCGCCGAGCCGGTCCGTCGCCCAGTCGCTCCCCGGTGACGTGGTGAGCAGGACCGGCACCGCGACCGCGGCGAGGACGAGCAGCGAGGTCCAGCCCGCGCCGAACGACTGGCGCAACGGCCTGATGTCCTGCGACGCCATCGTGCCGACCCCTCGCCGCCGCACGATCACGTACGCGATGACGAGCCGCATCGCGACCATCCACGCTCCCGTCACGAACAGCGTGGCGACGACGTCGTGCGAGGTCAGCACGGGCACCACGGTCGGCGCGGCGAGCAGCACGAAGAAGGCGCCGCTGAACGGGAAGGTGGCACCGACGCCCGCGTTGCCGGACAGCACGAGCGCGGCCGTCTCACCGCTGGCCCGGGACCGTTTCATCCACGGGATGGCGAGCGAGCCGACGGTGGCGACGATCGCCGCGCCGTTGTGCGCGACGGCGCCGAACAGTCCGGAGGCGACCGTCGCCGCATACGCGGAGCCGCCCTTGCGGCGCCCCAGCAGCGAACTGAGAATGTCGATCATCCGCTGGACGAGCCCCGTGCGCGTGAGGAGTTCGCTGACGAAGACGAACGCGAGGGCGGCGAACGTGATCTCCGACTTCAGCCCCTCGACCAGGCACTCCCAGGCCACCCGCGGCGCTTGGACGCCACCGAACGCGGCGCTCGCGAGGAATCCGAGGATCATGGCCTCGCCGATGTTCCGTTTGAACGCCACGTTCCACACGATGATGACCCCGATGAACGCGACCAACGCGAGGATGGCGTTCATCGGCGTGGGTCTTCCAGGCCTGCCGCGCGGTAGGCGTCCAGCGCCGATGTCCCCGTGAGATGCCGCAGCAGGGCCCAGGCCCCGGAGTGGCCGACCGCGTCCGCGCCCAGCGCGACCGAGAGGTCGGTGTAGTGCTGGACATCGTCCGGCAGCGGGCCGACGACCCTGGCGTCCGGCACGAAACGCAACTCGCTCAACTGCTGCACCGCCAGATCGGCCCGGCCGTCGACCACCGCGAGCGCGGTGAACCCCTTCTCGACCACCGTGGCGCGGGAGTTGACCTCATCCGCGATACCGAGCCGCGCCAAGAGACCGGCGAAGGCGACACCGCTCGCACCCGTGCGGGAGTACGCCACCGAGCGCGCGGACGTCAGCGTCCGCACCAGCGCGCCAGTGGTCGACAGGTCGACGTCGGGTGAGCCGGGCGGTACGGCCACCCCGATGCCCACCCGGGCGAGCGGGCACACCGAGGACGCGTCGAGCACTCCGGCGGCGGCCAGCTTGTCCACCGCGCCTGACACGCCGACCAGCACGTCGGGGCGGGCCCCCTCGGCGATCCGTTCGAGGAGGACGTTCGTGGGTTCGTAGACACCGTCGACGTCGATGCCGCAGGTACTGGTGAATGACTCCAGGACGGTGTCGTCCAGCGCCTTCTTGATGGCCAGGGCGCTGAACAGCGCGACCGGTCGAGAGGGCCGGGGCGCCAGGGCCGTGCGCTGCTCCTCGGTCAGCCGTGCGTGGTCCGTGCCCTGCAACAGGAGGTGGATCCGCGCGGTCTGCTCCAGTTCCTCGACGGCCTCGACGGCGGCGTCGAGACCGGGCGCGGCCACCACGGGCCCGTGGTGGCGCAGCAGCAGAGCCGTGTGCGTACGGGCGCCGGCCTCGGCGGCATCCGCGAGTCGGAGGTCGCCGGGCGCGAAGTACGGCAAGAGCGAGAGCCGTCCGACGCGCAGGGCGAAGTAGGCGGTGAGCGGCGGCAGCGCATCGTCCGGATCGAGGCCGTCGAGGCACGACACTGCCGCGGCGTGCGGGGAGTGGGTGTGGACGACGGCACGCGTGTCGGGGCGCGCCCGCAACACGGCCGTGTGCACGAACACCTCCTTGGACGGCGGGAGTCCGTCGAGGTGGACGCCGTAGCCGTCGACGACGGACAGCTCGTGCGGTTCCACCGTTGCCAGGTCGGCGCCGGTCGGGGTGATGAGGATGGTGCCGTCGCCGGTGCGCAGCGACACGTTGCCGGTGCCGCCGTGGACGAGACCGCGGGCGGCCAGTTTCCTGGCGGCCGCGACGAGTGCCGCACGTCCGGCCGGATGGGAGGCGGGGGAAGTCATCGACGGTCTCCTCGGTGCGGTGCGGACGGGGCGGGGGCGCGCCGCGGGGGCGGTGCCGAGGCGGCGGCGAGGAACCCGGGGCCGCCGAAGTTCCCGGACTTGAGCAGCAGGGCGACGGGGCGCCCGGAGGTCGGGCGGATCCAGGGCACGCCGGGCGCCGCCGCCCTGCCGATCCACCCGCCGGTGATGCCCAGCGCTCTGACCACGGCCCCGGAGGTCTCCCCGCCGGCCGCGATCACACGCCGCACGCCGCGGCCCACCAGCCCCACGGCTATGCGGCCGGTGGCCTCCTCCAGGACGGCGGCCGCTCGGTCGGCACCCAAGGCCTGCTGGACGGCGCGGAGTTGATCGGGTGGCACCGAGGAGTGGAACACGGGCGCGCCGTGTGACGCGTCCGGCGGCAGCGCGTCGTACCAGTCGAGGGCGCGCCCGGCCAACGCCGCGGGATCCGGCTCGGCGACGGGATCGAGGCGGTGTACGGGACGTCCCGAGGACCGCAGGACGTCGAGCTGTTCGAGCGTGCGGGCCGAACAGCTGCCGCACAGGACGACCGCGGGCCAGACGCCCGACGGGTCGTCGTCCTCGGCCATGTCCGGGGTGGCGCCCGCGAGAGCGCGGCCAAGGCCGCCGGCGAGACCGGCCGCCCCGGCCGTCAGCGGCGCGTCGGCGACGGCGTGACCGAGGGCGCTCAGGTCGTCCCCGGTGAGGGCGTCGGCCAGCAGATAGCGGCTGCCCCGGTGCGCGGCGTCGAGGACGGCTGCCCGTACGGCCTCGGTGCCCGCTCGTACCGTTTCCCAGCGCAGGAGTTCCACCGTGCGGCCCGTCTGGGCCCGCAGCAGCCGGGGCAGCGACGAGTCCGTCATCGGAGTCACGGGGTGGGCACGCATCGGGGACTGCGCCAACGGCACGCCGTTCACGAAGAGATGCCCCTCGTACTGGGAACGGCCGTGCTCCGGCGAGCTGGGTGTCAGCAGGACCGTCGGCGCGCCGAGGGCGTCGGCGAGCGCGTCCAGGACGGGGCCGATGTTGCCGTCGGCGGTGGAGTCGAACGTCGAGCAGAACTTGAAGTAGATCTGCCGCGCCCCCTGTGCGCGCAGGCGGCGCAGGGCGGCGAGCGACTCGTCGACGGCCCGGGCGGCCGGCGCCATCCGGCTCTTGAGCGCGATGACGACGGCGTCCCGCCCGGCGGGCGGAGCGACCTGTGCCCCGGGAACCCCCAAGTCTCCGGGAACCCCGAAGTACAGCACGGTCCGCAGGCCGCTTTCGCGGAGGGTCAGGGCCACGTCCGTGGCACCGGTGACGTCGTCGGCGATCACTCCGAGCATGCTGTGCCCCCTCCCTCGAATTCCGCGCGTTCCGCTGTTTCCGCCGTTTCCACGAGCGCGCCGCTAAGGGCGCGGGCGGCGGCGCGCGGTCCGGCGTACACCGGGATCCCGAGCGCGGCGGACAAGTAGTCGGCCCTCGGCGCGAGCGAGTACTGGGCGAGGAGCACGGCGTCCGCCCCCGCCGGCTCCGGCACTTCCCCGGGAGCGATCACCTGTCCGACGACGTCGACGGAGGAACCGGCCGAGTCGGCGGCCGCGCGGAAGCGGTCGAGGGAATCCTGGAGAGCCGCGTCGAACGACGCGAGAACGAGGACCCGACGGTGACCGCCCGAGAGGGCCGCAGCGAAGACGGCGGCATCCGCCGCGAACACCGGCACCCCGGCCGCGACTCCCGCTGCCACCGGCCCGTACAGCGAACAGGTGAGGAGGACTCCATGGGCGCCACCCTGGACGGCGTGAGCGATGAGCCTCCGCATCCGCTCGGTGAGGCCCGGGGTGAGCCCGCCCTGCGCCTCGGCGTCGGTGAGCAGGGCGTCGTCGAGGAGGTTCCAGGCCACCGCACGCGGAAATCCTTCGGCGAGGCCGGCGACGGCGGGGCCGATCGCCGCGGACGAGGCACTGATCAGCGCGATGCGCGGCCCGGCGGACCCGGGGCGGCG
Source organism: Streptomyces sp. NPDC041122 (assembly GCF_055592445.1). Classification (NCBI taxonomy): domain Bacteria; kingdom Bacillati; phylum Actinomycetota; class Actinomycetes; order Kitasatosporales; family Streptomycetaceae; genus Streptomyces; species Streptomyces sp. NPDC041122. The sequence continues at coordinate 385,199 of NZ_JBVIYQ010000004.1, read as the reverse complement.
GCCCGTGGGCGCGGCGCTCATGTGGTCACCTCCGCGGTCCAGCCGAGTCCCGCCACCGTGCCGTGCACAGGCTGGTATTCGCAGCCGAGCCAGCCGTCGTACTCCGCCGCGCGCAACTCGTCGAAGACGCGCGGCCAGCGGATCTCGCCGGTGCCGGGCTCGGTGCGGTCGGGTGGGTCGGCGATCTGCAGGTGCAGGGCGTACGGAAGGCAGGTGCGCAGCGTCCGGAGGAGATCTCCCTCGGTGACCTGGGCGTGGTAGAGGTCGAGCAGCAGTCCGGCGTGGTCGGGGCCGACCGCTTCCACGACGGCTCTGGCCCGCGCCTGGGTGCCCAGGAAGTACCCGGGTGCGTCGCGCTCGTTCTGCGCCTCGACGACGAGCCGGACGCCGGTGCCGCGCGCGAGCTCGTTCGCCCGGGCGAGGTTGGTGACATAGGTGGCGAAGGCGCGGTCCGGGGCGACGCCCGGCGGGGCGACTCCGGCGAGTACGTGCAGGAGTCCCGCGCCCAGTTCGGTCGCGTACTCCAGACCCCGCTCGATCCCGGCGCGGAAGTCCGCGGCCCGTCCCGGATGGCAGGCGAGACCCGAACGCTCCGGTGAATCCGGTTCACCCGCAGGGGAGTTGATGAGGACCTGGCGCAGTCCCGAAGCACCGAGCAGCGCACGCAGCCGTACCGCCGGGTACGGGTAGGGCGCGGCGTACTCGACACCGGCGAAGCCCGCTTCGGCGGCGGCGTCGAAGCGCCGCTCGAAGGGGAGTTCCGTGAAGAGCCATTTCAGATTGGCCGCCAGCAGCGGCCCGCCCGGTATCCGTAGTGCTGGTGCTGGTGCTGGTGCTGGTGCTGGTGCTGGTGCTATCGGTGTGGGCGTTGGTTGTCCGGACCGGGCCGGGGAGGTCGCGGAAGGCGCCGGGGATGTGCCGCCCCGCTGAGCGGGCACCCGTCCCGCGGATGCCATCACCGCACCTGCGCCCGGGCTGCCCCACACTCCGGATTCACCAGGTGCGGGGGCGTGCGGCCGGCCAGCACGTCGAGCACCTGCCGGGCGGCCGACAGGCTGGAGCGCGCCCTGGCCTCCGCAGTCGCCCCCGCGATGTGCCCGGTGACCAGCACGTTCTCGAACGCACGGAGGGGGGAGCCGGACGGCAGCGGCTCCTGTTCCGTCACGTCGAGGGCGGCGCCCGCCAACCGCCCTTCGGCGAGCGCGTCGGCCAGTGCCCGCTCGTCGACGATGCCACCCCGTGCGGTGTTGATCAGATACGCGCCGGGCCGCATGCGCCGCAGTGCCGTGCCGTCGATCAGGTGGTAGGTCGACGCGTCGAGCGCCACGTGCAAGGTCAGGAAGTCCGCCTCGTGCAGCACCTCTTCCAGGGGCAGTGCACCGATTCCCGTCTCTTCGAGGAAGGCGGGATCCAGCTGTGGATCGTGTCCCACGACCCGCATGCCCAGCGCGAGGCCGAGCCGTGCGACGGTCCGTCCGATCGCCCCGAGCCCGATCACGCCGAGCGTCCCGCCCGCCAACTCCCGCCCGCTGGGCTGCGACCAGCCGCCCGCCCGTACGTCGGCCACGCTCTGCGGAATGCCGCGCGCGCAGCAGACCAGCAGGCCGAGCACATGCTCGGCGACCGACCGGCGGTTGGCGCCGGGGGTATGGGTGACGGCCACCCCCGCCCGGGTCGCGGCGGCCACGTCCACGTTGTCGTAGCCGGCTCCGCAGCGGGCGATGACCCGCAGTGCGGGGGAGGCGTCGATCACGTCGGCCGGGAGTGGGTCGGTGCCCGCCACGATGCCGACGGCGGCCGCGTCGGCGACGGCCGCCCGCAAGGAACGGTCCGGGCCCGAACGGCCCGGCCCGCGCAGATCGACGGGCCGGGCGAAGACAGTGCGGCACCCGGCCTCCCGTATCAGCCGGTCCACCTCGCCGTCGGGTGCGAGATACGCCGCGGTCACCAGTACGCGAGCAGCGTTGTCGGCCATCTGGATCCTCCTTGATCCATCACTATACTATAGCGAGGAGAAAATAGTATAGGATTTTTCCGCGATCAAGAGGGGAGTGGCGCTGCGCTAAGGTCGGGCGTCGAAGGAGGCACGATGGCTGCGACCCGCCCGCCCGCCCGGCAACCCTTGGCGGACAAGATGTACGACGTGCTGCTCGGGCAGTTCATGGACGGGCTCTGGTCGCCGGGCCAGTCCCTCAACATCGGGGCCCTCACCCGGGAGCTCGAGGTCAGCCAGACCCCGCTCCGCGAAGCCCTCGCCCGCCTGGAACACACCGGCCTCGTGCGGCGCGAGGCGCTCAAGGGATACCGCGTCGCACCGCTCTTCACCGAGCGTGAGCTGATCAAGCTGATGGACGCGCGTCTCGTCCTGGAGCCGGCGATGGTGCACGAGGCGGCGCGCCGCACCACCCCCGAGTTCCTGGACGAACTCAAGGCGAGCATCGACGACTTGGAGCGGTACGCGACCGCGCCCCGATCGACGTCCGTGCGCGCCTATTGGGCCGCCGACGAGCGCTTCCACCTGCGCATCGCCGCCCAGTGCGACAACCCGTTCCTGGAGACGGCCTACCGCTCCCTGGGCGGGCACGTCCAGCGCTTCCGGCTCTTCACCGAGCTGGGTTCCTCGGAGGCCGAGTCCCCGGCCCGCGAACACGGCGCCGTCCACGAGGCGTTGGCCGCGGGCGACCCGGAGGGCGCCGCGAAGAAGATGCGGCAGCACATCGAGAACGCCAAGACGCGCGCCCTCACCGACCGCCAGGCGGTCGGCGAGGACTGACGGTTGCCGGTGGGACGGCTCCGCGGCACAGCAGGTCCGGACGTCCGGACCCGCTGTGCGAGAAGATGGCCGTGCCCGGAGCCGGTCAGGTGCGTCCGGCGCAGTCCGGGCACCGGCCCCGGAACGTCACCTCCGCCACGGCGACGGTGAAGCCGTACCGCTCGGCGGGCGGCAGGGCGGCCAGTGGGTCGCCGTCGGGGTGGACGTCGCGGATCGCGCCGCACCCCGAGCACACCAGGTGCTGGTGGGGGTGATGGGCGTTCGGGTCGTAGCGCTTGGCGCGGCCGTCGGTGGCGACCTCGGCCACCTCGCCGAGCGTGACCAGCTCGCCGAGGGTGTTGTAGACGGTGGCGCGCGATATCTCCGGCAACCGTTCGGTGGCCTGGGCGAGCACCTCGTCGGCGGTGAGATGGACGTGTTCGCCGGCGAGCACCTCGGCGACGACGCGACGCTGGGCGGTCATCCGCCAGCCGCGCTCGCGAAGTCGTTGCAGCAGGTCACTCATGACCACCAGCCCTCACTGTGCGGAGTCCCGTCGAAACCGTGCAGAGTCCCGTCGAATGAATGCGCGTGCGCCTGTCTGTCGTATTGACTTGGACTTGGTCCATCGTAGGATCGGTTCCGGCTGACAGCCAAGGGACAGGGCAACAGCAGGGAACATCACGTGACTTCAGGAGACGGGCCCGCACGGCCCGGCATCCGGATCCGCGGCTCGCGCACCGCACGCCTCGCGAGCGGTCGGTCGGACCTGTGCCCCCGACTGTTCCACCACCCTCAGCTCTTGAGCACCGTGATCCGCCCCCTCCGGAAGGATTCCCATGACTGAGAACCACGACGCGATCGTCACCGACCCCAAGCCGGAGGAGACAGGGGGAGGTTGCCCGGTCGCGCGCGCCGCACACCCGACGCAGGGCGGCGGGAACCGGCAGTGGTGGCCGGAGCGGCTGAACCTGAAGATCCTCGCCAAGAACCCCGCCGTGGCCAACCCGCTGGGCGAGGAGTTCGACTACGCCGAGGCGTTCGGCTCGCTCGACCTGCCCGCGGTGAAGCGGGACATCGCCGAGGTGCTGACCACCTCCCAGGACTGGTGGCCCGCCGACTTCGGCAACTACGGCCCCTTCATGATCCGGATGGCGTGGCACAGCGCGGGCACCTACCGCATCAGTGACGGCCGCGGTGGCGCCGGTGCCGGCCAGCAGCGCTTCGCCCCGCTCAACAGCTGGCCGGACAACGCCAGCCTCGACAAGGCCCGCCGGCTGCTGTGGCCGGTCAAGAAGAAGTACGGACAGTCCCTGTCGTGGGCCGACCTCCTGGTCCTCACCGGCAACGTCGCCCTGGAGCAGATGGGCTTCGAGACCTTCGGCTTCGGCGGCGGCCGCGCCGACGTGTGGGAGCCCGACGAGGACGTGTACTGGGGCCCCGAGACCACCTGGCTGGGTGACGAGCGGTACACCGGCGACCGCGAGCTGGAGAACCCCCTCGGCGCGGTCCAGATGGGCCTCATCTACGTCAACCCCGAGGGCCCGAACGGCTCTCCGGACCCGATCGCCGCGGCCCGCGACATCCGTGAGACGTTCCGCCGGATGGCGATGAACGACGAGGAGACCGTCGCGCTGATCGCCGGTGGTCACACCTTCGGCAAGACCCATGGCGCGGGTCCGGCCGACGCGGTCGGCGACGACCCCGAGGCCGCCCCGATGGAGCAGATGGGCCTGGGCTGGAAGAGCTCGCACGGCACCGGCGTCGGCGCCGACGCGATCACCAGCGGGCTCGAGGGCATCTGGACCGACACCCCGACCGCCTGGGACAACAGCTTCTTCGAGATCCTCTTCGGCTACGAGTGGGAGCTGTTCAAGAGCCCCGCGGGCGCCTTCCAGTGGCGGCCGAAGGACGGCGCGGGCGCGGGCACCGTCCCCGACGCCTTCGACTCCTCGAAGACCCACGCCCCGACGATGCTGACGACCGACCTCTCGCTGCGGTTCGACCCGGTCTACGAGCCGATCTCGCGCCGCTTCAAGGAGGACCCGCAGGCGTTCGCCGACGCCTTCGCGCGGGCCTGGTTCAAGCTGACCCACCGTGACATGGGCCCCGTCGTGCGCTACCTCGGCCCGGAGGTCCCCAGCGAGACACTCCTCTGGCAGGACCCGCTGCCAGAGGTGACGTACGAGGGCGTCGACGCCTCGGACGTCGCCGCGCTCAAGGCGCGGATCCTCGACTCGGACCTGTCGGTGTCCCAGCTCGTCTCCACCGCGTGGGCGGCGGCGTCGTCCTTCCGCGGCAGCGACAAGCGTGGCGGCGCCAACGGCGCGCGCATCCGCCTGGAGCCGCAGCGCGGCTGGGAGGTCAACAACCCCGACCAGCTCGCGACAGTCCTGCACACCCTGGAGGGGATCCAGGAGTCCTTCAACTCCGGCCGGAGCGACGGCAAGCAGGTCTCCCTCGCGGACCTGATCGTGCTCGCCGGCGGCGCCGCCGTCGAGCAGGCGGCCAAGGACGCCGGGTTCACCGTCGAGGTGCCCTTCACGCCGGGCCGCGTCGACGCGTCGCAGGACCAGACCGACGTGGAGTCCTTCGCCGCGATCGAGCCGGCCGCCGACGGGTTCCGCAACTACGTCGGCAAGGGCAACCGGCTGCCCGCCGAGTACCTGCTCCTGGACAAGGCGAACCTGCTCACGCTGAGCGCCCCGGAGCTCACGGTCCTCGTGGGCGGTCTCCGGGTCCTCGGCGCGAACCACCAGGGGTCCAAGCACGGCGTGTTCACCACGAGCCCCGGCACGCTCACGAACGACTTCTTCGTGAACCTGCTCGACCTGGGCACGCAGTGGAAGTCGACGTCCGAGGCGCAGGACACGTTCGAGGGCCGCGACGCGGCCACCGGCGAGGTCCGGTGGACCGGTACCCGCGCGGACCTGGTCTTCGGCTCCAACTCCGAGCTGCGTGCGCTCGCCGAGGTGTACGCGAGCGACGACGCGAAGGAGAAGTTCGTGCACGACTTCGTCGCGGCGTGGGCCAAGGTCATGGACCTCGACCGGTTCGACGTCGCCTGATCCGGTTCGTCACCGGACCGGGACCGTGTGATCGAATCGCCACCGGGACCGCGTGATCGAAGCCGCTGGACCCGGCTCTGCGTCGGGTGAAGTGACCATCGCGTCCAGGCCGGCCCACCTCCGGGCCGGCCTGGACGTGCGTCTGCGTCCGGGCAGACGGCGCCGTGCAACCCCGCCTGGCCGAGCAACCCCCCCTGGGGGAAGGCCGCCGCTGACCGGATAGACTCATAAGGCAGCCTTATGGGGTCATAAAGTTGACCCGCCTACTTACTTAGGCTTGCCTTAGTTTAGGCTTCCCCTTGAGTCACTCCATCACCGCTCGAAGGGAACCTGAACATGCCTCGCCCTCTGCGGGTAGCCATTGTCGGAGCCGGCCCCGCCGGGATCTACGCCGCCGACGCGCTGCTCAAGTCCGCAGTGGCGGTCGAGCCGGGTGTGTCGATCGACCTCTTCGAGCGGATGCCGGCGCCCTTCGGCCTGATCCGCTACGGCGTCGCCCCGGACCACCCGCGGATCAAGGGCATCATCACCGCCCTGCACCAGGTGCTCGACAAGCCCCAGATCCGCCTCTTCGGCAACGTCGACTACCCGCGCGACATCAGCCTGGACGACCTGCGCGCCTTCTACGACGGCGTGATCTTCTCCACCGGGGCCACGGCCGACCGCGCGCTCGACATACCGGGCATCGACCTCGACGGCTCGTACGGCGCCGCGGACTTCGTCTCCTGGTACGACGGCCACCCGGACGTGCCGCGCACCTGGCCTCTGGAGGCGGAGAAGGTCGCCGTCCTCGGCGTCGGCAACGTCGCCCTCGACGTGGCGCGCATCCTCGCGAAGACCGCCGAGGAACTGTTGCCCACCGAGATCCCGCCGAACGTCCACGAGGGCCTCAAGGCCAACCGTGCCAAGGAGATCCACGTCTTCGGCCGCCGTGGCCCCGCCCAGGCGAAGTTCAGCCCGATGGAGCTCCGGGAGCTGGACCACTCGCCGAACATCGAGGTCATCGTCGACCCCGAGGACATCGACTACGACGACGGGTCGATCGCGACCCGGCGCGGCAACAAGCAGGCCGACATGGTCGCCAAGACCCTGGAGAACTGGGCCATCCGCGACGTCGGCGACCGTCCGCACAAGCTGTTCCTGCACTTCTTCGAGTCGCCCACCGAGATTCTCGGCGAGGACGGCACGGTCGTCGGGCTGCGCACCGAGCGCACCGCCCTCGACGGCACCGGCAACGTCAAGGGCACCGGCGAGTTCAAGGACTGGGACCTCGGCGCGGTCTACCGGGCCGTGGGCTACCTCTCCGACGAACTGCCCAAGCTGCCCTGGGACGTCGCCTCCGGCACGGTGCCCGACCGGGCGGGACGGGTGATCGAGGAGAGCGGCGAGCACCTGCGGTCGACGTACGTCACCGGATGGATCCGCCGCGGCCCCGTCGGCCTCATCGGCCACACCAAGGGCGACGCCAACGAGACGGTCGCCAGCCTCCTGGAGGACCGCGAGCACGGCAGGCTGCATGTTCCCGCGTCGCCCGAGCCCGAGGCCGTCGACGCCTTCCTCGGCGAGCGGAACGTCCGCTTCACCACGTGGGACGGCTGGTACCGGCTGGACGCCGCGGAGAAGTCGCTCGGTGAGCCGCAGGGCCGCGAGCGCGTGAAGCTCGTCGAACGCGAGGACATGCTCAACGCCAGCGGCGCGTAAGGATTCTCGCTTCGGCCGTCGGCCCCGTCGCCCGTGTGGCGCCGGGGCCGACGGCTTTCGCGATGGTCCACCACCGGCTTGCGATCCCCGCGGGCCCTCTATGGGGCGGTGGCCTTCCCGGACCGGCAGTGGGGGAGGCGCCGCCGGTGTACGAGGCTCAAGGCAGGTGCTTGAGCAGCTCCGTGGCGAGCGGGGCGGCGGACGCCGGGTTCTGCCCGGTGACCAGGTTGCGGTCGGCCACCACGTACGGCGCCCAGGGCTCGCCCTCCCGGAAGTCGGCGCCGGCCTGCACCAGCCGGTCCTGCAACAGCCACTTGGCGCGGTCGGCGAACCCCGCCTGGCCCTCCTCGACGTTGGTGAAGCCGGTCAGGCGGTAGCCCGCGACGGAGGGGATGCCGTCGGCCGAGACGGCGGCCAGCAGGGCGGCCGGGGCGTGGCAGACGATGCCGAGCGGCTTGCCGGTCTCCAGGGCCCGGGTGAGCAGCGCGCCGGAAGTGGCGTCGACGGCCAGGTCCTCCATGGGGCCGTGGCCCCCGGGGTAGAAGACGGCGGCGTAGTCGTCGAGGTCCACCTCCGCCAGGTCGACCGGGCCCTGGAGCTCGGTGAACGCGGCCAGAGCGGCCTCGACGCGGTCGGCGCCCTCCTGGCCGCCGTTGAACTCCGGGGCCAGGGAGCCGGGGTCGACGGTGGGGACGACACCGCCCGGGGTGGCGACGACGACTTCGTGGCCCGCGGCCTTGAACGCCTCGTACGGGGCGACCGCCTCCTCGGCCCAGAAGCCGGTCGGATGCCGGGTGCCGTCGGCCAGCGTCCAGTGGTCCGCGCCGGTGACAACGAACAGGATCTTCGACATGCGGTGCTCTCCAATGACGGGCCCCGAGGGGGCGGGGGAGGGGACGGCGGACGCGAACCGGCGTTCTGGCACCCTGAACATACTGACAGGCCGGTGCCGGATCGTCGGTGCGGCGATGTCCTCGACGGTAGACCGGACGGGCGCGGCCATCGAGCAAGCAGGGGGAGGCGGCGGAACCCGATGACGTCCATGGACGGCCCGCGCCGGGCACAGGAGCCGGCGTGCGAACAGGTCGGGTGCCGCGCCCCGCACCCCGCTCATCCCGACCGGCCCGCCTCCTCCGTACCCGGGGTCGTCAAAACCATGCGGCGACTGCTCGACCTCGATGCGGGGCGTGGGGCGCGCGCCGCCGTGCCCGTGCTCCCCGAAGCCGCGCGCGACGTTCCCGAACTCGCCGCGGAGCCGGTGCGCCTGGCCGCCCTTGACAGTGAACTGCTGGCCGCGCTCGCCGAGTTGTGGGAGGTCATCGGCTGGATCCTGTTCGACGCGGGGTTTTACCGCCGGGCCCGGCGGGCGAACGAGCGGGCGCTGGCCCTCGCCGCGCTCTGCGGCGACCGATGGACGGGCCGGCTGGTGCTGCTGAACCACAGCATGCTCCAGGCCCACACCGGCCGCCCACGCGCTGCCCTGGCCACGGCGTCGCGCGTGCCGGGACCCCGTCCCCTGCCCGCCAGGGTCGGCGCGCTCGTCCTGATCCGGCAGGCCCACGCCACCGCCATGCTGGGCGCCGGCCACGCCGCCGCACGGCGCCTCGCCCGGGCCAGGGATCTTTTCCTGGACGGCGTATCGGCGGGGGATCCACCCTGGGCCTGGTGGATCGACGAGACCGAACTCCTCGGGCACGAGGGCTGGGTGTCGGCCCGGCTGCACCGCTGGGATCAGGCCATTCCGCTCCTGCGCCGGGCCGCCGCGGTTCCGGACGGACCCTCGTACCGGGAGCTGTTCACCGCCGAGCTGCTCTCCGCGCTCGTGGGGGCGGGTGCCTGGCGGGACGCCGAGGGGCTCATCCGCGAAGTCGCGCCGCGCGTGGCCCGCATCGGGTCGGCCCGCGCCGCGCAGTCGCTGGGCGCCACCGCGGCCGTGCTGCTGCGGCAGGGCGCCGGCGTGCCGTCCGCGCTGCGAGACGCGGCGGTCCATCTCCGGGAGTCGCTCAGCGTCCCGGAGCGCCCGCCCGTAGACCGTCCATGACGAGGTCCATGAGCCGGCCCGCCCGGGTCTCCCAGTCGGTGCGCGGATCGATCTGCCAGATGCCGGCGATGGCGAGCAGGAAGTCGTCGGGGGTCACCCCGGGCCGGATCGTGCCGGCCTCCTCGTTCGCCCGCAGCAGCAGCGTGATGGCCTCGGTGAGCGGGCCAGGACCCACACCGGCCAGACTGCCGAGCGTGCTCGTGGCCTTCCGTATCGCGTCGGCCAGACCGGCCTTGGCCATCCCGAACCGGACGAGACGGTCCATCCACTCCCGCAGGGCCCGGTCGGGAGCGCGGCTCTGCAGCAACTGGCAGGCCGCGTCGCAGACCTGCATGACCTCGTAGCGGTACACCTCGAGGACGAGTGACTCGCGGTTGGGGAAGTTGCGGTAGAACGTGCCCTGGCCGACCCCCGCCTTCTTCGCGATCGCGCTGAGCGGCGCGTCGCTCGCGCGCGTCAGCTCCTCCAGCGCGACCTCGAGGATCCGCTCGCGGTTGCGCTGTGCGTCCGAGCGCAGGGGTGCGTTCTTGTGCTGACCCATGGGCTCTCCTTCCGCTCTCGCGCAGCACGGCCTGGTTGCGCCTTGCTGAGCGGACAGCTGTCCGCTAGATTCAACGACTAACGGACGAGTGTCCGCTTAGCCTCACCATAGCGGCAGACATCGCCGCCGGGGACCCCTCCGCCGCCGTGCGGGGGTCCGTCACCCCTGTACAGCGCCACATCCTCCCGAACTTCCCGCCGAACCGCCTCGTTCGACGCGATTCGCGAAAGAAGGCTGCTCATGGCTCCATCGACGTCCAGTGCCGTCACCCTGAACATCAACGGCGAGAAGCACTCACTGTCCGTCGACCACCGCACCACGCTGCTCGACGCGCTGCGCGAGCGGCTCGATCTGACCGGCACCAAGAAGGGCTGCGACCAGGGCCAGTGCGGGGCCTGCACCGTACTGATCGACGGCCGCCGCGCCGTCTCCTGCCTGCAGCTCGCCGTCGCCGCCGAGGGGCGGGAGATCACCACCATCGAGGGCGTCGCGGACGGCGACCGGCTGCACCCCGTGCAGCAGGCCTTCCTCGACCTCGACGGGTTCCAGTGCGGCTACTGCACCCCGGGGCAGATCTGTTCCGCGCTCGGCGCGCTCCAGGAGCACGCCGACGGCTGGCCGAGCGCCGCCACCACCGATGTGCGGCCCGAGGCGGGCGCGCCGGAACTGACCGCGGAGGAGATCCGCGAGCGGATGAGCGGCAACCTGTGCCGCTGCGGCGCGTACATGTCGATCACGCAGGCCGTCGCCAAGGCCGCGCGCGCCGAGGAGGAGACGGTATGAGGGACTTCGCCTACCAGCGCGTCCACGACGTGTCGGGAGCCGTCGCCGTCCTCGGCGCCGACCCCGACGCCCGCTACCTCGGCGGCGGCACCAACCTCGTCGACCTGATGAAGAGCGGCGTCGAGCGGCCGGGACTCCTCGTCGACGTACGCGAACTGCCCCTGGACCGCATCGAGATCGCCGACGACGGCGGGCTGCGCATCGGCGCGACCGTCACCAACAGCGACCTGGCCGCCCACCCCGAGGTGCGGCGCCGCTACCCCGCCCTCGCGCAGGCCGTCCTCGCGGGTGCCTCCGGGCAGCTGCGCAACATGGCGACGGTGGGCGGCAACCTCCTGCAGCGCACCCGCTGCGGCTACTTCACCGACCTCAGCAAGCCCTGCAACAAGCGGGAACCGGGCACCGGTTGCTCCGCGGTCGCGGGCGAGCACCACAACCACGCGATCCTCGGCGCCACCGAGCACTGCGTGGCCGTCCACCCCTCCGACATGGGCGTGGCCCTCGCCGCCTTCGATGCCGTCGTGCACTACGAATCGGCGGACGGCCCCGGCGAGTTGCCGATCGACGCGTTCTACCTGCCCGTCGGCGACACTCCACACCTGGAGACCGCGCTGCCGGCCGGCGCCCTGATCACCGGCGTCTCGCTGCCGCCCGCCCCGGTCGCCGCCGTCTCCCGCTACCGCAAGGTGCGCGAGCGCGCCTCCTACGCCTTCGCCATCGGTTCGATCGCCGCGGCCCTCGACGTCCACGACGGCGTCGTACGGGACGTGCGCGTCGGCATCGGCGCGGTCGCGTCCCGGCCGTGGCGGGCCAGGGCGGCCGAGCGGGCGCTGACCGGCGGGCCTGCCGATGCCGAGGCGTTCGCCGCCGCGGCCGACGCCGAACTGGCCGCGGCCCGCGCGCTGCCCGACAACGGCTACAAGGTGACGCTCATCCGCAACCTCGTCGTGGCCGTGCTGACCGAACTCACCGAGGAGGCCGCCCGATGACCACGACCACCACCGTGACCGGCGCGGCGACGAACGCCGTCGGCACCGCGCACACCCGCATCGAGGGCCTCGCCAAGGTCACCGGCGCGGCCCGCTACGCCGGGGAGATCCCCTTCGCGGACCTCGCCCACGGCTGGCTGGTGCTCTCCACGATCGCCCGCGGCAGGGTCCGCTCGGTCGAGGCCGAGCCCGTCCTCGCGATGCCCGGTGTCCTCACCGTCCTGCACCACGGCAACGCGCCGCGCGTCGACGGGGACTACGTGGGCATGCTGGGGCGCCCTGACCCGATCGTCGAGATGTTCCAGCACGACCGAGTGCCGTTCGTGGGCTGGCCGGTGGCGCTCGTCGTCGCCGAGACGTCCGAGGAGGCCAGGGAGGCGGCGGAGGCGCTCGTCGTCCACTACGACCAGGAGCCGCACGACGTCGCCTTCGCCGCAGGCCGCCCGGGCACATACACGCCGGACGGCGACAGCATGCGCAAGGGCAAGGGCGACCTGGACGCCCAACTCGCCGCATCCGCCCACCTGGTGGACGCCGAGTACACCACGCCCGAGGAGCACCACTGCGCGATGGAGCCGCACGCGGCGACCGCGCGCTGGGACGGCGGCCGCCTCGAGGTCGTCGACTCCAACCAGGGCAGCACCTGGGTCGCGGACGAGCTCGCGAAGCTGTTCTCGCTCGACCAAGGCTCGGTGCGGGTGACGTCCGAGCACGTCGGCGGCGCCTTCGGCTCCAAGGGGCTGCGGGTCCACCAGATCCTCGCCGTGATGGCCACGACCGTCCTCCACCGGCCGGTCCGCGTGGTGCTGACCCGCCGTCAGCTGTTCTCGCTCGTCGGCTACCGCAGCCCCACCACCCAGCGCGTCCGGCTCGGCGCCGGCCCGGACGGCAGGCTCCTCGCCTTCGACCACCAGGCGCAGAGCCTGTCGTCGACCGTCCACGAGTTCGTCGAGGAGAGCGCCGGGTACGGCCGCTCGATGTACGCGGCCGACGCCCACCACACCGTCAACCGCCTCGTCCGCCTCGACGTGCCGACGCCGACCTATGTGCGCGCCCCGGGCGAGGCCCCCGGCTCCTTCGCCGTGGAGTCCGCGCTCGACGAGCTCGCCGAGAAGTGCGGCATGGACCCCATCGCGCTGCGGGTCCGCAACGAACCCGACGTCGGCCCCGTCTCCGGTCTGCCGTTCAGCAGCCGCAACCTGCTGGCCTGTTACGAGGAAGGGGCCCGCAGGTTCGGCTGGGACGGCCGTGACCCGCGTCCCGGCGTGCGCCGCGAGGGCCGTTGGCTGATCGGCACCGGTACGGCCGCGTCCACCTTCCCGGTGCTCGTCGGACCGAGCACCGCCGCGATCACCGCAGAGGCCGACGGCACCTTCACCGTGCGCATCACCGCCGCGGACGTCGGCACCGGCGCGCGGACCGCGCTCACCCTGATCGCCGCCGACGCCCTGGAGGTGACCCCGGACCGCATCCATGTCCGGATCGCCGACAGCGACTTCGGGCCGGCGATGATCGCCGGTGGTTCCATGGGCACCCGGTCCTGGGGCTGGGCGATCACGCTCGCCGCCCGCGAGCTGCGGGAGAAGCTGGTCCCCGGCGGCCACATCCCGCCGGAGGGCATCACCGCGGGCTCGGACACCGGAGCGGCCATCGGCGCGCTCAGCGAGAAGGAACGGCACTCCTTCGGCGCCCAGTTCGCCGAGGTCGCCGTGGACGTCACCAGCGGTGAGGTGCGGGTGCGCCGGATGCTCGGCATCTTCGCCGCGGGCCGGATCATCAACCCGCTGACCGCACGCAGCCAGTTGGTCGGCGGCATGATCTGGGGCCTGTCGATGGCGCTGCACGAGGAGGCGGTCAGGGACGCGGCGTCCGGCGGCCTCGTCGGCCCCGACCTCGCGGGCTACCACATCGCCTCCAACGCCGACGTGCAGCAGATCGAGGCGGACTGGGTGGCCGACCCGGACGCGGACGACCCGGTCGGCATCAAGGGCATCGGCGAGATCGGCATCGTGGGCGCCGCGGCCGCCGTCGCCAACGCCGTCTGGCACGCCACGGGTGTGCGGCACCGCGCGCTCCCCATCCGCCCCGACCGCATCCTGCGCGCGGGCACCGTCTCCGGGGACATCGCCCGTGCTTGACATCGCCGACGACCTCGACCGGTGGATCAGGGAGGGCCGGGACTTCGCCGTCGCCACGGTCGTCAGCGTCGGCGGCAGTGCGCCGCGCGGCCCCGGCGCCGCCCTGGCCGTCGACGGCGGGGGCACCGTCATCGGCTCGGTCTCCGGCGGCTGCGTGGAGGGCGCGGTCTACGACCTGTGCGTCGAGGCGCTCCAGGACGGCCGGGCCGTCGTCGAACGGTTCGGCTACAGCGACGAGGACGCCTTCGCCGTCGGACTGACCTGCGGCGGTGTCATCGAGGTGCTGGTCACCCCGGTGGCCGTCGACGCGCCGGACAGGGCGGTCTTCGCCGCCGCCCTGTCCGCCGCGGCCGGCGGCGGGGCGGTGGCGCTGGCCCGCGTGTACCGGGGCCCGGCCGAACTGCTCGGCAGGCCCCTCCTGGTGACACCCGCCGAGCCCGGCCAGGAACGGCGGGGCGCGACGCACGAGGGCACCCTGGGCGGCCACCCCGAACTGGACCGCACCGCCAGGAGCGAGAGCCGCGCCCTGCTGGCGGCGGGCCGCACCGGGGAGTTCGTCGTCTCCGAGAGCGGCGCGCACTGCGGAACCGCGGTGACCGTCCTCGTCGAGTCGAGCCAGCCACCCCCACGCATGATCGTCTTCGGCGCCGTCGACTTCGCCGCCGCACTGGTCCGCGCGGGCAAGTTCCTCGGCTACCACGTGACGCTCTGCGACGCCCGTGCCGTCTTCGCCACCCGGGCCCGCTTCCCGGAGGCGGACGACATCGTCGTCGACTGGCCGCACCGCTACCTGCGGGACACCGGGACGGACGGCCGCACCGTCCTGTGCGTCCTCACCCACGACGCCAAGTTCGACGTGCCGCTCCTCGCGGCGGCGCTGCGGATGCCCGTGGCGTTCGTCGGCGCGATGGGCTCACGCCGCACCCACGAGGACCGCAACCGCCGGCTGCGCGAGGAGGGTGTCACCGAGGCCGAACTGGCCCGGCTGCGCTCGCCGATCGGCCTCGACCTCGGGGCGCGCACGCCCGAGGAGACCGCCCTGTCCATCGCCGCGGAGATCGTCGCGACGCGGCAGGGCGGCACCGGCCGGCCGCTGACCGGCTCCCGGCACCCCATCCACCGCGACACACCCGACGGCTCGCCGTCCCGGGCCAGGGTGGTGGCCTGACCGGACGCCTCCGGGGAATCCCCCCATGAAGATCAACGCCCTCATCATCGGCGGACGCTTCACCGAAGCCGTTCCGGCGGGCTGCTCGGATGCGTACCGTGTAATCGTCCCGCCACACCGGGTAGCGGCGACGCGGTGGTGCGCGGAGGGGGTGCGTGAGGATGGACGCGGCTCCTGCCCTGCGGGCCGTGGGGCAGATGAGGCCGGGGGACCATCTCTTCCTCGGCTACCGCACGGACGAGGAACGCGAGGCGGTGCTCGCCGCGTTCCTCACGGACGGCCTGGCCGCCGGCCAGCGAGCGCTGCTCCTGACCTCGGACGAGACATCAGGGGACGCCCCGCTGGGCTTCCTGCGGCGCGCGGGATGCGACGTGGCGGGCGCACTGGCCGCCGGCCGGCTGAGGACCGGCTCCCGGCCGGACGGGGCGGGAGGCGCGCGAGGGCCGGTTGACCTGGTGCGCCGCGAGACCGAGGCCGCGGTGGCCGACGGATTCCTGGGACTGCGGGTGGTCCTGGACATGGCGCCGGACGGGGACGGCGGTCCGGCCGGCGGGTTCTGTGAGACCGAACGGCTGCTCGGATCCGCCTTCTCGACCCTGCCCGTGCTCGGCCTGTGCCTGTACGACCGACGCCTCTTCGGGCCCCGTGAACTGACCGCGGCCGACGCCCTGCACCACGGCCACGCCGTCGCCGACGACGTCTGGCAGGACGAACTGCTGCGGATCACCCGGACGTTCGCGCCACCCGGCCTCGCCCTGTGCGGCGAGATCGACGACAGCAACGTCACCGCGCTGGCCCGCGCCCTGCGCACCGAGGCCGACCGCACCGCCGAACGGGCGGACGGCCCGCCCCGTACCCGGCTCGACCTGCGCGGGCTCACCTTCATCGACATCTGCGCGCTGCGTCTGCTCCTCCGCACGGGCCTCGGCCTGTACGCGTCGGGCGGCGGCCTCACCCTGGACGGCGCCGCCCCGCACGTGCGCCGGGTGCTGCGCGTGACCGGCTGGGACCGCGCCCCCGGCCTGGACCTCGGACAGGAGGATGAGGGGTCATGACGCGCGGCGGCTTCGTCCACCAGGCGCTCTGCTACGCCTCGGACGACGCGTTCCTGTCCGGCACGGTCGGCTTCGTCCGGGACGGTCTCGCGGCGGACGAGGCCGTGCTCGCCGTCGTCGCCCGGCACAACATCGCGCTGCTGCGGGACGCGCTCGGCGGCGCCGCGCGGAACGTCGACTTCGTCGACGCGCAGGACTGGTACCACTACCCGTCCCGCACGCTGGGCCGGTACAACGGCTACTGCACCGAGCGCGACGCGGGCGGCACGCGACGCGTCCGCGTCATCGGTGAACCGGTCTGGTCGGGGCGCACGGCCTTCGAGACCCGGGAGTGGATGCGTTACGAATCCCTGGTCAACGTGGCGTTCGCCGCCTCGCCGCACTGGATCGTCTGCCCCTACGACGCCCGTGCCCTGCCCGACGACGTGCTGGACGGCGTCGTGCGCACCCACCCCGAGGTCACCACGGGCACCGGCCGTCCGGCCGCCGACGGCCGTTACACCGATCCGGCCCACTTCTACGCCGAGTGCGACGCCCTCGCACGGACCGCAAGGGGCCTGGCAGATCCGGCCGGACCGGCCCCCGAAGTCGCCTTCGAGCGGGGCGAGTCGGTGGCGATCCGGATAGCCGTCGCCGAATACGCCCGACGCTGTCAGGTCGCCGAGGACCGCGCACGCGACATGGTCGCCGCCGTCCACGAGGCCGTGGTGAACGCCGTCCGCTTCGGCGGCGGCCGGGGCGCGCTGCGGCTCTGGTGCGACGCCGACTGGGTCGTCTGCGAGGTCGCCGACGCCGGGGCCGGCCGGCCCGCCGTCCATGCCGGGGGCACGGTGGGCTACCTCGGGCACGTGCCGCCCGACGGCAACGCGGTGGCGGGCCACGGACTGTGGCTCGTACGGCAGTTGAGCGACCTGGTCACCGAGCGTCTCGGCGCGGAGGGTTCCGTGGTGCGGATGCACTTCCGTCGCTGAACGGCTGCCCCGCTGCCCCGCTGAACGGCACCCGACCCCCGGCCCCCGCACGCCGGTGGCGCGGTTCCGCCCCGTGGCGGAGACTTCGCCGGGTCAGCCGTACGCGCAGGGAAGGTGGGCCGGCATGACCGACTCGACGAAGATCCCCGCGGACGTGGTCCGCTCGGGCCCGATCCGCTACGCCACAGCGGAGCGTTTTGCCCGCCCGCGCCCGGTGTCCGAGCGTGACTCCCGCCCCGCCACCGGAGAGATTTCGCCGCAGCCGCCCTCGCGGCTCGATGCGGTGATGGGCCCGCCCCGTGACATGCACCCGCAGGGCGAGGACTGCCTCAACCTGACGGTCACCACACCGGCCAGGGACGGGCGAGCCAGACCGGTGCTCGTGTGGTTGCACGGAGGGGCGTTCAGCAGCGGAGCGGGCTGCATGGACTGGTACGACGGAGGGGTCCTGGCCGCCGAGGGCGACGTGGTCGTCGTGGGCGTCAACTACCGGTTGGGAGCGCTCGGTTACCTCTGTCTCGACGGGGTGAGCGAGGGCAACCTCGGCCTGTACGACCAGGTGGAGGCGTTGCGCTGGGTCCAGACGCACATCGCGGGGTACGGCGGTGACCCGGCCGACGTCACGGTGGCAGGACAGTCCGCCGGCGGCATCTCCATCCGTCTCCTGATGCAACTTCCCGAGACCCGCGGCCTGTTCCACCGCGCGATCCTGCAGAGCGCCCCGATCGGCACCACCGCACGCCCCCATGAGACGTCCCTCGACATCGGCCGCCTCTTCGCCGACGCACTCGGCGGGGACCCGCGCACCGCCGGCGTTCCCGCGCTCCTCGCGGCCCAGATCGAGACGGCGCGGACCTACCAACGCAGAGTGGGCCGCGCACTGGACCCCGCCTTCATCCCGGTCGAGGGCATCGCCCCGCTGCCCGCCCCCGAGGAGGCCTTCGAGGGGAACGTGCACGGCCTCGACGTCCTGTACGGCTGGAACGCCGACGACATGAGCGCGTTCGGCGTGGCGGGCGCCGACGTCGCGGAGCGCACCCGCGAGGTCTACGAGGAGCCCCTCACCCGCTACGGGGCCCAACTCGCCCGCGCCGGGGCCCAGGTGCAGTCGTACCGTCTCGACTGGCGTCCTGCCGGATCCCCCTATGGCGCCACCCACTGCCTGGACCTGCCGCTGCTCTTCGGCACCCGGGACGCCTGGCGGGGCTCGCCGATGCTGGGGGACACCCCGTGGGAGGAGACCGACCGGATCGGCAGGGCACTGCGCGCCGCGTGGGTCACCTTCGCCCGCACCGGCAAGCCCGGCGCCCTGCCCGCGCCCCTGGTCGAGGGGCCGGTGCCCAAAATCTCATGAGCCGGGCAGCTCCCGGTGCTCCAGCGGACGGGTCGCCGGCCCCTGGAGCACCGCCCCGTCGGTGGCGAAGCGCGAACCGTGGCAGGGGCACTCCCACGCCGTCTCCGCCTCGTTGAAGGCGACCAGACAGCCCAGGTGGGTACAGCGGGCCGACACTGCCTGCAGGCCGCCGTCGGCGCCCCGGTGCACCGCGCACCGGCGCCCCTCGACGCGGACCACGGCGCCGGACCCCGCGGGGATCTCGTCCACCGAGTCGACGTGGGTCGTGCGGAGCCGGTCCCCGACGAAGTGCCGTGCCACCTCGGCCTGTTGGCTCAGCAGGGCGGGCGCCTCTCGCAGGGTGCTCCACAGCCTGCGCGGGTCGTACAGCTCGGCCCAAGCGGACTTCCGCCCGCCGATCATCCGGGCGAGCAGCTGGCCCGCCATCACGCCACCGCTCATGCCCCACCCGCCGAACCCGGTCGCCACATAGGTGTGCCGGGCACCGGGATGGAAGGCGCCGACCATCGGCACGCCGTCGCTGACGTCGTTGTCCTGCGCCGCCCACCGGCAGACCGTCCCGCCGACGTCGAAGCGCTCCCGCATCCATGTGTTGAGGGCGGTGAATCCGGCGGCGGCGTCCCCTGTGCCCGGGGTGAAGCTGTGACCGGTGACGATGAGCAGCCGTCCGCCGTCCCGGTACGGCGCGGTCCGCACCGAACGCTTGCCCTCCTCCCGCGTGATGTACATGCCGCCCGGGTCCTGGCCGGCCAGGGGGGCGGCCACGACGAGTTCACGCCGGGGGGAGAGCCGGGCGAACAGCAGGGCGCGGTCGAAGACCGGGTAGTGGGTGGCGATGACGACGGCCCGCGCGGTGACGGTGTGTCCGGCCTCGGTGGTCACCGTGCAGGGTGAGCCCTCGTGCAGGCCGGTCACCCGGGAGCGCTCGTGGATGACGCCGCCGCGTGCCCGCAGGTCCTCGGCGAGCGCCAGCAGATAGTTGCGGGGGTGGAACTGTGCCTGGTCGTCCACCCGCACCGCGCCCGCCACCGGGAACGGCAGACCGGTCTCCTCCGTGTACACGGCGGGGAGTCCCGCCTCCCGCGCCGCGGCGGCCTCGGCCCGCAGCTCGTCCGTGTCCTCGGCCCGGGTGGTGTAGGTGTAGGCGGGCGCGCGCTCCAGGTCGCAGTCGATGCCGAGCTCGGCGGCCACCGACGCCACGTGCTCCACCGCCTGCTGCTGCGACTCCGCGTAGAGGCGGGCGGCTTCAGGTCCGCGCGTGCGGCGCAGTCGCTCGTACACGAGGGAGTGCAGGGCCGTGAGTTTGGCGGTGGTGTGGCCGGTGACGCCGGCGGCGATGCGGTCGGCCTCCAGGACGGCGACCGAGCGCCCCTCGCGGGCCAGCTCCCACGCCGTGCTCAGACCGGCGACGCCACCCCCCACCACGACGACGTCCACCTCGATGTCGTCGGTCAGGGGCGAGTGGGGCGTCGCGGGGGCGGTCTCCATCCAGTACGACTCCGGGCGGCCCGGCAACGCATCCGACGCCTCGTTGCTCATGATCGCCCCCTGACGACGGTGGACATGGTGGGCCTCCAAGGTCTCTCGGTATCCGGTGGGTGCGAGTCTCCCGTGACCCGCGGGACAAACCCGGCCGTCGCGCCGCCCGCCACAGGGGGGCCGACGTCCCAGTCCGCATATGCAGGTCCCAGTCGCCCCACTGGAGCCGTGTCGTCCAGTCCGTCCCGCCGGCCACCGTGGTGAAGGCGTCCCAGGAGATCCGTGACTCCCGGCACGCCGATCGGCCCCGCCCGGTCGGCGCGTCCCGGTCGGCGCGTCCTGGCCGGGTCGCCGATGCTGGGGCCATGACCTCGGGACCGGGCCCGCCGACGACACGCGCGGCACGCCTCGCCGCCTGGTGGACGGCGCTGCCGCCCGCGGCGGGCTCCGCGGTGATGGCCACCGGGATCATCTCCGTCGGCCTGTACCTCCTCGGACACGAGACCCTCTCCCGTATCGCGCTCGTCCTGGCCTGCGCCGCCTGGCTCGGCCTCGCGGCGGACTTCACGGCCCGCCTGGTGAGCCGGCGCGCCCGCTGGCGGTCGGAGGCGGACACCCCGGCCGCACTGACCGCGGTCGCCGCGACCGGAGTGCTCGGCGCGCGCCTCGCACTCCTCAGCCGCTCGCCCGTCGCCCCGGCCCTGCTGTTGCTCGCCACCGTCCTCTGGCTGGTCCTGCTGCCCGCCGTCGTGCGGCATTGGGGTCACCGCATGCCGGGGGCGGTCTTCCTCGTCTGCGTCGCGACCCAGGGGATCGCGGTCCTGTCCGCGACCCTGGCCGCCGTCCTCCCCGCGCGCCCCCTCTCGGCCGTCGCCGCGGTGTTCTTCTGCCTGGGTCTGGTGCTGTACGTGGCCGCCTTCACCCGGTTCGACCTGGCGCAGGTCCGCACCGGGGCGGGCGACCAGTGGGTGGCGGGCGGCGCGCTGGCGATCTCGGCGCTCGCGGGGGCGAAGCTGCTCGCCGCGCCGCTGGTCACCGGGGTCCGGCAGGACGTGCTGCGTGCGGTGACGCTGGCCGCGCTCGCGCTGGACCTCGCCTGGTACCTCGTCCTGCTCGCCGCGGAGGTGCGACGGCCCCGGCTCCGATATGACGTACGGCGCTGGTCCACGGTCTTCCCCATGGGCATGACCGCGGCCGCCACCCTGTCGGTGAGCGCCGCGACGGGCGTCTCCTGGCTGCGGCAACCGGGGCGGGTGCTGCTGTGGATCGCGGTGGCGGTCTGGGTGTGGGTGTGCGTGGGGATGGTCCGGGCGGTGGCGGGGCGAGGCCGTGGATCTCCGCGAGGCCGTGGGTCTTCGTGAAGTCCGGGGCCGCGGCGGACACCGGTTGGTCGCGCTCGTCCTCGCCGAGGTCTACGAAGGGCAGCAGGCGGTAGGCGTCGGAGCCCTCCGGGCGGCGACCGACCGAAGCACGGCCGCCGCCCGGGCGGATCAGGACTCGATCGCGGTCAGAATCCGACCGAGGTCAGGACTCGACCGGGGTCAGGACGAAGAGCGGGATCTCCCGGGAGGTCTTCTTCTGGTACTCGGCGTAGTCCGGCCACGCCGCCACCGCACGCTCCCACCAGAGCTCCCGCTCCTCGCCGGAGGCGACCCGCGCGCGGTAGTCCTTCTTGACCGGGCCGTCCTGCAGTTCCACATGAGGGTTGCCGACCAGGTTGTGGTACCAGGACGGGTTCGCCGGATCGCCGCCCTTCGAAGCCACCACCGCGTACTGTCCGGCGTGCTCGACGCGCATCAGGGGATTCTTGCGGAGCTTGCCGCTCTTGGCACCGACCGAGGTGAGGACGATGACCGGCTTGCCCTGCATGGTCGTCCCCTCCGTCCCGCCGGAGCTCTCGTATTCGTCGACCTGCTTGCTCGCCCAGTCCCAGGTACCGGGCTCGTATTCACCAGTCAGAGGCATACCTGGCCCAACGCCACGCGCTCCCGTGTTGTTCCGCTTGTGCCGCCGTCTCACTCGAACGCCTCACCCGCCCCTGCCGGGCACCCCCGGAACCCGGTGCGCTAGAAATGGCTGAAATGATCCATTCCGGTGGCGCGGGCCATCGGTGACGGCGGGTCACCTGGACGGTGGGGGCGGCACATGGCGGAGCACGGCATACCCGAGGAGTATCTCGACGGCTATGCCCCGCTGCTCGCCGCGGCGGCAGCGACCGGGCGTCGGCCGACCCGTGACGAGTTGGACGCGCGGCGCGCGCTGGGGGAGCGGGCCGCGGAGGCGGGACTCGGGCTGCGGGCACTGGTGCGCGCGCATCTGGTGGCGACCCGTGAGCACTGGCCCACCGCGGCGACGGGCTCCGTGGACAGCGTGCTGGCCGCGGCCGAGCAGGCCGTGGACGCCCTCGCGGCGGGGTACGAGCGCGCCCAGCGGCTCGCGGTCCGCCAGGAGGAGGCTGCACGGCGGGAGTTCATCGACGACCTGCTGCACGGCCGCAGCAACCTCGGCCTGCTCGCCGAACGCGCGGAGCGCTTCGGGCTGCGCCTCTCGTACGAGCACGCGGTCGCGGTCGCTGAGGGGGCCCGTGAGTACGAGGAGGGCGACTCGGTGGCCCGCGAGGTCGAGCGCGCGCTGATCGGCCGGTTCGGGGACCGCAGCATCCTGGTCACCACCAAGGACGGCCGGCTCGTCTGCATCGCCCCCGGCGACCAGGGTGAGGTCCTCTCCTTCTTCGCCAAGCACGCCTACGCCGCCACCGACGGCGGCCGCGTCGTCGTCGGCCGCCCGCAGCCCGGCCCGGGCGGTGTGGTCCAGTCGTACGAGGAGGCACTCAACGCCCTGGATCTGGCTGAACGCCTGGAGCTCGACGGACCGTTGCTCCGCGCCGCCGATCTGCTCGTCTACCCCGTGCTGACCCGCGACCGGCAGGCCATGACCGATCTGGTGCTGCACACGCTCGGGCCGCTGCGCGAGGCGCGCGGCGGTGCGCAGCCCCTCATCGACACGCTCGCGGCCTACTTCGACGCGGGCTGCGTCGCGGCGGAGGCGGCCCGCAGGCTGTCCCTGAGCGTGCGCGCCCTCACCTACCGCCTGGACCGCATCCACCGCCTCACCGGCGCCAGTCCGTCGGACCCCGTGCACCGCTACACGCTGCAGACGGCGGTGATCGGGGCGCGGCTCCTCGACTGGCCCGCCCAGCCCTTCTGAGCCGCGACCGGATGCGCGCCGCCCACACGCGAGAGCCGCCTCCCGGAAGGCGTCGAAGCCCTCCGGGAGGCGGCTGCCCGAGCTTGCCGACGCCGTATGCGACGCCGCCGCGAGCCTGGCCGGACCGGCCTCAGCCCAGCCGCGGGATCTCGATGGCGGGGCAGCGGTTCATCACCATGTCGAGGCCCGCGGCGCGGGTCCTGTCGTACGCGGCCTCGTCGACGACGTCGAGCTGGAACCACACCGCCCGCGCACCGGCGGCGACCGCCTCGTCGGCGACCTGGCCCGCCAGGGCGCTGTTGACGAACACGTCCACCACGTCGACCGGGAACGGCACGGCGGACAGGGACGGATAGCCCTGCTCGCCGTGGACCGTCTCGGCCTTGGGGTGGACCGGCACGACGCGCTTGCCGAAACGCTGCAGGACGGCCGCGACGCCGTACGCCGCCCGGTCCTGGTTGTTGGACAGGCCCACGACCGCCCAGGTGTCACCGGACTCCGTGAGGATCTTGCGGACCGTTTCCTGGTCGCCGTACATGACCTGCCTCCTCGATCGGGCCCCGCGGCCGGGTGCCGTCGGAGCCGTGACGCCGGGCGCCGGATGCGTCAGACGTTCACACCGAAGTCCGACGCGATGCCGCGCAGCCCACTGGCGTAACCCTGGCCGACCGCGCGGAATTTCCACTCCGCCCCGTGGCGGTAGAGCTCGCCGAAGACCATGGCGGTCTCGGTCGAGGCGTCCTCCGACAGGTCGTAGCGGGCGATCTCCACGCCGTCGGCCTGGTTCACCACGCGAATGAACGCGTTGCGGACCTGGCCGAAGCTCTGGCCGCGCGTCTCGGCGTCGTGGATCGACACCGGGAAGACGATCTTCGAGATGTCGGCGGGCACCTGCGCGAGGTTGACCTTCACGGCCTCGTCGTCGCCCTCGCCCTCACCGGTGAGGTTGTCGCCGGTGTGCTCGACCGAGCCGTCGGGGCTCGTGAGGTTGTTGTAGAAGACGAAGTGCTGGTCGGAGACGACCTTGCCGGAGTCGTCGCAGAGCAGCGCGCTGGCGTCGAGGTCGTAGTCGGTGCCGGTGGTGGTGCGCACGTCCCATCCCAGGCCGACCAGCACGGCGGTGAGGCCCGGGGCCTCCTTGCTGAGCGAGACGTTGCCGCCCTTGGCCAGGGAAACTCCCACGATGTCCTCCTGAGGTCCGAGTGTGTGATTGCCGGATGTCGGATGCCGGCTCCCCGAAATCTACAGGAATGTAGAAGTGGGGTGCGCGGTGGTGCCCCGTTACGATAGGGCGCTCCCCGTCCGCGGTGGAGTACACGGACGACGGAGGATTCCCGGGCATGACGCACCACGACGAGCGCGACGAGCGGCCGCCGCGGCTGCGCCGTCGCGCACAGGGCGAACTGGAGTCGCAGGTGCTCGCCGCGCTGCACGCCGCGCGTGGTCCCGTCAGTGCGGCGTGGGTGCAGCAGCGGATCGGCGGCGACCTCGCGTACACGACGGTCATGACGATCCTCACCCGGCTGCTCGCCAAGGACGTGGTCACCCGCGAGCGCGCGGGACGGTCCTTCGCCTGGACGCCCGCCTCGGACGAGGCCGGGCTCGCCGCTTTCCGCATGCGCAAGGTCCTCGACGGCGAGAGCGACCGCGAGGCCGTGCTCGCCAGCTTCGTCACGACGCTCACGCCCGACGACGAACAGCTCCTGCGCGAGCTGCTCGGGCAGGCCGGCGCCGAGGCCGACGACTGACGCCCGACGGGGGTTCTCCACTGATGGGTGTGTTCGTCTTCCTGCCCCTCGTGCTGCCGCTGACCGCGTGGCCGATCGCCCGCCTCGCCGAGCAGCATCTCCATCCACGCACCGCGACACGGCTGCTGACCGCCGTCGCCGGGGTGATGGCGCTCTGCAGCACCCTCTGTCTGGCGCTCCTCATGGTCGTCGGCACCGCCCAACTGCCGGGAAACCCGCTGCCGGACGGCTGGTCCGACCCCGAGGTGCGGGCGGCCGTTCCCTACGACGAGGTCGCGGGGCGGGTCGCGATCCCCGCCCTGCTCGCGGTCTGGATCGCGTGCGCCCGGACGCTGTGGCGGCACGCGCGCGTACGGGTGCGTGGGCGGCGCGCCCTGGAGGGGCTGCCCGGCAACTCCGTCGCCGTCCTCGCCGAGGACGCGTCGTACGCCTACGCCCTGCCCTCGCGCGCGGGCGGCCGCGTCGTGGTCACCCACGGCATGCTCTCCCGGCTCACGGCCCCGGAGCGCCGCGCGCTCTTCGCGCATGAGCGGGCCCACCTGTCCGCGCGGCACCACCGGCACCTGATCGTCACGCAACTCGCGGCCCGCGCCAATCCGTTCCTGCGCCCGCTGCGCACCTCCGTCGCCTACGCCGCCGAGCGGTGGGCCGACGAGGCGGCGGCAGGAGCGGTGCGGGACCGGCGCGTGGTGGCCCGCGCCATCGGCAAGGCCGCGCTCGTGTCGCGCGGTGTGCCCGCGCCGACTCTCGCGGGACTCGCGGCGCCGGGGCCGGTGCCGCGCCGGGTCGCCGCGCTGCTCGCTCCGGCGCCGGCCGCCCGGACCCGCCCGTCCGTGTTCACGGCCGTGGGGCTGGCCCTCTGGTGCGCGGCCTTCGGCACCGCCGTGTCCGCGATGTCCTCGGCCAACTCGGCCGTGACGATGGTGCTCATCCTGCGGGCGGCCACACCGCTTTGAGTGGTGCGGGGCGCGGACCGGTCCGGGAGACCGGTCCGCGAGGCGTCAGAGGCCGGGTCAGAGGTCGAACTCGTGCGGCGGCAGCTCCAGCGCGAAGCACGCCTCGCGCACCACGGCCTGCTCGTCCTTGTCGAAGTCGCCGTCGGCGCCGCCGATGACGATGCCGATCTGGATGACCGCGCGGGCCTCCGCCGGCTTCTTCTTCGCCTTGGCGACCTCCTGGAGGACGCTCACCTTGCCGAACGCGAAGTCGGCGGTCAGCTTGTCCACGTACGCGTCGAAGCGGCGGCGCAGGTCGTCCGCGGGGAAGTTCTGCAGGACCTCGTTCGTGCCGATCAGCTGGGCCACGCGCTGGCGCTCGGACGGGTCGACGGTGCCGTCGGCGGCCGCCACCAGGGCGCACATCGCCATGCTGGCGTCGCGGAAGGCGCCGCTCTTGAGGTCGTTCTTCTTCGCCATCAGCTGCGTCTGCATCGTCGATGCGGATTCCTTGACGCGGTCCCACAGAGCCATGGGGAACTCCATAAACGTATCGATGTGTCGATGTATCAGGGGTGTTCGACGGGGTGCCCGGTACGCTGCGCGCAAGTCCGGGCCCCCGCCGGTTTCTACAGCAGAGTAGAAACTAGCAGTCGGGCCGAGAAGTTCCCGCACAGCGGAAGGTGCGCGCCATGACGCCCACGGCACACGAACTCCTGCGGACCACAGCCACCCGCCTGGCCCCCGACCCCGCCACGAATCCGCTCGTCCCGCGCATCGCCGACGGTTCGGCGCGGGTGCGCACGATCGCCGTCCTGGGTCTTGAGCAGCGGCACGTCATCCCCGCCGACCGGCGCTCCTTCCAGCACCTGTCCCGGCGTGCGGCCGAGGCGAAGGACCTGGAATCCGCCGCGTTCTTCGACGCCCTGGCCGACGGGGAGAGCCTCGCGCGGGAACGGCTCACCCCGCTGCTCGACGCCTGCGGGGTGAGCAGGAACGAGGCGGCCACGTACGAGCCGCAGGCCGGCTGCCAGGCCTACCCTTCGTACGTGGCGTGGCTCGCCCTGAACGGCGAGCCGGCCGACG
This sequence comes from Streptomyces sp. NPDC041122, assembly GCF_055592445.1. NCBI lineage: Bacteria > Bacillati > Actinomycetota > Actinomycetes > Kitasatosporales > Streptomycetaceae > Streptomyces > Streptomyces sp. NPDC041122. Next base: position 358,183 of record NZ_JBVIYQ010000004.1, on the reverse strand, counting down.
TCGTCCTCGCGCTGACCGCGAACTTCGAGGTGTGGGGCCGCAGTTGCGCCGCGATCGCCCGCGCGCTGCGGGACCACTACGGCTTCTCCGACGCGGCTTGCGGCTTCTTCGACCTGTTCGCGGAGCCCGCGCCCGACCTCGACCGGCAGGCGCTCGCCGCGGTGCAGGCGGGCCTCGACCGGGGCCGGGTGACGGCGGCGCACCTGCGCTTCGGGCGGCTGGTGGCGCGGTACGAGGAGATGTTCTGGGAGACGGTCGCGCGGGGCGAGGGGGAGGCGTAACGGCAGTTGCCGCCGCTCGGCCCGTACCACCCGAGGCCCCCTTCCCAGACGTTTCCCGCGCAGAGTACGGTCCTGCCAGCGCGGACCAAAGGCTTTGGTTTCCGGCGCATCCGACCTCAGGGGTACGCGCGTGACCACACCGACCACCTCCGCCTCCTCCGTCCCCTCGACCCCGTCGACTCCGCCCGCACCCCGTGGCCTCGGCGGCGGCGCCATCGGGACCGGGGACCTGGTGTTCTTCGTGGTGGCCGCCGCCGCTCCCCTCACCGTCATGGCCGGGGTCGCGCCGGTGGCCATCGGCATGGCGGGCGGAGCGGCACCGCTCGGCTATCTGATCTCCGGTCTGCTGCTCATCGTCTTCGCCGCCGGCTTCACCGCCATGAGCCGTTTCGTGCGCAACGCAGGCGCCTTCTACGCGTACATCGGGCGGGGGCTGGGGAGGCCTACCGGGGCCGGCTCCGCCTACGTCGCGCTCTTCTCGTACAACGCCATCGAGGTCGGGCTGCTCGCCGCCTTCGGGTGGTTCGCCGAGTCGGGTGTCGAGGACCTCACCGGGGTGCATGTGCCGTGGTGGGTCTGGGCGTTGGCCGGACTGGCCGCCATCGGAGTGCTCGGCTATCTCAAGGTGACGCTGAGCGCCAGGATCCTCGGTGTCGCGCTCGTCCTCGAAGTGCTGGTGCTGCTCGTCTTCGAAGGGGGCGTCATCGCGGACGGGGGAGGCCCGCGCGGACTCGATCTCGGTACGCTCTCGCCCGCCGGCCTCGGCAACTCCGGGGTGGGCGGCATGTTCGTGCTGGCCATCGGGGCCTTCGTCGGCTTCGAGGCGACCGCCATCTACGCGGAGGAGGTGCGGCGACCCGAGCGGAGCGTGCCCCGCGCCACCTGCGTGGCGGTGGCGTTCCTCGCGCTCTTCTACACCTTCACCGTCTGGATGATCATCAACGCGTACGGATCCGATCGGGCCCGGGCGGTCGCGAACGGGGACGGCGGCACCGACATGGTGTTCTCGGCCACCGAGCGGTTCGCCGGAGCGTGGGCCGCCGACTCGATGCACGTCCTGCTCATCACCAGCGCTTTCGCCGCGACCCTCGCCTTCCACAACGGCGCCGCACGCTACTTCTACGCGCTCGGCAGGGAGGGCCTGTTGCCGGCCCGGCTCGGCACCGTCTCGGCGCGGACGAAGGCGCCGGCCGCCGCCGTCGTCGTGCAGTCGGGCATCGCTCTCGTCGTGACCGTGCTGACGACGGCCGTCGGAGCCGACCCGTACACGGTGACCTTCCTGTGGACCAGCGGCTCCGGCATCCTCGGCGTGATGCTCCTGCAGGCGCTCGCCGCGCTCGCCGTGTACGGCTTCTTCCGCGCCGACCGGCGCGGCATGCCGGCCTGGCGGGTGATCGTCGCGCCGCTGGTCGCGTGCGCGGGGCTCGCCGTCATGATCGTCCTTGTCTGCGCCGACCTCGACCTGCTCACGGGCGCCTCGACCGGCGTGAACGTCGCCCTGATCGCACCGCTGCCGGTGCTGTTCGCGGCCGGGGTGGTGCCGGCGCTGCGGATCAGACGACGCGACGCGGCGGCGTACGAGCGACTGACGACGGTGGACGCCGACCGGGTGTGACCGCCGCGTCCGTACGGTCGTCCAGAGGGCCGGTCCACCGCAGGGCTCCGAAGCCCTGAGCCCCCTGTAAGACCCCGAGACCCCGAAGTCACGAGACCTGGAGCAAGGAGCAGCGGCAGCATGACGGCGACCACCCTCGTCTTCCTGGGCACGGTACGCACCGGCGGTAGCGGTAGCGTTGACGGTTTCGATGAGGGGGGCGATCGGCCCGCCGGGACCCGCACCGCTGACAGCACGGCGCTCGCCGTGCGCGACGGCCGGATCGTCGCCCTGGGGGACGAAGCCCGCGCCCTCGCCCCGACGGCGGACGAGAGGGTCGACATCGGCTCCGGCCTGCTGATGGCCGCCTTCGGGGACGGCCACGCCCACCCGCTCTTCGGCGGCCTCGAAAGCTTCGGGCCGCAGATCAAGGAGCTGGACTCCGTGGACGCGATCGTCTCCGAAGTGGGGCGGTGGGCGAAGGAGAATCCCGATACCGAGTGGATCGTGGGCGCGTCCTACGACCCCGCACTCGCCCCCGACGGTGCGTTCGACGCGCGTTGGCTGGACGCCGCCGTCCCCGACCGGCCCGTCGTCCTGCGCGCCCACGACTACCACACGGTGTGGTGCAACACCGAGGCGCTGCGCCGGGCCGGGGTGAACGAGACGACGCCCGAACCACGCCTCGGCTGGATCGTGCGGCGCGCGGACGGCAGTCCTCTGGGAACGTTGCGCGAATGGCACGCCTGTGACCTGGTGCTCGACCAGGTGCCCGCGCGGGCCACGGACGACCTTGTGGAGGCGGTGCGCAGGGCCGGGCACGCGTACGCGCGCGCGGGCATCACCTGGGTCCAGGACGCCTGGGTCGAGCCGGAGATGGTTGAGGCCTATCTCGTCGCCGCCCGGAGCGGAGCCCTCTCCGTCCGGGTCGACCTCGCCCAGCGGGCCGACCCGGACCGCTGGCGCGAGCAGCTCGCGCCGTTCGCCGCGACCCGCGCTCGGGTGGCCGCCGACGGCGGGGAACTGCTCACCGCGCGGACGGTGAAGTACTTCAGCGACGGCGTCATCGAGGGCGGTACGGCCGCCATGCTCGATCCCTACCTCGACGCACCCCACAGCTGCGGCATGCCGGTCTGGGAGCCCGGCGCACTCGCCGAGGCCGTGCGGGCCTTCGACGCCGAGGGATTCCAGACCCACATCCACGCCATCGGTGACGCGGGCGTGCGCGCGGCGCTGGACGCCATCGAGTCGGCGGTGGCCCTCAACCCCGCCTGGGACCGCCGTCCGGTGATCACCCACGTCCAGGTCGTCGACCCCGCCGACCTTCCGCGTTTCGCGGCACTCGACGTCATCGCCAACTTCGAGCCGCTGTGGGCCCAGCCGGACCCGCTGCAGACCGAGCTGTCCATCCCGCGCATCGGCCCGGAGCGCGCCGGGCGGCAGTACCCGATGGGGGAGCTGGCGCGCGACGGCGTGCGGTTGTCGTTCGGCAGCGACTGGCCCGTCAGCTCGCACGTGCCGCTTGAGGGCATCCAAGTCGCCGTCACCAGGCGCACGTTCACGGGCGAGCCGACCGGCGGCTGGATCCCGCACCAGCGGCTCACCGTCGACCAGGCGCTGACGGCGGCGACGGCCGGCGTCGCCCACCAGGCGGGCGCCGACGACCGTCTGGAGCTCGCGCCGGGTGCCCCCGCCGATCTCGTGCTGCTCTCGGCCGACCCGCGGACGGCCGACCCCATGGAGATCCGGCACGCGCGCGTGCGGGGCACCTGGCTGGGCGGCCGCCCCACGTATCGGGCAACCGAAGGGTGAGCGCGCCGTCCTACCGGAAGGTGAGCGCCCGTCCATCCCCTACGAGCGGGTGATGGCCCGCCCTCCTATAGGGAGCCCTCTTGTAGAGCCCTCCCTATAGGAGGCTCATCAGCGTATGGAGGGGCATCGCACAGGGAGGGTCAACGGTGGCGCCGAAGGCCTGACGGCACGCCGCGCCTCACGCCACCGGAAGCGCGGAGGACACCGGCAGCACGATGGCCGTGGCGGCTATCCCGTCCCGCACTGCCCACCGGCCGGAGAACACCTTCACCTCCGCCCCTTCGACCACCGGCCCCTCGACCAGCAGCCGTGCCGTGAACGTCCCCTCCGGAGCCAGCTCGACCCGGGCGTCCTCGAAGCCGAGCCAGCGTCCGGTGAGCGGGAACCACGTCTTGTAGACGGACTCCTTGGCACTGAAGAGCAACCGGTCCCACGGGAGGTCCGGGTACCGGACACCGAGCGCTCCCAAAGCGGCTCGTTCCGTCTCGTCGGCCACCAGGTTCAGGACCTCCGGGTCCCGCAGACGCTCACCCGGCTCCGCGTCGATGCCGACCGAGATCACCTCGCCCGCGCGGGCCACGACGGCGGCACGGTACCCGGCGCAGTGCGTCATGCTCCCGACGACCCCGGCCGGCCAGCCCGGCGCGCCACGCAGGCCCGGGAGGATGGGCGCGGGCGGCACACCGATCCGGGCCAGGGCGGTGCGCGCGCAGTGCCGCACGGTGGTGAATTCGTTGCGCCGCTTGGCCACCGCCTTCGCGACCACCGCCTCCTCCTCGGGGAAGAGCACGGCGCCGACGGGGTCCTCGTGGGTCTCGACGACGGTGACAGGCACGTCGGCGAGCAGACTCGCCAAGGGTCCGGCGGGATCCGGCACTTGGCGCACGGGTATCGAAGGTGACGTCACGAGAGATCACCGTACCGGGCGGCGCACGCGCGCGTGCGGGCTGTGGCCCACGCCACCCGGCCGCCCTCCCGGGTGCGGCGGGCCGCCGACGAGCGCCTACGCTGGCGTGATGCAGGACGAGTACCGCACGGTGGCCCGCGAGGGCGTGCACGAGACCGAGATCAACCGCTCGCGCTTCCTGTGCGCCCTGGCGCCCGCGGCCACCGAGCGGGAGGCCCAGGACTTCGTCGCGCGCGTCCGCAAGGAGCACCCGACCGCCAGCCACAACTGCTTCGCGTACGTCATCGGGGCCGACGCCGCGGTCCAGAAGGCGAGCGACGACGGCGAGCCCGGCGGCACCGCGGGCGTCCCCATGCTCCAGATGCTGCTCCGCCGCGACATGCGGTACGTCGCCGCGGTGGTCACCCGCTACTACGGCGGCGTGAAGCTCGGCGCCGGCGGTCTGATCCGTGCCTACGGAGGATCGGTCGGCGAAGCCCTCGACGCCCTCGGGACCGTCACCCGCCGCCGCTTCCGCCTGGTCACCGTCACGGTCGACCACCAGCGCGCCGGAAAGGTCCAGAACGATCTGCGCGCGGCCGGACGCGAGGTACGCGACATCCGCTACGGCGAAGCCGTCACCATCGAGATCGGCCTGCCCGACGCCGACGTGGACGCCTTCCGGGGCTGGCTGGCCGACGCCACCGCGGGCAGCGCCATCCTCGAGCTCGGGGGAGAGGCGTACGGGGACGCCTGACACCTGACAGGGGAACCCCGGGATTCCCGCGGGCTCCCGGAGCTCCGGACAGAGCGGGATGGTTCGGGCAAAAGGTGCGGTGATGGTGCGGAGTGCCGGTGCCGGCATGGAGCGGTCTGAGGGAGCCGGCGGGGAGCGGTTACGGGAGTGGCCGCCCGTGATGTCCGACCCGCCCGATAGTCTCGTGAATCATGAGGCTGCTGCACACGTCCGACTGGCATCTGGGGCGATCGTTCCACCGCGTGAACATGCTCGACGCCCAGGCCGCCTTCATCGGTCACCTGGTGACGACGGTGCGCGAGCGCGACGTGGACGCCGTGGTCGTGGCCGGTGACGTGTACGACAGGGCGGTGCCGCCGCTCGCGGCGGTCGAGCTCTTCGACGACGCCCTGCACCGGCTCGCGGACCTCGGCGTGCCGACGATCATGATCTCCGGCAACCACGACTCGGCGCGCCGCCTCGGAGTCGGCGCGGGACTCATTGACCGCGCCGGCATCCATCTGCGCACCGCCCCCGCCGCCTGCGACCGGCCGGTGGTCCTCGCCGACGCACACGGCGAGGTGGCCTTCTACGGCCTGCCCTACCTCGAACCCGCCCTGGTGAAGGACGAGTTCGGCGTGGACAAGGCGGGACATGAAGCGGTTCTCGCCGCCGCCATGGCGCGCGTGCGTGCCGACCTCGCCGCCCGGCCGCGCGGGACGCGTTCCGTGGTCCTCGCCCACGCCTTCGTCACCGGGGGCGAGGCCAGCGACAGCGAGCGGGACATCACCGTCGGCGGCGTCGCGTCCGTGCCGTCCGGGGTGTTCGACGGCGTCGACTACGTGGCACTCGGCCATCTGCACGGCAGCCAGATCATCGACCCGCGCGTGCGCTACTCCGGGTCCCCCCTGCCGTACTCCTTCTCGGAGGCCGGCCACCACAAGAGCATGTGGCTCGTCGACCTCGGCCCCGACGGGGACGTCGAGGCGGAGCGCGTCGACTGCCCGGTGCCCCGCCCCCTCGCGCGGCTCCGGGGCACCCTCGACGAGCTGCTCGACGACCCCGCCCTCGCCCGCCACGAGGAGGCGTGGGTCGAGGCCACCCTCACCGACGCGGTGCGCCCCGACGACCCTATGGCCCGGCTCTGCGAACGCTTCCCGCACACCCTCAGCCTCGTCTTCGACCCGGACCGGGCACCCGACGACCCGGACGTCTCCTACGCCCAGCGCCTCCAGGGCCGCAGCGACCAGCAGATCGCCGTGGACTTCGTGACCCACGTGCGAGGAGCGGGCCCCGACGAACGGGAGCGGGAAGTGCTGCGTTCGGCGTTCGACGCGGTCCGTACCGACGACACCCTGCGCGAGGTCGCCCGATGAGGCTCCACCGGCTCCGCATCACCGCCTTCGGGCCCTTCGGCACCACCCAGGACATCGACTTCGACGACCTCGGCGCCGCCGGGCTCTTCCTGCTGCACGGCCCGACCGGCGCGGGCAAGACCTCCGTCCTGGACGCCGTGTGCTACGCCCTCTACGGCTCGGTGCCGGGCGCCCGGCAGGGCAGCGGGCAGGGCGTGACGCTGCGCAGCGACCACGCGCAGCAGGGCACCCGCACGGAGGTGTGCCTCGAACTCACCGTCGCCGGGCGCCGCTTGGAGATCACTCGCCAGCCCCCGTGGGAGCGCCCCAAGAAGCGCGGCAAGGGCACCACCATGGAGAAGGCACAGAGCTGGCTGCGCGCATACGACGCCGGAGCGGACCCGGCCGGCTGGAAGGACCTGAGCCGCTCCCACCAGGAGATCGGTGAGGAGATCACCCAGCTGCTCGGCATGAGCAAGGAGCAGTTCTGCCAGGTCGTGCTGTTGCCGCAGGGCGATTTCGCGCGCTTCCTGCGCGCGGACGCGGAGGCGCGCGGCAAGCTGCTCGGGCGGCTCTTCGACACCCGCAGGTTCGCCGCCGTCGAACAGCGCCTCGCCGAGCAGCGGCGCACCACCGAGGCGGAGGTCAAGGACGGGGACGCGGCCCTGCTCGCCGACGCGCACCGTATGCAACAGGCCGCCGGTGACGACGGCAACGGCGCCGAACTGCCTCTGCCCGACGCGGCCCCGGGCGACCCGGGTCTCGCGGACGCGGTCCTCGCCTGGGCGGCCGTCGCCCGCGTGGGCGCCCGCGAACGCCTCACCGTCGCGCGCTGCGCGCTCTCGGCCGCGGAATCGGCCCAGGCCGCCGCCGAGCGCCGGCTCAATGACGCGCGTGAACTCGACCGGCTCCAAGCCCGGTTCGCCGAGGCGCAGTCGCGCGCCGCGGAACTGCACGCGCGCGAGAGCGAACAGCGCGAGCTCGAAGAGCGTCTGGAACGGGCCCGCAAGGCCGAGAAGGTCGCGCCCGCCCTGGGCCTGCGCGACACCGCCGACGCCGACCACCACCGCGCGGCGGAGGCGGAGGCCCGCGCGCGTGGCCACCTGCCCGAGACGTTCGCGGCCTCCGGCGCGGCGGGCCTCGCCGCCGCCGCCCGTGCGGCGGCCGAGGAGCTGGGGGGTCTGACGTCGGCCCGCCGCGCCGAGCGGCGGATCGCCGAGATCACCGCCGAACGCGCGACGCTGGACCGCCAGGAGCGCGCGGACGACGAACTGCTCCAGGAGGCGGCGGGCTGGCTCGACGGCTGGGAGGCGCACCGGGCCGCGCTCCAGGAGCGCATCGCATCCGCCCAGGAGGCCGCGACCGACGCCGAGCGACTCGCGGGCCGCCTCGAACCGGCGCGGGCCCGCCTGGACGCGGCCCGCCGCCGCGACCGTCTCGCCCAGGACGTGGCCGCGGCGCAGCAACACGCCCTGGACGCCCGCGAGTCCGCCACCGCGGCCCACGAACACTGGCTCGCGCTCAAGGAGCAGCGCCTCACGGGCATCGCCGCCGAACTGGCCGCGCACCTCACGGACGGCGAACCGTGCGCGGTGTGCGGGGCGACGGAGCACCCGGCGCCGACCCAGAAGGTCGCCGGCCATGTCGACCGCCGCGCGGAGGAGGCGGCGCTCGCCGACCACCGCCTGGCGGACGAGTCACGCCAGGCGGCGGAGCGCGCCCTGGGAGACGTGCGGGAGTCTCTTGCGGCGGCGACGCAGGCGGCGCGGGGCGGCGGACCCGCGACGGATTGGGACGGGGCGACGGCCGGGACCGAGGACACGCCGGCCGCAGAAAGGGATACGGCCGCTGGAGCAGGCTTGTCCGTCGAGGCGGTCGACCGGACCACCGACGAACTGGCCACCGAGGTCGCTGCGTTGCTGCACGCCTACACCGAGGCGCGCGACCGTGCCTCCGGTCTGCACGCCGCCAGGGAGGCCCTCGATCAGGCCGAGCGGGAGCACGACCGCAGGCTCGCCGGTCAGCAGGAGGCCGCGCGGCGCGCCGCGTCCCGGACCACCCTGCGGGACGCCCTCGCCCGGGAACAGGAGTCGCTCGACGCGGAGTTGACGCGAGCGCGGGGCGGGAGCGGCAGCGTCGCGGACCGGGCCGCCCAGCTGGAACGGCAGGCCGCGCTGCTCACCGAGGCGGCGGACGCGGCGCGCGCGGCCGCCGACACCGCCGAGCGGCTCAAGGACGCGGACGCGCGCCTCGCCGACGCGGCCTACCGCGCCGGGTTCGACACGCCGGCGGCCGCGGCAGCCGCCCTGCTCGACGACGCCCGCTACCGCGAGGTCCAACACCGCATCGACGCCTGGCGGAACGAGGAGGCCGCGGTGCGTGCCGTACTCGCGGAGCCCGAAACGGCCGCGGCGGCACGGCAGCCCGCCGTCGATCTGCCGGCCGCGCGGGAGGCCGCCGAGGCGGCGGGACTGCGCTTGCGGGGCGCGACGTCCGCGCGGGACGCGGCGGAGCGCCGCTGCGCCGAACTCGACCGCCTCTCGGCCCGCTCGATCGCGGCGATGCGCAGGCTGGCACCTCTGCGGGACGCATACGACAGAGTGGCCCGGCTCGCCGGCCTGGCCGCAGGCACCTCGGCGGAGAACGAACGGCGGATGCGCCTGGAGTCGTACGTGCTCGCCGCCCGCCTGGAACAGGTGGCGGCGGCCGCGACCGTGCGGCTGCGCACCATGTCGTCGGGTCGCTACACCCTCGTCCACTCCGACGACCGTACGGGACGCGGCCGTTCGGGCCTGGGGCTGCACGTGGTGGACGCCTGGACGGGCCGCGAGCGGGACACGTCGACGCTGTCGGGCGGCGAGACGTTCTTCGCCTCCCTCGCTCTGGCCCTCGGCCTCGCCGACGTGGTCACCGACGAGGCGGGCGGCGTCCGCCTCGACACGCTCTTCATCGACGAGGGCTTCGGCAGCCTGGACGACCAGACGCTCGACGAGGTCCTGGACGTCCTCGACTCCCTGCGCGAACGCGACCGCAGCGTGGGCATCGTGAGCCACGTGGCCGACCTGAGGCGTCGGGTGTACGCGCAGCTGGAGGTCGTGAAGGGACGGGCCGGGTCGTCGGTACGGCAGCGGGGCGGGGTCTGAGGACACGGGACTCGATCGGCATGCGTGCGGCGCGGCAAAGCCGGGACGGCGCGCAGCCGACGTCCGGGTGAACCCGAATTCGGGACAAAACCGCCCCCCTGCGACAGCCGCGTAACAGCGCCCGCACCCGGGACAACTCCTTCCCGCCCCACCGGTCGAACCAGTTGCGTCGCACACCGCGCCGCGGCGGAGACGATGCCGTCCGGCGTGACGCACAACCGCCCCGACCGGACCCGGAGTTGCCCCATGCTCGGAAAGTCCCTGCCCACACGGCTCACCCTCACCGCCGCGCTCCTGCTCACCGCCGGCGCCCTGACCGCGCCCGCCGCCTCGGCGGAGCCGAAGGACACGGCGAACGGTGACGCCTATGTGCTGACCGTACGCACCACCCCGGCCAAGACCGACTTCGACCACCGTCGCGTCGACGTAACCGGCACCGTCACCAAGGCCGACGGCACCCCCGCGCCCAACCTCCCCGTCACCGTCCGGGAAGTCGTCCGGTTCACCACATGGAATCCGTGGGGCGACCCGATCGACCCGCACTACTACGAGCCGCGGGACCTGGGCAAGCCCGTCACCGACGCCGCCGGGAAGTTCACCCTTGCCGACGTCGACATCGACCACGTCACCGGCAGCAGCCTCCTCAACGTCGAGCGGAACGTGCAGATCACGGCCCTGTACGACGAGGACGGCGACCCCGACACCCCGCAGGACGGGCACTACGCCGACACCACCGTGACCACCACCGCCAAGCCCAGTTCCGTCACCTACAAGGTCAACAAGACGAAGGTGAAGGCCGGCGACATCCTCACCGTCCAGGGCAAGGTCAGTCTGCCCAGGGGAGTCGAACCCCAGGGCACCGAGATTTTCCTACAGACCTACTGGGAGAGCCAGTCCCACGTGAAGACGACCGCCGAGGAGGACGGCTTCTTCGTCCTGTCCGTGCGTGTCTCGCGCGACGACGGCGCGTTCACGCTGCGCACGGCGCCGGGGGACATGTACGTGACGGGCGCGGAGCAGAAGCTGCCCATCACCAACACGTCGCTGCCGCGCGCGTAGCGAGGCCGGGGCGATGGAGCGGAAGTACCGGGGCAGGTGCGCGCTAGAGCCAACCGGCCCGCACGCTGGTCACCGCTCCTGACCCCCCGTCCGCTTCGGGACGGGCGAGCTCGCCGGCCCACACCCGCTCCAGCACGCGGCGGACCGTGCCCACGATCTCGGGCGCCGCGGCGCGAAGGCCGTCCGCGTCCGCCGCGGAGATGTCGTGCGGTGCGATGCCGGTCTCGTTCAGCAGGCTGGAGACATCGGTGAGCCTGCCGGTCAGCCACCCGAGCGGATCATGGGACAGCTCCTCGACGAAGGTCCGCGGACCGGGTTCCCAGCCGACGATGCCGGGGTGGTGATGCGTCCGGTCGAAGGTGTCCGGGGCGGCGTCCGCGTCCTGCAGGAGATCCACCCGCCACAGTGGGCGGCCGATCGTGATGGGGCGGGCCGAGTAGATGGAGCCGGGCAGCTCGCCGCTTTCGAAGACCCGCAGCTCGAGCCGCGCCCCGCGCTCGGGCGTCTCCTGGCCGTGCAGCGGATGCGGATTCAGGAAATAGAGGTCGCTCACCACGGCACCGATCCGCTCGAAGGCGAATGCGTACAGCACGACGACCCCCTGGGGTTGCGCGTGAGACGGGAGAATCCGGTTCCATCGAGCGTACGGAAGGCGGCCCCCGCCGACACGGCCCAGAACCGGCCATCGACGTACGACCGCGGGCGGGCACGATCGACCGCTGGGAGGTCCGCGCGCCCTCCGCACCAGGAGGGGCCGACGAATCGCCGCCGACGACACGGGTGTTAGCTTCCTGCCCATGGTGGATCATCAGGACGAGACCAGAGTGGCCTACGACGGGGTCGTCGACCTGTACGCGTCGTTGTTCGCCGACCGGCTGGAGACACAGCCGGTCGCACGGCACATGATCGGCACCTTCGCCGAGTTGGTGCGGGGGACGGGCAACCTGCGGACTGCCGACGTCGGGTGCGGGCCCGGTCACCTCACGGCGATGCTGGACGGACTGGGGCTCGACGCCTTCGGACTCGACCTCTCGCCGGCCATGGTCGACCATGCTCGACGGGCCCACCCGGCGCTGCGGTTCGACGTGGCGCGCATGGAGAACCTGCCGGTCGAGGAGGGCTCGCTGGGCGGGGTGCTGGCCCACTACTCGATGATCCACACTCCGCCCGGCGAGTTGCCCGCGCTCCTCGCCGAGCAGGTGCGCGTCCTCGCGCCGGGGGGCCTGCTCCTGGTGTCCTTCTTCGGGACCGAGGGGCCGGAGCCGGTCCGCTTCGACCACAAGGTCACGCCCGCCTACAGCTGGCCGGTGGAGCGTTTCACCGAGTTGCTGACCGGGGCCGGGCTCGTCATTGTGGCTCGGCTGCTCCACGACCCGGCGTCCGAGCGGGGCTTCCTCGACACCCATGTGCTGGCCCGCCGACCGTAGGGCGCGCCAGGTGACCGACACCAGGTGATCACGAGGACATCAGGGACCTCAGCACGTCGACCTCACAGCCCGGCGCCGTCGGATCGAAGCCGTGCTCGACCAGCCAGCGAACCCCCAGCAGGCTGCGCAACGACCACCACGCGCGGATCACGTCGAGGTCGATGTCGACGTCGGTGCCGTAGCCGGCGACGAGGTCGCCGAGGTGCTTCTCGTGTCCGAGTGTCAAGGTGGCGAGGTCGTACAGGGCATCGCCCCGGCCCGCCTCGGACCAGTCGATGATGCCGGTGACCTCGTCATTGTCGACGAACACATGAGCGATCTGCAGGTCGCCGTGGGTGAACACCGGCGTCCACGGCCGGAGCGCGGCCTGGGCGATCCGGCGATTGCGGGTGACGAGGTCGGCGGGCAGGACGTCGTTGGACACGAGCCACTCGCACTCGCCGTCGAGTTCCGCCGCCAACGCGTCGAGTCCAGGGCCCGCCCGGCCGGGCCGGGGCGGCAGCGGCGCGTCGTGCAGGGTGCGGATGGCGGCGCCCGCCGCGGCCCACGCCGCTGGTGACGCGGTCGTCGGCTCACCGAGGCGGCCGAGCGCCGTCCCCGGGACCGCGGCGATCGCGAGCACGGGCGGCTTGCGCCACAGCACCTCCGGGGTGGGGACCGGCGCCGAGGCCATGGCCTCCACCTCGGCGTCGGCGCGGGCCTGATCGGCGTCCACCTTCAGGAACACGTCGCCGACGCGCAGGGTCGCGCGCTCGGAGTGGGCGACGACGACCTTGACCTCATCCACGGTGAGCATGGTGACCAGTATCGCGATACGGCCGGCGACGGCACCGGTATTTTTCCTGGGCACCGCGCGACCTCCGGGCACCCAGTCCATGAGCCGCTCGGTTGCGCGGCATCGATGCGGACCAGCAGGAAGGCAGAGCCGACCATGATCCTCCCGCAGGTGCGAGACCCACGGTTCGTGACGATCCGCCGTGGTGGGACCCTCACTGACCCGGACCACCAGCTCCTCGCCCGAGTGGGCCGAGTCGGTGGTCGAGGGTGGCGCCGACCTCGGGGCAGTTCGTACGGATGACGTCGAGGAAGGCGTTCAGTGCTGGGGAACGGTCCTGGGCGCGGAAGGACAGGATCAGATCGGGCAGTGGTGTTCGTGGGGTGACCTCGCAGAGCCAGGTGCCCCGACGTGGGGCCGTGAGCATGCGGGAGGGGCCCAGGCCGACGCCCACTCCGCAGGCGGCGAGGCCGATGATGGTGTGGATGTCCCTCGCGACGGTCGCGCCGGCGAGTGCAGGGGAGTCCTTGCCCAGCAGGGTCCGCAGCCCGGCGACGGCGGCGGGTTCGTCCTCCTCCGGCGCCACGATCAGTGGTTGTTGCCGCAGTTGCTCGACGTCCACAGATGACTGTCCCGCGTATGCGTGTGTGCTGCTGACGACGGCGACCAGGTGGTCGTGTCCGATCGGGGCCGACACCAGCTGCTCGGCGCCGATGCCCCGGGGCGGGCCGAGGCCGATCGCCACGTCCAGTTCGCCGGCGATGAGCGCGGCGGTGCTGCGTCTGGTTGCCATCTCGTGCAGTTCGAGGCGTACGTCGGGCCGTTCGCGGCCGAACCGGCCGAGGACGTCCGGCAGGGGTTCGAGCAGTGCCGAGGCGATGAAGCCCAGGCGTAGCTGTCCTGTCTCCCCGCGTGCTGCCCTGGCCGCGTCCACCGATGCCGCGGCGATCTCGTCGAGCGCCCTGCGCGCCCGGGGGAGGAAGGCCGTGCCGGCCGCCGTTGGGAACACTCCCTGGCGGGTGCGATCGAACAAGCGGGCGCCCACTTCCCGTTCGAGGTCGGCGATCTGTTTGGACAGCGGAGGTTGCGCGATGCCCAGCGCGCGGGCCGCCCGGCCGAAGTGCGCGTGCTCGGCGAGAGTCAGCGCATAGCGCAGGTGCCGCGTCTCCATGTAAAGCCTCCCAGCCATATCTCATATGTATCGTCGGGCAGCCTGTCAGATCTTTCATTGGATGATCGGGGCCGGGTCGCGTGGAATGCGGTCATGACCGATTCTTCCTCCACAGACACCGTCTTCGTCTTCGTGCACGGGGCCTGGCACGGTTCCGGGCAGTGGGCGGCGACCCAGCGCGCACTCGCCGTACGCGGTGCCGCGAGCATGGCCGTCGATCTGCCGGGGCACGGCTTCGACGCGCCCCTGCCCAGCGGCTACCTCCAGCCGGGCCAGCCGGGCCTGCTGACCGAGAAGTCCGCGCTCGCCACCGTGACGATGGACGACAGCGCCGAGTCCGTCCTCGACACGCTGCGCCAGGCCCGCCGCCACCGTCGGGTCGTGCTCGTCGCGCACAGCGCGGGCGGCGGCCCCGCGTCATTGGCCGTCGAACGCGCACCCGAACTCGTCGATGAGATCGTCTATCTTTCGGCCTTCGTGCCCGCCGGACGGCCCCGGTTCTTCGACTATCTCGGCTCTCCCGAGCACGCGACGGCTCGGGGTCAGAGTCTCAACCTCGGCGACCCCGGGGAACTGGGCGCCGTGCGGATCAACCCGCTCTCGCAGGATCCCGCCTACGTCGAGGAGTTGCGGCAGACCCACTACCACGACACCCCCGCGGACCGTTTCGACCGCTGGCGCTCGGCACTGAGCCCCGATCTGCCGCTGGCGATCCCGGCCACTCCGGTCACCGTGACTCCGCAACGCTGGGGGAGTGTTCCGCGGACCTTCGTGCGCTGCGCCGACGATCGGGCGCTGCCGGCGGCCGTGCAGGATCTGATGATCGCGGAAGCCGACCGGGCCATGCCCGGCAACCCGTTCACCGTGCGCACCCTGCCGGGCAGCCACAGTCCGTTCGCCGCCCGGCCCCACGAGCTCGCCGCGGCTCTGCTGCCGTGAGCGGCGGACGCCTCGTGCTGCCGGTGGTGCTCAGCGCCACTTTCGTGCAACTGCTCAACGTCACGGTCGCCCAGGTGGCCGCGCCGGCGATACAGGCCGGCCTGGGCGCTGGTCCCGGCTCCGTGCAACTGGTCCTCGCCGGATACACCCTGACGTACGCGTGCCTGCTCATCCCCGCCGCACGGCTGGGCGACCGGTACGGCTACCGCCGGCTGTTCGTGGCGGGCAGCGTGGTCTTCACCGCGGGTTCGCTGGCCGGCGCGTGTGCCCCCGACGCCGCATCGCTGATCATTGCACGGCTGGTGCAGGGCGCGGGCAGCGGTCTGGTCGCCCCCCAGGTCCTGTCGCTCATCCAGGCCGCCACTCCTGCAACGCGCCGGCCGCGCGCCTTCGGCCTGTACGGCGCCACCATGGCCGTCGCGTCTTTGGCCGGGCCGCTGATCGGCGGACTCGTCCTCAGTGCCGATCTGTTCGGCCTCGGCTGGCGGCCGGTGATGCTCCTCACCGTGCCGGTGACGCTCGCCTCGCTGGCAGGAGCGACCGCGCTGCCCCGCACCCGCGGAGCGGACGGACTCCGCGTCGACAAGCTGGGTGCGCTGCTGGTCACCATAGGAGCCGGCGCGCTGGTCCTGCCCCTGGCGCTGGGGCGGGAAGCAGGCTGGCCCTGGTGGACGTGGGCCGGCTTCGCCGTGGCTGTGGCCGCCCTCGGCCACTTCGTCCGGAGCCTCCCGCACCGGCCTGATCCGCTGATCCATCCCGCGGTGCTGCGTGACCGGTCGGCGCGGAGAGGCACGTTGCTGGTGTTCGTGTTCAACACAGGCGTGCCCTCCTTCACCTACCTCCTCTTCCTCCACCTTCAGTCCGCTGTCGGGTACTCGGCCCTGGCGGCCGCACTGACGTCGGCACCGTTCGCCGCCGGCGCCGTCGTCGGCAGCAGGGCCGCGCCCGCTCTCACTCGCCGGCACGGGCCGACGGTGCTCACCGTCGCGTCCCTGATCCTCGCCGGGATGTGCCTGGCGCTGGCCCCCCTCGTCGGCTCGGCGGCGGGACGCCAGACGGCACTCCCCGTGCTGGCCGTCGGCGGAGCCGCGTTCGGCGCCTTCACCGCGTCGGTGTTCACCCTGGTCCTGGCCCAGGTGCACGGCCCCGCAGCCGCTTCGGCCTCCGGCCTGCTGCCCACAGCACAGCAGCTCGGCGGATCCATCGGAGTGACCGCGGCCGGACTCGCCTACTACGCCCCCGCCGCCGATGCGGACACCGCGTTCCGGCACGCCATGCTCTACCAGGTCGCCGCCTTCACGATCACCGCGCTGATCAGCCTGCGGCTCCACCACCGACCTGGCACCGAGCCCGTTCACGGCCACAGCAGTCACAGCGGAAGGGCACGCAGGTGAAGCGTCGGCCTCCAGCGGCCTCCGCCTCACCCCGTCGGCCGTGCCCGCTCCGAATCGCCGAGGGAACACCGACGACCATCGCCGCTTTCTGAAACCGGCGATCCTCGCGACACTTGAAGCTCTCCCGTCCCAACTGCCGCTCGACCAACGCGCTTTCTGCGGGACAGCACGGCACTCAGAAGTGTGCATCCGAAAGCAGCGCCACCCGCCCGCAGTGGCCGTCAGCACACTCAGAGCACCGGATAGGCGAGACCCTCTCGTGCGTTCTGCTCATGATCGGTTGTCGAAGGCGGTGCTCACGGGGCGCGGAAAGCTGGATCGCAGCAGAAGCCACTGCTTACGGAACCGCGTCCCCTGCATCGACTGCAGGATCCGCGGTTTAGCTGACAAGGAAGGCGCGCCGTTGACAATGGATCGGCAAATCCGCCGCCTCGCCAACGAACGTACCCAGGAGCATCGCCAGTTGATCAGCTCACGCGTGACAACATGTTGAGGCTGGTCACCGGCTTGTCGGCGAGGAACATGAGGACGTCTTCGCCGTTCCCTCCTTTGACACGCTGTGTCTGCAGTTTGATCTTCACGGGTGCGCTGCAGGCACCACGGTCGGCGGACGCCGGATCGGCGTCAAGGTCTGCGTAAAAGCTGTCGGTCGCCGTACGGTTGAGCCTGAGGCGGTATGTGCAGGTAGCTGAGCCGTTCTGGCCATCGATGTCGGCTGTGAGCGTGCCTACTTCTTCGCCGACCCGGCCGGCCTTGAGTTCGAGCTCATTGCCGTAGCCGTTCTGGGAGTCGTTCCAGCGTCCGACGAAGGAGGCGGGAAGGGCGACCGGTTGGTCGGGTTGGTCGCTTCCCTGGCGGTCGATCCATATGCCGAGGCCCACTGCGGCGAGCACCAGGACGACTCCTACGGCCAGGCCGAATTGCTTCTTCGACTCGGCATCCGGGGCTTTCGGCTTCGTCGATGCCGTGGGCGCGGGCTTCCCCTCGCTCGCAGGCTTCGGCTTGGGCTTGGGCTGGGCGATTGCTGTCATCGTGGCGGCGCCCGGACCGGACGCGGGTGCGGGGTCCACGGCCGTGGGCGGGTGAGGCGGCACGGGACCTCGTACGGGCGGCCCCGGATTCGGCGGCCCGGACTCCATTTGGAGCAGTTCCACGGCCCGGCGGCCGATGCCCTCGGCGACTGCCGTGGGCAGCCACCGGGAAGAGTTCTCCAGCAACGCGCCCGCACCCTGCTGACCAGCCAGGGCCCGGATGACCTCCAGCGGTTCCGGACGGGCGGAAGGATCTTTGGCGAGGCAGGCGGAGACCAGTTCACGTATGGCATCCGGTACGACACCGTCGAGCTGTGGCTCGACGTGAACGATCCGATAGAGCAGTTGGGCGGCGCTGTCACCAGGGAAGGGCGGGTGGCCGCTAGCCGCATAGGCGAGCACGGCGCCGAGCGCGAAGACGTCCGTGGCGGGGCCGACAGGCGCTTCGCCGGTGACCTGCTCGGGGGCCATGAAGCCGGGCGAACCCACGGCCATGCCGGTCGAGGTGAGCCGGGTCGCCGTCTCAGCGGCACGGGCGATACCGAAGTCGATCAAATACGGGCCGTCGAGCGCGAGCAACACATTGGACGGCTTGACGTCCCGGTGCACGAACCCCTGGGCATGCACGGCCTTCAGCGCCTCGGCCAGCCCTGCTCCCAGCGTGCGTACGGTCCGGTGAGGCAGTGGACCGTGCTCCTCCACGATGTGCGTCAGGTCGCTGCCCGCCACGAAGCCAGTCGCCACCCACGGAACCTCAGCCTCCGGATCGGCGGCGAGTACGGCGGCGGTGTAGTCGCGGTCCTGGGCCGCATTCACCACCCGCGCCGCCGCTACCTCATTCACGAACCGCGAACGGAAGCGCTCATCCGCCGCCAAGTGGCGGTGCACCACCTTCACGGCAACGAGTCGGCCACCCGGGCTGCGCCCCAGATACACCCGCCCCATCCCGCCGTGCCCAAGCACTCCCAGCAACCGGTACGACCCCACCTCGCTCGGGTCGTCCGCGCCCAGCGGTTCCAGTGCCCTCATTGCCACGCCCCTCGCACGCACGAACCAGAGATGAGTTCTCCCAATCAGACTACGAGCAGAGGGCGTTGGCTACGCGCTTGCCCACGAGGGCGGTCCCGTCACAGCCTCGCAGGGACCCCACCATCAACGCACCACTTCGCACGACCAGGGACTGTCTCCTTGAAGGGCTATGGGTGCCATTCCTGCTGGTAGGCGGGGTGTTCAGCATATGACTGGCCAAGGACTCGCAGCGCGTATGCCAGACCGGCTGAGCGGGAGTCCGAAGGGGGCCATGGCGTTGTAATCGTTCGCCAGAGGGCCTCTCCCCCCATGGTTTCGGCCACATAGGCGTAGGCGTGGTTGTCGTCGTTGATGCGCGCGACGAGCCGCCACCCGCTACGCCACTGGACGCGTGCTCGCCACCGGCGAGTCCTGCACCCGACCCGCACACCACAAGAAGGGAACGAGGCCCCGGCGAACGACCATCGACGGCCGTGATCACGGCACGGAATAGGCGGGTGTCAGCCGATGTCCCAAGAGGCCAGACTCGTGCTGCAGTGCAAGCAGCGGAACAGGTAGGCCGCCGGCTCGCCAGCGCGGTCCAGCCCCCGCAAGAACCCCTCGGTATCTGCCGGCGACCAGCCGTAACACCGGTGATCCGCACGGAGCATGGCGAGGGCCTCTGGGTAGGCTTCAAGCTCGCGATACCCGGCAGGGCCGAGAAAGGCCGCGCCGTCACCACAGTGGTACAGCCAGGCCTCCTGCTGCCAACCCGCAAAGCCGGGAGTGCGTCGGGTGATTTCTTCGACGACCGACAGAGGCACGTCGTCGGGGACGTCAACGGCATCGCTGAACATCGCAGCCATGTCGGAGTCCCCATCGCCTCCGCCTGAGATGCTCAGCGCCAGCGACGCTGCCCCGGACTCGATGCAGTGAAGGCAGAGGGAATCAGGTTGCCGACCGTAGACAGGGCCTTGATAGCGGATCTGTCGATCCATGCCACAGACACTGCAGACATGGTCGGTGCGCAACGCAGACCCGGAGGCCAGCGGATCGGGGTGGTATCGAAAGGTCGGCTCTGCCACGGGACCATCATCCCAACCAGAAACGGGCACCGCGAAGCTGGTATCCATTTGCCGCGATGCGGCACCCGCTCACGCGAAGATCAGGCGCCGGCCCCGGTCACTGCCCACCGCAGGCGTGACATGCCGGGGCAGGACGTGAACCTGGCGCCCTCGAAGCGCTCGGCATTTGCTCTCAACTACCCTGCAAAATCTCAGGTGTTGGAGGCGTTGGCGAGGCGCTCAGCTATGGCGCTTCCGTTACGCCGTTCCGTGACGCCCGCCGCTGGCGGTAGGCCGCACCCGGCAACGGTCCGAGCAGTACACCGCCTCCGCCGCCATCGTCTGCGGCAGCGGATCACCACACTCCCGGCAGTACCGCCGAGCCGCCTCGCCAGTCACCGCAACTCAGATCATCCAGGCGCACGCACCTCACGGCCAGGGATCAAAAACACCTACTGAAGGAGTCACCACTCGTACGCCCACGGTGTGTCGACGAGGCCGTCACGACCACCGGCGCCGACCGTCCCGCCTCGAGCAGAGCCTCCGCGGTCATCTCCACCAGCCACACCGCCATGTCCGGCGACCACTCCCGTGTGCGACAGCCGATCCGTACGACCTCGCGCATCCCGTGCGTGTGCACCGTCCGGCCGAGGTCGAGGTCCAATCCCGTGAGCCCGTCCACCGTCGCGGGTGTGCGGGCCTCCGCGTCCACGGCTCCCTGGGCCCTCTCCCGTATCGCTTCGACCAGGGCGGGCGCGTCGTGTTCGGCCGGTCCGCCCTCGCCCGGACGGCAGGACACGGTCACGGTCACCTCGTGACGGGCGTCCGGATCCGTCAGCTCGAACCACGGCGCGAGCTCGATCTGGTGGAAGGCCGTGTCGCGCTCCGTGGCCTGGAGGGGCAGCATCGCGTGCAGGCCCGTGAACGTCACCGTTCCGACGCGGGCCAGGGTGTCGGACAACACGAGCGCGATCGGACGCACGGGAACCCCCGGACGAGGTGCTTCCGTGCAGATTCCCGCCGCCAGCCACGCCAGTTGGTGCACGTCGCCGTCCTGGGTCCAGTCGCCCCCGGCGTCTTCGTGCTCCCACGCCGTCGGCTCGTGCTCCGCCGTGACCTGGCCGTCCTCGTGCAGCTGACCGCCAACGGTCCGCCAACCGTACGAACCGGCCCGGTCCACGGCGAGGAAGAAGGTCTCTTCCTCGACACGGCCCTTGCCTCCGATCCCACCCCCGCTTTCGGACCGTTCGAACCACGCGTGGAGGCGCAGCGTCCCGTGCAGGCCGACGATGACGGAAGGGGGAAACACAGGCGGATACTCCCGGAAGAAGACGCAGGCGGTGCCGGAGGATCAGCTTTACATAAGCTAGCGACATGTCCGAGGAATCTCCCCTGATACGAAGCCTGCGCGCGGCCGTCGACGCGGCGCCGCACGACATCCCGCTGCGGCTGCACCTGGCGGAGTTGCTGCTGGGCGCGGGAGCGCAGCACGCCGCCATCGCCGAGGCGGCCGTCGCCCTGCAACACGCTCCCGGCGACACCGGTGCCCGCGCGCTGATGACTCGGGCCATGGGCGCGGCCGTTCCCGTGGACACGCAGGGGGCGGAGACTCCGCACGATCCCACGCAGCCGGCCTCGACACCGGCCCCGACGCCCGCACCCGAGCCGTCAGCGCCGGAGGAGCAGGCCACCGGCTTCGACTGGCGCGCCGCCGCGGACCAGGTGGGCGACGTGATCCCGCCCCGCTTCATCGGAGGCGAAACCGGGACCGAGACCGGAGCCGGGATCGAAATCGGTTCCGGGCCCGACGGCGGGGCCGGGACGGAGGCCCCCCTCACCGCCGACGGCAGCGGCGACCCCGGTAACGCCTCCGCCTGGGATGTCGACGCCCCCGGCACGCTCCGCCTGGCGGACGTCGGAGGCATGCGGGAGGTCAAGGAGCGGCTGGAGGCCGCGTTCCTCGCGCCCATGCGCAACCCCGAACTGCGCAAGCTCTACGGCAAGAGCCTGCGCGGCGGCCTGCTCCTGTACGGGCCGCCCGGCTGCGGCAAGACGTTCATCGCCCGCGCCATCGCCGGCGAACTCGGCGCGAACTTCCTCTCCGTGTCGATCGACGACGTCCTCGACATGTGGATCGGCAACTCCGAGCGCAACATGCACGAGATCTTCCGGACCGCCCGCCGCAAGGCCCCCTGCGTGGTCTTCCTCGACGAACTCGACGCGCTGGGCGCCAAACGCAGCCGCACCCAGCACAGCGGCCTGCGCAACACGGTCAACCAGCTGCTCAGCGAGCTCGACGGCATCGACTTCGCGGCCAACGAAGGCGTCTTCGTGCTCGCGGCCACCAACGTGCCCTGGGACGTGGACATCGCGCTGCGCCGCCCCGGACGCCTGGACCGCACTCTGCTCGTACTGCCGCCGGACGCCCCCGCCCGCGAGGCCATCCTCCGCTACCACCTGCGCGAACGGCCCGTCGAGAACGTCGATCTGGGCAAGCTGGTCAAGGCGACGGACGGCCTGTCGGGTGCCGACCTGGCCCACGTGTGCGAGGCGGCCGCCGAGAGCGCGCTGCTCGACTCGGCCCGCACCGGCACGGTCCGCATGATCGGTATGAAGGACCTCCTGTCGGCCGTCAGGCAGATCGTCCCGTCCACCGAGCCCTGGTTCGCCGCCGCCCGCAACGTCGCCCTGTACGCGAACGACGGCGGCATGTACGACGACCTCGTCACCTACCTGAAGAAGAAGCGGAAGCTGTGAGCGCGCTGCACCCCACCGTCGAGCAGGCACAGGCCCTGATCGAGCTCGAACGCCACGACCAGGCACGGGAGTTGCTGGCCCGAAGACTCGCGGAGGACCCGGGCGACGTACGCGCCTGGGTCAAGATGGGCTACTGCCATCTGAACGCCCAGGACCCCGGCCAGGCGGCGACCGCGGCCGACGAGGCCCTCAAACGGGATCCCGAGGACTACGGAGCCCTGCTGCTCCGCGCCGACGCGCTGGTCCGCGACAACGGCTGGCTCAAGGTCCAGCCGGTCCTCCGTGAGGCGATCCGCGTCGCGCCGCACGAGCCGCACGCCTATGCCATGCTCGCCGACGCCGTGTGGCGGGAGTCGCTGGTCCGGTTCGCCAAGGAGTCCGGGGCCCGAGAGCTCAGCACCCATGACATGGACCGCATCTCGCGTGACGCGGCGGACCTGGCGATGGAGGCACTGCGCCTGGGCCCGGAGCACCTCTACGCCCACGAGATAGCCCACCGCATCGCCAGCGCCGCAGGCAACGGCACGGTCGCCGACCAGCTCGACGAGGCCATCCTCCGCATCGACCCCGGCCACTCCGAGGCCCTCGCCCGCCAGACGGCGAAAGCCGCCCGCGCACCGGGCGTCGGCGCCGCCCAGGCCGCGGAGCTGTACGCGGACGCGCTCGCGACCGAGCCCGGCTCGGCGACCATGCGACAGGAACTCGACCACGCCACCTACCGGTTGCTGCGCGGCACCCGGTGGCTCGCGGTGCTGTGCGTGGTCCTCGCGGGCGCCATGGTCAACGTCTTCCCCTCCGAGGACGAGCCCGCCCCGGAGCTGCCCGTCCCGATCGGGCAGCGCCTGTGGTGTCTCGTCCTGATGGGGGCGGTCTGGGCCTTCGGCGCCTGGCGCCGCTACCGCCGGCTGCGCACCGGCATCCGCCTCAACGTCCGCTCGCTGCTCCGCCGCGGCCGCTGGGCTCGCGTGGTCGTCGCCCAGGCCGCCTGGGCCGTGCTCTGCGCCCTGCTGATCGCCGAGGTCCCCTGGACGGACCTGTCGATCCCCCAACTGCTCTTCTGGGCGGGCCTGGTCCCGACGGCCGCCACGATCTGGTTCGACCGGAAGAAGCGGGGCTAAGCCGCCGGTGGGACCTGGCGCGTACGCGGACGTGCGCACGTACGCGCCAGGCCTCGCTCAGGCGTCCCGCTCAGGACAGGATCTCGACGTACCCGTCGGTCCCATGGACACGGATCCGCTGACCGTCCCGGATGAGGCGGGTGGCCTGTTCCACGCCCACGATGGCCGGCAGGCCGTACTCGCGGGCGATCACCGCTCCGTGCGTCATCAGGCCGCCCACCTCCGTCACCAGGCCCGCGATGCCCACGAACAGCGGGGTCCAGCTGGGGTCGGTGAAGGGTGTGACCAGGATGTCTCCGGCCTCCAGATCGGCGTCCGCCATGTCGAGGACGACGCGGGCCCTGCCCTCGACGGTCCCGGCGGACACCGGCAGACCGGTCAGGGCGCCGGCCGGCACGTCGTCGCGACGGTACGCGCCGGTGACGGCCTCGCCCTCCGACGTGAGGACCCGCGGCGGCGTCAGCGCGGCATACGAACGGAACGCCTCCTTGCGACGCTGGATGAGGCCGTCGTCCACCTGACGCGAGCGGACGGCGTCGCGGAACTCCTGGAACGTGAGGTGGAAGACGTCCTCGGCCGCACGGATCACCCCGGCCCGCTCCAAGCGTCCGGCCTCCGCCAGCAAGGCCTGCTTGTACACGAAATAGCGGCAGACGATGCCGTACTTGGGGTACTCCCGGTATCCGACGAAGGCCCGGACCTGGTCGATCATGCGCTTGACCGCGTCGGCCTTCCGCTCACCGTCCGGCAGCGCCCGCAGGCGCGACAGCACGTCCTCCTCCTTGGCCCGCGCCTTCTGCCGCCCCTGCTCGAAGCGCAGCTCCGCGGCGCCGGGCGCGAAGTTCCGTACGTTGTCGAGGAGTACGGGCACGAGCGTCGTGGGGCGTTCGCTCCACCGCGGCCTCGTGATGTCGATCTCCCCGACGCAGCGCATGCCGTACCGGTTCAGATACGCCTCGATGGCGTCGCGCGCCTCGGCGCCGCCCGCGACCTTCGTCAGCCCGTCGAGGAAGTCCTCGTCCTCGACGTCCCGCAGGTACGCGACGACCTCGGGATGCGGGCGGACCGCGTCGGCGACGTCGAGCAACTCAAGGCCCATCTCCGACGTGATGTTGTCGGGGGCGGACAGAGTGAGCGTGTCGGCCGCGTTCTTCTCGCCCAGCCACTCGAGAAGCTTGTCGTTGAGCCACCAGGTGGCCTCCATCCCCGCCATGATCGCGCGGAAGCTCAACGGGTCGCCGAGGACCCGCTTGTGCTCCTCGAAGGCCTCCGACAGGAAGTCGAAGAGCTCCGGTCCGCTCTTCGTGCGGATGTCGCGCCGCAGGGCCGCGACGGAGGTCTCGCTGCGCTCGATCAGCTCGGCGACGATGGCCGGGTCGGCCTCCTCGGGCATCGACATGTCGTCTCCGGACGCCGAGGTGGCGGTGGCTGGGGCACCGCTGCCCGGAAGGGCTCCGTCGGGCTCCGCGTCCGGCAGCGCGGGGATGAAGTCTGCGCGGTCGATGACCGTCTCCAGCGCGTCCCTGATCAGCGGGTCGCCCCGCCCCAGCAGGTCCAGCAGGGCGGCCCGGCTGTCCGGTGAGGCGAGGCGCTGGGTGACGTCCACGAAGAGCCGGCCGGCGGCCTCGTGCATCGGCACCATCGCCGTCCGCTGCCACATGGAGTACCCCAGCGGCTTCATGGGGTCCGTCATCATCTGCTGATGACCCACGGAGACGTAGACGTGGTTGTCCTGGTCGCCGGTCTCCGGGATCGGGAACAGCGTGGTGATCGGCCGGCTCTGGACGATCTGGAAACCCTCGTCGGAGAGGCACCATTCGATGTCCTGCGGGCGGCCGAAGTGCGCCTCGATGCGCCGCCCGAGCCGTACGAGCTCCAGGGCTT
Source organism: Streptomyces sp. NPDC041122 (assembly GCF_055592445.1). NCBI lineage: Bacteria > Bacillati > Actinomycetota > Actinomycetes > Kitasatosporales > Streptomycetaceae > Streptomyces > Streptomyces sp. NPDC041122. Next base: position 332,749 of record NZ_JBVIYQ010000004.1, on the reverse strand, counting down.
GGGCGTCCGACAGCGCCGGCTGCTCCTGCTGCCGTGCGTCGACCGTCACCTCCCGCGTCCCGCCCCCGTCCAGCGCGTGCACGGCACGCTGCTTGGCGGCGATCGTCCTCTCCACGACGCGGTCGTCCCGCACCTTGAAGACGTCCGGGTTCACCAGGCCGGAGACCAGGGCCTCGCCGAGACCGAAGCCGGCGTCCACGGTGGCCTGCCCGCGGTTGCCCGTGACGGGGTCGGCGGTGAAGAGGATGCCGGACGCCCGGGCGAAGACCATCTGCTGCACGACCACGGCCATACGGACGGTCCGGTGGTCGACGCCGCTGCGCCGGCGGTAGGTCACGGCTCGCTCGGTGAAGACCGAGGCCCAGCACCGGCTGATGTGCCGGAGGATCGCCGCGGGACCGACGACGTTGAGATATGTGTCCTGCTGCCCTGCGAAGGACGCCGTCGGACGGTCCTCCGCGGTCGCGCTGGACCGTACGGCGTAGGCGGCTTCGTCGCCTGCCCTGCTGAGCGCGTCGGTGATCTCCGCCGCGAGGTCGTCCGGGACGGCGACCTCTTCGATGGCCTTGCGGATCTCCGCGCTGAGCGTGCGGACCGCCTCGGCGGCACCCGGCGCGTCCGGGTCCAGGTCCGACAGCCGGTCGAGCAGTCCGTCGAGGGAGGGTGCCTCCGCGACGATCCGCTGGAAGGCGTCGGTCGTGACACAGAAGCCCGGCGGGACGCGGACGCCCTCGATCCGGGACAGGGCGCCCAGGTGCGCGCCCTTGCCGCCGACGACCGCGACCTGTTCCGCGTCGACCTCTCGAAGATCCAGTACGTGTCGCTCGCTCATCGCGTCCCCGTTCCCCTCGGCGTTCCCGCTGTTTCGACGACACCGCGTCTCTGGTGCACACACATCGACATCGACGACAAGACAGGCACGCCGTACTCCTATTTCCGCAGGTGGTGGCTCGGCGGATGATTGTGCGTCACGACCGGGGCCTTGCGGCAAGCCCCCCGGTGAGCTATAAGTTGAGAGTGGCAAGGAGAGCTCTCCTTGCCTTTGCTGTTTTCGGGCCCAGGTACGGTCGGCCCCATCACTCTCCGGATCGGTCGAGTTGGCCGGCCAGGTCGGTCAGGTCGTCGGCGTACAGGTCGAATCGGTCCGAGGACGTGGGCGGGTCGCCGACGGGACGGGCGATGTAGGCGGTGCGCAGGCCCATACGCTGTGCTCCGCGCAGGTCCCAGGCGTGGGCGGCGACCATCAGGAGGCGCTCCGGGGCTCCTGCGGAGACCGTGACGGCCAGTTGGTAGACGGCGGGATCCGGCTTGTACGTCCGGGCGTCCTCGGCGGACAGGGCCTGGTGCCAACGCAGCCCGGCGTGGGCGTTGAGCCCCAGCAGCGCCGTCCGGCTGGCGTTGGAGAGCCCGATCAGTGGGAATCCCGCGGCGATGCGGGCCAGCCCCGACACGGTGTCGTGCCACGGCGGCAGTCTCCGTGCGGACAGGGCCAGCTGTGCCACCGCTTCCGGATCGCCGGTTCCGGCGGCGTCGGCGACGAGCCGGGCGGCCTCCAGATCGATGGCGTCACTGGGTACGTAGGGCCGGTCGCCGTCGAGGACGCGCTGCTGCTCCCGTGCGACGTGCTCCTGCCACAGCGACAGCAGCTTCTCGACCCGGGCGTCGTCGAGCGACGGGTCGAGCGCGCGGATGCCGGCGCGGATGCCGGAGGGTTCGTCGACGAGCGTGCCGAGCACGTCGAACACGCAGGCGTCGATCTGCGGCACTGGCATGGAAGGTCTCCTGAGGTCGTCAGCGGCCGAGCGGGCGGCGGGGGAGAGGAGAGGAGTAGACGACGCTCGTCGTCACCGAACCCAGTGCGCCGATCCGCCCCGAGACCTCCTCCAGATGCTGCATCGAGCGTGCGGTGACCTTGATGACGAAGCAGTCGTCACCCGTGACGTGGTGCGCTTCGAGGATCTCGGGCGTCGTCTCGACCAGGTCGTGGAAGGGCTTGTAATTGCCGTTGGGGTACCGGAGCCGTACGAAGGCGAGGATGGGCAGGCCGAGCCGCTCCGGGTCGATCACGGCCGCGTATCCCTGGATGACGCCTGCCTCCTCCAAGCGGCGCACCCGCTCGGTGACGGCGCTGGCGGACATCGAGACGGCGCGCGCCAGTTCGGCATAGCTGGCGCGGCCCTCGCGCTGGAGGACGTCGAGTATGCGCCAGTCGGTGGCGTCCGTGGAATAGCCGGTCATGTCCGAGAGGTAACAGGGAAATCCCCGGCCGATCAAGAGGTGGGCCGGGATCAACAGGGCCGGATGCGCCGGTGGCCGTCCGCAACGGGACATGGGCACGGGCCGGCTGAGGGCGGCCGGCCGGGGTGAGCGGTGAGATGCCCGCCCGGGCCGGTGGTGCGCGTACTCGCCGGTGACCTGCGCCGACGAGTACGCGCGGGGGAGCGGGACGCTCCGGGCGTTCGGGAGGGGCTGGGGCTCGTCGGGCCCGTGGCCCTGCGGAGCCGAGGGCCCGTCAGACTCCCGCGATGCTCTGGATCCAGGAGCGGTACGCGGTGACGTTCGTGTACGCCGTCGTGGTCTGACGGTCACTGGTGGAGGCGACGCCGACCTGCACGCCGTTCGCCGTCATCGGGCCGCCGGAGTCGCCGCCCGCGGTGATGCCGTTGCCGCGCCGGGCGCAGATCGCCTGGCCCTGGTACGCGTCGCGACAGCCGCCGGTCACCACGACATCGGCGACCTTCAGGAGCCGGGACTGGCAGTTGATCTCCTGGCCGCACTGGGAGGTCGCGCCCCAGCCGTAGACCTGGACGGTCTGGCCCACCGAGACGGAACCCGGGTTGCCGAGGCGCGAGTAGGTGCCGGGCACGGAGCGGTCCAGCCTGACCAGGGCGAGGTCGGCGCTCGGGTGGGTCTGGACGCTGATGCCGTTGGCCGTGGTGCCGCCCGACGTCTGGTCGAGGCTGCCGATGCGGAACGACAGGCCGCCGCCGCTGACGCAGTGCTTCGCGGTGAGGATCCAGGTGGGCGCGATGATCGTGGAGCTGCAGGTCTGCTGACCGTTGGAGAAGAGCCTGGCCGCCCAGGGCGCGTTGCTCGCGTAGCCGCCGCCGATGATCGGCTGGGGGGAGCTGACCGCCGCCGCCTTGGGCGCTTCGCCGCTCGCCGCCGCCTGGGCCGCTGCCGTGGGGGCGAGCCCCAGAACGGCGAGGGCGGTGGCCGCGAGCGCGGGTACGAGTCTGGATATTCGCACGTTCGTCTCCATTGTGTGGGGAGGGGACGTCCTGGTGAGGACGCCTGCATAGATATGCAGGTGCGCCCGGCTGGGAGGCGGGTATCTCCTGTCGCGGGCATGCCATTTCGGCTGGGGGTGAATCTGGCAGAGGAGTTGTGGGGGCGCAAGAGTCCGGGGGGTGTCAGTGGTACGGAGGGGAGGTGGGGTGGTGGCGGGTAACGGACGCACGAATGCGTGAGATTGCCACTGACTGCATGATGAAACGGAAGCTGGTCCGGACCAACTCCCCGGCCGACGCCTATGGATGACCGGGAATTCGACGGTCGGGCGACCGATACGCCGGGGATCATCCCTTCAGGCCGCGGATGCCCGCCCGTAGATTTTTTGCCATGAACAACACGCACACGATGAGCACCACGGAAGCCGGTCGGACCGCTGGCGCGCCGCTGACCGGCAACCCCGTCCTGCGGGTCCCGCCCGCGTCACCCGCGGCGGCCGCCGCGTACTTCGGGGCGAGCCTCGCCTTCCACGCCGACGTCTCCGACGTGGCGTCCGCGCTCGCCTCTGACGGCGACCCCGGCTTCGTCGTCATCGACACCCGCTCCACCGAGTCCTGGGACCAAGGCCACGTGCCGGGCGCGATCCACCTGCCCACCGCCCTGATCCCGGAGCAGGCCGAAACGCTGCTCGACAAGTCGGTGCCGGTGGTCACCTACTGCTGGGGGCCGGGCTGCAACGGCGCGACCCGCGCCTCCCTCGCACTCGCCCAACTGGGCTTCCAGGTCAAGGAGATGCTGGGCGGGTTCGAGTACTGGGCACGCGAAGGCTTCGCGTTCGATACGTGGGAGGGCCGCGAACAGCACACCCCCGACGCCCTGACCGCACCGGTCGCCGCGGAAGACTGCGGCTGCTGAGGCGACGGGTCGTGCGCGGAGAGCGCGGCCCGCCGCCGTGCGTAGGACGACACACGCACCGTCGTACGGGGCGGCAGGGGAGAGGAGTCCATGATGGCGGCGTCCGCCTTGGCTCGTTCCCGCCCCGCCGCCCAGCGTCGTCACAACTTCGACAACTCCTCGACCAGGTCGTCGAGGCCGAGCGAACCCTGTGAAAGCGCCGCCATGTGCCACGCCTTGGCGTCGAACGCGTCGCCGTGGCGTCGGCGCGCGTTCTCCCGGCCCAGCAGCCAGGCGCGCTCGCCCAGCTTGTAGCCGATCGCCTGGCCGGGGATCGTCAGATAGCGCGTCATCTCGCTCGCCACGAAGTCCGTGGGACGGCTGCAGTGCGCGCCGAAGAACTCCTGGGCAAGGTCCGGCGTCCAGCGCTCGCCCGGGTGGAAGGGTGAGTCGGCCGGGATCTCCAGCTCCAGATGCATGCCGATGTCGACGATGACCCGCAATGCGCGCATCATCTGGGCGTCCAGATAGCCGAGTCTGCGCTCGGGGTCGGTGAGGAAGCCCAGCTCGTCCATGAGCCGCTCCGCGTACAGCGCCCAGCCCTCGGCGTTGGCGCTGACGATGCCCACGGTCGCCTGGTAGCGGGAGAGGTTCTCCGCGACGTGCGCCCACTGGGCCAGCTGGAGGTGGTGGCCCGGCACGCCCTCGTGGTACCAGGTGGAGACGAGGTCGTAGACCGGGAAGCGCGTCTCGCCCATCGTCGGCAGCCAGGTGCGGCCGGGGCGCGAGAAGTCCTCGGTCGGGGCCGTGTAGTAGGGGGCGGCCGCGCCGCCGGGCGGGGCGATGTGCGACTCCACCTTCCTTACCCGCTCCGCGAGTTCGAAGTGCGTGCCGTCCAGCGCGTCGATCGCCTCGTCCATCAGCCGCTGCAGCCAGACCCGTACCTCGTCCACGCCCTCGATGTGCGCGCCGTGCTCGTCGAGATGGGCGAGCGCCACCCACGGCGTGGCCGCACCGGGCAGGATCTTCTCGGCCTCGGCGCGCATCTCCGCGAGCAGCCGGTGGAACTCCGACCAGCCGTACGCGTATGCCTCGTCGAGGTCCAGGTCGGTGCCGTTGCACTCGCGGGAGAGCCGGGCGTAGCGCTCGCGGCCCACGACGTCGGGGGCGCCCTCGATCGCGGGGGCGTAGACGTCTCGCATCCAGTCGCGCAGCGCCACCACCGAAGCGGTGGCGGCCCGCGCCGCGGTGTCCAGGTCGGCGCGCGACGCCTCGGGGCCGGCGGACACGAAGTCCTCGAACCAGCCGCGGCCGTCCGCATCCCCGCCGCTCTCACCCGCCCACTCGGTGAGCTGCTCGATGAACGTGGCCGTCGGGCGCGGCGGCCCGAACAGCTTGCGTTCCAGGCCCAGTTCGAGGCAGGCGCGATAACCCTCCAGGGCGGTGGGCACGGCCCGGAGCCGCTCGGCGATCGCCGCCCAGTCCGCGTCCGTCTCCATGGGGGTCACGGTGAAGATCTCCCGCACCTGGTGCGGCACCGTGTGCAGATTGCCGACGGCCCGGAGCTCTTCGTCCGCCTCGTGCACGGCCAGCTGCGCGGTGAGCCGCTCGCGCAGCAGCCGGCCGCAGCGGCGCTCGATCTCGCGGTCCGCGCCGGGCCTGAGTTCCGCCTCGTCCAGCCGGGCCAACGTGGTGCGCGCCAGCCGCGCCAGGGCCTCCCGGCCCTCAGGAGAGGTGTCGGGAAGCCTGCTGTTGCTCTCCTCGACGCCGAGATACGTGCCCGTGATGGGGTCGAGGGCGATCAGTTCGTCGACGAAGGCGTCCGCGACGGCGCGGGGCAGGGGGCCGGTGTTCGCATGGGGGGTACTCGTGGCTGACATGCGGACATCCTCGTACGGCGAGGGGGTGCGCGTCACCATGATTCACTGAGCGGATCCAGCACGTCCGCGGCGACGGCGTCGGGCGGGAGCAGCGGGCCGCAGGCCCACTGCTGGAAGATCAACCGGGTTTCCACGCGCGCCACTTCGCGCCGCACGGTGAACTCGTCCAGGACGAGCCGCTGAAGATCCGCCGGGCTCGCCACGGCCACGTGCACCAGGAAGTCCTCGGGCCCGGTGAGGTGGAACAGCGACATCGACTCGGGCAGGGCCCTGACCCGCTCCACGAACGGCCCCACGAGATCGCGGCGGTGCGGCCGCACCTGCACCGACAGGAGCGCTTCAAGGCCACGGCCGAGCTTCGCCGGGTCGAGTCGCAGCTGGTGTCCGAGAATCACCCCCGAACGCCGCAGCCGCGTCACGCGGTCCAGGCACGTGGACGGCGCGACGCCCACCTGCGCCGCGAGGTCGCGGTACGTGGTCCGGGCGTCGTTCTGCAACAGACGCAGTATGTGGAGGTCCACCGGGTCCAGTGCGACGGAATCGGCCATCGGCCGAACGTAGCACGGTGATCCGTCGCCGGTCCCCGGCGGATGTTCAGCCTGGGCGACATGGAAGCGAACACCGGGACAGCCCCGCACGAGCCCCTCGTCGGCACCACGTCACCGCAGCGCGCCCTGGCCACCGAGGCGGTGCACGCGGGCCGGGACGATCTGGCCGAAATGGGCCTGCACGCCCCGCCGATCGATCTCTCCACCACCTACCCCTCGCGGGACAGCCGCGGCGAGGCCGCCCGTATCGACGCCTTCGCCGCCGAAGGGATCCTCGACGACGGACCGCCCGTCTACGCGCGGCTGGGCAACCCCACCGTCGCCCGCTTCGAGACCGCCCTGGCCCGCCTCGAAGGGACCGAGAGCGCGGTCGCGTTCGCCAGCGGCATGGCCGCGCTGACCGCCGTCCTCCTCATGCGGGGCGCCGCACGCCTGCGCCATGTCGTGGCCGTGCGGCCGCTGTACGGCTGCAGCGACCACCTGCTCACCGCTGGCCTGGTCGGCACCGAGGTCACCTGGGTGGACCCGGCGGGCATCGCCGACGCCATCCGCCCCGAGACGGGCCTGGTGATGGTCGAGACGCCCGCCAACCCCACCCTCGCCGAACTCGACCTCGGCGCGGTCGCGCGGGCCTGCGGCACGGTGCCGCTGCTCGCCGACAACACCTTCGCGACCCCCGTGTTGCAGCGACCGGCCGAGAGCGGCGCCCGTCTGGTGCTGCACAGCGCCACGAAGTACCTGGGCGGGCACGGCGACGTACTGGGCGGAGTCGTCGCCTGCGACGAGGAGTTCGCGCGCGGGCTGCGCCAAGTGCGGTTCGCCACGGGCGGGGTGCTGCATCCGCTCGCCGGATATCTGCTGCTGCGCGGTCTGTCCACCCTGCCGGTACGGGTGAAGGCGGCGTCGGCGACCGCCGCGGAGCTGGCGCGGCGCCTCGCCGACGACCCGCGGGTGATCCGTGTCCACTACCCGCGGCTCGGCGGCGCCATGATCGCCTTCGAGGTGGAAGGCGATCCGCACGAGGTGATCGGCGGAGTGCGGCTGATCACCCCGGCGGTGAGCCTCGGCAGCGTCGACTCGCTCATCCAGCACCCGGCCTCCATCAGCCACCGCGTCGTGGACCCGGCGGACCGGCGTTCGTCCGGCGTGAGCGAGCGGCTGCTGAGGATGTCCTGCGGCCTGGAGGACGTCGAGGACCTGTGGAGCGACCTGGACCGGGCGCTCGGTCCGATCCGGGGCGTCGCTCCCGCCGTGGCGACGGTCAGCGCTCCGCCTGCGTACGGTGACCGACCCGGTCGTCGCGATGGCGAGCGGAGTCGTACGGCAGCCGCGAACTGACCGGAGTGGCGTCCAAGCGGGCCGTGATCACCAGCGTGCCCTCCTCGATCTGGTAGTCGAGCGGCAGGCCGAGGCCCCGCATCGCGGCCACCATGCCGGTGTTGGACGCCTGCGTCACCGCGTACACGCTCTCGCAGCCGGCCTCGACCGCCATCGTCACCAGGCGGCCGATGAGTTGGCCGCCGATGCCGCGCCGCTGCCAGTCGTCCTCGACGAGCAGCGCGACCTCCGTCTCGTCGCCGTCCCAGAGGAGGTGCCCGAGGCCGACGATCCGCCCCGAGGCGGTGCGCACCGCGAGCGTGCGGCCGAACCGGGGGCTGAGCAGGTGGTGGAGGTAGCGGTCGGCGTCGCGCACGGGGCCGTGGTAGCGCAGGTCCAGCGTGCGCGGCGAGCAGCGCTCGTGCATGGCCTTGGCGGCCTCGATGTCGGCGGTGTCGGCGCGCCGCACGGTGATGGAGTTGCCCTCGGGGAGCGTCAGGACGTCCTGGCTGTGCGGGATGCGCGGGCCGAGCCGCGTGTCGAGCTCCACCAAGGCCCGGGCGCGTGCGAACTCCGTGGGCGTGAACGGCAGATACGGCCGCTCCACGGTGATGACCTCACCGTCGGGCCCGTTCAGCCGCAGCACCGTCCCGTCCAGCACGCCGTCGCCCGGTGCTCCCTCCGCGGCCTCGTCCCGTCGTGCCACGGAACGCGCGGCGGCGGGCAGCGAACGGATGGTGCAGCGGCCGAGCAAGTGCCGCAGGGCGAGCGGGAGTTCGGAGGCGTCGAGGGCGGTGCGGGTGGCCAGGCCGAGGATGCGGGTGGGGGCGTCCACCAGGTCGTGGGCGTCGGCGCGCTCGATCCAGGTGCCGGTGCCGCCGGCCCGGGCGATCGACCGGGTGATTTCGGTGCCGGACAGCTGCGTGGGGGCGCGCAGCAGGAACTCGTCGACGGTGCCGTCGGCCAGCGGATGCGCCTGCAGGCTGAGGATGTCCACGGCGCGCTCGGCGAGTACGACGCACAGCGCGGCGAGCGACCCCGGCTCGTCCCGCACGGTCGTCCGCATCCGCCACAGCGTGGTCGCGCCCGCGTCCGGCTCCCGGCCGGCGGACGGGTGTGCCGCGAGCGCCCGGGGGGCCTCGGCGGAGGGCGTCGCGGGCCCGGCCTGCTCCGCGTCCGCGGGCGGCCGGGCGCCGGTATCGTGCGCCGTCGGCGGTGCGTGGTTGTGGCGCCGTGCCCACCATGTGTGGAAACCGACCGTGGCGAGGAGCACCACGGCCGACATCACCAGGAGGGCGGGCCCGTCCGGGCCGTGCCCCACCATGTTCGCCACCGCGTCGGCCACCGCCACGGCGGTGAACAGCGCGGCCAGTTCCACCACGTCGCGCCGCCAGTGATGGACGGGACGGCCGTGCTTGGTGCGTCGGGTCACGTCATGCAGGTCGGTTCTCATGTGGCCACTGTGCTCGACCGGTGTTGCGTGGTCGCGAACGCCCTGTGACTGATGGGTAAAGAGGCCATCTGACCCATTTGGCGGATGTGTTCCCGAGGGTCTCACGGCTCGGGTCGCCGCCGGGCCCGGGCGGTCCGGGGTGGCGTCCGGCGCGGGCCGGCCCGGTCACCGACCGCAGCGGCTCCGGCGGGTCACTGCCCGACCCGCCCCGGCTGAAGCACCTGCGTGAACAGGATGTCGCCGCCCTCCTGCCGCAGCCGCACCGTCAGCTCGCCGCTGCCGCCGTCGATGTCGACCTCACCGAAGTACTGCGGGGTCTCCACCGGCGAGGTGTTCGCCCGGCTCGGCGCCTTGATGAACTTCTGCTCCGGGCCGAACGTCCCGTCGAGCCGCGTCGCCGGGTAGCCGCCGGCCGCGAGCGGCCCGGACACGAACTCCCAGAACGGCGCGAAGTCCTTGAAACCCGCGCGCGAGGGGTCGTAGTGCTGCGCCGAGGTGTAGTGCACGTCGGTGGTCAGCCACAGCGTCCCGGTGACCTTCTGGTGCTTGATGTGCCGCAACAGCTCGGCGATCTGCAGCTCGCGGCCGAGCGGGGCACCGGGGTCGCCCTGCCCCACGGCCTCGAAGTTCACCCGGCCGTCCGGCACGACGATGCCCAGCGGCATGTCGGAGGCGATGACCTTCCATACGGCCCGCGAGCGGGACAGCTCGCGCTTGAGCCAGGCCAGCTGGCGGGCGCCGAGGATGCCGGTGGTGTCGTCGGGCTGTCTGCCCGGCGAGTTGGCGTTGCGGTAGGTGCGCATGTCGAGGACGAACACGTCCAGGAGCGGCCCGTGCCGCATGACCCGGTACACCCGGCCGTCCTCGTCGCCCGGCGCCAGGGTCGACACGGGGAAGTACTCGCTGAACGCCCGCAGGGAGCGGCGCGAGAGGACGTCGACGCTCTTCTCCGTGTACCGCTGGTCGTCCAGGATCTGCCCCGGGTACCAGTTGTTGTGCACCTCGTGATCGTCCCACTGCACGATGGACGGCACCTGCGCGTTGAACCGCCGCAGATTCTCGTCGAGCAGGTTGTAGCGGAACGCGCCGCGGAACTCCGCGAGGGTCTCGGCGACCTTCGACTTCTCCTCCGTCGTGACGTTCCGCCACACGCTGCCGTCGGGCAGGGTGACGCTGGGCAGGATGGGGCCGTCCGCGTAGATGTTGTCGCCGCTGCACAGGAAGAAGTCCGGATCGCGCCTGCGCATCTCCTCGAAGATGCGGTAGCCGCCGCGGTCGGGGTTGATGCCCCAGCCCTGGCCCGCGATGTCGCCCGACCACAAGAAGCGCACGTCCTCCTTGCGGCCCTTCGGTGTCGTCCGGAACGTGCCCTCGACCGGCCGGCCGGTCCGCCGCGGATCGTCCGGGTCGGCGAGCATCACCCGGTAGTGGATCTGTTCACCGGCGGGCAGCCCGTGCAGCCGGGTCGTCCCGGTGAAGTCGGTGTCCGGGCCGAGCAGGGGGCCGTGCCACCGGCGGGGATCGCGGAACGACTCGGTGGCCGAGGTCTCCACGATCATCCGGGCCGGCCGGTCGGACCTGACCCAGACGAGCCCCGCGTGCGCCGTCACGTCCCCGGCCTGCACACCCCACCCGGCCTTCGGGCGTCCCGCGAGGGCGAACGAAGGAGCCGCCCCGACCGACGCGGGCACGGCGAGCGCCGCCGGCACGGCGAGCGATCCGCGCAGCACGCTGCGGCGGCGGGGCGACGGGCTGGGTTCACGTTGCGACATGAATGCGCCTCCAGTTGACGGGTGCGACCAGTGTGCGGGCGCCCGGCCGGTACCGCGCCACAGCGTCCACGCGAACCACAAGTGAACAACTCGCGGCGTGCGCGGGGGAACCGCCGCGCGGGAACGTCCGCGAGGGACGCGGCGCGCAGAGAAGGTGGTGCTGCCTCTGTGTGGGTCCACGGCCCTACGTCCCGCGGCCGGGCCCCCGGGACGTACGACCGATGGTCACAAGATCCCCATCCTTCTACGCTCGGCACCGGGACACGCCACCCCGGCGTGCCGTACCGAAGGGGGAGCCCCGTGCCGGTCAACGGTCACAGTCACATCCGCGTCGCCCGCCCGAGCCGCGACCTGGCGGCGGCCGAACGCTTCTGGGTCGACGGACTCGGACTCTCCGTGCTGTACCGGGCCGAGGGCCACGGCGTGCCCGGCGAGCACGATCTGCTCATGGTGGGCTGGCCCGACGCCTCCTGGCACCTCGAACTGGTCTACGACGCGGACGCCCCGGTCGACCCTCGCCCCACCGAGGAGGACCTGTTGGTCGTCTATGTCGACGGAGAGGTGCCCGAGGAACTGCTGGTCCGGCTGGAGGAGCACGGCGGGAAGCGGGTGACGTCACCCAACCCCTACTGGAACGAGTGGGGGGTCACCGTCGAGGATCCGGACGCCTACCGGCTGGTGCTCTGCACGCGCGCGTGGTCCAACTCCTGAACCGCCCGTGGGTGGTCCAGGTCCTGAACCGCCCGTGGGTGGTCCAGGTCCTGAACCGCCCGCGCCAGCAGCCTCACCCCCTCGCGGATCCGGGCTTCCGACAGATGCGCGTAGCCGAGGACCAGGCGCACCTCGTCCGGAGGCGCCGTTCCGTCGGCCGGCACCCCCTGTTCGCTCGACTGCTCCCTCGACGCGTCGTAGTCGCTCAGCGGCCGGACCGCGATGCCGGCCGCGGCGGCCCGTGCCAGGAAGGTGTCCGGTGGACCCCAGCGGCCGGGCAGCCGGGCGATGACGTGCAGGCCTGCCGCGATCCCGGTGACCCGCACGCCCGCGAAGTGGTGCTCCAGCGCGGCCGCGAGCGCGTCCCTGCGGTCGCGGTAGGCCCGCTGGCAGCGGCGCAACTGCCGGTCGTAGTCGCCGCGTTCGATGAAGCGGGCCAGGAGCTCCTGGTCGAGGGAGGGATTGCCCAGGTCCATCACGCGCTTGCGTTCGACGACATCCTCGGTGAGACCGTCCGGCACCAGGAGCCACCCCAGGCGCAGCCCCGGAGCGAGCGATTTGCTGACCGAGCCGGTGTAGGCGACGTGTTCGGGGTCGAGCCCTTGGAGGGCGCCGACGGGGGCCCGGTCGTAACGGAAGTCGCCGTCGTAGTCGTCCTCGATCACCAGCCCGTCGACGGACCGTGCCCAGTCGAGGAGTTCGGTACGGCGCCTCGCGGAGTAGGCGATCCCGGAGGGGAACTGGTGGGCGGGCGTGGTGACGACGGCGCGCACGTCGCCCTCGCGCAGCGCCTTGGGGAGCACGCCCTCGTCGTCGAGAGGGACGCCCACCGGGGTGATACCGGAGGCGGCGAGCAGGGTCGCGTGCTCGGGGCTGCCGGGGTCCTCGACGCCGATCGCCGTGTGCCCCCGCGCGCGCAGCGCCAGCGCCAGCAGGGTCATGGCCTGAGCCACTCCGGAGCACACGATCACGCGCTCCGGCTCGGCGACCACCCCGCGGCGCCGCGCCAGCAGGTCGGCCAGAACCGTGCGCAGCTTCGGCAGCCCGCGCGGATCCGGATAGCCCAGCATGTGGTGCGGCAGTTCGGCGAGCACCTGGCGGTGGGCGGTGGCCCAGGCGGAGCGCGGGAACAACGACAGGTCGGGGACGCCGGGAAGGAAGTCCACGCGCGCGTGCCCGTCGCGCGGCGCGAGGTCACGCACCGGGGGCACCGCCGCCCGCGCCGCGTCCCCCACCCAGGTCCCCGCGCCCCGGTCGCTGCGCAGATAGCCCTCGGCCGTCAACTGCTCGTACGTCTCCGTGATCAGGCCGCGGGAGACGCCCAGGTCGGCGGCGAGCTCACGACTCGACGGCAGCCGGGTGCCCGCCGTGAGCCGTCCCGAGCGGACGGCCTCGCGCAGGGCGGCGCGCAGGCTGCGGCCGCGGCTGCGGGCGGGGGCTGCCGCGGCCGGCAGCAGCAGCTCCCAGGCGGCGGCCCAGCGCGCGCGGTCGTCGGCGCCATATGAGGCCACCGGGGATCGCCTCCTCACTCAAGAACTCAAGAAAGATGGAAGACCCGGAAAGAAGTGGTCCCCGAACACACCATGGAAGTGGACCTTAAGGGGGACCGCCGCGCTTCCTAACGTCGGGGCATGACCACGAACTCCTCCCGCGGGGCACTCCTCGCGGGCCTCGCCTGCCTCCTCGTGGGCGGCTCCTTCACCGCCAACAGCCTCCTGGGCGCCTACCCGTACACGGGCGGCCAGTTCCTCCGCTACGGCCTGGCCTGTCTGCTCCTCCTGCCCTGGCTCGGCGCGGGCGGCACCGCCCCGCTGCACCGGCTGCGGCCCTCCCAGTGGGGGCGCCTCGCACTGCTCGCGGCCGTCGGCATGGTCGGCTTCAACATGGCGATCCTGGCCGCGGAACAATCGGCGGAGCCAGCCGTACCGGGTGTCTTCGTAGGCTGCGCCCCCGTTGTCGTCGCCCTCTTGGTGCCGCTTCTCGACCGGCGCGCCCCGCAGCGGGCCGTCCTGCACGGCGCGCTCCTGGTCGCCGCGGGGGCGTTCGTCGTGCAGGGGTGGGGCCGCACGGACGCGGCCGGGCTGTTCTTCTCGGTCGGCGCCCTCGCGGGCGAGGTCGGCTTCGCGGTGCTCGCCGTGCCCGTGCTGCGTCCCCTGGGGCCCAGGCTGCTCGCCGCCACCGTCTGCGCGGTGGCCGCCGTCGAGTCGGCCGTCCTCGGGCTCGTCCTCGACGGCGGCGCATTCCTGCGGTGGCCCGACCGCACCGAAGGGGCCGCCCTGTTGTGGCAGGCGGTGATCGTCACCGTCGTCGGATTCGTGCTCTGGTACACGGGCCTGCAGAGCATCGGTGCCGAGCGGGCCACCCTGTTCTCGGGTCTCATCCCGGTCGCGGCCGCCTGTACGGCTCCCCTGGTGGGGACGGGCACGTACGGGACGCCCCAGGCCGTCGGCAGCGCGCTCGTCGGCGCCGGGGTGGCCCTGGGCTCCGGAGTGCTCGCCCGCCGTCCGTCAGCGGCGGCAGGTGTCGAGGATGACGCGGGAGACGAGCGCCGGGTCGTCGTTCATCGGGACGTGGCCGCAGCCGGGGAGCCGGATCAGCCGCGCCCCGGGGATGGTCTGCTTGGCACGGATCCCCTGGCGGCGCAGCAGCAGCCGGTCCCGGGTGCCCCAGGCGACGGTGACCGGGACGTCCGCCACGTCGTCCCGGAAGAGGACGTCACGCCCGGCCGCCAGCGTCGCGTCGAAGGCCGTCGCGTCCCGCAGCGCGAGTGTCTCGGCGACGACGGCCCCCGGTGAACGGCGCCAGGGGCGGGCGTAGATGGTGCTCGTGAGGGCGGTGCGGCCCGCCGCGCTGCCCGACAGCCGCTCGATGGCGGGGCGCGGCAGCACGCGCGCGCCCTGTCGCATCCCGAGGAGGGTGGCGAAGGCGTACCGGCGCTCGGCGGGCGTCCAGAAGCCGGCGGGGGACAGGGCGGTGACGGAGCGGACCAGCTTCTCGCGGCCCAGTTCGAGGGCGAGCAATCCGCCCAGGGAGTTGCCCGCCACGTGCGGGCGCTCCACGTCGAGCGCCTCGCAGAGCGCGCCGAGGACCGGAACGACCGTGCCGAGATCGTGCGCTAGTCCGTCCGGCAGGTCGGGGGAGCGCCCGAACCCCGGCAGGTCCACCGCGATCACGTCGTGCTCGGCGGCCAGGATCTCCAGGACCGGGTCCCAGGCCTGCCGGTGGTGGCCTATCCCGTGGAGCAGCAGCAACGGCTCGCCCGCGCCCGCCCGTTCGTAGGAGACCGTCACGGTGCGGGTGCCGCGGGGCGACGCGACATCGAAGGACACCTCTGCGGCCATGACTGCTCCTGTCCCCGCCGCCGGACGACGGCTCCTCGGTACGTTAGACGCGATGTCAGCAACAATTACCGTTCAGTAGCCCGCAGTTCAAGACCCCGCGCGAGGTTCGGCCGGTCCTGCCCCGCGCCCGCTCCACCTGGACACACGCGACCGGGTGGGTTGGGATGGGGGAGTGGCCACCGACAGCATGACCGACGTCTTCGAAGAACACCGTTCCGTTCTGATGGGCGTCGCCTATCGCATGCTCGGTCGCGTGGTCGACGCGGAGGACGTCGTCCAGGAGGCCTGGCTGCGGTGGCAGGCATCGGACCACGACAGCGTGCGCGAACCGCGCGCCTACCTGGTGCGCATCACCACGCGCCTCGCCATCGACCGCCTGCGCCACCTGCAGTCCCGCCGTGAGGCGTACGTGGGCCCGTGGCTCCCCGAGCCCTGGGTCACCGCGTTCGGCCCCGCGGTCCCCGACACCGCCGAGCGCGCCGTGCTCGCCGACTCCGTCTCGCTGGCGGTGCTCGTGGTCCTGGAGTCCCTCTCGCCGCTGGAACGCGCGGTGTTCGTGCTCCGCGAGGCCTTCGGATTCCCCTACTCCGAGATCGCGCTCACGCTCGAACGCGGTGAGGCCGCGGTGCGCCAGCTCGCAGGCCGCGCCCGCAAGCACGTCGACGCCGGGCGGCCCCGCTACACGGTGGACCCCGCCGAGCGCCGCGATCTGACCGAGCGGTTCCTCGCCGCGGCGAGCGAGGGCGACCTGGACGGACTGATGGCGCTGCTCGCGCCCGACGTCCGGCTGATCGGCGACGCCGGGGGCAAGAACAAGGCCCCGCTGCGCGTCCTGGAGAGCGCGGACAAGGTGGGCCGCTTCCTGTACAGCACCGCCGCCGGTGTCATCAGGGCCGCCGCCGAGCTGGAGTTCCGTTTCCTGGAGGTCAACGGAGCCGAGTCCGCGTACGTGATCATCGACGGCAAGCCCGACAGCGTCTTCCAGCTGGACGTCGGCGACGGGCGCGTCCAGCGCGTCTACATCATCCGGAATCCGGACAAGCTCGCGAGCCTCGCCCGGTAGAGGCGCGGCGCTCGGCGGCACGTCCGCGCAGTGCAGAGCCCCCGTCCGGCCGGACGGGGGCTCCGGCGTGCGGTCCTGGTCCGGCCGTTCACACACGCGTGGCCGATTACGCCTGCTTGGCCGCACGCGAACTCCGCATGAATGCTCTGTGGCATCACCCCTGTGCAGCCTGTAACCGAACGAGGATTGGTCTTGACCAAGGGTGGGAGCGGCTCTATGGTCGCAGGGATAGTGCAGGAACCTTTAATAAACAAGGGCGCTAAAACGCCGCCGGTCAACGGCGATTGCGGAGGACAGGGTGGGGACCACGCAGCTCGAAACGGCGCCGGAGCCGAAGTACTGGCACCTGAAGACGGTGCTCAGTGAGGCGCTCGACTCCGAATTCGCCGTAGGGGAGATCCTGCCGAACGAGCGTGATCTCGCCGCCCGCTTCGGTGTCGCCCGCGCCACGCTCCGGCAGGCGCTCGAACAACTGGAACTCGAGGGCAGGCTGCACCGCCGCCGCGGCGTGGGCACCACCGTCGCTCCGCCGCGCATGGGCGTGGCCGTCGGATCGGCGCAGGGCACCTGGCCCGGCGCGGTCGGCGACGCCTGGCAGCCCGCGGACTGCGCGCCCGCCGTACCGCCCGCGGACGTGGCCCGCATGCTGGAGACCGTCGCGGACGAGCAGGTGCACGTAGTGCGCCGCACCCGCGTCTCCGAGGGTCAGCCCGTCGCGGCCGAGCTGCTGTACGTGTCGACGTCGGCCGTCGCCGAACTGACCGGCATGGACGAGCCGTCCGGGGCCGCACGCGCGCGTGTCGTCCTGCGCGACCTCGCCCGGCTCGGCCTCGAAGGCCAGGACCGGGCCGTCGAGCTCGGCTCGGCCCGCGCCGACGACGCCCGCGCCCTCGACCGTCTCCCCGGCGCCCCCGTGCTGGTCGTGACGACCCGCTTCTTCGCCGAGGGACGCACGGCCGCGGTCTCCGTGGCCACCTACCGCGCGGACACGTGCAGGCTCACCTTCGGCGACGCCGGTGGCGTGGAGATCCGCCACGACTCGGAGCGCCACGCCTCCTGATCACGCGGACCGGTGCCCGCCCCGGTACCGGTCAGGACCCGCGCCCGGCACACCACGTGCCGGGCGCGACGCGTTTCCGGGCCGGCGGCCGGTGGCCGCCGCACGACGCGTGCGGGCCATGGCTCACGCACCGGAGGCAGCCGGGCTGACCGCTCAGCGCCGCGCGGTGACCGTCCCCTCGACGGCGAACAGCTGCTCCTCGACATGGTCGAGCGCCAGCCGCAGCGCTCCGGTCGCCACCACGGCGTCACCGAGCAGCGACAGCGCCACCCGCGGCGGCCGCAGACAGTAGCGGGCCAGCTCCCGGTGGAGCGGTTCGAGGACGCCGTCGAGCCCCGCCGCCCAGCCGCCGACGACGACCAGTTCGGGGTCGAGGGCGAGCACGAGGGCCGCCACGTCGTGCACGAGCCGCTGGATGAAACGCTCCACGGCGGCCCGGGCCCGCTCGTCGCCCCCGCGCGCGTGGGCGAAGACCTCCGCGACCGCCTGCTCGTCCAGGGGGTGCAGCGGCTCGTCCGTGGTGGAGAGCAGCGTCTCCGGAGTGACCTCCCGGCCCAGGAGGTGCAGCGCGCCGATCTCCCCGGCCGCGCCCCCGTAGCCCCGGTGCAGCCGCCCGCCGATCAGCGACCCGGCCCCCGGGCTCAGCCCCGCGAGGACGAACACCACGTCGTCGGTGTCGGCGGCCGCGCCCTTCCAGTGCTCGGCGACGGCCGCCGCGTTCGCGTCGTTCTCCACCAGGACCGGGCACGTGAACGACCGGCGCAGCCGCTCACCCAACTGGAGCCCGTTCCACTCGGGCAGCGCGGTGCTCAACCGCACCGTGCCGTCCGCGTCCAGAATGCCGGGGCTGCCGACCCCGACGGCGCGCAGCGAGCTGCGGGCGACCCCGGTGCGGCGCAGCAGATCGGCGACCACGGTGCGCACGCGGTCCAGGCGGTCGTCCGCGGAGGCCTCCTCGGAGACGCTCCTCGACGCCGTGCCGAGCACCTTGCCGTCCAGATCCGCGGCCACGGCCGCCACCCGGTGCGGGCCGATCTCCAGGCCGAGGAGATGCCCCGCCTCCGCGCGGAATCGATACTTCCGTGCGGGCCGCCCCTGACGCCGGGCACCGCTGTCCTCGGCCGCCGACTCCACCACGAGCCCGGCCTCGATGAGCCCCTCGACGACCCCCTCGACGGTGGGCCGGGAGAGCCCGGTCACGCGGGTGATCTCCGTGAGCGTCGCCAAATCCGCGGCGCGCAGCGCGTGCAGCACCACCGCGGAGTTGATACGCCGCAACAGAGACGGGTCCCCGCCGGTCAGCCGCCCCAACGTCCTACCTTCCAGCTCGTGCGCATGATGGCCGGATCGTACTCGCCGCACGGGTCGGCGGCGAGTGCCGGGCCCGCATTTCCCCTGCGTACGGCCGTCATCCGGGCGAGACGAAGCCGGACTCGTACGCGACGATGACCGCCTGCGTCCGGTCGCGCGCCGCCAGCTTCGCCAGGACGGAGCTGACATGGGACTTGACCGTCTCCGCGCCGACCACCAGACGGGCGGCGATCTCCGCGTTCGACAGGCCGCGCGCCATCAGCCGCAGCACCTCGGCCTCGCGCTCGGTCAGCGCCGCCCGGTCGAGCGCGGCCCGCGCCTCGGCGTTGCCGCGCTCCCTGCCGTGCTCACCCGCCAGCTGCCGGACCGCCACCGGGAAGAGCAGCGACTCGCCCTCGGCGACCAGCCGTACGGCGTGCACGATCTCCGCGGGGCGGGCGCGCTTCAACAGGAATCCGTCGGCGCCCGCACGCAGCGCCTCGTACACGTACTCGTCGTTCTCGAAGGTCGTCACCACGATGATCTTCGGCGGGTCCTGCACCGTGCGCAGCACGGCCCGGGTGGCCTCGATGCCGTCGAGCAGCGGCATCCGGACGTCCATCGCGACGACATCGGGCCGCAGCTCGCGGACGAGGGGGATCACCGCCGCGCCGTCCGCCGCCTCGCCGACGACGTGGATGTCCGGCTGTGCCTCCAGGACGGCGCGCAGACCCGCGCGGACGAGGGGTTCGTCATCGACGAGCAGCACTGTGACCGGCATCCGGCCAGCGTAGATCACGCGAGGGGCAGCTCGACGTGCACCTGCCACTCGCCGTCGTCGAGCGGCCCGGTGGTGGCCCTGCCGCCGAGCAGCGTGGCCCGCTCCCGTATGCCGCGCAGCCCGCTGCCGCCGCGCCCCGTCGAACGGGCGGCGCGGGGGAGGGTGTTGCGGACGTCCATCACCAGGCGTGCGTCGTCGACGGTGATGCGCAGCCGGACCGGGACGGGGCCGGAGTGCCGCAGCACGTTCGTCAGGGACTCCTGGAGCATGCGGTAGCCCTCGCGGGACACCGGGCCCGGCAGCCGCTCGACCGCTCCCGATATCTCCACGTCGACCTCGGCGCCCGAGGCGCGCGCCGAGTCCAGGAGCCGCTCGGCGTCGGTGAGCGTCGGCCGGCCGCTCGCGGGCCGCCCGTCCTCGCGCAGCACTCGCAGCACCCGCTCCAGGTCCTCCAGTGCGGCCCGGCCGGTCTCCTCGACGGCCTCCAGGGCCCGGTCGGTGAACTCGGGGTCGGCCGCGGCCCGCGCGGCGCCAGCCTGGACGACGGCGACGGTCAACGCGTGGCCGATGGAGTCGTGCAACTCCCGTGCGATGCGATTGCGTTCGAGGAGCTGCTCGGTGCGTTCCTCTAGGGCGGCGAGGCGTTCGGCGGGGGAGGGACCGAGGAGGCGGGGCGCCGCCCAGGTGACCAGCCGGCCCGCCGCCACGAGCATCAGCACCTCCGCGACCACCAGGAGCAGGGCAAGCGGCAGCCCGGCCCCACCCATATACGACGCGGGCAGGATCAGACCGTCGCTCTCCGGGGGCTCGTCGGTCGCGCCGAGCAGCACGAAGGCGGTCCCGATGAGCTGCCCCGTGAGCAGGACCGTCACGCTCCCGACCTCCAGGCGGAGCACCAGCCACGCGGCGGTCCTGGCCCGCTCGCGCCACGAGGCGGACGCCGCCACGGAGATGCCCGGATCCGGCGCGTCGCCCTTCCCGCGCGCGTGGGGGCCGGGGAACAGCATCATCCGGGCCTGCAGACCCTCGGCCCGGCGCACGGCGGGGACCATGCCGGCCACCACCATCAGGGGTACGGGGTCGAGCACCACGAGAAGCCAGCCCGTCGGCGTGGGGCTGCTGAGCCCGGGATAGATGGAGGCGCAGACCCACACCACCCCTGAGCCGATGAGGAGATGCAGCCACCGCGTGTAGGTGACCGCACGCGTCAGAGGTCGCAGGAAGCCGGGCATGGCGCCATCGTGCCAGGCCCGCGCCGCGGCGCGGCTCCCCCGCACGGGGGAGACGGACTCCCCGGGCGGGGGAGGCGCGCCGGTGTGCACGGCGGCCAGGCTGATGCCCATGACCAGCATCGACGTCCAAGACCTCACCAAGGAGTACGGCACGACCCGGGCCGTGGACGCCCTCACCTTCAGCGTCCGCCCCGGCCGGGTCACCGGCTTCCTCGGCCCCAACGGCGCCGGCAAGTCGACCACCATGCGGCTCGTCCTCGGTCTCGACCGCCCCACCTCCGGATCCGCCACCATCGGCGGCCGCCCCTACGCGTCCCTTCAGGACCCCCTGCGCCACGTCGGGGCGCTCCTCGACGCCCAGGCGCCCCACGGCTCCCGCACCGCCCGCGACCACCTCCGCGTCCTCGCCGCCACCAACCGGCTGCCGGAGGGCCGGGTGGACGAGGTCCTCGACGAGACGGGGCTCGCCTCGGTGGCGGGCAGACGGATCAAGGCGTTCTCGCTGGGCATGCGGCAGCGCCTCGGCATCGCGGCGGCCCTGCTCGGCGACCCGGAGGTGGTGATGCTGGACGAGCCCTCCAACGGTCTGGATCCCGAAGGCATCATCTGGATCCGTGAGTTGATGCGCCGTCTCGCGGCGGAGGGCCGCACGGTCCTCGTCTCCAGCCACCTCATGAACGAGACGGCCACCTTCGCCGACCACCTGGTGGTCCTGGGACGCGGCAGGCTCCTCGCGGACACGCCCATGCCCGACTTCATCGCGGCGCACAGCCGCCCGCGAGTGCGGGTACGGACGGCGGATCCGGAGCGACTACGGGGCCTGTTGACCGACCGGGGATACGCACTGGGGGAGGCGCACGACGGGCGCTGGACGGTCGACGGGGCGCGGGCCGCGGAGATCGGTGCGCTCGCCGCCACCGCCGGCGTCCCCGTTCTCGAACTCGCCGACGAACAGGCCTCCCTGGAACAGGCCTACCTCGCCCTGACGGCCGACGAGACCCCGTTCGCGGCGGCCGCCCCGCTGTCCCGCCAGGAGGCCTGACGATGTCGAACACCCTTGCCGCCGCCGCGCTGCCCGTCGCCCGCGCCGAGTGGCTCAAGATCAAGTCGCTGCGGTCCAGCCTGGTCTCACTGATCGTCGTCTTCGTGGCGTCGGTCGGCATCACCGCGCTCGTCTTCGCGGCGGTCGGTCGGGCGGAGGCCGACAACGCCGACGCGGAACCGCTGTTCGGTGCCTTCTACGCCTTCAACTTCGGGCAGATCGCGGCCATCAGCTTCGGCACGACCGCCGTGTCCTGCGAGTACACCAGCGGCGCCCTGCGGATCTCCCTCACCGCGGTGCCGCGCCGCGGACTCTTCTACTGGGCCAAGATGGCGGTCGTCGGCGGCCTGGCCCTGCTCGTCGGCCTCGCCACGAGCTTCGGCACCTTCCTGGTCGGCCAGGCCTTCCTGGGGGAGTACGCCATCGGCCTCGGCCACCCCGGTGCGGTGCGGGCCTGCGTCGGCGGAGGCGTCTACCTGGCGCTGATGGCGCTGCTGGCGGCGGGCCTGACCGCCGTGCTGCGCAGCGGAGTCGCCGTCCTGAGCATCGTGATCCCGTTCACCCTGATCGTCTCGTTCGTGCTCGGGGACGTGGCGAGCGGCGTCGCGGGCCTGCTCCCCGACCAGGCGGGCCAGCAGGTGCTGCACGAGAACCCGACCGGCACCCTCGGCCCGTGGTCCGGTCTCGCCGTGGCCGCGGCCTGGGCGGCCGCCGCACTGCTGGCCGGCTGGTGGGCGGTGCGGCGCAGGGACGCCTGAGGAGCGCACCGGCTCATGACGCGTTGTCAGTGGCGCCCGGTTTACTGGACGTCATGAGCACCGCACAGCATCTCGCCGTGATCGACCTGCTGCGCTCCCGGGAGTTCCCCGCCGAGCACGGCAGGTCGGAGTGCGGCAGTGAGGGCCCCGGGTTCCACATCGCCGAGTTACTGACCAGCGAGACGTTCTGGGAGGACGACGGCACGCGATGGCACCTCACCGAGGAGCAGTACGACGCCGAGCGCGACGCCCTGACCGTCCTCCTCGCCGAGCGGTGGGGACCGCCGCAGAGGTTCAGCCTCGCGAGTCTCTTCGAGCGCACCGTGGCCGTGGACTTCGGCGACGCGGACGAGGAGATACCGGAGCCGTGGGCGCAGTTGAGCGCCTGTGTCCCCGACCTCCACCTCTGGCGGGCGGACGGCCGCTGGATAGCCCTGGGCGTCGCGCAGTGGGACAAGGAACTGCCCTTCCAGCTCCTCGCAGTGGTCACGGAGACCGACCCGCCGTGAGGGTGCGGGCTGCCTCCTCAGACGAGACCGAGCGAACCGGTCGCGGCCGGCGCGAAGTGCCGGGCGACGTCCGCCTCCGTCACGCGTGACAACTCCGCGGGCGACCAGCGCGGCCTGCGGTCCTTGTCGACCACCTGGGCGCGGATGCCCTCCGCCAGGTCGGGTGAGGCGAGGGCCGCGCACGAGACGCGGTACTCCTGCTCCAGGACGGCCTCCAGGGACGGCAGTTCCCGGGCCCGGCGCAGCGCCGCCAGCGTGACCTTCAGGGAGGTCGGTGACTTGGCGAGGATCGTCTCGGCCGCTTCCTTGGCGTGCCGGTCCCCGGACGCGTGCAGCCGGTCGACGATCTCCTCGACGGAGTCCCCGGCGTAGCAGTGGTCGATCCACTCCCGGTACGCGGCCAGTTCCCCCGCGGGAGCGCTGATCGCGAACTCCCGTACGGCGTCGGCCACCTCGGTGTCCGTGAGCGCCGCGGTGAACTCCGGCAGCCGTTCGGACGGCACGAAGTGGTCGGCGAGGCCGCACAGCAGCGCGTCGCCCGCCCCCACCGGCGAACCCGTCAGCGCGAGGTGCGTTCCGAGCTCGCCGGGCGTGCGCGTCAGGAGGTACGTCCCGCCCACGTCGGGCACGAAGCCGATACCGGTCTCCGGCATCGCCACCCGGGAGCGTTCGGTGACCACCCGCACGCCGCCGTGTGCCGAGACGCCCACCCCGCCGCCCATGACGATGCCGTCCATCACCGCGACATAAGGCTTCGGGAAGCGGGCGATACGGGCGTTGAGGAGGTACTCGTCGTGCCAGAAGGCGGCCGCGGCCGCGGGGCGCCCGGCGCGGACGTCGTCGTGGATGGACCGGATGTCCCCGCCGGCGCACAGCCCGCGCTCCCCGGCGCCGGTGAGCACCACGGCCGCCACCGCCTCGTCGTGCTCCCACGCGTCGAGGGCGTCCGCCATGATCCGGACCATCGTGTGGTTCAGGGCGTTGATGGCCCGGGGGCGGTTCAGGACGAGGTGCCCGGCGCGGCCTTCGCGGCGCAGCAGGACGGGGGCTTCGTCGGCGGTGGCGTTCATGGTGCGGGTGGCTCCGTTCACGTGGGGCGCGTCGTCGGGCCGCCGCCCTGGAACGCGTCCAGGATCTGCTCGGCGGCCGAGGTCGCCGTCAACGTACCCTCCCGTACGCGCTGCTCCAGTTCAGGGGTGACTCCGCGCACGGCGGGGTGGTCCCGCAGCCTGCCCAGCAACTCGTCCCGGACCATGGCCCACGTCCAGTCGATCTGCTGGTCGCGGCGTTTGGCGGCGAGGCGGCCGGACGAGTCGAGCAGGGCGCGGTGCTGCTCGATCCGGTCCCACAGGGTGTCGAGGCCGCTGGACTCGCGGGCACTGCAGGTGAGCACCGGCGGGGTCCACGCCGCGTCGGCCGGATGCATGAGGCGCAGCGCGCCCGCCAGTTCACGCGCCGCCGAGCGCGCGTCCCTCTCGTGCGGGCCGTCCGCCTTGTTCACGGCGATGACGTCGGCGAGCTCCAGGACCCCCTTCTTGATGCCCTGCAGCTGGTCGCCGGTGCGGGCCAGAGTCAGCAGCAGGAACGTGTCGACCATGTTCGCGACGGCCGTCTCCGACTGCCCGACGCCCACGGTCTCCACGAGCACCACGTCGTAGCCCGCCGTCTCCATCACCACGATGGACTCGCGGGTCGCCTTGGCGACGCCGCCGAGCGTGCCCGCGGACGGCGACGGGCGGACGAAGGCCGCGGGGTCCTGCGAGAGCCGCTCCATCCTGGTCTTGTCACCCAGGATGGAGCCGCCCGTGCGCGTGGAGGACGGGTCGACGGCGAGCACCGCGACCCGGTGGCCGAGCGAGGTGAGCATCGTGCCGAGGGCATCGATGAACGTGGACTTGCCGACGCCCGGCACCCCGCTGATGCCGATCCGCCGCGCCCGCCCGCTGTGCGGAAGCAACTCGGTGAGCAGCTCCTGCGCCAGCTCCCGGTGGTGCGGCCGTGTCGACTCCACGAGCGTGATGGCGCGCGCGATGAACGCGCGCTTCCCGTCGAGGACGCCCTTCGCGTAGGCGTCGATGTCGATCGTCACAGGCATGGGTCGGCGCTCACCGGCTCACAGCGTGTGGCCGAGGTCGGCCGCGAGGCGGTTCACCAGGTCGTACGCCGCGTCCGGGATCACCGTGCCGGGCGGGAAGACCGCGGTGGCGCCCGCCTCGTGCAGGGCCTCGACGTCCTGCGGCGGGATCACGCCGCCCACCACGATCATGATGTCCTCGCGCCCCTCGGCGGCCAGCTCCTCGCGCAGCGCGGGTACGAGGGTGAGGTGCCCCGCGGCCAGCGAGGAGACGCCGACGATGTGCACGTCCGCCTCGACGGCCTGGCGCGCGACCTCCGCCGGGGTCTGGAACAACGGGCCGACGTCGACATCGAAGCCCAGGTCGGCGAAGGCACTGGCGATGACCTTCTGGCCGCGGTCGTGGCCGTCCTGGCCCATCTTGGCGACCAGGATGCGCGGCCTGCGCCCCTCGGCCTCGTCGAACGCGTCCACCAGCGTGCGCGTCCGCTCGACGGACGGGGACTGGCCTGCTTCGCTGCGGTACACACCGGAGATCGTACGGATCTGGCCCGCGTGCCGCCCGTACACGCTCTCCAGTGCGTCGGAGATCTCACCGACCGTGGCCTTGGCGCGGGCCGCGTCGACCGCGAGGGCGAGCAGATTCCCCTCCAGGCCGGGTCCGGAGCCGCGCTGGGCCGCCGCGGTGAGCGCGCGCAGCGCGTCCTGGCACGCCCGCTCGTCGCGCTCCTCGCGCAGCCGCCGCAGCTTGGCGATCTGCTGGGTGCGCACCGAGGAGTTGTCGACCTTGAGGACGTCGATCTGTTCGTCGCTCTCCACCCGGTACTTGTTGACGCCGATGACCGGCTGGCGCCCCGAGTCGATGCGCGCCTGCGTGCGCGCGGCGGCCTCCTCGACGCGCAGCTTCGGGATGCCGGCGTCGATGGCCTGCGCCATGCCGCCCGCCGCCTCGACCTCCTCGATGTGCTGCCAGGCACGGCGCGCCAGGTCGTACGTGAGCTTCTCGACGTATGCGCTGCCGCCCCACGGGTCGATGGTCCGCGTCGTCCCCGACTCCTGCTGGATCAACAGCTGGGTGTTGCGGGCGATGCGCGCGGAGAAGTCCGTCGGCAGGGCGAGGGCCTCGTCCAGGGCGTTGGTGTGCAGCGACTGGGTGTGGCCCTGCGTCGCCGCCATCGCCTCGACACAGGTGCGCGTGACGTTGTTGAACACGTCCTGCGCGGTCAGCGACCAGCCCGACGTCTGCGAATGGGTGCGCAGCGAGAGGGACTTGGCGTTCTTCGGGTCGAACTGCTTGACCAGCTTCGCCCACAGCAGGCGCGCCGCGCGGAGCTTGGCGACCTCCATGAAGAAGTTCATGCCGATCGCCCAGAAGAAGGAGAGCCGCGGCGCGAACGCGTCCACGTCCAGGCCCGCCTCCTGGCCGGCGCGCAGGTACTCCACGCCGTCGGCGAGGGTGTACGCCAGCTCCAAGTCGGCTGTCGCGCCCGCCTCCTGGATGTGGTAGCCGGAGATCGAGATGGAGTTGTAGCGCGGCATCTTCTGCGAGGTGTACGCGAAGATGTCGGAGATGATCCGCATCGAGGGCTTCGGCGGATAGATGTAGGTGTTGCGGACCATGAACTCCTTGAGGATGTCGTTCTGAATGGTCCCGGCCAGCTTCTCGGGCGGTACGCCCTGCTCCTCGGCCGCCACGATGTAGAGCGCGAGCACGGGCAGCACGGCGCCGTTCATCGTCATCGACACCGTCATCTTGTCCAGCGGGATGCCGTCGAAGAGCTGACGCATGTCGTAGATCGAGTCGATCGCGACGCCCGCCATGCCGACGTCACCCGTCACGCGCGGGTGGTCACTGTCGTATCCGCGGTGCGTGGGCAGGTCGAAGGCGACCGAGAGGCCCTTCTGCCCGGCCGCGAGGTTGCGGCGGTAGAAGGCGTTGGACTCCTCGGCGGTGGAAAATCCCGCGTACTGCCGGATGGTCCAGGGCTGGTTGACGTACATCGTCGGGTACGGGCCGCGCAGATACGGCGCGACGCCCGGGTAGGTCCCGAGGAAATCCAGGCCCTCCACGTCGGCGCCGGTGTACAGCGGCTTCACCGCGATACCCTCGGGCGTCTCCCACAGCAGATCGCTCTCGGACCTGCCGGTGGACTCCTTCACCGCCGTGCGCCACTGCTCGTGGGACCCGTCGGCGCCGGCCCCGGCGTCCAGGTCGATGGAGGAGAAGTCGGGGATCCGCATTACGCCACTCCCATGCGGTCGAGGGTGGAGGAGAGCACGGCGACGGCGTCACAGCCCGCGAAGACGTACGCGTCGACATCGGCGTACTCCCCGCGTCCGGCCAGGAACACCCGCTGCGCGCCCGCCGACTTGAGGGCCCGCGCGACGGCGTCGGCCTGTTCGGCGTAGAGCGCGTCGCTGGAGCACAGGCACGCGACGCTCGCGCCGCTGGCCCGGAACGCCTCGGCGGCCGTACCGGGATCCACCGTCGCGGGCTCGTGGACGGCCTCGATGCCGCCCGCCTGGAAGAGGTTCGAGGCGAACGTGGCCCGCGCGGTGTGCGCGGCGGCGGGGCCCAGCGCGGCGAGGAACACCTTCGGGCGCGCACCGGTCCGCGCGAGGTGGGCGTCCGAGCGGGCGCGCAGTGCCTCGTACGCCTCGTCGCGGCGCACCCGGGGCAGTCCGCCCGAAGGGCCGGCGGGCGCGGTCTCACGCTCCACGGGCCGCTCGACGAGCTGCGGGAACTCGCTGACGCCCGTGATGGGTTCACGGCGCTCGGCGAGCTTCTTGCCGCGCTCGGCCCAGGTGGCGGCGAGGTGTTCGCCCACCATCCCGGAGCGCAGGGCCGCGGCCTGGCCGCCCGCGCGCTCGATCTCCTGGAAGAACGCCCAGCCGGCCCGCGCGAGTTCGTCGGTGAGCCGCTCCACGTACCAGGAGCCGCCCGCGGGGTCGATCACCCGGGCGAGATGGGACTCCTCGATGAGGATCGTCGAGGTGTTACGGGCGATGCGGCGCGCGAACGCGTCGGGCAGGCCCAGGGAGTGGTCGAACGGCAGCACGGTGACGGAGTCGGCGCCGCCCACGCCCGCGCCCAGGCAGGCCACGGTGGTGCGCAGCATGTTCACCCACGGGTCGCGCCGGGTCATCATCACCGGTGAGGTCACCGCGTGCTGACGCTGCGCGCCCGCCGCGGCGGAGCCGCACACCTCGGCCACCCGCGCCCACAGCCGGCGGGCCGCACGCAGCTTGGCGATGGTCAGGAACTGGTCCGCGGTGGCCGCGTAGCGGAACTCCAGCTGGGCGCAGCCCTCTTCGACCGAGAGCCCCGCGGCGGTCAGCTCGCGCAGATAGGAGACGCCCGTGGCGAGCGAGGCGCCGAGCTCCTGCGCCGCCGAGCCGCCGGCCTCGTGGTAGGGCAGCGCGTCCACCGTGAGGGCCCGCAGGCCGGGGTGGCTCCGCACGCAGAGCCGGGCGAGCTCCACGGCCTCGGCCGGGTCCAACGCCTCGCCGGTCCGGGCCTCGTGGGCGAGCACGTCCGCGCCCAAGGTGCCGCGCGCCGACTCCGCGGGGACGCCGGCGGCCGCGTACAGGCCGAGCAACGCCCGTGCCGCCGGGGCGAATTCGGCCCCCGCGTCCAGTGCGATCGGCGCGAGGTCGAGATAGACGCCCTTCAGCGCCGACGCCAGAGCGGAGACCGGGACGCCGTTCGCGCCCACCCCCAGCCACACGGACGTGACGCCGTTCTCCAGGTCCGCGAGGACGGCCTCGTTGGTCCGGGCGGCGTCGGAGCTCGTGTGGCGCTGCCGCACGTCCCAGCCCGTCGCCGCGGTGCCGCCGGCTGTGCCACCGCGTACGAAGGGGGCAAAGCCGGGATGTCCGACATCGGGTGTCGCGTCGCGGGCGGTGTACAGAGGGCGGGTGGTGAGCCCGTCCTCGAGGGCGGTGGACAGTGCTTCCTCGGCGGCCGTCCCCGATGCGTCCTTACCCGATTTGCGCAGCACGCCTTCCACCAGGCGCTGCCACTGCTCATGGGTCGCATCAGGGAACTCGGCGGCCAGCGAAAGCCCGTCGTCAGGCAGGACCGTCATGCCCCGATGCTAGGGCGCAACCCATGGCACGCGGTGCCATCAAGGGCTGTGACCTTGCCCTCTTCTGATCGCTCTTGATCTCGAACGAGCGGACGGCTATTGATTGCCGCAGGCATCGAGCCGGGCGGAGGGCGTGGTTTCGGGCCACGCGCCCGCGCACCCACCGCCCCGCCACCCACCGCCCGCTCCTCGCTCCTCGCTCCTCGCGCCGGGCGTCAGGCGGAGACGCGGGTCGCCTGGCGGGGCGGCGCCACGGGCGTCCCCGTGACGTACTGGACGTACTCGCGCTGCAGCCGGAAGCCGGCCGTCCAGGCCAGCAGGCGGCTGGGGCGGTTGTCGCGGCCGCAGGACCAGCTCGCCGTGCGGCCGCGCGCGGCGATGTCCGCGCACAGCGCGGTGACGCAGGCGAGGGCCAGGCGCTCGCGCCGGCGCTCGGGCGCGGTGAGCACCGCCACGTCCTCGTACGCCTGTCCGGTGAAGTAGCTGCACGCCACGGCGGCGACCCGGCCGCCGCGGTCGACGGCCGCCCAGCCGTGGCCGGAGGCGGCGAGGCCCTCGGGGCCGCCCCAACTGTCGTGGATCCAGGTCGACTCCGGGCCGAGGGCGGTGAGCGCGGGCGCGTCGGCGGGCGCCAGCCGGCGGACCGTCACGCCCCGTGGCGCGCGAGGCGGGTCCACCTTCTCGCGGTGCACGTACACCATCCGCTCGGCCGGTACGAGCCGGTCGAAGGCGGCGCCGAGCACCGGCAGGAACGGGGCGGGAGCCTCGACGTGGCTGCGCGCGAAGGGGGCGAGCAGATCCGGCGCGAGGCTGCCCGCGTCGCCGCGCAGCAGCACATGGCCCGCGCACGAGACCGCCACGGCCCGCGGATCGAGCGCACGGTCGGCCCACCAGCGCCCGACGCCGACGGCCGCCACGTGCTCGGGCAGGGAGCCGGGCCCGGGCGTCCCGGGGGCGAACCAGCGGGGCACGGCGGGCAGGTGGTGCGGGGGAACCTCGATCATCAGGCGCTCCTCCGGAGTGAGACCTTCGAGTGAAACGGGTGCGACGGCGGGTGGAACCGGTGTGCCGGGATGCGCCGGGTGCGCCGGCCGGCCGGGCCCCGGCCGGAGGGCCGACCACCCCGCGCCGAGTGCCGCCGCGCCGGACTCCCGCTGTGCCGGACATCCAACTGTCCCGCGCCAGCGGGCTCAAGACCGCCTCATCGACTCTGACTCGACCCATACGAGTGGACGGCTCGAGCGTCGGCATCGCGTCAGAGGACGGCGACGTCGCGTCAACGTCACGTCAGGGAGGGTCGGTTGGCACGGGGTGCCGGGCATACCGTCTTCGTGTGCCGCCGGTTTCGTACCGGATGCGGCGGTCCTCCGGCACTCCTGTGCCCACCGGACCGCCTGTCCGTCCCGTCTGCCCCGTCACCACCCGCTCCACCGTCCCCCCGTCTCCACCGGAGGAATCCCATGACCGCGCTTGTGTACGACGAGGACCCCGAGCCCTGCGAACCCGGCCCGGCCGGGCCCCTGTTCGTCCCCGTCCGGCCGGGACCCGCGGGCTGCGTGGCCCGCCTGTTCCGCACCCCCGTCGGCGGGCGCACCGCCGTCGCCTTCACCACCGAGCTGCGCCTGCGCGCCGCCCTGGGCCCCCGGCAGCCGTGGATCCGCCTCTCCGAACCGGCGCTCAGGTCACTGACCGAGCCGCTCGGCGTCGGCGAGGTCACCGTGGACCCGCGCCTGGCCGCCCACGCCGTGGGCCACCCGCGGCGACTGCCCCCAGAGCGCCGCACGACCGACTGGCGAATCCCGGCCCCGGACTCGGACCTGAGCCCGGCGGGCGGCCCCCGGCGCCTCACCGGCGCGGCCGCCCAAGTGGGCGCCCTGACCCTGTGGTTCGGCTGAGGACGAGGCGAAGAGAGAAACGGTCATGACCACACTGCGCATACCCCCGCTCCCGGCGCCCGCGGCTGCGCCCACGCCCACACCGATTCCCGCCGGACCCGCCACCCTGGCTCCGGCCCGGTACGACGACGGCATCCGGCGCGACGAGACGCCAGGGCGTGACGAGGCGATCCGGCACGACGACGATCTGTCCGTCTGGCCCGCGTCCACCGCCCGCCTCGCCGACGGCGACCTCACCGTCGGCGGCGTGCCGCTCACCGAGATCGCCGAGCGTTTCGGCACCCCCGCCTACCTCGTCGACGAAGGCGAGGTACGGGCCCGCTGCCGCACCTACCGGCGCGCCTTCCCGGACGGCGAAGTCCTCTACGCGGCCAAGGCGTTCCTGTGCCGCGCCATGGCGCACTGGGTGGACGAGGAGGGCCTCGGCCTGGACGTGTGCTCGGCCGGCGAGCTGGAGCTGGCCGTCACGACGGGGTTCCCCGCCCACCGCGTCGTGCTGCACGGCAACGCCAAGAGCCCGCAGGACCTGCGGGCCGCCCTGCGGCTCGGGGTGGGCCGGATCGTCATCGACAGCGCCTCGGAGATCGCCAGGATCGCCGCCGCCGTACCCCTGGGCAGCCGGCAGAAGGTACTGGTCCGGGTGGTGCCGGGGATCGCGGCGGGCGGCCACGCCAAGATCCGGACGGGCACCGAGGACCAGAAGTTCGGCCTGTCCCTCAACGACGGCTCCGCACAGCACGCGATCGCCCGCATCCTGGACCAGCCGACCCTCGAACTCGTCGGTCTGCACTGCCACCTGGGCTCACAGATCACCACGGTGAAGCCGTTCGTCGCCGCGGTGCGCCGTCTGGTCGGGCTGCTGGCCCGCACGGCGGACCAGCACGGCGTCACCCTCCCCGAACTGGACCTCGGCGGCGGCCACGGCATCGCGTACCGCCCGGGAGAAGAGGCGCTCGACGTCACCGCGCTCGCGCACCGGGTGCGGGCCGAGCTCGAACAGAGCTGTGCGGCGGCGGGCCTGCCGGTGCCGCGCCTCGTGGTGGAGCCGGGCCGCGCCATCGCGGGCCCCGCCGGGGTGGCGCTCTACCGCGTCCTCGCCGTCAAGCGAACCGGCGGCACGACGTTCGTCGCCGTCGACGGCGGGATGAGCGACAATCCGCGACCGGCCCTCTACGGCGTGC
The DNA here is from genome assembly GCF_055592445.1 of Streptomyces sp. NPDC041122. Lineage (NCBI taxonomy): Bacteria > Bacillati > Actinomycetota > Actinomycetes > Kitasatosporales > Streptomycetaceae > Streptomyces > Streptomyces sp. NPDC041122. The sequence continues at coordinate 300,629 of NZ_JBVIYQ010000004.1, read as the reverse complement.
GCTACGTTCCGCGCCTGGTCGGCCGGCGCTCCACGGCCGGTCCCGCCCCGGTGACGGTCGTCGGCCGGCACTGCGAGGCGGGCGACGTCCTCGCCTCGGACGTGGCGCTCCCCGGCGACGTGCGCCCCGGAGACCTGCTCGCCGTCCCGGTCGCCGGGGCGTACCACCTCTCGATGGCCTCCGGCTACAACCTCGTGGGCCGCCCGCCCGTGGTGGCCGTGTCCGAGGGGCACGCACGGCTGCTGGTCCGCCGCGAGTCGCTGGAGGACTTCCGCAGCCGCGACGTCGGTCTCTGATCGCGGGCGCGTCACGGCCCCGGGGCGGGAAGCCTCGGGGCCGTGACGCGTACGTGGTGCTGACGGGCAGAGCTCGGCCGGCCCTCGGGTGGCGTCAGAGAATCGCGCCCGGCGTGTAGGCCGCTGCCTCGGGGTGCTCCTTGAGCAGCGCCTCGATCTGCGCGACGACCGTGCCGACCTGGTCGCTCGCGGCACCGGTGAAGGACAGCTTGTCGGCCATCAGCTCGTCCAGCTCCGCGCGGTCCAGCGGGATGCGGGCGTCCGCGGCGAGCTTGTCGAGCAGTTCGTTGCGCTCGGCGCCCTGCTCGCGCATGGCGAGCGCGGAGGCGACCGCGTTCTCCTTGATGGCCTCGTGGGCCTCCTCACGGCCGACGCCCGCGCGCACCGAGGCCATCAGGACCTTGGTGGTGGCGAGGAAGGGGAGGTAGCGGTCCAGCTCGCGCGCGACGACGGCGGGGAAGGCGCCGAACTCGTCGAGCACGGTCAGGAAGGTCTCCAGCAGGCCGTCGAGCGCGAAGAACGCGTCCGGCAGGGCGACGCGCCGCACCACGGAGCAGGAGACGTCGCCCTCGTTCCACTGGTCGCCCGCCAGCTCGCCGGTCATCGAGGCGTAGCCGCGCAGGATGACGGTGAGGCCGTTGACACGCTCGCAGGAGCGGGTGTTCATCTTGTGCGGCATCGCGGACGAGCCGACCTGGCCCGGCTTGAAGCCCTCGGTCACCAGTTCGTGGCCCGCCATCAGACGGATCGTCTTGGCCAGCGAGGAGGGCGCCGACGCGACCTGCACGAGCGCCGTGACGACCTCGTAGTCGAGCGAGCGCGGGTAGACCTGGCCGACCGAGGTGAACGCGCGGTCGAAGCCGAGGTGCCCGGCGATGCGCTGCTCCAGGTCGTTCAGCTTCTCCGCGTCGCCGCCGAGCAGGTCGAGCATGTCCTGGGCGGTGCCGACCGGGCCCTTGATGCCGCGCAGCGGATAGCGGCCGAGCAGGTCGTCGAGGCGGCGGTGGGCGACGAGCAGTTCGTCGGCGCCGGTCGCGAAGCGCTTGCCCAGTGTCGTCGCCTGCGCGGCGACGTTGTGGGAGCGGCCCGCCATGACCAGCTCGGCGTACTCGCCGGCGAGCTTGCCGAGCCGGGCGAGGACCGCGACGGTACGGGAGCGGATCAGCTCCAGGGAGAGCCGGATCTGCAGCTGCTCCACGTTCTCCGTGAGGTCGCGCGAGGTCATGCCCTTGTGGACGTGCTCGTGGCCGGCGAGGGCGTTGAACTCCTCGATGCGGGCCTTCACGTCGTGGCGCGTGACCTTCTCGCGCTCGGCGATCGAGGCCAGGTCGACCTGGTCGATCACGCGCTCGTAGTCGGCGATGGCGGCGTCCGGGACCTCGATCCCGAGGTCCTTCTGCGCGCGCAGCACGGCGAGCCAGAGCTGACGCTCCAGCTTCACCTTCTGCTCGGGCGACCAGAGGGTGGCGAGCTCGGCGGAGGCATAACGTCCGGCGAGGACGTTCGGGATACGGGGCTTTGCAGGCGCGGCAGTCACGTGTACGGATTCTACTGGGCATTCGTGCAGGCCAGCGCCACGCCCCCGTTCGTCGGAAGCTACGAGAGCGGGGCGCCGTCCGTCTTCGCGCGAGTGAGCCCCGTACGGCTGGGGTCGGCCCCTAGGGGCGCGGGTCCTCGTAGGGGAGCAGGTCGGGACGCTTCGGGGCGCGGCCGTCGCCGGAGGAGCGGCCGGTGAGGCGGCGGCCGATCCACGGGCCGAGGTACTGGCGGGCGAAGCGGGCGTCGGCGATCCGGCGCGAGGTCCAGCCCGGCGGCACGGCGGCGGGCAGCGGGCTCTGCCAGTCGTCCTCGGCGTCGTACCCGAGCGCCTGCCACACGGCCTCGGCGATCCTGCGATGGCCCTCGGCGGTGGGGTGCAGCCGGTCCACGTCCCACAGGCGCTGGTCACCGAGGACGGCCGCGCCGTACAGGTCCACGACCAGGGCGTCGTGCCGTCCCGCCAGGTCCTCGACGTAGGAGTAGAGCTCCTCCATGCGCGGCCGGAACCGCTGCAGGACGGGGCCGTTGCGGCCCGGGCTGCGCATCAGGACGAGCTGCTTGCAGGAGGGGGCGAGCCGCTCCACGGCCTCCTCGAGCAGGGCGCGCACGCGGCCCATGTCGCACTTGGGGCGCAACGTGTCGTTGAGCCCGCCGACGAGGGTGACCACGTCGGCCTGCATGGCGGCCGCGACGTCCACCTGCTCGTCGACGATCTGGCCGATGAGCTTGCCCCGCACCGCGAGGTTCGCGTAGCGGAAGCCGGGGGTGCGCGCCGCCATCCGGCCGGCCAGGAGGTCGGCCCAGCCGCGGTAGGTGCCGTCGGGCAGCAGGTCCGACATGCCCTCGGTGAAGGAGTCGCCCACCGCGACGAGACTGGTGTAGTTGGCATTCATCTGCATGGCGGGAGCGATGGTATCCCGCATGGGCCCGTCGGTGTCGGGTGTCAGTCGTGATCGGCGCCGGAGAGCCGGGCCACCACCGTCTCCCCGATGTCGGCGAAGGCCTCGATCTGTTCGGGGGTCAGCAGATCCATGAAGTGCCGGCGCACGGACTCCACGTGTCGGGGCGCGGCCTCCTCGATGGTGCGCAGCCCCTCCTCCGTGAGCACGACGACCGCTCCGCGGCCGTCCGTCGCGCACTCCTCGCGCACCACGAGACCGCGCTGCTGCATGCGCGCCAGGTGGTGGGAGAGGCGGCTGCGGGACCACAGCATGCGGTCCGCGAGCTCACTGACGCGACGCCGGTGGCCCGGGCTGGCGCCCAGGTTGGACAGCACGTCGTAGTCGGGCTCGGAGAGCCCGCTCCGGCGGCTGAGGTCGCGGGAGAGCTCGGCGTTGAGCAGGAGGAACATGCGGCGGTACGCCTGCCAGGCGCGCTGCTCGGGGCCGCTCAGCCAGCGGGGTTCGTGGGGTGCGCGGCCGGATTCGAGGGGCGCGCGCAGAGGTTCCTGGGGCACGGGCCCACCGTAGCGGAGATGTGGTTGACATGTCACTCACCACGCTTCTACCGTCCTGAGTGACACGTCAACCATCAGGGTGACGTCATGAGAACCCGTCCTCGGGAGGCGCCGATGGCCACGCGGTCGCTCTGCCTGTTCGGCGGGCTCGTGCTGTTCGGCGTGAGCATCGCGCTCATGGTCGTCGCGGACCTGGGCCTTCCGTCGTGGGACGCCCTGCACCAAGGCCTGGCCCGCACCACGGGGCTGCCCTTCGGCTGGGTGGTGAACATCGTGGGCGCGCTGGTGCTCCTGGCCTGGATACCGCTGCGGGTCCGGCCCGGCGTCGGCACGCTCTGCAACATCCTGGTCGTCGGCCTCACCGCCGACGCGACGCTCGCCCTGCTGCCCGAGCCGCGCTCCCTGGCCGTGCGGGCGCCGTTGCTCGTCGCCGGCGTCGTACTGAACGCCCTGGCCACCGGCCTCTACCTCGGCGCGGGTCTCGGTCCCGGGCCGCGCGACGGCCTGATGACCGGCCTCGCACGGCGCGGTGTCTCGATCCGCCTGGCGCGCACCGTGATCGAGGTCTGCGTCCTGGCGATCGGCTGGCTGCTCGGCGGCACGGTGGGCGTCGGCACGGTGCTGTTCGCCCTCGCGATCGGCCCTCTCGCCCAGCCCGCCATCCGTCACTTCTCCCAGCCCGGCGTCGCGGCACCTCGCGACACCACCACCACGTAAAGGATCGGCACGATGCCCCGTCTGTACGTCGTCTCGGCCAGTACCCGCCCCACCTCGGCGGGACGGCCGCTTGCCGCCTGGGTCGCGGAACTCGCCGCTGCCCGCGGCGAGTTCGACACCACCTTGATCGACCTCGGCGAGGTCGGCCTGCCCTTCTTCGACGAGCCCGAGCACCCGATGGAGGGGCGTTACGTCCATCAGCACACCAAGGACTGGAGCGCGACCATCTCGGCCGCCGACTGCTTCGTCTTCGTGATGCCGATGTACAACGGCGGCTTCACCGCGCCGCTCAAGAACGCCCTCGACTATCTGCAGCAGGAGTGGAAGGGCAAACCGGTCGGGCTGATCAGCTACAGCGCCGGCAGCTCGGGTGGCGCTCCGGCCGTGAAGATGATCGAGCCGGTGCTGCGCAGGGTGGGACTGCGCCCCGTGCGACGGAGCGTGTCGGTCCCCGGCATCGAGGATCTGGTGGGCCCCTACGGAAGCTTCTCGGGCACCGCCGCGTTGGCCGGGCAGGCGGCCACCCTCCTCGACGACGTGGCACGCCTGGCCGCGACGCCGGCCGCCGTCTGAGACGGCGGCCGCCCGGACCCTGGGCAGCGCGGTGGCCCCGCGGTATGCCGGAGGCACGCCGTCGTCACGAGAGAGCGAGCCCGTCATGTGGACCGCAGCATTCTGGAAGGCCACCGCGGAACGCGCGATCCGCACGTTCGCCCAGGCGCTGGCCGCCGTTCTGGTGGCCGGGGCGACGAGCCTGCTGGACGTGGCCTGGGGCGCCGCCTTCGCGACGGCGGGGCTCGCCGCGCTGCTCGCCGTCCTGACGGCGGTCGGCGCCTCTGAGGCCGGCGCGGACGGGCCGGGCATCACCGAGCGTCCGAACCCGACGACGGCCGCAGGGGCGGGTGAGCCCGCCCACTGAGGGCTGGGGGAGCGGTGACGCCGGAGCCACGACGACGGGTCGTGGCTCCGGCGGTCTCCCTAAGGGGCCGAGCGGTCCGCGCGGCGGATCACGCGGGCTGGCCGAAGAGCTCGCGCAGCACGTCCTCCATCGTGACCATGCCGGCCAGCCGCCCGTCCGCGCCGAGTACCGCCGCCACGTGCGTACGGCTGCCACGCATGGCGGTCAGCACGTCGTCCAGCGGCGTCGTCTCGCGCACCTGGGCGATCTTGCGCATCTCCGGCACCCGGAACGGCAGATCGCGCGGCGCTCGGTCTAGGGCGTCCTTGACGTGCAGATAGCCGACGATGCGGCGGCCGTCGTCCACCACGGGGAAGCGGGAGAACCCGGACTCCGCCGAGAGCTGCTCCAGCTTCTCCGGGGTGACGCCCACGCGCGCGTAGACGACGTCCTCCAGCGGCAGGACCACGTCCCTGACCGGACGGCGGCCCAGCTCCAGCGCGTCGTGCAGCCGCTCCTGCGCGCGGTCGTCGATCAGCCCCGCGTCACCGGAGTCCTTGACCATGCGGGCAAGGTCGTCGTCGGAGAAGCTCGCCGACACCTCGTCCTTCGGCTCCACGCGCAACAGCTTCAGCAGTCCGTTGGCGAACGCGTTGATCGCGAAGATCACCGGGCGCAGCGCCCGTGCGAGCGCCACCAGCGGCGGGCCGAGAAGCAGCGCCGAGCGCACCGGCTCGGCCAGCGCGATGTTCTTCGGGATCATCTCGCCGAGCAGCATGTGCAGGTAGGTGGCCACGATCAGCGCGAGCACGAACGAGATCGGGTGGACCAGGCCGTCCGGCACACCGACCACGTCGAACAGCGGCTCCAGCAGATGCGCGAGGGCCGGCTCCGCGACGATGCCGAGGACCAGGGTGCACAGCGTGATGCCCAGCTGCGCCGCGGCGAGCAGCGCCGACACGTGCTGAAGGCCCCACATCACGCTCTTGGCGCGCCGGTCCCCCTCGTCCGCGTACGGCTCGATCTGGCTGCGGCGCACGGAGATGAGCGCGAACTCGGCGCCCACGAAGAAGGCGTTGACGACGAGCGTCGCCAGCGCGATCAGCAACTGGATGGCGGTCATCGGGCATCCTCCTCGTGGTCGTCGGACTCCAGGGGCGCGTGCAGCAGGACCCGCGCGGCGCGTCGCCCGGCGGCGTCCACGACGTCGAGCCGCCATCCGCCCACGTCGACGCCGTCACCGACGGCGGGGATGCGGCCGAGCTCCGTGGCGACGAGGCCGGCGAGCGTCTCGTACGGCCCGTCGGGCGCCCGCAGGCCGACGCGCGCGAGCTGGTCGGTGCGGGCCGCGCCGTCGGCGGAGTAGAGGGTTCTGCCGTCCTCGTCGGTGCCGGCGAGGGCGATGTCGGGCGTCTCGTGGGGGTCGTGCTCGTCGCGCACCTCGCCGACGACCTCCTCGACGATGTCCTCCAGGGTGGCGACGCCGGCGGTGCCGCCGTACTCGTCGATGACCACGGCCATGGTGCGCTTGCCCGAGAGGCGGTCGAGGAGCCGGTCGACGGTCAGCGTCTCCGGTACGAGCAGGGGCTCGCGCATCAGCTCGGCGACGGACACGCGCTGCCTGCGCTCGGCCGGTACGGCCAGCACGTCCTTGATGTGGGCGGTGCCGACGACGGTGTCGAGGTTGCCGCGGTAGACCGGGAAGCGGGAGAGACCCGTGGCGCGCGTGGCGTTGGCGACGTCCTCGCAGGTGGCGTGCACATCGAGGGCCATGACCTGGACGCGGGGCGTCATCACGTTCTCCGCGGTCAGGTCGGCGAGGTTCAGGGTGCGCACGAACAGCTCGGCGGTGTCCGCCTCCAGGGCCCCCGCCTTGGCGGAGTGCCGGGCCAGCGCGATGAGTTCCTTGGGGCCGCGGGCGGAGGCGAGCTCCTCGGTGGGCTCCAGGCCGAAGCGGCGTACGGAACGGTTCGCGGTGTTGTTCAGATGGGCGATGAAGGGCCGGAACATGGCGCTGAACAGGCGCTGCGGCGTGGCCACCCGTTTGGCGATGGCGAGCGGCGAGGAGATCGCCCAGTTCTTCGGGACCAGCTCGCCGATGACCATCAGGAAGACCGTCGACAGGGCCGTGCCGAGCACCAGGGCGATGGACGAGGCCGCCGACCGGGGGACACCGAGGTCGCGCAGCGGGCCCGCGATGAGTTTGGCGATGGAGGGCTCGGAGAGCATGCCGACCACCAGGTTGGTGACCGTGATGCCGAGCTGCGCGCCGGAGAGCTGGAACGTGAGGTTCTTGACGGCTTTGAGGGCGCCGGCGGCGCCGCGCTCACCCCGCTCGGCGGCCCGCTCGAGCTCGCTGCGCTCGACCGTGGTGAGGGAGAACTCCGCGGCGACGAAGACGCCGCACGCCAGGCAGAGCAGCAGCGCCACGAGGAGCAGGAGCACTTCGGTCATCGGGTCACCTCCGTCCCATGATCGGACAGGGGCGGGAGGAATGCGCGATGTCGGGTACTGGGAGGCTCGCCCATGGGCGGACGCTCACACCTTTCAGTCGGATACGAGTGGTGGAACCATGGTAAAGGATCGGCAAAGCCACTCGAACCCTTGTCGCCTCGGGTCGCGGCTCACTGCGTGAGCGGCTCCGAGAGCGGCTTCACCCAACGGCTCCATTGTGGTTCGGGAGCGTAGCCCGCCGCGCGCCATGCGTGCTGCGCGAGGTCGTTGCGGTCCAGGACCATCGCGTCGGCGCGCCGCCCCCCGAGCCGCACGAAACGCTCCTCGGCGGCGGCGAGCAGCGCCGCCCCCACGCCGCGCCTCCGCTGGTCCGGATGGACGGCCAGGCGGTACAGGTGGCAGCGCCAGCCGTCGAACCCCACGATGACCGTGCCGGCGAGCACGCCGTCGCGTTCGGCGAGGATCAGCGCCTGGGGATCCCTGGCCACGAGCCGCTCCACGCCGGAGCGGTCGTCGCTGATGCTGGTGCCTTCCGCGGCGACCTTCCAGAAGGCCAGCACCGCGTCGAGGTCCTCGGGTGCGGCGGCCCGTATGCGAAGGCCGTCCCTGCCGTGGTCGTCCCTGCCGTGGTCGTCCCTGCCGTCACGAAGATCATCCATGTCGGCATCCCATCACCGGCCGATCTCCGGCGCAGCGCGGTTTCAGGATGCGGACGGAGGCCCGGGCCACCGGGCCCGTACCTGGCCCGTCACTCGTGCGCGGCCCCGTCACTCGTGCGCGATGGCCGCCAGCACGTTCATGCGCGACGCCCGCAGGGCGGGGAGCAGCGCCGCCGCGAGCCCGACGACCACCGAGCCGATCACCACCGCGACGATCGTCGTCCAGGGGAACGCCAGCTCCTTCATGCCCTGGAGCGCGAGGATCTGCTGCACGGCGACGCCCCAGACCAGACCGAGCGCGAGCCCGAGCAGCGCGCCGAACACCGCGATCACCACCGACTCCAGGCGGATCATCCGGCGCAGCTGACGCCGGCCGAGCCCGATGGCGCGCAGCAGCCCGATCTCCCGGGTGCGCTCCACGACCGACAGCGCCAGGGTGTTGACCACCCCCAGCACGGCGATGACGATCGCGAGCCCGAGGAGCGCGTAGACGAGATAGAGCATCACGGCGATCTGCTGCCGGATCAGCTCCTTGTAGTCGGCCTGGTCGCGCACCTGCACCTGCGGATACGGGTCGAGTGTCCGGTCCAGGCGGGCGCGCAGCGTGTCCGCGTCCGTGCCCGGGGCCGCGTTGACGTACAGCGCGGAGTCCTGGCCGCCCGGCACGTACTTCTCCACCGTGCCGAACCCGAGGAAGAGGCCGCCCTCCACGCCGAACCCCTCGGCCGCGTCCTGGTCGGTGAGCGCGCCGACCGTCAGCTTCGCCGCGCGTCCGCCGGGGAAGGTCGCGTGCAGGGTGTCGCCGACGCGCACCCGGTGCTGGTGCGCGAAGTCCTTGTCCATGCCGATCCGGCCTGCCGCCAGCGCGGCGCGTGAACTCCCCCGCGCGTAACGGACCTTGGCGACGTCGTCGAGTCGCGGATCGTATCCCGCGGCGGTCGACTCGACGTTCTTGCCGTCGGGCAGGGCCAGTTCGATCGGGGTGAACCGCTGGCGCACGACGAGGCCCGCGCCGTCGGTGCCCTTGACCTTGCCGGTGATCTCCGAGGTGAACGGCAGGAAGCTGCTGTTCTGCACCACGAAGTCGGCACCGAGGGTCTTGTCGATCTGCCGGTCGAACGACTTCGTCATCGAGGCACTGGCCACCGAAAGACCGCCGACCAGCGCGAGTCCCACCATCAGCGCGGCCGCCGTGGCGCCGGTGCGGCGCGGGTTGCGCAGCGCGTTGCGCTGGCTCATCCGGCCGACCGAGCCGAAGAGCGCGGGGAACGCGCCGCCGAGGACCCGGATCACCGGCCGGACCAGGAGAGGCCCCGCGATGATGGTGGCGATCAGGGTCAGGACGATGCCGAGGCCGAGCAGGGGCGCCGCCGACGAGGTCTTCGTCGCGGCCGCGCAGCCCGCCAGCGCGGCGGCCCCGGCCGCGCCGACGAGGGCGCCGGCGATCGCCCGTACCCGCAACGGCCGCCCCACGCCCGCGATCTCGGCGTCGGCGAGGGCCGCCATCGGCGAGACGTGCGCGGCCCGCCGGGCCGGCAGATACGCCGCGACGAACGTGACGCCGACCCCGACCACGTACGCGGCGACCGGCGTCACCCACCCGATGACCATCTCCGTGGACTTCAGGTTCATCCCGAGCAGGCCGATCAGCTCGATAAGACCCAGGGCGAGACCGATCCCGGCGGCGAGCCCCAGCGTGGAGCCGACCAGGCCGAGCAGCAGCGCCTCGATGAGCACGGAGCGGCGCACCTGCTTGCGGTCGGCGCCGAGCGCGCGCAGCAGACCCAGCTCGCGCGTGCGCTGCGCGATGAGCATCGAGAAGGTGTTGACGATCAGGAAGATGCCCACGAGGACGGCGACTCCGGCGAATCCGAGCATCACGTACTTGATGACGTCCAGGAATCCGCCGAGCTGGGCGGCGGCCGACTCGGCCTGTTCGTCGGCGGTCTCCAGCTCGTAGCCGGAACCCAGTACGGCGGCCATCCGCCGCTTGAGGGTGGTGTCGGAGACGCCGTCGGCGGCCGTCACCGAGATGCTCGTCGCCGCGTTCGCCGAGCCGAGGAGCTTGTTCTGTGCGGTCGGTGTGTCCACATAGACCAGGGCGGCGCCGGGGTTGGTGGTGGTGAACGTGGCGATGCCGACGATCTCGACCTTGAAGGAGCCGGGGCGCGCGAGGACGGTGAGGGTGTCGCCGATCCCCACGTCCTTCTTGTCGGCGGTGTTTGCGTCGAGCATCGCCTGGCCCGCCCCGCGCGGTGCGTGGCCCGAGGTGAGCTCCACGGGGCTGCGGTCGGAGGGGTACCAGTTGGTGGCGACGGTCGGGGCGCCCGTCGTCGGGCCCACGGACTCGTTGTCGCGGTCGACGACGGTGATGTTGTCGACCGCCGCGTCGACGTGCGTGTCCTTGACGCCGGCGATCCGGTCCACCCGGTCCTTCAGGCGCGCCGGCACCGTCGGTGTCTGCCCCGAGGGCACCGCCTCGTCCAGGTCCTTCTTGGGCGAGACGGTCACGTCGGCCGCCGTGGAGGCGAAGAGGCGGTCGAAGGTACGGGTGACGGTGTCCGAGAAGATCAGGCTGCCCGTCACGAACGCCACCGAGAGGATGACGGCGAGCGCGGAGAGCACCAGTCTGCCCTTGTGCGCGAGGAAGCTCCTGAGCGTCGCCTTCAGCACCGCGGCCCCCGGCTCAGCTCTGTGCGGACGGACGGTCGGTGGGCGTGGACTCCGAGTCGGGTGGCCGCCGCGCTCCGGGTGTCATCGCCTGCAGCGTGTCGAACCGCTTCATGCGCTCCAGGACCGCGTCCGCCGTCGGGCGCTCCATGTCGTCCACGATCCTGCCGTCGGCGAGGAAGAGGACCAGATCGGAGTGGGCGGCCGCGCCGGGGTCGTGGGTCACCATCACCACCGTCTGACCGAGCTGGTCCACCGCCTCGCGCAGGAAGCCGAGGACTTCGAGCCCGGCCCGTGAGTCGAGGTTGCCCGTCGGCTCGTCGGCGAAGATCAGCTCGGGTTTGGCGGCCAGCGCCCGCGCACACGCCACCCGCTGTTGCTGCCCGCCGGACAGCTGCGCCGGCCGGTGTGCGAGGCGGTCCCGCAGCCCCAGCGTGTCGATCACGTGCTCCAGCCAGTCGCGGTCCGGCCGCTGCCCCGCGATGTCCATCGGGAGCGTCATGTTCTCCAGGGCGTTGAGCGTGGGGATGAGGTTGAAGGACTGGAACATGAAACCGATGCGGTCCCGCCGCAGCCGGGTCAGCTCACGCTCCTTGAGCCCCGTGATCTCCGTGTCCCCGAGCCACACCTGGCCCGCCGAGACGCTGTCGAGCCCCGCCAGACAGTGCATCAGGGTGGACTTCCCCGAACCGGAGGGTCCCATGACGGCCGTGAAGCGCTCACGCGCGATGTCCACGTCGACCGAGTCGAGGGCGAGGACGGTCGTCTCGCCCGAGCCGTACGCCTTGGTGAGGCCGCGGGCGCGCGCGGCGGTCCCGGCGGCCCCCGAACGTCCCGTGAACGGTGCCGAAGCAGCAGTGGACAAGGCGGCCTCCTGGGTTGTGGCCGTTCCAACTCCCGTGACCGTGCCGAGAGTAGTGGGCCACCTGGGTGTCCGGTATCCCTCCGAGGTCGGGCCCCGAGACGCATGTAAGGGGCATGGTCCGGCGCCCTTGTCGCGCTAGCACTCGGGCGCTAGCTTGGCGGTATGGCGAAGACCCAGTTGAACGTCCGCGTGGACGAGGGCACCGCCCGGGCCGCGCGGGAGCGCGCCCTGGCCCGGGGCATGAGCGTCAACCGCTACATCGAAGAGCTCGTCAAACAGGACTCAGGCGAGGTGGGACACACCTTCGTCGAGGCCGCCGCCGACTTCATGAAGCAGTACGAGTCCGTCTTCGCCGAGGAGTTCGGCGTCGAACGCGAGGGCAGCCGCCCGCTGCGTGAAGGTCGTCGCTGAGCCGTTGAATCTCAGAATCGACCTTGCCTGGCTCCTGATGATCGCCGAACACAAGACGCCCGGAGACCCTCAGGTCACCGACTGGGGCGCGCTCGTCGCCGCCGTCGCCAGACACGAGGCGGAGATATTCGGGATGCCCGTCTACGAAACCGCGCACGACCGCGCGGCGGCGCTCCTCCAGCTCCTGCTGCACATCCCCGCGCTCGAACGCTCCAACGCGCTCTTCGCCGCCTCCGTCGCGTACGCCTACCTCGTCTCCAGCGGCCTCAAGGTCGTCACCTCGCCCGAGCAGGTGCGCGACCTGGCGCGGCTGGTGAAGGAGGACGGTGCGAGCGTGCACGACATCGCGGCTGAGCTGCGCCAGTGGAGTCTGTGACTTCCCGGACACGGCTGCGGAGCCGGCCCTGATGCCCCCTCCCCGAAAGGAGGGCCCCGGAGGTCAGGGTGTGCCGTCCGGGCGCCGTGCCGTGCCGATCACGCAGTACGAGGTGGGCAGGCGCGGCCCCTTCGCGGGCACCAGGAGATGGCGGTGGTCGCCCACCTCGAAACCGGCCTCGCGCAGCGCGCCGAGCGTGTCGCGCCCGACGTGACAGCCGCCGAACAGCGACGGCCACACCGTTCGGTCCAGGGCGCGCTGCGTGGCGGACATCAGCGTGCCCGGCGCGCGGCCGTGTTCGAAGAACCGCACCTGCCCGCCGGGCCGCAGCACGCGCCGCAGTTCGGCCAGCGCCCGCGGCACGTCGCGCACACTGCACAGCACCAGGGAGAGGACGGCCGCGTCGAACGCCTCGCTCTTGACGGGCAGCGCCTCGGCGGCACCCGGCACGACGTCGACGGGCACGTCCGCGCGCAGCGCCGCGGTGACCGCCAACCGCCGCAGCATGCGCTCCGGTTCGATCGCCACGACCTCGGAGACCGCACCCGGGTAGTACCCGAAGTTGAGGCCGTTGCCGGCGCCCACCTCGATGACCCGCCCGGAGAGCCCGGCGAGCAGCTCGCGGCGGCGGGGACCGATCAAGGGCTCGGCGGCAACACTCTGACGGGCGTAGAAACGGGCGAAGACGGGGTGGTGCACGGCGTCCCGGGACGCGGCGGAGCGGGCGGAGCGCGGCGACATGGGTCCTCCTCGGCACAGCGGGCGGATACCGCCATGGTGCCCCTCGGGAGGCCGTTCTCCGCAGTTCCCGGGCCGGGGTGTTCTGGTGGTGTCGTCTCCCTTACGGGTGGTCCGCCGGGACGGCTCGCCCCGGCGGTCCGGTCACCTCGGCCGGGCCGGGTCAGCGCGGCGCGGGCGCCTCGCGCTCCGCGAACGCCGTCCCGTCCCAGGTGCCGCCGAGCTCGGGCCCGAGCCAACTCCCGGCCGCCGCGCGGAAGGCCGGGCCGTCCAGCTGCCCCGACCCCTCGGGGATCGCCCCGAGCAGGGCCCGGCCGGAGGCACCCGGAAGATCCGCGAGGTTGCACCGGGACGCGAGGTCCGGCGCCGCGGGCCAGCTGCCGACGACGACACCCAACTGCGCCACGCCGCGCGCCCGCAGGGCCTCCGCGGTCAGCGTCGTCGCGTTGAGGGTGCCGAGCCCCGCCGGGGCGACCACCAGGACGGGCGCGTCCAGGAGCCGCGCCACGTCCGCCAGCGTGCCGCCCTCCTCGTCGAGGCGTACGAGCAGCCCGCCCGCGCCCTCGACCAGGACCAGGTCGTGCTCGACGGCCAGCTTCCGGGCGGCGTCGGCCACGTCCCGCGGGCTCACCGGTGTCATTCCGGCCCGGCGGGCTGCGGTGTCGGGAGCCAGCGGCTCGGGGAAACGGGCGAGTTCGCGTGTGGTGACGGTGTCGCCGGCCAGCCGCGCCACCTCCTGGGCGTCGCCCGGTTCGCCGGGTGCCACGCCGGTCTGGGTGCCCTTGAGCACGGCGACGCTCCGCCCCGCCGCGAGTGCGACCGCTGCCACGGCGGCCGTCGTCACCGTCTTGCCGATCTCCGTGCCCGTACCGGACACCATGATCACCGTCATGTGTCAGCCCTCCCGCGCCGCGGCGCAGACCGCGCGGGCGATCCGCGCCACGTCGTCGTCCCCCGTGATGAACGGCGGCATCGTGTAGATCAGGTCGCGGAACGGCCGCAGCCACACGCCCTCACGGACCGCGGCGCGGGTCGCCGCCGCCATGTCCACCGGGTGGTCCAGCTGGACCACCCCGATCGCACCGAGGACGCGGACCTCCCGCACGGACGCGAGGCCCGCCGCCTCGGCCAGACCGTCCCGCAGTCCCGTCTCGATGCGCTTGACCTCGGTCTGCCAGTCCTGTCCGAGCAGCAGGTCGATGGAGGCCCCGGCGACCGCGGCGGCCAGTGGGTTGCCCATGAACGTCGGCCCGTGCGCGAGCACCGGCACCTCGCCCCGTGAGATGCCGTCGGCGACCCGCGCCGTGCACAGCGTCGCCGCCAGCGTCAGATAGCCGCCGGTCAACGACTTGCCCAGGCACATCACATCGGGCGTGACGCCCGCGTGGTCCGCCGCGAACAGCGCTCCCGTACGGCCGAAGCCCGTCGCGATCTCGTCGAAGACGAGCAGCACGTCGTGCGCGTCGCACGCCTCGCGCAGCACCCGCAGATAGGCGGGGGAGTGGAAGCGCATCCCGCCCGCGCCCTGCACCACGGGCTCGACGATCACAGCCGCCAGCTCGTGCGCATGGCGTTCGATCATGTCGTGCAGATGGGTCGCGTACGACTCCTCGTACGCCGCCGGCGGCGCGTCCGTGAACACCTGGCGCGGCAGGACGCCCTGCCAGAGCTCGTGCATGCCGCCGTCGGGGTCGCAGACGGCCATCGGCTGCCAGGTGTCCCCGTGGTAGCCGCCGCGCCAGGTCAGCACCCGCTGCTTCGCGGGGCGGCCGAGGGAGCGCCAGTACTGGAGACACATCTTCAGGGCGACCTCGACCGAGACGGAGCCGGAGTCGGCGAGGAAGACGTGCTCGAGCCCTTCGGGTGACATGTCGACAAGGCGCTTCGCGAGCCGGACCGCGGGCTCATGGGTGAGTCCGCCGAACATGACATGGCTCATGCGGTCCAGCTGGCCGCGCACCGCGTCGTTGAGGACGGGGTGGTTGTAGCCGTGGATCGCCGACCACCAGGACGACATCCCGTCGACCAGCTCCGTGTCACCGTCGGCGAGGCGCAGCCGGACGCCGCTCGCGGACTCGACGACCAGGGGTTCCTGGCGGCCCGGCATCGGCCCGTAGGGGTGCCAGACGTGCTGCCGGTCGAGGGCGAGGAGCTCCGATGTGGAGAGGTCAGGCATTGGGGGCCAGGTCCGTTCCCGCGCCCCGGCGGCGCACCGCCACCAGGTCCGTCCGCGCCTCGCCCGGTTCGGCCACGACCGCGGCCTCGGCCACCGGCTCCGCGGCCTGCTCCGCGGTCGGCCCGGGGGTGCCGCACGGACCGCAGCCGCCGCCGTCGTGCGAGCCGCAGCCGGCGCCCTCGTGCGCCCCGGACCCGCACCCGGCCGCCTCGTGCGAGCCGCAGCCGCCCGCCGCCGCGTCCGCGCGGTGCCGCGGCAGCGTGACCTGGTCCGCGCCCTCCACCTCGAAACCGGCGTCCGCGATCATGTCCAGGTCCGCCTGGCCGGCCTGGCCCTCACTGGTCAGGTAGTCGCCGAGGAAGATGGAGTTGGCGAGGTTCAGGGCGAGCGGCTGCATCGAGCGCAGATGGACCTCGCGGCCGCCCGCGATGCGCACCTCCACGTCCGGGCAGACGAACCGGACCATCGCGAGGATCCGCAGACAGCGCTGCGGCGTGAGGTTCCACTCCTTGGCCAGCGGGGTGCCCTCGAAGGGGATCAGGAAGTTGACCGGTACCGAGTCGGGGTCGAGCTCGCGCAGCGCGTACACCACGTCGACGAGGTCCTCGTCGCTCTCGCCCATGCCCGCGATCAGCCCGGAGCAGGCGGACAGGCCCGCCGCGTGCGCCTTCTGCACGGTGTCGACGCGGTCGGCGTACGTGTGGGTCTTCGTGATGCCCGCGTACGTCGCCTCCGACGTGTTGAGGTTGTGGTTGTAGGCGTCGGCGCCCGCGCCCCGCAGCCGCTCCGCCTGACCGTCCGAGAGCAGGCCGAGGCAGGCGCACACCTCGACGCCCTCGTTCTGCTCCTTGACCGCCGCGATGGTCTGCGCCACCCGGTCGACGTCACGGTCGGTCGGTCCGCGGCCGCTGGCCACCAGGCAGACCCGCTTGGCGCCGCCCGCGACACCGGCCGCCGCGGCCTGCGAGGCCTCGTCGGGTTTCAGCCAGGTGTACTTGAGGATCTCGGCCTTGGAGCCGAGCCGCTGCGAACAGTACGAGCAGTCCTCGGGGCACAGACCCGACTTGAGATTGACCAGATAGTTGAGTTTCACCCGGCGCCCGAACCACTGCCGCCGCACCCTCCCGGCGGCGGCCACTACGTCCAGGAGATCGTCGTCGGAGGTGGCCAGCACGGCCAGCGCCTCTTCGCGGGTCGGCAGCTCGCGCCGAAGCCCCTTGTCCACCAGCGTGTTCAGCAGATCCATGGCGCTGATCCTTACGCACGGCAGCCTCCCCGGCCAAGGAGAGTTCGCACAACAGAACCGGTTTGAGGTGTGGGTATTGCCACATACTGGCCAGGTGGCACGACGGCTAAGGTCTGTGCAATGTCTACAAACAGCCACCCCGTGCCGGGCACGCCCACCCAGCCGAGCGGCGCGTCCCACGACTCCCCGTCGGGCACGGCGTTCGGCTGGCTCGACGAACAGGCGCGGCTGCGCGCCGACGCCGGACTCGTCCGCACCCTGCGCCCGCGCCCCGCCGACGCGGACGGCCTCCTCGACCTCGCGGGCAACGACTACCTCGGCCTGACCAGGCACCCGGAGACCACCGAGGGCGCCGCGGCCGCGGCCCGGCGCTGGGGCGGTGGCGCCACCGGCTCCCGGCTCGTCACCGGCACCACGGAACTGCACGCCGAACTGGAGCGCGAGCTCGCCGACTTCTGCGGCTTCGAGGCGGCGCTCGTCTTCTCCTCGGGCTACGCGGCGAACCTGGCGGCCGTCACCGCGCTCGCCCCGCACGGCACGCTGATCGTCTCCGACGCGGGCAACCACGCGTCGCTGATCGACGGCTGCCGGCTGGCCCGCGGTACGACACAGGTGGTGCCGCACGCCGACCCCGAAGCGGTGCGCAAGACGCTGGAAGGCCACGACGGTCCCGCGGTCGTGGTGTCCGACTCGGTGTTCTCGGTGGACGGCGACATGGCGCCGCTCGCCGAACTCGCCGCGGTCTGCCGGGAGACCGGCGCGGGGCTGATCGTCGACGACGCCCACGGCCTCGGCGTGCTGGGCGACGGCGGCCGTGGTGCCCCGCACGCGACGGGGCTCGCGGGCGCGGACGACACCGTCGTCACCCTCACCCTCTCCAAGTCCCTCGGCAGTCAGGGCGGCGCCGTCCTCGGCCCGGCCCGGGTCATCGAGCACCTGGTGAACGCGGCCCGTACGTTCATCTTCGACACGGGTCTCGCGCCCGCCGCGGCCGGCGCCGCCCTGGCAGCCCTGCGCCTGCTGCGCCGCGAACCCGGACGCGCCGCCCGCGCCCGCGAGGTCGCGGCCGAGCTGCACCGGCGCCTCACGGCCGAGGGGCTCTCGGCGGTGCGCCCCGACGCCGCCGTCGTCTCGGTGCGCGCGCCGTCACCGGAACAGGCCGTGCAGTGGGCGGCCGACTGCCGGTCCGACGGGCTCGCGGTGGGCTGCTTCCGGCCGCCGTCGGTGCCCGACGGCATCTCACGACTGCGGCTGACCGCCCGGGCCGACCTCACCGACGCGATGATCGCCGATGCGGTCCGGGTGATCAGCCGCAGAGCACCCCGGTGAAGCGTGCCCGGCCCGCGGGAGGCCGGGCCGGCTCACCGGAGGCTGTTGACGAACGTCTCCCAGGGGCCGGGGGAGAACAGCAGGGCGGGCCCTGCGATGTCCTTCGAGTCACGCACGGCGCACAGGCCGGTCGGCGGACCCGAGTCGAGGGTGGCCGTCTCGACACAGTTGTTCATTCCGTTGCTGTAGCTGCTGCGCTGCCACCGCGCACCTTGGAGCGTCGTGCTGGAAGGTACGTACCGAGGCATTGCGATCATGGTGCCTCCTTACGCGCCGTTACCTAGTCCGGCGATGAATTCCGTTGATTCCTCGGGTGAAAGCGCCTGTGCCTGAAGGGAGTTGAAGGCCTCCGTGTACGCCTGGAGGTCTTCTTTCCGTTCGAGGTAGAGGCTACTCGTCAAGTGGTCGAGAACAACCACATCCAGATCAGCAATGTCCGGAAATGAAAAGATAACGAAAGAACCGATCAGACCCGCATGCTCGCCGGCGGCGAACGGCAGCACCTGAATCCGGACATGAGGCAGCTGCGACGCCTCCCGCAACCGCGCCAACTGCCCCGCCAGGACCGGCTTTCCGCCCACCGGCCGGTGCAGCACGGCCTCGTCCATGACCACGCTCAGTCGCAGCGGCGGGTCCGCGCGGAGCACGTCCTGCCGGGCGAGGCGCACCTCCACCAACGCGTCGACCTGCTTCTCCGGCAGCCCGCAGAGCGCCGCCCGGGTCACCGCGCGCGCGTAGTCCGGGGTCTGCAGCAAGCCGGGGACCACGCTGGTCTCCAGGGTGCGCACGCCGCTCGCCTGCGATTCCAGGCTGATGAAATCGCGGTAGGTGGCGGGCAGCAGATCGCGGTAGGCCCGCCACCAGTGCTGACGCCCCGCGCCGGGGTCGTCGGCGCCCGCGATGGCGATGAGCAGCTCGCTGCGCCGGGAGTCCTCGACCCGGTACGCGGTGAGCAGCAGCCGCACGTCGGACGCCTTCACCCCGCTGCGGCCCGTCTCGATGCGGCTCACCTTCGACTGGTGCCAGCCCAGCCGGGCCGCGGCCTCACTGCTGGTGAGTCCCGCCGCGCTGCGCAGCGCGCGCAGTTCGGCGCCGAGCTGGCGCCGGCGTACCGCGGGGCCGTACTGCATGCCCGCTCCTTCCGGACGGAGCCGCCAGGTCACCCGGCGGCAGGACGGGGGCAGTACGGGAGATTAGAGGAAGTACGAGTCCTGTGCCCAAATACGTTCTGCCGTAGCAGAGTTCACCGCTTCGAGCGACAGATATATGCACATCTCGGTGGATCGCCACGCGTGACCGGCCAAGGAGTGGCAGGCTGGCGCGAAGCACCAGCCCGGGACGGTCCTCGAGTCATCCGCCGCCAGTCGGAGACCGGTCCCGGTGGGAAAGGGACAGCGTCGCCATGGCCGACCATCAGGAAGCCTCCGTCACCCTGCCGAGCGATCCTGCCTCGGTCCCAGCGGCCCGGAAGTACGTGATGCGGGTGCTCGACGACTGGGGACTGCCCGCCGACGCCGAGGTGTCGGACACGATCAGGCTCATCGTCTCCGAGCTCGCCACGAACGCCGTGCAGCACACCCTGGGGCAGTCGCCGACCTTCACCGTGGGCCTCGAACTCGACCGGGACGAGCACCTGCGGATCGGCGTCACCGACAGCCACCCGCGCTACCCCAAGCGGCTCCCGGCCGCCGTCCAGCAGGACAACGGCCGCGGCATGGTCATCATCCGCTGGCTCACCGCGGAGTGCGGCGGCAGGCTCTCGGTCAGCCCGACCGACGAGGGCGGCAAGACCGTGTGGATCGCGCTTCCCTGGCGGGCGCCCGTCCGGCGCAGACCCCGTGACGCCGCCCACTGAGGAGCGCCGCCACGGCGTCAGGGGACCGGGAGGCCGGTCGCCGAGGGATCTGCGGGGTCAGCGGACCCTGCCGTACCAGACGCTCTTGGACCAGATCTTCTCCAGGCGCACCACGGACCCCGTCTTGGGGGAGTGCCAGATGCGGTTGTTCCCGGCGTAGATGCCCACGTGGTAGACGTTCCGCCCGGAGTGGAAGAACACCAGGTCACCGCGGGACCGCTGGGACCTGGAGACGTGCGTGGTCTTGTTGTACTGCGCGGCGGCGGTGCGCGGGAGCTTCTTGCCCGTTCGCTTGAACGAGTAGAGCGTCAGGCCGGAGCAGTCGAACCGGTGCGGCCCCACGGCCCCGTAGGCGTACGGGGCGCCCTTCTTCGACGCCGCGATCTGGAGCGCCTTCGCCCCGTGGGTCGCTGCCTGGGCCTCGGAGGTGAGCCCGGGGGCCAATACGGTGCCGCCTACGACTGCGAGCGTGAGGACCGATGCGGCACCGGTCCTGCTGAGCAGCGACGGAACGTGATTCAGCGCGGTCATGCGCAACCCTTCGTCAGCCGCCTGTGAAGGATGACCTGTCGGGTTCGGGCAGGCGAAGATGCCCGGCCGCGTCGTGCTCTGCGGCTTCACCCCAAGGACGTCGCCCGGACTTTCCGGACGGGCCCGTCGTGCTGGGTCCTCCACTCCTGCCGTTGCACAGATGTCGACCGGTCATCCGGGCGGCGGCAGGACTCGGCGTCCGCCCGGACCGCCCCGCCGTTGTGGCGGGGGCTTGTCGTCGGAAGGGATCTTGACCCGAAACAGGTCCGAAAACCGAGCCGAAACGGCTTTTTGTGAGGCTCCTCACGACTGACCTGTTCAGGTGGACACAACCGAAATGGACTAGTCGACACGTCGTCTGACGACGGCTCGACCAGCAACGGAACGTCTTATTCCGGACCTGCTGTAGTCGTCGGGCGCAACCGCAACCCGTGTGAAGGAGGAGGTGGAAATACGCCGTCCGGGGTAGCCCGACTGGTCCGTTTCGCGCGGGGCCCGGACGTTTCGGCTTCGAGCGGTGGGCGGTTGACGGGTGCTCAGCCGGCTGCCGGGGGCGGCAGGGTGACGCGGCCGGCGCGCCGTTCGCCGTCGAGGACGCGCAAGGCCCGGGCGAGCGTGGGTGCGTGCACCTCACTCTCCCCCCGCCGGTGCATGAGGGCGAGCGCGTCCCGCAGGGCGCTCGCCCGGCCGACCAGCGCCTGGGCGGCCCTGAGGCCACCATAAGTGTGCTCGGCGCGCGCCGGATTGATTCTGCCGAGCAGGTCGACGACCTCCAGGTAGCGGTCGACCAGCTCCGCCTCGGCGCCCGTCAGGGCCGGCAGGGGCGGCAGCTCGGGAGGCAGCATGGGCGGGTCACCTCGCGTCCCGTGCCGCGAGCGAGCTCTTGCGGCTCGGGATGATCCGGTCCACGAACCCGTACTCCAGGGCTCCTTGAGCGTCGAGGATCTTGTCCCGCTCGATGTCCGCGGTGATCCGGTCGGGGCCCTGTCCGGTGTGCCGGACGAGCAGCTCCTCCAACAGCCGCCTGGTGCGCTGGAGTTCGTCCGCCTGGATGACGAGATCGGTCGTCTGTCCCTGAAGGGGCTCGGAGATCTCCGGCTGGCGGATCAGGAGGCGCGCGCCGGGCAGCGCGAACCGTTTGCCGGGCGTCCCGGCGGCGAGCAGGACGGCGGCGACCGACGCGGCCTGGCCGAGGCAGGTCGTCTCCACGTCACAGCTCACGAACCGCATCGTGTCGTAGATCGCCGTCATGGCGCTGAACGAGCCGCCCGGGGAGTTGATGTACAGCGAGATGTCGCGGTCGGGCGCCTGGTACTCGAGGTGCATGAACTGCGCCATCACGTCGTTCGCCGAGGTGGCGTCGATGGGAGTGCCGAGGAAGACGATCCGCTCTTCCAGGAGCTTGGAGTAGGGGTCCATGGTCCGCGTCCCCGAACTGGTGCGTTCGGTGAACTCGGGCAGGACGTAACGGGCAGAAGGACGGTTCACGGCACGCCTCTCTTCCTCCGGGTGCGGTGCGCACCTCCGGGATCTGTACAGAATGTACAGGACGTACGTACTCCTCGTGCGGTGTCGCCAGGGATCCCGGAGGTGCGTCGAGGGGGAGAGGGGGTGGGGGGAATGAGGGGCATGCGCCGCGCCGTGCGGGGGATCGCTCGTGCCCTTGGTGCCGGAAGGGGGCCGTTTAAGCTGGACGCATGGCCTACGAGATTCCGGTGACGCAAGCCCGCGCAGAGTTCGCCGAGCTGATCAATCGCGTCGTGTACGGCGGCGAGCGCGTCGTCGTCACCCGGCACGGCAAGCCGCTCGTGGCCCTCGTGTCCGCCGAGGATCTGGAGCGTCTCCAGGCGCTCGCGGAGGCCGTGGAGGCGGCGGGGGAGGAGCGGACGGTCAGCACCGTCACCTCGCTCGGTTCCGTGCCGCCCGGCTCCTCGGAGCGACAGAGGTTCGGCATAGCGGCGGAGCACCGCGGCCCCGACGCCAGGTAGGGCGCGAATTCACAGGATGGACAAATGGGGCGCCGCTCGGTCGACGGGTATGGCGTAGACCAGTCGATGGTCATGGGCCGGTCAATGACTGGTTAACCTCGTTGAAACTCCTCCCAACTACCTTCCGTGCCACGCCACCAGCGGATTTCCTGTCCGGGGTGCGCAAGATCGCGCACCTTCGCTGTGTGTTACATCTATATCCGTCGCGGTGGCCGCGGCAGCCGGACCCCGCATGGTTCGGAGTGAGAACTGTTGAGGTGGGACGCGTGCAACTGACCCCGCACGAGCAGGAGAGACTGCTCATCCATGTGGCCGCGGACGTGGCCGAGAAGCGAAGGGCGCGGGGATTGCGGCTCAACCACCCCGAGGCCATCGCCCTCATCACCTCGCACATCCTCGAAGGCGCCCGCGACGGCCGCTCGGTCGCCGAGCTCATGTCCTCGGGGCGCGGTGTCCTCACGCGTGACGACGTCATGGAGGGCATCCCCGAGATGATCCACGACGTCCAGGTCGAGGCCACCTTCCCGGACGGTACGAAGCTCGTCACCGTCCACGAGCCGATCGTCTGACGGGAGTTCGCGCCTCATGCATGCCGCAACGCACGGCACGGGCCAGGGAATGGTCCCCGGGGAGATCCTCTTCGCGGACGACCCCATCGCCTACAACGTGGGCCGCGAGGTCACCCGCCTCACCGTCCTCAACGCCGCCGACCGTCCCGTACAGGTCGGCTCCCACTACCACTTCGCCGAGGCCAACCCGGGTCTGGACTTCGACCGCGGCGCCGCGCACGGAAAGCGGCTCAACGTGGCCGCGGGAACCGCCGTGCGCTTCGAGCCCGGAATCCCCGTCGACGTCGAACTCGTCCCGCTGGCCGGCAAGCGCATCGTGCCCGGCCTGCGCGGTGAGACCGGAGGTGCCCTCGATGCCTGAGCTGTCCCGTGCCGCGTACGCCGATCTGTTCGGCCCCACGACCGGCGACCGGATCCGGCTGGCCGACACCGATCTGCTCATCGAGATCGAGGAGGACCGCTCGGGCGGCCCGGGCCGGTCCGGCGACGAGTCGGTGTTCGGCGGCGGCAAGGTCATCCGCGAGTCGATGGGCCAGTCGCGCACCACGCGTGCCGAAGGCGCACCCGACACCGTCATCACCGGCGCGGTCGTCATCGATCACTGGGGAATCGTCAAGGCCGACATCGGCATCCGCGACGGCCGGATCACCGGCGTCGGAAAGTCCGGCAACCCGGACACGATGGACGGCGTCCACCCCGACCTCGTCATCGGGCCGGAGACCGAGGTCATCGCGGGCAACGGCAAGATACTCACCGCGGGCGGCATCGACACCCACATCCACTTCATCTCGCCGACCATCGTCGACGAGGCGCTCGCCTCCGGCGTCACCACCCTCTTCGGCGGCGGCACCGGCCCCGCCGAGGGCAGCAAGGCGACCACCATCACGCCCGGCGCCTGGCACCTGTCCCGGATGTTCGCGGCGCTGGAGTCCAGCCCCGTCAACATCGGCTTCCTCGGCAAGGGCAACACGGTCAACGCCGAGTCGATGCACGCCCAACTGCGCGCCGGCGCCGTCAGCTTCAAGATCCACGAGGACTGGGGGGCCACGCCCGCCAGCATCGACGCCTGCCTCACCGTGTGCGAGGAGACCGGTGCCCAACTGGCTGTACACACCGACACGTTGAACGAGGCGGGCTTCATCGACGCGACGTTCGACGCGGTCGCGGGGCGCACCCTGCACGCCTTCCACGTGGAGGGCGCGGGTGGCGGTCACGCCCCCGACATGATCACGGCGGTATCGCTCCCCAACATGCTGCCGAGCTCCACCAACCCGACCCGGCCGCACACCGTCAACACCGTCGAGGAGCACCTCGACATGCTGATGGTCTGCCACCACCTCAACCCGGCCGTGCCCGAGGACCTCGCCTTCGCGGAGTCCCGCATCCGCCCCTCCACCATCGGGGCGGAGGACATCCTGCACGATCTCGGCGCCATCTCGATCATGTCCTCGGACTCCCAGGCCATGGGCCGCATCGGCGAAGTCATCATGCGTACCTGGCAGACCGCCCACGTCATGAAGCGGCGCAGGGGATTCCTGCCGGGCGACCTCCGCGCCGACAACCGTCGTGCGCGTCGCTATGTCGCCAAGTACACGATCAACGCGGCCGTCGCCCAGGGCATCGACCACGAGCTCGGCTCGGTCGAACCCGGCAAGCTCGCCGACCTGGTGCTGTGGGAGCCGGCGTTCTTCGGCGTCAAGCCGCAGCTGGTCCTCAAGGGCGGCCAGATCGCCTACGCGCAGATGGGCGACGCCAACGCCTCCATCCCGACCCCGCAGCCGGTCCTGCCGCGCCGCATGTACGGGGCGCACGGCAAAGCCCCGAGCCTCAACTCGATCAACTTCGTGACGCAGTCGGCACTGGACGACGGGCTCCCCGAACGCCTCGGCCTGGACAAGCCGTTCGCCGCCATCCGCTCCACCCGGGGCCGCAGCAAGGCCGACATGTACGAGAACGACGCGCTGCCCCGGGTCGAGGTCGCGCCGGACAGCTTCGCCGTCACCATCGACGGCGAACTCGTCGAACCGTCACCGGCCGTCGAACTTCCGCTCGCCCAGCGGTACTTCCTCTTCTGACGGCCCCGCAACGTTCAGGCGACGATTCTCATGTCACGAGCAGCATTCCTCGTCCTGGCCGACGGCCGCTTCCCCGCCGGCGGGCACGCCCACTCCGGCGGGGCCGAGGCGGCCGTCAAGGCGGGCCGGATCACCGGCGCCGCGAGCCTGGAGACGTTCTGCCGGGGTCGGCTGCACACCTCCGGGCTGGTGTCGGCGGCCCTGGCGGCGGCCGCCGCCCTCGGCATCGACCCGGTCACCCTGGACGAGGCCGCGGACGCCCGCACCCCCTCGCCCGCCCTGCGCACGGCCGCGCGCCGGCTCGGCCGCCAGATGATGCGGGCCGCCCGCGCCACCTGGCCCCACCCCGAACTCGACGCGCTGGCACGGCAGTTCCCCAAGGGGGCGCATCAGCCCGTGGTCCTCGGCCTCGCCGCCCGCGCGGCGGGGCTCGGGCCCGACGACGCCGCGTACTGCTCGGCGTACGAGGGGATCAGCGGGCCGGCGACGGCCACCGTGCGGCTGCTCAGCCTCGACCCGTTCGACGCCACGGCCGTCCTGGCCCGGCTCGCCCCGGACCTAGACGACGTGGCTCTGCGGGCGGCCGACGCGGCGAGACGCGCCGCCGACGAGGGCGTCGCGGCCCTGCCCGCGGCGTCGGCGCCGCTCCTGGAGATCAGCGCGGAGGCGCACGCCGGCTGGTCGGTACGGCTCTTCGCCTCCTGACAGCACGCCACGGCGCGCCGAGACACGTCGTGACACTCGACGGCACGTCACGGCGGCTCACGGCACCGCGACGAAGCCGGACGCGCATCCGGCGCGGACCTCTCACCATCCCGGACCACTGGCACTACAGGCATCACTGGCATCACCTGAAGGAGCTGCACCATGCATCTGGACCACTCGCACGACGGTCCCGCCGCCGTCAGCGCCGACGCCCACCGTCCCGACGGCACCCGCCGCGCACTGCGCATCGGGCTCGGCGGCCCGGTCGGCTCCGGAAAGACCGCGACCGTCGCCGCGCTCTGCCGCGAGCTGCGCGACGAGCTCTCCCTCGCCGTCGTCACGAACGACATCTACACCCGCGAGGACGCCGAGTTCCTGCTGCGCGAGGCCGTCCTGCCGCCCGAGCGCATCACCGCCGTGGAGACCGGTGCCTGCCCGCACACCGCCATCCGCGACGACATCTCCGCCAACCTGGAGGCGGTGGAGGACCTGGAGGACGAGGTCGGCCCGCTCGGCCTGATCCTCGTCGAGTCCGGCGGCGACAACCTCACGGCCACCTTCTCCAAGGGCCTCGTCGACGCGCAGATCTTCGTCATCGACGTCGCGGGCGGCGACGACATCCCGCGCAAGGGCGGCCCCGGCGTCTCCACGGCCGACCTGCTGGTCGTCAACAAGACCGACCTCGCCCCGCACGTCGGCTCCGACCTCGCCCGGATGGCCGCCGACGCGAAGGCGCAGCGCGCCGAACTCCCGGTGGCCTTCCAGTCGTTGCGGTCGGCCGAGGGTGTCGGGCCGGTCGCCGCCTGGGTCCGTGCGCAGTACGCGGCGTGGACCGCGTCGGCGTGACGGTGGACCTGGCCCAGCGGGAGGACGCGAGCGCGCGCCCGCAGGCGACCTCGACGGGCACGGGCACCCGCCCGCCGACGGCGTCTGCGGTCACGGGTGCGCCCCGCGTCACCGGTGGCGCGGGCATCCGCGCCACCGCGCGGGTCGAGGCGCGTGCCGACGCCCGCGGCCGCACCTCCCTGCCCGTCCTCGACGGCGAGGGACCGCTCGCCCTGCGCCGCACCCGTTCCACCGGACCGGCGGCGCACGTCACGCTGGTCGGCGCGATGAGCGGCCCCCTCGGCGGCGACCACCTCACCGTGGAGGCGACGGTCCGCCCGGGCGCGGCGCTGCACGTCGGCTCGGCGGCGGCCACCATCGCGCTGCCGGGCCAGCAGGAGGCGACGGCACGGTACGACGTACGACTGACGGTCGACGACGGCGCGGAACTGCGCTGGCTGCCCGAGCAGTTGATCTCGGTGTGCGACAGCGACCTGCGCGTGACCACGCGCGTGGACCTCGCGGCGGGGGCCCGCCTGGTGTTCCGCGAGGAGCAGGTCCTCGGTCGCACCGGCGAGCCCCCGGGCCGCCTCACCAGCCGCCTCACCCTGCACCGCGCCGGCCGCCCGCTCCTGGACCAGGAGCTCTCCTGCGGCCCCGGCGCGCCGGGCGGCTGGGACGGCCCGGCCGTCCTGTCGGGACGCCGTGCCGTCGGCCAACTCCTCGTGGTGCGACCCGAGTTCGAAGACGAGAAGCCTCCCCCCGCGCTCTTGGGGGAGTGGGCGGCGCTCACTCCCCTCGCGGGCGCCGCGGTGTTGGTCACCGCCGTCGCGCCGGACGCGCTGCTCGTCAGGAAGGCCCTGGACGAGGCCCTGCGGCGGCTGGGCTGAACGCAGCCCGCCCGCCCACGGCGCGGGCCGGTCTCGCCGGTGAGGGGATGCGGGCCGCCGGAGAGCGTGCACGTTCCGCTCACCGGGGCATCCCGTTCCGTTTATCGGATTGGTAAAGAACACCCGTCCCATCTGTTCTCGGCCACCTCGCAGGCGCAAGGATCCCTCGTACTGATCGAATCTGCTCGAATCGATGTGCGGGAGGCCTCACTTGAGAAGGACCCCAGGGACCAGACGGACGGCGGTGCTCGGTTCTGCGGGTGCCCTCGTCGCGGCGACGCTCATAGCCGGCGCCGTCGCGGCGCCGACGGCGAACGCCGAGGCCGGTGCGGGCAGCGGCGTCGCGGCCCGTTCCGGCAAGGACCGTGAGGCCCGCGGTGCCGCGCTCGCCGCCCAGCGCGCGGCGAAGGCCGGCATCGACTGGCGGGACTGCCCCGCCGACTGGGGGCTCGAGAAGCCCATCCAGTGCGGCTGGGTCACCGTCCCGCTGGACTACGCCAAGCCCGACGGCAAGAAGATCAAGCTCGCCGTCGACCGTATCGGCAACACCGGTGACAAGAGCGACCGCCAGGGCGCCCTCCTCTACAACCCGGGCGGCCCCGGCGGCTCGGGCCTGCGCTTCCCGCGCCGGGTGACCACCAAGAGCGAGCTCTGGAAGAAGACCGCGAAGGCCTACGACTTCGTGGGCTTCGAGCCGCGCGGCGTCGGCCACTCCGCGCCCGTGTCCTGCGTGGACCCGCAGGAGTTCGTGAAGGCCCCGAAGCCGGACCCGGTCCCCGACAGCGAGGCCGACAAGCGGGCCCAGCGCAAGCTCGCCGCCGCGTACGCGGACGGGTGCCAGGAGCGCAGCGGTCGCCTCCTCCCGCACATGACGACGCCCAACACCGCCCGTGACCTGGACGTCATCCGTGCCGCGCTCGGCGAGAAGAAGCTCAACTACCTCGGTGTCTCCTACGGCACCTACCTGGGCGCCGTCTACAGCACCCTCTTCCCGACCCACATCCGCCGCATGGTCTTCGACTCCGTGGTGGACCCCTCGCGGGACAAGATCTGGTACCAGGTCAACCTCGACCAGGACGTCGCCTTCGAGAAGCGCCTTGCCGACTGGATGAAGTGGGTCGCGAAGAACGACTCCGCCTTCCACCTCGGCACCACCGTGGGCAAGGTCCGCGCCCAGTGGGACGAGCTGCGCGCCACCGCGAAGAGGCAGCCCCTGGACGGGGTGGTCGGTCCGGCCGAACTCATCGCGTACTTCCAGAGCGCGCCGTACTACGACTCCTCCTGGGTCGAGATCGCCACGAACTGGAGCAAGTACGTCGCCGGGGACCCCAAGCCCCTCATCGCGGCGGCCAGCCCCGACCTGAGCGACAAGGCCGGCAACGCCGCCTCGGAGAACAGCAACGCCGTCTACACGGCCGTCGAGTGCGCGGACGCCAAGTGGCCGCGCAGCTGGCAGAAGTGGGACCGCGACAACTCCCGCATCCACCGGACGAGCCCCTTCATGACCTGGGCCAACGCCTGGATGAACCTGCCCTGCGCGACCTGGTCGAGCAAGCAGCAGACCCCGCTGGAGGTCCGCAGCCACAAGGGTCTGCCGAAGACGCTGATCGTGCAGTCCACGCGTGACGCGGCCACCCCGTACACGGGCGCCGTCGAACTGCACAAGCGGCTCAAGGGCTCCCGCATGATCACGGAGAAGGGAGCCGGTTCCCACGGGGTCACCGGACTCGTCAACCCGTGCGTCAACAACCGTGTCGACACCTACCTGTTGACCGGCACGTCGGACGCCTCGGACGTGACCTGCGGCCCGCACGCCACACCGAAGCCGTAGCGGCCGCAAGGAACTGACGCCGAACCGGCCGTCATCGGGTGCTTTAACCCGGTGGCGGCCGGTTCGGTGTACGGCCTCAGGCCTTGCGGCCCCTCAGCCAGGTGTCCTCCGCCGCGTAGTCGAAGAGGTCGGTCGACGGGTCGTAGGCCGCGGCCATCGCCGGGAACGCCTCGCGCCAGTCCCGGCCCGCCAGCCGCCGGGTGATCCAGGAGACGGTCTCTTCCAGCGCCTCGTCGTACGTCGTCACCGCGCGGTAGCCGAGTTCGCGCTCCGCGGCGGACATGTCGTAGACGACCGGATGCGCCGTGGACCACGGCGTGACGCCGACGTTTTGGTGGGGCGCCGCGCCGGGCACGGTCACCGTCTCGCTCCGGAAGCCCATCACGGCGTCCACGGCCGCGCCGATCTCGGCGACCGTGGGCGCGTGGGGATCGCCCGCGTTGATCACCCGGGCGCCGGGCTTCGCGGCGGCGAGCCGTACCAGCTCCGCGATGTTGTGCACGCTCACCGGGTGGAAGCGGCTGAGTCCGCCGTACGAGAGCACACGTGTACGTCGGCCGTCCAGATTCCGCTTCACGAAGTACAGCTCGCGCGGCGCACGGCAGTGCGGCCCGTGGATCGCCCCGGCCCGCACCATCGTCACCGGCAGCCGGTCACCGAGCGCGAGCAGTTCACGCTCCAGTTCGGCCTTGCGGGTGCTGTAGCTGCCGTCGCCCGGCGCCACCGTGCGCTGCGTCTCCGGAATCGGCACGGGAAGGCGGGGGAAGCCGTCCGTCTCGTCCTGGGTATCGAAATTGCGGCCCTGCTCGTCCTCGTACACCGTCCCGCTGGAGAGCACCACAGCCGACCCGATCCGGTCGGCGAGGCGGGCGTACTGCCGGGCGTGCGCCGCGGTGAACGCCACCGTGTCGACCACCAGATCCACGCCGTCGCCGAGCACGTCGGCGAGCGCCGCGTCATCCTCGCGATCGAGACGCACGACCCGCACGTCCTCGGGCCACCCTTCGTCACGCCCCGCTCCCCGGGACGCCGCCGTCACCGCCCAGCCGTCCTGGGCCAGTGCCCCGACCGTCACGCGCCCGGTCTGTCCCGTCGCTCCGATCACCATCGCGTTCTTCATGATCGGACCGTACGTCCTGTGGGGCGCTCCACGGGACGGCATCTGCTCTCAGCAGAGACGGGCCCCGGCCCTGGCCGGACCGCACCCCGGCGGTTGCACCGGCGCCAGGGGCAGGGGGGCAAGCCCGTCAGCTCAGCGGCATCCGTGGGAACTTCCGCGGCTCCCTGACGCCCGCCGCGGCGCGTTCCGCCTCCTCCGCCTTCACCACCGCCGCGTACTTGTCCACGTACTCCTGTCCGGAGAGCCCGAGGATCGCGTACATGATCTCGTCGGTGACGGCCCGCAGCACCGCCTTCTCGCCGTCCATACCGACGTAACGGGAGAAGTCGAGGGGCTCGCCGAAGCGGATCGTCACGCGCTTCAGTTTCGGGACCTTCCGGCCGGGCGGCTGGGCCTCGAACGTGCCGATCATGGCGCACGGGACCACCGGCACCTGCGCCTTGAGCGCCATCGCCGCGACGCCGACCTTGCCCTTGTACAACCGCCCGTCGTGCGAGCGGGTGCCCTCCGGATAGATGCCGAGGAGCTCGCCCTTGCGCAGTACGCCGAGCCCCTCACGGATGGCGGCCTGGCCCGCCTCCCTGCCGGAGCGGTCCACCGGGATCTGTCCGGCGCTGCGGAAGAACGCGGCGATCAGCCGGCCCTTGATGCCGGGCCCCGTGAAGTACTCGGCCTTAGCGAGGAAGGTGATCCGGCGCTTGATGATCGCCGGCATCAGGAAGTGGTCGGAGAACGACAGATGGTTGCCAGCGACGATCGCCGCGCCGTTGTCGGGCACATGCTCCAGTCCCTCGATCCTCGGCCGGAACATCACCCGGAGCAGTGGGCCGAGGATCACGTGCTTGAGCAGTAGGTAGAACATGGCGGCAGCCTTCCCCCTCGACCCGGTGCCGACGCACAGTAGCCAATCGACGGCGCGGATGCGAGAGCCCGTTCGGGCCCTTGCGTGCGGCCGCGCGGGGGACCGACCGGCGCGGCGGCTGGGTCGGCGGCCCGTACGGGGAGTGCCCTGGCCTCTGCCCGGCGTTCCCGCCACCACGGAACGTCACCGAACCCCCTTCCGGAGGTCAGCATGAGCCCGGCCCTCATGAACCCGGTCCCCACGAGCGCCCGCTCCACCCGTGTCGGCACGCGCCGCACGCGCCCGCTCGCTCTCGCGGCCGTCACCCTCATCGCGCTCGCCGCGGCCGTCCCCGCCCAGGCGGCGGACGCCGCTCCCGCCCCGAACCGCGGGCTCTTCCTCACCCTCTCGGGCGACGGGAACACCTGGGTCCGTGGGGTGCTGCTGCAGTGCGAGCCGAAGCCGTCAGGGCACCATCCCGCGGCGGCCGAGGCCTGTGCGGAGATCGGCGACGCGGCCGGCGACCTCGAGGCCCTCCGGGCGGCCCCGCGGGTGTGCACGAAGGAGTTCGAGCCGGTCACCGCGACCGCCACCGGCACGTTCCGGGGCCGGGACGTCAGCTGGCACAAGACCTACCCGAACGCCTGCGTCATGGAGAGCGACACCGGTCACGTCTTCCGCTTCTGACGGGTTCTGACGAGTTCTGCCGGGCCGTCTGGGCCCAGGCGGGGTCGCCCGGGCCTCAGGGCGTCCCGCGGGACAGGACCATCGCCAGCGTGATCAGCCCGACCACCACCCAGCCGAACCAGAGCCAGCCGTTGCTTCCGAGGGCCACCGTGTAGGCCGTCACCATGACCAGCCCTCCGATGGTGAACCCACCCATGGTCTGCGTGGAACTGGGCATCGCTCAGCCTCCTCCCGGCGGTCTGCGGCGCCCGTGCGCCGAGACCTCGGTCCTCAGGCCATCGTCACCCCGAAGGACCCTTCGGCGCTAGCGTCCGCGAGAGGCCAGTGAGGCCAGGTAGGCGTTGTACGCCTCCAGCTCCTTGTCACCGTCGCGGTCCGCGGCACGGTCCTTGCGCCGCGCCTCGCGGTCCTCGGACTTGCGCCACTGGAAGAGCAGGGCGACCAGGACCACCACGGACGGGATCTCGCTGAAGGCCCAGGCGATGCCGCCCGCGGCCTCCTGGTCGGCGAGCGCGTCGATGCCCAGCGAGGCGGGCGGGTGCATGTAGGTGCCGATCATCGGCTGGGTGGCCATCATCAGCGCGATGCCGAAGAACGCGTGGAACGGCATGCCGGCGAAGAGCTCCAGCATGCGCATCACGTAGCCGGGGCGGTGCGGGCCCGGGTCGACGCCCATGATCGGCCAGAAGAAGACCAGGCCGACGGCGAGGAAGTGCACCATCATCGCGATGTGGCCCGCCCTGGAGCCCATCAGGGTGTCGAAGAGCGGTGTGAAGTACAGCGCGTACAGGCTCGCGATGAAGAGCGGGATGGTGAACGCGGGGTGCGTGATGATCTTGATGTACCGGCTGTGCAGCAGCCACAGCAGCCACTCGCGCGGGCCCTTGCTGCCGCGCGCCGCCACCGGCAGGGCCCGCAGCGCCAAGGTGATCGGTGCGCCGAGCAGCAGCAGGATCGGCGAGAGCATGCTGATCACCATGTGCTGGGACATGTGCACGCTGAACATGACCATGCCGTAGTCGTTGAGCTTGGTGCACATCACGAGCAGCACCGTGAGGATGCCGCTCACGAACGCGATCGTGCGGCCGACCGGCCACTTGTCGCCGCGCCGCACGAGCCGGGCCACGCCCCACCCGTACAGGGCGAGGGCCACCAGGCAGCCGATGAGGAAGAAGGGGTCGGCCGACAGTTCCAGGCCTCGCCCCAGCGTGAACGGCGGCAGATCCATGTTCATGCCGTGCCCGCTGTGATCCATCCAGTGGCTCCTGATTCGTGCGGATTGTGCGACGTGTGACGGCACCAGAGTAGAACTGCCCCCGGCCGCTGACACGACCGGGGGCGAGTAAGACGACGGGGCCGGACCTAGAGCACGCACTCCGCTTCCGCGTACCGCTCGTCGGGCACGGTCTTCAGGGTCTCGACGGCCTCCGCCAGCGACACCATCGTGATGTCCGTGCCGCGCAGCGCCGTCATCCTGCCGAACTCGCCGCGGTGCACGGCCTCCACGGCGTGCCAGCCGAAGCGGGTGGCGAGGACGCGGTCGTACGCGGTGGGGGTGCCGCCGCGCTGGACGTGGCCGAGGATCACCGGCCGCGCCTCCTTGCCCAGGCGCTGTTCCAGTTCGAGGGAGAGCTGGCGGGCGATGCCGGCGAACCGCTCGTGGCCGTAGACGTCCTTGCCGCCCTCGTCGAACTCCATGGAGCCGGCGCGGGGCTTCGCGCCCTCGGCGGCGACGACGATCGCGAACTTCTTGCCGGCGGAGAAGCGTTCGCCGACCTTCGCCGCCAGCTCCTCGATGTCGAAGGGGCGCTCCGGGACGACGATGGCGTGCGCGCCGGCGGCCATGCCCGAGTGCAGGGCGATCCAGCCGGTGTGCCGCCCCATGACCTCGACGATGAGGACGCGCTGGTGGGACTCGGCGGTCGTCTTCAGCCGGTCGAGCGCCTCGGTCGCCACGCCCACGGCGGTGTCGAAGCCGAAGGTGACGTCGGTGACGGCGATGTCGTTGTCGATCGTCTTGGGCACGCCGACGATGGGAAGACCCGCGTCGGAGAGCAGCCGGGCCGCCTTGAGGGTGCCCTCACCGCCGATCGGGATGATCGCGTCGAGGCCGAGGTCGGCGACGTGGCCCTTGGCGCGCTCCACGCCGTCCCGCAGATGGGCGGGCTGCACGCGCGAGGAGCCGAGAATCGTTCCGCCGCGGGCGAGGATGCCGCCCACCGCGTCGAGGTCCAGCTTGCGGTAGTCGCACTCCAGGAGGCCTTTCCAGCCGTCGTGGAAGCCGATGACCTCGTCGCCGTGGTCCGCCACCGCGCGGTGCACGACGGAACGGATGACGGCGTTCAGGCCGGGGCAGTCGCCGCCGGAGGTCAGGACACCAATGCGCATGGCCCGGAATACCTTTGCAACGTGGGTCGATGACCGGACCACGTCGTCCGGCTGGATCCCCGCCACCCTATAGGCGCCGGGGGGCGGGGCGGCATCGGGCGTCCGAGGGCTGGACTGCCCCGCTCACATGTGCGGGCGGGGCGTCAAGCGGGCTCTCCTCCCGCGTGTCGCGCGGGTTGTTCTTCCGGGGTCAGGCGGGCTGCTGGGCGGCCGCGATGCGCTCGTTGCGCAGCGCCTCGTACCAGCGGTCGTCCGTGGGCGGCAGCGCGTTCACGTCGAGGGCCAGCTTCAGGAGCAGGTCCGCGATGAGCGGGTTGCGGGCGAGGACGGGACCGTGCATGTACGTACCGAAGACGGTGCCGTTGTACGCGCCCTCGGTGCCGTCGCCCGTGCCGTTGCCCCGGCCGAGCGTGACGCGGGCGAAGGGACGCGCGGACGGGCCGATGTGCGTGATGCCCTGGTGGTTCTCGAAACCGGTCAGCGGAGGCAGGCCCAGCTGCGGGTCGATGTCGCCGAGGACGTCGCCGACGCACCGGTCGCCCTCGCCGCGGGTGGAGACCACGTCGAGCAGGCCGAGACCCGGCTCGCGCTGGCCGAGGTCGTTGATGAACTCGTTGCCGAGGATCTGGTAGCCGGCGCAGACGGAGAAGACGATCGCGCCGTTGCCCACCGCCCGCTGCAGGCCGCCGTCGCGGCGCAGCCGCTCGGCCGCGAGGCGCTGGGGGCGGTCCTCGCCGCCGCCGATCAGGTAGATGTCGCCGGAGGTGGGCACCGGCTGGTCGCTGCGCACGTCGTAGCGCTCGACCTGGAGGCCGCGCTGGTGGGCGCGGCGCTCCACGACCAGGGCGTTGCCCTGGTCTCCGTACGTGCTCAGCAGGTCGGGGTAGACCCACACCAGCCGCAGGCTGTTGTCGCTCATGCTCATTCGTCCCTACGAAATTCTTGAGGGGCCGGTAAAGGGGGCCGGTGGGTCAGTTGCCGACGCGACGGCGCAGGTCCTGGAACGCGGTGTAGTTGGCGATGGTCTCGATGCGTCCGGGCGGGGCGAGCTGCACCGCCTCGTCGAGGCTCTCGCAGACCCGGAAGTCCAGGTTCGCGACCTCCAGGCGCACGGCGAGGTCCAGCTTGCGGTCGCCGAGCACGAAGATCGGGTGACCGGCGAGGCGCGTGTAGTCGACGTCCCACAGCCAGGAGGTGTCGGTGCCGTCGGCGCCGCGCGCGTTCACCGAGAGGATCACCGGGGTCGGCGGCGGGTCGATCAGCGAAAACGTTTCGAGCCAGCCCGCGGGGTTCTTCGCGAGCAGCAGGCGCAGGTCGCGGCCCTGGAACTGCACGACGTCGTAGCGGCCGGCGACGGCCTGCACCTGGTACATGCGCTCCAGGGCGACCTGCGGCGGCACGCCGAACACGGCGGCGACGGCCGCCGAGGAGGCGGCGTTGGCCTTGTTCGCCCGGCCCGGCAGCTGCAGATGGATCGGCCAGGCCGAGCCGTGCGGGTCCAGGACGTGGTCGCCGGAGAGCACCCAGCTGGGCGCGGGGCGGCGGAAACCGCACTCGCCGCAGAACCAGTCGTCCCCGGGGCGCTGCATGACGCCACCACAGGAGGGGCACGACCAGGCGTCGTCCTTCCACTCCTGGCCGGCCGCCACCCACACCACGTTCGGCGACGAGGAGGCCGCCCAGACGACCAGCGGGTCGTCGGCGTTGGCGATGACCACGGCCTTGGAACCGGCGAGGCCCTCGCGCCAGTGCTCGGCGAGCATGCGGGTCTCCGCGGCGCGGTCGAGCTGGTCGCGCGAGAGGTTCAGCAGCGCGATCGCCTTGGGGTCGACGTCACGGGCGACGCCCGCGAGGTACTTCTCGTCGACCTCGATCACGCCGAACCGCGCGTCCGAACCGCCCGCGAGGGCGGAGGTGATTCCGGCGGGCATGTTGGCGCCCAGCGCGTTCGACACCACCGGGCCGCTGGCGCGCAGCGCCTCGGCGATCAGTCGCGTGGTGGTCGTCTTGCCGTTGGTGGCCGACACGAGGACCACGTCCAGGTGTGTGGCGAGCCGTCCGAGCAGTTCGGGGTCGAGCCTGAGCGCGACCTTGCCGCCGATCACCGATCCGCTGCCGCGGCCTGCCGCGCGTGACACCGCCGCGGCCGCCTTGCCCGCCGTCACGGCCAGCTTGGCCCGCGGCGACAGCGGGTCCGTGTTGCCTGACATCTGTCGAGATCCTCCTTGCGTACGGCGCCGCGCCTGCCCCCGGCATCGATTCGCTGCTCAGCCTATCGAGATCCACTGGCAAGCCCGAATCACGGCACCACCTCGGCACCTCGCCGGTGCCGCTCCTACCCACGGACCGTACTCTTGCCGCCATGCGACACGGCACGATCCCGGGCGCCTCGGGGCGCGTACGACCTCTGACCCTGCTCGGTGACCCCGTGCTGCACGCGCCCTGTGCGGAGGTCACCGACTTCGGTCCCGAACTGGCGCGGCTCGTCGAGGACATGTTCGCCACGATGTACGCCGCCCGGGGGGTGGGGCTCGCCGCGAACCAGATCGGCGTGGGCCTGCGGGTCTTCGTGTACGACTGCCCGGACGACGAGGACGTCCGCCATCTCGGGCACGTGGT
The DNA here is from genome assembly GCF_055592445.1 of Streptomyces sp. NPDC041122. NCBI lineage: Bacteria > Bacillati > Actinomycetota > Actinomycetes > Kitasatosporales > Streptomycetaceae > Streptomyces > Streptomyces sp. NPDC041122. The sequence continues at coordinate 263,875 of NZ_JBVIYQ010000004.1, read as the reverse complement.
GAACGCCCGGCTCGTGGAGGCGGACGGTGTGACGGTGCGCGGCCCGGAGGGCTGTCTCTCGCTGCCCGGTCTGGAGGCCGGCACACCGCGTTTCGACCACGCCGTGGTCGAGGGGGTCGACCTGCACGGGGAGCCCGTACGGGTGCACGGCACGGGCTGGTTCGCGCGCTGTCTTCAGCACGAGTGCGACCACTTGGACGGCGGTGTCTACACCGACCACGTCACGGGCTGGCGGCGCCGCAGGGTGCTGCGGGCCGCCGCCAAGGCCTCCTGGAACTCCTGACGCCGGCCTCCCGGGCCGGGCCCGGCGCCCGCTCCCGGACGTCAGAAGCCGGGGCCGCCGACGCGGTTGCCGGCCGCGGCGAGCCGGCCCCACAGCAGGTCGGCGAGGCTGCGCACCAACTGGGCGCGCGGGCACGGCCGTTCGCCGAGCCACCAGTCGCCGGCCGCGTGCATCATGCCGACGATGCCGTGTCCCCACACCCGGGCGAGCTCGGCGCTCTCCGGGCCGAGGTCGACGCGCTCCTCGATGACTTCGGCGAGCTCCTCGCCGAGCCGGCGCAGCAGCGGGGCGGAGTGCAGTCCGACGTCGAAGCCCTGCTCGCCGGGGGAGGGGGCCTCCGACGGATGCATCAGGAAGCGGTAGACCTGGGGACGGGCCTCGATGGCCGCGAGGTAGGTGTCGAGGGTGGCCTCGACGCGTTCCCTGCGCTCGGCGGGTGCGTCGAGCGCGGCGCGCAGGGCTTCGAGGAGGGCGTCCGTGTGCCGTTTGGCGAGCGCCGCGTACAGGCCGCCCTTGTCGCCGAAGTGGCGGTAGAGGATCGGCTTGGTGATGCCCGCCTCGGCGGCGATGGCGTTCATCGAGGCGCCGGGGCCGTCGCGGAGCACCACCCGGTCGGCGGCCTCGAGCAGCTCGCGCCGTCGGTGCTCCGCGGACCGCTGCTGTTCGGTCCGCTGCGTGGTCTCCATCGTTTCTCCCCGCCCGTGCTGAATCGGTGACGCACGCGCAACGTAACACCCGCCGGCGGGTGCCCATCGAACGGGCTGCCGGGAGTTGACATGGACTACTGGCCGGTAACACACTGCGGTTACCGCAAGTAACGTCGCAGCTGATCGCAGGTCCTGGAGGGGTCATGGCCGAGTTCACCATGGAACTCAACGACGAACAGAAGGAGGTCCGGGACTGGCTCCACGGGTTCGCCGCCGATGTGATCCGCCCCGCGGCCGCCGAGTGGGACGAGCGCGAAGAGACCCCGTGGCCCATCATCCAGGAAGCCGCGAAGATAGGGATCTACTCGCTCGATTTCTACGCCCAGCAGTTCTTCGACCCCTCGGGCCTCGGCATCCCGATGGCGACCGAGGAGATCTTCTGGGGCGATGCCGGTATCGGCCTGTCCATCATGGGCACGGGTCTGGCCGCCGTCGGCGTCCTCGCCAACGGCACCGAGGAGCAGATCGGCACCTGGATCCCGCAGATGTACGGCGACGTGAACGACGTGAAGGTCGCCGCCTTCTGCTCCTCCGAGCCCGACGCCGGATCCGACGTGGCGGCCATGCGGACCCGCGCCGTCTACGACGAGGCCAAGGACGAGTGGGTCCTCAACGGCACGAAGACCTGGGCGACCAACGGCGGTATCGCCAACGTCCACGTGGTCGTCGCGGTGGTCGACCCGGAGCTCGGCTCGAAGGGGCACGCCTCCTTCATCGTCCCGCCGAACACCCCCGGCCTGGCCCAGGGGCAGAAGTTCAAGAAGCACGGCATCCGCGCCTCGCACACCGCCGAGGTCGTCCTGGAGGACGTGCGCGTCCCCGGCCACTGTCTGCTCGGTGGCAAGGAGAAGCTGGACGAGCGCCTGGCCCGCGCCCGGGAGCGCGCCAAGGCGGGCGGCGAGCGGGTGAAGAACGCCGCGATGGCCACCTTCGAGGCCTCCCGCCCGGCGGTCGGCGCCATGGCGGTGGGTACCGCCCGTGCCGCGTACGAGGAGGCTCTGGAGTACGCCAAAACGCGTACGCAGTTCGGCCGGCCGATCATCGACAACCAGGGCGTCGCCTTCCAGCTCGCCGACATGCGCACCCAGATCGACGCGGCCCGTCTCCTGGTGTGGCGCGCCTCCTGGATGGCCACCACCGGCAAGAAGTTCGAGTCGGCCGAGGGCTCCATGTCGAAGCTGTACGCGAGCGAGGTCGCCAAGAAGGTCACCGCGCAGGCCGTGCAGATCCTCGGCGGCAACGGCTTCACCCGCGAGTACCCGGTGGAGCGGATGCACCGCGACGCCGCGATCTACACGATCTTCGAGGGCACCAGCGAGATCCAGCGCCTGGTCATCGCGCGGACGCTGTCGGGGATGCCGATCCGCTAGCGGCAGCGCCCAGCGCGCACTGCGGAGCCGGACGTTCCGTGGGAGCCCGTCCCCGATTCGGGGGCGGGCTCCCGTGTGGTTGCGCACCGGGAGCCGTGACTGCGCGGCGGATTCGTCTCTCCGGAGACCTTGACAACTCGATTGGTCTGGACCAGCTTTGCCCGCAGTAGCGGTGGCCACCGTCGTTCACTTCCGTCCTTCACCTCTCCCTGGGGGTAATCCGTGGACCGTGTACGTCAGGGCCGCTCCGGCATTCGCCGGAGAATCGGCGCGGTGATCGGCGCCGGTGCGGCCGCCGCGCTCGCCGTCACCGCGCTCGCCGCACCCGCGCAGTCGGCGGACGCCGCCGCGGCGGATGTCAATGTCGCCAAGAACGCCGGGTTCGAGGCGGGTCTGAGCAACTGGACCTGCACCGCAGGCAGCGGCGCCGCCGTCTCCTCTCCCGTGCGCGGCGGCGCGAAGGCCCTCAAGGCCACGCCGTCGGGCCAGGACACCGCAGAGTGTTCCCAGGTCGTCGCCGTGAAGCCCAACTCCTTGTACAAGCTGAGCAGTTGGGTTCAGGGCAGCTACGCCTACCTCGGCGCCCGCGGCACCGGGACCACCGATGTGTCGACTTGGACGCCCGGCAACTCCTCCTGGCAGCAGCTCTCCACCAGCTTCACCACGGGGGCGAACACCACGTCCGTCACCGTGTACACGCACGGCTGGTACGGGCAGAGCGCGTACTACGTGGACGATGTCAGCGTCCTCGGGCCCGACGGGGGCGGCGGCACCGACCCGGTGGAGATACCTGCTGTCCCGGCCGGCCTCGCGGCGGGCGGGACGACCTCGTCGTCGGTGGACCTGTCCTGGACCCCGGTCGCCACGGCCACCGGGTACACCGTCTACCGCGACGGCACGAAGGTCGCCTCGGTCGGCGGCGCCTCCACGACCGCCACCGGCCTCGCGCCGGACACCGCCTACAGCTTCCAGGTGAGCGCCGTGAACGCGGCGGGTGAGTCGGCGAAGTCGGCGGCGGTGTCCGCGCGGACCGCGAAGGGCGGCGGCGGAGACGGCGGTCCGGTGCCGAAGCACGCCCTGACCGGCTACTGGCAGAACTTCGACAACGGCGCGACCGTGCAGAAGCTGCGGGACGTGTCGGCGCAGTACGACATCATCGCGGTCTCCTTCGCCGACGCCACCTCCACGCCCGGCCAGATCGCCTTCACCCTGGACCCGGCCGTGGGCTACGCCTCGCCCGCCGACTTCAAGGCGGACATCGCCGCGAAGCGCGCCGCGGGCAAGTCCGTGATCCTCTCGGTCGGCGGCGAGAAGGGCAGCGTCTCGGTCAACAGTGACGCCTCCGCCACGGCGTTCGCGAACAGCGCCTACGCGCTGATGCAGGAGTACGGCTTCGACGGCGTCGACATCGACCTGGAGAACGGCCTCAACCCGACCTACATGACGAAGGCGCTGCGCCAGCTCGCCGCGAAGGCGGGCCCGAAGCTGGTCCTCACGATGGCGCCGCAGACCATCGACATGCAGTCCACGTCCGGCGGGTACTTCCGGACGGCGCTGAACGTGAAGGACATCCTCACCGTCGTCAACATGCAGTACTACAACAGCGGTTCGATGCTCGGCTGCGACGGCAAGGTCTACAGCCAGGGCAGCGTCGACTTCCTCACCGCGCTCGCCTGCATCCAGCTGGAAGGCGGCCTCGATCCGTCACAGGTGGGGCTGGGCGTACCCGCGTCGACACGCGCCGCCGGCAGCGGCTACGTGACGCCGTCGGTCGTGAACAACGCTCTCGACTGCCTCACCCGCGGCACCGGCTGCGGCTCGTTCAAGCCCTCGAAGACGTACCCCGGCCTCCGTGGGGCCATGACGTGGTCCACGAACTGGGACGCGACGGCGGGCGGCGTGTGGTCGGGCTCCGTCGGGCCGAAGGTGCACGGCCTCCCGTAACGACATTCCGCGGAGGAACGGGCGGGCCGCGTGTGGGCCCGCCCGTTCCTCGTGCCGCACGGCGCCGACTGGGGAGGGCGCCACCAGGTCGACAGGTAAGCTTGCAAGTTTGCCTGTCTGAATCGTAGGCTTGCCGACATGACCGAGCACCTGGACGATCCGACGCCGGAGCAAGTCGCCGCCGACCTCACGAACGTCGTCGGGCGCTTCGTGCGCAGGCTGCGCGGCGCGTCGCCCGGGAGCGGCCTCAGTCCCACGCAGCGGTCCGTGCTCTCCCGGCTCGATCGCGAGGGCCCGGCGACCACCGCCGGCCTCGCGCGGGCCGAGTTCGTACGACCCCAGTCGATGCGGATGACCGTGGGCGCCCTGGAGTCCCTGGCGCTCGTCGAGCGGACCCCCGACCCCGACGACGGCCGGCAGTCCGTCCTCTCCCTGACCGACGAGGGCCGCCGCACGCTCGGCGACGCGCGCGCCGCCAAGCAGAACTGGCTGTCGGTGGCCGTCGCCGAGGAGCTCGACCCGGCCGAGCGGCGCCAACTGGCGGACGCCGTCGAGCTCCTGGAGCGACTGGTGCGCAAGTGAGAGCCACATCGCCCGCACGGGCGGACCCGGCGGCGCGGGAGCGGCCCGGCTTCGGCGCGCGGCTCACCGCGCCTCTGCTCCTCGGCTCCCTGCTCAACCCGCTCAACACCACGATGATCTCCACCGGCCTGGTGGCGATCGGCCACGACTTCGGCGTGGGCGCCTCCGACACCGCCTGGCTCGTCTCCGTGCTCTACCTGGCGAGCGCCGTCGGCCAGCCCGTCCTCGGCAGGCTCGCCGACAGCGTCGGCCCGCGCAGGGTCTTCCTCGGCGGCCTCGTGGTCGTCGTCGCGTCCGGTCTCGTCGGGGCGCTCGCTCCCGGCTTCGGCTGGCTGCTCGTCTCCAGGCTGCTGCTCGGCGTCGGGACGTCGGCCGCGTACCCGGCGGCGATGGCCGTCCTGCGCGCCGAGTCCGTACGGCTCGGGCGCCCCACCCCGCGTACCGTCCTCGGCCGGCTCTCGTTCGCCGCGCTCGGCAGCGCGGCGGTCGGGCCGACGCTCGGCGGCCTCCTCGTCGCGACCGCGGGCTGGCGCGGCATCTTCGCCGTCAACGTGCCGGTCGCGCTGCTCGCGTACGGCAGCGCCCTGCGCTGGATTCCGAGCGACCCGCCGCGTGCGGGCAGCCAGGTCCGGGGAAGGCCGGAAGAGGGTGCGGCCGGCCGGTGGCGCGGAGGCGGTGGCCGGGCCGGCGGGCTCGATCCGCTCGGCATACTGCTCTTCACCGGAGCGCTCTGCTGCCCGGTCGTCCTCCTCCTCGACCTGCGCCACCCGCTGTGGTGGCTGCTCGCCCCCGCCGTCGTGCTGTCGGCCGTGCTCACCTGGTGGCAGTTGCGCCACCCGAGCCCCTTCATCGACCTGCGCATGCTGGGCGCCAACCGCGCGCTCGCCCGCACCTATCTGCGGCACGGGCTCAGCTACCTCGTCGTGTACTGCGTGCTGTACGGCTTCACCCAGTGGCTGGAGGAGGAGCGCGGCTACTCGTCGCTGCACACCGGATTCGTGATGCTGCCCATGTCCCTTGCCGCGCTGGCCTGTTCGCTGATCGGGGCGCGGACGAAGGGCATCCGGGCGCCGCTCACCGTGGCCGCGGTGCTGCTGACGGCGGGGAGCGCGCTGCTGCTCTGCACGTCGGGCTCCACGCCGCTCGCCGTACTGCTCCTGACCGGCGCCTGTTTCGGTGTTCCGCAGGGGCTCATGGGCACCGCCAACCAGGCGGCCGTGCAGCAGTACGCGCCTGCCGACGCGATCGGCGCCGCGGCCGGACTCCAGCGCACCGCCCAGTACCTCGGCGCCATCACGGCCTCCGGCCTGATCGGCCTCGCCTACGGGCAGCGGGCCGACGACGGCGGGCTCCACCTCATGGGCGCCGTCGGCGGCGTCCTGGCCCTGGCCTTGATCGTCCTGACCGTGGCGGACCGGGCACTTCGGTCCCGCACGAGCCGGACCCGGACATCCCCTTGACCGGATGCACTTCCCAACCTCCGTCCCGATGAGGGCAGTTCACACAAGAGGCCAAAGACCAGAACCCCATCCGGCAACACAGCAGCGAGCCGGAGAAACAGCACCAACGAAAGGCAACTCCCCATGACCGCCACCGTCCTTGACCCCTCCACAGCCCTCGTCGTCGTCGACCTCCAGAAGGGCATCACCGCACTGCCGACGGCCCACCCCGCGCAGCAGATCGTCGAACGGTCCGCCGCGTTGGCCGACGCCTTCCGTGCGCGTGGCCTGCCCGTGGTCCTGGTCCGCGTGACGGGCGGCGCCCCGGGCCGCACCGAGACCCCGGCGCGCGCGGGTGACGTGCCCGCGGACTGGGCGGAGCTGGTGCCCGAACTGGGGCGCACGGACGGTGACATCGTCGTCACCAAGCAGCAGTGGGGCGCGTTCTACGGCACCGACCTGGACCTGCAGCTGCGCCGCCGCGGCGTCACCCAGGTCGTCGTCACCGGCATCGCCACCAGCATCGGCGTGGAGTCCACGGCCCGCGCGGCGCACGAGCACGGCTACCACGTCACCGTGGCCGTCGACGCCGTGACCGACATGGACGCCGACGCCCACCGCAACAGCGTGGAGAAGATCTTCCCTCGGCTCGGCGAGACGGACACGGCGGAGGCCATCGTCAAGCTGCTCGGCTGAGGCCGGGAGACCGGCGTGCCGGGCGCGGCGGCTACGGCCGGTACACGTACGGCGTGGTGGTGCAGAGCGTGGCGAAGCCGAGTCGGTCCAGGATGGGGCGGCTGTCGTCCGAGGCGTCCACCTGGAGGTAGCGGTAACCGCGCTCGACGGCGATCCGGGCGCGGTGGGCGACCATCGCGCGGTAGATGCCCTTGCCGCGCCAGCGCGGGTCGGTGCCGCCGCCCCAGAGGCCGGCGAAGTCCGTGCCCGGGCGGAGCTCCATCCGTGCGCCGCACACCGGCAGGTCACCGGCCATGGCGACGACCGCGACGATCTCGTCCGGTGCGTGGGCGAGCCGGTCGAGCACGCGCCGGGCGAGCCGCTCGCTGAGGGCGGCGTCGTCCGCTCCGAAGGCGGCCAGGTGCGCCTCGGCCATGAGCCGCGCGCCCGCCGCGTCCGTCACCGGGAGCAGCCGGATGCCGTTGGGGAGGCCGGGGCCCGGGGGCAGGGCGTCGGCCTCGGCGACCATGAGCGTCTCCGGCGGCTCGGCCTCGAACCCGGCGGCGACGAGCCGCTGGGCGAGGTCCGCGGGACGGTCGTAGGAGTGCAGCTTCCACTCGAACTCCCTTCCCGTGTCGGTGAAGTGGCGCACCTGCGCCGCGATCGCGGCGTCGGCCGTCGCCGCGTCGATGTCGGCCCACAGGACGCCGTTCCAGTCGTGCGCCGCCCCCGTCGCCCGTACGACACCGTCGACGCGCTCGATCCGCGTCCCGTCGCCCTCGCCCGGTGCGCCCTGGCGCATCTGCCGGTCGTACGCGGCCAGCGCCGCCGTGTGATCCATGGGGTCACCTCAGCAGGGCGGCGGGGCGCGGGCAATCGGATTTCGGGAGCGGGCTAGCTCTGCCAGCGGCACCGCAGCGCCGCGGCCGCGAAGCCGGGGCCGAACGCGATGGCGGCGCCCTCCGCGCCGTCCGCCGGCGGATCCGCGTGGGTCCGTTCGAGGACCCGCAGGATGCTGACACCGCCGAGATTCCCCTCGTGGCTGAGCGTGTCCGTGGTGTGCCGTGCCGCGTGCTCGTCCAGGCGCAGGGCCGCGACCGTGTCGGCGATGATGCGCGGGCTGCCGGGGTGGAGCACGGCGAAGTCCAGCTGTCGCGGGCCGAGCCACTCCAGCAGGCGGGGCATCACGTCGGTGACCGCCGCCAGCACCTGTTTCGTTGAATCGAAGTGGATGCCGTCCGTGGCCATCCGGCCACGCTGGCGCTCCAGGCTGTCCGGGAGCACGTACTCGAAGGTGTCGTCGACGGCGAGCCCCGGCCCCAGCCGGGTGTCGGCGACGACCGTCGCGGCCGCCGCGTCGCCGAACAGGGCCTTGTAGATCATCGACTCGATGCCGGTGTCGCTGTGGTGGTAGATGCTGGAGAGCACCTCGGCGGCCACCACGAGGACCCTGCTGCCCGGCCGCGCCGCGAGGAGGTCGGCGGCGCGGATGAGGGCCTGAGTGCCGCCCGGGCACGCCACCGTACTGAGCGCGACGCGGCGCACGTCCGGACGCAGGCCGAGCCGGGACACCAGATGGACGTCCAGATTGGGGACGGTCCAGCTGGTGGTGTGCGTGGTGACGAGCGCGTCGATGTCCGACGGGGCGAGCCCCGCCGCGTCCAGGGCCGATACGGCGGCACGCTCGGCCATGGCGAGCGAGTCGGCGAAGGCGGTGCGCACGCGCTCGCCGACGTCGGTGGTCCCGGACACCGTGGGGGAGTCGAGGGGCCGGGTGAAGTAGCGGGTCTGCACTCCGCTGTTGCCGATGACGCGGAGCAGGGCACGCAGGCGCGGATGGTCGGCGTGGTGCGCGCTCACGTCGTCGGCGATCTCGGCCGTCGTGACCTTGTGGTCACCGACGACGGTGTGGGGCCTGAGTATGTGAGCAGTCACGGGGTGGCCTCCCCGGAGATGTGCAAAAGGTCGGCTGTGGCCAACGTACTGCACTGTGCGGCGAGTGCCCTGTCGAGATCCGGAGGGCTGCGGTCCGGCTCGACGGACGTGCCAGGGGCCCGGCGGGCACGGCCCTGTCGAAAGTTTGTGCGGTGAGGTGAGGTGAGGTGTCAGGTGGCGGGGTGTTGTGTGCCGTGTTCGGGCGGGAGGGGGCGGCACTCACTCCGAGCGGAGGGTCGGCGCCTGTGTGGTGCTGCGCCGCGTCCCGGCGTGGAAGACGAGGATCATCAGCCGGGAGCCGGGCGCCGTCATGGGCTGCGCCGCGCACATGGTGACCCAGCCGGGACCCTCCAGGGCGTGCAGCAGGGGGCGCTCGTCCCCGTCGGGGTGCGGATGCGCGTTGCCGGCGGCGTACAGGTCCGCGATCTCCGGATCGGCGAGGACCTCCTTCTCGATCTGCCGCAGGATGTCGTCGTCCGGCCGGGTGGCCAGGGCGGCGCGCAGCTGCGGCAGGATCATCGGGGCCCAGGCCGTGCGCCAGTCCATCAGGGTCTCGCGGCCGCTCGGGTCGAGGAGCATCCAGCGCAGGGTGTTGCCCGGCACTCTGCCGTTCGGGAACATGCCCGCGAACGCCGCGTTGCAGGCGAGCATCTCCCAGGACGCGTCCGTCACGTACGCCATGTGTCCGATGCCGTCGACCGCCTCCTGCCAGACGCCGGGCACCTCCTTGCCGGAGGAGAGGTGCAGCGGCCCCGGCGGGTCCTGGAGCAGCGCGTAGCGGCAGAGGGAGACCCACTCCTGTTCGTTGAGCCCGAACAGCCGGGCGACATCGCGGAGAAGTGAGGCCGGAGGGTTGGGGTAGTTGCCGGATTCCAGCCGGTGGTAGGTCCCGAACGTGCGGTGGAGGAGCTGGTCGACCTGGTGCTGGGACAGGCCGGGGGCGCGCCGGCCCTGACCCGTCGGGCGGGCGAAGCCGTGCGATTCGGGGGCTATGAGGGCGCGTCGTTCGCGGAGCAGAGCGCGGAGCGCCGACTTGTTCATGGTGGGTAATCCCCTTGGTGCACGCCGAGTTGGAGCGTGATCAGTCTAAATATTCACATCGGCTTTGGTAATAAACATTGCCCGAAGAAAACGATCAGTTGCTCAGGCATGATGGAGCGTGCGGGGTCACCGACCTGCAGGTTTGATCGTCGGCGGGCACCCGTGCACAACAGCGGGGCATCTTGTCCGGGGAGCTCGAGAATGGCTGAAATTCCCCGGCATTGGGTACCCCCTGGGCCTATGGGGTCGACGCGGGAAGCGCGTGGGACAACTGTTCGTATTCCGGTCTGCGTGGACGGAATCGGAACAGTCCGGGACCGCGCGGATCTTCTTCCCGCGCCGGTTTGATAGGGCCACCGGCTGCGGTCGGTGCCGTCACTCGCCATTACGTAGCGGCCACGGTACCGACCGCCCGTGGTTGTGCCCGGCGCTCTCGAAGTGGCGCCCCCGGAGCGGTCGTTCGGAGCCGTGAGAGATCACTGCGGTGTCTGAAAGATCACGTGTTCACGCGTTCACGTGGCCGTGAGGGACTCCTCCGCCTGCGCCAGGATTTCCGTGACCCGCAACCCGAACCGCACATCGCACGGATGCGCCCTGCCGCTGCTCGCGCACGCGACGAGTTCGTCGACCGCCGTCCGGATCGCGTCCCCGGCCTCCTCCCCTTCCGGCAGCGTCACCGTCCCGCTCTCGCCGCGCAGTTCGACGGTCAGCCCGGCACATTTGGCGGGCGCGGTGAGACTGAGTGCCGCCGTGCTGGACGCCCCACTCGCGTGCCGCAGGATCAGATGGACGGTGTCCCGGGGGCCGGGCGCCGCCGTCACGGCCGTCACATCGCCGAGCACGGGAAGCAGCATCGACAGCGCGTGCGGCCCCACGTCCCACAGCCCGCCCCGGCTCGCGCGCCACGGTGAGGAGTACGGGGCGTCGCCGTCGGACGCGTAGAAGCTGCCGTACCAGTCGGCCCGGCCGGTGAACCAGCCGCCGACGGCGGCCTGTTCGGTCACCCAGGCCGAGCTGACGGCGGCGAAGCGCAGCGTGAAGAAGACCACGGACGCCACTTGGGCGCGCTCGACCGCCGCCGCGAGATCCCGGGCCCCGTCCACAGTGGTGGCCAGCGGTTTGTCGAGCAGGAGATGACAGCCGGCCGCCGCGGCCCGCGCGGCGAGCGGCGCCTGGACGTCGGGCGGCACCGCGAACGCCACGGCGTCACATGCGGCGAACAACTCGTCCACGTCCGAACAGGCCCTGGTTCCATGGGCGTCGGCGAGCTCGGCGGCGGCCTCGGGGCGGCGGCCCCAGATGCCGCCGAGGTCGACGCCGGGATGCCGGGCCAGCGCGGGGGCGTATGTCGCGGCGGCCCAGGGACCCGTGCCCACCAGGCCGATACGGAGTCGGTTCATGGGCGGCAGTATGACCGACCCCGTGCGTGACGGCCTCCCCGGTGGAGGCCGTTCCGCCCGAGGCGGCAGCGGACGGCGACGACGCGCCACCCGGGCCGCCTGCCGCCGCCCCGAGGCCCGCGGCGAGGCGTGAATCCGCGGTCCTCCACCATTTCTCTCCCTATTCCATAGCGGGTGAATGCGCATTCACCCGCTATGGTGAATTCGAATTCACCTCGGCCGGGGTGAACGGGTGGGGGGAGATGCCATGGGGGCCGTTCCGATACCGGGTGACGCACGGGACCTCCGCGCCCGACTGGCCGTCCCGGTGCTGGCCTTCGGCGGCATCTTGATGGCCGTCACCCAGACCGTGGTCGTGCCGCTGCTGCCCGATCTGCCCCGGCTCACGCACAGTTCGGCGGGAGCCGTCTCCTGGCTGGTCACCGCCACCCTGCTGTCCGGAGCCGTCCTCACGCCCGTACTCGGGCGGGCCGGCGACATGTACGGCAAGCGGCGCGTCCTGCTCATCGCCCTCGGTCTGATGGCCGGGGGCTCGGTGCTCTGCGCACTCACCTCCGACATCCGGCTGCTGATCGCCGCGCGCGCCCTGCAGGGCGCCTCCGCCGCGGTGGTCCCCCTGTCCATCAGCATCCTGCGCGACGAACTCCCGCCGCACCGCACCGCGTCGGCGGTCGCCCTGATGAGCTCCACGGTGGGGATCGGCGCCGCGCTCGGGCTGCCGCTCGCCGCGCTCATCGTGCAGTACGCGGACTGGCACGCCATGTTCTGGGCGACGGCCGCACTCAGCACCGGCGGGCTCCTGCTCGCCCGGTGGGCCGTGCGGGAGTCGCCGGTGCGCTCGGCGGGGAGGTTCGACACCTGGGGCGCGCTGGGCCTGGCCGCCGGACTGGTCTGTCTGCTGCTCGCCGTGTCGCAGGGCGGCCAGTGGGGGTGGGGCAGCGGTCCGATCGTCGGGCTCCTCGTGGGAGCCGTCGTGATCCTGTGCCTGTGGTGGCGGATGCAACTGCGGACCGAAGAACCGCTCGTCGACCTGCGGTTGGCCTCCGGGCGACGCGTGGCGCTGCCGCACATCACCGCGCTCTTGGCCGGATTCGCCTTCTACGCCAACTCGTTGGTGACGGCGCAACTCGTCCAGGCGCCCGCGGTGAGCGGCTACGGACTGGAGCTGTCCATCGTGGCGACCGGCCTGTGCCTGCTGCCCAACGGGCTGATCATGCTGCTCCTCTCGCCGGTGTCGGCGCGTGTCTCGACCGCGCGCGGCCCCCGGGTGACGCTGGCGGTCGGCGCGGTCTTCATGGCGCTCGGATACGCCGTACGGATCGTCGACAGCAGGGAGTTGTGGGTGATCATGGTGGGCGCCGCGGTGGTGTCGACCGGGACCACGTTCGCGTACTCGGCGCTGCCCACCCTGATCCTGCGGGCGGTGCCGGTCGAGCAGACCGCTTCCGCGAACGGGGTGAACGTCCTGATGCGGACCATCGGGCAGAGCGTGTCCAGTGCGGCCGTCGCCGCGGGCGGCCTGCGGTTCCCCACCCTGGGCGGCTACCAGCTCGCCTTCGCCATGGCGGGAGCCGTGGCGCTCGTCGCCTGCGTGGCCGCCCTGGCCATACCCTCGGACACGGTCCCGGGAGGCGGGCGGACACCCACCGGGCACGGGGGGCCCGCCCAGGAGACCGCCCTGGAGGGAAGATGACCGACGGATACGGGGACACGATCGAAGGCCGGAGCGCGAACGGGCACGGGGGAGACGATGCGGGCACGCGCCCGGCGCTCGCCGCGCCCGCGGGCCGCAGGGACGCCGAGACGACCAAGAACGCCATCGTGCGCGCCGCACGCCATCTCCTCGCGCGGCACGCGCACGGCGACATCACCCTCAAGGCGGTGGCCGAACGGGCCGGGGTGAGCGCCCCGTTGATCCTGAAGTACTTCGGCAACAAGGACGCGCTGTTCTCGCGGATCATGTCGTTCGACGCCGACGCCGCGGAGTTCCTCGACGCGCCCCTCGCGGAGCTCGGCCAACACCTGGTCCGCCATCTGCTCACCGGCCAGGCGGAGCGGGGCGCCGACCCGATCCTGCGCATCGTCTTCGCCCCGCTCCACGGCGAGCAGGGCGACATCCTGCGCGCCAACTTCCGCGCCCAGGTGGTCCAGCGGCTGAGCGAGCGGCTGCCGGGGCCGGACGCCGGGCTGCGCGCGGAGCTCGCCGTCGGCATGCTGCTCGGCCTCGGCGTGATGTACGGCATCGCCCGCGGCCCGCATCTGCGCGCCGCGGACATCGCCGAGATCACCGACCGGTACGCGCCCGCGGTGCAGGACTTCCTGACGCCCGGCCGACCCGGGCCGCAGGCGGGGCCGCACGGCGCGTAGACGAAGCACCGCGCCCGGAACGCGCGCCGCGCCGGACCACGACCACCGCCGCGAGCCCGACGGCCAGACCCGTCATCGTCTGCGGGCCGAAGGGCTCCTTGAACATCAGGGCGCCCCACAGAGCCGTCACCGGGGCCATGAGGAACATCAGCGTATTGACCTGCGTGACGCCCGAACGCCGCAGGATCAGCCAGTACAGGCCGTAGCCGCCGAAGGTGGAGAGCGCCACGAGCCATCCGATCGCCGTCCAGAAGGAGGCCTCGGCGGGCGGCGTGGCGGCGCCCGCCGCCAGCGCGAGTCCCGTGAAGACGACGGCGCTGGTGCCGCAGTGGACCGTCAGCGACACCGCGGGGCCCACGGCGCGGGGCGCGCGCCGGTCCAGGAACGTGGCGCCCACCAGGGAGAACATGCCGAGGAACGGCACCAGATACGCCCACCACGCGGCGTCCCCGCCGCCCGAGAAATCGGCCGCGGTGACGATGACGACGCCGCTCACGCCGAGGGCGAGGCCGACCCACTGGGTGCGCGATACGTAGTGGCCGAGCAGCGGCCCGGCGAGCGCGCCCGCGACCAGCGGCTGGGTGCCGTCGATGAGCGCGGTCGTGCCGCTGGAGACGCCGAGCTGGATGGCGTAGTACACGGTGAGCAGGTAGCCGCTCTGCGACAGCGCCCCGACGGCCGCCTGCCGGCCCAGGTCGCGCACCGTGAGGCCGCGCCAGGAGGCCCGCGCGCAGAGCGCGGCGACGAGCCCGAGGACGACGGCAAGCGGCAGGAACCGCCACATCAGCACGGTCACCGCGGGCGCGCTGCCCGCGCCCAGCTTGGCCCCGATGAATCCGGAGCTCCAGGTGAGCACGAAGGCGGTCGAGAGCAGGACGTTCATGGATTCCTCCCGTCGTGCGGCGTGGTGCTGCGCGAAGCAGAGTGAGTAAACCGATCTGTTTACCCGACGTCGAGTATACAGATCGGTCTACTATGGGAGGCATGACGGACGATGCGATGACCGCCGGCGCGCACGGCACGCGTGCGGGAACGGCGAATGGGGCGGCGAGCGGCACGGGCGACGGTGCGGGGGGTGAGGCGGCGACGCCGCGGCGCATCGCCATGACGCCGGGCGCCCGGCGTGCCCTGGAGGCCGCGAGCCGGCTCTTCTACGAACGCGGCATCCATGCCGTCGGCGTGGATCTGATCGCCGCCGAGGCCGGCGTGACGAAGAAGACCCTCTACGACCGGTTCGGCTCCAAGGAGCAGATCGTCGTCGAGTACCTCGCCGACCGGGACGAGCGCTGGCGTGCCTTCCTCGCCCCCTACCTCGCGGCCGCGAGGACGCCCGAGGGCCGGATCCTGGCCGTCTTCGACGCCGTGCGCGACTGGGCCGAGGACCATCTGGCCAAGGGGTGCACGATGGTCAACGCGCACGCCGAGATCAGCGACCCCGCCCATCCCGCGTACCCGATCATCGCCGGTCAGAAGGCCTGGATGCTCGCGCTCTTCACCGAACTCGCCGAGGAGATCGCCCCGTCGAGGGCGGCCCGGCTGGGGCGGACGCTGATGCTGGTGCACGAGGGCGGCCTCGTGGCGCACGGACTGCACATCTTCCCGGACGCCCTCGACGAGGCGCGCGAGGCCGCGGCGGACCTGCTGCGGATCAGCTCGGCGGACCGCTGAGATAGCGGTGGAGCATGGCCACGAGTTCGTCCTCGAACCGGCCCAGGTCGATGGGGTCGGGCGCCGCGATGACCTTGTGGATCACCAGCTCGACCGTGGTCACGAGGAGCCGCGAGGCGGTGTAGATGTCCGCCACCCGGACCTCCGGGTGGTGACGCAGCAACTCCTCGGTGTACGCGAGGCGTTCCGCCTGGTGGGCCTCCACCTTCTCCAGCAACTCGGCGGAGCGGGGAGCCTGTTCGACCATGACCCGCAACAGCCGCGGATCGTCCAGGTGGTTGTCGATGGTGGTCCGGACGAAGACGCGGAGCATGCCCTCCAGTGACTCCGGCAGCCCCTGCGCCTGCGAGCGCGAGATGGCGGCTCGTCCGGCGTCGAGGTGACGGGTCAACAACTCGACCAGGATCGCGTCCTTGTTCGGGTAGTACTGATACAGCGAACCGATCGACACCCGGGCACGCTCGGCGATCCGGTTCGTGGTCCCCGCGGCGTATCCGTACGCGCCGAAAACGTGAGCAGCCGCATCGAGGATGCGCTCGCGGGTCAGCTCGGCCCGGACCTGTCTGGGCTGTTTACGTGGGGCGAGTCCGCGTCGGTCGGACGGCATGGGACCTCCTGATCCGCACCGTGAAAGCGAGTAGCAAAAAAGCTGAGTAATTGCTCAGAATACTGTCATGAACTGCGGCGGAACCGCCCACGACGGTCATCCGCGGACGGGCTGCGCGCGGCGCTCCCTGCCGTCGGCGACCACCGGCCCACCGCTCCTGCCGAACCACCGGAAGGACCCCTTCATGACGCCCACCGACACCCGCCCCCGGCGGATCTCCCCCGACGAGGTGCGGGCCCGCCTCGGTGAGCCCGACGCCATGAACGAGGCGAAGAAGACCGGCCGACTCGACCGGCACGTCTGCCGGTTCATCGCCCACTCGCCGTTCCTGACGATGGCCACCGCTGACGCCGAAGGGCGCGCGGACTGCTCACCCCGGGGCGACCACCCGGGCTTCGTGAAGGTCCTCGACGAGCACACCCTTGCCCTGCCCGACCGGCCCGGCAACAAGATCGCCGACTCGTTCACCAACCTCGCCGAGAACGACGGCATCGGGCTGCTCTTCCTGATCCCCGGGGTGCGCGAGGTGCTGCGGGTCAACGGCCGCGCCCACGCCACCGACGAGCCGGATGTCCTCGCCCGGATGGAGACGCAGGGCAAGCGGCCGGTGCTCGCCATCGTCGTCGAGGTGGACGAGGCGTTCTTCCACTGCGGCCGCGCCCTGCTCCGGTCCCGACTGTGGGACCCCGCCAGCCAGGCCCTCGCCGAGGAGATGCCCTCGGTCGGCGAGGTCGTCACCGACCAACTCGGCCTGGACGTCGCACCGGAGGCGTTCGAGGCACAGCTCGAGGACGCCTACCGCAAGCTCTACTGACCCGCCCCGAAGGGACCTCCTGTTGACCACCCCCGAAGGGACCCCCAGATGACAACACCGACCCAGGCGACCGTCGTCGACCGCATCGACCCCGTCGCCGAGGGCGTCGTCTCCCTGACCCTGCGCGGCGCCGACGGGCCCCTCGCGCCCTGGGAGCCGGGTGCCCACATCGACCTGCGGCTGCCCAACTGGCTCACCCGGCAGTACTCCCTGTGCGGAAACCCGGCCGACCTGGACACCTACCGCGTCGCCGTCCGCCACGACCGTCTCAGCCGGGGCGGCTCGGAGTACATCCACCGCCATCTGCGCCGGGGCCGGCCGCTCACCGTG
The DNA here is from genome assembly GCF_055592445.1 of Streptomyces sp. NPDC041122. Lineage (NCBI taxonomy): Bacteria > Bacillati > Actinomycetota > Actinomycetes > Kitasatosporales > Streptomycetaceae > Streptomyces > Streptomyces sp. NPDC041122. Next base: position 246,713 of record NZ_JBVIYQ010000004.1, on the reverse strand, counting down.
TCGACCCCGCGCAACCACTTCCCGCTGCTGCCCGCGCGGCGGTACCTGTTCCTGGCCGGCGGGATCGGCATCACACCCGTCGCGCCGATGCTCCGGGCCGCCGCGCGGGCGGGGGTGCCGGCGGATCTGGTGTACGCGGGGCCCTCGCCGGAGGTCATGCCGTTCGCCGCCGAACTCCTCGCCGAGCACGCGGAGTCGGTGCGGGTCGTCGCCACCCGGAGCCAGGGGAGGCCGGACCTGGGGGCGCTGGCCGCGGAGCTGGACGCGGGCACTCTGGTGTACTGCTGCGGTCCGGCCTCGCTGCTGGCGGCGGCCGAGGCGGTGTTCCCCGCGGAACGGCTGCACGTGGAGCGTTTCCGTCCGTCGGTCAGACCGGCCGGCCCCGACGTCGCGTTCGAGGCCGTCTGCGGCAGGTCGGGCAGGACGGTCCCGGTCCCGGCGGACGAGTCGCTGCTCGACGCGCTGACCCACGCCGGATACCCGCTGTCCGCCGGCTGTCGGGAAGGCGTCTGCGGCAGCTGCGAGATCGCCGTCGTCGAGGGCGACATCGACCACCGCGACGACATCGGCGCCCCCGCGGGCCGGATGTATCCGTGCGTCTCGCGCGCACGCTCCGCGCGCATCGTCGTGGACCTGTGAGCGGGGTGGGGGCCGACCTCAGGGACTGAGGCCGGGAAGGCTGATCGTGGACAAGTCTTTGCCCGTGGCCGGAATTCTTCGTTCCGGGCGGGTCCGCGTCCCCGGATCTGCCCGGTAGGCGGATGTGGCGCCCCCACGGGACGTCGTCTCACCCCGGTAAAGAGCGGCCGAAATCGCGAGGGTCGAAGCGAGGGGTCCGTTCCGTGCGGCGTTGACCGTACGCAGTCGCAGGCGCACGCTGCAGAGGTAGGTGCTAGATACATCTAGTGCGGCAGGGGAAGGAAAAGCGCATGTGCGGCATCACCGGCTGGGTCTCCTTCGACCGTGATCTGACGGCCGAGTCCACCACTCTGGACGCCATGACCGAGACGATGTCCTGCCGCGGTCCCGACGACCGCGGCACCTGGACCGGCGGGCCCGCCGGTCTCGGGCACCGCCGTCTGGCGATCATCGATCTGCCCGGCGGCCGGCAGCCCATGACGGTCGAGACGCCCACCGGCACCGTCGCCCTCGTCTACTCCGGGGAGACGTACAACTTCACCGAGCTCCGCCGCGAACTGGCCGATCGAGGCCACCGGTTCACCACCGCGTCGGACACCGAGGCCGTGCTGCGCGGCTACCTCGAATGGGGTGAGGGCGTCGCGGAGCGGCTCAACGGCATGTACGCCTTCGCCATCTGGGACGCACGCGACGACAAGCTCGTCATGATCCGGGACCGCATGGGCATCAAGCCCTTCTACTACTACGAGACCCCCGACGGCGTCCTGTTCGGCTCCGAGCCCAAGGCGATCCTCGCCAATCCGCTGGCCCGGCGGCGCGTCACCCTGGACGGTCTGCGCGAGCTGTTCGCCGTCGTCAAGACGCCCGGCCACGCGGTGTGGGACGGCATGCGCGAGGTCGAGCCCGGCACCGTCGTGAGCGTCGACCGCGCAGGACTGCGCCGGCACGTCTACTGGTCGCTGCGCACCCGTCCGCACACGGACGACCGCGACACGTCGATCGCCACGGTGCGCGAGCTCCTCGAGGACATCGTGCGCCGCCAGCTCGTCTCCGACGTGCCGCGCTGCACGCTGCTCTCCGGCGGCCTCGACTCCTCGGCGATGACCGCCCTCGCCGCCCGGCAACTGGCCGAAGCGGGTGAGACGGTACGCAGCTTCGCCGTCGACTTCGTCGGCCAGACCGACAACTTCGTCGCCGACGAGCTGCGCGGCACGCCCGACACCCCCTACGTGCACGACGTGGCGGAGTCCGCGGGCACCGAGCACCGCGACATCGTCCTGGACTCGCACGCCCTCGCCGACCCCGACGTACGCGCCAGGATGATCCGCGCACGGGACATACCCATGGGCTTCGGCGACATGGACGCCTCCCTCTACCTGCTGTTCCGTGCCATCCGTGAACACTCCACGGTCGCGCTGTCCGGGGAGTCCGCCGACGAGGTCTTCGGCGGCTATCTGCAGTTCTTCGACGAGGAGGCGCGGGCCGCCGACACCTTCCCGTGGCTGGTGAAGTTCGCCGACCACTTCGGGGACGAGTCCGGCGTGCTGCGCCCCGAGCTCACCGCGGCGCTCGACCTGCCGGGCTACGTCGAGCGGAGCTACGCGGCGGCCGTCGCCGGCGTCCGGCGCCTCGACGGCGAGAGCGACTTCGAGTTCCGGATGCGGAAGATGAGCTACCTGCACCTGACCCGGTTCGTGCGCATCCTGCTCGACCGCAAGGACCGCGCCAGCATGGCCGTCGGCCTCGAGGTGCGGGTGCCCTTCTGCGACCACCGGCTGGTGGAGTACGTCTACAACACGCCCTGGTCGCTGAAGTCCTTCGACGGCAGGGAGAAGAGCCTGCTGCGCGAGGCGACCGCCGACGTGCTGCCGCGCTCGGTCTACGACCGGGTGAAGAGCCCGTACCCCTCGACGCAGGACCCCAAGTACGCCGTCGCCCTCCAGGAGCACGTCAAGAAGCTGCTCGCCCAGCCCGAGCACCCGGTCTTCCGGCTGGTGGACCGGGAGCGGGCGGCGCGGGCCGCCGAGCGGGGCGGGGCGCAGATCACCCAGGCCTCCCGGCGCGATCTGGAGCGGACCCTGGACCTGGCGATCTGGCTGGAGCTCTACGAGCCGGAGATCGTCCTGTCCTGAGTCTCCTCACCGGCCGGCCCGGCTCCGCACCCTCCGGAACCGTCGTCGCGCTCCGCCGACGCGGCGAGCGTGTCGAGGAACCGCTGGAGCGCCGGGGTCCCGTCCGGGCCGAGACCCCGCTGGACCGGCGGCACGGCCGCTCCGCGCCGGGTGTCGGACGACTGGCACGGGCCGGGCTGTTCCTCGGCCCGGACGGTCACGGCACGGCGGATGAACTCGGCCACCGGCACTCCGAGCCGGTCCGCGTGGCTCAGGATCGCGGCGTACTCGTCGGGCGTGAACAAGACCTGCACAGGCTTGGCACCGTCCATGGACGCATGATGCCGCTCGGGCGGATGTGACGCGATGCGGTTGGCATATTCGCCCTCGAAGGCGTGAAAACAGCGGAAGCCGCCCACGTCAATGGGGTGCGGCCCCGACCGGACGGGGGAATCTCGGTCGGGGCCACACTATGTTCAACGATAAACCATGGGCGCGGGTTCCCTGGCCGGGGGGCCCGGTGGTGTGAGCTGTGTTACGCCCGTGGCGTCTCCGTCGCGCTCGGCGGCGTCCCCCGCGCCGTCACCGGCGTACGAGCATGATCACCGAAGCCGTGATGCCGACGACGACGATGAAGGCGCGCATTGCCACCGGGGGGAGTCTGCGGCCGTAGCGCGCGCCGATCAGGCCGCCCGCCGTCGAGCCCAGCGCGATCAGTCCCGCGGCCGTCCAGTCGATGTCCGCCACGATGATGAAGAGGATGGCGGCGACGCCGTTCACGAGCGAGGCGAGCACGTTCTTCGCGGCGTTCAGCCGCTGCAGGTCGTCCAGGAGGAAGGCGCCGAACAGGCCCATGAGCAGAACCCCCTGGGCGGCGCCGAAATAGCCCCCGTAGATGCCGGTGGCGAGGATCCCGCACCACATCGGAATCCCGCCGTCCGTGCGCGCGGGAGTCCCGCGCTCCTTGAGCCTGCGGGCCAGCCGGGGCTGCAGCAGCACCAGGACGCAGGCGGTCAGGATGAGGGCCGGGACCACCGCCTGGAAGGCGTCGGCGGGCAGCTTCAACAGGAGCAGCGCGCCGATCAGGCCGCCGATGAGGGAGGCCGTGCCGAACCGCACCAGCCGCCTGAACTGCCCCTTCATCTCCCGGCGGTAGCCGTACGCGGCGCTCAGCGCGCCCGGCACCAGGCCGATGTTGTTCGACACGTTGGCGAGGACCGGTGGGAAACCGAAGGCGAGCAGGGTGGGGAAGGTGATGAGCGTCCCGGATCCGACCACCGCGTTGATGCTGCCTGCCGCGACGCCGGCGATTCCGACGGCCACCATTTCGAGCGGTTCCACCTGTCACCTTTTCTGCCGTGTGCGGGGTTCCGTCGGCTGGAGCCGTGTCCGCGCCCCGGGCCGGGGCCCGTCGCCGGGTCGCCGCCCGGGTCAGCAACGATCTTGGTGCACGGCGGAAACCCAAGTCAATCCTCGGGTTTACTTGCAACCATCTAAGGGATACCTAGGGGCGGCGCGGGGGGCCGATGACACGCATACCCAGGAGCACCTTCACACATCTCCGGTCGGCAGCCGGGCGGCGCGCGTCCGCAGATGGTCGGCCTCGGGGCGGCCGAGGGTGCCCCGAGGCCGCCAGGCGATAGGCGGCCCGGGCGCCTTCGGTGTCGCACGCCTTCTCCAGGAGGTGGGCGCGCACCGCCACCATCCGGTGATGGCCCGTCAGCCGCTCCTCCAGTACGGCAAGTTCGGCGAGGCCGACGTGTGGGCCGTGCACCAGGGCGCAGGCCCGCTCGACGAGCAGGACCGCGGCCGCTGGCACCGGCGGGCGATCGACGAGGGCACGGCGCTCGTCGGGGAGGCGCGCCCCCAAGGCCCGTCGGGCGCCTATCAGTTGCAGGCGGCGATCGCGGCCCTGCACGACGAGGCCCCGACGGGATCAGCTCGCCGTGCGGTCCGGTCCTCGCGGCCGTACGGCGGTGTCGACGTCCGCCGGGGCGCGGTTCTCACCCGGTGGGGGAGCGGTGAAGGCGTCCCTTGGGGTGAGCGGCGCCGCGTCCCCCTCGCGCCGCCGACGCGCCTCGTGGGCCCGCGCGAGCTCGGTGAGCTCCTGCCCGTCGACGGGTCCGGAACGGCGGGCCGCCCGAACCCCGCGGCTCATCCGATGTGCACGGGGGCCGCGCCCTCGGCCGCTTCCTGCTTGCCGGCCGTGATGGCCAGGCCGGTGACCAGGAGACCTGCCAGGAACATGACGCCCGCACCGACGAAGGCCAGCGTGTAGCCGTGCGTCAGCGCGTCGGCCGCCTTGGCCACCAGGGCGTGGTCCCCGGTGGCCGCTCCCCGGTAGAGCGAGGCGGCGGCGTCGGGCAGCCGGTCGTCGGCGGCCGAGGTGGAGATCGTCGCCAGGACGGCGAGTCCCAGGGCGCCGCCGATCTGCTGGGCGGTGTTGAGGAGCGCGGAGGCGATGCCCGTCTCCTGGTGGCCGACGCCGCTGACGGCGCCCAGTGTCATCGGTACGAAGCCCATGCCGAGGCCGAGCGCGGTCACGAACATCGCCGGCATCAGATGGCCCGTGTACGAGGAGTCGGGTGTGAGCGTGGCGAACCAGAACATGCCCGCTGCCGCCACCAGCAGCCCGGGCCCGGCGATCGCGCGCGGCGCGAGCCGGGTGACCAGCTTGGCGCTGACGGCCGCCGCGACCCCCATGCCCAGGCTGAACGGCAGGTTGGCGAAGCCGGTCTTGACCGCGCTGTAGCCGAGGATCAACTGCATGTAGAGGGTGAGGAAGTAGAAGGTGGCGATCATGCCGGCGCCGATGAACAGCATCGTGGCATACGACCCCGAGCGGTTGCGGTCCCGGAAGAGCCGCAGCGGCATCATCGGGTGCGTGGTGCGGCTCTGGACGATCAGGAAGGCGCTGAGCAGGACGGCGGCGACTGCGAAGCAGGACAGGGCCAGGCCGTCGGTCCAGCCGTGTTCGCCGCCGCGGGTGATGCCGTAGACCAGGGCGAGAAGGCCGCCGGTGCCGGAGACGGTGCCGGGGATGTCGAGGCGGCCCTGGTGGCGTTCGGCCTCGACCAGCGTCTTGGTCCCGGCGAGGACGGCCAGGCCGATGGGGATGTTCACGAAGAACACCCACCGCCAGTCCAGGGCGTCGGTGAGGACGCCGCCGAGCAGCAGTCCCACGGTGGCGCCGATGCCGGCCATCGCGGCGTAGACGCCCATCGCCTTGTTGCGCGGCTTGCCCTCGGGGAACGTCGTGGCGATCAGCGACAGGGCGCTGGGCGCCGCGACGGCGGCGCCGACGCCCTGCATGATGCGGGCGCCGATCAGCAGGCCCTCGTTCGGGGCCAGTCCGCCGAGCAGCGAGGCCAGGGTGAACAGGGCGATGCCCACCTGGAACATCCGCCGGCGCCCGAAGAGGTCACCGGCCCGGCCGCCGAGCAGCAACAGGCCGCCGAAGGCCAGCGCGTAGGAGTTGACGACCCAGGCCAGATTCGCGTCGGAGACGTGCAGTGCGGTCTGGATGCTCGGCAGGGCGATGTTGGTGATGGTGCCGTCGAGCACCACCATCAGCTGGGCCGCGGCGATCACGAACAGGGCCAGGCCCAGGTGCCGGCCACCGGGCGGGGTGCCGGCCGGGGCACCGAGGGAGTCCGTCGGTGCGGAGGGGGTGACAGCCGTGCTGTCAGCAGACATGAAAGGGCTCCAGAACGAGGCTCGGACATATTTCACCGGAACGGGAAGCGGCAGTGAAAGGCGCGTTTCCCTTTCGGTGCGAGGGGCGCGGAGAAGGGCTGTGGCTAGACGCTGGAATGCGGTCCTACTGAGGACGAGAGAAAACCCTAGCACTGGATTCCCGCAGGTCGGGGCCAAGGTTTCGGCAATCGAGCGATACTCGACGGCGGACTTGACTTTTGCGTCTCTTTCCTAGGCCACTGACTTTTGCGGGGTTTCTCGATTTCACTTGCATTCTCGTTCGAGTTGTGAGCAATAGGTTTTCTGATGGGTCATCAGTTTGTGGCTCGTTGCTCACACTTTCCGCGAAAAGGCAAGTTGAACTAATGTCGTCGCAGGTGGTCCCGCGCCGTCGAGGCGGGTGACGGGGCAAGCAGTGGAGCGGGTTGAGGGGGTGGCGTGTGGCCATCGACATCGGGGTGTTCCTGCCGAATCCGGCGAGGGGCGGTTCGGGGCGGGCCGACGACTGCGCCGCCGCGGCGCGCCGTGCCGAAAGGCTGGGCTTCGCATCGGTGTGGGCGAGCGACGACCCGGCGGGCGGCGCGTCGGCGCCGGACGCGGTGGCCGCCCTGAGCGCGGCCGCGGCGGCGACCACCCGTACCAGGGTGGGCTACGGCGTCCCGACGGTCTCCGTGGAGGAGGCCGATCACCTCGCCGAGCGGCTTGCGCACCTGCAATCCCGCTCCGGCGGACGGGTGTTGCTGGGGGTGGGCGCCGGTGGCTCGTACGACGAGGGCGACGCGGAGCGCGACGAGCGGACCGATCGCGGGCTGGAGCGGCTGCGCGATCTGCTCGCGGAGACTTACACCACGGCCGGCGGGGCGAAGTCCGCGCTCGGCTCCCGCGTGCCGTGGCCGCCCTGTCTGATCGGCGGAGGGTCGGAGGCTTCCCTGCGGCGGGCGGCCCGTCACAACGGCTGGTTCCCCGGCCTCGCCTCGCCCGCGGATCTCGCCGGTGCGCGCCCGCGGCTGAACGCCCTGGCCGCCGCGTCCCACGGCATCACACAGCCGACGATGAGCACCGCGGTCCCCGCGGCCCTGTGCCCCGCCGGCGAGGCCGACCGGCAAGCCTCGCGGGTCGGTCACCTCCTGAGCCGCTACGGCGTCGACGTGGAGCGCGGCGCCGCCCTGCTGATCGGCGCCGAACCGGGACAGGCCGCCGCGGCGATCGTCGAGTACGCGCGGGCGGGGGCGGACCGGCTCGTTCTGCGCCTGCCCGACTCCGACTGGCGGACGCAGTACGAACTCGTCGCACAGGCAGCCCGGTTGGCACGTTCTGTGCTGCCGCTCCGGTCCACCGCCACCGCCGGGAGCCAGACCGGCTGCGGAGGCTGGGCGCGCGTCACCCTCGACGTCGAACGGCAGTCCGGGGCGGGGGAGGAGTCGGGGACGTACTCCTTCGTCAATCCCCTCGGCGCGGACCACCTTGAGGACGAGTTCGCGGCGGCTCTGGAGGAGGGCGTGCGCGAAGGACTCGGGGGCGAGGCCCGCACGGTCCGGGTGCACCGGGCATGGGTGCACGCGGTCGACGCGAACGAGTCGGTGTTCCGCAGGGTGGGTCGCCAGGCGGTCGCGGAAGCGTTGATCGCGGAACGCGCCGGCACGGATCGGTGAGGGGCGGTGCGTCTGGGCTGAGGGTCGCTGCGACCCACTGACTCGGCCGGCGTAAAAGCAACCGCTCAAGCGTCGGGTGCTGCCTGGTCGGCCCCGCTCCGCGCGGGTGGCCGGCGCAGCAGCCCGGCCGACTTCCGCCAGGTCCAAGCGACGTCCGCCCAGCCCGGGCGACGGGCCCAGCCAGGTCGGGCAACCCCGCCGAGCCGCCCCGCTCACCGACTCCGCGTCGCCCCGCCCAGCCGCTCCTCGTCCGTATCCCCGGCCCGGCCCGGCGCACCGCCCCCGTTCCCTCCCGCCCCCTCGCGCTTCTCGTCACCGTGGCCGGGCCACCACGCCGCATGGCCGATGAGGGCCGTGAGCGCCGGGGTGAAGACCATCGCCATGACGAACGCGGCGATGACGATGCCGAAGGAGAGCGAGAAACCCATCTGCGAGAGCGTGGAGTTGCCCGCGAGCATCAGCGTCGCGAACGTACCGGCGAGGATCACGCCGGCCGAACCGATCGTGGGCCCGGAGTGACGCACCGCCGTACCCGCCGCGTCGCGCGGAGTCCGTCCCTCCCGTGCCTCCTCGCGCAGCCGCGACACCATCAGGATGTTGTAGTCCGTGCCGAGCGCGACGACGAACAAGTACATGATCACCGGCAGCATGAACATGAGCCCGGGCTGGCTGCCGATCCGCTGGAAGAGCAGTGATGTCGCGCCGAGGGTCGCGCCGAAGCCGAGCGCGACGGACAGCATCAGGTACCAGGGCGCCACCAGGCTGCGCAGCAGCAGCCCGAGGATGACCATGATGGCCAGCGCCGCCACCGGGAAGACCACCGAGTAGTCGCGGTCCACCGCCTTGTTGATGTCGACGTACACGGCCGTCGTGCCGCCGACGAGGGCCCGCGTGCCGGTCGGCGCGTCGTCGTGGGCGGCGGGCCGCAGCCGGTCCTTGACGGTCGCCAGCGCCTTGTCCGAGGCGGGCGGGTCCGTGAGGATCACGGAGTACGAGGCCGTCGCGCGGTCCGGGCTCAGCTTCGGAGCGGCGACCTCGCCCACTCCCGTCACGCCGGAGAGCCGCTCCCGGAAGGCGGCGGCAGCGGACGGCGCCAGCGGCTCGTCGGCGGTGGAGGTCAGATACACGGAGGTCGGGTCGGTGCTGCCCGCGGGGAAGCCCTTCTGCAGGTCGTCCAGGGCGACCATCGACTCCTTGTCCTTGGGCAGCGAGGATCCGGCCAGGTCGAAGTTGGCCCGGTAGCCGAGCGCGCCGAGCGTGAGCGCGCCCATGACGAGTGCGGAGACCAGCGCCCACACGGCGGGCCTGCGGGCCACGGACGCGCCGAGCCCCGCGAACCCCGTGCCGTGCGGCTCACGTTGCCAGGACTTCGACGGCCAGAACACCTTCGTGCCCAGCAGCGAGACCACGGCCGGGACGAGGGTGAGGCCGGCGAGCAGCGTCACGAACACGGCGATGGCCAGGGCCGGGCCCATCGACTGCAGCATGCCGAGCGAGGAGAGCGTCAGCGCGGCGAAGGCGACGATGACCGCGCCCGCCGCCGACGTGATGGCCTCGCCGACCCGCTCGACGGCGTGCACCATGCCGCCCTTGACGTCCTCGCCCGAGCGCAGGGCCTCCCGGTACCGGAAGAGCAGGAAGAGGATGTAGTCCGTGCCGACGCCGAACAGGACGACGGTCAGCAGCTCCTGGATCGAGGAGTCCGCCTTCATGCCGAAGGCCTTGTTGGCGGAGGCGATCAGACCGGTGGCCATCGGCGAGATCAGACCGATGAGAACCACGGGGAGCAGCGCGATGATCGGGCTGCGGAAGATCACCAGCAGCAGTACGACGATGATGACGATCGTGCCGACCCCGACCAGCAGGCCGGCCCGCTTCGACGCGTCGCTCTCGTCGAGCGCCTGCGCCGCCGATCCGGTGATGCCGGCGGACAGGTCCGTGCCCTTCAACTCCGGCTTCAGATCGGTCCGCAGCTGCTTCACCGCGTCCTGCTGCGCGGTGTCCTCGGGGTCGGTGATCTTCGGCATCGCGACGACCGACGTCTGCACGCGCTTGTCGGGTGAGACCTGGCCCGGCACGACGGCCTGCACCTCGGGGATCTTCCGCTCCTGCAGATCCTGCGAGACGCGCCGCACGTCGGCGGAGTCGGCCGTGGTCAGGTTTGCGCCGTCGGAGCGCTGGAAGACGATGATCGCGCCGATGTTCCGCTGCCGCGGGAAGTCCTTCTCCTGCACGTTTGCGGCGCGAATCGACTCGTAGTGGCCGGGAAGGAAACTCGCCTCGTCACTGCTGGAGGTCAGCTTCGGCGCCAGTGAGATCACCGCGCCGGCCGCGACCACCCACGCCAGGACGATCCACCAGGGGCGGCGCACCACGAATCGGCCCAGACCAGAGAACATCGGCTACTGCCTCTCCTCGCCCCCGAGGCACACAGTCGTGTTCCGCCCAGCATCGGCCGGGCCGGGCGGCCCCGCCACTCGAACCACCGGTTTCCGGTCGTTCGCGGGCGGGCGGGGCGCCCGGGCGACTCAGAAGTTGATCATGTGCCCGGCCAGGCCGTGCACCGCTTCCTTGACGGCCTCGCCCAGGGTCGGGTGGGCGTGGACGTTGCGCGCCACCTCGTGGACGGTGAGGTCCCACTGCTGGGCCAGGGTCAGCTCGGGCAGCAGCTCGGTGACGTCCGGACCGATCAGGTGGGCACCGATGATCTCGCCGTGCGTGTCGTCGCTGATGATCTTCACGAAGCCAACGGTGTCGCCGAGGCCGTGCGCCTTGCCGTTCGCCTGGAACGGGAACTTCGCGACCTTGACGTCGAAGCCCTTCTCCTTGGCCTGCGCCTCCGTCCAGCCGAAGCTGGCGATCTGCGGCTGCGAGTACGTGGCGCGCGGGATCATCGGGTAGTCGAGTTCCATCGTCTCGGCGTCCGCGAGGGTCTCCGCGGCCACCACGCCCATGGCCTCGGCGGTGTGCGCCAGCATCAGCTTGGCGGTGACATCGCCGATGGCGTAGATGTGCGGCACGCTGGTGCGGCAGCGGCCGTCGACCTCGATGGCGCCGCGCTCGGTGAGCGCCACGCCCGTCGCCTCCAGGCCGAAGCCGCTCACGTTCGGCGCGAAACCGATGGCCTGCAGGACCTTGTCGGCCTCCAGGATCTGCTCCTTGCCGTCCTTGCCCGTGACGGTGACCTTGACCTGCTCACCCGACTCGTCGATCGACTCCACGCGCGTCGAGGTCAGCACGTCGATGCCGAGCTTGCGGTACTGCTTCGCCAGCTCCTTGGAGACGTCCGCGTCCTCCAGCGGCGCGACCCGGTCCAGGAACTCGACGATGGTGACCTTCACGCCGTAGTTGTGCAGGACGTACGCGAACTCGATGCCGATCGCGCCCGCTCCCGCGATCACGATGGAGCGCGGCAGGGTGTCGGCGAGGATCTGCTCCTCGTACGTCACCACGCGCTCGCTGCGGCTCGTGCCGGGCAGCAGGCGGGGGGTGGCACCGGTGGCGATGACGCAGTTCTCGAAGCCGATCGTGGCGGTCGAGCCGTCGGACTTCGCCACCCGCAGCGTGTTCGCGTCCAGGAAGGTGCCCCGGCCGTCGAACTCCGTGATGCCGTTCTTCTTCATCAGGAAGTGGACACCCTTGACCCGGCCGTCCGCGACCGTGCGGCTGCGGCTGAACGCCTCGCCGTAGTCGAAGGAGACCTGCCCGTCGACCTTGATGCCGTACGTCTTCTGCTCGTGCGTGAAGAGGTGGGCGAGCTCGGCGTTGCGCAGCAGGGCCTTGGTCGGGATGCAGCCGACGTTGAGACAGACACCACCCCAGTACTTCTCCTCGACGACTGCCACTCGCTTGCCCAGCTGGGCGGCGCGGATGGCGGCGACGTAGCCGCCGGGTCCTGCGCCGAGCACGACGACGTCGAAGCGGTCTTCCATGGGGAGGTCCTCTCTGGGTGGTACGGGTCCGGTGGTACGGATGGCTCTTGGCACGATCATCCGCCATGCGCGGGCCCACCGGCCCGCCGGGTGGGACACGCCACAGTCCGCACCGGCCCCCGTACCCGAGCGGGACCCATGGCGCCGCGCCAACCACCCTTCCCCATAAGTGTGTTGGAGATTCGACAGTTGGTTCACCCGAACGTGGATCACCGGCTAGTGTCGCGAGCGGGAACACGTTCCGTACATGCCACGGGAAAGGTGGAGAGCGCGCTGTGGAGAGTGACGACCGGCCCGAGACGATGTCCATCCCCTACGACGTCCCGACCTCGGCGCGCGGCTACGGCTGGATGCTGGGCGGCAAGGACAACTACGAGGTGGACCGCGACTTCATCCTCTCCACCGTCCCCTCGTTCCCCGAGGTCGTCGACATCTGTCGGCAGAACCGCCAGTTCCTCTACCGCGCGGTGCGTCACCTGACGCGCGAGCGGGGCATCCGGCAGTTCATCGACATGGGCTGCGGACTTCCCACCGACAACAACGTCCACCAGGTCGCCCAGCGCTTCGCGTCCGACGCCCGCGTCGTCTACGTGGACATCGACCCGATCGTCCTCGCCCACGGGCGCGCGCTGCTCGCCGACGACTCCTCCACGACGGTCATCATGGGGGACATGCGGGACCAGGACGCCATCCTGAACCACCCCGACGTGCGACGTCTCATCGACTTCGACGAGCCGGTCGCCACGCTGTTCCTGTCCGTCGGGCACCACCTCGTCGACGCCGACGATCCCGGCCGCATCCTGCGCACCGTCATCGACCGCGCGGCGCCCGGCAGTTTCGTCGGCTTCTCGCAGGTCATCTGCGAGGACCCGGTGCGTGGCGCGGCGATGACCGAGCACATCGCCGGCGGCGGCGTGCCGTGGCAGACCCGCACGCCCGCCGAGGTCGACGTCCTGCTCGAAGGACTCGAAGCCGTGGATCCCGGCGTGGTCAACCTCGTCGACTGGCGCCCCGACCCCGACCAGCCCGCCCTGGAGCCGGTCGACCCCGACCTCGTGCCCTACCTCGGCGTGACCGAGGCCAACAAGGGGATCTACGAGTACGGCGGAGTGCTGCGCAAGCCGTGACGCACGGTTGACCTGCGGGACCGACGGTCCCACAATGGCGACCATGATCCAGCACCTGACCGCCGCCGCACGGACGTTCGATGTCCCGTGGCGGCGCGGGTGCGAGCGATCGGGCCGCTAGCTGTACGGAGCCCCGCTCCCCGCAGCCCGCCCGCTCCCGCACCCGAAGGATCACACCGCATGACTGCCGCACCCCAGCCTCCCGCGACCGCCGCCCTGCGTGAGGCCCGTGTCCCCGCCGACGGCATGTACGAGGGCCGCCGTACCCTGCGCCGCCTGCCCGAAGGCTGGCGGGAACACCCTTACGAGCTCCTCGATGTCGTGCCCCAGGGCCGCCTCATCGGCGCCGAGATCCGCGGCGTCGACCTCGCCCGCCCCCTGACGCCCGCCCTGCGCGACGAGTTGAACCGGGCGCTGCTGGAGTGGAAGGTGCTCTTCTTCCGCGGCGCCCACATCACCTCTGAGCAGCAGCGCGCGTTCGCCCTCAACTGGGGTGACCTGGAGACCAATCCGCTGCTCGCGAGCGGCTCCGCCGACGACGTCGTCCGCTTCGACAAGGGCGGCAGCGCCGTCCCCACGTACGAGAACGTCTGGCACGCCGACGTCACCTTCCGCGAACGGCCCGCGCTGGGCGCCGTGTTGCAGCTGCGAGAGGTGCCGCCGTTCGGCGGCGACACGATGTGGGCGGACATGGCGGCCGCGTACGACAACCTTCCCGACACCGTGAAGGCGCGCATCGACGCCGCGCACGCCGTGCACGACTTCATCCCCGGCTTCGCCCGCTTCTACGGTGCCGACAAGCTCGCCCCGCTCCAGGACCGCTTCCCGCCCGTCACCCACCCCGTGGTGCGCACGCACCCGGAGACCGGGCGGCGGATGCTCTTCGTCAACACCTCTTTCACCACGCACATCGTCGGGATGGAGCGCGAGGAGAGCGACCGGCTCCTCGGCTATCTGGTGCGGCAGGCGCACGTGCCGGAGTACCAGGTGCGCTTCCACTGGCAGGCGGGCGACGTCGCGTTCTGGGACAACCGCGCCACGCAGCACTACGCCGTCGACGACTACGCCCCGCACCGCCGGGTGGCGGAGCGCGTCGCCATCGCGGGTGACCGGCCGTACTAGCGGGGCCCCTACCGGGTCGTCCTCAGAGGATCGACTCCCAGCGGATCTCGCCGTCCTGGACCACATCGGTGGCGGCGAGACCCGCTGCCCGCGCGACGGCGGCGGAAGCACCGTGGCCGGGGTGGACGTGTGCGACGACCGTGTGCACGCCCCGCGCCGCCAGCCAGGCCACCAGTCCACGGGCCGCCTCCGACGCGAGACCGCGGCCCTGCCACGGCGTCCCGACGACCCAGGCGATCTCCGCGGCCCCGTCCGCGCCGACGGTCGCCTGGACCGTCCCGACCAGGCACGGCCGGCCCTCCTCGCGCAGCCGCAGTACCCAGTTGCACCAGGACACACCGGGGTCCGGGGAGCCGGCGAGCATCCGGCGGTAGCGGGCGCGCAGCGCCTCGGCGTCGTCGGGGGCGCCGCCGATGAAGGCGTGCAGCTCCGGATCGCCGAGGACGACGGACATCTCATCCGCGTGCTCGACGCGCAGCGGGACGAGGTCGAGCCGGGCGGTGTGCGTCTCGGTGGGGATCATGGACGCATCATGCCCCGCGGCCGGCCTCGGCGCCGACGGGGCCCGGGGGCTCTTGACCGGCTGATCATGCGGCTCTTAGCCTCAGTCGATCCGCAACTCCGTCGCCGCTCCGTGCTGGGTCTGCCGAGGTCGTACTGATGACACATCCGCCTGCCGGCGCCCTCACCGGGCTCAGGGTGCTCGACCTGTCCCGGGTTCTCGCCGGGCCCTACTGCGCACAACTCCTCGCCGACCACGGCGCCGACGTCATCAAGGTGGAGCCGCCGGCCGGTGACGAGACGCGGGGCTGGGGTCCGCCGTTCGTCTCGCCGGACACCTCCGCGTACTACCAGAACCTCAACCGGGGCAAGAAGAACATCGTCGTGGACCTCTCGGTGCCACAGGGGCGGGACATCCTCGACACGCTGCTGTGCGAGACCGACGTGCTCGTCGAGAACTTCAAAGCCGGGACCCTCGCCAAGTGGGGTTACGCCGACGAGGAGTTGCGGCGCCGCTTCCCCGCCCTCGTCCACTGCCGCGTCACCGGCTTCGGCACGGACGGGCCGCTCGGCGGACAGCCGGGCTACGACGCGGTGCTCCAGGCGTACGGCGGACTGATGAGCGTGAACGGCGAAGCGGACGGGGAGCCGCTGCGGGTCGGCGTCCCGGTCGTCGACCAGGTCACCGGCATCTTCGCCTTCTCCGGCATCCTGCTCGCCCTGTACGAACGCCGGCGCTCCGGCCTCGGTCAACTCGTCGACTGCACCCTCCTGGACACCGCGATCAGCCTGCTCCATCCGCACTCCGCGTCGTGGCTCGCCGACGGCACGGTCCCGCGGCGCACCGGCTCCGCGCACCCCAGCATCGCCCCCTACGACTCGTTCGCCGCCTCCGACGGACCGCTCTTCGTAGCGGTCGGCAACGACCGGCAGTTCGCCGCGCTCACGGACGTCCTCGCGGTCCCGGAGCTGGCCGCGGACCCGCGCTTTCGTACCAATCCGGACCGCGTGCGCCACCGCCATGAGCTGCGCGCGCTCTTGGAGAAGGTGATCGGCGCCCGGCCCCGCGCGGAGCTCACCGCGCAGCTCACGGCCCGGGGCGTCCCCGCCTCGCCGGTGCACGACGTCGCCGAGGCGCTGACCGCACCGCAGGTGCGCCACCGGGGACTGGTCGTGGAGGAGGGCGGCTACCGCGGGCTCGCGTCGCCGGTCTCCCTGTCCCGCACGCCGGCCCGTGTACGCCCCGAGGTGCGGGGTGCGGGCGCGGACACGCGCGAGGTGCTGGCCTCCGGCGGCCTCGACGCGGCGGCGGTCGACGAGGCGGTCGGACGTGGGGTGGTGCGGGCTGCCGCAGAGGATCGCGACGACGTCTGACGGAGCCGATCCGGTGACGCCGCAGTCAGTCCGTGTCGACCCCCTGACGTGCAGCTCTTCCCGCACGTCGTCAGGCACAGACGCTCCGGCGAGCACACTACGGCCCCCGGTGTCGCCCGACACCGGGGGCCGCCCCGCGTCCCGGCCGCCTTCCCCCACGAAAGGTCACCGGGACTTCCCCTGAGTGTGGTTCAGGGCTTGGTCCGCTCAGAAGGTGAGTGCGGCACCCTCCCCGAGACCAGCCTTCATCTCACACCGATTCCCGAAGGTCTTGGACCAGTTGACGTGCTTGCCGTTCCATACGCCGGCGACGGTCACGGTGACCGGTCGCCACTCCTTGGTACACATGACGTCGGACGTGCCGCCGACCAGCTGGGCGAACTGGCCGCCGACCTTGTTGAGTTCGGCGCAGGCGGCCCCCGCCGCGGGGTGGGTGCCGACCGGGCGCGGCGCGCAGGTGAGGGTCACGGCGCGTTCGACCGTGACGGAGTCGGCGTCCTCGCCCTGGCCGACCGTGAGCACCAGGACGGACGGCGCGTAGAGGCTCTTCGTCTGCGTGGCCTCGGCGTGCGCGGTGCCTGCTGTCGCGGCGAGGACGCAGGTGGCCGCCGCGGCGGCTGCTCCCACGGCCTTGAGGGTGCGACGCATGGTGGACTCTCCTTCGATCGAGTTCGGTTGGTGACTGCGCTGAGGAGTCTTGCCGGTGCGGAGAGTGAATGCCATACGGATGGTCGATTTCCGGATGCGCCGGTCCGGTGAGCGGTGTCCGTACGAGCGTTCGGGCAGCTCACGAGCGGTGGGACCGGCCCCCCGGCCTCCGTCCAGTATGTGGACAACCGCCATTGGTATAACCAAGAACCATCCACTGAGCTGCGTGAACGCAAAATTGGTTTTAGCTTCGACGATCTGTATCGACTGGAAATCGCCGCTGAATCATCCGTCACTGTCCGTTTTGCGGCTGCTTCGGACCTTCCTGACGGTCTGGCAGATGCGGCTGATCGGTGGTCGCACCCTCGGTGCTGATGAGTACGAGGGTGGTCGCGGGCCCGAGGTCCAGCTCGGCGCGGTGCCGGGCCGCGCACGGGCCGGTGAGCGCCGCTCGGACACCCGCGAGCGCGGCCGCGCCGCACGGCCTTGACGAAACCCCCAGCTCCGCGAGGTCCCGTGCCGCCCTCGCGGTGTCGGCGTCGGAGACGGCAACCGCCGTGTCCAAGCCGTCGCGCAGCACGGGCCAGGCCAGGGCGGAGGGGGTCCGCAGTTGAGTCCGGCCATGGACGTGACGCCCGTCGGCGCGCTCGTGAGTCAGCGGCCGGCGCGCAGCCTCTCCAGGACGCAGGCGGCGCCCACCGGTTCCACCGACAGCAGGGCGGGAGGTCCGCTCTCGGGGTCGGGATCCGTCGCTCGCACGCCGCGATAGTGCGTGACGGCGGCCTGGCCAGCGACCCGACGCCCACCGGGACGGCGACCAGGGAGGGTGAGTGCACGCTCGCGGCGCGCAGTTGCGCGTCGACCTCGGCGAACAGGGTCGCGTACCCCTCGACGCTCTGCGCCGGGACCCCGCGTACCCCTCCCACGCCATGTCCTGGACGAGGATCGCGTCGGACGGCGCGGCGGCCTCCCGCGCCGCCCGGACCGCCGCGTCGTACGACCCTTCCGCGGCGGCGACCTCTGCGCCCTCGCCCTCGATGGCGGCCACCGCCCCGGCCGTGATTGCCGTCGGTGGCGGTCACCAGACACAGGCGACGCGTGGAAGTCACGGGCGTCCGCCGAAGGCCGGGCGCACTTCCAGGAGCGGGCTGCGGGCCGCGCGTACGAGGGGGGAGGGGAGGGGAATCCGGCCGCGGAGTCAGTCACACGATCGATCACGGGACCAGCGTGCGGCGCGGTCCCGCTCCGGTCCAGTGCGGTGACCGAGAGGGCCTTCTCGCAGCTTGCCGCCGCCGGTCAGCCCCTGGTGAACGCCAGGACCGCCGCGAGATTCATGGGCTGCCGTGTCGACACATAGACATACGGCGCGCCTCCCCAGGCGTCGCGCAACTCGATGCGCAGCGCGGTGGGGACGTAGGAGCGCAGGAGCAGCAGCGCGTACGGGTTCGCCCGGACGGTGCGCCACTCGAAGGCCTCCCGCTCGTCGAGGATCTCCGTCACGCCGAGTGCCTCGATGGGGATGGTGCGTTTGCCGACGACGAGATGGCCCGGTGTGACGAGAATGCGCACACGGCCGTGCATGTGCACCAGCGCGGCGGACACCGCGATCCCGGTCACCGCCACGGTCACCGCGGCGAGGAGCCCGAAGGGCATCGCCCCCACTCCGAGGCCGAGCCCGCCCAGCGCCACGAGGCCCCACCAGGAGCGGGGCACGCTCAGCCGCTCTTCGTAGATGTGCATGACCGCATATTGGCAGGCTCGCGAGGCCTCTACAGAGCGGGGGGTTCGTGTGGGGACGCGGTCCGTGTCCGCGCCAGCGCATGGGCCCGGTCGAGTGCCTCCGCGGCGTCGCAGGGCACGTCGGGGCGGACGCCCGTGCCCTCCCAGTTGGTGCCGGACACCGGGTTGACCGCCTTGCCCACCGGGATGGTCGTCTCCAGGTGGGGGTGGACCGTCCACCCCTCACAAGGGTGGGCTCCGCCGCGTGTCGTCTCCCCGACGATGACGGCGCGCCCCAACTGTTGCAGGTCGTAGGAGAGTTCCTCGGCGGCCGAGAAGGTGCGGGCGCTGGTCAGTATGTAGAGCGGTTTGCTGCCGCCGAAGCGCCGGCCCGGCACGTGCGCGGGGCTCCAGGACTGCTCGAGGCGGTCGCCGTCGCGCCAGTACATGGTGTTGAGATGCGTGCGTTCGTCGAGCAGATGCCCGCAGACGAACGCGACGGTGTCCGGGTCCCCGCCGGCGTTGGCCCGCAGATCGACGATGAGCGCGTCGGCCGGGGCGACCAGCGTGAGCGCGGCGGTCAGTGTCTCGGCGCACCAGTCCAGAGGGAAGAGCGCCGGGGTCAGTTCGAGGAGCGCGACGTTCCCGTCCAGCAACTCCGTCCGGGGCACGCCACCCAGCGACGTGTCCATCTTCGCGCGCATCATGGCCAGCGTCGCGGCACCCTGGTCCGTCGGCACGGGTCCGTCGTGGTGCTTGAGCCGCAGGTGCGGGTCGCCGTTGAGCGACTGGAGATCCGTGGTGACGAGGCGAGCGAGCTCGGCGGGTTCCTGGACGTCGTACGCGCCCTCGGTCAGCCGGCGCCGCAATAGGGCTGCCAGTTGGGCGGCGGTCTCGGGGAAAACGTAGTGGTCCAGCAGGAGTTGGGCGGTCTCGTCGACGATGTCGGCGGTTCTGAGGTGGTGCGTGGCGGTGGTCATGGCAGAGGAGTAGAGCAGCCCTCTTCCCAAAGCGTCAAGAAGATTGGACACTTGGTCCATGCCCGAGCACCGACAGGAGTCCCCACCGGACCCGGTCATCGAGATCGAGTCACCCGAGCAGCACGCCGCCCTGGCCCACCCCCTGCGGCAGCGCCTGCTCTTCTCGCTGGCCCATCGGCCCGCCACCATCAGCCAGTTGGCGGCGCGCCTGGACACCGGCAAGGGAAACGTCTCCCATCATCTGAAGGTCCTGCGCACCGCCGGACTGATCCACGTCGCCGAGACCCGCAAGGTCAGGGGCGGCACCGAGCAGTACTACCAGCGGGTGGCCCGGCGTATGGCCGTCGCGGCGCCACGGGCCGAGGGGACCGCCGCGATGCTCGGCGCCGTGGCGCAGGAACTGGCACGGTCGGAGCAGCCCACCCTGTCCCTGCGCCACCTGCGCCTGAGCCCCGAAAAGGCGCGCCGCCTCGCCGAGACGCTGGCCGCGCTGGTCGACGAGGCGGAGGAGGACGGGGACGAACAGCCGGTGCACGGTGTGCTGGTGGCGCTGTACGAACACACGGCGGGTGCGGCGGACACGTCTGCGTAAGGTGCTCCCATGTCCGCACTCACGACCACGCCCGGGCTCCAGCTCCTCCGCCCCGACCACGCCCCCGCGCTGCTCGCCTTCGAGCAGGCGAACCGCGCCTACTTCGCCGCGTCGGTCCCCGACCGGGGGGACGCCTACTTCCGGGACTTCGACGCCCGGCACCGCGCCCTCCTCGCCGAACAGGCCGAAGGCGCCTGCTACTTCCACGTGCTGGTGGCAGAGGCCGACGAGATACTCGGACGGGTCAACCTCGTCGACGTCGCGGACGGCGCCGCCGAGCTCGGCTACCGGATCGCGGAGAAGGCGGCGGGCCGGGGCCTCGCCACCCGGGCGGTCCGGCAGGTCTGCGACCTCGCCGTCACCGGGTACGGCCTGACGCGGCTGCGCGCCGCCACGACGCACGACAATCCGGGCTCACGGGCCGTGCTCCTGCGTACCGGCTTCGTGCCGGTCGGCGACGTCCGGCTGGACGGGGTCCCGGGGACCGGTTACGCCCTGACGCTCTGACGCCCGTTCCAGGAAGCGGAGGAGTTCGACGGGGAAGGGCAGGACGAGGGTGGAGTTCTTCTCGGCGGCGACGGCCACCACGGTCTGCAGGAGCCGCAGTTGGAGGGCGGCGGGCTCCTCGGCCATCTCGTGGGCGGCCTCGGCGAGTTTCTTGGAGGCCTGGAGTTCGGCGTCGGCGTTGATGACGCGGGCGCGGCGTTCGCGGTCGGCCTCGGCCTGGCGGGCCATGGAGCGCTTCATCGTCTCGGGCAGCGAGACGTCCTTGATCTCGACGCGGTCGATCTGTACGCCCCAGCCGATGGCCGGGGAGTCGATCATCAACTCCAGTCCCTGGTTGAGCTTTTCGCGGTTGGAGAGCAGGTCGTCCAGGTCGCTCTTGCCGATGATGGAGCGCAGCGAGGTCTGCGCCATCTGCGAGACCGCGAACCGGTAGTCCTCCACCTCCACGACCGCGCTGGAGGCGTCGACCACCTTGAAGTAGATGACGGCGTCCACCCGGACCGTGACGTTGTCGCGGGTGATGCCGTCCTGCGCGGGCACCGGCATCGTCACGATCTGCATGTTCACCTTGCGGAGCCGGTCGATGCCGGGAACCACCATGGTGAACCCGGGGCCGCGCACCGAGCCGGAGAGCCGGCCGAGGCGGAAGACCACACCGCGCTCGTACTGCTTGATCACGCGGGCCGCCGCCACCGCGTAGACCACGCAGCCCGAAGCGACCGCCGCGCCTGCCGTCAGCAGTTCCTGGACCATGGCACGACCCCCTGCCGTCCGAGCCCACCACTGCCTCAACGATATGCCCGTATATGTCCCCCGGTCGAGGGGCTGCCCGAAGAGCTTTCCGACCGGATCCGGAGGACATGTACGGGGTCTCGATCAGGACCGTCGGTCCGTGCGCGGCCGCGACTCGTGCAGCCGCGTGTGATAGCGGCCCTCCGCCTCGTACCCCGTGGGATCCTCACCGGCGAGGATCACCTGGCGCACGGCCTCGCGGCGCTCCTCGGGGCTGGTGAAGAGCCGCTGCGCGTACGTCCGCGAGGTGTCCGTCACGGTGGTGAGGCCGTGCGCGGCGAGGGTGTCGGCGATGCGCCGGTACGGCACGGTCCGCAGGACGAACGCGCTCACCCAGAGCGGCTGCCGCGCACAGCCGAGCAGGGCGTCGAAGGTACGCTCCGAGATGTAGCCGATACCGCCCGTGACCGTGATCAGACCGGTGCGGGCGACCGCACGCCGCAGCCCTTCGCTGGGCGGATGCCGCTCCAGGTTCTCGGCATACGCCTCGTCGAGCAGACCCGCGTCCAGCGCGTAGCGCGTGGCGTTCGCCGCCATGTCGAGACCGATCACCGGCGTGGCGTCGGGGCGCCGCCGCGAGGCGTAGAACTCCTTGTCGCGCTCGACGAGTTCGTGCGGCGTGAGCGCGGCGGCCTCCTCGGAGGTGTAGTGCGCGTACAGATCGGCGAGGGTGAGGTCGTGATTGAGCAGTGCCGCGTTGATGCCGTACGAGCAGCACACGTCCAGGACCGTCACCGGGCCGTCGGCGGCCTGCCGGGCCCGCAGGTCGCGCGTGCGGCGGAACACCGCCTGGGCGTGCTGCGGGATTTCGTACTCGTAGGGCGCCAGGGTGCGGAAGTAGGCGCGCGGGTCCGGCCGGTCGTAGATGTCGTCGAACCGCGTCTTGCCCGATGCGGTCGTCGTCCTGTGCCGCTCTGTGGCCATGGGGCACCTCCGGGAGAGAGGAACGGGTCTGGGGCAGACGTGCACCTCTACCCGACCCGTCCCAGCCCCCGATAGACCTCCTGGCGCTATCCGGCCACGGCACCGCCCCGGCGGGGACCCGCGCGGCCCTCGCCCTGACTACCCTGGAGCCGATGTTCTCCTCCCAGGGTCCCACGCTGCGTGAGCTGGCCGTTCAGGCGCTCTCGTCCACCGAGCACGGGTACGACCTGCTCGCCCCGAAGTTCGACCACACCCCCTTTCGTACGCCTGGCCGGTTCCTGACCGCCACAGCCGACGCCCTGCGCCCCCTCGGCCCCTTCGACGCGGGCCTCGACGTGTGCTGCGGCACCGGCGCCGGGGTCGGGACGCTGCTGCCGCTGTGCCGGGAGCGGGTGACCGGAGTGGACTTCAGCGAGGGGATGCTCGCCGCCGCGGCACGGTCGCTGCCCGAGCCGGGGACCGACGGCCCCGCCGTCGACTGGGTGCGCGCCGACGCGCGGGCCCTGCCCTTTCGCGGCGGCTACGACCTGGCCGTCAGCTTCGGGGCGTTCGGTCACTTCCTGCCCGCCGAGCGGCCCGGCCTGTTCGCGGGCGTCCACCGGGCGCTGCGCCCCGGCGGCGTCTTCGCGTTCCCGGTCGGCGCCCCGCAGTCCTTCGCCTCACCCTGGTACTGGGCGCTGCACGGCTTCGACGGCGCGATGCGGGTGCGCAACCTGCTGTGGCGTCCGAGGTTCGTCATGTACTACCGGACGTTTCCGCTCGGCGGGGTGCGCGAGGATCTCGCAGCGGCCGGCTTCGACGTGCGGCTGTCCCCCCTGGAGGAGTTCGGGCGGCGCGCCGACGGCAGTCCCCGCTGGCGGCTGGTGGTGGCCCGGAAGGCATAGGCGCCGGGTCCGGCTCAGGGCGCCTTGCCGTCGGCCGCCGCCTGCAGCGCGGCGACGTCCAGCTTCTTCATGCCGAGCATCGCCTGCATCGCGCGCTGGGACCGCTCGGGGTCCGGGTCGGTGATGAGCTCGCCGAGCACGACGGGTACGACCTGCCAGGACAGGCCGTACTTGTCCTTGAGCCACCCGCAGGGGCCCTCTTCGCCGCCCTCGGAGAGCTTCGTCCAGTAGTGGTCGACCTCCGCCTGGTCCGCGCAGTCGATCTGGAACGAGACGGCCTCGGTGAAGGTGAAGTCGGGGCCGCCGTTGATCGCCGTGTAAGGCTGGCCGTCGAGCTCGAAATCCACCGTCAGAACGGTACCGGCCGGACGCGGGGCGCCCTCTCCGTAGTACGAGACGTTCTTGATCTCGGAGTTCGGGAAGACCGAGACGTAGAACCTCGCGGCTTCCTCGCTCTGGAGGTCGAACCAGAGGTTGGGCGTGATCCTGGGCATGGTGCTCTCCTGTCACTGACGCGGCGGTCCTGTCCGCCCGCATGTCTTGCCTAGATGGACCGTCGCACCGCCCGGAACTCATCGCCACACGGCGGGCCGTCTGTGCCGCCCCGGTCAGCGGGGGTCGCGCACCTGCGGTTCGCGGTCGAGCACGATGCCGAAGCATCGCTCGTACGCCGCGAGCACCTCTGCCTGGGAGCCCAGCTCGGCGGTGTGCCGTTCGCCGTCGACGGTGGTGGTCAGCGTGCGGCCGCTGAGGGTGACCCGGCCCTCGTCGGTGAGCAGGGAGCAGACCAGGGAGCGGGTGAAGTGGGAGTCGGGCGAGGTGCGGTGGTACCAGGCACCGGCCTTGAAGTCGGCCAGGGCGCGCGGGCGCCGGTCGAGCAGGTACTGCCGCGTGCCGTCGCGGGCGACCTCCAGATCGCCCTCTGCGGTCTCGGTGAGGCGGAACGTCCCCTCCGGGTCCGCCTGCTCGCCCCGGTCGGCGAAGTCGAGCGGCAGCCGGGTGTGGCGGCCGAAGCCGACGTCCGCCAGGTGGTCGCCGCCGTCCGCGGTGCGCACGCGCAGCGCCAGGTGGTCGTAGGGAATGCCGGGTCGTCCCTCGTCGTCGTAGACGCGGGCCTGCAACAGCGTGACGTCGAAGCCGAGCGCGGTGAGCAGCGCGGCGAACGCGCCGTTGAGCTCATAGCAGAAGCCTCCCCGGTGCGCGTCCACGACCTTGGACACCAAAGCCTTGTCGGTGAGCTCGATGTCCTCACCGAGATGGATCGAGAGGTTCTCGAAGGGGACGCTGCGCAGATGCGCGGCGTGCAGGTCGTACAGCGCCGCGGTGGTGGGGGACGCGGGGCGTTCGGCGCCGATGCGCCGCAGGTAGGCGTCGAGCTGTTCGGTGTCCATGGACACCAGTGTGGTGGTCGACGCTGTCCCGGGACACGGACCCGGGACGGCGCCGGCACCGTTCATCGGTCGTAGGACTCCGGTAGGACGTGGCGGGTGAGACCTGTCGTCAGTGGCGGCCGTTCCTGGAGAGCGTGCAGGAGGCCTCGGCGGTCTTGTGCGGGTCGCTCACCGAACGGGCGGTGAGGGTGAGCCTGCCGTACCGGTGCGCCGAGGATTTCGCGGTGACGGCGACGTCCACGTCGACCGTGGAACCGGCCCTGGCGGTGGCGAGCTTGCTGGGCAGCCAGGCCGACCAGCCGCGGCCGGATGCCTCGGCGGAGAGCCGGTAGACGTCGGAGTCGAGGTAGCGGGCGGCGTCCTCGGGGTGGCCGCCCGGTGCTCCGGCCGACGCGCGCCCCGTGTTGGTCAGCGGGAAGGTGCAGGTGGCGCGGCTCTTGCCGGGGTCGCCCGTCGCCTCACCGCGGCCCAGCGCGGCGCCCCGGCGCTGCGGGCCCGCGCCGTCGAGGGACTTGACCGCGATGGTGTACGACAGCACGCCGGCGCGGCTGCGCCGGATGTCGGTGACGTAGAAGTGCAGACGGTTGGCGCGGTCGACGTACTCGTAGGAGCTGCCGGAGTCCGTTCCGGCGTGGAACAGCGCGTCGCTGAGCTGCCGGTAGTCGCCCATGGTGATCTTCTGCGAAGTGCCGTCGGGGCGGGTGAAGTCCACCATGTCGATGTCCTCGGGGTGCGCGTCGACCACCCAGGCGAAGGGGGCCCTGTCCGCGTTCTTCGTCTTGGTGATCAGCACTCCGTTGTCCGGGGTGAAGGAGTCCATGCCCATGCGGTCCACGACCTCGACGGTGTAGTTCTGGTAGCCGCCGCCGTCGCACAGCGGGTCCGTGGCGCGGTCGCAGGTGGGGGAGAGGTCGCGGGACATGGCGATGTTGACGCCGGACAGGCCGGTGGCGCCCGGCGGCGCGGAGCGCGCGGTGACCTCGGCGACGACCACACCGGAGTCCTTGAGCGCGTCACGGTCCAGGCGCAGCACGTTCTTCTCGTCCACGATGCCGAGCTTCAGCTTGTCGCGCAGGATGTGCTGGGAGCCCATCGAACCGCCCTCGGTGGCGGGGATCTTCCACCGGGTGTGCGGCCCGCCGGGGCCGTTGAAGGAGCCGCGCGACAGCATGCTCCAGATCCCGGTGTAGGAGCGGCTCAGAGGGGTGCCGTACGGGTTGTTGTAGTTGTCGCCGATGCCCAGGATGTGGCTGAGTTCGTGCGCGTACACCCCCATGCCGGAGCTCTCGGCCTGGGTGGAGGAGCCGGTGACGGCGTTGGGCCAGATCCTGGCCGCGGCCTGCCAGGACGTCCACGGCACATAGCGGGTGGCGGCGGAGTTGCCGCCGGCGGCGACGGGCGAGGGCGGGCCCCACGCGGCCGGCACCTGATCCTGCGAGCCGAACTTCATCTGGCCGAACTCCTGCCAGGTGGAGGACTCGTCCTGCCCCGCGGTGAGGAAGAAGACGAAGTCGTACTCGGCCGCCTTCTCCTCGCCGACCTCGGCGATCCAGGCGGCCTTGCCGTCGGCGCGGATGTCCTTGCCGCAGGTGGCCGCGAGCGGGCAGGCGCCGGGGTTCATGCCGGGCTCGACGCCGTACTGGAAGGACTTGAACGGCATGCGGTACACGCCGAAGGCCTTCAGGTCGACGCCGACGCGGCCGCCGGAGTCCTCCATCCAGTACTCGTTGATGGTGTGGCCGCGGTTCAGGGCGCCGGGCTTGTTGAGGAAGTCCTCGTAGAAGGTGGGCAGTCGGTCGCGCGGGACGCCGGAGGCGGTGGGCTGCGGGTTGCCGAAGACGGAGGATCCGGGCGGCCTGCTGAGGGTGAACTCCTCGTCGGGGTAGTCGAGGAGCACCAGCGCGCCCTTGAAGGTCCGCCGGGTGGGTTCGCGGCCGGGGTCGGCCCAGTCGGTGCCGGGCACGGAGCGGTACTCGCTCCAGGTCATGTCGTCGGGGTTGCGCCAGTTCTGCGGGTCGATGGGGCGGACCAGGGAGGGCCGGGTCAGGTCGGGCTCGTCGGGCCGGGCCTGGGCGGAGCCGACGGCGGTCGCCGCGAAGGCGGCGAGGGCGGCGGCGACCACGGTGGCGCGGTGGACCGGGGCGCGGTGGACTGGGGCGCGGCGTCGACGGGTGGCGGGCCCGCGGTCGGGGCGTCTGTGACGGAGGAACATGGCTCACCTCGTGCCTCTTGCCGGGACAAAGTGGACAAGTGCATGACAAGCCGTGCGAGGGTGCGCGAACTGCTGTTTCACGGTAGGCGGCCGGGAGCGACGGGAACAGAGTGCCTCGGTGGCGCTCCTGGGTGGCGTCCGGTGTCCCCGCGCGGGACGAAGCGGCTGGCTCCGGCGTACGAATCGGTCACGTGCAGCACGCCGCCTCGCAGGGGGCATCGTCGGTCCGTTGTATGCCGCTCGGCCCAAATGTCACGGACAGGGGTCTTCTCGGACAGGTCGCGATCTCTCGGGCGACGGAAACAGGCCACCGAGTCTTCATTGCGCCAGAACTTGTCGGTGTGGATGCGTGAACGATGCAGGTAAATGGGCGGTGGCTGCGGTCCGGGACAAGGGGAACCGAAAGTTCCGCGCCAATGATGCAGAAACCGTTGACACGTGACTGCACCCTGTGGCCTAGAAAGGGAGATCGGCTCTCCTCCCAGGGGATGACTCGTCGGGTGGCGCAGTACAGCGACCGTGGGCCGATAGTCCGGCTCGCAGGCGGACTTGCTCCCGCTTCTCGGCGGTGAGGATGGAGACCGATCCTGCTGGACCCGCTGACGTGCGCCGATCGCACCGGCAGAGGGTCGTCCACGCCTGCCGAACCCGACGGGAGTCCCTTTCGCCGTGGCTACGTTCCTGTACAAACTAGGTCGCTTCGCCTTCCGGCGGCGCCGCTATGTGGCGCTGCTGTGGGTGGTGGCGCTGGCGGGGGCGATCTTCGCCTCCGCGACAGCTCCCGCCCCGCCCGAAGACTCCTTCTCGATGCCGGGTACGGAGTCGCAGAAGGCCTTCGACCTGCTCGAGAAGCGCTTTCCCGACGCCAGCGCCGACGGAGCGAGCGCGCGCGTCGTGATCCGCGCCCCGAAGGGCGAGAAGATCAGCTCCGGCAAGCCCAAGGCCGAGGTCGAGAAGCTCGTCGCGGCGATAGGCAAGGGCCCGCAGGTGTCGAGCGTCGACGACCCCTACAAGGCCCGGACCGTCAGCAAGGACGGCACCACCGCGTACACCGCGGTCACCTACAAGGTCGCCGCCACCGAGCTGACCGACAAGGCGCGTGACGCGCTGACGGACGCCACCGACGCCACCCGCAAGGCGGGCTTCACGGTGGAGACCGGCGGCGACGCCGTCATGGCCGAACAGGAGATGGGCGGCAGCGCCGAACTCATCGGCATCGCCATCTCCGCGGTCGTCCTGATCCTCACCTTCGGCTCGCTGGTCGCCGCGGGCATGCCGCTGCTGACCGCGATCATCGGCGTCGGCATCGGCGTCTCCGGCATCGCGGCGCTCGGCAGCGTCCTGGACCTCTCCGCCACCACCTCCACGCTCGCGATGATGATCGGGCTCGCCGTCGGCATCGACTACGCGCTCTTCATCGTCTCCCGCTACCGGGCGGAGATAACCGAGGGCCGCGAACCGGAGGAAGCCGCAGGACGGGCCACCGGAACTGCGGGCTCCGCCGTGGTGTTCGCCGGACTCACCGTCGTCGTCGCCCTCTCGGGCCTCGCGATCGTCAACATCCCGATCCTCACCAAGATGGGCCTCGCCGCGGCGGGCACCGTCGTGATCGCCGTCCTGATCGCGCTCACCATGATCCCCGCGCTGCTCGGCTTCGCGGGCCGCAAGGTGCTGCGCCGCAAGGACCGCAAGAAGTCCGCGAGCGAGCTGGCCGACCCGAACGCCAAGCCGAGGCTCGGCACCCGCTGGGCGCGGTTCGTGCTGCGCCACCCGCTCGCCGTGCTCCTGGTCGCCGTCATCGGCCTCGGCACTGTGGCCGTCCCGGCCACCAGCCTGGAGCTCGGCCTGCCCGACGAGGGCACCTCGGCGCCGGACACGACCCAGCGCAAGGCCTACGACATGCTGTCGGAGTCCTTCGGCGCCGGCTTCAACGGCCCGCTGATGGTCACCGTCACCAAGGACTCCGGAGCCGCGGAAGCCGCCAAGACCGTCGGCGAGTCCATCGGGAAGATCGACGGCGTCGTCAACGTGAGCCCGGCGCAGGCCAACAAGGCGGGCAACACCGCCATCATGAACGTCGTCCCGAAGACCGGGCCGAGCGACCACGAGACCGAGGAACTGGTCAAGTCGATCCGCTCGACCGCCGACGGCATCGGCACCGCCACCGGCTCCGAGGTTCTGGTCACCGGCCAGACCGCGATGACCATCGACTTCTCGCAGACCCTGGACGACGCGCTCCTGCCCTACCTCGGACTGGTCGTCGGCCTCGCGTTCCTGCTCCTGATGCTGGTCTTCCGCTCCGTCCTCGTCCCGCTCAAGGCGGCGCTCGGCTTCCTGCTCTCGGTGGCCGCCGCGCTCGGCGCCGTGGTCGCGGTCTTCCAGTGGGGCTGGCTCGCGGACATCGTGGGCGTCGACCAGCCGGGCCCCATCATGTCGATGATGCCGATCTTCATGATCGGCGTGGTCTTCGGCCTGGCGATGGACTACGAGGTCTTCCTCGTGACCCGGATGCGCGAGGCGTACGTCCACGGGGCGCGCCCCGGCGAGTCGGTCGTGACCGGCTTCACCCACGGCGGACGGGTCGTGGCGGCGGCCGCGATCATCATGATCAGCGTCTTCTCCGGCTTCATCATGGAGAACGACGACATGATCAAGATGATGGGCTTCGGCCTGGCCATCGCCGTCCTCTTCGACGCCTTCGTCGTCCGCATGGCGATCGTGCCCGCGGTCCTCGCCCTGCTCGGCAAGTCGGCCTGGTGGCTGCCGCGCTGGCTGGACCGGCTCCTGCCCAACGTGGACGTGGAGGGCGAGCAGCTGCACAAGAACCTCGGCGACACGGGTGCGCCCGAGGCCGAGACCGACCGGGAGCTCGCTCCGGTCGGCCGGTAGGACACCACCGGCCGCACACGGGCGGGCCGGTCGGAACACCCCTCCGCGGGGACCGTTCCGACCGGCCCGCCCGGCCTGTTTCCCGGCGTCGAAGCCGCGGTGCGCGTCAGCCGCGGTTCTCGTCACCCGCGATCCGCGTAGACCATCCACACCTGGCCCGGAGCGAACGGCATCGGCGCCCCACCCGCGCGGGTGAAGGTGGTGCCCGCGGTGGCCGTGGGACGGTTCCAGCGTGTCGCGTAGCTCCTGCCGTCGCGCAGCACCAGGGCCCGGCCGCTCCCGACGGTCTCGATGTACGGCGTCACCGCGCCCTTGAAGTCCTTGAACCGCGACGGACGCATGTGCACGTACTGAACGACGATCGTGGGCGCGCCGAGCCGCGTCCCCGACGTGCTGCGGGCCGGCGTGCCGTCGAACGACACGAGCCAGCGGTGCTGACCCGGCGACCAGCGGAAGGAGTGACGGGCGGCGGGGTACCGGACGGTCCGGGCCGCCGTGGGCGTGCCACCGGCCGGCGCGGGACCGAAGCGGAACCCGATGTCGGCCGGCGGGTCGGTCCGCGGCACCGAGCGCAGCAGCGCCTGCGGGCGGAGGAAGAGGTCGTGCGGGGCGGGCCGGCCGCTCCGGCGGAAGTAGGCGCCCGGGAAGCGGCCCTGCGGGCGGGCGTACAGCGGCGCGTCCCTGAGCTTCTTCTGCAGCGCGGTGCGCACCCCGGAGTAGGCGAGGACCGGCCGGCCGAACTGGCGCAGCAGCTCGACGTCGGACTCGCGGGCGCTGCGCACCGGGCCGATCTCCGGCGGCACCTTGCTGGAGTAGACGCCCATGAGACGGCTCATACCGCCCTCGACCCTCTCCACGTAGACGATGTCCGCCCGGTCGAGACCCGTGTGTGGGCGGGCCGCCCGGGCGTTGTCGAACTTGACCGCCACGACCGGCCCCTGGCGTGCCGTCAAACCGGTGAAGGGCGAGGGGCTGCGGGGCGCGGGGGAGTCCTCACGAGCGGGGGCGCTCGCGTAGGCGGAGGCGCCCGCGGCGAACGCCGCCGTGACGACGAGCGCGAGCACGCGGGTACCGAGCCGGGTGCGACGGGCGTCCCGGACTTTTGTCGCTGCCATTGAGGCGTCTCCTTCGTGGCGAAGCCGGTCGGGCCGCCTCGTGGCCGCCCTGGTGGCAGCCGCAGACCTACCTCCCCGGGCCATGGCCTCAATCGCGGCTGGGGCCATCCACCCGCGTGACGTCACTCTTTCCGGGGCAGCCCCGCGTGGCTCCGCGGCCGGTGCGTGCGCCGGACCGAGCGGAGTGGGCGGGATCGGCGCGGGTAGGCTGGGACTTCGTCCTGGTCCGTTCCGGCCGCGTGCTGCGGATTCTTTACAAGTGCAGAGGTGTGGCGAGCGAATGAAGCGATCTGTTCAGCGGTGGAAGGTGCCGGGCCCGGGGCCGGGCAAACGGCTGGCCGCCGCCCTCGACCTGGTGGGCCCCGCTCGCGGCGGGGCCGTGACACGGGCGCTCCGTACGGTGGTCGAGCACGACGCCGTATGGCTGGGCGCCGCCACGGCACTGGGTCTCTCGGGGGACAGGAGCGCCCGCAGGGCTGCCCTGCGGGGGCTCGGATCGGTGGCGATCGTCACAGCTGTGAACCATGCGGTGGCCAAGCCCGCGGCCCGCAGCGCCCGCCCCGTCCTGGACGGCCTGCCCGCGCTGTTCCCTCGCCCCCGCACCGCCTCGCTGCCCGCCAGCCCGATAGCCACGGCAACCGCCTTCACCTCGGCGGTCGTCATGGAGTCGCCCCGGCACGGCCTGGGCGTCCTGCCGTTCGCGGCCGGTCTCGCCTACGCGCGCGGCCAGAAGGGCCTCGACCACCGCGGCCGCACGGCCGCCGGAGCCCTCATCGGAGTGGGGGCCGCGCTGCTCACCTGCCGCTGGTGGCCCGTGAAGCCCGCGGCGGCGGCCGCGGGCGCTCCGCCGCGCCGGCCGGCCCCCGCGCTCAAGGACGGCCAGGGCCTGCACGTGGTCGTCAACCCGTCCTCCGGCGTCGCCTGGAGCAGGGACACCGCCGACACCCTGCGCACCCTGCTCCCCGAAGCGTCGATCACGGTCTTCGAACCCGGCGACGATCTGGTGGCCCTCCTGGAAGCGGCCGCGCAGCGCGCCGTCGCGGACGGCGGGGCGCTGGGGGTGTGCGGCGGCGACGGCACGGTCAACGCGGGCAGCGTCACGGCGGCACGGCACCAGGTCCCCCTCGCCGTCTTCCCCGGCGGCACCTTCAACCACTTCGCCGTGGACCTCGGCAACGTGACGCTGGAAGACGTCACCCGCGCCATCGGGTCCGGCGACGCCGTCACCTCCGACGTGGGACGCGCCTCCGCCTATCAGCAGCCCGGCGCCGCCACCGGCGGCACACAGGAGGCGCCGACCCGCGAGCTGGAGGCCCGCGGCGAACAGCAGCTCTTCCTCAACACGTTCAGCATCGGCGTCTACTCGGACCTGGTCCATGCCCGGGAGCGGCTCGAGAAGCGCATCGGCAAGTGGCCCGCGCTCGTCATCGGCCTCGCCAAGGTTCTGGCGACGGGCGCCCCGCTCTCCGTGGTGATCAACGGCCGGCCGCGCCGCATCTGGCTGCTCTTCGCGGGCAACGGCATCTACCACCCGGCGGGCTTCGCCCCGACCTACCGCACCCAGCTCGACGACGGGCTCCTCGACGTCCGCGCCGTGGAGGCCGGCACTCCGCTGGCCCGCACCCGGCTGCTCCTCGCCGTCCTGACCGGAACCCTGCACAACTCCCGTGTCCTGACGACCGCCCAGGTGCGCCGGCTCGAGCTGGAAGTCGTGGAGGGCGACCCGCACCTCGCCTACGACGGCGAGGTGACCGACACCACGTACCAGCGGCTCGTGCTCGACAAGCTCCCCAAGGCCCTCACCCTCTACCGGCCCGCCGACCAGGACCAGTGGCTCCGCTGACCCACCCGCCACACGGCCGCTGATCAGGGGCGTACGCGGTGGTACACGCGCTCGCGTGTGCCACCGCCGCAACCCGTGCGCAAGTTGTCAGCAGATCAGTTGCGCACTAATGTCGCCACGCCTTGGTGAACGGGAAATCCGGTGTGATGCCGGTGCGGCCCTCGCCACTGTGATCGGGAAGTCCGGCTCCAGCCCTCGCGGCAGCCACTGGGTGCGCACGCACCCGGGAAGGCGGAGTCCGGTCGGTACGACCCGTCAGCCAGGAGACCGGCCAAGGCGCGTTGTCCATCCACGAGGTGCTGGAGAGGGTCTGCCGAGCCATGCACATAGCCGAGGGTTTCCTCCCACCGGCGCACGCGATCGCCTGGGGCGTAGCGTCCGCGCCGTTCGTCGTCCACGGAGTCCGCTCCCTGACCCGTGAAGTCAAGGAACACCCGGAGAGCACGCTGCTCCTCGGCGCCTCCGGGGCCTTCACGTTCGTCCTGTCCGCACTGAAGATCCCGTCCGTCACGGGCAGTTGCTCGCACCCGACGGGAACCGGGCTCGGAGCGATCCTGTTCCGGCCGCCCATCATGACGGTGCTGGGCACCATCACCCTGCTCTTCCAGGCCCTGCTGCTCGCCCACGGCGGGCTCACCACCCTGGGCGCCAACGCCTTCTCGATGGCGATCGTCGGCCCCTGGGCCGGATACGCGGTCTACCGGCTCCTCAAGCGGTTCGACGTCCCGCTCATGGTCGCCGTGTTCTTCGGTGCGTTCGTCGCCGACCTGTCCACGTACTGCGTCACCAGTGTTCAGCTGGCGCTCGCGTTCCCCGACCCCAGCAGCGGATTCCTCGGGGCTCTGGGCAAGTTCGGCGGAATCTTCGCCGTCACGCAGATCCCGCTGGCGATCAGCGAGGGACTGCTCACCGTCCTGGTGATGCGGCTGCTCGTGCAGTCCAGCAGGGGCGAGCTCACCCGGCTCGGCGTGCTGATGCAGCGCAAGAGCACGCCGGACGTGACGACGACCAAGACGGAGACGGGGGCCAGCGCCCGATGAGCCGGAACGCGAAAATCAACATCCTGCTGCTCGTGGTGGTCGCCGCGCTCGCGGTGCTGCCCGTGGCGCTCGGGCTCGGCGACGACGAGAAGGAGCCGTTCGCCGGCGCCGACGCGCAGGCCGAGACCGCGATCACCGAGATCAAGCCGGACTACAAGCCGTGGTTCTCGCCACTGTACGAACCCCCCTCCGGGGAGATCGAGTCGGCGCTCTTCGCCCTGCAGGCGGCCATGGGCGCCGGTGTCCTCGCCTACTACTTCGGGCTGCGCAAGGGACGCCGCCAGGGCGCGGAGCAGACGGTGGCGCAGGAGGCGGACGCGGAGCGGTCCACCGGTGCCGCGGCCGGCACCCCGGCCGGCCAGGAGGCCGGCCGGTCCGGGGCCGGGCAGGTCTGACCCGGCGTGCTGCCCATCGACGCGGCGGCGCACAGCAGTCGCTGGCGCCGCCGGCACCCCGTGGACAAGGCCGTGCTCGGGCTCGGCCTCACCGTCCTGGCCATCTCGCTGCCGCCCTGGCCGGGCGCCGCGCTGGTGCTGACCGCGGCGCTCGTCCTGCTGCTCGGACCCGCGGGCGTGCCGCCCCGCAAACTGTGGCGTGCCTACCGCGTGCCGCTCGGCTTCTGCGTCACCGGCGCCCTCACGCTGCTCGTCCAACTCGGCGGCCCCGAGGGCTTCGTGACGCTCGCCGACGGAGGCCCGGCGCGCGCGGGCGGCCTCCTCCTGCGGACCTCCGCGGCCTCGCTCGGCGTGCTGCTGTTCGCGTTCACCACACCGATGTCGGACCTGCTGCCCCGGCTGGTGAAGGCCGGTGTGCCCGCACCCGTCGTGGACGTGGCGCTCGTCACGTACCGCATGAGCTTCCTGCTCCTGGACTCCATGAGCCGCATCCGGCAGGCGCAGGCCGCCCGCCTCGGCCACACCACCCGCGCCGCCACCTGGCGCTCCCTCGCCTCGCTCGGCGCCACCGCCTTCGTGCAGGCCTTCGACCGGGCCGGCCGGCTGCACGCCGGGCTCGCCGGACGCGGCTACGACGGCACGCTGCGGGTCCTCGTCCCCGACGCCCGGATCTCCCGGCCCTTCGTGGCGGCCGGAGGCGTCCTCCTCGTGGGCCTGGTGGCCCTCACCCTCGTACTGGAAAGGTTCCTGCCATGACCGAGCCGAGGGCTCTTCGCGAGCCGGGCGCCCGCGGCGGGCCGGGACAGCCCCTGGTCGCCCTGCGCGACGCGTCCTACGCGTACGAGGACGGGCCCACCGTGCTCAGCGGACTGGACTTCGACGTCGTCGAGGGCCGCGCCCTCGCGCTGCTCGGCCGCAACGGCAGCGGCAAGACGACCCTCATGCGCCTGCTCAGCGGCGGACTGCGCCCCGCCGCGGGCGGGTTGACGGTCGACGGCGTCCCCGTGACGTACGACCGCAAGGGTCTGACCCGGCTGCGCACCACCGTCCAGCTGGTCGTGCAGGACCCCGATGACCAGCTCTTCGCCGCATCGGTCGAGCAGGACGTGTCGTTCGGCCCGCTCAACCTCGGCCTGTCCGACACCGAGGTCCGGGCCAGGGTGGCCGAGGCGCTCGCTGCCCTCGACATCGTGGCCCTCGCCGACCGGCCCACCCATCTGCTCTCCTACGGCCAGCGCAAACGGACCGCCATCGCCGGCGCCGTGGCGATGCGGCCCCGCGTCCTCGTCCTCGACGAGCCGACCGCGGGACTCGACCCCGACGGCCAGGAACGCCTCCTCGTCACCCTGCAGCGGCTGCGGGACGCCGGGACCACCGTGGTGATGGCGACCCATGACGTCGATCTGGCCCTGCGCTGGGCCGACGACGCGGCGCTGCTGACACCCGCCGGGGTGCGGACCGGCCCGGTCGCCGAGATGCTCGGCCGACGGGACCTGCTGGCGCAGGCCGGGCTGCACCTGCCGTGGGGCATCGCCGTCGGGGAGCTGCTGCGGACGCACGGCCTGCCGACCGGGGCGGGCGACGGGCCGCGCACGGCTGAGGAGTTGGCCGCGCTCGTGGGGGCGGCGGTCCGGGGCACGCCGACGGGCCGGGCGGCCGAAAGCTGAGCCCGGCCGCCTTCGGCGGGATCCGTCAGCAGTGGCGGTACACGTAGCCGTCCTCGCCCGTGGGCCGGACGTCGCGGTCGCGCAACGTGATCGAGAGTTTCTTGCCCCAGGAGCGGCAGGCGGCGTCGAAGTCCTTCGCCACGTACTCGATGTCGAAGACCTTCCCCCCGTACGCGGACGCGAAGTCGGGGCACTCCTTGTAGTGGGCGCACTCCTCGGTCACGGCGAAATCGAAGCCGATGTGCTCGCGCCGGTCCAAGAGGTCGGTGGTGTTCTTCTGTGCGATGGCCAGGCCCTGGTCGTGGGCGCGGCGGGCGAGCAGCCGGGCGAAGGCGGCCGCGTCGTCGGGGGTGAGGAGGTCGTCGGAGCGCTCGTAGGAGTCCAGGTTGTCGGGCTCCACCGCGTCGTAGCCCGCCGTGGCGCAGCCGTCGATCCACTTGCCGACGATCTCGGCGAGCGCCGCGCGCTTCTTCGCGGTGGAGATGTCGAGCAGGGGCTCCTGCCAGTCCTCGTCGACGACCGTCCGTCCCTCGTCGTCATGGAGCAGCAGATCGGGGTGCTCGCGCTGCCACCAGCGCGCCGCCTTCTTGCCGGGCTGGGCCTGGAAGGCGTTGACGTAACAGATGTTGTACCGGCCCGCGGCGGGCTCGGCGGCGCGGTCGCGCGAGACGGCGCGCACCCCGGCCGGGGGCGGGTAGGCGCCGCCCAACTGGTAGTCGAAGCGCGCGTCGACGGGCGGCTGCCGGACGTCACCCCGTGCGGCGGTGCCGCGCTCGGGGTGGTCGGAACGGCCGGAGTCGCCGGAGCCGCCCGAGCAGCCGACGACGAGGGCCAGGAGCAGGGCGCCGCCCAGACCGGCCCGTACGGATCGCCGCGCCCCGTCGCCGGCCCGCACGAAGCCGCGTGTGCGGTGCTCGATGTTTCTGCTGGTACGCCTCTTGATCCCGGTCACAGGACCAGGATCTCAGTACGTGTCTGCTCCCTTCGCGGCGGGCGTCGTTTCGGCTCATGTCCGGCTAAATCAAGCCAGAGTGCGAAGGGGCATTTCCGGTCACGACTGTCCGGTGAGTCAGGACGCCGTGCTCCCCTGCCGTGTGGTCGGCCGGGCCGGGGTCCGCGCGCGAACGGGCGAGTCGTACGCTCGACGTACGACATCAGGCGTCGCGCCACGGGAGGCCCAGGTGAAGATCGTGCTGCCAGGAGGTACCGGTCAGGTGGGCGGCGTGTTGCGTCGGGCGCTGACCGCCGCGGGCCACGAGGTCGTGGTCCTGACCAGACGCCCCGGGCGGGACGGTGAAGTCCTCTGGGACGGCCGCTCGTCGGGCCCTTGGGCGGAGGTGGTCGACGGCAGTGACGTCGTGGTCAATCTCGCCGGACGCAGCGTCAGCTGCCGCTACACCGAAGAGAACCTCCGCGCCATGATGGATTCGCGCGTGGACTCCGCGCGCGTCGTGGGCGAGGCGATCGCCGCTGCCCGCAAGCCGCCCCGGGTCTGGCTCCAGATGAGCACCGCCACCATCTACGCCCACCGTTTCGACGCGCCGAACGACGAGGCCAACGGCGTGATCGGCGGAGACGAGCCCGGTCTCCCCGGCTACTGGTCCTACAGCGTCGAGATCGCACGGAACTGGGAGCGGGAGCAGGAGCGTGCCGTGACGCCGGGCACGCGCAAGGTGGCGCTGCGGTCGGCGATGGTCATGAGCCCCGACCGCGGCGGCGTCTTCGACCACCTGCTCTGGCTGGCGCGGCTCGGTCTCGGCGGTCCGGTCGCGGGAGGCGCGCAGTACGTCTCCTGGATCCACGACCGGGACTTCGTCCGCGCCGTGGAGTTCCTGATCGACCGCGAGGAGATCAGCGGGCCGGTCAATCTCGCCGCTCCCGACCCGCTGCCGCACCGGGAGTTCATGCGCGTGCTGCGCCGAGCGTGCGGCATGCCGGCCGGGCTGCCCGCGACGAGGTGGATGGCCGAAGTCGGCGCCTTCGTGCTCCGCTCCGACACCGAACTCCTCCTCAAGAGTCGGCGGGTGGTGCCCGGGCGGCTGAGGGACGCCGGGTTCACCTTCGACCACGGCGCCTGGCCGCAGGCGGCGGCCGACCTCGTACGGCGGACGCGTCGGGAACGGTCCCGGCCCTCCTTCCGCCGGACGGCTGCGGGCGCCTGACCGCCCTGCGCGGGCTCACGGCGACCAACCCTTCGGCCCGCGAGGATCCCGACGGTCGTTTCACGAACGCGGTCACCACGTGACCGGAAGGGAGACGGGGCCCCGGATCATCGTGTGCTGTCGGAAGGGGACCTCGTCGGCGGGAACGGCGAGGCGGAGGCCGGGGAAGCGCTCCAGCAGGGTGTCGAGCAGCAACTCGAGCTGCATACGGCACAGGACGGCGGCCGTGCAGTAGTGCGGCCCGTTCCCGAACGCCATGTGCCCGCCGGCGTCCCGGTCGACGTCGATCCGGTCGGGGTCGGTGAAGACGTCAGGGTCGCGGTTGGCGGCCAGGTAGGACACGTAGACCGGGTCGCCCGCCCGGATCTGGACGCCGCCGATCCCGACGTCCTCCAGGGCGATGCGCGGAAGACCGACGGCGGTGCGGTGGGGGATGTGGCGCAGGAGTTCGTCGATGGCGGCGGGGCGGGACGCGGGGTCGTCGCGCACCCGGTCCATCAGGTCGGGCCGGGTCATCAGCAGGTAGAACATCTGGCCGCTGTTGTTGGTCAGCGCCTCGCCGCCGATCTGCAGCGGGCCCGCGACGCTGATCGCCTCTTCCTCCGCGAGCTCGCCGCCGCGCACCGCCGCACCGAGCCGCGACAGCACGTCGTCCCCGTCCCGCCGGTCGCGGATGGCTTGTGCGATCCAGCCGAACAGGCCCTTCTTGGCACGCTCGGACGCCTCGGCGCCGCCCGCGGTGGAGATGATCTCCCGCGTCCACTCGTGCACCTGGCGCCGTTCGTCCGGGGGAACCCCCATCACCTCACAGACCACGGAGATCGGGAACGGCTCCAGGACCCGCTCGATCAGGTCGGCCGGCGGCCCGTCCTGCGCCATGGCGTCGACGAGTTCATCGAGGATCGCCGCGGCGCGGGGGCGCAGCCGCTTGACCGCCCCCACGGTGTACGCGGCGGAGGCGGCGCGCCGCAGCCGGTTGTGATCGGGCTGATCGGCCCAGGCCAGCGCTCCGGGCCGCGGGGCGAAGTGCGGGGCGAGCCGGGTGAACTGGCGCAGGGAGGCAGCCCTGCGGCTGAACCGCGGATCGTTCGTGATCATCTTCACGTCGTCGTACCGGGTCGCGAGCCACGCCCACTCCTCCTCGCCGTGCGGAAGCCGGATCCGCGTCAGCGGTCCTTCGGCCATCAGCTCCGCGAGGACCGGGTCGAACTCGGTGCCCGGCACTCCGGTGTCGGGCCAGTCCCGGACCGGGGGAGGGGCCTGCTCGGCAAGGGTGGTGGTGTCTTCTGCCATGGCTCAACGATCGGGCGCCCTCCGGCGCGTTGTCGCGGGGGAGTGCTCCAGACGGTGACCGGGGCGGCTCGTGGCCCTGCCCCTCTGGCTCCAGGGAGAGGGCCAGGGTCAAGGAGGCCAGGGGTATCGGGAGGCGGGGGTGGCCCGCCACGGCCCGGTCGGGTGCCGACGGGCCGCCCACCCCGAGTGGTCCCAGCTCGCCCGGCGAGGCCCCGTCGACTCCGCGTGGAGTGCGGCAGCCCGACGCCGCAGGCTCGTCGCCAACACCGCGGCGAGCGCCGCCAGTTCGTCGCTGCTGGGCTGTCCGCCGTGGATCTGCAGATCCACGGGGAGTCGATCCGTCATAAGGGCGGATTCCCGTGCTTGCGTGAGGGTGGGTCCTCCTGCTTGGGCCGCAACGTGGCCAGGGCCGCGATCAGGATGTCCCTGGTCGCGGCAGGATCGATCACATCGTCCACGAGACCGTGCTCGGCCCCGTAGTAGGGATGCAGAAACCGGGCGGTGTACTGCTTGAGCAGCCGCTCGCGCGTGATCTGAGGATCGTCGGACTCCGCGATGTCCCGCCGGAACGCCCCGTCCACGGCGGTCTCCGCGTCCGTCACCGCGATCTCGTTGGTGGGCCAGGCGAGCGCCAGATCCGTGCCGACGGCACGGGAGTCCCGCATGAGGTACGCGGCCCCGTGCGCCTTGCGCAGGACGACGGAGAGCCGGGGCACGGTGGCGTTGCCGTAGGCGTAGAGCAGACCCGCGCCGTGCCGGACGAGCTCGCCCGCCTCCCGTCGGCCGCCGGTGGCGAAGTCGGGCACGTCCACGAGGGTGACCAGGGGGATGTTGAACGAGTCGCAGACCGTCACGAACCTGGTCGCCTTCCGCAGCCCGTCGGCGTCCGGCGCACCGCCCGCGGCACGGGGCTGGTCGGCGACGACACCGACCGCCTCGTCGCCCAGCCGCGCGAGCGCGCAGACGAAGCTGCTGCCCCAGCCCTCGTGGCACTCCATGTACGCGCCGTCGTCCACGATTTCGCCGATCACCTCGTGGATGTCGTACGGGCGTCCGGGCTCACGAGGGACGATCTCGCGCAGCCTCTCGCCGCTCCTGCTCCTGCTCCTGCTCACGGAATCGTTGTTCCGGCGCACGGGATCGCCGGATGCGTCGAGAGGGGGAAGCTCGCGGTTGTTCGCGGGCAAGAAGGAAAGAAGGCGGCGCACGCCCGCCAGACAGCTCTCTTCGTCCTCGAAGAGGAAGCTCGCCGTCCGTGTCTCGGCCTCCGGGAGCCCGCCGCAACCCGGAGCCGCGGCCGCGCCGCGCACCACGAAGACGAAGTCGCCGAGGAGCGGCGAGTAGGCGGCGGCGCCCTCGCACGGTCCGAGCACCACGCTGATCTGCGGGACGACCCCGGAGGCGCGGGCGGCACGGCGCAGGATGCCGCCGTACCGGGCCAGTGCGACCGCCCCTTCCCGGAGGTGCGCCCCGGCCCCCTCGCAGAGACTCACCAAGGGCGCCCCCGCACGCTCGGCGAGGTCCATCACCTTGTGGATCTTCTCCGCGTGCGTCTCGCTGAGTCCGCCGCCCGTACCCCGGGAATCGAGCGCGTAGACGAACGTGGTGCGGCCTTCCACCGTCCCCCACCCGGTGACGACGCCGTCGGCGTACTCGGGGTCCGCCGCACTCGCGCACGGCGCGTCCTGGTGCCGTCGCAGGGGGCGCGTCTCGACAAAGGATCCCTCGTCCAACAGCAGGTCCAGCCGTTCGCGCGCACCGAACTCCGCGTGCGAAGCCGGCGCCCCGGAGCCCTCCGCCAGTGCCGCCTTGACCCGGTCGAGCTCGGCGACCCGGCGCGCCATCTCGCGTCCCTCGTCGGCCACTTGCCCGGGGGATGCCGCGTCGAGGGAGTGCACCGCGGTCGCTGATCCGTCCGCCAACGTCATCGAAGGACCTCCGACCCCTGAGCCGATCGCTGGTCCCCACATCTTGTGCGGTCGGCGGCCGCGAGGCATCCGCTGGGCCGGCCGCCCACGCCCTCGTACGCCCCGCCGAAGCGGACCGATCCCTCTGGGGCGGGACGGCCCGGGGCCGACGGGTCCGCCAGCCGGCTCGGCCACCGACACCCGATCGGACCAGTTGATCTGGGGGCGGTACCCCCGTCAGGGGATGGTGGGAGAACGGCTTCGTCTCCGCTCGTGTGACAGAAGGGCTCCCCATGGCGACTCTGTGCCGACCTGCAGTGTCCGTGCCCGAGCATGTGATCACCATGGAGCAGACGCTCGACCTGGCGCGCACGCTCCACGCCGATCACCCGCAACTTCCGCTCGCCCTGCGGCTGATCGAGAACACCGGCGTGGAGAAGCGCCACCTCCTCCAGCCGATCGAGGAGACCCTGCGCCACCCCGGACTCGAAGCACGCAACGCGCTCTACGAGAGCGAGGCCAAGGCCCGGGTGCCCGCCGTCATCCTCGAGGCCCTCGGCGACGCCGGTCTGCGGCCCGCGGACATCGACGTCATCATCTACGTCTCCTGCACCGGGTTCATGATGCCGTCCCTCACGGCATGGCTGATCAACACCATGGGCTTCAAGAGCGAGGCCCGTCAGATACCCATAGCCCAGCTGGGCTGCGCCGCCGGCGGCGCAGCCGTCAACCGCGCCCACGACTTCTGCCAGGCCTACCCCGAGGCCAACGCGTTGATCGTGGCCTGCGAGTTCTGCTCCCTCTGCTACCAGCCGACCGACCTGACCGTCGGCAACCTGCTGTGCAACGGCCTGTTCGGGGACGGCATCGCCGCCGCCGTGGTCCGAGGGCAGGGCGGCGAGGGCATCAGCCTGGAGCGCAACGGCTCCTACCTGGTCCCCGGCACCGAGGACTGGATCGCCTACAACGTACGGGCGACCGGATTCCACTTCCAGCTGGACAAGCGGGTGCCCGGCACCATGGAGGCGCTCGCACCCGTCCTGGAGGCGCTGACCAAGGAGCACGGCTGGCGCGCCTCGGACCTCGACTTCTACGTCATCCACGCCGGCGGCCCGCGCATCCTGGACGACCTCAGCACCTTCCTCGGCGTACCTCCCGAGGCCTTCCGCTACAGCCGTGCCACGCTCACCGAGTACGGCAACATCGCGAGCGCCGTCGTCCTCGACGCGCTGCGCCGGCTCTTCGACGACGGCGGCGCCCCGGATCTGGGCCGCGGGTTGCTCGCCGGCTTCGGCCCGGGCATCACCGCGGAGATGTCGTTGGGCCACTGGACCTCCGCCCGCCCCACGCCCCCCACGGGAGACGCCCAGTGACCAGTGAGACCACCACCGCCACCGGGCTTCCGCCGATCCGGTACTGGCCGGCCGCGGATCTGACCGGTGTGGACTTCGACCCCGTCCTCGCGGACCTGATGCGCGAGGGCCCCCTCACGCGGATCAGGCTGCCCCACGGCCAGGGGTGGGCCTGGATGGTCTCCCGCTACGACGACGTCCGCATGGTGACCAACGACGCCCGTTTCAGCCGTGAGGCGGTCCTCGAACGAGACGTCACCCGGCTCGCCCCGCACTTCATTCCGAGCAAGGAAGCCGTCGGGATGCAGGACCCTCCGAACCACACGCGAATGCGCCGGGCCGTGGCGCCGGCGTTCACGGGGCGCGGTGTGGAACGCCTGCGTGAGCGTGCCCAGGAGATGCTCGACGAACGCGTCGGTGCCCTGCTGCGCGAGGGCCCGCCCGCCGACCTCACCGAGAACCTGCTCGCACCCTTCCCGCTGGCCGTCATCTGCGAACTCATGGGGGTCGCGGCCGCCGACCACCCGCGGATGCACGAGTGGACGGCGCTGATCCTGTCCTCCGCCAACGGAGCCGACCGCAGCGAGCAGGCCAAGAAGGCGATGTCCGGCTACTTCCGGGAGCAGCTCCGGCGGCGCGGCAGCAGTGGGGGAGAGGACGTCGTCGGCCTCCTCGCGACCGCGGTGGACCGCGGCGAGGTCACGGAGGCGGAGGCCGTGGGATTCGCCCTGCTCATCCAAATCGGCGGCGAAGCGGTCACCAACAACTGCGGCAACATGGTGTACCTGCTGCTCACCCACCCCGAGCATCTGGCCCGGCTGCGCGCCGAACCCGCACTGCGCCCCCGGGCGATCGAGGAGCTCCTGCGCTACATCCCCCACCGCAACTCGGTGGGCCTGTCCCGCATCGCCACCGAGGACATCCTCCTGAACGGCGTCCGCATCGCCGCGGGCGATGCCATCTACGTCTCCTACCTCGCCGCCAACCGCGATCCCGAGGTTTTCCCCGAACCCGACCGCCTCGACTTCGACCGCAGCCCCAACCCCCACGTGGCCTTCGGGCACGGGCCGCACTTCTGCGTCGGTGCCATGCTGGCCAGACTGGAGGCCGAACTCCTGATCACGGCCATCGTGGACCGCTTCCCCGGACTGCGGTTCGCCGTTCCCGTGGAGGAACTGCGCTGGCGGCCGGGCGCCCTCATCCGTGGCCCCGAGGCCCTCCCGGTGACCTGGTGACTTCGGACCACGTCCGGACGGCGGACGGACTCCTGGTGCCGACCGGTCACGGACGCACCCTGCGCACCCCGGCACAGCAGGTGACCTTCAAGGTCACGGGCGCGCACTCACAGGTGGCTTCGAGCTTCGAGGTCGTCGTGCCGCCCGGCTTCGACGTCGGGGCGCATGTGCACCGGCGCAGCGAGGAGCTCTTCTACCTCCTGGAGGGCGAACTCGACGTCCTCGCCTTCGAACCGAAGGTACGCACGCCCGACGGCTGGCAGCACTGGGAGTCGGC
Organism: Streptomyces sp. NPDC041122; assembly: GCF_055592445.1. Classification (NCBI taxonomy): domain Bacteria; kingdom Bacillati; phylum Actinomycetota; class Actinomycetes; order Kitasatosporales; family Streptomycetaceae; genus Streptomyces; species Streptomyces sp. NPDC041122. The sequence goes on along the minus strand of NZ_JBVIYQ010000004.1, from coordinate 202,735 downwards.
CTCCGGCCGCCGCAGCGTACGCGCCACGCCCGGCACCGTCATCGTCGTACCGCCCGGCTGCCCCCACGCCTTCGCCAACCGCGGCGACAAGCCGGCGAAGATGTTCTTCCAGGCCTCACCACCGCCCGACCACGAGCGGTACTTCGAGGAACTCCTCGCCCTCCTCGACGGCGGCGGCACCCCCGACCATGCCGCCATCGAGGCCCTGCGGGCCCGCTACGACATCGAGCAGCTCACGCCCCTGCGCCACGACGGGCGGCCCGCTGCCGCACGTTGAGACCGCGGTGCGTGCGGTTTCACCTCGACGGTGCGTGCGCGCCTCACTCCTTGCCGAGAATGCGGCGGATGTCGTCGGCGTTCCCGCGGTGCGCGGCGAGCTGCTTCCCCCGCTCCTCCAGGAAGGCGGCGCCGAGTTCCTCGCGCCGGTCCATGGCGACGTTCTCGCGGGCGTCGTTGAGGATGGTGCGCTCTTCCTCGTCCGTGTGGTGGGCGATGGCCTCGACGAGCTGCTCCAGCTTCTCGTCCCACTCGTCCGAGCCGACGTCCTCGACCTCGAGCAGTTCGAGGAGCGCCTTGTTGCCCTCCTCGTGCTCCTCCTCGCCGTGCTCGACCTCTTCGTCGTCGATGTTTTTGTACCGGCGCAGCGCCGGGTACACCTCGGACTCCTCGGCCAAGGCGTGCGCGATGAGCAGGTCGGCGAACTCGCCGAGTGCGGCGGCCCGGTCGGCCTCCACACTGCGCATGTCGCGGAAGAGGTCCTCCATCGTGCGGTGGTCCCGCAGGATCAGCTCGACGACGTCCTTCGTCGGGGACATGGGGTCCGCCTTTCCTGGGCCGGGCCCGCGCGGGGGCGGCGCGGCGGCCCGTTCGGTCTCGGGTCTCGACGGCCCGGATACCCCGTGATCGGGATTTTGCGCGTGACGCGGTCCGCTCAGGGTGACGCGTCGGACAGCCGTGCGATGAGCAGCTCCACCTCATCCGGGCTGAGGTGGAGGAGCAGGGAGTCCTCGGGGGCGCCGGGCGCGGCGGGGGCGACGACGAGCCGCACATGCCCGCCGGCCGGTCCGGCGTCCGGGGCGTGGAAGGCCGGGGGCAGAGACGTCCGCCAGGAGATCAGGGCGTCGCGCAGACGGCCGTGCGTCGAGGAGATGTCGCGGGCGGCCCAGCGAGTGGTGACGGCGTCGAGGCCGTCGACCCGCTGCGGTCCGGTACGCGCTGTGGTGTTCGCCATGGCCTCATCCTGGGCGCCCGGCGCCGCCTCCGCCTCCGCTCCGCAGCAGAGGGAGTAACCACGCGTAGCGGAGCAGGCGGCGAAGGCCGCGGGCACCGGCAGGCCCGGCATCGGATTTTTGAATGAGTGCGGCACGAAAGCAGGGGTACAGGGGAGAAACCCAACGGAATTTCACATCGTGGAAGGAGTGCGGCGTGCTCAGGCCCCACCCGGCGATTCTGAACGCCCTGCTGAACACCTACTCGACGTTGCGTGCCCGGCGTATGACGGAGGACTCCGCCGAGGTCCGTCGCGGCCTCGACGACGTCTCGTACACGCTGTGCGTCACCACCGGCACCCGCAGCGTGGAGGCAGCCGTCGAGGCCGCCATGGCCCAACTGGGCAGGACCGTTCACGCCGACACGACCGACCTGGCCGCCTGACCCCTCCCTCCTTCGCCCCCGCCCTCCCGGCTCGTCGTGCCGCTCGCCCGCGCCTGGGCGACGCTGGAAGGGCCACACCGCACGAACAGCGCGCGTGCCGCGCGGGTACGTCGCGGTGTCCGTCCAGGCCGGAGGTGACGATGGAGCCCGTGGAGGCGTTGGAACGGATCGCCTTTCTGCTGGAGCGGGGCCGCGCACCCACCTACCGGGTGCGCGCCTTCCGTACCGCGGCCGCGGTGGTCGCCGGACTGGCCGAGGGCGAGACCGCGCGTCGCGCCGCCGACGGTTCGCTGGAGTCGCTCAAGGGGATCGGGCCCAAGACCGCGGGCGTGGTGCGCGAGGCGCTGGCCGGTGAGGTGCCGGGCTACCTGGAGCGGCTGGAGGGCGAGGCCCGCGATCCGATCGCCGAGGGCGGCGCCGAGCTGAGGGCGCTGCTGCGCGGCGACTGCCATCTGCACTCCGACTGGTCGGACGGCGGCAGCCCCATCGAGGAGATGGGCCGGGCGGCTCTGGCGATCGGGCACGAGTGGGCCGTGCTCACCGACCACTCGCCGCGGCTGACCATCGCCCGCGGCCTGTCACCGGAACGGCTGCGCGAGCAACTGGACGTGGTGGCCGCGCTCAACGAACGCTGGGCGCCCTTCCGGCTGCTCACCGGCATCGAGTGCGACATCCTCGACGACGGCTCCCTCGACCAGGAGCCCGAGTTGCTCGACCGGCTGGACGTGGTGGTCGTGTCGGTGCACTCCAAACTGCGCATGGACGCGGCAGCGATGACGCGCCGCATGGTCACCGCGGTCAGCGATCCCCGGGCCGACATCCTCGGGCACTGCACGGGACGCATCGTCGCCGGGCGCGGCAGGCCGGAGTCGCAGTTCGACGCCGACGAGGTGTTCGCCGCGTGCGCGGCCGCGGAGACGGCGGTGGAGATCAACAGCCGGCCCGAACGGCTCGACCCGCCACGGCGGTTGCTGCGCAGGGCCGTGGATGCCGGCGTGCTGTTCTCCGTGGACACCGACGCGCACGCGCCCGGCCAGCTGGACTGGCAGATCATCGGGTGCGCGCGGGCCGAGGAGTGCGCGGTGCCCGCCGAACGCGTGGTGACCACCTGGTCGGCGGACGAGCTCACGGCGTGGACGCGGCGGAGCAGGGCCAGGTCCTGAGGTCCCGGTGGTGCCGTGGACGTCGCCTCAGTCGCCGCTCTCCAGCACCGACAGCACGCGGTCCGGCGTGAGCGGCAGTTCGCGCAGCCGTACGCCGATCGCGTGGTGCACCGCGTTGCCGATGGCCGCGGGCGTCCCGACGATGCCGATCTCGCCGATGCCCTTGCTGCCCATGGGGTTGAGGTGGGGGTCGTCCTCGTCGATCCAGTGCGCCTCGATCTCCGGCACGTCGGCATGGGCAGGAACGTGGTACGAGGCCAGGTCGGACTCCGTGAAGTCGCCGAAAGCGGCGTCCATCGTGCTGCCCTCGGTCAGCGCCATCCCCAGGCCCATCGTCATGCCGCCGACGAACTGGGAGCGGGCCGTACGGGCGTTGAGGATGTGGCCCGCAGCGTAGACGCCGAGGAGGCGGCGCACCCGCACCTCGCCCGTCACCCGGTCGACGGTCACCTCGGCGAAGTGCGCGCCGAACGCGTGCCGGGCGTAGTCGCTGTCGGCGTCGGCGGTGCCCGCCGTGTCCGCCGAGGCGCCCACCCCCTCCGGGGGGAGCTGCTGCCCCCGCTGTCCGGAGAGCCGCTCGGCCAGGCGCGCGCACGCCTCGTGCACCGCCCAGCCCCAGGAGGCGGTGCCCATGGAACCGCCGGCCAGCGGCGCCGCCGGCAGGTCGCTGCTGCCGATCTCGGTCCGCACTCGCTCCACGGGGACGCCGAGCGCGTCGGCGGCGACCTGGGCGAGCACGGTGCGGGCGCCCGTGCCGATGTCGGTGGCGTTCACCCGGATCACATAGCTGCCGTCCGGGTACGCGTGGGCGGCGGCCCGGGAGGGCATGGCGTTGAACGGATACGTCGCCGCGGCGACCCCGGTGCCCACCAGGAGGGGGCCCTCGGAGCGGGAGCGCGGGCGCGGGTCGCGCCCGGCCCAGCCGAAGCGCCGGGCCCCTTCGCGCAGACACTCGGCGAGATGACGGCTGCTGAACGGCCGGGAGCTGTCGGGTTCCTTGTCGGTGTCGTTGCGCAGCCGCAGCTCGATGGGGTCGACGCCGACCGCCTCGGCCAGCTCGTCCATCGCCGACTCCAGCGCGTACATGCCGGGAGCCTCGCCCGGCGCCCGCATCCAGGACGGGCTCGGCACGTCGAGCGGCACCACGCGGTGGGTGGTGCGGCCGTGTGCGGAGGGGTACATGACGCGCGTCGCGGCGGCGCCCGTCTCCATGAACTCCTTGAGACGGGAGGTGTGCGCGGTCACCTCGTGGATGACGGAGGTGAGCGTGCCGTCCTCCTCGGCGGCCAGCCGCATCCGGTGCAACGTGGGGGAGCGGTGCCCGACGACGGCCGGCAACTGCCGCCTGGGGAGGACGAGTTTCACCGGCCTGCCGGTCACCCGGGCGGCCATCGTGGCGAGCACCACGTGCGGCCGTGGCGTGCCCTTGGAGCCGAAGCCGCCGCCGACGTGTTCGGAGACGACCGTGATCTGCTCCTTGGGCAGCTCGAACAGGCCGGCCAGGACGTCGCGGACCGTGGTCGCGCCCTGGCTGGAGTCGTGCACGGTCAGATGCCCGTCCTGCCAGTGCGCGGTCGCCGCGTGCGGCTCCATGGGATGGTTGTGCAACGGCGGCACCCGGTAGTCGACGTCGACGCGCACCGGCGCGGCCTCGAACGCGGCCTCGGCGTCGCCCCGTACGTGCTCTCCCGAGGTGCCGTCGGAGTCCTCCGGCACGTAGGCGCCCGGGTGGTCGGTGCGCAGGGTGACGTCGTGTGCCTTCTCGGCATAGCCGACCCGGACCGCGGCGGCGCCCTCGCGCGCCGCTTCCAGGCTGTCGGCGACGACGAGGGCGACGTACCAGCCGCGGTGCGGGACGTGGGCGTCCTGCAGCACCGCGAGGGTCGCGTCGTCCGGCTCGGCCAGGCGCGGCGCGTTGAGATGGCTGAGTACGCCGACGACACCGGGCAGCGCCAGGGCCGCCTCGTCGTCGATGGCCGTGACCTCACCGCTCGCCACCGTGGCGGGCACCGGCCAGGCGTAGGCGCACCCCTCGGGCGAGTGCTCGGCGGCGTAGCGGGCGGTCCCCGTCACCTTGTCGGGACCTTCCCTGCGCTCGGCGGGCGCCCCGAGCGCACTGACGGTGTCCGGCATGAGTTCTCCCTGAAGACGTGAAGGGGGCGGGTCAGGACGCGGTGGGGGAGGCGGCCAGGCGGCGCAGCACGTCGACGGCGATGTTGCGGGCCAGGGGCACCTTGAACGCGTTCTCCGGCAGCGGCTCGGCGGCGGCGAGTTCGGCGTCGACGGCCCGCAGGAACGCCTCGTCGGTGGGCGCCTCGCCCAGCAGCTCCTCCTCGGCGCGCCGGGCGCGCCAGGGCCGGTGCGCCAGACCGCCGAACGCGATCCGCACCTGGCGTACGACGGAGTCGTCGATGTCGAGCACCACCGCCACGGACGCGAGCGCGAAGGCGTACGAGGCGCGGTCGCGCGCCTTGCGGTAGGCCGAGGGGACACCCGCGCTCGCCGCCGGCAGCACGACGCCGGTGATGAGCTCACCGTGCCTGATCTCGGTGTCCTGCTCGGGACGGTCGCCGGGCAGCCGGTGGAACTCGGCGGCGGGCACCGTCCGCGACCCCCGGGCCCCCTGCAGTTCGACCTGGGCGTCGAGCGCGGCGAGGGCGACGGCCATGTCGGAGGGGTGGGTGGCGATGCACAGCGGGGAGTGGCCGAGGACGGCGTGGTCACGGTGGACGCCGTCGCGCGCCGCGCAGCCGGTGCCGGGCTCCCGCTTGTTGCAGGGCTTGCCGAGGTCCTGGAAGTAGGGGCAGCGGGTGCGCTGGAGGAGGTTGCCGCCCGTCGTCGCCACGTTGCGCAGCTGTCCGGAGGCTCCGGAGAGCAGTGCCTGGGCCAGGACGGGATAGCGGTCGCGAACGAGCGGGTGGGCGGCGAGGTCGCTGTTGCGCACGGCGGCGCCGACCCGGACGGACCCGTCGTGGAGCTCTTCGACGGAGTCCAGCGGCAGCCGGCTGACGTCGACCAGCGTCTCGGGGTGCTCGACGCCCAGCTTCATCAGGTCGACGAGGTTGGTCCCGCCGCCGAGGTAGCGGGAGGTGGGGCGGCCGGCGTGGGCCGCGGTCGCCTCGTCGACGCTGTGGGCGCGTACGTACATGAAGGATTTCACCGGGCCACGTCCTCGACGGATTCGACGATGTGGGGATAGGCGCCGCAGCGGCACAGGTTGCCGCTCAGGCGCTCCTTGATCTCTTCCTTGGTCAGCTGTACGGGTGTGCCGTCGGCCGCGGCCGGGTCCGTCACGTACGACGCGCGGCCCTCGGCGGCCTCAGCCAGGGCACCGACGGCCGAACAGATCTGGCCCGGGGTGCAGTACCCGCACTGGAAGGCGTCACGGTCCAAGAACGCCCGCTGCAAGGGGTGCCGGCCCTCGCCGTCGTCCGCGCGCAAACCTTCGACGGTGGTGATCTCGCAGCCCTCGACGGCGACGGCGAGGAGCAGACAGCTGTTCGCGCGACGCCCGTCCACGAGGACCGTGCAGGCGCCGCACTGGCCGTGATCGCAGCCCTTCTTGGCGCCGGTGAGGTCCAGCTGCTCCCGCAGGACGTCCAGCAGGGTCGAACGGTGGTCGACGACGGGGCGGTGGCCCGTGCCGTTCACCGTCATGGGCACTTCCGAATGGAACGCATCGGTTCCCATGGCGCGCTGCTCCCTCGTGCCGAACGTGGTCTGTGACGACATCGTCTGTCCAGCCTGAGTCAGGACACGCATTCCGGCATGCCGGGAGGGCGCGGGCGCGCCTTCGCCGTGGAGGGGACCGTCCCGTCGCCGTATCGGAAGAGTTTTCCCGGTGAGGGGCGGGGCAAGCGACTGTTGCAAGGCTGTGTGACCGCACACAGCAAATGACCGCTATTGAGTCACAGCTCTACGGAGGCCCCTCATGCTGAAGGCCATTGCAGACGTTTTCCGCGCCATCGGTGGAGCCATTGCCACGGTGGTCACCCTGCCGTTCCGCGCTGTCGCGCGGCTCTTCGGAGGCGCTTCGGACAGCGCCCACGGCCACCACTGACGGGCCCTTGAGGCCGCGACTTCCGGGCCTCACGGCCCACCACCGACGGCCATGGGAAGGGGGCCGGAGCAATTGCTCCGGCCCCCTTCCCATGGCCACTGCTGTCGGTTTTCAAGCCGATTCTTCGCTGTTCGCTTTTTGGTGTTCCCTTTGAACCGCCGATGTCACCGGTTCGCTCACCGATTCCGCTGACTTCTACCAGTAGTGCTTGCGCCCGCCCACCGAGTGGCCGACAGCTCCGAGAACCCAGAGGACCGCACCGATGACGAGCAGTGCGACGCCGATGGTCCAGAGAATGGAGATGCCTGTCAGCAGGCCGATGACGAGCAGAATGACGCCGAGTGCGATCATGGATCCTCCGACCCTGAGAACTTTTCTTAGTGTACTCCTGACGGGTGAAATCCGTCAGGTGGATGAATGCCGTCACCAGGGCCACGGGTACGGACAGGAACGCCCGCCACCCCGTGGCCCTGATGTTTCGTGCCAAAAAGAAACCGCCGTGGCGGAATCAGTGACCCGGACCGCTGTAATAGCCGCCGAGCTGGTCGCGGTAGGCGGGGTCGCCCAGATGCTTTTCCTTGTCGAACTCCGGGGCGTTCTTGATCTGCTCCTTGGTGCGCGAGACCGTGATCCGCCGCTCTTCGTGATCGATGCCGGTCACGGTGCTCGCGGGGAGCATGACCTCCTTGCCGAAGATCCAGACGCCGGTGTCCACGACGATGTACTGGTTGGCGACCTCGTCCGAGTGCTTGTCGACCTTGCCGATGTGCCCGTCCGTGGCCTCGACCTTGTAGCCCGTCAGATCCGCGTCGGGGCCGTGGCCGGCGGTCGGGACGTAGCTCCACATTTCGTTGCTCACGCAGGACTCCCTGATTGACACTTGAAACACGCGGCATTCGAATGCCGGAAGCAGCGCGGGTATTGATCGGCCGCTTCGATCCACCGAGTGTCCTGCCAGGGCGCGGTCAAACAGAAAGACGCGAATTTCCTGGAGCCCGCCGGTGCGTCGGCGTGGCGCCGTCGGAGCCCGCGCAAAATAGCTGGCGGCACCACGGCCGTACGGGCGACCATGGCGCGCATGAGCGACCAACCTGAGCGCTGGACCCGAGCGACCGTCTACAGCGACATGTGGGCGGATCCCGCCGACGACCCCCGCAACAGCGACGGGGCCAGCCCTGACGGTGAGCTGGCGACGCTGCAGGACTACCTGACGAGTTACCGCCTGACCCTGCGGATGAAGTGCGAGGGCCTGGACCCGGAGCAGCTGGCCCGCCGCTCGGTGCCGCCGTCGACGATGTCGCTGCTCGGCCTCGTGCGGCACCTGGCCGAGGTGGAGCGGGACTGGCGCAACTGGATCACCGAGGACGACCCGCTGCCGAAGCTGTACGGCCGCCGGGGCGCCGACTTCGACGAGGTGGTCGCCGGACCGGCCGAGGTCGACGCCGCGTTCGCGGACCTGGCGCGTGAACAGGACGCACTCGACGCCGCGCTGGCCGGCCACCAGGACCTGGGGGAGCGGCTGGGCAAGGAGGAGGTCTCCGTGCGGGAGCTGTGGGTGCACCGGATCGAGGAGTACGCCCGGCACTGCGGCCACGCCGACCTGTTGCGCGAGTGCGTGGACGGACGGGTGGGGCAGTGACGGCCGCACCCTGACGGGTGGGGCGGAGGCGGCACACCTCATGGCGGGTGGGGTGGTGGCCGTCGCCGCTCTAGCGGGCGGTACCGGGTGCGTCGTCCCAGGCCAGTGAGGTCATCCGCCAGCCGGCGGGAGTGCGGAGGTACTGCGTGGTCTTGTGACCGGAGCCTTCGAACGGTTCGCCGTTGCGGCGGCCGGACTTGCGGTACTCGCTGAACCGGTGGGCGACCGACCCGAAGATCTCGGTGCGCGCGGAGACCTCCCACTCCGTGAACTCCGTCAGAGTGCCGTCGGTGAGCATCTTCTGCCGGGGTTCGATGAACGCGTCGAGGTCGTAGAAGACGGGTTCGTCGCCGACGTTGGCGATGATCCGGCCCTGCGGGACGAAGACGTCGCGGATGACGCCGAGGTCGGGCTGCCTGCCGCCGGTGTTGGTGAAGGCGCCGATGAACACGTCCATCAGCCGGTCGAGTTCACGCTGGACGCCGGCGGTCGATCCCGCCCCTCCTCCGGTGCTCGTCCCTTCCCCGGCCGGCCGCCACTCCTCGGCGAGAACCGACCAGACCTCGCTGTCCTGTCGCTCCCCGCGATAGGGGTAGCGTCGGCGCAGGACGCCCTCGCGGGTCATGCCGAGCCGTCGCGCGACCTCGATGCTGCGGGTGTTGCCCGCGGCGACCCACCACTCGACGCGGCTCATCCCGCGCTCCTCGAAGGCCCAGTCGATCAGCACGCGGCAGGCCCGGGTCACCAGACCCCGGCCCGCACCGGCCGGCTCCGTCCAGCAGCCGACCTCGCAATACCCGGAGTCGGCCTCGAAGCGGGGGAACATGACGCCGCCGACCAGCGTGCCGTCCAGCCAGATGCCGAAGATCCGGCCGGTGTCCGCGGCGTGCCGGTCGGCGTAGCGCTGCAGGGTGGTCCTGGCCGATGCGAGATCGGTGCTGAAGGTCGCCCAGGGGATCCACGGGTCGACGGTGGCCCGGGCGCGGTCGATGTGGGCGAGGAACTCCGGTGCCTGCCACGGCTCCAGGGGGCGGAGCAGGGCGTGGTCGCCGTCGTCGAGCGGCAGAGTGAACATGGGCGGGCGCCCTCCTGGGACGACCGGGTCCGGTGCGGGACCGCGGAACCGGTGTGCGTACGGGACGGTTCGGGACCGGGCCGGTGGGAACAGGCCCGGGATGGTGCGTAACAAGTGTTCGGTACGTAAGGTAGCACCATGCCCCCCGCACCCGGAGACCGTGAAGCCCGCCGCAAGGACGTGTCCGAGGCGGTGTGGCGGGTCCTCGCCGACAAGGGCTTCGGCGGCCTGACGCTGCGGTCCGTCGCCGCCGAGATGGACGTCTCGACCGGCATGCTGATGCACTACTTCCCGACCAAGCGGGCCCTGGTCACGCACGCGCTGGACCTGTTGGAGAAGCGCACCGCGGAACGCCCCCGCCGCGCCCGGCCCGCCGAGGGCCTCGCCACCGTACGGGTCATGCTCCTGGACATCCTGCCGCTGACCCTGGGCGACACCGCCCGCAACCGCGTCTGGGTCAGCTCCTGGGACCTCTCCCTCGCCGACGGGCAACTGGCCGCGGAGCAGGCCGACCGCTACACGCGCCTGCGCGCGACGATCCTCCCCCACCTGGATGCCGCACGCGAGCTCGGCGAGCTGCCCGCCGACGCCGATCCGGAACAACTCGCCGCCACCGCGGTGGCGTTCACCCACGGGCTCGTCGTCCAGGCGCTCTTCGATCCCGCCCGGTTCCCGGAGGACGTGCAGACCGCCCTGCTCGACGGCTTCCTCGCCTCGATCGCCGTCGCCGCGACCTGAACGGGCGGTCCCGCTCGGCTCCGTACGGCAGAACGCCCGTCCCGCCGGACCGTTGAGGTCGGGCGGGACGGGCGCGGTGGCAGGTGTGTGGGGGTCCACCTCGGGGCTCGCCGCAGGGTCAGGTGCCGCGACGCGCCCCGGCCTCGGGGTCGGCGTCAGCCCTTGATGTTGACGTCGATACAGGCGTAGAACGCGTTCGAGGTGTCCGCGATGTTCCACACCGCGAGGACCTTCTGCCGGCCCTTGAGCCCGCCGAAGTCGACCTTGTGCGTGACGGTCTCGCCCGGCTGGGCGCCCCCGTCGTCGATCTCGGCGATCTTGTTGCCGCCGACGAAGTACTGCCAGGTGCTGGTGCTGTGACGGGCCGTCAGCTTCCAGCTGAACTCCTGGGCGGATCCGACGTCGGTGACCTGCCAGGCCTTGCTGTCGTCGTCGAGCTCGGCGAACCGCTCGTTGCCGCCGCTACAGGTCGTCTGGCCCTTGGGCCCCTCGACGCTCTGCGGCTCATGGGTGATGTCGCCGCACTCCACCGTGCCGGCCGCGCACTGCGCCTGTCGGCTCGGCGGTGAGTTGACGTAACCGTGGGCGCCGGCGGGGGAGATGGAGGTCAGGACGAGGACGGGCGCGATGCCCGCACCGATGACCGCCGCCAGTTTCCGCTTCGCATGCATCTCTGCTCCCTCTGGGGTGGGGGGGAGGGGGAAGAGGCGACCGGGCGCCTCGGTCGACTCATTGGCCTAGACCTTACTGATTGTCTGAACTCCGTCAACCCTTCAATTGTTCTTCGTGGGTCGGGAGTTGTGTCCGGGACCACTCGTGGGCCAGCCCGGTGAAGGCCAGCGCGGCGGCGCTCCGGTAGCCGCTCTCGCGGTGCAGGAGCGTGACCGTGCGCGCGGGCAGGGCGGGGTCGAGCGGGACGGTGTGCAGGTCGGGGCGGTCGCGGGTGAGGGCGGTGGGCAGCACCGTGGCCAGCGGGGTGTGCCGGACGATCTCGGTGAGGGCGTTGATCGAGGTGGCCTCCACGGCGACGGCGGGGCGCACGGCGTGCCGGCCGAGGTGGGTGTCGATGTGCACGCGGGTGGCGAAGTCGCCGCTGAGCAGGGCGAGCCGGGTCTCGGCGAGTGCGGCGAGGGGCAGGGGAGCGGCGCGGCCGGCGTATGGGTGGCGGTCGCCCACGACGAGGTCGAGGGTCTCGGTGAACAGGTCCGCGGCGGTCAGGCCGGGCAGGTGCGGGCCGTGGAAGGCGATGCCGAGGTCGAGCTCGTCGGCGAGCAGCGCCGGCTCGATGCGCTCCTGCGGAAGTTCCCTGAGATGCACGGTGATTCCGGGATGGCGGGCGTACAGCAGGGCGGTGAGCGGCCCGACGAGGTACGCCGTGAACGTGGGCGTCACCGCGAGGCGCAGCGTGCCGCGCGACAGGTCGGTCACGTCGTGCACCGCGCGCTCGGCGGCGGCGAGGTCCTGCAGGGCGCGCCGTGCGAGCGGCAGATAGGCGGAGCCGGCGTCGGTGAGCCGTACCGCGCGGCCCGTGCGGTCGAGCAGGGGGACACCGAGCGCGCGCTCCAGCTGCCGGATCTGCTGGGAGAGCGTCGGCTGGGAGATGTGCAGCGCCTCCGCCGCCCGCGTGAAGTTGCCGTGCTCGGCGACGGCGATGAGGTAGCGCAGATGACGCAGTTCCGGGGCCATGCCCTCAACTATAGATGTGGTCGATGGCACTCAGGCTCAACAAGTCTTGGACGCTATAGCAGCAGGTCATGCACGGTGGGACTCATCAGCCCCTGAGGGGCATATCGAAGGGAGTGATCGTGACCGCGCAGGACCTCACCACAGGAGTGAAGCGTTTCCAGCGGGATGTCTTTCCGGCCAAAGCGGAGTTGTTCGCGGACCTGGCCGACCGGCACGCGCCGGACACGCTGTTCATCGGCTGCTCCGACGCCCGCGTCGTACCCGAGCTGATCACCCAGCGCGAACCGGGCGAGCTCTTCGTCGTCCGCACGGCCGGCAATCTCGTACCGGCCCACGCACCGCACCCCGACGGGATCGCCGCGAGCGTCGAGTACGCGGTGACCGTCCTCGGCGTCGCCGACATCGTGGTGTGCGGCCACTCGGCCTGCGGCGCGATGACCGCCCTCGCCGAGCGCCACGACCTGAGCGGCACCCCCGCCGTCGCCGCCTGGCTGCGCCACGCGGATGCCGCGGGGGCCTCCGTGCCCGACTCCCCGGCCGGCGCCGAACGCGTCGCGGCCGTGGTGCGGGCGAACGTCCTCGCCCAGCTCACCCACCTGTCCACGTACCCCTCGGTGGTCCGCGCCCTGGACCGCGGCGCGCTCACCCTGCACGGCTGGGTCTACGACATCGCCTCCGGCGCCGTCGAGAACCTCACCCGGGCCGCCGCGCCGGCCGTATGACGCCGTCGGCCGTCACCCGGCCCCGTACGGCCGAATCCGTACCCCTCACCCGTACCCCGAAAGGACAAAACGCCATGAACCAAGCCCAGTTCGACCCCACCGCCCGTCAGGATCTCGCCGTCTGCGCCGTCGAGGCCAAGGTGCGCGAGGACCTGTCCTGGCGGCAGATCGCCGACACGGCCGGTCTGTCCGTCGCCTTCGTCACCGCGGCCGTCCTCGGACAGCACGCGCTGCCCGAGCCCGCCGCACGGGCCGTCACCGAGCTGCTCGGTCTGGACGACGACGCCGCGCTGCTGCTGCAGACGATCCCGACCCGCGGCTCGATCCCCGGCGGCATACCGACCGACCCCACCATCTACCGCTTCTACGAGATGCTCCAGGTCTACGGCACCACGCTGAAGGCCCTCGTCCACGAGGAGTTCGGCGACGGCATCATCAGCGCGATCAACTTCCGGCTCGACGTGCGCAAGGTCGCCGATCCCGACGGCGGCGAGCGCGCGGTGATCACCCTGGACGGCAAGTACCTGCCCACCAAGCCGTTCTGACCGGCCGGTCCGAGCGCCGGTCCGACCGGCGCTCGGACCGGGAGGCGGGGAGGAGACCGTGAGCGTGCCGCCTCGCCGGGGCGTGGTGCCCACCAGCCCGGTGGAGTACGGGGCCTGATGGCCCGTCCGTACCGTGGACACACGCGGGGAACGCAAGCGTGGAACGGACCGGTGCGGCCGTACGTTGAGCAGGGCGGGGCCGCGCCGGGCGCACCCGAACGGGCAACGGAGGGGCGGGGCAGACGTGTCGCAGCAGAGCCGTTCCGCGCGTGCGGCCGTGTCCGCGCTGGCCTTCGTCGTCACGGTGCTCGCCCTGCTGGTCCCCTCCGCCGCGGCGTACGGGACACCGGCCGACGGACCGCTCACGCGGCACAGCGTGGCGGCGCACGCCGCGCAGCCGACCGGGCCGCATGACGTCCCCGCCCTGCACATCGCCGTCGCCCACCGTCCGGACGCGCACATTCCGGGCCCCAGGCCGGCAGGCCCGCCGCCCACCGCCCTCGACATCGCACCCCACCGAGGCCCGGGCGGGCCCGACGCCCACCCCGCTGCCGCCCTCGCGCCGACACCGTGGCCCCATGCGGCGGCCGCCCCGCGCGGGCCGCCCCACCGATGAGCACGCAGACCCTTCCCGGCGCCTGACCCGTCGCCCCCCCCGCAGGACGCGACGCCCCGCACACCACGCGCGGCGCGTACCGCTCCTCGTCGGCGCGACGTCCGGTCACGCGCTCCTTCGACCTGCCCTCATCGTGGAGACCCCATGTCACGCGCGCCCTGGTGGCGGGCGATCGTCGCCCTCGCCGTCGTCGCCCTGTCCCTCTACATCGCCCTCACCCAGTCCGCCCGCCTCGGCCTCGACCTGCGCGGCGGCACCCAGATCGTCCTGGAGACCAGAAGCACACCGGCCGTCACGGCGGACGCCGCATCCACCGACCGCGCCCTGGAGGTCCTCCGGCAGCGCGTCGACGCCCTCGGCGTCGCCGAACCGGGCATCGCACGCTCCGGCGACAAGCGCATCATCGTCGAGCTGCCCGGCGTGCAGGACCCCCGTAAGGCCGCCGAAGTCATCGGCCGCACCGCTCAGCTGACGATCCACCCGGTGACGGGGGAGTCGGCGGCGAAGGGCCCCGCGAAGCCCGCCCCCGACGGGTCGCGCACACTGCCCGACCCCGAACGCCCCGGCAACCATCTCCGACTCGGCCCCACCGCACTGACCGGCGACGGTGTGAAGGACGCCGCGGCCACGCTCGATCAGCAGTCGACGGCAGGCTGGACCGTGAACCTGTCCTTCCGCGAAGACGCCGGGCGCACCTGGGCGGACCTCACCGGCGACGCCGCCTGCGCGCCGCAGGGCGCGCCCGGACGCCGCGTCGCCATCACCCTCGACGACAAGATCATCTCCGCGCCCGGGGTCGACGGGAACGTGGCGTGCCGCACCGGCATCACCGGCGGTTCCACCCAGATCACCGGCTCGTTCGGGCAGTCCGAGGCCCGTGATCTCGCCGCGCTCGTCAAGGGCGGAGCGCTGCCGGTGCCCGTCGACGTCGTCGAGCAGCGCACCGTCGGCCCGACGCTCGGTGCCGAAGCCATCGAGGCGAGCACCCGGGCGGCCCTGATCGGCATCGCCCTGACCGCGCTGTTCATCACCGTCGTCTACCGGCTCCTCGGCGCGCTCGCCGCCTTCGCCCTCACGCTCTACGGCCTGATCTCGTACGCGGCCCTGGTGGCGCTCGGCGCGACCCTCACCCTGCCCGGACTCGCCGGCTTCGTCCTGGCCATCGGCATGGCCGTCGACGCCAACGTGCTCGTCTTCGAACGGGCCAGGGAGGAGTACCTCGCCGTACGCTCGACCGACTTGGCCAAACCGGTGCGCACCGGCTTCGCGAAGGCGTGGAGCGCGGTCGTCGACTCGAACGTGACGACGCTGCTCGCCGCCGGACTGCTGTTCTTCTTCGCCACGGGGCCGGTCAAGGGGTTCGGCGTCACCTTGTCCATCGGCGTCCTCGCGTCGATGGTCACCGCACTGGTCATCACCCGCGTCCTCGCCGACTTCGCCGTCGGTCGCGGCTGCGTCCGGCGGCGGCCCGCCCTGACCGGCATCGCCGCCACGGGCCGCCTCCGCACCTGGCTGGCCCGCCGCGACCCGGACCTGGTGCGCCACCGGCGCCGCCGGCTCGGCGCCAGTGCCCTCCTGGTCGCCGTGGCCGTCGCGGGCATCGCCCTGCGCGGCCTGGAGTTCGGCGTCGAGTTCACCGGGGGCCGGCTCGTCGAGTACAGCACCAGCAGGCCCGTCGACGCCGACACCGCCCGTGGCGCCGTCGCCGACGCGGGATTCCCGCGCGCGGTGGTGCAGGAGTCCGGGGACGGCGGCATCAGCGTCCGCACGGAGCGGCTCACCGACGCCGAACAGCAGCGCGTCAAGGCGTCCTTGGAGGGCCCCGGCGGCACGGTCACCGTCGAACGTGACGACCTGATCGGACCGAGCCTCGGCGACGAACTCCGCCGGAAGGCGCTGATCGCCCTCGGCATCGCCGTCACTGCTCAGCTCATCTACCTGAGCGTGCGCTTCCGTTGGACGCTCGCGGCGGCCGCCGTGTCGGCGATGGTCCATGACGTGCTGATCGTCGTGGGTCTCTTCGCCTGGCTCGGCAAACCCGTCGACAGCGTCTTCCTCGCCGCGCTGCTCACCGTGATCGGCTACTCGGTCAACGACACGGTGGTCGTCTTCGACCGGCTGCGCGAGGCCCGCCGCCGCGATCCGCGCCGCGATCTGGCGGCCCTCGCGAACCGTGCCGTCGTCCAGACGCTGCCCCGCACCGTGAACACGGGCATGGGCGCCCTGTTCATCCTCACCGCCCTCGCGGTGCTCGGCGGCGACTCGCTCGCGGACTTCTCCCTGGCACTGATCGCCGGCGTCCTGATCGGCATGGCCTCGACGGTCTTCACGGCCGTCCCGCTGGCCGTCGCGCTCGAACACCGCAATCCGCCGGCTCCGCCGACCGCGCGGCCGAGGCGGTCGGACGGCGCGGACGAGGGGCCGCGCGGCTACAGCCCGTTGGAGGCGAGGAGGAGGAAGGAGCGCGGCACGGGAGCGGTGGTCTGAGCCCGGCCGAGCCATATCCGGTTGTGTCGACGCCGTACGTCGGACAGAGGTCTCGGGCCGGCAGGACGAACTGACCACCTACGGGCCCCTCCTGTCCGACGACGGCGCCCGCCGCGGCGCCCGTACGCCCTGCCGCCGGACCGGACAGTCGGTCAGCCGGTCAGAGGCCGAACTCCTGAGGCGAGACGCCGAGCGCGGCGCACGCCTCGCGCAGAACCTGCTCCTCGGCCGGCGCGATGTATCCGTCCGCCCCCGCGACGACGAAACCGGTCTGCACGACCGCCTTGGCCTCCGCCGGCTTCTTCGCCGCCTTGGCGATCTCCTGCATCGCCTCGGTCTTGCCGTGCTGGAAATTGGCCGTCAACTGGTCGATGTGCTTGGTGAACCGCTGGCGCAACTGCTCCGGCGGGAAGTTCTGCAGCACGTCGTTCTGCAGGATCAGCGTCTCGACATGCTGCCGCTCGGCCGGGTCCACCGAACCGTCCGCGGCCGCCACCAGAGCGCACATCGCCATGCTGGCGTCCCGGTAGGCGCCGCTCTTGAGCTCCGTCTTGAGCGAGCTGAGCTGGGACTTCAGAACGCCCACGAGCTGCGCCTTCGACCCGCCGCCGGACCCGGACCCCGACCTTCCGGGGCCGCCGGAGCTCCGCGCCCCCTGTCCCTGCTGCAGACCCTTGGCCTGGTCCTTGATCCGGTCCCACATCGCCATCCGTGCCACCTCGGCTTGCCGTTCGCTCGTACTCGCGCGTTCTGCGCGTCGTTCTGCCAACGCCTCCCCGTCCCACGGAGTTCCTCGTCGGGGCGGCACATCGCGGACGGCCGTCAGAGCAGCGCGAGGAGCATCTCGGTGAACTCGTCGGTGCCCGCTTCGCCGCCGAGATCGGGGGTGCGCACATCGGTCTCGGCGAGCACCCTGGCGATGGCCCCGGTGACGTCGGCGGCCGCCGCACCATGGCCCAGGTGGTCGAGCATCATCGCCACCGCCCCGATCGCCCCGAGCGGATTGGCGACACCGCGCCCCGCGATGTCGGGCGCCGAGCCGTGCACCGGCTCGAACATGGAGGGGAAGTCGCGCTCCGGATTGAGGTTGGCGGCCGGCGCGATCCCGATGGAGCCCGCCACCGCGGCGGCCAGATCGCTGAGGATGTCACCGAAGAGGTTGGAGGCGACGACGACGTCGAAACGGGCGGGGTCGAGGACGAACTTGGCCGCCAGCGCGTCGATGTGCTCCTGGTCCCACTCCACCCGAGGGTGGGCGGCGCCTCGCTCGGCGACCAGCTCGTCCCAGAACGGCAGGGTGTGCACGATGCCGTTCGACTTGGTGGCCGAGGTGAGCCGACCGCCGCGCCGCGCGGCCAGACCGAAGGCGAAGTCCACCACGCGCGTCACCCCGGCACGGGTGAACACGGACTCCTGCACGGCCATCTCCTCCGGAAAGCCCCGGTTGAGCCTGCCGCCGATCTCGCTGTACTCGCCCTCGACGTTCTCCCGCACGACGACGAGGTCGACCTCGCCCGGCACGGCCGAGCGCAGGGGGCTCTCCACCCCGGCGAAGAGGCGGACCGGACGCAGGTTCACGTACTGGCGGAAGCCACGCCGGATGGGGATCAACAGGCCCCACAGCGAGACGTGGTCGGGGACGTCCGGGTGGCCGACCGCGCCGAGCAGAATGGCGTCCTTGTCCCGCAGCAGGTCGATGCCGTCCTCGGGCATCATGGCGCCCTCGCTGAGGTGGCGCGCGCACGACCAGTCGTAGGACGTGTACGTGAAGTCGAGGCCGTGCCGGGCGCCGACGGCGTCGAGGACGCGCCGGGCCGGCGGCAGCACCTCGGCTCCGATGCCGTCGCCGGGGATGAGTGCGATGTGGTGGTGGGGCATCTCCCGATTGCAGCAACCGGCGGGTCCGGCCGTCCAGGACGCTCTGCCGATCAGCCTGACAGGCGGCGCCTATGCGTCGTCGAGGGTGGCGAGAGCGCAGGTCACAAACGCCCGCGCGGCGGGCGACTGCTCGGCCCCGCGGCGCACCAGAGAGATCCGCAGCGCCGTCCGCGGCTCGATGTCCAGCACCCGTGCCCCGGCCCGCTCGGCCGTCGCGCGCCAGGCCTCGGTGACCACGGCGACCCCGACGCCCGCCAGCACCAACGGCAGGATCGCCACCCGGTGTTCGGTCTCCGCCGCGACGGTGAAGTCGATCCCCCGCTCCCGCAGCCCGTCGACGTACGCGCGCATCCCGGTGCCCCGCTGCCCGACGATCAACCGGTGCCCGGCGAGCTCGGCGCAGTGCACCGGGCGGTCCTCGGGGAACGGTCCGTCCGGCGGGGTGACCAGGACGAAGCGCTGCTCGCCCGCCGCATGGGCGACCACGTCCCGGTCGGAGACGGGTTCGGACGACGCGAGGAGACCGAGCTCGGCGGCCCCGGTGCGCACCATGTCGATGACACCGCGCGCGGTGAAGGCGGCCCGGATGGTCACCGAGACGCCCGGGTAGCGGGCGCCGAAGCTCCGGACCATCGTGGTCAGCGGCTCCACCGCCTGTGAGGGCATCGCGGCGACGTCCAGCCGCCCCGCGCGCACTTCGTGCACGGCGGCGACACTGGCGCGGGCCGTCGCCAGACTGCGTACGGCCGCCCGTGCGGGTTCGATCAGGGCCGTCCCCGCCTCGGTGAGCACGGCCCGGCGGCCGATGCGGTGGAACAGGCTGCTGCCCAGGTCCCGTTCCAGCGCGCGCACGGCCTGCGAGAGCGAGGGCTGGGAGAGGTACAGGGCCGATGCCGCCCGGTGGAAGCCGCCGTGGTCCACGATCGCGAGGAAGTACTCCAGCTGACGAACATCCATGCGTCGATCCTCGGAAGATCCGCGCGGGATTCCTCGCGCGCGGGGACGGTGTGCGGCGTGCCCAGCGGGGACGGGGGTTGGACGGATCGAGCGGGGGCCGGCGGGAAAGCGGCCTCCAGGGTCACCGGACTTCGACGGCGTCCAGTGCCGGGCCGAGCACGGCGAAGGACCGGTCGAGCAGGGCGAACGGGTCTTCGGCGGCGTCGCTGCCGCTCCACCGCTGCAGCACGGTGTCGAAGGCGGTCAGCGCCATCCCCGCGGCCAGTCGGGGATACAGGTCGGTCTCCGGGTCGAGGCCGGTGCGGCGCGCCAGCTCCCGTGTCAGATCGCCGCGCCACTGTGCCTGTCGCTCCAGGAACCGGGCCAGCAGCGCGGGCGTCCGCAGAATGAGCTGCACCACGCCGAGTGCGCGGTCGGAGTGGTCGGAGCAGGCGGCGAGCGGCACCCCGACGGCGTGCCGCAGCGCCTGGGAGGGGCTCTCGTCGGCGGGGCGGGCCGCCAGCTCCGCCCGCATGTCGGTGCCCATGTCCGCCAGGAACTGGACGACCACGTCCTCCTTGGACGCGAAGTACCGGAAGAACGTCCGCCGGGAGACCCCGGCGGCGGTCACGATCTCGTCGATGGTGACCGCGTCGTATCCCTTGAGGGCCAGCAACTGCAGCGCGGACTCGGTCAGTTCGTCCGAGACGAGGCGGCGCTTGCGTTCGGCCATGCTCAGTTTGGGGCGGGAGGTCACCCGGTCATCGTACACAGCGGGTGGTCGTGTGCCGTGAACGGCGTTCAGGGGCCGGAGCGGCATCGGGTGCCATCAGCGAAAAGCCGGACAAGGGGCACGGGGGAGCCCCGTGCACCCTGCCCGGCGCGCCGGACGTCAGAACTTGCGCCAGCGGGCGTTGACCCAGGAGAAGAGTCCGAACGCGCCCAGGCCGATGGCGATCAGCATCAGCAGCCAGGGCCCCGCGCCGGTGTCGGCGAAGGAGCGCAGCGTGTTGTCCATGCCCTTGGCCTCGCCGGGCTTGTGCCGCAGGGCCGCGCTGACGGCGAATCCGCCGGCCACGGCGAACACGATGCCCCGGGCCGTGCCACCGGTGACGCCGAGGACGTCGACGCCCTGCCGCACCCGCCGGGACATGTCCGCCATGCGCAGCTTGTCGTGGAACTTCCGCAGGAGCGCGCGTCCGGCGATCCAGACCCCCGCCACGATCACCCCGACGCCCGCGGCGGCGACGATCCACTGCCCGCCCGGCCAGTCGAGCACCTTGGCCGTCGCGTCCTGGGTGGTCTTGTCGCTCGAGCCGCTGCCGCTGCCCTTGTCGCCCGCGGCGTAGGCGAGCACGGAGTACGACACGAAGCAGTAGAAGAGGCAGCGCACACCCGCCAGGGCGCGTTTGCTCGCCTTGTCGCCGTCGGGGCCGGCCTGCCCGAAGAAGACTTCCGAGAGCCGCCACAGCGCCATGCCGGCCAGGGCGCAGCCGAGCAGCCACAGCATGACGTTGCCGAACGGCTTGTCGGCGATCTCCGCCATCGCCCCGCCCCGGTCCGCCTGGCGTTTGCCGCCGCCGTCGGAGAAGGCGATGCGCAGGGCCAGCGCGCCCACCAGGAGGTAGATGACACCGCGCCCGACGAAACCGGCGCGGGCCACCGCCGCGACGGTTCGCCCCTTGGCCGCCTGCCGGGCCTTGCGCTTCCCGCGGTGGGTGGCCGAGGGGAGGCGTATGGATGAGAGATGCATGGCAGCCGAGTACCCCCGGGGAGTTGCCTCATGCTGCCCCTGTTCCGGTCTTCTCGGTGGTCCGGGCCCCGCTCCGGAGCGCGGTGCCCTGGTGGAGCTTTCCCTCGCGGGGCGCTTCAGCCCGATCCGCTGCGCGCGCCGGTCCGCACACAGGGGACCGGCGCGCCGGCCGGGATGGTGAATGCCCGGTCGAGCGCGGTGATGCGCAGCAGCCGCCGGTTGCGCGCGCTGCCGGGGACGAGCCACAACGTGCCCTTGTCCCGCTCCACTTGACGACGGATCCGCACCAGCAGCCGCAGGCCGCCGGCATCCATGAAGGTCACTTCTCGGAGGTCGGTGACGACCCGTGGGCCGGCCCTGTCGAGGAGTGCCGTGACACGGGGGGCGAGCTCCTGGTCGGCCCAGGCGTCAAGTTCGCCCCAGAACGCAAGGACATCAGTGCCGTTCACCACGCGGTGACGCAGGCCGAAGGTGAAGTCGGCGGTGCCCGTTTCCCAGTGCAGCAGTGTCCCTCTCCCTTCACGGAGAGTAATCGAATGTGCGATGGCGCGGCCACGAAGACCGGCGCCGGACGCCACCGAGGTCCTGGGTGGCACCGAGGTCATATGTAAATCGTTCCCGCTCAGAGCTATATGTACCCCTACGGGGCAAGCGGAATCCCGAACCGCACCCACGATGGGGTATCGAGACAATGGCTACGGAGAGTAGTCATGCGGGGGAGTTGACTCACGGGGTCGCGCGGAGGACGCGACGGTAGCCGCCCGGTGTCGTTCCGAGGGCGCGCGAGAACCGTCGGCCGAGGTGGGGGGTGTCCTGCCGGGCCGCAAGAGTCCAAGCCCGTGCCGCGATTGTCCATGGCGCCGCGGTGGGGGCCCGGCGGGACACTGCTGCGCGCGTCTCTCTCCCGACCCGGAGTCTCCGGCCCCCACGCGGAGACTCCGGCCCCACACAGAGGAGGAACAGGACATGATCCCGGTCAGAGTCCGCCGCCGGTGCGGCATGAGCGCGGCGGCCGTCGCGGCCGCGGGACTGCTGCTGGCGGCACCCCAACCCGCCGCCGCCTCGGTCGGCGGCGGCAACGTGTCGATCAGCTGGTCCGTGCCCGGCACCCCGTCCGCGGGCCTGAGCAACCTCACCTTCCCCATCGCGGTGAACCCGGCCACCGCGCATACGTCGGGCATCTACTTCGCCCAGCAGTTCGGCTTCACCAAGGCTCAGGACGTGGGCTACACCGGCCTGCAGCCCCGCGCGAACAGCGGCGGAAGCGAGCGGCTGTCCGCCCGTTTCTCCACCTTCGTGGCCGGCTCGACCACCGATGACCCGCTCTGTCACGAGGGCGCCGACGGTGGGCCGGGGGTGACCTGTGCGGTCGACTTCGACGGCGTCTACGGTCACCGCTACGACATGCGGGTCGAGCGCAGCGGGACCGACACCTGGACCGGTACGGCCAGGGACACGGTCACCGGCAAGGAGACCCACCTCGGCACGTACACGCTCCCGGCGGGCAGCGGTGGCCTGCGCGGATCCCAGGGCGGCTTCGTCGAGTACTACGCGGGAATCCCCAGCTGCGCGGAGATGCCCCGGTCCGACGCGGTCTTCGGCGGCCCCACGTCCACCGACGCGGGCGGCCTGAGCGGCACGTCGAGGGCGAACTACGAGTACAGCGACTGCGTGGGCGAGTCCAACTACCGGGCGGAGGAGGTCGGTTCGGGGACGCACGTGACCCGGGGCTTCGTCGGTCGGGCGGGCCGGGCGTGAGGAGCCCGCTGCGTCTGCCGTAGCGGTACCGCGGTAAACCACCGCGGTACGCGATCTCCAACCTCGGCGGTATGCGGGCGCGTTTCGGCGGCGATAGCGTCGCAGCGCTGTTGGCGGCGGGGCGCGTCCCCGAGGGGTGGAGCGGAGCGGTGGGGGCCATGCGGTGGCGGAGAAGATCCTTGAAGGCATTGCTGGCGGCCACCGCACTGGTCCTCGGCCCGGTTCTCGCGGGGGTCTCCGCCCCGCCCGCCCAAGCGGACGTGAGCTGCCCGGACATCGGGTCCGGTGACACGAACGGCCTGGACCTGCGGGACTGGCGGCCCTCGCCCGACGGGCAGGTCTGCGAGGCCGAGTTCACCACCGGAGCGCTGTTCACCCCGCGCGGTCCCGGGGCGCCGCAGATCGACCCGGTCCACAAGCCCGTAAGGGTCCGTGTCCATCTGCCCGCGGACTACAACCCGTCGGCGGAGTACCCGGTGCTCTACCTGCTCCACGGTGGAGCCGCCGACTACGAGCAGTGGACCAGCGGCGGCGGCAACGCCGTCCGCAGCATCACACGGGCCGGCTTCAAGGGCATCGTCGTCATGCCCGAGGGCGGCAAGGTCGGGTTCTACTCCGACTGGGACGGCCACACCTACGGCAACGTCACACCGCAGTGGGAGACGTTCCACATCGCGCAGTTGGTGCCCTGGGTCGACGCGCACTTCGCCACCTCCGGCCGCCGCGCCGTCGCCGGCATGTCCATGGGCGGGTACGGCGCGCTCAAGTACGCGGCCCAGCATCCCGACCTGTTCAGCGCCGTCGGCGCCTTCTCCGGCGGCACGGACATCCGGCGCCCCGACCACCAGCAGATCGTCGACGAGGGCACCACGCTGTACGGGGCGCGCTTCTGGTGGCACGGCTCGGGCAGTGACGCGGGGAACTACTGGAAGTACCTGTTCCCCGGCAACCCCGACGCGCTGCGGCGCACCGAGCTGGTCTTCGGGCCGCAGTCCGGCTGGCCCGCGTTCAACCCGGCCCAGGTGGCGCAGGGCCACCCCGACGCGTACCGGTCGTACCAGGGCCGGATGGCGCTCTACGCCGGCCGCAACGAGGATCCGTACACCTGGAACAACGCGCTGCACATGATCCTGAAGCAGCAGAGCGTCCCGCATCGCTACTGCTCGGGACCCGGCGGCCACGACTTCTCCACCTGGACTCCCGCGCTGGAGCACTTCCTCCGCCTCGCCTTCGGCTCCGCGCCCACCGCGTGCCCGGACGCCGCCGGCTGGCGGCAGGAACCCTGAGCCTGGGGGACGCGGAGGCCCGCGGCCTCGGCCTGACCTCACCGCGGCCCGACCGCCCCTCGCCCTCACGAGAGCACCAGCATCGCCAGCGCCACCAGGGCGAGCAGGCCGATGTACGCCCAGGCGTGGACGCGGTCGGGTATCCGGGGCGGCCGCCTGCGCAGGACCGCGATGACCGGCAGGGCCCCCGACAGCAGCGCCGCGGCGGCGCGGACGTCGAGCAGGCCCACCAAGTGGACCCGCGCGTCCGTGGCGGCGGGGACCGCGGCCACCGTCAGCGAGACCGCGGTGGCGGGCAGCGCGATGGCGAGGGTCAGGGGGTTGGCCAGTGAGGTCGCCAATCGCATCGGGTGACCGGCCCGCCGCATCGCGGGCACCGTCATGACGCTGCCGCCCACGCCGAGGAAGGCGGCCACGGCGCCGATCGGCGCACCGACGGCGGCCGGCAGCGGACGCGGGCCGTCTCCCGACCCCGCACCGCCCGGCACCTCGGCGCCGGGGTGCGGGCGCAGGAAACCGGGGCGCAACAGCAGGTCGGCGATGGTGAGCAGGACGTACGCGACGAAGGCCCAGTGAGCCAGAGCCTCCGGCGCGAGCCGGGTGGCGAACGCACCGGCCGCGGCCCCGGCCGCCAGCAGGACGAGCAGCGGCCCGCTGCCGCGGAGCGCGAGCAGCACGCGCCGCGGGGTGACCACCGTCGCGAACCCGGCGTTCACCACCATCACCAGGGCCGAGGTGGCCGTCGCCACCCGCATCGCGTCCGCACCGAGCGCGGCGTCCGCCGCCACCACCACCGGCACCGCGACGAACCCGCCGCCGAACCCGAACAGCACCGTCGTCACCCCGGTGAGGAGCCCGACGCCGACCAACATCACGAAGTCCATGGAACCCACCCCACCAGCCGCGACCAGCTGCCCGCATGCGATGGTCGGCACACTTCTGTCGCGTGTCGGCCAGTAGGGTGGTGGAGTGAGGAACGTCCCCCTGGCCGAGGTCGACCACATCGACCGGGCCGTCCTGCCGATCGCCACCGACTACGCACCCGGCCACGTCCTGGACTGGCACGAACACCGGCGCGCCCAGTTCCTCCACGGCGCCACCGGCGTCATGGCCGTCGACACCGCCGAGGGCGCCTGGACGGTTCCGCCCGAGCGCGCCGTACTGATCCCGCCCGCCACCCGGCACCGGGTCCGCATGCTGGGGGTGAGCACCCGCAGCCTGTACATCGAACCGCGCGCCGTCCCCTGGTGGCCCACCACCTGCACCGTCGTGGACGTGCCCCCGCTCCTGCGCGAACTGCTCCTGGCCGCCGCCGAGTTCGAACCCGACTACCGGCTGTCCGGCCGGGAGGGAAGCATCGCCGCGCTCCTCCTGTACGAGATCGCCGAGCGCGCCCCGCTCCCTTTCCACGTGGCCATGCCCGCCTCCGCCGACCTCGCCCGGCTCTGCCGCGCCTACCTGGACGCCCCGGACCCCGACGTCACCAACGCCACCTGGGCCGCCGGGACAGCCATGAGTGAACGGGCCTTCACCCGGCGCTTTCGCGCCGAAACGGGCGACAGCCCCGCCGTGTGGCGGGGCCGCGCCCGTCTGCTGGCGGCGGTGCCGCTCCTGGGGACCGCCTCGGTCAGCGATGTCGGCGGCCGGATCGGCTACGCGTCGCCGGCCGCCTTCACCGCCGCCTTCACCCGTGCCTTCGGCGTACCGCCGTCCCGCTTCGCCGTGAGCCGCCCGCGCTAGCCGTCCTCGGACCGTTCGGCCCCGGCCGGTGCCGCCCGTTCAGCCCCGCTCCCGCTCCACGGGCAGCCACAGCTCGGCGTCGCCCTCGGCCCCGCCCTCCGGCATCCGCATGCGCAGCAGTTCGGGGCCGGGACGGCTGCGGTACGGGTTCGACGGGAACCACTCGGTGAACACGTCCCGCCACAGATACTGAACCGTCTCCGGCATCGGCCCCGACGCCGTGAAGACCGCCCACGTCCCGGCCGGGACGGACAACTCCGCCGCGCCCTCCGAAGCGGCTGCGGCGGTGATCACCCCCTGGTAGTAGTCGAGTTCGGTGCCCTCGGCACGGCTCGGGTCCAGGTCGTCGCAGACGGCGAGGACGCCGCGCGGCTCCTGGTCCGACAGCTTCTCCAAGCGCTCGACCTCCTCCCGCGGGATCCCGCGGACGAAGTCGATGATCGCCTGGTTCGGTCCCGCGTGCACCAGCGGCACCCGGGCCTTGTGGCCGACCACGGTGAAGGCCGGCTTGTCCACTACGCGATGGCGCATGTTGCTGCTCCCCTCGATGGTGAGGCGGAAGGTCATCCGGGACTGGGAACTGAGCACGGCCCCGGTGCGCCGGGCCTCGCCGGGCCCCACGCCGTGCATGGCACGGAACGCCCGGGCGAACGCCTCGCCCGAGCCGTAACCATGGCGGACCGCGATCTCCAGCAGCGTGTCCCGCCCCGCGAGCACCTCGGCGGCCGCGAGGGTGAGCCGCCTGCGCCGGATGTACTCCGACAGCGGCATGCCCGCGAGCGCCGAGAACATCCGGCGCAGGTGGTACTCCGAGGTGGCTGCCACCCGCGCCGTCGCGGCCACGTCGACACAGTCGCCGAGATGGCGCTCGATGTACTCCATGGCCTCGTTGAGCCGCTCCAGCACGCCCGGTCTCCTTCTCTTCCTGTGATCACCACGCTAGGGAACGCGCAGGGCGTCGACCCGACATTCTGTGCCCGATGCGGTCGGGTGCCGGGCAGGGGAGCGGGCGTCTGCTTCACCGGCGCCGGTCGACCGGTCAGCGCACGAGGTGCGGGGGAAGCTCCACCCAGCGCCGCCGGGCGCCCTCGCCGAAGACCGGGCTTCCGTCGGCGACGCGGAGTCCGGCCATCGCGCAGGCGTACGCGAAGCACAGTGCGCTGTGCGGGACATCAGGGCCGGTCCGCCAGAAACCGAAGTGCCAGTGCGCGGGCGGGGCCGACGCCTCGGGGGAGAGCCCGATCTCTTCGTGGTGCTCGGAGCGACCGTCCCTCACCAGGGTGCCGTGGGTGCCGCCCTTGGGATTGAAGTAGATCCCGTACGCGGCGGTGCCGGGCGATAGCGCGGCCAGCACGGCGTCGTCGCCCGGCATGTACCCGTCCTGGGTGATGACGCACCCCCCGGGGCTGCCGGGCAGGGCGGTCACCGCGACATGGCGCAGCGACGCCTCGTCGTCGTCCTCGTCGAACGGGGGGTGATCGGGATCGGTCACGGGGCACCGGGCCGGATCCCCGCCCAGCCGGCGGATGACCTCGTCCTCGTCGAGGTCGCGGACGAAGGTGATGCCGAGCCCCTCGGTCCACGCGCTCCCCTCGCCGAAGGCCCGGACGAGCTCGTCCGCCGCACGGAAGGCGGCCAGTTCGTCGGCCGACGGCACCCGTGCCCCCGGCAGGTCCGACACCATCGGGGCGAGCGCGGTCGTCAGCAGCAGCCGGCCGGGCGACCAGATGCCGCACTGCGGGGTCCACACGTCGGCACCGGCCCGGATCAGCGCGCGGACACTGCCCTCGTCGCCCCGGCAGACCGCGTGCCACAGCGCCGTGTGGCCCTCCTCGTCGCGCGCGTCGACCTCGGCGACGTGCTCCAACAGCGCCGCCACACACGCCCCGTCACCCCACTCCGCCGCCAGATGCAGGGGAGTGGCCCCCGACCGGACGCGCGCGTCCGCCGGAGCGCCGCCGTCCAGCCGGGCCAGGAGCAGTTCCGCGTCACCCCAGTCGTGGTGGCGCATGCCCTCCCAGTCAGGTCTCGGCACATAGCGCACCCGGGCCTCTTCCTCTTCGCGCCGCATCCTGCGCTCGTACGGGGACATCGGCGGGGCGAGGAAGTCGGGTGGGCCTGCGAGCCACACCTGCAGGACGTGCGAGGGCTCGGAGTCGGGATCCCGGGGCGGCAGGTCGGACCAGATCTCGACGGCACGCGTGGAGGCGGCCCGCAGGGCGTCGCTGTCGACCGGTGTGGCGGTCTCCGGAATCTCCTCGTCCGGCCACTCCACCACCAGCAGCGTCTCACCCGGCGGCGGCAGTTCCGCGAGGTACAGGTCGACCGCCGTCCGAAACAGCGTCCGGCGGGTGTCGCTCGTCCCGGGATCCAGCGCGACCAGCCGGCCCGCCTCTCCCGAGGCCTGACCGGTGGCCCAGATCTGCGCGGGGCCGAGCACCGGACTCTCCGGCGTGTCGAGCGTGGTGACCCGGCGGCCGTCGCCCAGCGCGAGCCCCACCCGCAGACCCGACCGCCGGTTCCCGTCCTCGCTCTGCCGATGCGCCGACCGGTGCACGGACAGATGCAGGGTGACCGAGTTCCGCCACACCGACCAGCCGGTCACCAGCACCTTGGCGGACGGCCCCGCGCCGGCCACCGCGAGCTGCGGCACCAGCGCCGGAGCGAACCAGTCGACCGGAGGCCGGTCATGGCGCGCGTCCCTGTCGTAAGGCGGCAGGGTCGTCACCGCTTCCCGGGGTGCCGGGGGCTCCGCGGGCAGTGTCAAATCGTCGAAGAATCCCATGCGTTCATGCTGTCAGCGGGGTCTGACACTGATCACGTGACAGCAGGCCGGCTCATCGGACGTCGAACCGGCGCTCCGGCCCTCACTCCGGTCCCGGGCCCCTGGCCGTCACCAGAGGCGGGCGCCCCGCCGGGCCATGTACCCGTAAGGGTTGATGTCCGAGCCGTACTGCCGCCGGGACCTGATCTCCAGGTGGAGGTGGGGTCCGGTGGCGCGCCCTGTGCTGCCGCTGTTTCCGAGCCGCGTCCCCGCCCGGATGCGGGAGCCCTGTCGCACCCGGATGCGGGAGAGGTGCCCGTACACGGCGTAGTGCCCGTCGGACATCCGTACGGTCACGGCCTTGCCGTACGCGCCGGACCAGCGGGCCAGCACCACCACCCCGGCGCCCACCGCGTACACGGGTGTGCCGCGGGGGACCGCGAGGTCGACGCCGGTGTGGTGGCCGGCGGACCAGCTGCCGCGTGCGCCGTAGCGGGTGGTGACCCGGAAGCGGCGGCGCAGCGGCAGTCTGAACCGAGGGCGCGGGCCCTCCGGGGGGAGTCCTCGGGCGTCGTCCTCCGGTAGCGCCGCGTCGGCCTTGGCGAGCGCCGCCTCGAACTCGGGGTCGTAGGTGGCCGGACAGGCGTCGTCGGGCTCCTCCTGGTCGGCCCGGGGGGCGGCCGCCCCCGCGGAGAGGACACCGCCCGTCAAGAGCGCCGCCGCCATGCCCAGTGCGTCACGTCGTGTGGTGCCCGCTTGGCGCGGGCTGTCTATGTGGTAGCCCATACCTCCGACAGCAGACCGTCCGGAACGGCGGACCGCACCCCGGCTGGTCCATCCGGTGTACGTGACCGAGGGTGCACGGCACGCCTTCCGGCCCCCTCCCATAAGGCCCGGACCGGCCCCGGATCCCCATAACCGACCGGACTGACGCTCAGTACGAACCGATATTGGACGCCGTCCGAATGCCGGGACGATACTGGCGGAGTCATCGTGATCGGCGTCCGTCCGGCCACGGTGAAGTGCAGGAAAAGGGCGGTCATTTCGCGACCGGTGCCGCGGGGGGCGGTCGCGCCGTGAGGAGTTCGGGGACGCCCGGACGGAGGCCGAGTCCGTGCCGCCCGCGGTAGGCCTCCGTTCCCCCCGGCCTCCGCCACCGCGACGCGAGGTGTCGCCAGCGCGGGGCCTTGTGTGTTTCCGTGTCTCCATGTGTCCGCACGCATCAAGGGGGTTGTGCCACATGGCGACGCCAGGACGACGTGAGCGGGGAGGTTCGGGCTCCCAGGAGTCGGGCTGGAACGCGTCGAAGGACGGAACCCGGCGACGTCGTGCAGGGGGCAGAGCGGCGCCGAGGTCCTTGTGACGGTCTCGTCGCGGGGGCCGACGCAACTCCGGCCGCCTCGCGCCGCCTTGGGGACTTTCAGGCGCACTCGTACCGCTGTGGCTTCGGCAGTGGTGATCCTTGGCACTGTGGTGGGCTCGGCGGCCTGCTCGTCGTCCTCGGACGGCACCCCGTCTTCGGGTGCCTCGACGTCGGGTGAACAGGGAAAGAGCCGACGTCAGGCGAACAAGGCTGCCCCCGATGCCGATCCCTCGGCCTGCGCGACTTCCGGCGAGAAGATCCCGGACGGTTGTGTGGTCGACATGGACGTGGCCGAGATGGACGAGGCGACTCCTGCCACGGCCCCGCCTGCGACGCATGCGGACGTACCCGCGACGAAGTGACCGCGCGGCAAGGCGACCCTCGCGTTCGACACGTACGACACCGGCGACGCCGACCGGTGAGCCGGCGCCCACCGCACCGTCCACGCGTCAATGGGCGCCCCCGCGCGTCACAGAGTGATCCACTCGGTCGCGGTGGTCACCTCGTCCAGGACGTCGGGCAGCGGCTCCACCCCGAGTCCGGGGCCGGCGGGGACGTCGAGGTGCCCGTCCGAGAGGACGAACGGCTCGGTGATGTCGGTCGCGAAGTAGCGGTGCGAGCCGGAGGTGTCACCGGGCAGGGTGAAGCCGGGCAGCGCGGCCAGCGCCACGTTGGCGGCGCGCCCGATGCCGGTCTCCAGCATGCCGCCGCACCAGACGGGAACGCCGTGGGCGCGGGCGAGGTCGTGGATGCGGCGGGCCTCGAGGTAGCCGCCGACCCGGGCCGGCTTGACGTTGATGATGGAGCAGGCCCCGAGGGTGATCGCCGCGGCGGCGTGGGCGGCGGACTCGATGGACTCGTCGAGACAGATCGGCGTGCGCAGGATCCTGGCCAGTTGGGCGTGCTGCACCATGTCGTCGTTGGCCAGGGGTTGTTCGATCAGGAGCAGCCCGAAGTCGTCCAGCTTGGCGAGGTGTCGGGCGTCCACCAGGGTGTAGGCAGCGTTGGCGTCCACCTGCAGTAGCAGATCGTCCCCGAAGCGTTCACGGACCGCGCGGACGGGCTCGACGTCCCAGCCCGGCTCGATCTTCAGCTTGATCCGTACATAGCCCTCGGCGACATAGCGCTCGACCGCGTCGAGGAGCTGGGGGACGGAGTCCATGATCCCCACCGAGACCCCGCACGGAACACGGTCCCGCGAAGCGCCGAGGTACGAACCGAACGACTCGCCGGTACGCCGCAGTTGGGCGTCGAGAACCGCGCTCTCCAGGGCCGACTTCGCCATGTGGTGGCCGGTGAAGGGGGCCAGTGCCCGCCCCACCGCGGCGGCGTCCACGCCCTCCTTGGGCAGCGCCGGAACGAGGAACTTGCGCAGCACGTCCTGGGCCCCGTCGACGTACTCGGCGCAGTAACGCGGCTCCGACATCGCGGCGCACTCGGCCCAGCCCTCGCCGTCGGGCGTGACGACCCGTACGAGAAGGACGTCACGGCTGGTCTCGACGCCGAAGGAGGTGCGGAACGGCGCCACGAGCGGCATCGCGATCCGGCGCAGTTCGATGCCGGAGATCTTCGTCTTGGTCACTGGTCGCTCCCGGTGGTCAGGTGTGCGCAGGTGGTCCGGCGGCGCTGGATGACATAGCTGCGCCGGTCGTGGAAGCCGACGACGCGGCCGCCGCCGGCCAGCAGTTCGCCGAGGGCCTGGCGGACGGCGATCCGCCACGCGCGGGCGGCCGGGGCGTCGGTGCGGCGCAGCGCCTCGATGTCGTCCGGCAGGTCGACGAGGACGAACTCGGCGTCCGTGTCGGCCGGTTCGGGGTACCCGTCGCGGTCGCGCACGGCGTGCGCGGCGCCGGCGGGCAAAGGCACACCACCGGCACCCGCGGCCGGCCGCGGTGCCGACAGGTCCCAGGCGGCGAGGACGCGGTCCGACTCGTCCCCGCCGTTGATGGCGTCGTCCATGGCGCCGTAGAACGACTGCAGGTACTCCTCGGGGCGCGCCCCGAGCTTGGTCAGATTGAAGTGGGCGTTGCGCCGGATCAGCGGGTCGTACGTCCACGTGACGCGCTTCAGGCCGCGCTCCAGGGCCCACCGGCGTTGGTGCAGTTTGAGGGCGAGGCCGACACCGCGCCCCTGCTCGGCGCCCGTGATGTGGGAGTGCAGGGTGGTGCCCGCGGGCTCCCCGAAGAAGGCGACGGACGCGCCGGTCAGCCGGCCCTCCTCGTATGCCCCGGCGACGTAGTTCCCGGCGTGGGCGAGCGCGCGCATCACCTCGGCGGAGACCGGCGCCGTGCTCGGGTCGGTGCCCCAGATGTCGGCGTAGAGGCGGCTGACGGCCTCGAACTCCGCCATGGTGTGCAGCACCCTGATGTCGAGGAGGCTCACAGCAGCGCCCCCACGAGGCCGGCGAGGAGCCCGGCGCGCGGCGGCATGGCCGCGGTCACCACGTGCTCGTGGTCGGCGTGGGCGCCGTCGCCGACGGCACCGAGGCCGTCGAGGGTCGGACAGCCGACGCCCGCGGTGTAGTTGCCGTCGGACGCGCCGCCGACGGCAGCCTGCCGCAGCGGGCCGAGCCCCGAACGCACGGCCACCTCCTCGGCCAGCTCGAACAGCTCGCGCGAGGCCGCGGCGTCCAGCGGCGGACGGTTGGGGCCGCCGTCGACCCGCAGCCGGGCCTCGGGGTGGTGCGGCGTGAGTCCCCACAGGAGATCGTCGACCGCTTGCTGCGCCGCCGGGGTGGGGACCCGGACGTCGAGGCTCAGTTCGGCGCGGGCCGGGACGGTGTTGGCGGTCGTGCCGGCCGACATCACCGTCGGGGTGATCGTCGTTCCCGGCCCGGTGCGTGCGGTCACCGTGTCGGTGATGTCCTGCAGGCCGAGCAGGTGGTGGGCGAGCTCGGTGGCCGCGTTGACGCCCTTCTCGGGGTCCAGGCCGGAGTGGGCGGCGCGGCCGTGCACCGTCAGGCCGTAGTGGGAGACACCCTTGCGGGCGGTCTTGAGGGCGCCGCCGTCCGCCGACGCCTCCAGGACGAGGGCCGCCCGGCAGGCGCGCGCCGTGTCCTCGATGAGCGCGCGGGAGGTGTCCGAGCCGACCTCCTCGTCACCGGTGACGAGCACGCAGACCCCGTCGAGCGAGGGCAGCAGGGCGAGCGCGTGGAACATCTGGACCAGCCCCGCCTTCATGTCGAAGACGCCGGGCCCGCGCGCGATGCCCTCGCGCACCGAGAACGGATGGGTCCTGAGGGTGCCCATCGGCCAGACGGTGTCGTGGTGGCCGAGGAGCAGGACGCGCGGGGTGCCGAAGGTCCACCGCAGGTGTGTCACACCGCCGGTCACCAGCGTCCGGGGTCGTGCGCCGAGCAGCCGGGCGCCCTGCTCCGCGACGACCCGGGCGCTGCGGGCCACGGCCTCGTGGTCGGCGGAGTAGGACTCGCAGGAGACGAGTTCTTCGAGGTCGTCGAGCATGGCGCCGAGCGGCGGCGGCGCGGGGCGGGAAACGTGGTCGCCTTGCACGGGTGCGTCCTCCAGGTGGGGTGGGCTGACCGCCACGCTAGGGGCGTCGCCGGACACGGAGTTGGTACGAGGGACACAACATCCGGCGCGGATTCGTCCGGGGAACCGAAGAGGCCCGGAGCGGGGCTGTGCGGGGCGGGGCGTGCTGCCCCGTGCGTTCCACGACACCCGCGCCGGGCCTGCCCGTCCCGCCCGGCGTCCGCCTCCGACCGGGCGTCGCGACCGGGGGCGCCGACGAGAACCGCTCACGTCGACGCGGAGTCGCCGGGGGCCCTCACGTCGCCACAGGCCCTCACGTCGAGGCGCGCGGCTCCGACATCGCCCCGGCCCCCTGGTCGTACGGCCCCATCAACCGCAGTTGCAGCATCGCGGCGAACCGCGCGGACGGATCCCGCAGGTCGATCTCGCCCACCTCGGCGACCCGGCGGATCCGGTAGCGGAACGTGTTGGGGTGGACGAACACGCTCGCCGACGCGGAGATCACGTCGCCGAACGCCTCCAGCCACGCCCGCAGTGTCTCGACGAGATGCGCGTTGTGCCGTCGGTCGTAGGCCACCAGGCGGGCGATGGGACCCGACAGTTCGTCGCGGTTGGCGATCGCCAGGTCCCGCATCTCGATCAGCAGCGCGTCGATGTACACGTCCGCGATGGCGGCGACCCGCCGCGTGCCCCGGTCCGTGAACAGCACGCGCAGCGCCCGGTCGGCGTTGGTCCGTGAGCGGGCGAGGGCCGCCGGCTCGCGCGCCACCGAACCGATCCCGACGACCGCGCCCGTCCGGTCCCCGGTGCGCTGCAGGAAGTTCGCCGCCACCTGCACGGCCCGCTCCCGCGCGGCCGCCGAGTCGTCCGGCACGGGGAACAGCGCGTACGCCACATCGCCCAGCAGCGCCACCGCCGACCGCGGCTGCACCGCCGTCAGATGCACGGCGAGCGCACTGGCCAGCCGCTGGCGCTCCGCGATGAGCTGGGCGTGGTCGCCGTCCGCCGCTTCCGCGAGCCCTAGGGCGAGTACGAGGACGGGGCCGTCGGCGAGCCCCAGGCGGCCCAGCGCCTCGACCGCCCCGGAACCGCCCTCCAGCGCCGTCGTCACCAGGTCGGCGCGGAGCCGGTGCTCGGCGTCGGCGCCCGCGCGAAAGCGCAGCATGTGCAGCGCGACCAGCTTCGCGGCCTCCTGGAAGGCCTCCTCCCGCTCCGGAGTGAGCGGCCGGCGCAGCGTCGCCCACACCGACCCGAGGATCTCGTCCCCCGCCCGCACGGCGATCGCCATGCGCGGCAGCGCGACCTCGTCACCCACGCTCGGCGGCGGGATGTGCACGGGCTGCTCGCTGCGGTACAGCTCCTGGAAGACCCCCTGCTCCTCATGGAGGCGCAGATACCGCTCGGGCACCCGGCGCGCCAGGATGCTGGCCACCCGGGGTGCGTCCGCCTCGTCCTGGCGCCCGGAGAAGGCCAGGATGCGCGACCGGCGGTCCTCGATCGTGATCGGCGCGTCCAGCAGCGTCGCGATGGCGTTCGCCAGCGCGAAAAGGTCCCCGGACGGCACTCCGCCCAGCGTCTGCGGCTCCGCCCCGCCCACGTCGCCCTCGGACAGCAACGTCCGCAGCATGGCCGCCAGTTGAGCCCACGAAGCGCCGCGCGCGAGAGCCAGCACGGCGATGCCCGTCTCGGCGGACACGGCGTCGAGCTCCGCGGCGTCCACGGGGCCGCGTACGACCAAGGCCGCCGCGCCCGCGCCGGACAGCCGGCGCATCAGCCGCGCGGTCTCCTCCGCTCCGTGCACACCCACGCCGAGCACGATCGCGCGCTCCGGATAGAGCTGCTCGTCGTGCGGATCGTGGATGCCGACGCCGCCGAGTTCCGTCGCGGACGTCGGGTCGCCGTGGACCAGATCGAGGAGGCTGGGTCCGAGGTCATCGAGCACCCGGCTCAGACCGCGGGAGGGGTGCGTCGACATGTGCCTGATCATCTCCGCAGGTTAGGACCGGTGCGGACCAGCTCGTCCGTACTCACGTACGAGATTACGCACCCGTTCTCGTTCCCAGGAACAAGGGCCGACGACGCCTCCCGCTCGCCGCCGCGCGAGATCGTCGTCGACTCCCGGAGCACCGGCCGCAGTTGGGATCCGCGACCGGAACGGACCCGGTCGAGGAGGACCGGGTGGAGCCCGATGGGCGCGTCGGGCCGGAGATGCGGATACGGTGCTGACGTGCTGATCGAGAAGGAGGGGCCCGTGCCTGGAACCGTGCTGCTCATCGCGGCCGCCCCGGTGGGCAGGGGGCGCCTGGTGGACGCGGCCTCCGTGCTCCCCGTCCTCGCGGCGGTGCCTCCGGAGACCCTGGCCGGAACGCCGACCGCGAGCATCGTGGAACTCGCGGACCCGCTGGACCCGCAGACCGTACTGACCCGCCTCCGCGCCGCGGCCATGGCGCCGGGGCCCCTGACGATCTACCTCATCGGGCAGGTCCATCTCGACCGGCGCCAGCGGCAGTTGCACGTCGCGCTGGCCCGGACCACCACGGCGACCGTGCGCTACACCGGGTTCCCCTGGCACTGGTTCACGCAGGAGCTGCGGCTGCGCCCGGCGGGCAGCACCACCATCCTCGCCGATCTGCACTCCGACGCGGAGAGCTGGCAAACCCTCACCGCGCATTCGCTCGACGCCGGTCCCGGCGTCGTCCTGTACGGCCGCATCGCCCCGCCCACCCGGCGCCGGACGCCCGCCACCCCCACGTACATGAAGGCCCTCGCGACGATCCTTCGCAGCGGCCACCGCCCGCCCCTGCCGCAGCTCCACGAGCACGCGGTGGCCCAGGGCCTCGACGAGGGTGCCCAGGACCTGCTGCCGGTCCATGACCCGAGCGCACCCCAGCCCCTGGCACCCACGGCGCCCATGCCGGTCACGGCCCCCGCGGCTCTGGTGCCGGCCGCGTCACCCGTCCCGTCCACCCCGCTCGTGCCGCAGCGCCCGCAGCCCGCCGACCACGGCATGGATCCGCACGCGGCGATCACCGCGGCCGTCGAGGCGGGGCGGCACGGCGAGGCGGCGGCCCTGGCGGCCTCCTGGGAGCAGAGCGCGCTGCGCATGCACGGCCCCGGCTCGAAGGACGTCATCCACTGGATGGAGGTGCGGGCGGATCTGGCGCGGTTCGCCGGTGACCCGGCGCGCAGCTGCGAGATCTGGCTCGCGGTGGCCTCGGCCCGCCTCACGGCCGGGCAGGCCCCCGACTCCCCGGACGTGGAGGCCGCCGCGGACCGCGCCCACCACCTCTGGGACCGCATACGCGAGCCCGAGGCCGTCCGCGCGCTGGGCCCCGCCCTGGTCTCCCTGCGCCGGCAGGTGCCCGGCCGGCAGCGCGGCACCCTGCTGCTCGCCCAGCGGCGGCTGGAACAGTTCCACACCCAGCACGTCGGCTGAGCCGCGCGGGGCAAGCCCCTTCTACAGGGCCGTGCCGAAGGCCTGGGTCCACCACGGGCCGCCGGAGCCGTTGTGGATGCCGACGCCGATCTCCTTGAAGTCGCAGTTGAGGATGTTGGCGCGGTGGCCGGAGCTGTTCATCCACGAGTCCATCACCGACGCCGGGGTCTGCTGGCCGCGGGCGATGTTCTCGCCGTACGTGCTCCAGCGGTAGCCGGCCGCGGTGATGCGGTCCCCGGGGCCCTTGCCGTCCGGGCTGGTGTGGTCGAAGTAGTCGCGGGCCGCCATGTCGGCGGAGTGGTTGGTGGCGGCCGTGGCGAGCTTGGCGTTGGACCGGACCGGGCCGCATCCCGCCTTCGAGCGCTCGGTGTTGACCAGCGCGACGACCTGCTCGGCGGGGCTGCCCGGCTTCGGGGGCTCGGGGGCGGACGTCGCGGGCTTCGTCGGCTTCGGTTTCGGCTTCGGCTGGTGCGGCTCGGCCGTCGAGCGGCTGGGGGAGGGCTTGGCCTTCTTCTTCGACTTGCTCGGCTTGGGCTTGGAGCTCGGCGACGCGGAGTGCCTGGGGGAGGCGCTCTTCGAGGGCGTGGCCGCGGGAGCGGTGTCGGAGGCGGGCGCGGCCGCCGTCGACGGGGCGCTGTCGTCCGCGTCCGGCCCGGTCAGCAGGTGTACCGCGGCACCCCCGATGCCGAGCGCGACGACCGCGGCGGCCACGCCCGTCGTACGACGCCTGCGTCTGGCGCGGTCGCGGCGGGCCTGCGTACGCGCGGCGACCGGCGCATCGGCGTCGCGGCCGGACGCCGGGACGGCCGAGCCGACCTCGACGAGGTCCGGCGGCACGACCAGGCCGGCGAGCCCGGCGCCCACCGGGACCAGGCCGAGGCCGACCAGCAGCCCCTCGGCCGGGACCAGGCTGGACCAGTGGCCCTCGCAGGCCGCGCAGTCGCGGGCGTGGCGGGCCAGCCGCTTGCGCCACAGCGCCGAGGGCACCCCGTCCCAGCCGGCGGTGATCTGCCGGAGTACGCCGCAGGGCGGGTTGGCGGAGAGCGCCCGCACGACGACGCGAGCCGTCTCCAGCTGCGCCTTCATCCGCTGCACCCGCACCGCCGCGTGCTGCGGCGACAACTCGAGCGCCTCGGCGACCTCGGCGCGGGTCAGCTCACCGGCGGACTCCAGCCACCACAGCGACAGCAGGGCCCGGTCGTCCTCGTCCAGCCAGCGGGTGGCCTCGGCCGTCTCCCTGCGCTGCCCGGAGAGACCGAGCCGGGTGATGGTGAGGTCCACGAAGTCCGCGCCCGGGTCGACGACGTCGTACACGTCCGCCAGGCCGCCACCGGTGGGTATCGCGCCCGACGTGCGCTCGCGCCAGTGGCCGCGTATCTGGTTCATGGTGATGGCGACCAGCCAGCTGCGGAAGTTCTCCGGATCGCGGAGCCCGTCCAGGCCGCCGAGGACGCGGAGCATGGTCTCCTGCACCACGTCGTCCACGTCCGCATGCCCGTTCAGGGCTCGCCCGACGATGTTGTAGACCAGTGGCAGATACTCCGCCACCAGCGCGTCCTGCGCCCGCTGGTTCCCGTCCTGCGCTGCTCTGATCATCGCGATGTGGCGTTCGCTGCTCACGCTGTGACCACTTTCTGTGTGGGGGGCCTTCTCCTCCGACACAAAGGAGACGCGCTGCGCCCACCTCGATAACAGAAAATGTCCGGGCAGGGTCTGCTGACCGTATCGAGTGCTGTCTCACCCTCGACGGGAGAGTGAGACTTCACACGCCGAGCGGACAGGACGGACGATGGGGCCGCGCACGCCCAGCGCGGGTCAGCGGCGCTGGAAGGTGACCTCCGGGTGCTGCGGCGCCGGCCCGTCGAGCAGCGGCCGCGGTGTCCCGCGCAGCTCCTGCTCGTAGAACGCCCCCACGTACGCCCGGGTGATCTGCTCGGAGCGCTCACCGGACAGCGGCACCTGGTGGTCGACCACCCCGGCCTGCGCGGCGAGCACGGGGAAGTCGGTGAAGGTGAAGTGCCCCGAGCCCGCGACCGTGAGCCAGCGCTTCCAGCCGTCCAGGCCTCGCCAGGTCCGGTCCCAGTTCTCGCCGTCCTCGACCCCCGGCGTGTGCTGCGCCTCGGTGCCCAGCATCAGGAAGGGCCGGCCGCCGATGCCGTGGGGCCTGACATGAAAACTGCCGTCCATGTTCAGCCCGGCCCGGACCCGGGGGTCGGCGGCCATGGTGGCGAGCGCGGCCGCCCCGCCTATGGAGTGCCCGCCCGCACCGATCCGCTCGGGGTCGATCATGGCGGCGCGCCGCCAGCCGGCCGTGCGCCCGGTCAGCCGGTCGATCACGTACGAGAGGTCCTTGGCCCGTCCCTCGGTGATGACCTCGAACATGCCGGGCTGCTCGGCGGGATCGCAGGCCCGGCAGGTCAGCACCCGCCCGCCGGGGAACGCCGTGCCGACCGACTCGTAGGCGTGGTCGACGGTGGCCACCACGAAGCCCCGGCTCGCCAGGTCCTCGGCGAGGTGGGTCAGGGTGGAGCGGGGAGCGGTGAATCCGGGCGAGAGCACGATCAGCGGAAAGCGCCCCGCAGCCGGCCGTGCCCCGGTGCGCGCGTGGGTGCGGGTGGCGCTGTACGCGGCGGCGGAGACCTGCTGGTCGACCTTCCACCGCTCCAACAGCAGCCGGGCCTCCTCCTCGGAGGTGTACGGGGCGGGGTGTCCGCCGCCGCGTCCGCCCGGGTAGTACACGGAGACCATCAGTTCACGCGGACTCGGCGAGGGCGCCCAGCGGTCGCGGCGGCTCTTGTCGACCAGGTGCAGGGTGTCGCGTCCCACGGCGAACGGTCCGGTGGGCCGGGGCAGGTGGAGCGGTGCGGTGGCCGCCTCGTGGGTCGCCCCGGTGCCGCCCGCGTCGGCGGCGAAGGCCGCCTGCGCGCCGGTGACGGGCAGGGCGAGGGCGAGGACCAGAGCGGAGGCCAGGGCGCCTCGGCGCGCGGTGGTGCGGTTCATCGTCATGCCAAAGGACGCTATTGCGAAGGCACTTGATGCCGCGTCACCCTGCGGTAGCACGCGCCACCAGACTCTCGGGGTACGGGAGGGCCGCGCCGTCAGCTTCCGGTACGAGACGGCGGGGCCCCGGACGGATGGGCGGGGCGGGTGCGCCCGAGGACGCCCCGGCGTGTTGTCGCCCCGCAGAGTTGTCCGCGCCCCGGCGATGGGCGAGTGTGCTGTGTCATGGAATGTGACCGGCACCACACCATGTTGCCCCTGACGCGACGTCAACTGATCGTCGTCGCAGGCGTGTCCGGGGCCGCCGTCGCCCTGGGTGCCGCCCCGGCGCCGGCCCGCCCGCGCCGAACGGTCCCCCTCTCCTTCACCCGGGTCACCAACGGCTCGGCGACCCTCGCACCCGGCGCCGACCGGCTGATCGTCGAGGCCCAGGCCACCCTGTGGTCCGTGCCCCGCGGCCACGGTCACGGCGAGGCGGAACCCCTGACGCCACCGGGCCTCGAACCGAACCGGCCCGTGTACGCCCCGGACGGCACCTCGGTCGCGTTCTGCGCCTACCAGGACGGCGGCTTCCACATCTGGACGATGCACGCCGACGGCTCCCGGCTCCGCCAGCACACCGACGGACCCTGGGACGACCGCGGCCCCGCCTGGTCACCCGACGGAACCCGCATCGCCTTCGCCTCCGAGCGCGGCGGCGACCCGGTGAAGGGCGGCTCGTACCGCATCCACGTCCTGGACCTCGCCGACGGCGCACTCACCCGCCTCACCGGGCTGCCCGGCCAGCACGGGCCCCTCCAGGACGGACCGTGGGAGGACTTCGACCCGACCTGGTCACCGGACGGCACCCGCATCCTGTTCGTCCGCGGCACGACCATCACCACACCCCAGGGCACCGCGCTGGAGTCCCGCACCATCGCCGCCGTCGATGCCCGGGGAACCGGCCCCGTCACCGTCGCGCACACCGAGACCGCGGCCGCGCAGGTCATGACGCCCGCCCTCAGCCCCGACGGCAAGCACCTCGCCCACCTGCGGACCACGGCCGCGCCCCACGCCTCCTGCACCCTCGTCGTCGACGGCCGTCCCGTCGAACTGTCCGGCGACCTGGCGCCCGTTCCCCCGCGCTGGACGGCGGACGGGCGGCTGCTGCTCACCCTCGACGGCCGCTTCACCCTCGTACGACCTGGGAGCGGGAGTGCGCCCGAGGCCATCCCGTTCCGGGGCACCCTGCCGGTGGACCGCCCGCGCTACCGGGTCAAGGAGTACGACCTGGGCCTCGGCCGCGCCCGGCCGACCCGCGGCATCCATCTGCCCGCCCTCTCCCCAGACGGACACCGCGTCGCCTTCGCGGCCCTCAACTCCCTCTGGCTGGCCGACACCTCGGGCGGCAAGCCGCCCCGGCGGCTGCACCGGGCCGCGGCCACCGAGTATCTGCTCGGCCCGGCCTGGGCGCCGGACGGCAGGTCCCTGGTCTACGCCGACGACCGAGACGGCCTGCTCGGCGTGTACCGGCACGACCTCGCCACCGGCACCGAGACCGCGCTGGCGACCGGCGGCCGCGTCCACCCCGTGCTCTCACCCGACGGCGCACGGCTCGCCAGCCTGGACATGACCGGGCGCCTCATGGTGCGCGAACTCGCCTCGGGCACCGAACGCGCGCTGGCGGACCCGCTCGGCGGGGGAGGGCTGCCCGGCAGACCCAGCTGGTCCCCGGACGGCCGGTACCTCGCCCTGTGCGACCGCAACCGCCTCAACTACCGCTTCCGCGAGGGCTACAACCTCATCCGGATCGTCGACACCGCGACCGGCGCCGCCCACCTGCACGCGGTCGCCCCGCACACCTCGCTCTCCGACCGGTACGACTCCGGCCCCGTCTGGTCCCCGGACGGCCGGCTGCTCGCGGTGATCGTCGACTCCGCGCTGCACCTGCTGCCCGTGACACCCGACGGCACGCCCCGTGGCGCCCCACGCATGCTCTCCGCCGAACCCGCCGACCACCCTTCCTGGGCGGGCGACTCCAAGACGCTCCTCTACCTGTCGAACGGCCGACTGCGCCTGATCGGCGCGGACGGCGGCGACCCGCGCACGGTGCGGGTGCCACTGGACCACCGCAGGCCCGCACCCGCCGACCTCGTCCTGCACGCGGGCCGGCTGTGGGACGGCACCGGCGGCGGGAACGACGTGCGGGAGGACGTGGACGTCGTCGTCCGCGGCGGCCGCATCGCGTCCGTGCGGCCCCACCGCCCGGCACGCCACGCCCCGGCGGCCCGGCGCGTCGACGCCTCCCGGCACACGGTCGTCCCCGGCCTCTGGGACACCCACACGCACCCCTGGCAGACGACGTACGGCGGACGCCAGACCGTCGGCCAGCTGACCTACGGGATCACCACCGCGGTCTCGCTGGGCGGCTTCGCCTACGAACAGGCCCGCATCCGTGAGGCGGTGGCCGCCGGGGAACTCGCGGGCCCGCGCCTGCTCACCACCGGTGAACTCCTGGACGGCTCCCGCGTCGCGTACAGCATGGGCCGCGCCCACCGGAACCGGGCGGCGCTCAGACGCTCCCTCGACCGAGGCGCGGCGCTCGACTGGGACTTCGTGAAGACGTACGTACGCGCGCCGGGCTGGGTGATGGAGGAGGCGGCACGCTATGCCCACGAGCGGCTCGGCGTGCGCGCGGGAAGCCATCTGCTCTCACCCGGCATCCAGTCGGGCCAGGATCTGACGACCCATCTGCAGGCCACCCAGCGCGCCGAGTTCGGGCACGCCACGACGGCCACGGGCCGTTCCTGGGACGACGTCATCGAGATCTACAGCGCCCACGGAGCGGCCTTCTCCCTGATCGCCACACCGTTCACCTCGGCACCCCTGATCGGCGCGGACCCGGCGCTGGCCGACGACCCGCGCGTCACCGCGGT
Organism: Streptomyces sp. NPDC041122; assembly: GCF_055592445.1. Classification (NCBI taxonomy): domain Bacteria; kingdom Bacillati; phylum Actinomycetota; class Actinomycetes; order Kitasatosporales; family Streptomycetaceae; genus Streptomyces; species Streptomyces sp. NPDC041122. The sequence continues at coordinate 160,034 of NZ_JBVIYQ010000004.1, read as the reverse complement.
GATGCCGCCGTGGGACGCCGCCGCCGTGAAGGCAGGGGCGGCCGTTCCTCCCGGCACGGACCAACTGGCCACCCTGCGCAGGGAGACGGACATCTACCGCCGCGTCCTCGCCGCCGGCGGCCAGGTGGCACTCGGCACCGACCAGCCCCTCGTCCCGGTGGGCCTCTCGCTCCATCTGGGCCTGCGCGCCCTGCACCGCGGCGGGCTCTCCCCGGCGGCCGCGCTGCGCACCGCGACGGTCCTGCCGGCCAGGATCTTCGGCCTCGACCGGCACCTGGGCACCCTCGAGGCCGGGAAGGTCGCCGATGTGACGGTGGTGGACGGCGACCCGTTCACGGACTTCGACACGATGGTGCGCACGGTGTCGGTGCTGCGGGGCGGAACCCCGTACGCGACCGACGACCTGACGTCCGCGTTCGAGCGGCGGCCGAAGAGCCGGGCCGGGGCGGATGCGGAGGACGCGGCGCACTGGCTGGCGGCGGGGCACCTGATGCGCAGGGACGGATGCTGCACGCCGATGCCCTGAACGACCGGACGCGTGCAGCGAGGGCAGTCGCCCCGCCGGATCCGCTCGATCCGGCGGGCGCTGCGAGCCCCCTCCCGCTACTCGAAGCGCGAGGTGTCGCCCGCTCCCCGGCGGACGATCTCCGCCTCACCGCCCGAGAAGTCGATGACGGTGGTGGGCTCGGTGCCGCAGTCGCCGGAGTCGATGACCGCGTCCACGAGGTGGTCGAGGCGCTCCTTGATGTCCCAGCCCTGGGTCATCGGCTCCTCCTGCTCCGGCAGGAGGAGCGTGCTGGAGAGCAGCGGCTCGCCGAGCTCGGTGAGGAGCGCCTGGGTCACCGTGTGGTCGGGGATGCGCACACCGACGGTCCGCTTCTTCGGGTGCATCATCTGGCGCGGCACCTCTTTGGTGGCGGGCAGGATGAAGGTGTAACTGCCCGGCGTGGCCGCCTTGATGGCGCGGAACACGTCGTTGTCGAGGTGCACGAACTGCCCCATCTGCGCGAAGCTCTCGCACATCAGGGTGAAGTGATGGCGGTCGTCGAGCTGCCGGATCGACCGGATGCGGTCCATGCCGTCGCGGCTGCCGAGCTGGCACCCCAGCGCGTAGCAGGAGTCCGTCGGATAGGCGACGAGCGAACCGGAGCGGATCCCGTCGACCACGCTGCCGATGCTGCGCCGCTGGGGGTTGTCGGGGTGCACGTCGAAGTACTTGGCCATTCGGCGAGTCTAAGTGACCGCACGGTGACTGCCGGGGCTCCGCGTCACGCGTGTGGCGAACGGGGCGGTGACGCGGAGCGGCGGTCCCGCTACTCGCCGGCCCAGTAAGCGACCCGCACCTCCTCGTCCGCGAAGTCCCGGCGCGGCAGCCGCAGGCCGAGGGATGTCTCCAGGGCGTGGAAATACAGTTCGAACGTGTGGGTCAGCTCGGGGTGGTCCAGCTCGGCCCGGCGCAGCGCCCGGTTGAGGAAGTCCAGCTCGCCGCCGCGCGGATAGGGGGCGTACCCGCGCTCGTACCGGATCAGTTCCAGCGCGCCCCGGTCGTCGTCGACGCGGCGGCCGTCCCGGACGTAGTCGAAGGTGTAGATGGCCTTCGCGGAGGTGGCGGTCAGCCACACGCTCTCCGTGATGCCGAGCGCCGCGTAGGCGTCCTTGTCGGCGAAGGCCCCGACGGGCGTCTCGTGGTGCAGGAGGTACGTCCACCCGCCAGCCTGTCCGAAGCAGCAGCTCTGCCACTGCCGGTCCCCGTACGTCCTGCCGTCGTCCTCGGCCCGCAGGTCCTTGAGCCGGGTGCCCGCGGCGACCTGCGCGGGATCGGCCCCGTAGAGCAGAGCGAGGCGCTCGGGGTCGACGGGCCTGCCGGGTTCCGCGCGGAAGAAGGCAAGCGTCGTGTACGGGTCCTGCTCTCGCCAGGACCTGGCTACCCAGGCGAGGCCCTCCAGCGGATCGTGCCCGCACGGCTCGACCGCCCCCGTGCCGTCCAGAGCACCGCCGCGGAACCGTCTGCCCCACACCGGATCGATCTCCTCCAGGGCCTCGGCCGTCTCCTCGAGGCTGTCGCCACACAGGCGCATCGCGGCTTCGGCGATCAGATACACCGCTTGGTCGAGATCGCGAGTGGTGGAGACCTCCTGGTGGGGCCCGAACCGACCGTGCACCGCGCCGTCCTCCAGGAGCAGGCACAGACCGGCGTCCGGCACATCTTCGGCGCGCTCGGCCCACTCCTCGAACTCGTCCTCCGAGACCGTCACGGGCGGCAGTTCGACCTCGTGCAGCCGGGGGTGGCGCGCAGCAGTCCGCTGCCAGGCCTCCGCCAGGGTCTGCTGGGTGATCTTCATGGCGTCAGCATAAGAACGCCCACTGACAACGGGCCGACCCTGGCGCCCGGTTGCTCACGCACCGCCCCGGCCGGCCCGGTCTCGTCGATCACTTCACCACCGCCCTACGGCCTACGTCCAAAGCCCTGGGCCGGCCGATGTACGGGCAGGTCGGGGTAGCCGGGGAGCTGCCACGTGCCGCCTCGGTCCTCCTTCGCGAAGCGTGCCGCGAGGTCCGGGACGCGCAGGGCGCACGCCAGGGCCGTGGTGGCCTGGAAGGCACTGATCGCGTGCCGGCTCTTGGGCAGGCCCACGCGCAGCAGGCGGGGGTTCACCGTGGCCTGGATCGCGTCGGCGAAGGGCCGCAGCACCCTGTCGTAGTTCGCCAGGGCGGTGGGCAGGTCTTCGGCATGCCGGTTGACCTCACCGGCCAGCACGTACGCGCCGACCAGCCCACCGGAGATGCCCATGCCGCTGTACGGGGACGCGCAGTGCGCGGCGTCGCCGGCCAGGACGACCCGGCCCGTGGACCAGGTGTCGGTGCGCACCTGGACGATCTCCTGTGAGTAGAAGAACGGACTCGTCTTCATGCCCGCGATGAACCGCTCGCTCTGCCAGCCCGCGTCACGGAAGCGCCCGGCCCAGAACTCCCGCAGGCGTTCGACGGGCGCGCGGTGGATCGCGGACGCCTCCGCCGATTCCTCGCGCAGCACGAAGTAGACCTGCGTCTCGGCCGGGTTGTGGCTGCGCCGCATGATCTGGCGACCGCCCGGGACCATGTAGGTGTCACGGATGGAGGTGTCCGAGGCGATGCGCGGGACGAACCAGTAGGCCATGTGGATGCCGACGCGCCAGTACGGGTCGAGGCCCTCCGGGAGAAGGGCACGGCGGATGCGTGACCCCTGTCCGTCCGCACCGACCAGCAGGTCGAACTCACCGGAGGAGCCGTCGGAGAAATGGACGGTCACCTGGTGCTCGTCCTGGTCGAAACCGTCGACGCTCTTGCCGAAGACGTACTCGGCGTCGTCCTTGGTCGCGTCGTGGAGGATGCGGACCAGGTCGCCGCGCATGATCTCGTACTCCGAGGTGAGGGTCTGGCGGCCCTTGCCCGAGGTGTTGGCCATGATCGTCGCCTTCGGCTTCCCTCGGGAATCGACGAACGCGACGCCCGCTTCGTCCACGAGGTGACCGCGAACGGTCTCCAGCAGCCCCATGCGTTCGACCGCCTCGATGCCCTGCCCGCGCAGGTCGACCTGGGCTCCCGCGGCCCGCAGCGTCGGGAAGCGTTCGACGACCGTCACCTGGTGGCCGCCACGGGTGAGCCAGAAGGCCAGCGCCTGCCCGGCGACACCGCCACCGGCGACGAGGACCCGCAGGGAGCGTGTCGTGATCTTGCTCGGCATGTCGACCACCCCAAAAATCTATCGGTGATTGATTCTCTCCCAGAGTCTTCTATCACCGATAGAATTTCAACGTGACCAAGATGAACCGTGCGAACGTCGTCACCGAAGCGCTGAATCTGCTCGACGAAGTGGGTCTGGAGAACGTCAGTACAAGGCGGCTGGCGCAGCGGCTCGGCGTCGAGCAGCCCTCGCTCTACTACCACTTCCGCACCAAGAAGGATCTGCTCGCGGCCATGGCGCAGGCGGCCATGACCCCCCACGCCGACGCGCCGCTCCCCGCACCCGAAGACGACTGGCGCGAGTGGTTCCTGGAGAACACGCGCAGCTTCCGGCGCACCCTGCTCCTGCGCCGCGACGGTGCTCGCCTGCACGCCGGCAGCGCGCCGACCGGCGACCTCGACCGGATCCGCCGCAAGATGTCCTTCCTCGTCACCTCCGGCGTGCCCGAGCGCGACGCGCAGATGGCCATGCTGGCCGCGGGTCGCTACACGGTCGGGAGCGTCTTGGAGGAGCAGGCCGACACGGGCGCCGGCGACGCCATGGAGCAGCTGGCCGATGTGCCGGAGCTCGACCACGAATCGGCGTTCGAGGCGGGTCTCGCCCTCATCGTGGACGGCCTGGTGCAGCGCACCGAAGCGGCTGGTTCACGGGCCTAGAGGGGCCCCTTCACCCTGAGGCCGCCGCTGCTCTGGCCGTCACGCGCGGCGGCCGTAGGGGGGCGTGATGCGGGCGGCCCCACTGGTACGGAGCCCGGTTCGCACGTCACAGCCAAGCGGTGGCGGGATGTCGGATGATCACGGCTGCGGCGAGGGCGAGCCGTACGTCGATGCCGATCTGACGGGCAGCCACGTCATGCCGGCTCGCCGGCGGCGCGACGGCGCTTGCGGCGCAGCCATACGGCTCCGGTGGCGACCGCCGCAGCCGCGCCCGACGGAATCCCGACCGCGAGGCCGGAGCCGAAGCTCAGCCCCTCCGACGGCGGTGCGGCAACCTTCAGCTGCCGTCGGAGCACGATCGGCGGGTAGTCGCACACATAGTCCCGGTCCGCCTCGGCCGTGCAGTTCGCATCCTTGTGGCGGAGGGTCAACTTCACCTCGTACGTACCGGGTTCGGTCCTCTCCTTGATCCGGGCGGCGCCCACCCAGGCCTGTCCCGTGTCGCCCAGGGCCGTGTCGTCGGTCAGCGCGCGGCTGGAGACTTCCACCTCGGTGGGATGCGGATTGCCGGGGCGCTCCTTCACCGTGATGTCCACGAGCTGGCCCGGCCGCGCCGGGCCACCGAGGGACGCGTATCCCGCTCCGGGGAAGGGCAGCGCGTCTCCGTGGGCCGAGCCGGCCGCCCCAAGAAGCAGCACAGGAGCGGCAATTACCGCATATACGGTACGTGCGGACGCGTGTGTGAAGTTGCCCATATATCCCCCGAGTCCGCAATAGTTTTACGATCATGACTCATATGGGCGCGGTCACGCCACACGGAGTGACCCGCCTCTCATCTTCATATGGGGGACACGACCATGAGATTGCGCAGAGCGCTGGGCGCCGCGGCGGGGGCCGCGGCACTGGTTCTGCTGCCGGGCCTGCCGGCGTACGCAGATCCCGGCGATCCGACGCCCAGGGGGGATGCCACCGCACCGGCGGTGGCGGGGGACACTCAAGAGCCCGTTGTTCCGCCGACTCCTGTGCCGGCCCGCAGTGACGAGGACGCGCGGGGGTTCACGCCGGCCGACGCCGACGATTACTGGACGCCGGAGCGGATGAGGTCCGCGAAGCCCGTCCCGGAGCAGGAGGCCAAGGGGTTCTCCGCTCCGACCAGGATGCCCCGCTCCACCAGCCGGCCCTTCGAAGGACTGCCGATCGTCGGCACCTTCTTCTGGAACGACGGCACCAACACCGGCCGGTTCTGCGGCGGCACGGTCGTCAAGAGCCCCGGCAAGAACATCGTGATGAGCGCCGGTCACTGCTTCGACGACCAGGACGCGCGCAAGAACCTCACCTTCGTCCCGCAGTACGACGACGGCAAGAAGCCGCACGGCGCCTTCACCGTCAAGCCCGGCAGGATCTACGTCGACAAGCGGTACCTGTCCAAGGGCCCTGACGCCGGGGCGGACCTCGACTTCAACTTCCTGCAGCTCGAACCGCGCGGCGGCAAGAACGTCGAGGACGTCGTCGGCGGCGCCGAGCTGAAGATCAACGCGGGGTACGACCACGCGCCGGTCCGCCTGATCGGCTACCCGGCCAACCAGAAGCGCCCGCTGGACTGCACGGACAAGACCGTCCGCTACAACAGCACCGATCCGAAGATCCCGGGCAGCTTCCTGCGCATCGCGTGCGACAAGTACTCCGGTGGCGCGTCGGGCGGCCCGTTCCTCATCAAGCAGGGGAGTGGCTGGGGCATCATCGGCGTCATCGGCGGCTGGAAGACCGGCGGGGACAAGGACGACATCTCCTACAGCTCGTACCTCGACGGCGATGCCAAGGCGCTGTACGACGACGCGGTCAACAACCGGCAGCCGGCCGGCCGCGGCGTCCTCGGCACAGCCGATACCTGGCAGCACGCCGAGGCCATGACCGGCGGCTACTTCACCGACGGCAATCCTGGTACGTGGGACTACTCGGACCTGATCGTGCGCTGGTCCGACGGCGAGGTCACCCTGTACCGGGGCGCCGGCGAGGACGCCGACAACTTCGACAAGGAAATCCGCCTCACCGGCCCCAACGGCACCTGGAAACACGCCGCCACCATGGCATCCGGAGACTTCACCGGTGCCGACCGCGACGACCTCATCGTCCGCTGGTCCGACGGCGAGCTGACGCTCTACCCCGACGTGGACGAGCAGGGCTTCCACGGCGAGGTCCAGCTCCAGAAGCCCAACGACCTGTGGAAGAACGCCACGTCCATCACCGGTGGCCGCTACACGGGCGACAACAAGTGGACCGACGACCTCCTGGTCCGCTGGAGCGACGGCGAGGTCACCCTCTACACCAACGTCGACCGTGACGGCTTCCACGGCGAGAAGAAGCTCGCCGCGCCCAACAGCACCTGGGGGCACGCCTCGACGCTCACCTCGGGCGACTTCACCGGAAACGACCAGCACGACCTGATGGTGCGCTGGACGGATGGTGAGCTGACTCTCTACAAGGACATCGACCAGAACGGTTTCCACGGAGAGATCCAGGTCAAGAAGCCCAACAAGCTCTGGACGCACGCCACGGTCCTGGCCGCCGGCGACTACAGCGAGAACCGGCACCCGGACGACTTCCTGGTGCGGTGGTCCGACGGTGAGGTCTCCATGTACCCGGACGCCGACGAGACCGGCCTGAACCGGGAGATAACCCTGGTCTATCCGTCCGCCTGACGGCGGTCCCGCAAGGGGAAGGCCCCGGCGACATCACCCGTCAGGTGTGTCGCCGGGGCCTTGTTGCGTCGGGCTCCCCGGAGAGACTTCTCCCTCTTGCCCCGGCGCCGTGAGTGCCCTATGCCGCGGGGGTGAGCTCGGCGCGGCCGAACAGCAGGGCGTAACCGGAGGGGAGCCGGCGCAGGATGCGGGTCAGGAGTTCGGGGCCGGCGTAGGCGGCAACGGCCCAGAAGACGGATCCCGTGTCCCATCGGGTGGTGGCCAGAGGGGCGCCCGTGCGAGCGGCGAGGTCCTTGACGAAGGCCCAGCCACCGTTCAGCGGCTGGGTGGCCGGGACCTGGTCGGTGAGGATGCGTGCCGCTTCGCGGGGCAGGCGGGCGGCCAGGTCACTTCGTTCCTCACCGGTCAGCTGGCGTCCCAGTCCCGCGAGGACCAGGCGGACTGCTTCCTCGGCACGCTCCCGCGTGGGGTAGGCGCCTTGGTAGCGGACCTTGTCCAGCATCTGCTCGTACGCCGTCGTGTGCTGAGTCTCGAACGCTGCGCTCAGGTCGGACATCACTGCTGTGGTTGCCTTTCTTCACCAGGGTCGTGGCGCCGGTGCGGGACACGGGTGTCGGGCACGGGTGTGGGGCACCGGAGGAGCGGGTGGGGCAGAGGGGGGGAGATCGTCGGCGGTGTTGGCCGCTGTGTTTCTGCGGCGGTCCGGTCAGCCGGAGATCTGCTGACGGTCGCTTCGGCTTCCGCTTCCGCTTCTCGTGGTGACGGCGATCTTGCGGGGCTTCGCCCGCTCGGCGATCGGGATGCGCAGGGTGAGTACGCCCGCTTCGTAACCGGCCTGGATGCGCTCGGTGTCGAGGATGTCGGCGAGCGCGATCCGGCGGGAGAACACGCCCAGCGGCCGCTCCGAGAATTCCATCCGCACGTCGTCGGCCGTCGGTACGGGGCGGCGCTCGGCCTTGATGGTCAGCATGTTCTGTTCGACGTCGATGTCGATCGCCTCCACGCTGACGCCGGGGAGATCGAAGGTCACGACGTACTCATCGCCCGCGCGGTAGGCGTCCATCGGCATCGGGGACGGCCGCGACCAGGTACCGGGACCCGTCAGCTGCTGTGCCGGCCGGCTGAGCTCACGGAAGGGGTCAGTGCGCATCAACATCATGAAACACCTCCAGCGGTACGGGCAGTTACTGCCAATGCGCCTCACTGAAACCGTTGTATCATGTCATCCATTGGATGACAAAACTCGATGTCGTCCAATGGATGACAGACCAAGGGAGGTGCCATGACCCCGGCCGATCAACCCGCCCGCTCCGGCGCCGGAACGCAGAGCGCCGCGTCGTTCCCCGCAGCCGAGGCGGCGCTTCAAGCCGTGGACGACGCCTTGCGGGCGGCCCGGCAGAAGGAGCCCGGCCCGTCCGGCCCTCACGACGCGGACGCGGACACGGACCTGGAGCAGGCCCTGGCTTCTCTTCTCCTGCTGCGGCAGGTCCGAGAGCAACTCGCCGGATGGGAGACGGACCTGATCGAAACGGCCCGCGACGCGGGAGCCAGCTGGGCCGACCTCGCCCGCCCTCTCGGCGTCGCCAGCCGCCAGGCCGCCGAACGCCGCTACCTGCGCAACCGGCCCGGCCCAGCCGGAACCACCGGCGAACAGCGCGTCCAGGCCACCCGCGAACACCGCGCCGCCCAACGCGTCACCGCCACGTGGGCCCGCCGCAACGCTGCCGATCTGCGCCGCGTCGCCGGCCAGATCACGGCCCTCACCGACCTGCCCGCCGCCGCCCGCGGGCCCCTCGGTCAACTCCACACGGCCCTCGCCGACGACGACCCCGCCGAACTCATCCACCCCCTGATCGCGACGGCCCCTCACCTGGCCACGACTCACCCCGACCTCGCCGCCCGACTCAAGGCCCTTACGCCGCCCTGACCCCGAGCGCGAGGACCGCCTGGCGTCCCGCACACCCCTCCGTGCGCGGCGCGCTCGGCTCAAGGGGTCGGGCTCTGCGACCTTGTGCAGCTTCGCGGGCCACGGAAGCGCCCCGTAAGCGCCACGGAAGCCGACGGCCCATCACGCACTCTTGCCGGGGCCGAGCGGGCATTTCACACTGCGGCTCACGGACACCGGGGAGTGGAGGGTGGGGGAGTGATGGCAGCACGACGGCGTCGACAGCTCCGGAAGCGGACGCGGCGGCGGTTACAGGGCTGGGGCATCGGCGTGGGGGTCGTCGGCCTGGTGTGGGCGGCCGCGAACTGGGCGGCGGTGTGGCCCGTGTTGCTGGCCGTGCTCGCCGTCGTGGTGGTGGGCGGGGCCTGCTGGGTCCTCCTGCGCGCGCACCGGTCCGCCGTCGACGGCAACCGGCGATGGCGGGAGCAGGAGGAAGCGAAGGAGCGGGAGCTGACGATGGCCGAGGTCGACGCGCTCTCCTGGCAGGCCTTCGAGCACTACGTCGCCGATCTGTGCCGCAGGGACGGCTGTACCCGGGTTGTTGTCAGCGGCAAGAGCGGCGACCTTGGTGCCGACGTCGTCGGCTACCTCGCCGACGGCCGCAAACTGGTGATCCAGGTCAAGAAGTACGCGCCCGAGCGCAGCGTGTCCTCCGAGGACATGCAGAAGTTTGTCGGCACCGCCCGCCTGGAACACGGCGCGGACGTGGCCCTGTTCGTCACCACGTGCCGCGCGTTCACGAAGGCCGCGCTCGGTCTGGCGGTCCGCCAGGACATCGTGGCCCTGCACCGGGACCTGCTCGGATCCTGGGTCGACGGCGCCCACCTGGAGACGCTCATCCCGCTGAACGGAAGCGGCGGCGGCAAGCGACGCCCTCGCGTGTGACGGCAGGACGCGGGCGACGGACGCGCGGATCAAGCCCGTGGTTGGCCACTGGATGCCCTTCTGGCGGCGCGATCCCGGTATCGCGGCCGGGGTGACCCGTGCCTCCTCGCGCTGCCGAGTCTCGTCGAGGCCGGCGGCCGGCGAAAGTCTCCGTGGACACGGCCTCGGCACGGCGCAGCCGAAAACAGCCCCTGGCTCGGTGACTCCTCTTCTCATGCGCTGAGGAGGTCCGTAGCCTTTTCCATTGACCGACTTTGTCTCCCCACATGGGCTGAGGACACGTGGACACTGCGAGTCTGCTTTTGCTTGGCGCGGCAGGCGGAGCGGTGCGCGGAGTCGTGCACGCATACGACTGCATGTCCGAATGGCTCCTACGCCGACAAGAGTTCCGGCACTCCGACCAACGCGAAGCCTCAAGTCTGCCTCCTACGTTTGGCGCGTTCTATGACGTCGCAGGCCAGTCCATCGCGGCCGCCGTGCATATGGCGATGGGGGCCGGGGTGGCGGTGCTCATGGACACCTGGGGTCAGGTCAGCGGGGGCTTCGCAACGTTCGCCGCCGGAGCATCGGCCCCCTTGATCCTCGTCCAGCTCAAGCACACCCGGCTCACGGAGGTCGTCCTCGGTACTTCCGGCGCGCCGCAGGCCCCCCAGCAGCCAGATGGCCAGTCACCGGCGACGGGGCCCCCGAACGAGCAGGCCGGCGCCCGGCGGCCCACCGCGGGCCCAAGGGGTGCCGAATGACCCGCCCCACACTGCTCCGTCGGGCGGCTGCCGCCACGATCGGAGTCGACCAGTACCCAACTCGCCCTCGTGTGCAGCCCCTTGTGCAGGACCTCACCCTGGCGCGCAGGGCCGCCGCCGCGATCATCGGCGTTCGTGCATACCGGGTACCGACGGCGGCGAAGGCGCCGGTACTGGAGGCAGAAGCGAAGAGGGCGGGGGGCGGCGCGTCATCCATATTGCCTTCGCTCGCGACCCTCGGCCCGCCCGAAAGGCGTCCGGCCAAGGAACGTCCACGCTATGGACTCGTGCTGGCCGCAGCGGCTGCCGTCATGGCCATCGCCTTCGGGGCCTACGTCCAACACGACTACACGTCCGTGGAAGAGCAACCCCCGCACAGCCCGGCGGGTTCGCTCCCGGAGAAGTACCTCGGTACCTGGGCCAGTGGGCTGACCACGGATGAAGGTTTCAGCCCGAGGACGCTGGTGATCCGGCAGGGCTACGTGGGCGACACGGTGGCGACCGTGACGGCGACGGGACAGGTTAGTGGCGGGGCCAGGTACGAGTGCGTGTTCAAAGCACAACTGGAGACCGTCACGGCTGATGCAATCCGGCTGAGAAAAACGACGCTTGCCTCAGGGAAACCGCCTTCGGCGTGTGTGCCTGGCGAACCCTCCACGGTGACCCTGGTGGGCAAGGACAAGCTGCGGCGCAGCGACAACGATGGCAGCGGCGCGTTGACGTACACCCGATCCCGATGAGGGGCGCCGAACGCTGATTCCAACGCCTTGCCTTCGGCTCCAAGGGTCCACATTGCCAGAGACAGGTGAGGGTGCTGGGGGGCGACCGAGTCGTTGATCGCGGAGTACTTGGCTCCGTGACTCGACGAGCGGGTATGCCGCTCGTCCGTATCTCTGACGCGGATCACATCCCCACGGAGAACGCTCCCGGCTGCCCTGCGGGCCGGTCCGCGCCATCGGTCCGCGCGCGACACCTCCGGAAGGTCGGGTCACGCTCGCCTGGAGTCACACCTCTGGGGTACACGAACCGCGTGCTGCCTCCGGCAAGCACCTTTGAGCCACCCCAGAACTGAGAGGTCAGATGACCGCCAAGCCGCCGACCGAGCAACAGTCGAGCACCTCAGCATCGGCCGGGCGAGCGCCGGACGAGCAGGCCGCGAACGACGGGCCGTCGAAGGGCCAGAACGCGAACGACGGGGCGTCGAAGGACCAGAAGACGAAAACCACCGTCTGGGTGGCCCTCGCCGCGAACCTGGTCATCGCCCTGGCCAAGATGGTGGGAGGGCTGTTCGCCGGTTCGCCCGCGCTGCTGTCCGAGGCGGCGCACTCGATCGCCGACAGCATGAACGAGGTCTTCCTGCTGGCCGCCCTGCGCCGCAGCCGTAAACCGGCCGACCCTCAGCACCCCTTCGGCTACGGCAAGGAACGCTTCTTCTGGTCGCTGCTCGCCGCGGTCGGCATCTTCGTCACCGGCGGCTGCTTCTCGATCTTCCAGGGCATCGAGGCGCTGCGCTCCGAGAGCGCGGAATCCACGACCGGCTACATCGTCGGACTCGTCGTCCTGGGGGTCGCGTTCTTCGCCGAGGGCGCTTCCCTGGTGCGCGCGCTCTGGCAGGTGCGGGGACAGGAGGGCGGCATCGGCTCCGATCCGGCCTTGCGGACCGTCATCGCCGAGGACGGTACCGCCGTGCTCGGAGTGACCTTCGCCATGATCGGCATGGGCCTGCACATGGCGACCGGTGAGGTCATCTACGAGGCGGCCGCCTCGGTAGGGATCGGCCTGCTGCTCATCGCGGTGGCCTACCGCCTGGGCAAGGAGGCCAAGGAGCAGCTGATCGGTGAGTCCGTCGACCCCGAACTGCGCGAGGACATAGGCCGCTTCCTCGCCGAGCAGCCCGAGATCGACCACGTCGCGAGTCTGCTGACAATGCGGCTCGGGATGGACTCGACGCTCGTCGCCGCGCGCATCGACCTCGCACCCGGCCGGGACAGCGAGGTCGTGGAGCTGGTCATGGAGCGCATCAAGTCCGACGTAGCCGAACGCTGGCCGCAGGCCGATCAGGTGTTCCTCGACATCACCGAGGCGCCGCCGGTGCCGGGGGCCGAGGTGGCTCCCGGCCATACGAGTCCTTAGGGATTCCGTTCGGTCACCGGCAGAGCCGAGTGCGAGGTGCGGCTTTCCGGCGGGGCGCCGGGCAGTCGGGTGAGCCCGGTGCCCGGCCCCCTCGCTCCACGCGGCCGCCAAACATGGCTGCCTACTGGTAGCAGGGGGGCCCGCACAACACGGTGACGGTGTTGTTCCCGGCGGCTGTCGCGGAGGCCGTGTCATGGGCGGCGGCCGTGGGGGTCCTGCTGGTCTCCCAAGGCATCGGAGCCGCCATGGCCTGAGGGGCGAGGGCGGTGAAAGCTGTGGCCGCCACGAACACAGTGGCAACCGCTCGCGTGCGCAGACGCATGTGAACTCCTTGAACAACCGGTGAGGTCCGTTGCTGGGCGCGCGACACGGGCAAGCCGTCGACGCGGACTGACAGTCTCAGTGCGGGTGCGGCGTCGGTCCAGAGGTCTCCTACAGAGTCGATATATCTCCATACGATCACCGCGACCGGCGGAGGGTGTTCCCCGGCCCGGGGGGCCGAACCCATGACGGGGGTTGGGGGCCGGAGCTCACGCGGGCGGTGTTCCGCCTTCTTCCCGCGGGCCGAGTCGGTGGTCGAGGGTGGCGCCGAGTTCGGGGCAGTTCTTGCGGATGAGGTCGAGGAAGGCGTTCAGTGCTGGGGAACGGTCCCGGGACCGGGCCATGCCCGACAACCCGTTCACCGTGCGGCACCCTGCCGGGCAGCCACAGTCCGTTCGCCGCCCGGCCCCACGAGCTCGCCGCGGCTCTGCTGCCGTGAGCGGCGACGCCTCGCGCTGTCCGTGGCGCGGTGGTCGAGGGCGCCGCCGCCCAGATCGTCCACCTGGTGGGCGCCAGGGTGGCGGGTCTTCGTCACCGTACGACCGAATCCGCAGGTCACAGCCCCGCGCTGACCGGTTTCAGGTGGCGCAATGCTGCCGCAACACCACCGCGGCCACCACGCCGGTACGTTCCTGCCATGCCAGCCGAACACAGCCACGCCTCACTTCCGGTCGCCGCCGCGCGGCGTCGGCGGCTCCGTGCTGACCAGGCACGGCAGCTCGCCGATCTGCTGCGGCACCAGATCCTGACGGGCGGCTTCCCGCGCGGCGTCCTGCCGCTCGAGGACGCCATCGCCGCCGACTACCGGGCCAGCCGCAACACCGTACGACAGGCCCTTGACCTGCTCCGCGGCGAGCAACTCGTGGACCGCAAGGCCGGTGTCGGCACCGTCGTGGTGTGCGAGAAGTACCCGCACGCACTCGACCGGCTCCAAGGCTTGGCCGAGATCCTGCACGAGCACGGCAGGGTCACCAACGAGGTCCGCACGGTGGGCCCGGTCAGCGCGCCGGGGCCGGTCGCGCACCGCCTCGGACTGCCCGAGCACACCGATGTGCTCTGCATCGAGCGGTTGCGCCGCCTCAACGGCCTTCCGCTCTCCCTCGACCTGTCGTACCTGCCCATGGACGTGGGCGGTGCGCTGCTCGGCTGCGACCTGGAGAACACGGACGTCTTCCGCCTCCTGGAGACCGTGACCGGCGGTCCGCTGGGGCACGCCGAGATGACGCTCGAAGCCGTGAACGCCGACACGCACTCCGCGGCGGTCCTCGAAGCCCCGCGCGGCAGCGCCGTCCTGATGCTGGAGCGGCTCACCCATCTGCCCGACGGCCGTCCCGTGGACCTGGAGTTCATCCGGTTCCGCGGGGACCGCATCACCATGAGCGGCGTCCTGCGCCGATCCGTCTGAGATCCGTCCGACCGTCTGCCGACGACCCTTCACCCACATCCCGGGACCTTCCCCCGGACCTTCACCCGCCCTTCCTGGAGTCAGCCATGCCTGTTGTCCCGCAGCGCGCCGACGTGCCCGTGACCATCGACGAGTCCCGCTGCATCGACGGCTGCACCCTCTGTGTCGACATGTGTCCGCTCGACTCGCTCGCGATCCGCGAGGACAACGGCAAGGCGTACATGCACGTCGACGAGTGCTGGTACTGCGGCCCGTGCGCGGCCCGGTGCCCCACGGGTGCCGTCACCGTCAACATGCCCTACCTGCTCCGGTGAAAGGCCGACTCCGATGACTCGCACCACGGGTTCGACAGGCAAACCCTCCAGTACCAGTACTCACGCCCACGCTCGCGGCTACGGCCCCGTCCGTACCCTCGCCCGCCTCCTCCCTCTCGCCCTGCTGGTGCCCCTGGCCACGGCGTGCGGCGGCGTGGCCGGAGCCGATGATTCCGGCACCGTCACGGTGACCGTCGGGTACCAGTCGAAGACCATCAACACCGTCACCGCCGGTACCCTGCTGCGCTCTCTCGGCTACTTCGAGGAGGAGCTCGCGGCGCGCGGCAAGAAGGACGGCAAGAAGTACGAGGTGAAGTGGCAGGACTACGCCACGGGGGCCCCGATCACCGCCCAGATGACCACCGGAAAGATCGACATCGGGTCGATGGGCGACTATCCGCTGCTGATCAACGCGGCCCGCGGCCGACAGCTCGGGCAGCCGACGCGACTCGTCTCGGTCACCGGCTACAACCTGCGCGGCGGCCTCAACACCGTGGTCACCAAGCCCGATTCGAAGCTGCGGTCGCTGACGGGACTGCGCGGCAAGAAGGTGTCGACCAGTGTCGGCTCGGCCGCCGACGGCACCCTGATCCGGGCCCTGAAGCAGGCGGGAATCGACCCGGAGAAGGACATCCACAAGCTCAACCAGCAGCCCAGCGTGGGCGCGTCCGCCCTGTCCGGCGGCAGCGTCGACGCCCTGTCGCAGTTCGTCGCCTGGCCGGGACAACTGGCCTACGAGGGAAAGGCGAAGGCGCTGTACGACGGCGCCGATCTGAACCTGCCGACCTTCCACGGCGTCACCGTCCGCGAGGAGTTCGCGAAGGAACGGGCCGGAGTGCTCGACGACTTCCTCACCGCCCAACGGCGGGCCACCGACTACCTGCGCGAACGACCCGTCGCCGCCGCCGAGTCGGTGGCGAAGGAGACCGGACTGCCCGCCGAGGCCGTCTACCTCTACAACGGCGCCCACGGCATCGCCACCTTCGATCCGGCGCTGCGGCCCGACCTCATCGCCGCCCTGAAGAAGGACGTCCCCATCCTCAAGACGGCCAAGCTGGTCGGCGACATCGACGTGGACGCCTTCGTCGACCCGAAGCCGCTGAAGCGGACCGCCCAAGCCCCGGTCAAGCCCGAGCCCACGCCCACGACGGGCGCCGCCAAGCCCGAGCTGTGGCTGCGGGGCCGCGCCACCACCCGTACCTTCGCCAGTCCGAAGAAGCTCCTCGCGGCCGTCGCGGCGGCGAAGAAGTCCGAGGTACGGGCCGCCTACGTGCCGGACGCCCTGACCGGCACCCCCTGGTTCGCCGACCGGGCCGTGTGGGTGGCGGACGGCTCGGAGCTGCGCGCCTTCGTCACGCCGAGCCACGCCAAGACCTATACGGGACGGCACGCGGGCGCCCGCGTCGTCGGCTACGCGGACGCCGTGGAGCTGGCGTCATGAGCGTCGTCCGCAGGCTCGTCAGGGTCGCGTCGCTCGCCGCCGCCCTCGGTCTCTGGCAGCTCCTGACCACCCTGGACGTCGATCTGTGGCTGCGGTTCGGTCAGTTCCCGACGGTCGGTGAGGTCGCGGCCGCCTTCGGCGACCGGGTCGGCACCGCCCCGTACTGGCAGGACCTCGTCCACAGCCTGCGCCGCATCCTGCTCGGCTTCCTGCTCGCCGCGGTCCTCGGGGTCGCGGCGGGCACGGCGATCGCCCGGTCGCGGTGGGCCGCCGACCTGCTCGGACCGCTGGTGGAAGTGGTCCGGCCGATCCCGGCGATCGCCCTGGTCCCGGTCGCGATCCTGCTCCTGCCCACCAACGAGCAGGGCATCGTCTTCATCACCTGCGCCGCGGCGTTCTTCCCCGTCCTGGTCTCCACCCGGCACGCGGTGCGCGCACTCACCCCGGTGTGGGAGGAGGCCGTGCTCACCATGGGCGGCGGCCGGCTGCGCGTGCTGTTCTCGGTGGTACTGCCGGGCGCGCTGCCCGGCATCTTCGGCGGCCTGTCGGTGGGCATCGGCGTCGGCTGGATCTGCGTGATCTCCGCGGAGATGATCTCCGGTGAGTACGGGGTCGGCTACCGCACCTGGCAGGACTACACGGTCGTCGACTACCCGGGCGTCTTCGTCGGGATGGCCACCATCGGCGCCCTCGGCTGGCTGACCTCCACCGCGGTGGAGTTCCTCGGCCGCCGCGCCACCGCCTGGCTGCCGCGTCCGCCCGAGCGGATCCCGTCCCGCGCGGCGCGCCGCACCGTCCGCGCCACCCGGCCGGTGGACTCCCTCCCCGCTCCGGCCCCGGTCCCGGCCCTCGACAAGGAACCCGTCGCATGAGCCCCGTACAGCTCGGCCCCGTCTCCCGCACGGACGCCCCGGCCCAGCAAGGAGCCCGACTCGGCCTGGACGACGTGCGGCTAGGCCACCGTGAGGGCCAAGTGCTGCCCGGGACCGTGCGGTTGCGCATCACGCCGGGTGAACTCGTCGCCGTGCTCGGCCCCTCCGGCTGCGGCAAGTCCACGCTGCTGCGCACCCTCGCCGGGCTGCTGCCGCCGCTGGGCGGGCGGGTCACCCAGGACGGGGTGCCCGTCGGTGGGCCCGCCGCCGACCGCGCCCTCGTCTTCCAGGAGGACGCCCTGCTGCCCTGGCGCAGTGTCCGCGCCAACGTCGAACTCCCGCTGGCCATCCGCCGGGTGGGCAGGGCCGAGCGGCGGCGGGCCGCCGACGACTGGCTTGAGCGGGTCGGACTCGCCGAGCACGCCCGCAAGTTGCCCCGTCAGCTCTCCGGCGGACAGCGGCAGCGCGTGCAGCTCGCCCGCGCGCTTGCCGGGGAGCCCCGCGTGGTGCTCATGGACGAGCCGTTCGGCGCCCTCGACCCGCACACCCGCGCCGGCATGCAGGACCTTCTCGTGGAGATCCTGCGCGGCACCGGCGCGACCGTCATCTTCGTCACCCACGACGTGGACGAGGCGCTGCACCTCGGCGACCGGATCGCCCTGCTGCCCTCCGGAGACGTCCTGGACGTCCCGCACCCCCGTCAGCGGGACGCCCGCAACGCCCCGGGCACGACCGAACTCCGCCGCCGGGTCCTGACGTCGCTGTAACCCGAGCACGCCTCGTACCTCTGGTCCGTCCAGCACCTCCCGCACGCCCCGTACCTCTCGTACGCCCAGCACCTCCCGTACCCCTTCGTGAAAGGCGCGCCCGTGGACTCCCCCCTGGCCATTCCCGCCCTCGCCGACGCGACCGAGATCTCCTGCGACGTCCTCGTCATCGGCGGCGGCACCGCGGGCACCATGGCCGCTCTGACCGCCGCCGAGCACGGCGCGGACGTGCTGCTTCTGGAGAAGGCGCACGTGCGCCACTCCGGAGCCCTCGCCATGGGCATGGACGGCGTCAACAACGCGGTCATCCCGGGCTGCGCCGAACCGGACGACTACGTCGCGGAGATCACCCGCGCCAACGACGGCATCGTCGACCAGTCCACGGTCCGGCAGACCGCTACGCGTGGCTTCGCGATGGTGCAGCGCCTGGAGTCCTACGGCGTGAAGTTCGAGAAGGACGAGCACGGCGAGTACGCGGTCCGCCAGGTGCACCGCTCCGGCTCGTACGTGCTGCCCATGCCGGAGGGAAAGGACGTCAAGAAGGTCCTCTACCGGCAGCTCCGGCGTCGCGAGATGCGGGAGCGCATCCGCATCGAGAACCGGGTGATGCCGGTACGGGTGCTCACCGTGGACGGACGCGCCGTCGGCGCGGCCGGGTTCAACACCCGTACGGGTGAGTTCGTCACCGTCAGGGCGGGCGCGGTGATCCTGGCCACCGGTGCGTGCGGACGGCTCGGGCTGCCCGCGTCCGGCTATCTGTACGGGACGTACGAGAACCCGACGAACGCGGGGGACGGATACGCCATGGCCTACCACGCGGGAGCGGCGCTCACCGGGATCGAGTGCTTCCAGATCAACCCGCTCATCAAGGACTACAACGGTCCCGCGTGCGCGTACGTCGCCAACCCCTTCGGGGGCTACCAAGTGAACCGGCACGGCGAGCGGTTCGTGGAGTCGGACTACTGGTCGGGGCAGATGATGTCCGAGTTCGCGGCGGAGCTCGCCTCCGACCGGGCCCCGGTGTACCTGAAGCTCAGCCACCTTCCCGAGGAGACCATCAGCGCCGTCGAGTCGATCCTGCACACCACGGAACGGCCCACGCGCGCCGCCTTCCACGAGGGGCGCGGTCACGACTACCGCACGCACGACATCGAGATGCACATCTCGGAGATCGGGCTGTGCGGCGGCCATTCGGCGTCCGGAGTGCGGGTCGACGCACACGCCCGCACCACCGTGCCCGGTCTGTACGCGGCCGGTGACCTGGCTTGCGTACCGCACAACTACATGATCGGCGCGTTCGTCTTCGGTGACCTGGCAGGCGCGGACGCGTCCCAATACCGCGCTTACGACGGTGAGTTGCCGGTGCACCAGCTCGCCGCGGCGCACGAACTGGTCTACCGGCCGCTGCGCAACCCCGACGGGCCGCCGCAGCCACAGGTGGAGTACAAGCTGCGACGCTTCGTGAACGACTACGTCGCGCCGCCGAAGAGCGGGGCGAAACTGTCGCTGGCCGTCGAGGCGTTCGAGCGGATGCGGGGTGAGATCGCCGGTATGGGGGCGCGGACCGCCCATGAACTGATGCGGTGCGCTGAGGTGTCGTTCATCCGGGACTGCGCGGAGATGGCCGCGCGCGCCTCGCTGGCGCGGACCGAGTCCCGCTGGGGTCTCTACCACGAGCGCCTCGACCATCCCGCGCGCGACGACGCGGGCTGGCTGCACCATGTCGACCTGTACAAAGCGCCGTCGGGAGCCATGGAGTTCAGGGCCCGCGCGGTCGAGCCGTACGTGGTGCCGGTGCCGGAGTTCGCCCCGGTGGCGGGGGAGGACCGGCCGCTCGGCGAGGTCGCGCTGGTGCCGGTGGCGACGGCGGGCCCGAGGAACGCGGCACCGGCGGCGCGTCCGGCGGCGTCCACCGGGCAGGGCGGGGTGCCGAGCGCCGGGGGTGATGCGGGGGCCGGGGCGGTTCCGGGTCCTGCCGCGGGTGCCGGTCCGGCGCCGAGTGGCCCCGCCCCGGGTACCGTCCCCGTACCGAGCCCCGACTCGGACGCCCTACCTGCGCAGAGCCGGGACGCGGACGCCGGGCTCGGGTCGAACCCCGCCCTTCTCCGCCTGCTGGCCCTCGCCGAGGAGGCACCCGGGCTCGACGCCCTCACCCCCTACCTCGCCGACCCCGACCCGGCGGTGCGGGCAGCCGCTGTCGCCGTACTGGCCGAGACGGCACCCGCCGGCGTGGGCCCCGCACTCGCGGCACGGCTGCGCGACCCGGTGCGCCAGGTCAGGGAGGCGGCGGCAGGGGCCCTGCGCGAGCTGGTCGAGGTGCTGCCGGCCGACCCGGAGCTACGGGAGGGGCTCCGCGCGGCGCTCGACGTGGCGGACCCCGAGGTGCGCGGTGCCGCCCTCGACGTCCTGCGCGAACTGCGGCTCGGCGCCGCCGAGGTGTACGCCGCCGCGCTCGGCGACGCCGACATCGGCGTCCGCATCCACGCGGTGCGGGCTCTGGTCTCCGTGGATGCGACAGCCCCACTCGTCGGCGCCGCGGCCGACCCGGCCCGCGAGGTGCGGGTCGCGGTGGCCCGCGGCCTGGCGGCGGTGCGTGATACGGCGCCGGCACGCCTCGACACGCTCATCGACGACCCCGACCCGCTGGTCAGGGCGGCCGCATTGACCGCGCTCGCCGCCACGGGCTGCCCGCTGCCGTACGCCGAACGGGCCGTGTCCGCGCTCGGCGATCCCACCTGGCAGGTACGGGCGGGCGCCGCGACCGCGCTGGGCGCCGCCCCGGCCGACCCGGCGGTCCCCGGCCTCGCCAAGGCCTCGGCCGACCCGGAGGCGGACGTCCGCAAGGCCGCCGTGCTCGCGCTCCTCGTCCACGCCGCCGAGCCCGAAGCGCGCGCGGCTCTCGCCGCCGCGACCACGGACAGCGACGCGGACGTGCGTGCGTACGCGAGCCGTGGCGGAGCCGCGTCCTGAAGCCGTGAGGACGCTGCCGGAGGGGCCTGGCCGGCGGCGTCGTGTACGCGCAGGTGGCGCGTCCAGCAAGCTCCGGCTAGGCGCCCGTACCCACACCCGTACCGACGGTGAAGGTGGCGCCGGGGGCAGCATGGTCAACGGGCCCGTCGAAGCGGGCAGATGCGCGGGTCACGGCCTGCTGCGGGGTGAGGGAGCGGCCGACGTGCGTGACGATCAGCCGGCCTGCTCCGGCCGCGCGGGCGGTGTCGCCGGCGTCCTCGGGGGTGTGGTGCACCCGGTCGCCCTCGGCCGGGTCCTGCGCGCTGTCGGAATCGGCCTCGCACAGCAACACGTCGCATCCTGCGGCCAGTTGCGTGAGGTTCGGGCACGGCGCGGTGTCCCCGGAGTACACCAGCGACCTGCCGGCCGCCTCCACGCGCACGGCGAAGGCAGGCATGCCGTGCGACACGGCCCGGCTCGTCAGCCGCAGCGAGCCGACGGTGGTCTGGTGGCCGTCGTACAACTCGGTGACGGCGAAGGCGGATTCGACCGGACTGCGGGTCGACGTATGGGTGAGGAACCCGGCCAACCGGTCCGCGATGCCCGTCGGGCCGAGGAGGGGGATGGGCGCCGCCAGGCGGATGTCCGCGTACAGGACGGCGTAGTACGCGGTGAGCAGGTCCGCACTGTGATCGGCGTGCAGATGGGAGATCCAGATCGCGTCGAGGTCGTCCAGCCGCGCATGCCGCTGCAGCGGGCCGAGCGTCCCGCTGCCCGCGTCCACCCAGATCCGGGTGTCACCACTCGACACCAGATAGCCGGAGCACGAATTGTCCACGCTGGGGTAGGGCGTAGCGGACCCCAGGACGGTGAGGCGAAGCTCGTCATGCATCCCGGGATCTTAGAACACGTGATCCGCGCCTACTTCCGGCGCCGGATGAACAGCCAGATGCGGGCGGCGATCAGGCCGAGGACCACGACACCGACGGTGATCTGCAACCAGCGCGGGGTGGCGCCGGAGCCGGGGAGGTACAGGGCGAGGGCGGTCACGGCGTGCTCCAAGGTAGGTGCGGGTGACGGGCATTCTGCTACGAACGCCCGTCATCCGGGGGCACCCGACCCGCACGCACCGGCCCTGCTCCGGCACCTTTCCCTGTCCTCCACGTCCTCCACGGCGACCCGAACCGTGCGACGCCACGTTCCGCCGGTGCGGGGCGGTGCGGTGCGGTGCGGGGTTGCTGCGCCCTGTGGCGGATGGGTGCGCCGACCGTTCACCGCAGAACGCAGGGTTCGCTGAGCGCGCTACAGGCGGCGGACGGGCTCCGGATGGCCGGCGCGACCTACACCGGCGCCGTCGGCCTCAACTCTCTGACGTGAGGCGGCCGGTGAGGCCGTCGAGGATGCGGTCGAGTCCATAGGTGAAGCTGTCCTCGCGCATCTGCCGCGGGTCTGCCTCCTCGTCGATGTCAGGGCTGCGCTCCGACAGCCACTGTCGCTCGGGGACACCGCTGCGGGCGACCAGTGAGAGGTAAGCGGCCTCGCTGGTCGCGACACCGATGACGTAGGACATCAGCGCCGACGCGGCCTGGTCGTCCTCACCCGCGGGGAAGCCGGCCGCCTCGAACTGCGCGAGGAGTCCCGAGGTCATGCGGACGGCGTTCGGGCCGACGTGGAGAAGGCCCACCTGGCCGAGTTCGGGCCCGACCCAGGGGTGGCGCAGGACCATGGCCCGCAGGTCGGTGGCGGCGCGGGCGGCCGCCGCGCGCCATGTCTCGCGGGCGGCGGCGACCGGCGGGTCCAGCTCGCCGAACACGTCGTCCACGGCCAGCTGGATCAGCTCGTCCCGATTGGCCACATGCCGGTAGAGGGACGTGGCCCCGGCCTTCAGCCGGGTGCCGAGCTTGCGCATGCTGAGCGCCTCGACCCCCTCCGCGTCCAGCAGCTCGATCGTCGCGGCCACGATCTGCTCCCGCGTCAGCTGCTCCCGCTGCGGGCGATGCGGACGTGTCCACACCGAGGTGATCGGCTTCGCGTCGGCAGACATACGCGCCCACTCTCCTCAATCCATCTTCGGTGCGTCTGCTGCCCGCACCCCCACCCTCACCCTAGCCGACGCCGTACGCACCTTGCGAACGACGATCCCTCATGCGTACAGTGTTCGCAACAAGAAGACGCCGTACGCAACCTGGGGGGACTCAACCGTGCAGACCGTCATGAACCATGATGAGCAGGGCAACTGGAGTGTCGAAGGAGCCTGGGGGGCCCGGAACTCGGCCGGACGGAAGCTGGATCTCGCCCGGTGGCAGGCCCGCCTCGACCAGCTCTGCGCCGAGCATCACGTACCCGGAGCATCCCTGGCCGTCCTCGTCGACGGGACCGTCCACGACTGGGCGAGCGGAGTCCTGCATCGCGGCACGGGTGTGGAGGCGACGACCGACTCGGTCTTCCAGATGGGCTCGATAGCCAAGATCTACACGGCGACCCTGGTGATGCAGCTCGTCGAGGCCGGCCGGCTGGAACTGGACGCACCGGTCACGGACGTGCTGCCGGAGTTCTCCATCGGTGACCCCGAAGTGACCCGGATGATCACCATCCGTCGGCTGCTCAGCCACACCAGCGGGCTCACCTGCGACTTCAACCACGACAGCGGGCGCGGTGACGACTGCCTCGCCAAGTACGTCGAGGCCGCGAGAGGCGTCGCGCTCGACTGCCCGCCCGGCAGCGCGATCTCGTACAGCAGCGTCGGCTACAACGTGCTCGGCCGGATCATCGAGGTGGTGACCGGCACGACGTGGGACGAGGCACTGAAGGACCTGCTGCTCACCCCGCTCGGCCTCACCCGCACCATGACCCTGCCCGAAGAGGCGCTGCGCTTCCGTGCGGCCATGGGTCACCTGGGCGAACCGGGCCAGGACCCGGCGCCGGCACCGGAATGGGACATGATGCCGCGATCGGCGGGCCCGTACGGCAGGGTCATCGCCACCGCGGGTGACCTCGCCCGGCTCGCACGGCTGCACCTGGCCGGCGGCGTGGCCGAGGACGGCACCCGAGTGCTCTCCGAGGAGACGGTCGCCCTGATGCAGCGCCGGGAGGTGGACTGCCCCGACAAGTGGACGGTCAGCTCGGACGGTTGGGGCCTCGGCTGGACCCTGTACGACTGGAACGGTGTCGCGGGCTACGGCCACGACGGGGCCTCCATCGGGCAGTACGGCTACCTGCGCGTGGTGCCGTCGGCCGGCGTCGCCGTGGCGCTGCTCACCAACGGTGGCGGTGCGCGCGAGGTCTACGCCGCGCTCTACCGCGAACTTCTCGCCGATCTGGCGGAGGTGACCATGCCGGAACCCTTCGCGCCGGTGGCCACACCGCCCGCGGTCGACTGGGCACCGCTCGTCGGCACGTACCGGCGCGAGGGCGTGGTCATCACGGTGACCGAGAAGGACGGCGCCGGGCACGCGCTCTACGAGTTCGTCGACGGCATGAAGGACCTCTCGGATCCCCTGCAGATCGACCTGCTGCCGGTCACTGAGACGGCCTTCGCCGGCACGGGCGTGGGTTCGGCCTTCAGTACGGACTACACCCCGGTGATCTTCTCCGTCCTGCCGGACGGCACACGCTGCGTCTACATCGGCATGCGGTGCGCCCCCAAGATCGACTGATCGAGGGCGCCGAAGGGCCGGCGCGACGGCCCCGCCCGGCCGGGTCGTCAAACGGGCGGAGTCGGGCCCTGGCTCTCCGGCTGCCGCGGACGCGACGAGCGCGAGCGGACTCCACGAACGTCCGACGTTTCCCTGTGCTGTCCGAGCGTCAGTCATACTGGCGCGCGGTGTCTCAACAGGGGAGTGTGCGACGCATGGGGTGGGGAGCGGGGGGCGGGGACCTGCCACGGAGCATCGGCGGGTACGCCGTGGAGCGCGAGTTGGGCTCGGGCGGCATGGGGACGGTGTACCTGGCGCGATCGCGCGGTGGGCGCGCCGTCGCCGTCAAGGTGGCCCGGGCCGAGCTGGCCGGTGACCCGCATTTCCGGGCCCGGTTCCGGGCCGAGGTGGAGGCGGCGCGCAAGGTGGGCGGGTTCCACACGGCGCAGGTCGTGGACGCGGATCCGGAGGCGGTCGCACCGTGGCTTGCGACCGCCTACATATCGGGGCCCACACTGTCGGAGCTGATCGCCGAGCGTGGCCCGATGGACGAGGCGCAACTACGCGTACTGGGGGCGGCGTTGACGGAGGCACTGCAAGCCGTGCACGCGTGCGGCCTGGTGCACCGCGACCTCAAACCGGGCAACATCGTCATGGCCGACGACGGGCCCCGGGTCCTCGACTTCGGTATCGCCCACGCGGTGGAGTCGACCCGATTGACCAACACCGGAATGGCGTTCGGCACCCCCGGCTTCCTGGCTCCCGAACAGGCTCAGGGGCTCAAGGTCGACAGCGCGGCGGATGTGTTCGCCCTCGGGGCGGTGCTGGTCGCGGCGGCGGGTGGCAGCGCGTTCGGGTCGGGAACGCCGATGGGGTTGATGTACCGGTCGGTGCACGAAGAGGCGGACCTGTCGGCGGTGCCGCAGGGAGTACGGGCCGTGGTCGCGGCATGCCTGGTCAAGGACCCGGCCCAACGACCCACACCTGCAACGCTGTTGGACCTCTTCACACCGGAAACCACTGAGGAGACACACACCCCGACCCGACGCGTCCCGGCCGCGCAGGGCACACCAGTGGCGCGGGGTGGTCCGGCCGGGCCGGTGGGGCGGAGCGAGCCGGACGCACGGGACGCAACCCCCAACCCCGCTGACTCACCGACGCCAACCGCGAAAGCAGCTGCCGCCCCGGACCCGCGCGGCGTGGCGAGTGCGCAGACCGTCACCGCCGCACCACGCGGGAAGGGGTCGGCCCGGGGGCCCGCGCCGAGGCCGATGCCACCCGGGCTCCTGGCCGCCGTGGTGACGGGTGCGCTCGTCCTCTTGGGTGGCGCGGTCTACGCCGCCTACGTGGTCAAGGACTCGGGGCCGTCCTTCCCCACGGCCGAGTACAAGCTCGAACCGCCCGCAACGCTGCTGGGAGGTGCCTACGAGCTCAAGAAGGGGACGCTTTCCGAATCCAAGAAGCTCTACGACGATGAGGACCGGAAGGACGCGAGGGAATTCCACGCCACCTACACCGGTACCGGGAAGGCGAAGGGCGGCACGTTCGAGGAGCTGAAGGTCGGCGGGGTGTACGGGCGGCTCAAGAACTCCGAGGTGCAGCGCGAAGACATGGTCGGGAATTCCATCGTGACGAACGAGGAGAAGGTCGTCGCGCCGCTCAAGGAGATACGGGTGGCCGGAGAGGACGTCGTCTTCAGCTGCGAAACGGCCACGTCCAGGTCCTACGGCACGAAGACCGTGTGCGCCTGGGCCGACGAGAACACCGCCGGTAGCGTCCAGTTCAAGCCGCACGCCTCGCTCGAACGAGCGGCGGCGGAGACCCGCAAGGTCCGTGACGCCATGCGGAGGCGGATCGACGGCTGACGGCGGTGGGCAGTCGGCCGAATTTCGGCCTGCGCCTCTAAGGTCGAACGGCAAGGGCATCGACGCCGGACGCCCGCAGCTTGCGGGCCAGGAGCTCGATTTCAGGCATCGTGCCTGAGTGGTCTCCTGCCAGGACCTCCTTCAGCAGAGACTTGACTTCCGTCAGATCCAGGCCGAGTTCTGACCGCAGAACCAGCATGATCTGAGTGTTCCCAGCTGTCGGACTCACCTGGAGGCGTGCCGGTCCATGCTCGGTGAGCAGTCGGTTCCGTAGTTCGACAGGCGGGTCGCCCCCGCAGACGGCCATCTCGGATCCGCAGGAAGAACACTCGGATGTCGTGTCCCAGCTCAAGGTGCCATTCACCAGGGCTTGAACACCCCAGCACCGCAACTCGCCACCACAGTCATGGCATTCAGCCGCGTACTTGATGGGCTCGAAGACCATCTGATCCATCCACACCCCTTCAACGGTTCCGCGAAAGCCTCTACCTGACAGCGTCAATGAGCAGACGTGTCGTCACGATGTGTGCCCCATTCTGGGGCAAGAGGCGTTCGGACGGTGGGCAGTCACGGCGCTGCTTGGCCGTCGAACTCCTTCAGGACGGTCCCGCCCGCATTCGTCAGCCGCTCAGACTCCGCCTCGAGGGCGCAGAGCCACGCCCCATCGGCATCTCACGTCCCATGCGGCGACCTTCTTCGACGCAGCCTGCGAACGGACGCGCGTAAGCTGGACCGCCCATGCCCCGCCCGCGCTTCGAGTACGTCGGGCGTGCGGGTGCGACGACATTGGTGAGAGGAGAACCCCTCGTGCCGTCAGCAGAAGGTGTTCGCGATCTCCTCGTCCCGCATCTGATGGGCGAGCTCCACGACGGTGGGACGGAGCTCGACGTGGTCTCCCTTGTCGTCGTCGAGCACGGGCGACGCTTCACCGTCGAACTCGAGTTGCTGGCCCACCGGCAACGCTGGCGGGTGCGCCTTGAATGCGACAGTTCCGAGATGGCCATCTTTGACGGTCAGCCGCCATACCACCTGATCCGGAGCGTGGCGTGGGGTCTTCATGTCCGCCTGTTCGAGTGGTGGTTCACGAAGGGTTCGGAGCGGAGCATGGCCAAGCTGGGGGAGCGGCTCGAGTAGCAGCCAAGCACATCGGGACGAACAGCTCGCGGCCGCGCCACCGCGCGCGACTCACACGCTCCCGCCCCCGTCCACCGTCAGCACCGAACCCGTGACGAAGTCCGCGTCGGGGCCGGCCAGGAAGGCCACCGCCGCGGCTATGTCCTCCGGTGTCCCGATCCGGCCCAGTGGGCGGTCGGCGGCCTCCGTCAGGAACTCCGCGTCGGACTGCCCGAGTTGGCGGGCCTCACGGGCGAGCATGGGGGTGCGGGTGTCGCCCGGTGCGACGCAGTTGACGCGGATGCCCGCGGGGCTGTGGTCCAGCGCCATGGCCTGGGTCAGCATCACCACACCCGCCTTGGCCGTGCAGTACGCGGCGGCCTTCTCCCCGGCACGCAGACCCCAGCCGGAGGCCACCGTGACGATCCGGCCCCGCCCGGCCCGCTCCATGAGCGGCAGCACCGCCCGGCACATCAGGAAGACGGAGTCCACGTTGTCCGCGAACGACCGGTGCCAGTCCGCCAGGGAGAGGTCCGGCACCGTGCCGCGCCGGATGCTGCCCGCCACACAGCACAGGTCGGTGATGGCGCCGAGCCTGCCGCTGACTTTCTCGACCAGGGCAGCCACGTCGCTCTCCGCGGACACGTCGCACAGGAACGCCTCGGCCCGCCCGCCCGACTCGCGAATGCGTCCGGCCACGGACTCGGCCGCGTCGTCCCGGTCGACCACCGCGACGGCCGCACCCTCGTCCGCGAGCCGTCGCGCCACGGCGCCGCCGATGCCGCCACCGCCCCCGGTGACCAGCGCGACCCGCGTGTCCGCACCGGTCCCCGTCATCGCGTGCCTCCGGAGAGGGTGCCGTCGAACAGCTGGGTGAGCAGGGCCTTTTGGGTGTGGAGCCGGTTCTCGGCCTGCTGGAAGATCTTCGACCACGGGCCGTCCTTCACCTCGGCGTCGACCTCCTCGCCCCGGTTGCTGGGCATGCAGTCGAGGAACACCGCCCCGTCGGCGGCCCGTCGCATCAGCGGAGCCGTGACGCGCCACCGGTCCGCGAGCCGGGTCCGCGCCTGGATCTCCTCCTGGCCGACCAGCGTGGGGGACTTCCAACTCAGCGTGTACACCGCCGCGCAGTCCTTGACGGCGTCCTCCAGGTCGTGGGTGAGCTCGACGCTCGCGCCGGTGCGGGCGGCGACCGCCCGGGCGGCCCGGGTCACCCGTTCCTCCGGTGCGAAGCCGGGCGGGTGGGCCACGGTGATGCGATGGCCGAGCGCGGCCGCGGCCATCATGGAGGAGTGCAGGACGCCGGGGGTCTTCTGGCGCGGCGAGTAGGACCAGACGTACACGATCCGTTGGGCCGGGACATCTGACCCGTACAGCTCGCGCAGTGTCATGAGGTCGGCGAGGACCTGGCAGGGGTGCTCCTCGTCGTCGAGTGCGTTGATGACGGGGATCGTCGCCTGCTCGGCCATCGTACGCAGGCGGCGGTGGCCGGCGCCGTACTCGTTCATGTCGTACCAGCGGACCACGAGCGCGTCGAGGTAGCGGTTGAGCACCCCGATGGTGTCCTCGATCGACTCGCGGTTGGCGAGGCGGAGTTCCTCCACGCCGTACGGGAAGCTGTCGGCGCCGAGTTGGGAGGCGGCGACCTGGAAGGAGACCCTGGTTCTGGTGGAGGGGACGTTGAAGAGCAGGCCGATGCAGCGGCCCGCCAGATGGGCGCGGGTGTCGTCGCCGCGCTTCATCGCTTCGGCCAGGTCGAGCAGGGAGTGCGTCTCCTTGGCGGAGAGGTCCTGTATGCGCAGGATGTGTCGCGCTGTCATGTGCGGACTCCTGTCTCGGTGGGTGGGGTCACGCGCTTGCGCAGCCACCGCTCGGCGACGACGGAGAGGAGGAGCATCGCCAGAGCGATGGCGAGACTGATGCCGAAGAACGGCAGTATGGCGACGGTGGTGGCGATGAGGGCGAGGTTCAGCCGGGCGGCGGCGCCCCGGGGGAGCAGCCGGGCCGCGGAGAGGAACGCCATCAGGAAGATGAGCAGATACGTGGCCGACGACGCCTTGATCAGCGTGGACTCACTGGAGTCGGTGATCAGGAGGAGGACGACCGACACCGCGTAGCCGGGGAGGAGCGCGAGCACGGCACGGGCCGGCACCGTTCCCTGGGTGGAGAGTCTGCTGAGCCCGGCGGGCAGGACGCCGTCGCGGGCGAGGGCGAAGACGACGCGCGAGGTGCCCAGGCACCAGGCGTTGGTGGTGAGCAGCAGCAGAATCCCGGCGACGAGGAATCCGCTGCTCTGCAGGGAGGATCCGGTGGCCACCTGGAGGAGGCGTACGAACGCCGTGACGTCCGACTGCCCCACGGCAGGTTCGGGCAGCGCCACCGAGACGGTGAAGGCCATGGCGAAGTACAGCAGGCCGACACAACTGACCGCGTAGAGGATGCCTTTGGGGAAAGTGTGCCCGGGATCGCGGACCTCCTCGGCCACCGGCGCCGCGTTCTCCCAGCCGATGAAGCCGAAGAAACAGATGAGCAACGTACTGCCGAGCGCGCCCCAGCCGTGCGGCGCGAACGGCGTCAGGCGGGTGTAGTCGGCCTCGGGCAGAGCCAGGGCGATGACGACGACGAGCAACAGCACCACGGCGCCGAGCACCACCATCTGGGTGCGCGTACTCACCTTGATGCCCCACAGGTTGAGCGCCACGCAGAACACGATGACGGCGGCGCCCGCGAGAAGCGCCGCGCGGTTCGACGCGGTGGGGTCGACCGCCGAGAGCAGATAGCGGCCGGCCGCGAGCCCGAGGACCGGATTGCCGGCCAGCAGCGTGAGGAGGAGGAAGACGGCGGCGACCCGGCCCGCCCGGGTGCCGAACGCCGCCTCCACGAACTGGGCGACGCCCTTGCTCGTGGGGTGGAGTACGGACAGCTTCGCGAAGATCAGGGCGAAAGGGTAGCTGTAGAGGATCAGCGCCCCCCACGCGAGGAGGGACAGCGGGCCCGCTTCGGCCCAGGCGAGAGCGGGGATCAGCAGGATGCCCGCACCCATCACGGAGGTGACGTAATGGGCCACGAGCCCCGATGTGCCGAGCTGCCGCGGTAGTTGAGGGGGCCCGGGCGCTTGCGCGGTGGCCCCCTCGAGCGACGTCATACGGTCTGACCCGCCTGTTCGTCGCGCGAGCCGTGCCAGAGCCCGTCCATCGTCTCGTGGCTGATCGGTTTGTGCAGATCCGCCTGGGACGCGTACCCCATGTTGATGATGAGCCGGCGGCCGCGGCTCAGCGGGTAGACGCGGTGCAGGGTGGTGTCGGTGCGCATCAAGTACAGGTCGCCCGGCCGTAGTTCGAAGGAGTGGATGGGCTGTGCGATGAACTGCCGGTGCAGCTGCGGGTCCTGCTTGTTCCAGTACGTGCGCGGCACGCACTGGACGAATCCGCCGTGCTCGGCGGGCGGGCAGGCGACGACCCAGACGAGCGCGAAGCTGTAGTCGTCCCAGTGCCATCCGTGGGTGTCACCGGACTGCTCCAGCTCGGTGATCACGTACCGCTCCGGCTCGTAGGGGCAGGGCAGGACCGGCTCGCCCGCGACCCGTGACAGCGCCGCGAGGAGATCCGGGGAGGCGTACACCTCCGGGATGACGGCGCCGTGCTCGGTTATTTCCCGGTGGCGGACATTGCGCATCTGGCGGGGCGTGTGCCCCGTCTCCTTGAAACTCATTCCGCGGCGGACGCCGTGCGCCTCGACGAGACTTTCGATTTCGTCCGCCACCGCTGATTTGACTTCGTCGGGGGCGAGGAAGGGCAAGGTGGTGAATCCGCGCTGCAGGAAATCGCGGCACGCGCCCTCCAGGCGGTGTTCCTCCACATTCCTGACCAGGTGTTCCGAGAGGGACTGAACGAGGCCCCCGATCCGCCCGTCCGGTCGCATGACCAGCTCCCAACGTCGTCGGCAGGAGGTTTGCTCACTTCGGCCTATTTCAAAGACGGAAGCCTACCGGGTCATCCTGTCGGCACCCAGGAAAAGGGATGCATTCAAGCCAGGGGCAAACCGGACCGACGGAGGGGTGCGGAAGCTCCACGCACCCGCCCGCGCAGAATAATACGATCCGTTTTCCATGATTCAGCGGAAACCGTCGAAACTGTTGCGACATTGTTTTTGACGCTTCGTTTCTTTCTGTCACGCGAGCGACGTGTATTCCGCCGGGTGTTCGGACGGCGCGGCCGCGGTGTCAGCGCGCGCGGTCCGCGACCCGCACCGAGAGCCCGTAGTCGAGTTCGGCCCCGTCGACGAGAAGGGCTTCGACGGCGCGGGTCGCCGGGTCGATGTCGGCCTCCATGCCGTCCCCCGCGTACCGCGGATAGCCGGAGGCGCCGGTCTCGCCGGTGGCCACCACCACCGCCGAACGCAGGGGGCGGGGGTCGGCGGTGGTGGTGGAGCCCGCCTCGCCCACGGTGAACTCGGGCACCAGCAGGAGCTCGTAACTCTGCGGATCAGTCGTCATGCCAGTGACGCTAGACAGGAGCCGCGCGCACTGCACGTCCACACGCCGCGCGGGCGTCCGCCGAACGCGGCGGATGCGCGGTACGGGGCACACGCCCCGGCGCGCGCTCGCCGCCTCGCATCGGCGGGATGCCCGGACCACGTGAGAATCCTTACCTGACCTGTACTTAGAGCGACAATGATCATTAACGTCGAGGTCATGGGATCGACACTGACCGCCACGGCCGCCGGATTCGGCACGGGACTCTCGCTCATCGTCGCCATCGGCTCGCAGAACGCCCTCGTGCTGCGCCAGGGCATCCGACGCCAAGCGGTGTTCGGCGTGGTGGCCATTTGTGCCGTGTCCGACATCGTGCTCATCGCCGCCGGAGTGGGCGGAGTCGGCGCCGTGGTCACCGCGTGGCCGCCGGCGCTGACCCTCATCGGACTGGTGGGCGGTGTCTTCCTCCTCTCGTACGCCGTGCTCGCCGCCCGCAGGGCGCTGCGGCCCGCCGCGATGACGGCCTCCGGCTCGGTGGCCGGGTCACGTCGCGGCGCACTGCTCGCCTGCCTGGCCCTGACCTGGCTCAACCCGCACGTCTACCTCGACACGGTCCTGCTCCTCGGCTCCGTGGCCGCCGGACACGACGGGCTGCGCTGGGCCTTCGGGTTCGGCGCGATGATCGGCAGCGTGTGCTGGTTCGCGGCGCTCGGCTACGGAGCCCGGCTGCTCAGCGGCTTCTTCGAGCGCCCCGCAGCGTGGCGCGCCCTGGACGTCCTGATCGCGGCGACGATGGCGGTGATGGGCGTGATGCTGGTCGTCGGGGTGGCCTGACGCGTCTCACCGTGCCCCTGGCCCGGCGTCCCACAGCTCGGCGCGGTGCCCCGCGACCAGCGCCCCGATGCGTGCCAGGGCTTCGGCGGCGGGCAGCGGGTCCGGGCGCCGCCCGTCGCGCAGCCGCAGCGCGACCAGGTCGTCCGCGTCCTCCTTCGCACCGATGACGGCCTGATAGGGGACCAGGCGGGCGGCCCGGACGCGCGCGCCCAGGCTGCCGTGCTCGGGACCGGCCGACTCGGCCCGCAGCCCGAGCTCGGCGCACCGCCGCAGCAGGCGCTCGGCAGCCGGCACTTGGGCTTCGGAGACCGGCAGGACCACCAGCTGGGTCGGGGAGAGCCAGGCGGGAAAGGCCCCGCCGTGCTGTTCGATGAGATGGGCGACGGCTCGTTCCACGCTCCCGATGATGCTGCGGTGCACCATCACGGGGCGGTGCTTGGCGCCGTCCGCGCCGATGTAGCGCAGATCGAACCGTTCGGGCTGGTGGAAGTCGACCTGCACGGTGGAGAGGGTGGACTCACGCCCCGCCGCGTCGACGACCTGGACGTCGATCTTCGGCCCGTAGAACGCGGCCTCGCCCTCCTCGGACTCGTAGGGCAGCCCGGAAGCCTCCAGTGCGGCGGTCAGCAGGGCGATGGACCGCTGCCACTTGTCCGCGTCGGCGACGTACTTGCCGCCCGCGCCAGGCAGGGAGAGCCGGTAGCGGGACGCCCGGACGCAGAGCACGTCGTACGCGCGGCGGATCATCTCCAGCGCGGCGCGCGCCTCGTCGGCGACCTGGTCGAGGGTGCAGAAGATGTGCGCGTCGTTCAGGTGGATGGCCCGGACCCGGTTCAAACCGCCCATTACGCCCGAGAGTTCGGCGCGGTACATGCCGCCGATCTCGGCCATCCGCAACGGCAGCTCGCGGTAACTGCGCGAGCGTGAGCGGTAGATCACGGCGTGGTGCGGGCACAGGCTCGGCCGGAGCACCACCTGTTCGCCGCCCACATCCATCGGCGGAAACATGTCCTCGCTGTAGTGCGACCAATGACCGGAGATCTCGTACAACGCCCGTTTGCCCAGCACCGGCGAGTAGACGTGCCGGTAACCTGCGCGCCGCTCGGCCTCGCGGATGTACTCCTCCAGGGCGTGCCGCACGGCCGCGCCGTCCGGCAGCCAGTAGGGCAGCCCCGCGCCGATCAGCGGATCGGTGCCGAACAGGCCGAGCTCGCGGCCGAGCCTGCGGTGGTCGTACGGGGCGTCTGGGGCCCGCGGGTCGCGCACGTCGGGCCGTGCGTCGGCGGCGGGATCGTCGTGCGGGCGGGTCATGTCGTTCACGGAGGTCTCCTCGCGGGCAACGGGCGAGTGACCGCCGACAAGCCGAAGCCCCGGGGCACTCGCCCCGGGGCTTCGGACTCGAACATCGGTCAGCGCGCCGGGACACTCTCCGGCGTCGTCGTCATCGCGGCGCGCTTCATCATGTGGGTGACCGTAACAAGGCGGAGGCCGCCACGCGATGGAGTTTTGTTGCCGGGCCGTCGCTCGGGGCGAGGGGGGTTCCGGGGGAGTGCGGGGTGCGGCGCGGTGGTGCGTCCGGCCGGACCGGCTGCACCGCGGCCTTCGGGCCGCTCAGCGGCGCTTCGTCGTCCGGCGCCAGCCGAAGGGGCCCGGCAGATCCATCGACGTGGTGCGCCGGCCGGTGCTGCTGTGGGTGCGCCGGGGCCCGTTGCGGCCGCCCGTCGTGAGCGACCACGAGCGCTTGTTGATGTTCAGCCGCACCCCGGGAAGTATCCGGAAACTCTTGCGGAACGTGAGTGGCATGGACTCCTCCTAGCGTCCGTCTGCGAGTACCCGGAGACGGCCACCTCTCACGCAGTCGGCGACCCCGCGTCCGCGCCCGACAGCTCAGCGACGGTCCGGCCGGTGGGCCGGCTGTCCTCGACCCTGCCGGGCACCGGTGCCCGGCACTGTGCGACTTCGGTGAGGTACTCGCTCATCGCGTCCCGGTTGCGGATGAGTACGTCGATCCGCTCGGTGAGGCGGTCCCGCTCGGTGGCCAGCAACGCCAGCATCTCCGGCGTCGCATCGGGGAAGTGGATGGATCGAGGCTTGTCCAGACAGGGAAGGATCTGCTTGATGATGCGCGTGGGGAGCCCGGCATCGAGCAGGCCACGGATCTGGTTGACCCGGTCCACGTAGCGGTCGTCGTACTCCCGATACCCGTTCGCGCCCCGGTCCGGGACGATCAGCCCCTGCTCCTCGTAGTAGCGGAGCAGCCGACGGGACGCACCCGTCAGGCGCGACAATTCACCGATCCTCACACCTGCCGAAGCTACTCGGCGGACCGCGACTTGACCATCACACCTATGTGAAGGTTTCAGGATGTGGTCCATGACCACCACGTCTTCCGACACACAGTCCCGTACGCAACAGGTCGGCCTGCCATGGTCGGCGCTGCTGGCACTGGGAACCGCCGTCTTCATCACGAGCTTGACGGAGACCCTGCCCGCCGGCGTGCTGCCCGACATGTCGGCCTCGCTGGGCACCAGTTCAGGCGCCACCGGCCAGGCCGTCACCGTCTACGCGGCCGGTACGGCGCTGACCGCGATCCCGCTCGCCACGGCGACCGCGTCCGTTCCGCGCAAGCCACTGCTGCTCGGCGCCATGGCCGTCTTCCTGGTGGCCAACACGCTGACCGCTGCCGCACCGGGATACCTCGTCCTTCTCGCGGGCCGGTTCCTCGCCGGTGTGGCCGCGGGCCTGGCGTGGGCGATCCTCGCCGGCTACGCCCGGCGTATCGCGCCTGCCGGCCTTGAGGGCCGCGCCATCGCGGTGGCGATGACCGGGATACCCGTGGCGTTGTCCTTGGGGGTGCCGGCGGGCACGCTGATCGGTGAACAGGTGGGGTGGCGGGCGGCGTTCGGCGCCGTCTCCCTGGTCACCCTCGCCGTCATCGGCTGGATCAGCGCGTCGGTCCCCGGCGTCGGGCAACCCGCCGTCGAACAGGCTGATACCGACCCTTCGGGACCCGCACCGGAATCGGCGAAGTCGCCGTTGCCGCAGACCCTGGCGGTGCCCGGCGTCGCGGCGATCATGGTCACGGTCACGACGTTCGTTCTCGGGCACACGATCATCTACGCCTACATCGCCCCCTACCTGCGCCACGCCGGGCTCGGGTCGGCGACCGACGCGGTTCTCCTTGCTTTCGGTGTCGCGTGCCTGGTGAGCATTTGGTACGTGGGACGCCATGTCGACCGCCGACCCCGGACCCTGATGGTCACCGGCACGGTGCTGTTCACCCTCGCCACGGCGGCTCTTGCCGTCACCACGACGCACGCGGTCGTCTGGGTCGCCGCGGTCCTCTGGGGCCTGGGATGGGGCGGTGCCCCGACGCTGCTGCAGACCGCGGCCGGACAGGCCGGGATGCGGCACAGCAGCGCTGCCGCTGACACCGCGCAAGCCGTCCTGGTCACCCTCTGGAACGCCGCGATGGCCCTCGGCGGCATCGTCGGCGGTCTCCTGCTGCAACGCTCGGGCGCCACCGCGGTCGCCGTGACGGCCGCGGCCCTCGGGGCGGTCAGCCTGCTCGTCGTCGCCGGGGCCCGACGCCACGCGTTCCGCAACCCTCGGGTCACGCCATGACAGACACCAACACGCGAACGCTGCCGTACGGGGCCGGGCTCAGCAGTCCGGTAGCGCACCGTCGAGCTGCGCAAGCTCCGCCGTGCTCAGCTCGACCTCCACCGCCCGGGCCGAGTCCTGGACGGAGGCCGGGCGACTGGCTCCCGGCACGGGGATGACCGCGGGGGAGCGGCTGAGCAGCCACGCCAGGGCGATCCGCTGCGGGCTGACACCGCGGCCGGCCGCGATGCGGTGGAAGGCGGTGCTCGCGGAGGACTGGCCCGACGGGCCGTCAAGGGAGCTGCGGGAGATGCCGCCCAGCGGGCTCCAGGGCAGGAAGGCCAGGCCAAGTTCCGCACTCAGCCGCAGTTCGGCCTCGCTGTCGCGCACCGCGGGCGAATACTGGTTCTGGACAGAGACGAGCCCGTCGCCGAGGATCGCGTGCGCCTCGCGGATCTGCGCGGTGTGCACATTGGAGATCCCGGCGGCGCGGATCGTGCCGGCGTCGAGCAGTTCGCGCAGCGCACCCACGGACTCGGCCCAGGGCACGGCCGGGTCCGGCTTGTGCAACTGATAGAGGCCGATGGCCTCGACGCCCAGCCGTTTCCGGGATGCCTCGGCGGCGTGCTTGAGGTGCTCGGGGGTGCCGGTGACCGTCCAACTGCCGTCCCCGGGGCGGCCGCGGCCTCCCTTGGTGGCGACCAGGACGCCGGAGGTGTCGCCGCCGTAACGGGCCAGAGCGCGCGCGACGAGGAGCTCGTTGTGCCCCACCTCCCCGGCGTACCAGTGGTAGCTGTCGGCGGTGTCGATGAGTGTGACGCCCGCGTCGAGCGCGGCGTGCAGGGTGGCCATGGCCCGCTGCTCGTCCGGGCGCCCCTCGATGGAGAGCGGCATGGCACCCAGGCCGATGGCGCTCACGGTGGTCTTGCCGATGGTGCGGTACTGCATGGCGTAGTTGCTCCTCAACGGGCTTGGACGGCGGGCGCCGACGACGGTGGCCGTGGACTGCGTCACCGCGAGGCGGCTGTCCCCCGCGCCCCGCCGTCCCGCGGCGGCCGGACCGGAACCTTCGGCGCTCTCCCGCAGCACCGGTCGGCGGCCACGACGGCGATCCTTTGCGTGCCCCCACTCTGGCGATCTACCGTCGCCAGCAGAAGTGCAGACTTACTGGACAGGGATTAAGGAAAACTGTTGATCGACGTGCAGCGGCTTCGCGTCCTGCGGGCAGTGGCAGAGAACGGCAGCTTCAACCGGGCGGCAACAGCCCTCCACCTCACGCCCTCAGCCGTCTCCCAGCACGTGGCGGTCCTGGAGCGCAGCCTCGGCACCCAAGTCGTCACGCGCAGCACGCGCGGCATCACCCTCACCCAGGCAGGCCGCGTCATGGTCCAGGCCGCCGAGTCGGTCACCGCGGAACTCGCCTACGCACAGCGGGAAGTCGACCGGCTCGCCACCGGACGCACACAACTCACCATCGCCACGTTCACCAGTGGCGGCAGGTATCTGCTGCCCGGGGCGCTCGCCCGGTTCACCGCAGCCCACCCTGACACCGTGCTCCACGTCAGAGAGGGCGAACCGGAGGACAGCCTGCCGTTGGTCCGCCAGGGCGCGGTCGATCTCGCGCTCGCCTACCACTTCGACGGCCCCCTGCCCGGCCATGTGAGCCAGAACCCCGCCATGACGTGGACCCCGCTCATGCAAGACCCTCTGTACGCCGTCCTGCCCGTCGGGCACCCTCTGGCCGACCGCACCGCACTCGACATCGCCGAACTGGCGGCCGAGCCCTGGGTGCTCGGCTGCTCCAAGACGGACGCCTACCTACGGCGTTACGCCCGGCAGGCCGGCTTCGACCCCGAGATACGCGGCACGACCACCGACTACTACTTCGCTCGTTCCCTCGTGGCCACGGGCATGGGGATCTCACTGATCCCCTCCATCGCTCTGACCCCGGAGGCCCCGGGCGGGCGGATCGTCGCGATCACGCAGCCGGTTCCGACTCGGCACATCGGCCTCGCCACGATCGGACGCCGCCACCATCCGCAGCTCGTGACCCTGATCGAGGCCCTGCAGGAACAGGCGGCAGCACCGGACGGCAAGTGTTGACAGCGATCACCGATACCGCGGTCACCCCGATCCGCTTCCGCTCGCGGCGAGATCGCCCGCGCCCACGCGGACCCCTTAGGTGATCGCTAAGGGTAAACGCCCACCCGCTGCCGTCAGTTGGGATGATGCGGTCGACCAGGCGGACCGGCGAGGCTCTTCCGCATGACGAAGATCAAGCGCAACACCGCTCTGCTCGTCGCTGCCGCCTCCGCCGCCGTCCTCACTCTCACCGCGCCCCTCGCCGCGTCGGCATCGCCGGCCACCGATGCGCCTGGAGCCTCCCCGAAGAGCGTGGCGGGCACCGGTCTGGACTGGACCGCATGCGCCGGTCACGGCCCCGGGTCCCGGCAGCAGTGCGCGAAGCTCCCCGTCCCGCTCGACTACGCCCACCCCGACGGCGCGCAGATCGAGATCGCGATCTCCCGCGTCACGAGCGAGAAGCCCGCCGCCCACCGTGGCGCCCTGCTGCTCATCCCGGGCGGCCCCGGCGGCTCCAGCATCGACGACCCCTCCGGCAAGGGCCAGAAGCTTCCGCAGAGCGTGCGGAACAGCCACGACCTGATCGGGTTCGACCCGCGCGGGCTCGGCCGCTCCACCCCGGTCGGCTGCGGCTTCGAGGGCACCGACATCGCCCCCTCCAGACTGCGCCCCTGGCCCGCCCCCGACGGCTCCGTCAGCGACAACATGGCCGCCGCGCAACGCATGTCGGACGCCTGCGCCCGTAACGGCGGCGCGCTCATCCGCCACATCAGCACCGCCGACAACGCCCGCGACATCGACCGCATCCGGGCCGCGCTCGGCGAGAAGAGAATCTCCGCGTGGGCGGTCTCGTACGGCACGTACGTCGGCGCCGTCTACAACGAGCTGTTTCCGAACCGCACCGACCGCATCGTGCTGGACAGCAACGACGACCCGAACCCGGCCCGCGTCGGCCGCGGCTGGCTCGCCGCGCACGAACAGGGCGTCGAGGACACCTTCCCGGAGTTCGCCGAGTGGGCCTCGCGGTCCGGCAACAAGTACCGGCTGGCCGGCACGGCGGCTGAGGTGCGCCCGCTCTTCCTGCACCTCGCCGCCCGCCTCGACCGCGCACCGATCCCCTGGGAGGGCGCCGACCCGGCGGAACTGAACGGGAACGTACTGCGCCAGACCATGCTCGACGCGATGGGTGACCCCGACGACTTCCCCGCCCTCGCCCAGCTCATCCTCGGCGCCGAACGGGGCAGCCTGCCGCCCGCGCCCCCGGCGCCGCCCGAGGAGGCGATCCAGAACTCCGTCGCCGTCGGCTCCGCGACCCTCTGCAACGACGTCGCGTGGCCCCGCACGACGGCCACGTACCAGAAGGGCGCCACGGCGAGCCGCCACGCGTTCCCGCTGACCGCGGGCATGCCGAGGAACGCCATGCCCTGTGCGGCGTGGCCGTTCCAGCCGAAGGAGGCGCCGGTGCGCATCACCGACCGCGGGCCGTCGAACATCCTCCTCGTGCAGAACGAGCGCGACCCCTACACCCCGCTCGGCGGCGCCCTGAAGCTGCGCGAGGCACTCGGCCGCCGAGCCGTCATGGTCACCGTCGACGCCACCGGTCACGACTCCTACCTCGCCAACGGAAACGCCTGCGGAGACCGGACCGTCACCCGCTTCCTGGCCACGGGTGAGCGTCCGCACCGCGACCGCTACTGCTCCTGACCTGCTGTCCTCGGGAGTCCGGCCGCGTGTGAAGGTCGTCACAAGCGGCCGTCTCATGATCGGGGTCGGTGCCATCCGCGCACCGAGTTCGCGTAAGGTCGCGGGTCGGCCGCCCACCGGCCGAGTCAGCAGTCACCGAACAAGGAGCCGCAGGTCATGCCGGCCAATGACGCCACCCAGGCGCCGATCTACCACACGCTCATCCAGGAACACGGCGACGTCGTCGCCACGGCCCGCAAGGCCGCGGAGGAGACCCAGCAGACGGCAGAGGACCTTCTGGACTTCAGCATCCCCGGCAGGGCCGGTGCGCCCGCCGCCCCCGCGTCCTAGGGGCCGCGGCACGGTGGGGGCCGGACGGGCGCGAGGCGGGAGCACGGCGGGAGCGGGATCGT
The DNA here is from genome assembly GCF_055592445.1 of Streptomyces sp. NPDC041122. Taxonomy (NCBI): domain Bacteria; kingdom Bacillati; phylum Actinomycetota; class Actinomycetes; order Kitasatosporales; family Streptomycetaceae; genus Streptomyces; species Streptomyces sp. NPDC041122. The sequence continues at coordinate 119,478 of NZ_JBVIYQ010000004.1, read as the reverse complement.
CCGTCGCCGCCGGTCCGCGGCTCCCGCTCCCTGGGCTCCTGCCTTCGGGCCCAGGTCGGTACGGCACCCCGGTCCAGCGGCCCGGTACCCGTAAGGGGCTTCGTGGCCGCACCGCCTCGCCTCGACGGTGGCCGATCGGCCAGGATGGCGCCATGGACTACGAGTTCTGGAAAGAGATCCACGCACGCGGCGGTATCCCCGCGGTCAAGAGCGCACTGGAGGACCTCCCCGGCGACCTCCCGCCCCAGGAGGCCGACGCCGCGACCGAGCTGGCCCTGAAGGTCATCGAGGACGACATCGCCCGCATCAACGCCCGGGCGGACCAGGCCGAGGCACGAGCGCGCCACCTGGCCGAGCAGGCCCGCGAGGTGAACCAGCAGCTCACCGAACACGCGACCCGCGAGGCGGACGGACCGGCCGGGCAGGACAGGCCGACGGGGTGACGTGACGCGTGGGTGCGACGGGGGCGGGACCCTGCCTCGTGCGGGCCCCCGAGGCGCGGAACTCGCCGCGATACGAGCCGCGAGAAGGAGGGTGACGAACCCGCATGAGAGCCGACGGGGAAGCCGACTGGGAGTGGGACGACACGCTGTTCGCGGGAGCGGCACCCTATTACGCGCGCGGAAGGCTTCCCTACGCGCCGGGCTTGGCGGACGTACTGGCCGAGGTGCTGGAACGTGACGTCGAAGAACCCGAGGGGGTGGAGTCCGGTGGGCGGAGCCGCCTCATCGACGTGGGGTGCGGGCCCGGCACGATCGCGCTGAGCGTCGCCCATCTCTTCGGTGAGGTGGTGGGGGTGGACCCGGACGAAGGAATGATCGCCGAGGCGGAGCGAGGGGCCGTTGAGCGGGGTGTGGCCGAACGGGCGCGGTGGGTGCGGGCCCGCGCGGAGGACCTGCCCGGCGGCCTGGGCACGTTCGACGTCGCGGTCTTCGCCCAGTCCTTCCACTGGATGGACCGCGACCGGGTGGCGTCGGCCGTCAGGGGCATCCTGCGTCCCGGCGGGGCGCTGGTGCACGTGTCGGACCTGAAGACGGAGGAGCGGAACACCGACGACCTCCCGTATCCGGCGCCACCCTTCGCTGCGATCGACGAGTTGGTACGGCAATACTTGGGGCCGGTGCGCCGCGCGGGCCAAGGGCTGCTGCCGCAGGGCACTCCCGGTGGTGAGGCGGCGATTTTCGCCCGGGCTGGCTTCGCCGGACCGCAGCGGCACGTCGTGCCCGCCGGGCAACTCCTGGAACGTACGGCAGACGACGTCGTCGCGGCCGTGTTCTCCCGGTCCGGCTCGGCTCCCCACCTGTTCGAGGGGTGGCACGACCGCTTCGAGGCGGACCTCCGGGCACTGTTGCGGGAGGCCTCCACGGCGGGCCTCTTCTCCGAACGCGTCCCGAGCACCGACGTCTTCGTCTGGCGGAACGCAGGACGCTGAGACACGCCCAGAGAGCTGAGACACGCACAGAGATCCGTACAGAGGCACGTACAGAAATACGTGCAGAGACCTGTGCGGCACCCTCGGTTCATGCGTTATCCGCGAGTTCCGTGCGCATATCGCGTCCAGATGGGTAGGCTGCGGCCATGGGGATGTCTTCCGTCGAGAGACTGCGCACCGCGGTGGCCGCGCTGATGCAGGTCACCGGTGACACCCAGGCGAGCCTCGCGGCCGTGCTGGGCGTCGACCAGACGCAGGTGTCGCGCCGTCAGTCGGGCACGGCGGCCTGGGGCCTGGACGACTGCGACGCGATCGCCGCGCACTACGGAATCGATGTGCTCGACCTCCTGGCCGGGCCCACACGCGCCTGCGAGGCGCTGGCCGCCGACCGCCGGCGTACCGTCCCCAGGCGCCGCGCCGCGACCACGTCCGCGACGACCACCGCGTCGGCGAAGGGGGCCGGGCGGTGAGCGAGTTCGAAGCGATCGACGCGTTGTTGGCCGCCTCCGGCCCGGAGGTGGAGCTGCCGTCCGTCGAGGAACGCCGTGCGCTGCGCGTGGCACTGAACCTGTCACAGGCGCAGGTGGCGCGCGCCATCGGGGTGAATCCGACGACAGTCGGCGGCTGGGAGTCGGGCCGCGAACCGACGGGTGACCTTCGCGAGAAGTACGCGTATTTCCTGGAGGCGGCGCGGACGAGGCTCGCGCCATCGGCGACAGGGAAGCCGGCAGCAATGCCAACGGAACAACGAGCAGACTCACACGCGGAGCCACCAGCAGAGAAGCGAGCGGAGACCGCAACACCCCCGGCTCCCGTACGGGATGAAGCCGTCGTACGGGATGAAGCCGCCGACAGCACGGCCGAGCGCCTCACCCACCCCGAACCGTGCGTCCTGTGCGGCCGGCCTGCCACCGATGAGGTGGAGGGCTTCCCGCAGCACCTGGACCCGGCTGACTGCGGGAGCCAGGACCCAGAAGGAGCCTTCACCGCGAGCACCCCCGCACGGCCTCAGCCGGGGCGAACCCTCGCACGCACGGACGCGCAGCCGGAAGCGGGGGCGGGGGCGGGCGAGGAAGGCGGGGCGCAGAGGAGCTCGGTGAAGCTCGTCCCCACCGGCCGCAGGGCCCGGACCGACGCCGAGTCGCCCGACGCGATCGGCCGGGCGGTGAAGGAGGCGCTCGCCGCGCACGCGGGAGACGTGGAGGCCACCACGGCCGCCCTGGTGAAGCGGGCCATCCCCGACGCGATGGCCCTCCTGGACGAGACCCGCAAGGGCGGCCGTTACGACATCGTGGCGCACCCCTGGATCCCGGACATCCTGCGCAAGCAGACCTCACGCGGCGCGGACCAGGTGTGGGAGGCCCGCCCCAAGTGGACCCGCCCCGAACTCCCGCCGGGCACACACGAAGTAACGGCCCTCGACGTCAACGGCGCGTACCTGTCGGCGCTGAAGACGCACCTTCCGATCGGCCAGCTGGAGCACTCCACCGGCTTCGACCACGACCGCAGGCGGGCCGGCGTCCACCTCGTCACGCCGCCCGACTGGCACCACGAGGGAGTCCTTCCGAACCCACTCGGCAACCGCGACGAGCCGGGACCGCTCTGGATCACCGAGCCCACGCTGCGCCTGCTCCTGCGCCTGTCCTCACCGAAGTACGGGCTGTGCGACCCGCCCGAGATCCACGAGTCGTACACGTCGGGCGCGACCGAGGGCCTTCTGGAGAAGTTCCGCATCGCGCTGAAGGACGCCCGCGACCGGGCGATCGCCGAGGAGGACGAGGTGACGTTGGAGTACGTCAAGGCGATGTACTCCAAGTTCGTCTCCACCATGGGGGAGTCGAACTACAACCGTGAGCTCTACCGCCCCGACTGGATGCACCTCGTCCGCTCCCAGGCCTTCGCCAACCTCTGGATGAAGGCCTACAAGGCATACGACGAAGGCCTCACGGTCGTCCGCGCCATGGGCACGGACGAGCTGCACGTGATCGGCGACTGGCAGAGCGTCTTCCCCGAGGGCCGCGCGGTCACCGAGGTGAAGGTCAAGGACCGGTACACGGTGGGCGGCGACTGAGCGGGACTTCCTAAACGGGTGAGTGCCTGTGGTGCCAAGGGCCAGGCGGTGGCCGCGCGCCGCCTCGGCGACCCCGCCACACCAGCAGCGCCCGACGCGAACCGATGGCTTGATGCGCATTCGACGCCCGCCCACCGCCGGACTTGAGCTCACGCTTTCGGTCCAACCTACTGACGGGTAAGGTCGGGGTCGAGGAATGGAGCGCTCCCTATGCCCCGTACGTTCACCGTGTCCCGCAGCATCGTGGTCCAGGCATCGCCCTCGGCGGTGTACGAGCAGGTCAGCCGGCCCGCGCAGATGGGGCGCTGGAGCCCGGAGAACCTCGGCGCGACCGTGCCCGGTGCCGATGAACCGGCTGAGGTGGGCCTGGTCTTCGACGGGCACAACAAGCGAGGCACGTTCCGCTGGACCACGCGTTGCACGGTCACCGCGGCCGAGCCGGGCAAGCGGTTCGCCTTCCGCGTGCACGCGATCGGCCTGAAGCGTCCTCGTCTGCGCGCTCCCATCGCCACGTGGGAGTACCGCTTCGAGGAGGTCGGGCAGGTCGAGGGGGCGGGGGCCGAGACCGGCGCGGCGACGCGGGTGACCGAGACCTGGACGGACGACCGCCGCTCGTGGCCGGACTTCGTGGCGGGTGTCTTCGACCGGATCGCCACGGGTGGCCACACCTTCGCGGTGTTCCAGGTGAGGAACATCGACAGGACCCTGCGCAACCTCAAGAAGGAACTGGAGAGCGTGCCCGGCCACTGAGGGCGAACGGTCGGAGGCAGTCGACGTTCACGTCAACTGCCGCTCCCGGTTGGCGGGCCGCCACACGTCGACTCGGCGTGTGGCGGCGTTCCGTTGCGCGTGATCGACTACCTGCGGTTTCCTACCGCGCCGGCAACGTCACCGTTCCCCACACCGGACGGTGGTCCGAGGGGTTGTCGGTGTCGGTGCCGATGGTGCAGCCGGACCAGGTAGCAGGGGATGTGGCGAAGAGGTGGTCCAGCTTGGAGCTGCCCGCCGTGGGGCGGTTGGCGGGCTGGTCACATTCCTTGTGCGTGTTGTACAGCGGCTGCAGGACGGGCACCGTGCTCCCGTCGGGTGTGACGGTAGGCGTGGCGTTCAGGTCGCCGCCGATCAGGGTCCGGTAGCCCGAGTTGGCGTATTGCGCGGATCGCTCGGCCATGTGGGCGGCCTGGGCCTGCTGTACGTGCCGCTCCGGGTCGTCGTAACCGGGGCCGCCGGTGCTGAAGTGGGCCGTACACGCCACGACGGCCCAGGAGCGGACGGCGGCGCACAGGCCGGTTCGGCGCTCCTTCTTGTCCGGTGAGTCCAGTTCGATCGCCTTGTACCAGGTGTTCTCCGCGGGGACGGCGATGGCGACGCCGTATGCGCCACGGTTCTTGGTGCACGTCTTCTGCGCGAAGTGGCCTGGGGCGACCTCGAGTTGGATGGGCGCGAAGCGGACGTCCCAGGTGTCTGCCCCGCCGTCCCTGGCCTCCAGTTTGTGCTCCAGTGGTTTGGCCAGCTTCTCGCAGAACTCCTGGAGGAAGATCACATCGGCCTGGGCGGCGGTGGCCCGCTGCGTGACGGTGTCGGTGAACGTGTCCGCCGAGTAGCCGTACATCTTGCAGGCGCCGTTGTTGCTGCAGGTGTTCCAGGTGAGCGTACGGAGGCTGCGTGCCGGTGCCGGGAGCGTGGCCGCGGGCGGGTCCTCCGAGGACGGGAACGGGATGTCGACGAGCTTGAACCGCTCCCAGGAGCCGGGTGTCGCGGCCGTACGCGCTCGCAGCAGCCCAGCGTCCTCACCTGAGGTGTTGACCTCGGCGGAGACGTAGTAGTCCTTGGAGATGCCGTTCTCGGTGAAGTTGTAGCGCAGCGCGTACCAGCCGTCCCCCAGGCTGATCAGCTTGAACTTCTCCCAGTTCCCGAAGGCTTCGCTCTGGCGGGCACGCAACATGCCGAAGCGGGGGTCCGTATGGAACTCCGCGGATACGTACTTGCCGTTCGCCTCGGAACGCAGGGCGGCGAGCCCGTCCTTGTCGGTGTGGAGGGTGAACGTCTCCGTCGGCTGCAGGCTGCGCGAGTCCGTGCAGTCGACCCGAGCGCGGAGCTTGCCCGCCTGATCGCCGGTTCCGTCGGGGTCGGCCGCGGATGCGCACACCGGCTTGCCGGCGGCGTCGCTGGCCGCCTTGGACTGGAGCGCGTACCTGTGTCCCGCCGACTTCTCGGTCAGGATGTCGCCGGCCTGCGCCGACGGTGCTATGCACAGCGTGAGAAGCGTCAGCAGCAGCCCGATCAGGGCTCCCGCAGGGGTGGTTCTTCGCAAGGTGACTCCGTTCTCCGTCTCTCTCCGCGCGGGTGGTCCGTGGGAGAGCTTTGCCCGCCCACAGACGCACGAGCAGGGGGAACACGTGTCAACGGGACACGTGTATGGGGCATCGAGCGCTGTGGGTGGGGTGGATCATCTCATGCGGTCGGCTGTACAGAGCAGGCTTGTGCACGCTCCGAGCGGGGTGCGGTGGAGGGCCCTGCCTCGACACCGACGAGTGCCGCGTCGACCAGGTCCGACGGTGCGATCTTGGCCACGGGCCAGCCCGCGGCCATGTCGGTGTCGGCCAGGCCGAGATGCACCGCCGTGACGAGCGTGCCCTGCTCGGCGAGTTCCAGGCGGACGCCGTTGGTCATGGCCCACGCGGCGGCCTTGGTCAGGTGGTAGGCGCCCGCGCCCCTGTCCCCGAGCCACGACATGGCGGAGAGAACAGTGACGATCGCACCCCCGCCGCTCCTGGCGAGCGCCGGCGCGAACTCCCGGATCATCGCCAGGTGGCCGGACGTGTTGGTCTCCACCATCTTGAGCCGAACCGCGTCCAGCGATCCGGTCGCCAGGTCGGTAACCCGACTGGATCCCTGCGTTGTTGACGAGCAGCGAGACGTCAGGGGCCGCTTCGGCGGCGGCAACTACGGACGTGGGAACAGTGAGGGGCAGCACCTCGACCCCGGGCAGCTCGACGGACTCCGGTCGGCGTGCCGTCGCGTCTACCTTGCGGGCGCCCTCGTTCCAGCAGGCGCTGGGCGGGCGAAGGCGCGGCCCAGACCGCGGTTTCACCACGGTCTCAGTGACCGGCACACGAACGGGCCGCTTCCGACGGGTGGGGGCGGCTCACCTGGTGGGAGGGGCGCGCCAGGGAGCCCGCGGCCCCACCCGTCGGGCGGTTCCCGGTGGTGGGCGGGTGGCCGGCCTCCCGCGTCGGCTGCCCTGCCGGTTGATGCGTACACCGGGATCCTGGGGTGGTGCTTGGGGCGCTAAGCCAAAGCGACTGCTACTGCTCGATAGGGACAGAAAGACCGGTCTGTCTCGTGAGCCGGTCGCTTAGACGATGGCAGCGGGCGGGGTCTCTGTCCAGGGCTATTCTGGACGGTGATGGACAGCGTCCCGCCGCCGGAGGCGTCTCAACACGCGCCTTGTGAAAGGATGTTGAAAACCGCGTACGAGCTCTTCTTGGCACATCCTGATGAAGGGGTCCATCATCTCGGCGGCCGAGGGCGACGTCGGCGCGGCTCTCCGGACTCGGAAGATGGCACGCACGCTGATCGCACAGCATCGTTGACCAACCGGGGCGGGGAGGGGGGCGAGGGTCCGACGCAGGGAGGGCGAGCGGTGGCCTTCGGGCGTGGGCAAGGATGAGGCCCGGCAGTCGGCGAACGAACGGATGTGACACGTATGACGAGTGCGGGGTACAGAGATTGGCGCGAGGACCGCACAGCGAGTGCGCTTGCTGGCCAAAACCCCACCGTGCTGCGTCGGTTGGAGGCCGGATTCGCCGCGATCGGTGACGTCCAGTTCCTGCCGGGCTATTCGGTCCTCCTCGTCGACGAGCCCCACGTGGAGCGGCTGTCCGACCTGCCGAAGACGAAGCGGCGTGCGTTCCTGTCCGACATGGACGCGCTGGGGGAGGCCGTGGAGCTCGCCTGCCGACGCCACGACGCGGGGTTCCGCCGGGTGAACCTGGAGATCCTCGGCAACGCCGACGGATTCCTCCACGCGCATGTCTGGCCTCGGTACGCATGGGAGTCGGCCGACCTGGTGCGGCTGCCGGTCTGGCTCTACCCGCGTGAGAACTGGACGGACGAGCGGTACGCGCTGGCGGCCCGGCACGACGAGCTCCGAGTCTCGATCGCCGAGGAGTTGGACGGGGTGGTGGCGGGCGGTACCAGCCCGTAGGACGCCTCGCTCGGGTGCGGACCGCGGCTCGCTCGCGCACGGACCACCGTCGGTAGGGTTCTGGCCCGTGATGAGTGTCGAACTGAGCGCATTCGTAGCGGACTTCACCGGCGCGGTCGCCCACGTCGTGGAGACCGGCGAGCGGGTGTCCTGCACCGATGGCGGCGATCCCACGGCGGTGTTGCTCTCCGCGTCCGAACTCGCCGAGTTGGAGCACTTCGCCCAGCGCACTCATGGCGGGCGAAGGCCCCGGCCGACGGCGGCACGGAAGAACTCCATCGGGCCCGTGCCACAAGGTCCGTACACCGGTTACCTGCATGTCGACGGGGTGCGGATGACGTTCGTCCGGGAACGTGCGGTCGTAGCCGAGTTGAAGTCCGTGGAAGAGCTCGACTGGCTGGAACGCAACGCGGCCATCGGCCGCCAGGGCTACATGGATCCGAAGCAGGCTGCCGCCTTCAAGGAATTCCTCGCCCGTCAGGCCCCGGTCGGTGACGGGATCGCTTGGATCGCCGACAGCTGGCAGCAGCAACGCCCCTTCACCGTGCTCGAGTTCATCAAGGGCCGGACCTGTGAGGAGGTCGCCTCGCCTACGGAGCCGATCCTCAAGACGTCACCGACGGGCTGCTGCTGCACCAGGTGCGGGAGCGCGACGCGTGGGACGGCACCGCCGACGCCGACCGGGTGCTCGTCTTCGGGGAGGCGGGCGGCTGGACGTGGCTGGGTTACCACGACTTCGACAACGCCTTCTCACGCCACCTTGATCCGCCGCCCGCGGAGCAGATCACGCTGACGGCGACCACGGGAAGGCGATCTACGACTTCAGCTACAGCAGGAACGGGGAGTACCAGAACCCCTACCCCTTCGACGACAGCGTCGATGAGCAGCGCGAGATGTACGAACTCATCTGGTACACGCCCGGCGAGGCGCCCTTCACCCCAGATGCGCCGTTGGGGTTCCTCAGCCCGCACATGCGCCGCGCGGAAGAGAACACCGAGTGGACGGACGGCATCGCGTTGTTCTTCGCCGGTTTGGAGCGCGCCTTCGGGGTCTCCTTGCCTCAGGACGGGATCACGTCCGGGAACGTGTGCTGCGCCCGCCCCGCCCGCCGGACGGCCTGAAGCGCGCGTATCCAGGCGCCCCCTGAACGAAGGAGTGTCGCCCGAGCGCCGCCGCCGGTGTGAGCCGAAGGACGTGTAGGCGTGAAGTTGGTTGATGACCCAGGACGCGTTGGACGCCGAGGTGCCGAGCAGTTCGGGGAGTTCGGCGTCACCGAGGCGCCCGGCGACAGGGGTGGCCACGGCCGCGGCGAGCAAGGTCGCGGTGGCGACATCGTGCCCCCGGAGCGGCTCGGCTCGGCCATCGCGATCATGAGCGCCTCCATGGGAGTGGGCGGCGCGCTGGGGCTTCCGCTCGCCGCCGCGATCGCCGAGAACGCCAGCTGGCGCGTGCTCTTCTGGGTGGTCGCGGCCCTGGCCCTGGCGGTCGGCACCCTGACTCGCGCCCTCGTCCCCGCGGACCACGAGAACGCGGCGCCCGGCGGCTTCGATCTGCTCGGCGCCGTCGGCCTGGGCGCCGGTCTGGTCTGTCTGCTGCTCGGTGTCTCCAAGGGGGCCGACTGGGGGTGGGGGAGTGTCACCACGCTCGGCCTGTTCGCCGCCGCGGTCGTCGTCCTGTTGGTGTGGGCCCGGTGGGAACTGCGCGTGGCCGACCCTCTGGTCGACCTTCGGGCGACCGCCCGCCCGCAGGTCCTGATGACCAACGTGGCCTCGGTCCTGGTCGGATTCTCCATGTACGCCCAGTCGTTGGTCGTGCCCCAGCTGCTCCAGCTCCCCGAGGCCACCGGGTACGGCCTGGGGCAGTCCATGGTGGCCATGGGCCTGTGGATGGCGCCGGCCGGCCTGATGATGATGGCCATGTCGCCACTGGGCGCCAAGCTCTCCGCCGCGCGCGGTCCCAAGGTCACCCTCGCCGTCGGCAGTCTGGTGATCGCCCTGGGCTACGGCACCGCCGTGCCCCTCGTCGACTCCGGCTCCACCTGGAACCTGCTGATCGTGACCATCGTCTGCAACACGGGAGTCGGCTTCGCCTACGGTGCGATGCCCGCCCTCATCATGGGCGCCGTTCCGCCCTCCGAGACCGCCTCGGCCAACAGCTTCAACACCCTCATGCGTTCGATCGGCAGCTCGGTCTCGGCAGCCGTCATCGGTGTCGTACTGGCCCAGATGACCACCGACTTCGGCGGCTACGCCCTGCCGTCCGCGAGCGGATTCCGCGTCGCCATGGCGATCGGCGGCGGCGTCGCCGTGACGGCGGCGGCCGTGGCCGCGCTGATTCCCGTACGGGCGACGACCGTCCAGCTCCACGCGACGACGGCCCCCGCACTGGCGACCGCCTCAAGTACGCCGGAGGGCACGCCCTGATCCCACCGGCACCACTACGTGCGCTTCTCGGGGACGGGTGCCTCCCGCCCCCAACCCCGGCCGGAACGCGAGTCGGTGCGAAAGCTAACGTTGCGCTTCGGAACGTACGTCAGCACCGCACCGACCAACGGGGAACTCCTTGTTCAAGCACGGCTCGCCTCACACGCAGCGCTCGCCTCACACTCGGCGCCTCAACCGGGCCGCCCTCCTCACGACCGCGGGCGCGGCCGCGCTCGGCCTCACCCTCACCGCCTGCTCGTCGAAGTCCGGGGACGACACGAAGAACGCTGCGGACAGCGCGCCCAAGGGCCTGGTCTCCCGGGCCGAGGCCAAGAAGATCGTCGACCACTACGTGAAGGTCAACAACCGGGCCAACGCCCGGCGCGACAGCGACGTTCTGTCCGCCGTCGAGGGCGGCGGACTCTTCGAGACGAGCGCGAACGGCTACAAACAGGACAAGCTCCTGTCGGCGAAGGACCGGGCCGAGGGGCGCAAGCCCTTCGACTACGTGAATCGCGAATACGTCATCCCGTCCGCGAAGAGCCACGCCACCTGGTTCGCGCTGCGGACCGACACCAAGGACCACAGCGGCACCTCGCCCAAGACCAGCCGCGCCACCGTCATCTTCGACAAGCAGGACGGCGACTGGAAGGCCGTGTGGAGCGGCTGGACCACCAAGAAGGACCCCAAGACCCCCGAACTCGCCAAGGACGCCGACGGGTTCGCGATCCCCGTCACCGACACCGCCGAGAAACAGGGTGTCCTCGCCCCCGACCAGATGGACGACGCGCTGGTCGCGCTCTACAAGGGTGACGAGAAGCTGGGCTCGAAGGTCGGCGCCAGCGAGACCTCGAAGTGGATGACGCAGTTTCCGGTCGAGCAGAACAAGATGCTCACCCCCGGCGGCAAGTCCGAGTTCAAGGCGGGCGAGACCGACCACAAGAAGGTCTACGCCTTCCGGACGAAGCAGGGCGGCACGCTGACCTTCTTCGACGCCGTCGTGCAGGAGTACATGCACGCCACCGACCCGGGCGCGCGCATCACCCCGTCCCCGCAGATCGCCTTCCTCGTCGGCAGCAAGAAGGATGAGCTGCTGTTCAACGTGGACTACCTGCACCAGGGAGAGGCGTACATCCCGGCCGAGGGCAAGGTCTCCATGGTCACGGACAGCTGGGACATGACCAAGGCGGAGGGCCCGCAGCGCCGTCTTCTCTGACCTGCGCCGCCCTCACGTACGAGCCGTGCGGCTCGTACGGACCTACGATGAGGCCATGCCGGAGCGCGACACGTCGTCAGGTGCCCACCACGGCCATCAACGTAGCCCGTCCAGGGCGCAGTTGGAGACCGCGACAACGGTGTTCGCGCTGCTCGCCGAGCCGACCCGGCTCCACCTGCTGTGGCTGCTGGCCGGGGGCGAGGCGGACGTGACCGAGCTCGCCCGCCTCAGCGAGGCGGCGCGGCCGGCCGTCAGCCAGCACCTCGCGAAGCTGCGGCTCGCCGGCCTCGTCCAGGCCCGCAAGGACGGCCGGCGCATGGTGTATTCGCTGCGCGACGGCCATCTGCGCCGCCTGGTCACCGAGGCCCTGAGCCGCGCGGACCACCAGGTGACGGGCGAACCCTGGCACCCCTGATCCGGCCGTGCCGTGTCGTGCCGTGCCACGCCGTGCAGGGTTGCGGCACACCGAGAGCCGGGCCTCCCCGTCTTATTCGCACCACCGCCGAACCGTGATCGATGCCGATGATGGATGGCGCATGACGTGTGCGCAGATGCGCACACGTCATTTATCGTGGTCGAGTCCGGGCTGCCGACCCAGGGGGACGCCACCATGCGTTCGGTCCTGCAGAACCGCACCTACCGCCGCCTGTTCACCGCCCACGTCCTGGCCCTGACCGGTACGGGACTGGCGACCGTGGCGCTGAGCCTGTTGGCCTACGACCTCGCAGGCCAGGACGCCTCCGCCGTCCTGGGCACGGCACTGGCGATCAAGATGGTGGCCTGCGTGGGCCTCGCCCCGGTGATCGGCGCCTTCGCCGAACGCCTGCCGCGCCGCGCCCTGTTGGCGGCAATGGACGGCACCCGCGCCGGGACCGCCCTCGTGCTGCCCTTCGTGGACCACGTCTGGCAGGTCTACGTCCTGATCTTCCTGATGCAGGCGGCCTCGGCGGCCTTCACGCCGACCTTTCAGGCCACCCTCCCCGAGATCCTGCCGGCCGAGCGCGACTACCTGCGCGCCCTGACGCTCTCGCGCCTCGCCTACGAACTGGAGAGCCTGGCCAGCCCCGTGCTCGCCGCCGCCCTGCTCGCGCTGATCACCTACAACTGGCTGTTCGTCGGCACCGCCCTCGGCTTCCTTGCCTCCGCGACGCTCGTCCTGTCGGTCGCCCTGCCCGTCCCGCGCCCCGTGGAACGCACCGGCGGCGGCTGGGCCAGAGCGACATTCGGGGCCCGCCTGTACTGGGCCACACCCCGGCTGCGCGCGCTGCTCGCACTCGACCTCGCCACGGCTGCCGCGGGCTCCATGGTCATCGTCAACACCGTGGTGCTCGTCCGCGACCACCTGCGCCGCGGTGCGGGCGATGTGTCACTTGCCCTGGCCGCGTTCGGGGCCGGCTCCGTGGCGGCCGCCCTGGTCGTGCCGCGCGGCTTGAAGCGGTTCGGCGACCGGACGGTGATGCTGCCGGCCGGATTCACGCTCGGTGCCGTCCTCGCGCTGTCCGCCGTGGGACCCGCGCACGGGACATCGGCCTGGGTACGGCTGCTGCTCACCTGGGGGCTCATCGGCGTGGGCACCTCTCTGATCCTCACCCCGGCCGGACGACTCGTCCGCCGCTCGGCCGCGCCTGCCGACCTGCCCGCCGCGTTCGCGGCACGCTTCGCCCTCTCCCACGGCTGCTGGCTGCTCACCTACCCCCTCGCGGGCCGGCTGGCCTCCGCCGCGGGTACGGGAGCGGCCGCCGTGATCCTCGCCGGGATCGCGCTCGCCGCCGCGACCGTCGCGGCCCGGGTGTGGCCGCCGGGCGACCCGGCCCGTCTCAGCCACCTCCACACCGGCCTGCCCGCGGACCACCCGCACCTCGCCGACGCCCACGCGGGCCCGCACGGCTGGCGGCACACACACGACTACGTCATCGACGCACGCCACCCGCGCTGGCCCGCCCCGGGTCGTACCGCGGGCGCGTACTAGCTGTATCGACCAGCGCGCGGGGTCTTCAGGAGCCCTCACTCCGGCCGCCCCGAACGTCGGGAACGTACTCACTCGGCACGGGGACTCCGAGGGCGTCCCACCTCCGCGAGGTCCTCGCCGTCCGCCAGCCGCGCCCGTACCGTCACCCGGGCGTCCTTCGGCGCACGGGCCGCGAGGAAGCGGCCGCGCTTCTGCTCGTCGACGTCGCCGGTCACGGTGATCCGGGTGACCTCGCGGCTCCCGGCGGCGAGCAGGAACCGATGCCCTGACCCCGATGTCCAGCGGGTACTGGCCACCACATGCTGGCCGAACCGGCTGCAGGCGGCCGTCGGCCCCGCGCGGCCCACGATCCTCGCCTGCGACGTCGGGGATTCGGTGGACGTACGGAACTGGACCAGTACGCTGCCGGGGCCGCGCCAGGTCGAGGCGCGCACGCAGGACCACACGGCCCGGCCGTCGCCCTCAGGCAGCTCCTGCTCGGCGAAGTCCCAGCGGCTGACGGCTCGTACGCCGCTGCCGTGCAGCCCCGCGAGTCGGCACGCACCCCGCGCCCAACTCACCAGCGCCGCGCCGCTGGTGGCCTCGCGCGGCTGTCGGGCCGGGGCGCCGCGACCGGGCAGCGGTGTGTAGCTGAGGTGCGCGGGGGTGAGCCCACCTAGGTCGGTGACGAGGAAGGCGTGTTTCTCCACGATCCGCTGGGAGGAGCGCAGTTGGAGCACGGGCAGGCTGGTGCAGGAAGCCGTGGCCGACGGGGCGTCGACCGCCTTCGTCAGCCCCCCGCCGGAGACGCCGAGCGGGTGGCCGGGTGAATTGGGCCGCAGCAGGTCGCGCGTGCCGGCCTCGGCGATCCACGGGGCGGTGAGGTAGCGGACCTTGCCGTCCTTGCGACTGACGGCCACCGCCGCGGCCGTCGTCACATCGGAGTCGTCGGCGCGGGCGAAGTCCAGGGACGCGGGTTCCGAAGCGTCGTCCGGCTCCCCGTAACGGACCACGCGGCGGCCGTCGTGGAACACCACGACCGCCTCCCCGCCCACCTCGCCGGCGTACAGCAACTGCGTTCCCCTGGGCGGCGGTTCGGTGGTCGTGGCCGCCGCGGCGCCGACACGGGTGCCGCGCGGCGGGTCGGTCCATGCGGAGAGGGCGCGCGTGAGCAGGGTGCGGTCGTCCACGCGGGAGCCGCGGGCCGGCCATGCGCTGAAGTCCACCCGTGAGGTGTCGGCCCAGGTGCCGGGGGAGGTGCGGAGCAAGGCGTCGGCGCTGATCGCGGCGCGCACGCCGGAGGGGCGGGACGGCTCGTCCCGCGGCGCGGAGCCGAGCGACACGAGTGCCACACAGCTGATGGCGGCGATGCCCGCGGCGCACCCGACGAGACGGAACCGGCGTCTGCGGCGCAGCAGATCGGTGGGCCGGGTCTGGACGGAACAGGCGTCGAACTCCTGCGACTTGAGCAGCGCGTCGGCCGCGTCACCCACGGTCTCCTCGACCCGGGAGGCGGCATCCAATGCTTTCGCCGGGTCGGCCACGCCCGCAGCGGCGAGCAGGTCAGCGACCTCCGCGCGGGGCAGCCCGTCGAGGCGGCACAGCACGAAGGCCGCGCGGGCCGGCGCCGACACCTCCGAAAGGAGCCGCGCCAGGGCGATCTCCTCGGTGCCGCCTGCGCGGGGGAACAGGCGCAGCCCCCAGACGACGGGCAGCGCCGGCCGCAGGGTGCGGGGCGGCGGCACCCGGTCCGGCCACCCGCGCGGACGCCGCTCGTGCGCCAGCGCCGCGCACAGCACCCGCTCCGTCACCCACGCGGCTTCGGCCCCGGCCGACCAGGAGGCGCCGGTGCGGCTCGCGCCGGCCCGGGTCTCGTTGCGCGCCCCGCCCGCTCTCGGCATCGGGACCCTCGGCGGGGCGTACCGTGCGCGGAAGCCGGGCAGCGCGCGCTGTACCAGGGCGTGCGCGACCAGGACGCGTCGGTGGCGGCTGAGAGCGGTGGGCAGGGTGAGATACGCGAGGCGTACGAGCCGGGTGTACCGGTCGAGGATGACGGCCTCGGCCTGGTCGAGGGCCACGGGCTCGGTCTTCTTCGCCCGGCGCCGCTGCGATGTGCTCATCGGTCAAGGGGCCTTCCGAAGGTTGACGACGTTCCGTCCTGACCTCCGTCAAACGAGTGAATCCTGCGATGGTCACAGTTGGGCCCGGCAGGAGCCGGAGCCGAGGCACGGGGCGGGGGCGCCGGTAGCGTGACACCATGATCGACTCGATGCGGCGCCTCTTCTCCTGAAGGGCAGCGCCGTTGGGCGACCCGCACACTCGCCGACCGGGCCGCAGGCCGTGACTTCGTCTGGGTAGACGACGAGATGTCCGAGGCCGACCGGGCCTGGGTGGCGGCGCGCCACGCGGGGCGGGCCCTGCTGCACCGGGTCGACCCGCGCCATGGCCTGCGCGACGCGGACTTCCGTGCCCTGGACGCCTGGCTGCGCGCGGAGTGACTCCCCCCGGCCGGCCGCTGTTGCCGTTCGGTGACACGGAAGACAGAGCTGTGACGTGGGCGAGGGCAACGAGTTCGCCGGCCCGCGGGTCGTATGTGGCGTGGGAAGGAAGAGCGGGACCGTCCGCCCTTCGAACAAGCAGTCTGACCGAGTGAGCTGGGGGAAACAGTGGAGATGAACATGCGTATGAGCAAGGGACTGCTCGCGATGGGCGCCGCGTTGGCGGCGGCAGGTGTCGCGGTCGGCACGGTGCCCGCCGCCGCGGCCGGCACGCCCCGGTTCCTGGCCGCGTCCGAACTGCCGCCGCACGCGTCGTCGGAGTGGACCGCCGGCCCGGTGACCTCCGGACAGCCCGACCCGCTGCCGATGTGTATCGGGGAGGCGCTGCCGTCGATCTCCGTGCACCGCGCCTACCGCACCGACCTCGACACCAACGCCCTTCAGGTGACCGTCGTGGAGCGCAACGAGCAGCGGGCCAAGGACTTCGCGGCGCTGCTGCGCAAGGACCTGGACGGCTGCGCGAAGAAGGTGATGGCCGAGAACCCGGACATCACCGCGGCGCAGAAGTACTACGGAAAGGTCGACGTCGAGGAGGGCGCCCACGTGTACGGCGTCCACACCACCGCGACGTGGGGCGCTTCCGACATCAACATGTTCTCGGTCGGGCGTGACGGCAACACCGTGACGCTCGTGCACTGGGGACAGATGGGCGGCTTCGCCGACGCCCAGGTCGCCGACTTCAAGAAGACCACCGCCACGGCCGTCAACAAGCTCTACTAGGAGCGCTGCCGGCCGCCCACCCGGTCGCCGGCGAGATCTGACGAGTTCCACTGCCCCTGGCTCCGGCCGGATCCGATGGGTGCGGCGACGCCGGGACCGATCTCGGTACTCCCCTGACGGGGTGGGAGAATCGGGCCCGGCAAGACCGCGCCCGTGCTTCCTCGCCGGTGCCGGTCTCGTCGCACGAGGATTCGGCCGGGGTGAGGCCGGGCGCCGGGGTCGCTACCGGCCCCCGGTGGTGGGGAGGAACCGATGGCGCTGGAATGGCGGGGCATCGCCAAGGGGGCACGTGCCGTTCCCGAACCCATGGCCACACCGTTCGTCTGGACGACGGCCTGCTCGGGCTCCTTGGCGCTGGTCGTCACCTTCGACCTGCTCGGCGCGCTCGACCGCACCGGGCTCGCCCTCGCGGCGCTGTCCCTGCTGGCCGCCCTGGTCGGCATGCTCGGCCGGTTCGTCGCGGCGCCCGGCACCGCGGTGCTGTGCTGGGCGCTGCTGAACGTCTTCGCCGCCCACCCCACCGGCGAGCTCTCCTGGGCCGGGCACCGGGACCCGGGCTGGGTGGCGTGCCTGCTGGGCGCCGCGCTCATCGGTACGGCGACGGCCCGGGTCTGGTACGCCCGGGCCGCGTACCGCCGCCTCACTCCGTTCGACGGCGCGGCCTGACCCTGCCGGGCCCCGCGCACCGGATCGGAGGCCTCGGCCCCGGTTCTCCGGGCCTCACCCGCGCCACCCTCGCGACACGCGCGCGCCGCACGCCCCCCCTTCGCGGACCCTTCGCAGAGACTTCGCACGGCGCCTCCGCACGACTCCTTTGCATGACCATGCGAGATGATGCATACTCTTCCTATGTCTAAGGTCCTCACCTCCCTTCCCGCCGGCGAACGTGTCGGCATCGCCTTCTCGGGCGGTCTCGACACCTCCGTCGCGGTCGCGTGGATGCGCGACAAGGGTGCCGTCCCCTGCACCTACACCGCCGACATCGGCCAGTACGACGAGCCCGACATCGCCTCGGTGCCCGGCCGCGCCAAGACCTACGGCGCCGAGATCGCGCGCCTGGTCGACTGCCGCGAGGCGCTCGTCGAGGAGGGCCTGGCCGCGCTCACCTGCGGTGCGTTCCACATCCGCTCCGGCGGCCGCGCGTACTTCAACACCACCCCGCTCGGCCGCGCCGTCACCGGCACCCTCCTGGTCCGGGCGATGCTCGAGGACGACGTCCAGATCTGGGGCGACGGATCCACCTTCAAGGGCAACGACATCGAGCGGTTCTACCGCTACGGGCTGCTCGCCAACCCGCAGTTGCGGATCTACAAGCCGTGGCTGGACGCGGACTTCGTGACCGAGCTCGGCGGCCGCAAGGAAATGTCGGAGTGGCTGCTCGCCCACGAGCTGCCCTACCGGGACAGCACGGAGAAGGCGTACTCCACCGACGCCAACATCTGGGGCGCCACGCACGAGGCGAAGACGCTGGAGCACCTGGACACGGGTGTCGAGACGGTCGAGCCGATCATGGGCGTGCGGTTCTGGGACCCCGAGGTCGCGATCGCCGCCGAGGACGTCACGATCGGCTTCGACCAGGGCCGGCCGGTCACGATCAACGGCAAGGAGTTCGCCTCCGCGGTCGACCTGGTGATGGAGGCCAACGCCATCGGCGGCCGCCACGGCATGGGCATGTCGGACCAGATCGAGAACCGGATCATCGAGGCCAAGAGCCGCGGCATCTACGAGGCGCCGGGCATGGCCCTCCTGCACGCCGCGTACGAGCGCCTGGTGAACGCGATCCACAACGAGGACACCCTCGCCCAGTACCACAACGAGGGTCGGCGCCTCGGCCGCCTCATGTACGAGGGCCGCTGGCTGGACCCGCAGGCGCTGATGGTGCGCGAGTCGCTCCAGCGCTGGGTCGGCGCCGCCGTCACCGGCGAGGTCACGCTGCGGCTGCGGCGCGGCGAGGACTACTCGATCCTCGACACGACCGGTCCGGCCTTCAGCTACCACCCGGACAAGCTGTCCATGGAGCGCACCGAGGACTCGGCGTTCGGCCCGGTCGACCGGATCGGCCAGCTCACCATGCGCAACCTGGACATCGCCGACTCGCGCGCCAAGCTGGAGCAGTACGCGGGCCTCGGCCTGATCGGCACCGCCAACCCGTCGATCGGCGCCGCTCAGGCAGCGGCGACCGGTCTGATCGGCAGCATGCCGGAGATGCCGGAGGGCGGCGCCCAGGCCATCGCCTCCCGCGGCCAGGTCTCCGAGGAGGACGAGATGCTGGACCGCGCCGCCATGGAGTTCGGCACGGACTGACCTGCATACGAGCTCGGGCCGAACGCGGCGTGGGCAACGGCTGATCGCCACCCGCACTGCGGGGAGGGGCCGGTACGACGCCATGGATGAGGCGTCGTACCGGCCCCTGCGCGTTGCCGTCAGGGTGCAGAGCGCGGGGGGGGCGGGGGCGCCAGGTGCGAAGCGCGCGGTACGGGGTAACGGGTGTGAGTAGACACCACCCGAACGAGCGCACTTGACCCCCGCGCGGGGACTCGGTGCGCTGTGTCGGCCGACCCCACCGACCTGGCACAGAACGCCACATGACCCGCGTGGCGCGGGGGTGAGCGCACGATCGACGGAGTTTTACGCGGCTGTAGAAGTTTGGCTAGGGTGCCGGGAACGCACCGCGATGACGCACCACCCGCATCTTCGGCACGACGCGTTGCACGGCACGGTCTCGCGGGCCCGGGTTCACTGTGGGAGGCATCTTGAAGGAGACGTCACGCCCGACCGGCCGTCACGCGATGCCGCTCCCTCCGCAGCGGCCCGCCGCGACCCCGGCCACCGGCCAGGGCGCGGGCCCGGGAACGAGAACCGCCCAGCCCGGTGAGGAGGCGGGGGCACCCGCTGCGAGGCCTCGTGCGGGGGAGGCGAAGGACGACGCGCGAGACGCGAGGGGCGGTAGCGGAGACCGGGCGCCGAAGCGGCGGGACGCGTTCTTCGACAACGCCAAATACCTCGCGATCGTCCTCGTCGCGATGGGACACGCCTGGGAGCCGCTGCGCGGTGACAGCCGGGCCGCGGCCGCGCTCTACATCACCGTCTACACCTTTCACATGCCGGCGTTCATCGTCATCTCCGGCTACTTCTCCCGCAGCTTCGACGCCGGCCCGCACCGGATCAAACGCCTGGTCACGGGCGTCGCCGTGCCCTACGTGATCTTCGAGGTCGCGTACACCTTCTTCAAGCGCTGGGCGGGCGGCGACCCGGACCACCCCATCAGCCTGCTTGACCCCTGGTACCTGACCTGGTTCCTGGCCGCACTGTTCATCTGGCGGCTCACCACGCCGATCTGGCAGGCCGTGCGGTGGCCGCTGCCGCTCGCCCTGGCCATCGCCGTCCTGGCGTCCGTCTCGCCGGACATCGGCGACGACCTCGACCTGCAACGAGTCTTGCAGTTCCTGCCCTTCTTCGTCCTCGGGCTGATCCTGAAGCCGGCACACTTCCAGCTGGTGCGCCGCACGGAGGCACGTCTGCTGGCACTCCCCGTCGTCGCGGCGGCGCTGGTCTTCGCCTACTGGGCCGCTCCCCGGATGAACGCGGCGTGGTTCTACCGCCGCGACAGCGCCCAGGAGCTGGCCGCGCCCGGCTGGGCGGGCGGCGTGATGACGCTGGCGATGTTCGGCTGCTCGCTGGTACTGGTCGCCTGCTTCTTCGCCTGGGTGCCGGGCCGCACGCTCTGGTTCACGGCCCTCGGCGCCGGGACGCTGTACGGCTACCTGCTGCACGGTTTCCTCGCCAAGGGATCCCGCTTCGGGGACTGGTACGACGCCGGCTGGATCCACCGGCCGCTCGGTGAGATCACCGTGACGCTCCTCGCCGGGACGGTGATCACGCTGCTGTGCACCCCGCCGGTCCAACGCATGTTCCGCTTCACCATGGAGCCGAAGATGGCCTGGGCCTTCCGACAGGACACGGCCGGCCTCGCCAACCGCCGTGCCACGGGTCGCGAACAGGGCAGAAGGGGTGGAAGAGCCGAGTGAGCCGCCCGGCCCGGCCGCCCGCCGTCCACTTCGAGCGCGTCATCGAGACCCCGCCCGCGGGCCGCCAGGCCCTCACGATGCTGGACCACGGCGACCGGCCGGTGGGCTGCCTCGAATACCAGGTCTGCCACCCCTGCCGACGCGGATACATCGGCAACATCGCGGTCGCCGCGCACTGGCAAGGCCTCGGCCTCGGCCGTCACGCACTGCACACGGCCCTCGCCCCCTGCCCGGGCTACACCTGGTCCACGTCACGCCAGTCCGCCGAGGGCAAGCGCTTCTTCACCGCCATGGCGGACGAGTTGGAGATCGCGTTCCCGCCCGACGGGGCCCGCTGCCCGCACATGACGCCGTGAATCGGAGCCTCACCCGTCGGCCCGCTTGACACACCCACACCAGCCGGCTCCGGGCCGAGTCCCTCAGGCGCCGCGCA
Source organism: Streptomyces sp. NPDC041122 (assembly GCF_055592445.1). NCBI lineage: Bacteria > Bacillati > Actinomycetota > Actinomycetes > Kitasatosporales > Streptomycetaceae > Streptomyces > Streptomyces sp. NPDC041122. The sequence continues at coordinate 98,439 of NZ_JBVIYQ010000004.1, read as the reverse complement.
GCGTCGCGACGGCGATCTCCTCGAAGTCGCGCAGCAGCTTCTCCTGTCGCTCCGCGCGGGCGACCAGACACGCCTCGACCCCGGGAGCGTCCGTGACGGGCACGTGCACGAGGTCGGGGCGCGAGTAGGAGCGGGCCACGCTCAGCGGTACGAGGGCGATGCCGCGACCGGAGGCGATGAGCTCAAACTTCTCTTCCAGGGAGGCCGTCCTCCGTCTCGGCGAGTCCAGCATGGTCTCGTCGGCCAGGTCGGCGGAGGTGAGCTCGTCACGGTGGGCCAGCGGGTGCGTCGCCGGCATACAGGCGACCCGGGGCTCATGGCCGATGGGTACGACGCGCAGCCCTGTCTCGTCGAAGGGGCGTCGCAGATAGCCGATCTGGGCCCGGCCGTCGCGGAGCGGCGCGTCCTGCTCCCACCAGCGCGCCGGGACGACGTCGGTCTCCACCTGCGGGTGGAGTGCGGCGAACGCTCGGATCGCGTCCGCCACGTACAGGCCGGGGGAGAAGGCGACGGACAGCCGTTGCACGCCACGGTCGACGTCGTGCACGCGGCGTACCGCCGCCGCGGCCGCCGCGAGGATCCCCTGTGCCTCCTCGTGCAGCTGCTTGCCGGCCGCCGTGAGCTCCACGCTGCGGGTGGTACGCACGAACAGCGCACACCCCAACTCCTGCTCGAACGAACGGACTTGACGGCTGAGAACCGGCTGCGTGATGTAGAGCTGTTCCGCCGCCCGGCCGAAGTGCCGGTGCTCGGCCACCGCGGCGAAGTAGCGGAGCTTGCGCAGATCGAGATCCATGTCCTCAAGGTATCAATCCCTGCAAAGGGTATTGGACGCCACCGATGGCAGGCCCCGAGACTCGACACATGATCGTCATCACGACACCCACCGGCCAGATCGGCGGCCGGCTCCTGGACATCCTCTACGACGAGACCCTCACCCGAGGGGAGGACCTGCGCGTCATCGTGCGTGACCCGGCGAAACTCCCCGAGTCGGTCCGCACCCGCGTCGACGTGATCACCGGCTCCCACGGCGACGCGGAGGTCGTCGACCGGGCCTTCGCCGGGGCGGACGCGGTCTTCTGGCTCGTCCCGCCCGACTCCCGGGCCCCGAGCCTGGAGGCCGTCTACTCCGGATTCACCCGTGCCGCCGCTGAGGCGTTCGTCCACCACAAGGTGGGGCACGTCGTCGGCGTCTCCGCGCTCGGCCGAGGCACCCCCGTCGCGGGCCGCGCCGGCCAGGTGACGGCCTCACTGGACATGGACGACCTCATCGCGGGCACGGGGGTGGCCTACCGCGCCCTCGCCAACCCGACCTTCATGGACAACCTGCTGCGGCAGGTGCCGTCGATCCGCGACCACGGCGTGTTCACGGACATCATGTCCGCCGACCGGAAGGCGCCGATGGCGGCCTGCCGCGACATCGCTTCGGCCGCCGCGGACCTGCTGCTCGACCGCTCCTGGACGGGGGTGGGCGAGGTCCCCGTGCTCGGCCCCGAGGACCTGTCACCGAACGACCAGGCGCGCATCATGTCCGAGGTGCTCGATCGCCCGGTCCGCTACGAGCGGCAGTCGTACGACGACTGCCGCGCCACGTTCGGCGCGTACGGCGCCGGCGACGCGTTCATCGAGGGCTACCTCGACATGATGCGCGCCAAGGACGCCGGCCTCGACACCGGCGTACGGCGCACCCCGCAGACCGCAGGAACGACGAGCTTCCGCACCTGGTGCGAGGAGGTCCTGAAGCCGACGATCGACGCGGAGGGGCACGGACAGAGCTAGGGCCACGGAGGATCCGGGCCCGTTCATACGACGACACGGGGGCGTGGAATACCTCCGGAACGGGGCGAGTTGGGGATCATGACGGCACGCCCACGATCGAAGGAGACCCGCGATGCCTCTCAGCGTCGAAGAGCGCGAGCAGTTCCTGGCCGAGCCGCACATCGGAGCGCTGGCCGTGACGGCGGGCGAGGGGCGAGCGCCGCTCACGCTGCCGATCTGGTACCAGTACGCACCGGGCGGCGAGCTGTGGGTCATGACCGCCCGCGACTCCAAGAAGGGCAAGCTGATCGCCGAGGCCGGACGCTTCTCACTGATGGTCGACCGCCTGGAGCCGACCGTGCGCTATGTGTCCGTCGAGGGGCCGGTGGTCCGGACCGAGGCGGCGACCATCGAGCAGTTGCGGGAGATGACGGCGCGCTACCTCCCGGCCGACAAGGTCGAGCCGTACGTGAAGAGCGCCTGGAAGGCGCACGGCGAGGAGGTCGTCTTCACCCTGCGGCCCGAGCGCTGGTACTCGTCGGACCTCGGGGCCGTCTGACGCCTCGCCCGGCCGACGGGGCAGGGACTGAGGCGTCAGACGGCGAGCTCTGAGGCACGCCCCCACTGAGCGGCCGGAGTGGGGACGTGCCTCAGCCGACGCACGACCGGCGGTCATGCGGCCGGCGGACGTACGGTCACCGGGGCGGTCGGTTACCGCGGTGTGCGGTCGACGAGATGTGCGAGCAAGAGGCCCACCGTCAGCGGATGTTGACGTCGATGCACGCGTAGAACGCGTTGGACGTGTCACCGATGTTCCACACCGCGAGGACCTTGTGCCTGCCGGTGGCATTGCCGAGGTTGACCTGATGCGTGACGGTCGCCGGCGGCTGCTGGTTGCCCCCGTCGATGGTGGCGACCTTGGTGCCGTCGACGAAGTACTCGTAGTTCGCGGTGCGGTGACGTGCGGTGAACGTCCAGGTGAAAGTCTGTGTCCTGCTGACGTCGCTGACCCGCCAGCCCTTGTTGTCGTTGTCGAGTTCCGCGAACCTGGCGTTGCCGCCGCTGCAGCTGCGCAGACCCTTGGGCCCCTCGACGCTCTGCGGCTCGTACTTGATCTCACCGCACGACACCGTGCCGGCCGCACACTGCGCCTGCCGGCTCGCCGGTGCGTTGACATAGCCGTGCGCGCTGGCCGAACCGGTCGGCAGCGTGAGGGCGAGGACCGGTGCCAGACCGGCACCGATCGCGGCGGCTATCTTCCGCTTCTTGTCCATACGTACTCCTTCACTGCATTGCTTCATGGGGGTGTGCAGCGCGAAGTGCTCTTGTGGGGGAGGGGGCGGGTGGGGACGCGGGTGCGGGCGAGGGAGGAACGGGGAGGGCGTATAGGGGGGTGACCGCATCGAGGGATGTGGCCACGTGGGCGCGACTGCTGATTAGTCCGGACCATAGACTTCGGCGAGCCGCGGTCAAGGTCGGTTTCACGCCACGCAGAGGAACTCGGCCCTCGGGGCGGCGTACGGCAGTCGCGTCAGGCGCCCGAGCACCTCAATGGGACTACCGCGTGCGAACGCCTACGGCGGCCCACGGTGGCCTGCAACGCGGTGGTCTGCGACGCGGTGCAATCGCCGCCGACTGCATACGATGGGGAAACCCCGAGCCCGCCCTCACTGTCCGGATCTGCACGTGGTGATGTGCTGTGCAATGTGCACTGTCACCTGTACGCGGTGCGGAGCTGCATTGTTAACGGGGAATCGAACCCCTGCGTTGCTCTCCACGCGCCAGGAGTGAGCCGTAAACCGCGGCTCTCGGTGTGTGCACGCCTCCGGAACAGCTACCTGCTCCCCATCGCCTCCAGCTGGAACGCTCGCGTCCGCCGGACGGATCAGTCCAGCAGATCGACTTCCCAGTTCGCACGCTGGATGCGTACGTCGATCTCGCGGATGTCCCGTGCGAGCGCATCCGCCTGCCCGCGCAGTTCGGCGACGGGGAGAGCGGACAGCATCATCAGCTCGGACCGCAACTGCCGGCCGTAGCCGCGATCGCCGGTGCCCGCCGCGGCGTCGGCGGCCGCGGTGACCACCGAGTGGCGCAGCCGCAGGACGTCCCGGCGCGCGAGCGCGTCGGTGAGTGTGTCGCCCTCACCCAAGTCGACCGTCGCATTGGTGCGGTTGATCCGTCGGATCAACGACTCGAGGGTGTCCAGTGCCTCGCCGGCGTCGGACAGCAACTGGGCGGCGTTCTCGGCGGGCGTCTCGCCCTCCTGGTACCGCGCACTGCTGACGACGCGCGAGCGCAACTGCTCCACACGACGCGCCGCTTCGGCCCGCTCGGCCAGTGCCTCAGCAAGTTTCACTGTCTTCCCCCCGTTCACTGAATGCGCAAGATCGCACGAGTATAGGAACACAGGGATGGCGCGTGCGCACGGGGTTATCTCATGCACTCGCGGCTTTCGCGGCACTCGCGACTCCTCAGGTTCTTGCGCCGGTCGAGCTTTCGCGGCTCAGGATCCGTCGAATGTCCTCCCCGGGATACGGGACGCTCCGGCTCTTGTGCTCCAGCCGCCCGAGGAAGTCGGTCACGACCGCCGCGAGCGGTGCAAGACGAGCGAGGAGCGCAGCCGTTTCCGGGAGGCCGGCGGATGGAGGCCGACCTTCGGCGCACGCGCGTATCAGCGCCTCTCGTTCGGCTCGCCCGCAGCCGAAGAGGGCGGTGAGGAGCGAGTTCACGAGGTAGCTGAGGGTATACGCGCGGTCGTACGTCCTGTGCGCCTCGAAGAAGTCTCGTTCCGCGGACGACAGATCGAACCGCGAGGAGAGTGCCAGCCCGAAGTCGGAGAAGTAGAGCCGCTGCCCGTCGGTCAGGATGTTCTGGAAGTGGGCGTCGAAGTGGAGAAGCCCGCGGTCGTCCATGAAGGAAGTCCCGGTCACCAGTTCCTTCTCGATGAGGGCGCAGGCCCGGACGATCGCGTCGTGGCCCGTTCGCACCTGCTCGCTGAGCCAAGTGTGCAGGGTTTGGGGAATGTACTCGAGGAACAGGACAACACTCGATGAGGACTTCTGAAGGGCGGAGATACGGCGTCGTACGGCGCTCCCTCCGCCCCAATAGGCCACGGCCCGCTCGACGTCGGCGAGCTCCGACGGCAGGGAGACGGACGCCGGGTTCGGGAGTACCCGCCAGTGATACATGAGCGGGAACCCCTGATGTGCGCCCGCGAGCACCCAGTTCGTGGTCATCGTATGAGCGCCGACCTCGCGCCACGCGCCGAAGCCCGGTCCGCCGATGCCGTATTGGCAGAAGAGGGGCAGCCCGAAGGTGTTGGCGGTGGAGCGGAGATGATCCGGTTCCAACTCCACCTCGGTGAGAGGCACACGTTTCACGAAGACCGGTAGACCCGCGACTTGGAGAAGCGCGGAGCTCCCGCCGATGCCGGATCCGAGAGGCGAGGCCGCATCCAGAAGGCGCTGTAGCTCACGGTCACTGCGCAGGGCGAGGTCGGTGGAGACGCGACTGTAGTTGGCGGGGCGGGGGCTTGGAGTGAGGCCGGGGCCGGAGCTGGGGCCGGGACTGGAGTGCATCGGTGTACCACCTTCGCTTCATGGACTACAGCGATTGTGCGATGTGTCGGGCGCCTGGAGAGAGGGCAGAGCCGCGCGGGCGAGGCCACTCGTCCCGCCGCGGGAAGTTGCCGACGCGAAATCCAGTCCAGGGGAGCGGGGCACCTTGGATGTTCTGCCGAGGGAAATCGTCACCCATGGTTCGTACAGCGGATTGCCTGCGACCGCGTGGGCCGACTGGGATGAATGGATCAAGAGGTCGGGAAGCCAGTGCGACCAGTACGTACCGGAGCGCCCGGACCTCCCGGCACGCCTGGTACGGAAGGAACCGCATGACATCCGTGCTCGTGGGCTGCACGCCCTGGCCAGAGGAGTTCGTCGACCGGTACTGGAAGGTCGGTCACTGGCGCGGCAACACGCTCGACAACCTGCTGCGCGGTTGGGCCGTGCAGCACGGAGCACGGACCGCGCTGGTCCAGGACAGCACCCGCCTCACGTACGCGCAGCTGAACAGGCGCGCCGACCGCATGGCCGCCGGCTTCCGGCTGCGCGGTCTGCGGCCGGGCCAACGGGTCGTCGTCCAGATGCCGAACGTTCCCGAATTCGTCGTCGCCGTGTTCGCGCTGATGCGGACAGGCGCGATCCCCGTGTTCTGCCCGATGTCACACCGCGGCGCCGAGATCTCGAACCTCGTACGGATCACGGAGGCGGCCGGTTACGTCGGCCCGTCGACCTACCAGGGCTTCGACCACTCTGCGATGGTCGCCGACGTCGCGGCCCAAGGGGTCTTTCTGCGGCGGGTGTTCACGTACGAGGCACCGGGTACGGCTTCTCCGTACGGCGGCCTCACGATCGACCCCACGGGCTGTCATTATTTCCCGCTGACCTCGGTGGACGCGCCGCCTGAACGGCCGCAAGTACGGGGCGCGGACGGGGTGGCGTTCTTTCTGCTCTCCGGTGTCGGCACCGGTGCCGAGAGCTTCAGGCTGGTCCCGCGCACGCACAACGACTACGCCTACCAGGCCCGTGCGACCGCCGAGTTGCTCTCGCTCACTGACGACGACGTGTACCTCGCCGCCCTGCCCGCCGAGTCCAACTTCGCGTTCGGCTGCCCCGGCATCATCGGCACGTTCACCGTCGGCGGCACCGTCGTCCTGGTCGAGGACCCGGAAGCCGAGAGGTGCCTGACGGCCGTGGAGCGAGAGCGGGTCACCGTCACGACACTGGAACCGACCGCTGCCCAGCGCTGGCTGGACGTCCTCCCCACGGCTGAGGCCGACGTGAACACCCTGCGCCTGGTCCAGCTCGCCGGCGGGCCGATGCACCAGACGACGGCGGCTGCGCCTGCGACCGCGGAGCGTATGGCAAGGGAACTGGGCTGCGGTGTCCAACGGCTCTTCGGCATGGCCGAGGGGCTGCTCACCCTGACCCGGGCCGTCGACCCGCTCGACGACCCGCAGGACCCCATCCGCACCATGCAGAGCCGTCCACTCTCACCCGACGACGAGATCCGCATAGTCGACGCGCACGGCAAGGAGATGCCCGAGGGCGAGCCCGGCGAACTCCTCACCCGCGGCCCGTGCACGATCAGGGGCTACTACCGAGCACCCGACCACAACACACGCGCCTTCACCACCGACGGCTACTTCCGCACCGGCATCCTCGCAAGGAGTACTCCGGAGGGCGAGGTGGTCGTGATGGGCGACTTGGAGTCGCGAGACGGCCTCGCGTAGAACTGAGCACCGACCGACCACTGATCATCCAGGTCGACTTCTCCAGCAACCCCGTAGCTCACACGATGCCGCCCCATCACGCGGTGGTCGCGGTGTGGTGGGTGGTGAAGGTGGGCTGGTTGTTCTGGTGCCCGGTGATGGTGTGGGTCCGGGTTTGCGGGGCGGTGGTGGGCTGGGGGGTGATGGAGATGTAGCAGGGGTCGGTGAGCTCGACGTACCGGTGGAACTGGGTGCGGGTGTGCGTGGTGGTGGCGTCGGGTGGGAGGTGGGGGCGGGTCGCCTGGCGGGCGGCCTCGACGAGGACCATGCCGGGCATGTGGTCGGTGTCGTGGTCGAAGAGGATCGGATGCATGGGGTCGGGATTGAGGAGCCAGGTGTCGTGCCGGGAGGTGGGGGCGAGGACGAGGTCGTGGCTGTGGGAGCGACCGAAGGCGGTGGGGTTCTGGTCGGTGGGGGTGTGACGGAGAGCGCTGAGGGTGGCCATCGGAGTGGCACGGATGCGTCGGTAGACGGCAGGGGAGACGCAGGTGAAGTGTCCACGGCCGGTTGCGACGATGTGCTGGTGAGCGTTGGTGATGGTGAGGTAGATGGCGAAGTGCGCACCGTGGGCGTTGCGGGTGAGGATGGCGTTGAGGGTGAGATCGGTGGGTGTGGTCTCGATGCCGAGGTGCTGGGGATGCGTGGTGACCGTCAGGTCCTGCATGACGAAGTGATGGTCCAGGGGGACCTGGTGTTCCGTGTGCGCGAGATAGATGCCGGACTGGCGGACCGTTTCGCACGCTTGGAGATGATCGTGGCTGCGCCCGTCCGGAGTGGAGAAGAAGGCGTGGGCGCGGGGCCACTGACCGGTGAGGACATAAGTGTTCTCACCGGTCTTGTGGTGTCCGGTGAGGAAGACTTCGGCATGCGCCGCGCGATGAACGTATTGCCTGGCGACGGTGCTGGCGAGCGCGGACGGTGGTGCCGGCGTGCAGGGAACGGTGAGGGGACCGGGTATAGCCAGCGACTTCTGAGCCGGCATCGCGCTCCGGGGCTTCGCCGACGCGGGGACGGTTGCGGCGGAGTGGGCCGTCGTCGCGGCGTCCTGCGATTCCTGTTCGCGTAGGGGGGGCGTCAGGCTCGGTGTCCGGGGCTCGTCCTGCGCCTCGAAGAGCCCGATCAGGTCCTCCGGGCACTGTAGATCCTGATCGTCGTGTGTGGTCCCGCTGTTGCAACTGTTCCGTGGCGTCAGGACAAGACCGCTCATGAACCTCTCCCCCTGGAGGTGAATGAAACTGAGGCCATAACATACATACCCACCGGTTTTTGAGACAAGAGTCGATGGCGATTACATGCGACGGCGTAGGAAATGGCAGCCAGTCAGAGGAACCAGGCTTCTGTCACGCTGCGTAGCTCCTTTTGATGGAGGGTTCAGCGTAAGGGGATCCGTGACGTCCGTTTAGCACAAAACCGGGCGGTCGGTTTCATTGATATCGCCGTGGTGTTGGTCGTGGCCTCCGCGAACTGCAGCTGGCCGTGCCACCAGTGCTCGTGATTCTCTACGGAGAGTCGGCTGAGAGAGATCGGATACCGGTCTTCCTTAAGGTCATAACTGGAAGGAGATTTTCTTGCTCCGTTTTGCGTGGGGGTCGGGTTCGCCGGTGGGGTGGCGGTCGGAGGCGCCGGAGAGACTTGGAAGCTGTCGTGGTCGGTGACGGGAGTGTGCATCGTGGAGCTGGGCAAATGAGCCGCACCGGTGGTGGCGAGGGTAGACGTGAGGAGGGGCAAGGGCAGGGGTTGGCCCACCTGGGCCTGGTGGCGGTCAACATCGACGGCGTTCTGCTGGATGACAGTTTCGGTCCGGTGATCAGGCGCCTGGTGGAATCGCGAGGCGGGGTGTACGGGGAGGAATTCGAGAGGGCGTTGTTGTCGCAGCCGCAGATGGTGGCGGCGCATGTTGCCGCGGAAGTTTTGGGTGGGAGTGCACAAGAGCTGCTGGAAGCGTATTTCGAGGAACGGGCGCGCTATGTGCTCGAGCATCCGGTCAGGATCTTGGAGGGGGCGGATGAGTTGCTGCGGAGGCTGCGGTCGCTGAACGTTCCCGCTGTTTGCTATGGAGGTTTGGAGAGATCGCATTTCGACCGCTATTTGGGAGACAGGGCAGGGTATTTCGACGGTCCGGTATATGTCTGTACGAATGATTTCCGTCCGGGTATCCGGGAGATCGCGGAGATGTTCGCACTCCGTATGGATCAAGTGCTCTTCATTGACGATGTGGCGCGGGTGGCGGAGGCGGCGCGGGAGCTGGGGACGCCCTTCATCGGGCATCCCAGTGGTGACGGGAGAGGCTTCCAGCGGCGGTCGATGGAGCGGGCCGGAGTCCGGCACGTGGTCGGTGCGCTGAGGGAGATCGATGAGGAGCTGCTGCGCAGAGTGGACGCGGAGGCAGCTGCCGGAGACTTTTGGGGCTAGCGGGTCAACGCCCGGGCAAGGCAACTCCCGCCCTCCGCCCATATATTGACGCTGGGCGGCAGCCGTCCGCCCCTGCCCATGCGCGTGCACCGCATCCTTCGCGTGGCCGGGTGCAGCTGAATGCCGGATGCGCCGGGCGGCCTCAGCGGCACGGAGTGCAATGGATTTGAGAGCAGAGACATGCCTTCAGGTGGGCAGATGCGGGCAGAACGATGCTCAAGATCCTTGGCGGGGTCGCTCGGGGAAGTTGTGGGTAAGGTACGCCCACGACGATTGTTTTCGGGTCCGCTGCATACCCGATATGGCGCGGAGTGCAGGGGAGGTCACGTGGCGCAGCAAGAGCGTGCGGTTCGGACGCGCCGCGCGGTGCTGGAGGCAGCCGCTATCGTGTTCGGCCAGCATGGATACGCGGCGGCCACGGTCTCGGACATCCTCAAGATCGCCGGAGTCACCAAGGGGGCGTTGTACTTCCACTTCGACTCCAAGGAAGCCTTGGCCCGGGGAGTGTTGGAGGCGCAGACCGCCTATACGGGACCGCCGCAGGACCTCAAGCTCCAGGAATGGATCGATGTAGGGTTGCTGCTCGCGCACCGGCTGCCGAGGGATCCGGTGGTTCGAGCCGGCGCCGTGCTCTCATCCGATGCGCTGGGCAGGGAACATTACGGCAGTGCCTGGCCGGCGTGGGTCGAACTGTCCGTCGGGATGCTGACCGATGCCAAGGAACGGGGTGAGATCCTCTCGCATGTGGTGCCGAGGCAGACCGCGGAGCTTCTCGTCGGTGCCTTCCACGGAGTTCAGCTGTTCTCGCAACTGGAGCATGGCCTGACCGATGTCGAGCGACGTATCGCGACGCTCTACGACCACGTGGTACCGGCGATCGCGGTGCCCGCGGTCCTGGCCCGTCTGGATCTGACGCCGGACCGCGGGGCGCGCCTCTTCGCGCAGACCGTGTCCGTTCCGCGCCCCGTCCTGACCGACAGTGTTTCTTGAAACGCTCCGCCCACCGCCTCATCCTTCGGGAGGCGTGAAGCCTGCGGGCAACCAGGGCCGTGTCGGGGCCGTGCTGGGCGGGACCACGGCTCACCAGGTGGTGGCGCCGCCGTCGACGGGCGAAGGGGCGCCGGGGACGAAGGAGGCGCGGTCACTGCACAGCCATGCGGCGGCTTCGACGATTTCATCGGCTCCCGCCATACGGTTCTGCGGTGAAGAGGCTTTGCTCCTGGCTTCCTGGGCAGGGAACGGCTGAACCAGTCCTCGACCATTTCGGAGCGGGCCAGGCCCGGGGCGATGGCGGTGACTCGAATATTGCTGGAGGCGTACTCGACCGCGGCAACCTTGGTGAGACCGACCACGGCGTGCTTGGCGACGATGTAGGCGGCAGCCGCTGAGGTGGCGACCATGCCGGCCACGCTGCTCGTGTTCACGATCGCTCCACCACTGTTCCCGATCATCACGCCGATCTCGGGGCGCAAACAGTTCCAGACCCCGCGGACGTTGGTGTCCATGATCAGGTCGTAGACGGTGTCATCCATCAGGGCAAGGGGCTCTTCTCCACGGCGGTGCCCGCGTTGTTGAGGGCCGGATGAGGGCGACTTTGCCGTCGTGCGACCCTTGAGCGTGCGTCAACCTGCTTTCTCCCTATGCGCCTTGAGCGGCAGACGCCGCGACGTTACGCTCCGCCCACGGTGTGCAGATCACAACGTTGGTAGCTTAGCGTGTCTGTTCGATAACAGGCTTCGGATTCCCGCTAGTTGTTCCGCACCGCCCCTGGACGGTGCTGTGAGTAGTGTGGCCCCTACCGTCGAAAAGTCGGGCTACAGGAGGGCCGTTGCGGGCAGGCGACTGCGATCGCTGCGGGCAGCGACAACGATCGTGGCGTCAGCATTCTGGCCGCATCCCTCCCCGCCCCCTACACGGGCAACGCCTACGCCGCACACAACCCCGTCCCAGGTCGCAAAGGTTCCCGAAAGCCTGACGTGTGCGGCAGGCGGCAGGCTGTTTCCTACCGTGTTGGGGACCGGCCCGTGTTGGGGACCGGCGCAAGGAGCTGGCCGGGCACGACTCCGAAGCAGTTGACCATCGCTCTGGGCTAATTCCTGGGCTTGGGGGGCCTCTCCGTACGAGGGCCGCGCAGTGACCGCCAGGAGCCTGGCGCAGCGGGTGCACCTAGGGCGGTTTTCGGCGCGTGGTACTGCGCGCCGGCTGGGCTGCCGACTGCTGGTAGTGAAAGCTGAACCCGCCTTGTCGAGCGATGTCAGGAGCGTGTGCCTCCTGCTCCGCCGCTCTTCGCCTCTGCTCCACGTTCGTCATGGTGGATGCCGCCCTCGCCGGGAGGACCGTCGGTGCCGTGCGGGTCGAACGCGCTGTGGGCCGTGGGGGCGGTGATGGTCGGGAGGAGGAGTTCCCAGAAGGTGGTGAGGGGGGCGGGGGTGAGCCATTGCTGATTGGTGCGACTGAGGATTTCGAGGCCGGTCGTGGTCGCGACGATGGTGGTGGTGAGGTGATCAGGGTGGATGTTGCTGTTGAGGGTGTTTTGGCTGGCGGCGCGGGTGACGAGTTGATGGATACAGGTGTGCCACTGCTGGCGGAGGTTGTGCGTGGTGTGCGGGGCGGTGTCGGTGTTGAGGCGGAATCCGGCCCGAACGGTGGTGTTGTGATGTAGGAGGTGGTTGAGGTGGTGTGTGAGGTCAATGAGGGTCTGGAGAGAGTTGGAGCGGTGGGGGATGTCGTTCGCGGTCTGATGGAGGGCCTGGGTGGCGGACTGTTCCACGGCGTGGGCGATGGCGGCCTTGTTCTCGAAGTGGAAGTGGAGGGCGCCGCGACTGACGCCGGCGCCGCTGCTGATGTCGTCGAGGCTGGTTCTGGTGTAGCCGTGCCGCTCGAAGAGTCTTGCGGCGGAAAGAATCAGGGCGTTGCGGGTACGGGTGGCCCGTTCCTGCTTGCTCACGGGTGACTCCTGTCGAGGGTGGATTCCGGTCACCATATAAAACCAGCATGGCGGTTTCGTATCTAGAGGTGCGTCACTGCGGCTTGTCCTCGTGGGTCGGATGTATCGCATTCCGCTTGCCGAGGGAGAGGGTCGCGGTGATGGCCACCCTGGTGGTTGCCTAGCGGTGGAGTGGCGGGTCGGGACGGCCAATTGGCTTGAATGGCTGCTCTTCCGTTCTTCTTGGTCAGGCCTGGATGCGGGGGAGAGGTGATCGAACGATCGCCCTGGTATGGGGGCCGTAAAGAAACCGGGTCGATGGTATGTTCAACGTTTCGAAACGGCCGACCAGATGCCCGAAGTGCTGGATGGTGGCTGGCGAGCAGGGGAGGGGGGAGCGTGAAGGGCGGTCCCGTGGTCCAGCGGTATCCGAGTGTGTTTTGAGGCGGTTGGTCGATTGTGGGCGTACCGCAGGGAGGGGGGCGCGTGGACGCCGTTGAGGTCGCACTGTTCAAGGTGGTGCGCGGTCGAGCCTCTGAGGAGGAACTCGCTGCGGTCGCGGTCACGTTGTTCTCACTCGCGGCGGGACAGAGTCGATCGGTTGTCGCTGGCGCTGGTGTAGGTGCCGGTGTGTCAGCAGGTTCAGGTGCAGGTGGCGGGGTTGGTGGGAGGGCCTCTTGGCGCGCGCCAGAAGCCACCGCGTATAGGGCGCCGCACAGTTGGCGATGAGCCTCCGGGCCGGCTGAGGCGGCGACGGGGGCCGTCCCGCCCGTTGCGCCTCAGGAGATCGCCGCATCTGAGACTCGGGATTCAGTGCGTGATGCGCGGTGCACAGGTGCGAGGTTCGCCGTAGGGGGTGCGTGACCGGTGGCCGAGTCGCCGGCCTCTGCCTCGCTTCCTAAGGCCCTGTGTTGCCGCAAAGCTATTGATCTTGCGGCTAGTTGAGGCCAGCGCGCCTGTCGTGTATCCGGTGGTTGCTGTGGGGCTGGCGAGCCCTGCACCCGTGGGCCCGACTCGCTTGCCGTCGGGCGGGTTGCAGCTGCGTTGCGTCTGTGGTCTTCCGCTTGGTCGAATGCGCGATTCTTCAGGACGGCCGAGGCCTCTTCCGCTCAGCAGGTCGTCGGGATGGCCGTGGCTACGCTGCTGTTCGGAGGCGGCATCCGTCTCGGCCTGCCGCGTGCACTGGACTCCTGTGCTTTCCGGCAGTTCGGTGAGGCGGTCACACATGGCGCCGCTGCCCGCCTCGTTTCGATGTAACCTCGCGCGCTCGATCGCCGGACCGTCTGCCCGGCCCGGCGCGGCGCGCTCGTTCGGCCTTTGGGGCAGCGACGTTCTGTGCCGTGCGCCAGACTCCCCGTCCTCGCGTTCGGCCTGTCGGACGTCGCCGAGCGCCACACGCCACCGCGGCATGTCGACTGCGTCGTGGCTTACGTCCTCAGGGACGCCCAGGCCTCCTGGTGGCCGCTGTCTCCGTCGCCCTTGCTTCGCTCGCAGCCTTTGTGCCGCTCTGGGCTCGCCGATCTCGCTGTTGTGGGTCCCCCGCGAGGGGTCGAGTCCCGGGCGAGGCGGGCCTGTTGCCCTCCTGTGCCCGCATCCTGCGCTTGCCTCTGTAGCTGCTCATCACTCGTCGCTCGTCGGCCGGGGGAGGGCTCGGGGGGTGGTTGGCTGGAAACAGCGGGTGGTCGCTGTTTCTGTGAGGTGCGGACTGCCGTGATGCCAGGTTGTTGAGCTGGGGTTTTCTGGAGTGTGGGTGGTGTCGTGGCGGGCTGTGGGTAGGGCGGGGGTAGAAACCAGCTACGCGGTTTTCTATTGACAGGAAGTGGGGGATCCAATTGAATTTGGGTGCGGTTCAGCGCCGTGGTTGTGCGGGAGTTTTTGATCTTCGCTTTCAGGGGGACGCTGTGGACGATGATGTGCTCGGCGGGACGGTGGGGGGCTGTCGGCTGTTGCGGGGTAGCGCGCGGTCCGGCTCCTGGTGTGGCTGAGTGCGGCTGGTGTGACGCGCTCCGGCCCTCTCGGTTTCTCTGGTTTGGCCCTTCTCGGGTCTCTTGTGCTGCCCGCCGCCCTGTCTCCTGCCAGCAGCCCTCCGCTCGTTGCGTGTTGCGGCTTGTTGCGTGCTTGGCCGTCTGGGCGGGCCGTGCGCTGGCGCTTGGTGGGGGTGGCTGTGTTCCGGCTCCCTCGTCTCTCTTGTTCGTCCTGTCCCGTCTGGGGTGTTGGGGGGCAACGTTTTCCTGGTGGTCGCGTGGTCGTCGTTTGAGGCTGCTCGCTCCTGGCGTTGAGTCTCTAACGTGCGTGCGTACAGGGCATGTTGACGGTTTGTTAGCTGAGTTGGTGTCTGTCTCGCGTATTGGTGCGGGTAGGGATCGCCGCGGGGCGAGACGCACGCGAGGTGCGGGCGTTAGCTGTTCCTGAGTCGCACGAGATGCCGCGTCGTCGCGGAGCAGGTGTGGCTGATGTGTCGTAGGTCCGGGGTTGTCCTCGAGTCGTGTGGTGGGGGGTGTTGGCGGAGCGGGGTGCGTTGGTGGTCGATGGATTGAGCGTTGTGCTTGGAATTCGATGATGTACGGGGGAGTTTTCCATGAAGGTTCAGGTTTTGGGTCCGTTGAGTGCTGAGGTCAATGGGCAGTCGATTGTTCCGACGGCGGGGAAGCCGCGGCAGATTCTTTCTCTTTTTGCTCTTTATCCGGGGCGGGTTGTGCCTGTTCCGACGTTGATGGAGGAGTTGTGGGGGACGGAGCCGCCGCAGAGTGCGTTGACGACGTTGCAGACCTACATTTTGCAGTTGCGGCGGCATTTGGGTGCGGCGTTGGGGGCGGGTGGTTCTGGGTCGGCGAAGGAGGTGCTGGCGACGCGGCATGGGGGGTATCTGATGCAGATACCTGTTGAGAGTGTGGACGTGCAGGTGTACGAGCGTCTGGCGGGGGAGGGCCGGGCGGCTTTTGATGGTGGTGATGATGCGGGGGCGGCGGATTGTTTCCGGCGGGCGTTGGCGTTGTGGCGTGGGCCGGCGTTGGTGGATGTGCGGGTGGGGCCGATTCTGGAGATTGAGGTGATGCGTTTGGAGGAGAGCCGGTTGGGGACGGTGGAGCGGCGCATCGACGCTGATCTGCGGTTGGGCCGGCATGCGGGGTTGATTGCGGAGCTGACGGAGTTGACGGCGCGGTATCCGCAGCATGAGGGGTTGCATTCGCAGGCGATGGTGGCGTTGTACCGGTCGGGGCGTCAGGCGTCGGCGTTGGAGATTTATCGCAGGTTGCGGATCAGGATGATCGAGGGTTTGGGGGTGGAGCCGTCGCCGCAGGTGCAGCGGTTGCATCAGGCGATGCTGGCGGTGGACCCGCAGTTGGATGTGGTGGCGGGGCCGCGGCGCAGTTCCACGTTTGATCTGTACGCCGCCTGAGGTCCGGACGCTTGCCGGGGTCGTTCCGCGCGCCGGTGGCCAGGGCTCTGCCGCTGGCCGGGCGTCGCCAGTCGGTGTCTCGGCCCTTTCCGGTCCGGTGTGGGGCGGGGTGAACCCACTTCCTCAACCGCCGCGTCGCAGGCGGCTCCTAGCCGTTTCGGCTCCCCGCCAACCTGCACACCTGATCCGGTGCAAGAACGGAACACCACGAGGAGGCGACCTGATCAGAGCCGCTCGGCCATCGCCGCCGGGACGATCAGATGCCGCGCCCGATGTTCGGCTGCCGCCGTGACTGCCCAGTTGGTGGTTTGGTCCGACATGGCCGGGCGCTCCAGACTCTCCCGGCACGTCGTGCACCGCGGGCACGCCGCTACGAAATCCGGTAGAAGCTCGACGTGTTCGGTCGCCATGTGCTGTCCGAGGGCCAGCTGCGCGGAGAGCCCGGAGTCGAACGGGTCGTAATCCACCCCGGGCGGCGACACGAGCTCAGCCTCTGCGACGGCGTCCCGCATCGTGATCATGCGCTGATACAGGCGCGTGCATTCGTCGCAGGCCATCAGCCAGGGTGGAGGGAGCGGCCACAGCTCGTCGTCTCGTAAGTCGTTGGTCGCCATGCTGGCTAGCCTAGGGCCGGCGGCCGTTCGATGGTGCTGACCGTCCCAACAACGCGCACGTTGGGACGAATCAGTCCGGCGAAGGGCCGACCTGGACTCTCTTGTGGCCGACCGGATCCGACTGCGACTGTCCCGTGTGCACGATGTGGAAGCCACGGCCGTAGTCTGCTCGGCGGCGACACTTGGTCCGCGTGAAGGAGCTGAGCGCGGCATCTATCTCAGCCGCTCGTGACGGGCCCACCGCGGCCGTTCGCTCAGGTTCCGGCGGCGCCGCGGCCCTGGGCTCAGCGCTCTGTGGCGGCCCTGCGGCTGCGGAATGCCGCCACACGTGTGCGGTTCTGGCAGGTCACCGAGCAGAACCGGCGCCGGCCGCCGGGCGACTGGTCGAGGTAGACGTCCGCGCAATGGCTTCCCGTGCAGATGCCGATCCGCGCGAACCCGTGATCGCTGACGTACCTGCGCAGGGTGACCGCCGCCGCCGCGACCAGGGCGTGCGGGGCGTCGTCGACGCTCCACGCGGCGCGCGGTGATCCGTCGGCCCCGGACTGCATGACGGGGCGAACCCCGCTGTCGCGCAACAGCCGCGTCAGGCGCCGCGCGCAGGCCGCACCGTCCGGTGCGCAGAAGACCACGTGGAGGCGGTCCGCCGCGTCGGCGAGTGCCTCCGGGCTCAGCGCGTCGCTCACGCGGGCGGGCAGGCCGAGGTGTTCGGCGAGGTCTGCGACGGGGCGGTGGGGGCTCTCTCCCCGGCCGTCCTCCTGGCGTGGGAGCGTGCCCCAGCCGTTGACCAGTTCCGTCAGCGTCTCGAGGGGGATCTCCGTGAGAGTGACAGCCATGCATCCCAGCGTAACGCATTGACAGCAGTTTTCGCGTTGCGTGACTCCGGGTCGGGTGAGTAACGTGTTGAACGTACGAAGGGTGTTACGTGGCTGACTCTCGGGAGCTGACATGCTGGACCTCACTCTTCTGCCGGCCTATCTGGCGGCGGTCGCGATCATCACCGTCGCTCCGGGGCCCGACGTGGCGTACATCGTGGCCGTGGCCCTGGAGCGAGGCCCGCGGGCCGGCCTGGTCTCCGCATCCGGCATGGCGCTCGGCATGGTCGTGCACGTGATGGCCGCGGTGCTTGGCCTCGCCGTCCTGCTGCGCTCCACGCCCGTGGTGCTAACGCTGGTGGAACTGGTCGGCGGCCTCTATCTGGGGTGGCTGGCGCTCACCACGATCCGCTCGGCCCGAAAGACGCCGACGCAGGCCCCCAAGGCGCTGCCCGGGCGCCAGTTGCTGCGCCGGGCCGTCCTCACCAATCTGCTCAATCCGAAGATCGTGCTGTTCTTCGCCGCGTTCCTGCCGCGGTTCACCAACCCCGAACGCGGCCCGCTCTGGCTCCAGTTGCTCGCCCTCGGACTGATCTTCCTGGTGATGGGGCTCGTTTGGGACAGCACGATCGGTTTGTGCGCCGGCCGGCTGGGTCAGGGACTGGTACGAGGTCGCCGCACTGCCGTGACGGTGAACATGGTCGCCGGAGTCACCTTCGCCGTCCTCGCCGCCTTCCTGCTGAAAGACGTGCTGACCGCCGTCGTGGCGTGACGCGTGCGCTACTCGGGCTTGTCACATCATGCTTGACGACGGCGTTCTTGAATCTCGTGGTCCAACCTGCCGTTGGTGACTGCGGGCGCGGCGGAGACCCTGTGCGGCAGGACGATGCCGGTCGCGTTCGAGTGGCGATCGTTGGGGGCATCGGGAGGCAGTTGGGGCCCTACTGCGGGACTGACATGTCGTTGAGACAGCTAGGGCGGCCCGCTGGCGCAGCGTGAAAATATGGGTTCTCAGCTTCGCTGTCTGACGAAAGCGCTTTGATCTGCTGCTTTTCCTGTTGCCTCAGCTCGTGTCCGGCCGGGCTGCGGTCACTCCCGTGTCACACCAACCGGTGGCGTCGTCCCTGGAGGCGCCTTGGGGGCGGGGAGGGGGGGAGCGCCCTCCGAGGCCCCGACCACCGACACCGAACAGCACCGCCTGGCTCTGCGCGACTACCGTGTGACGGCCGAGCGGCTGCTGCGGATCTGACGGCACGGCAGGCAGGCGGGACGCTCGGCCGTTGTGGCCGCGGCGCGTCCGTTCACCGGCCCGCGAAGAATCCGGCGAAGCGCCATGGTCTGCGCCCCGGCGGCCCTACCGTGTACGGAACGCGGCGCTTCTCGTGCCGGGCGGTGCCGAAGGGGGCTGGGCCATGTCCGAGGAAGAGTCCCCGCAGCGGTCCGCGCAACTGCGGCGCCGCCGTGCGATGGCGGCGGCGGTTGCCATCGGGCTGGTGCTCGGCGCCCTGGGAGGCCTCGCCGCCCACCTGTGGTGGCCCGGCGAAGACGACGGGTCCGAGCCCGAGCGGTCCGTCGCCGCACCGTCCGGTTCCCGGGCCGAGACCGTCCGCTCCGCGATGCTGGCCCAGCGGCTGGTCGGCGTCGACGTCAGCGCCCGCGATCTCGGAGCCTCCGACTCGTTCCACGGCCAGGCCCGCCTCGACCTGGTCGACGCCATCACCGCGAAGGCGGCGACCCATGTCGCCTACGACGGGGGCGAAGGCCACCCCTGGTATCCGCCGGAGGTGGTGCTGATCGGCAACCGCGCCGCCATCACGCCCCACGAGGCGGTGGCCGGACCGGGGGCCGGCCCGGACGGCGGATACCGCACCGAGCCCGACGCGACCGCGGCGGCCGAGGACGACGCCGATGTGCACGCCGCCCTGGAGACCCGCTGGCTGGCCCAGCCCGCCCACATCGAGGCGCTCCTCGACGGCGCAACCGGTGTGCGCACCGAACGGGACGGCGGCACCCGCACCCTCACCGGAAACACCCCGCTGCGCGCCCTGGCCGCCGACCCGGCCGTCGGCGCCCTCTACCGCCCCTACGCGGCCGACCGCCCCGGCGGCAC
The DNA here is from genome assembly GCF_055592445.1 of Streptomyces sp. NPDC041122. Lineage (NCBI taxonomy): Bacteria > Bacillati > Actinomycetota > Actinomycetes > Kitasatosporales > Streptomycetaceae > Streptomyces > Streptomyces sp. NPDC041122. The sequence continues at coordinate 79,075 of NZ_JBVIYQ010000004.1, read as the reverse complement.
CGTCCGCTTCACCCTGGTCGTCACCACGCGCGACCTGCCCAAGAGCTTGAAGACGCGGGTGCCTTCGGCGGCCGACACGGCAACCGGCGACGAGTCCTTCGAGGTGAAGTACCGGGACTGGACCGAAGGCGAGCCGATCACGGCCCGCCCCGGACCCACACCCCAATGGACCACCACTGGCTGAGGCGGGCTGACTCGTACGACTGCGAGCCGCACGAGCAGCACGTGAGTTCAGCCGGGCAGCGCTTCCACGGAGTCGCCGTTCTGCCGGATTGGTGCCGCTCGTCGAGCAAAGCGTGCAGCTGGCAGCCACTGCGTCGGCAGAGCTCGCGGGTCGAAGGGGAGCCGCGGCACATGGAGTTCGCTGCCGGCATCGTGAGAGCCTTGATCGCCCTTCCTGTCTGCCCCAGAAGTCGGACGCACGCCCGAGCGTGACGTGCGGAGGGGACCTGATCAGCCTGGAACGAGACCCAGCGCCCCCCGCCCGCGTGTGCAGGTCACCGGCTCCTCGGGCCGCGGCGATGACGTCCAGCGCCTCGACGTGCCACCGGTGCAGGTGCCCGGCAGTGAGGCAGTGGGCCAGCAAGCCTCGTGCTCCTCGTCGGTGCCGATCCGCAGCAGGCCGCGTACGGCGGCCTCCTGGGTATGGGGATGCACGTCGGTATCGAGCAGCGCCACCAGGGGCTCGACGCAGTCGGGTGTGGCCCGCTCACTCAGCACGGCGGTCGCGACCGCGTGGGTCGGGGACGCCGCCGCGTCCACTCGGTCGGCCACGCCCTCCCGCGCTCGGCGAGTGTGCAGCGGTGATTGGCGTACTCAGGGGTGGCGCACCAGGCGAGGATGCCAGCCACGTAGGCGACGGTGACGGCGAGCCGGGGAGCCTGTGGTGCAGGTGGGGTACGCGGTCGAGGTGCTGTCGAGGGTGGTGACCGGTGGTGGGGCAGCGGGCGGTACGCAGGGCGGGTGTCATCGGGGCTTGCTCTGCGGGTAGTTGGAGCTTATGAAGCACAAGTATCTTCGCTGGTGATTTACGTCACTTTCGGGGGGTCTTGGTGTCGGGGTGGTGGGCGTGTCACTATTCCTGCACGACGTCCCTGCCCAAAGCCGGTTGTGCGGCGGTGGGTTGAGGGTTCGTCACCGCCGCCCCGCCCGGGTCGTGCCGTGTTTTCTGGCCTCTGCGGCGCCGAAGTTTCTCCCCTCCTGCCTGCTCCTGGTGTTTGCGCGCCTGTATGCGGTGACGTCTGTGTGTCGGGGTGTTCTGGGCTGTCGGCCCTGTGACTGGGAGTTCTCCGGCCGCATTTGCCTTGGGGCATGTTCTGTGTGGCTGGGGCTTGGTGCTCGTCGTGGCTGGGTCATGGTGCCTTCGTTCGTGGTGCGGTGGCCCGGATGGGGGCCGGCGTACTGATCTGGGCTGGTCCCAAACCGAAGGCTCTGCCCTGCCCTGTCTTGTTCTGCCTTGTTCTGCTCTCCTCCGGGGGTGGGCTTGGTTGGGTGTTGTTGGGTTGGGTGGGTTCGTTTCCCGTTCTGTGTAGTGCTGTTGCCCTGTTGGCCTCGTCTTGTTCTGGTGTCGGGGAGGGGGGTTTTGTTCTGTCGGGGTGGTCGGGTTCGGGTGTGTTCCGGATCGCGGGCGCCGGCCGCTGGAAGGGGGAGGGGGCAGGAAGGGGGGGGTGTGCCGGGTTCGGGTTCGGGTCTGGTGTCGTTTCACCGTCCAGCCCCCGGTCACCGTCCAGCCCCCGGGCGGCGGGTATTCGTTGCACAGTGCTTCAGGCTGTGTCCCGGCCGCCCCGGTACACACCTTCAGCACCCTCAGTGTCTTTGGTGTGTCGTGCAGCAAGTCCCGCAGTGCCTCCGGCTTCCTCAGTGCTTCTGGCGTGTCGTGCAGTGCCTCCAGCGCTCGCGGTGCCTCCTGCACCTGCAGTGCTTTTCGCGTGTCGCGCGGTACGTCCAGCACATCCGCAACATCCGCGGTGTCTCCTGCACACCCCCGGTACGTCCAGTACGCCCTCGGATGGTTCCGTTCCGGCAGGGCCTCCAGCATGTTCGAGCCTGCAGCCCGCTGCTTTTCCCGGGCCTTTCCTGCGCGCCCCTCTGTGGTGGGTTTCCTGCATTCCTCTTCGCCTGTCGTCTCCTCTCTCTGCTTTTCCTCTTCCTTTGCTGTTGTTCCTCTGCGCCGCCTGTGGGGCTGGTTTTCGAAGGCTCGTCCTACGGGCGTTCCTTCCTACGGGCGTTCCTGAGGAAGGCGGGGTTGGGGGAGGGGCGGGTTGGGGTTCAAGGAGGGGGATGGTTGGGGGTGTTCGTGCTGGCCTGGCTGGTGCGGTTGTGGTGTGTGTGGGTGTTTCGTTCGTGTGTCTCAGGCAGACTCTAGAGAAAGTGGATTCCCGTTATGCCCAGGCTATGCAAGCCGTCAGTGCGTGTACCGGAATACGTCATCACAGCGGATGAGACGCTGGAGTTCGCCGAGAGGGTTCATGCCGGGAAGCCGCAGCTTCCGCTGGCGTTGCGGCTGATCCGGAACACGGGGGTGTTGAAGCGGCATATCGTGCAGCCGATCGAGGAGACCCTGAAGCATCCGGGGCTGACTGAGCGCAACCGTCTCTATGAGGCGGAGTCGAAGAAGCGTACTCCGGCCGTGGTCGAGGAGGCGCTGGCCAACGCGGGGGTGGGTGCGGGGGACATCGACGCGATCATCTATGTGTCGTGCACGGGGTTTTTGATGCCGTCGTTGACGGCGTGGCTGATCAATACGCTGGGTTTTCGTTCCGACACCCGGCAGATTCCTATTGCGCAGCTGGGCTGCGCGGCCGGTGGTGCGGCGATCAACCGGGCCCATGATTTCTGCCTGGCTCACCCGGGCAGCAATGTGCTGATCGTCTCGTGCGAGTTGTGCTCGCTGTGCTACCAGCCGGACATGGACGACATCGGCTCGCTGCTGTCCGACGGTTTGTTCGGGGACGCGGTCGCGGCCGCGGTGGTCCGCGGTATCGGTGGCACGGGGATCGAGCTGGAGCGTAATTCCTCCTATCTCATTCCCCACACCGAGGACTGGATCTCCTATGCGGTGCGGGACACCGGCTTCCATTTCCAGCTGGACCGGCGGGTGCCGGGGACGATGGAGCCGTTGGCGCCGGTGCTGCGGGAGTTCGCCGCCGGTCACCGCTGGGATGCCTCCAATCTCGACTTCTACATCATCCACGCGGGCGGCCCGCGGATCCTGAACGATCTGGCCAAGTTCCTGGATGTGGACCGCAAGGTTTTCCGGCACAGCTGGTCGACGCTGACGGAGTACGGCAACATCGCTTCCGCCGTCGTCCTGGACGCCGCGCTGCGGCTGTTCGAGGAGGACACCCCGATGCCTGATGCGCGGGGGCTGATCGCGGGGTTCGGGCCCGGTATCACCGCGGAGATGGCCCTGGGCCGCTGGAACAGCGACGCCCCGCCCGCCCCCTGACCCCGCCCCGGTCCGCCCCCACCACCCCGACCGGCGCTACCCGCCTCCCGGGCCCCGGGCGCACGGCCCCCGGGCCTCCGGCGCCCGGCGCACGGCCCAGGGGCCTTCCGGCTACGGCCTCCGGCCCCCGGCGCACGGCCCACGGGTTTTCCGGCTACGGCCTCCGGTCCGGCCCCGGCGTACGGTCTGTCGTCTTTGGCTCATGGCCCCTGGCGTCCGGTCCGCTGTCTCCGGGGTGCTGCCTTCGGCCCGGCCTCGGCGTCGGGTCTGCCGTCTTCGGGGTGCGGCCTTCGGTCCCGGCCCCGGCGTACGGTCTGCTGCCTCTTCGGGGTGCGGTTTTCGGTCCCGGTCCCGGTGTCGGGTCTGCCGTCTTCGGGGTGCGGTTTTCGGTCCGCCCTTCCTGGCGTAGGGTCCGCTGCTTTGGGGTTGCAGCCTTCCGGCTACGGTCTTCGGTGTCCGGTCCGCTGTTTTCGGTTTACGGCCTCCGGTCCCCGTCCCCTCCGGGTGTAGGGCCCGTTGGTGTCGGGTCGGGTCGGGTTACGGCTTTCCGGCCCTTGGCGTACGGCCGTTGTCTTTGGGTCGCGGCCTTCGGGGTGCTGTCCGCTGTGTTCGGGGTGCGGCCTTCGGCCTGGCCTTGGCGTGCGGTCCGTTGCCTTCGGGTCGCGGCCTTCGGAGTACGGCCTTCGGCATGGTCTGCGGTCTGTGGCTCACAGCCCGCGGCGTGCGGTCTGCTGTCTTCGGGGTGCGGCCTCGCTCCCGGCTCTCGGTGCAGGGTCCGCTGCTTTCGGGTAACGGCTGCTGTCCCCTTTTGGACGTGGTCCGTTGTCTTTGGGTTACGGCCTCTGGTCCGGCCCTGGCGTGCGGTCTGCCGCTGTCGGGTTATGGGCCTTTGGCCTTGTCCCACGGTTTGCGGCCCGCTGTCTGCGGCGTGTGGTCCGTGGCTGTGGGATTACGGCCTGCGGCCTCTGGTGCACGGCCCGTTGTCTCGGGTTGCGGCCTGCGGCCTCCGGCTGGCGTGTGGTCCGCTGTCTTCGGCTGACGGCCCTTGGTGTCGGGGGCTGCTGCTTTCGGGTTGTGGCCCTTCGTTCGGTCCGGCACGCGGCCCGTTGCCTCGGCCTCGGCCCCCGGTGTTCAGCTCCGGCTGGTAACCCGGTGCACGGTCTGCCGTCTTCGGCTCACGGGCCTGCGGCCACGATTCCCGGCTCCGGTACCGACTCCGGCTGCGGCCACGGGTTGGCTCCGGTCTGCGGGCTCTTGGCCTCGGAGTTCGGGTCCACCAGGCCTTCGGGCCAAGGGTTTCCGGCCCCGGCTCATGGTCCGCTGCCTTCGCCTCACGCCTCACGGCCTGTGGCCATGGCTCACGCCTCACGGCCTGTGGCCACGCCTCACGGCCTGTGGCCACGCCTCACGGCCTGTGGCCGTGGCTCGCGGCCTCCGGTCTGCGGGCTCTTGGCCCCGGAGTCGGGCCCACCAGGGTTTCGGCTCAAGGGTTTTCGGGTCCTCGGGTGGGTGTCTCCAGCTCCCAGCTGCTGCCGTGGTCTCCGGCTCGCGCCGGTGGTCTCTGTCCTGCGGGCTCTCGGCCCTCGGTGCAGGTCCGCTGTTTTCGGCTCACGGGCCTGCGGCTCGCGGCCTGCGGTCACGGCTCAGGGCCCATGGCTCACGGCCCACGGCCCACGGCCTGTGGTGGTGGTCCATGGCGCACGGCCCACGGGCCACGGCCTGTGGTGGTGGCCCATGGCGCACGACCCATGGCGCACGGCTCATGGCGCACGGTGCACGGGCCACGGCCTGTGGTGGTGGTCCATGGTCCACGGCTCACGGCCTGCGGCCTGTGGCCTGCGGCCTGTGGCCTGTGGCCTGTGGTGATGGTCCTCGGGCGGGGGGTGCACAGCGTGTTCGCCCGTGCGGGCGGGGCGTGAGCCCGCGCCGGCACCGCCGCCACCCCCTGATCTCTCTCTTTTTGTTCCTCTCGTCCATGAAGGAAACCGATCACATGACTGGCCTGATCGTCCCGCCCGGTGGGGGACGCAAGCTGATCACTCCGGCGCAGGAAGTGACCTTCAAGGCCACCCAGGCGCAGGGCTCTTCCATCTCCATCTTCGAGGTGGTCGTGCCGCCCGGCTTCGATGTCGGTGCTCACGTGCACCGCGAGTCCCAGGAGTTCTTCTACGTCCTTGACGGTGAGCTGGATTTGATGTGTTTCGAGCCCGTGGAGCGGACCAAGGACACCTGGCACCACTGGCGTTCGGCCGCCGGGGAACGCGTCATCCGCGCGAGCGCGGGCGGCTGCATGTTCGTGCCGCCCGGTATCCCGCACGCCTTTCGCAACGCCACCGACAAGCCCGTCACGATGCTCTTCGAGAGCTATCCCTCACCCGATCACGAGCAGTACTTCGAAGAGATCACCGAGATCTGGGCGCGCGGGGCCAGCGTCGATCCCGCGGCGGTGGAGGAGATGCGCCAACGCTACGACGTCGAGGAACTCACCCCCTTGCGCTACACCCCGCCCCCGACCGCCACCCGCGGGAAGTGAGAGCCATGACCACCGTGAACACCACCCCCATACCCCTGGTCCATGCCAGCCTGGGCGAGAAGGAACTGGCCGCTGTCGCCGAGGTGTTCGCCTCGGGCTGGCCGGCCGGGCAGGGCCCCAGGGGCAAGGCCCTGGAAGCTCAGCTCGCCCAGCGCTACGCCCGCCAGGCCGTCGCGCTCAGCAACTGCGGTGCCGCCCTGCACCTGGCGCTGCTCGCCCTGGGCGTGCGGGCCGGTGATGAGGTGATCGTCGCCGACTACACCTTCCCCGCGCCCGCCCACGCCGTGCGCTACCTGGACGCGGTGCCCGTCTTCGCCGACGTGCGCGCCGACACCCACACCATCGACCCCGACAGTGTCGCCGACCTCATCACGCCCCGGACGGTGGGGATCATCGCGGTGGACACCGTCGGCCTGCCCGCCGACTACCGTGAACTGCAGGCCCTGGCCGATGCCCGCGGCCTGTTCCTTATCGAGGACGCCGCCTGCGCGGTCGGCGCCACCTACCAGGGCCGTGAGGCCGGCGCGCTGGCCGAGGTGGCCTGCCTGTCCTTCCACGGCCGCAAGGGCGCCACCAGCGGCGAGGGCGGCGCCCTGCTGGCCGCCGACCCCGCCCTCGCCGACGACGCACGGCTGCGGTCCTCCTTCGGCATCGGCAGCATCTTCGACCAGTCCAAGGTCGTGGGCCTGCCCATCCCGCAGTTCACCGAGATCGGCTACAACTTCAAGCTCTCCGACATCGCCGCGGCGATCCTGCAGGTCCAGATCGGCCGCATCGGCGAACTGCGCCGGCGCCGCGCCGAGACGGCCGCCCGCTACGGCGAGCTCCTGGCGGACGAGGAACTGCTGAGCCTGCCCACGGTGCCGGACGACCGTACGCATGCCTGGCAGTCCTACCTGGTGCGCCTGGACGAGCGGGTGGACCGCGCGGCGCTGGCCGCGGACCTGCGCGCCCAGGGCATCGGCTGCGGCCACGGCACCTGGGCCACCCACCTGCAGCCGGTCTTTGAGTCCAAGCAGACCTGCCCCGTCTCCGCCGACCTCTACCACCACCACCTGGCCATCCCCATGCACGCCGAACTCACCCCCGAGCAGGTCGAACGGGTCGCGAGCCGGCTGCGCACCGCCCTTCACACCCACGCGGCCCCCGCCCGGGGCCTGGGAGGAACCCCATGAGCGAGCAGCAGCCCACCCCGGACACGGTCCTGCGCCTGATCAACGGCTACTGGTCCACCGGCATCATCGGCGCCGCGGCCGGCCACCGTCTCTTCACCCACCTCAACGAGGGCGCCGGCACCGCCGACGCTCTCGCCCGCCGCGCCGGTATCTCCCCGCGCGGCGCGCAGAGCCTGCTGGACGGCCTGGTCAGCATCGGCCTGGTCGTCCTTGAGGACGGCACCTACCGCAACAGTGCCGAGGCCGACGCCTACCTCGTGGAGGGCCGGCCGGCCGACCTGAGCGCCATGGCCCGCCTGAAGCTGACCCACATGGGCAGCCTGACGGCGCTGCCCGACGTGGTCGCCGCCGGCGGCCCGGTCAGCGACCCGGCCACCGAGGTCGCCGACAACCCGCACTGGGGCCAGGTCGTGCCCGCCATCGCCGCCCAGTCCGTGCCCGCCGCCGCCGTCGCCGCCGACGTCCTGGGCCTGGAGGAGGCCGGAGCCGTGTCCATCCTGGACATCGGCGGCGGCTCGGGCATCTACTCCGCGACCTGGCTCGAACGCAACCGGGCCGCCCGCGCCACCCAGCTCGACTGGGAACCCATCAACGCCATCGCCCGCCGCCTGCTCACCGAACGCGGCCTGGCCGACCGCTTCACCTGCATCGACGGCGACTTCCACCACACCGACTTCGGCCAGGACACCTACGACGTCGCCCTGTACTCCCACATCGCCCACCAGGAAGGACCTGAGGACAACATCGCCGTCTTCACCCGCCTGAAGGACGCCCTCAAACCCGGCGGCGCCCTCGTCGTGTGCGACTACGTCGTCGACGACGACCGCGGCGGACCCGCCTTCCCGCTCCTCTTCGCCTCCGAAATGCTCCTCAAGAGCAAGCAGGGCGGCACCTGGCGGCGTGCGGACTACCACGCCTGGCTCACCAAGGCCGGCTTCAGCGACATCACCTTCCACTCCGCCCCGCCCGCCACCCTCGTCATCGCCCGCTGACCACCCACCCCCGGGCCCCCCAACTGCCCGGCCCACCAGACGCGTCAGCCGCATCACCGCGTCAGACACGTCGGGTGTGTCAGGGGCCAGGGGGAGGGAGGCAGGGGGGCAGGGGCAGGCGGGGGCATCAGGCAGCGGCGGCGCCGCTACCGCGCGCGGGGAGCGGCCCCATGCCCCGCACCACACCGGCACGCCGGAACGCCGCAACGCCGCAACGCGGGAATGCCGCAACGCCGGAATGCCGGAATGTCATGCAGAGAAGCAGAGAAGCAGAGAAAAGGATTCAGTTGTGGAACCTGTGAACGTTGCCATCATCTATTACAGCGCGACCGGCACCGTGCACACGCTGGCCCAGGCGGTGGCCGAGGGCGCGGAGAAGGCCGGTGCGCGCGTGCGGCTGCGTACCGTGGCCGAGACCGCCCCCCAGGCGGCGATCGAGGCCAACCCGGCCTGGGCGGCCCACCGTGCGGCCACCGCGGATGTCACCGAGGCCGGCCACGAGGACCTCGCCTGGGCCGATGCGGTCCTGTTCGGCACCCCCAGCCGGTTCGGGAACCCCGCAAGCCAGCTGCGGGCCTTCATCGACACCACCGGACCCCTGTGGTTCGCCGGGAAGATCGCCGGGAAGGTGTTCTCGGCGTTCACCGCCAGCAACACCGCCCACGGCGGCCAGGAATCCACCATCCTGGCCCTGTCCAACACCTTCTACCACTGGGGCGGCATCATCGTGCCCCCCGGCTACACCGACCCCGTCCAGTTCCAGTCCGGCAACCCCTATGGCACCTCCCACGTCGCCGGCGACGGCGCCCCCGGCGAAATCGCCCTCCAGGCCGCACGCCACCAGGCCCGCCGCGTCGTCGACACCACCGCCGCCCTCAAAACCGGCCGCGCCACCCTCTGAACAGACACCCGCCCCCGGGATAAGAAGCAGGGGCCGGTACGAGGACGGCCGGCACGGGAGGAGCAGCGGCAACCCCCCACCGCAGAAGGCCGGTTGCACCCCCCCTGCGGCGCTCCATGCCCTGCGGCGCTCCACCCTTGCGGGCGCTCCAGCCCTTGCGGTGCTGCGCACCCCTAACGGGTGCTGCTCTAACGGGTATTGCGCCCTGGCGCTGCTGTGTCCCCTTTGCCGTGCCGGACCCCTTGCGGTGCGCACCCCCCGGCCCGGGGCGGGGGAGTCCGGTCGGTCTCCCGGCCCGGGGCGGGTGTGGGGCGTCATTCTGCGTCGTGTCCTGCAGGCGGCGGGTGGTCACGGGCCAGGCCGGGGGCGCGGCCGGCTGCGTGGCCCGGCCCGAGGGGGCGCCCCCGGCGTCCCGGCGCGGTCCAGGCGGCCGTCGGGCCCGCGCCCTGTGAAGGGTGCCGGGCCGCCGGCGTCCGCCTCGTCCGCCTCAATGCTTTCGACGACGCAGCCGCACGCAATGTGAGGCCCCCCCGGGGGGCATCCTGCTTCCCCCGCCCCGCCGTACCCCGCCGTGCCCTGCCGTGCCCCGCCGTGCCCTGCTTATCCCTGCCCCCATCACCCCCCTTTGCGTTGCCTGCCCCGTCGGCTCCGCCTGCCCTGCCTGTTCCGTCCGTCTCCGTCCGGGGGTTCGCCCGGCCGGGGGGGCTTGGGCTTGGGCCGGGGCCGTCCGTCCACCCGATCCCGCAGAAGGAGGCAGCCCGATGAAGGGCTCCACGGTCTACCGATCGATACAAAAGCGCGGCCTGCACCTCGGACTCCTGCCGGAGATGGCCGCGGCCGTCAACGGCTCGACGCCGCTCACCCTCGACCACGACCTGGACGTCCTGCCCCATCTGGGACGGCGCCTGACGGTCGCGGAGTTCGCCCATGCCGTCGACGACCTGGCGGCCCGGCTGTGGGCGGCCGGGGTGCGGCCCGATGAGCACATCGTGGTCCACAAGAGCGCCAACGCCGACATCTGGATGCTCGGCGCCGCCGCCTCCCGTATCGGCGCCATCCCGGTGATGCTCTCGCCCGCCCTGGACGGCTCGACCGTCGGCGCCCTCATCCAGCGTCTGGAGCGGCCCAGCCTGCTCACCGACACACCCAAGCTGCAGGGCATGGCCCAGGTGGGGCTCGAGGACATCACCCGCCGCATCATCCTCACCGCCGGCGAACACCCCGGCGCCCAGTCCCTGGCCGCGCTCGCCGGTTCCCCCCGCATCCGCGCGCGGGTCCGCCCGATCGACGAGGCGGCGGTCATCACCCACACCTCCGGCACCACCGGACTGCCCAAACTCGTCGTGCACACCCCCCGCACCCAGGGCATCCGCCTGCTGCCGCAGTGGCGGCTGCTGGCCCTGATGCGCCGCAAGGACACCGTCGCCATCCACATCCCCTTCGTGCACTCGCGGATGGTGGCGGCCATGTCCCTGGCGCTGCTGAAGGAACTGCCGATCCTGCTGCTCAACGAATCCGACCCCGACAGCGTCGCCGAGCAGCTCGCCGCCCACCGGCCCGGCTTCATCGAGGCCCTGCCCAACTCCCTGATGGACTGGGAGGAACTGGCCGCCGACCCGCGCCGCCCCTTCTCCTCCGTCAAGATCTTCAGCAGCACCTTCGACGCCATCCACCCGCGCACCATGAGCCGGCTGCTGAACGCCTCCGACCGCCCCGGCGCCCTGTTCTTCCAGATCTACGGCCAGAGCGAGGTCGGCCCCGCCGTCGGCCGCGCCTACTTCCGCTCCTCCGCCCACAAGGCCAACGGCCGCTGCGTGGGCTGGGCGATGCCGCTGGGCGCCGCCCAGGTCCGCGTCACCAGCCGCAACGGCCGGCCTCCCTCCCAGGACAACCCCGGCTTCATCGAAGTCGCCTGGGACGGCCTGGCCAAGACCTACTTCGCCGAACAGGACCGCTACGCCGCCAACCGCAACGGCGCCTGGTGGCGCACCGGCGACGTCGGCTACCGCACCCGGCTGGGCTGCCTGCACATGCTCGACCGGGAAGTCGACATGATCGAAGGCGTCAGCAGCTCCCTGGAAGTCGAGGACGTCGTCCTGGGCCGGCTGCCCGAACTGACCGAACTCGTCGTGGTGACCGGCCCCGGCGACCGGCCCGTCCCCGTCATCTGCACCACCGACGACACCCCCCTGGACCACGCCCGCTGGCAGGCCGCCGTCACCGAGTTCCCCCAGCTCGCCGACCCCGTCCAGATCCCCCAGGCCGAACTGCCGCGCACCGCCACCCTCAAGGTCCAGCGCAGCGCGCTGGCCCACCAGCTCCACACCCGCCTGGCCGACCCCGCCTGAAACCACCCCACCCACCCCTCATCCCGGAGCGGTCGGCCACCACCACCGGCGCCCCGCACCCGCGTTCACCCCGGCAGCGAAACCCACCCGCCGGGCACACGGCCCCGGGACGCGCACACACCCAGCAGGGACCGGGGCCGGGGGCCGGGGGGGGCGGGCTCGCCGCGCGAGGTGCGGCCGGGCCCGAGGCGGCCCAGAAACGTACGGGCCGGGAGCGGGCCGGTATGCGCCCGGCGCCCCACCCCCCCTTGCCGGAGGGGGGGGCACCCCGCGGGGCAGACCCGGCCCGCGTACACGGTGCTGCCCGAAAACTAACCCGGACGGCACCGGCGCACCGCCTGGAGCAGAGGCCTGCGGCCCGAGCCCCGGGGGGGCGAGTAGGAGTCCTCTGCGGTCCAAGTGCGGGGGAGTGGCGTACGAGCACTCGGCGTGCCAGGGGGCGGGGGAGAGGCGTACGGGCCTGCCGCAGGGGAGTGTCGCGGTGCACCGGCACGGCGGGGCAGCCCCGGGGCCGTGCCGTCCGCCCCCGGACCCGTACCGCCGGACGCCCGGGTACGCCGAACCCCGGACCGCCCGGCACATGGTGTGGCCCAAGGGCTCGCCCCTGCGCGGGAGTTGGCCCCGGTGAACCTCACGCCCCCCGGGGCCTGCCCGGCGCGCGGTTCGGCTCAAGGGCTGTCCCGTACGCGAGGGACGCGCGGGAGGGGATCCCGGAGATCCCCGCGCACACCCCTGCTCCCGCCCGGCGCACGGTCCGGCTCAAAGGCTGTGCCCGTCTGCGGGAGGTGAGTCCGGTGAGCCGGCGCCCGCCCCCGCTCTCGCCCGGCGCGCGGTCCGGCCCAGGCACGGGGCCCCAAGCCCGTCGTGCCCGAGCCCGCCCGGCGCACGGTCCGGCCCGCCATCCCGCTCCCGTGCACGGGAGCGGCCCCACCCCGGTCGCCTTCCGGTGCACGCCCTCAGCTCCGTCCGGCACACGGTTGCTTCCCAAGGCCCCGTTCCGCACGCGGACTTGCCCCTGACGATCCCTCTACTCGCCCCCAGGCTTCGCCCGGTGCGCGGCTTGGCCCAAGTGCGTTCCCGCACAGGTGAGTTGGTCCCGGCGGGCCTCATGCCCGGCGCCGGTCCCGGCCCCGGCTGCGCCCCCGGCAAGGTTTCAGTGCGCGGGCTGTCCCGTACGTACGCGGGAGTTGAGCCCCGTGGATCCGATGCCCGCCCCCGGCCCCCCCCGGCGCGCGGTCCGGGCCAGGAACCCCTCCCGTGCACGGCAGGGGCCCCGGGTGCCCCCTGCGTTCGCCCTCAGCTCCGCCCGGCGCCGCGCGGCTGGTTCCAAGGCCCGGCCCGTATACGGGGGGTCGCCCCCGCGCCCGCCTGCCCGCGCGCACGCCCGCGGGCGGAACGGCCCCGTGCCCGACGGGCCCGTGTGTGGTCTGACCGGCCGCTCCCGCCCGTACGGGGCCCGCCCGGCCGCCGCGCACCGTCCATCCATTCACCCTGCTACGCCCTGGAGAGTCATGTCCCATCGCCTGTTCACCTCGGAATCCGTGACCGAGGGCCACCCCGACAAGATCGCCGACCAGATCAGCGACACCATCCTGGACGCCCTGCTCAGCCAGGATCCCGCCTCCCGGGTCGCGGTCGAGACGCTGATCACCACCGGCCAGGTGCACATCGCGGGCGAGGTGACCACCGCCGCCTACGCCGACATCGCCACCCTGGTCCGCCAGAAGATCCTTCAGATCGGCTACGACTCCTCCGCCAAGGGTTTCGACGGCGCCTCCTGCGGTGTGTCGGTGTCCATCGGCGCGCAGTCCCCCGACATCGCCCAGGGCGTCGACACCGCCTATGAGCAGCGGGTCGAGGGCGATGAGGACGAGCTGGACAAGCAGGGCGCGGGCGACCAGGGCCTGATGTTCGGCTACGCCACCGACGAGACGCCCACGCTGATGCCGCTGCCGATCGAGCTGGCCCACCGTCTCGCCCGGCGCCTGAGCGAGGTCCGCAAGGACGGCACCGTCCCCTACCTGCGCCCCGACGGCAAGACGCAGGTCACCGTCGAGTACCGGGGCAGCCGGCCGGCCCGTCTGGACACCCTCGTGGTCTCCTCCCAGCACGCCGCCGACATCGACCTGGACGACCAGCTCACCCCCGACCTGCGCCAACACGTCGTCGAGCACGTGCTGGCCCAGCTCGCGAGGGAGGGCATCAAACTCGACACCGACGACTACCGGCTCTTCGTCAACCCCACCGGCCGCTTCGAGATCGGCGGCCCGATGGGCGACGCAGGCCTGACCGGCCGGAAGATCATCGTCGACACCTACGGCGGCATGGCCCGCCACGGCGGCGGCGCCTTCTCCGGCAAGGACCCCTCCAAGGTCGACCGCTCCGCCGCCTACGCGATGCGCTGGGTCGCCAAGAACATCGTCGCCGCCCAGCTGGCCACCCGCTGCGAGGTCCAGGTCGCCTACGCCATCGGCAAGGCCGAACCGGTCGGGCTGTTCATCGAGACCTTCGGCACCGCCACCGTCCCCCAGGCCCACATCGAACGCGCCGTCGGCGAGGTCTTCGACCTGCGCCCCGCCGCGATCATCCGCGACCTGGACCTGCTGCGCCCCATCTACGCCCAGAGCGCCGCCTACGGCCACTTCGGCCGTGAGCTGCCCGACTTCACCTGGGAGCGCACCGACCGCGCCGACGCCCTGCGCGCGGCCGCCGGCGCCGCCTGACCCCTCCTCCCACCGCACACCCGCCGGCCACCCGGCCACCCGGCCACCCGGCCACCCGGCCGGGCGGGCGCGGGGCGCGGGTGCGGGCGGGGCCGGGCAGGAGGGCGCCCCGCCCACGCGCGCCCCCGCCACACGTCCACATCCGCATCCCCGGCCCCGGCCGGCGCCGCGCCCGTAATACCCGCCGCCCCGCCCGGCGGTGGCCGCACCCCCGGCGCCGTACCGCCCCACCCCCCCCGTATCCGTGGCCTGCCCGCCTCACCTGCCGCCCGGCCCGCCCCGGCGGGCCCGGCCCGGTGGCCGCCTGCCGCCTGCCGTATGCCGGTGCCGCGGGCGGCCCGCCCCTGTCCTCCGCGCGCCCGCCCGCCACCGACCACGCACCGCCACCGGGCCCCCGCCTCGCTGCCCCCTCGCCGCGTCGCCACCGGCCCCCGCCTCACCGCCCCCTCGCCGCGTCGCCGTCTCGCCCGCCCTGCCCGTTGCCCGCCGGCCTTCGCCGCTCTCCACCGCCGGGCCCAGCTTCAAGGGAGTGCTTTCTTCCGTGCGTATCGCCGTGACCGGATCGATAGCGACCGACCACCTGATGGTGTTCCCCGGACGCTTCGCCGAGCAGCTGATCAAAGAGCAACTGGAGCGCGTCTCCCTGTCCTTCCTCGCCGACCGGCTCGAGGTCCGCCGGGGCGGTGTCGCCGCCAACATCGCCTTCGGCCTGGGCCTGCTCCGGCTGAACCCGGTCCTGATCGGCGCGGCCGGCCTGGACTTCGCCGAGTACGGCCGCTGGCTGGAGGAACACGGCGTGGACACCTCCGCCGTCCAGGTCAGCGACACCCTGCACACCGCGCGCTTCGTGTGCACCACCGACGAGGACCAGAACCAGATCGCCACCTTCTACGCCGGCGCCATGGCCGAGGCCGCCCACATCGACCTCGCCGCCGTCACCGCCCGCACCGGCACCCCCCTCCTCGTCCTGGTCGGCGCCGACGACCCGGCCGCGATGCTGCGCCACACCGCCGCCGCCCATGCCCTGAACATCCCGCTGGCCGCCGACCCCTCCCAGCAGCTGGCCCGCCTCGACCGCGGCCAGGCCCGCCGCCTCGTCGACGGCGCCCGCTGGCTGTTCACCAACGAGTACGAGGCCGCCCTGCTCCAGGAACGCACCGGCTGGAGCCGGGCCCAGCTCCTTGAGCGCACCGGCACCTGGATCACCACCCGGGGCGCCGACGGCGTCAGCCTGGACCGCGCCGGCTGCCCCCGCCTGAACGTCCCGGCCGTCCCCGCCGGCACCATCGCCGACCCCACCGGCGCCGGCGACGCCTTCCGCTCCGGTTTCCTGGCCGCCACCGCCTGGCAACTGCCCCAGGAACGCGCCGCCCAGCTCGGCTGCGCCCTGGCCACCACCGTCCTGGAATCGGTCGGCACCCAGGAGTACAAGCTCCTGCCCGCCGACCTGCTCACCCGCATCGAGGACACCTACGGGCCCGCCGCCGCCCGCACCCTGCAGACACCGCTCACGGGCAGCACCTCATGACCCGCCCGCCCCGCGAACACACCGCCGCCCCGCGCCGGGCCCTGGCCCGCCGCGTGATGGCGACCCGCAGGACGGCGGGCCCCACGCTGCGGGCGCAGGCCCCCGCCCTGAAGACCTCCGTCCTGAAGACCTCCGTCCTGGAGGCCCGTGTGCAGATCACCGCCCCGCCCCGGCCGGAGCCGAGCGGCGGCCTGCGCTCGCCTGCCTCTCCGTTCCCGCCGCAGGAGCGGACATGAGCAGCCTGCGCGAGGTCGTCGCCGGCCCTGCCCCCAGCTTCTCCTTCGAGTTCTTCCCGCCCCGGAACGAGTCCGCCGCCCGCCAGCTGTGGCGCACCATCCGCCGCATCGAGACCCTCGCCCCCGCCTTCGTCTCGGTCACCTACGGCGCCGGCGGCTCCTCCCGCGAGCGGACCGTGGAGCTCACCCAGCGCATCGCCGCCGAGACGACGCTGCGCCCGGTCGCCCATCTGACCGCGGTCGGCCACTCGGTGGCCGAACTGCGCCACATCATCGGCCAGTACGCCGATGCCGGCGTCCGTGACGTGCTGGTTGTGCGCGGTGATCCGCCCGGCGACCCGGGCGGGCCCTGGACCGCCCACCCCCAGGGCCTGGCCCACGCTCATGAACTGGTGCGCCTGGTCAAGGAGTCGGGGGAGTTCAGCGTCGGCGTGGCCGCCTTTCCCGAACGCCATCCCCGCTCGGCCGACTGGGACAGCGACATCCGCCACTTCGTCGCCAAGTGCCGGGCGGGCGCCGACTACGCCATCACCCAGATGTTCTTCCACGTCGAGGACTACCTGCGGCTGCGCGAGAGGGTGACGGCCGCGGGCTGCACCACCCCGATCATCCCCGAGATCATGCCGGCCACCGACGTGCGCCAGATCAGCCGGTTCGCCGCACTCAGCGGCGCCGCCTTCCCCGAAGCGCTGGCCCACCGCCTGGAGGCCGCCCGCGAGGACCCCGCCGAGGGCCACCGCATCGGCGTCGAGCACGCCACGCTCATGGCCGAGCGGCTGCTGGCCGAAGGCGCCCCCGGACTGCACTACATCACCCTCAACCGCTCGACGGCCACGCTCGAGATCCACCGCAACATCACCCACGCACAGAGCGCCCCGCACGGCCTCGCAGCCCACAACTGACACCCCCCTGGCCCAGAACGCCGCCCGCCGCCGCCCCGACGCGCCCGGCGTGAACCCGCCCGCCTTCCCTCGCCCTTAGACGCCGCGGGCCCCTGTTGTACGTCCGACGACCACTACCGCTACTGGCCCCAACCGGCAGGAGGATCACGTGCACGACAGCGAAGAGGACCACCCCCGGCCCTCCCGGGACACCGCCCTCGCACCGCCGCGCACCCCGCCGCTCCGGCTCGCCGGCATCGACGAGGACGACATCGTCGAACCCCACGTCGTACGCGGCATCGACTGACCCCTCCAGCCCCCCCTTGAGCCGCCCTCCCTCTGAGCCGCCCCCGGCCGTCCAGCAGAGGCCCAGCCCGCATCCGGCCGGAGTCGAGCCGGTATCCGGCAGGCCTCACGCCGAGGCGGGCAGGAAAGGAGCGGCGAAGGCCCCCGCCCTGCCCAACTCCCCGTCCCAGAAGGAGAAGAGATGTCCCACGCCGCACACCAGGCCCGCACCGCACCGGCCCCGCAGGACGGCCAGCCCGCCCACCCCGGGCAGGACGCCCACCCCGGGCAGGACGCCCGCCCCGGGCCGGGCGCGGACGGTGCCGGCGCCCTGGACGACATCGGCGACGCCCTGGCCCAGGCCGGGGCGGCCTCGCTGAGCGGGCAGCGCGCCGAACTGGCCGAGAGCCTGCTGCGGGCCGCCCTGTCCAAGTGGGAGGACCCCGCCGCCCGCCCCCAGCTCCTGGCCGCCTTCAGCGCCGTCTTCAGCGGCGAGGACGGCGCGGCCCGGATGCGTGACTTCATGTCCCGCCAGATCTTCCGCCAGCTGGCCGACTCCCTGCAGGAGCCGGCCAAGGACTTCGACGAGGTCGCCCGCGCCCTCGGCGTGCCGCCCATGAACATCAACGCCGCCCAGGCCCAGGTCTGGGGCGTGGCCGTGCTGCGCTACGTCGTGAAACTGGAGCCGCTCGCCTCCGCCTCCGTCGACGACGTCATCGCTCTGGTCGCCCCCACCATCCAGCGCTACCTGGTCGGCTGACCACCCCACCCCGCCCCGCTCCCACCCCCGTTCGGTTCCCGCCCACCGCGCCGGCCCCCTCACATTCGGCGGCCCTGTTTCGTCGTACCGGTGAAGACGCCGCCACCCCGCGCACAGCGGGCGCGGCCACCGACCGGCGCCGGCCGGAATGTCCGCGCGGACGGCCTAGTTGGGTCGCACCTTTATCCGGAGGAAGTAACCAGGCCATGAGTACTCTCGACAAAGAGTCCACGGGCGGGGCACAGGCCCCCGCCGGCGACCCGCGGCGATGGAAAGCACTGGCCGTTCTCGCGGCGATCCAGTTCATGCTCGTCATGGACGTCACGATCGTGCTCGTCGCGCTCCCCGAAATCGACAAGGACCTCACCTTCAATCCGAAGGGCGACCTCGCCTGGGTGATCAACGGTTACGTCCTGATGGCGGGCGGATTCCTGCTGCTGGGCGGCCGGCTGGCCGACATGTTCGGCCGCCGCAAGATCTTCATGGTCGGCGTGGTCTGCTTCGGTCTCGCCTCGGCCACCTGCGGCGCGGCGATGTCCTCGGGCATGCTGGTCTCCAGCCGCTTCGTCCAGGGCCTGGGCGAAGCACTGTGCGGCCCGGCCGCCCTGGGCATGATCCCCATCCTCTTCCCCGACGCCCGTGAGCGGATGAAGGCGCTGGGCGTGTGGGGCGGCACCGCGGCCCTGGGCGGCGTGATCGGATCGGTCGTCTCCGGCGCCCTGACCGAGTACGTCGACTGGCGCTGGATCTTCTACATCAACATCCCCATCGCCATCGCCGCACTCATCCTGGTGCCCCGGGTCATGCCGGAGAGCCGCATGGAGCGCGAGGGCCGCAGCGTCGACGTCGTCGGCGCCGTCGCCATCACCGGCGGCCTCGTCGCCGTCGTCTACGGCCTGATCAAGGCCGCCGACCACTCCTGGAGCTCCTCCACCGTCCTCATCCCGCTGCTCGCCGGCGTCGGCGTGCTGCTCCTGGCCGCCCTGTGGGAGGTGCGCACCCCCGACCCGATGGTGCCCATCCGCTTCTTCACCAACCGCACCCGCGTCACCTCCAACGTGGTGACCCTGGCGCTGCTGGCCAGCTTCCACTGCTACGCCTTCCTGCTCATCCTCTACATGCAGCAGGTCCTCGACTACTCCGCGATCAAGTCCGGCATGGCCGTGGTGCCGCTGGCCTTCGCCATGGGCGCCGGCATGGGCGCGGCCTCCGCCCTGATGCCGCGCATCGGCGTCAAGGCGGTCCTGGCCATCGGCTTCGGCGGCGCCGCCGTGGGCCTGTTCGTCGCCAGCACCCTGGAGGCCGACTCCTCCTACGTCGGCGGCGTCCTGCCCGGCATGCTCGTCTTCGGCATCTTCAGCGCCATGTGCTACCCCGCCCTGGTCAACGGCGCGCTCTACCAGGTCACCGGCAAGGACTCCGGCCTGGCCTCCGGCGTGCAGACCGCCATGCAGCAGATCGGCGGCGCGCTCGGCCTGGCCACCCTCGTCCCGGTCGCCATCCGCTACACCACCGACCACATCGGCGAGGGCGTCCTGCCCACCGTCGCGCAGTCCGACGGCGCCTCCCGCGCCTTCCGCATCGGCGCCATCCTGGTGGCCGTCGCCGCCGCCCTGGTCGTCGCCCTGATGCAGAAGGTCGACGCCACCCCGCGCAACGTGCTCGCCGAGGCCGACGCCGAACCGGGCGAGGAAGCGGTGGCCCAGCCCACCGCCACCGGCGCCACCACCTGAGCACCACCCGCACCGCCTTTTGCACGCACCGCCCCCGGGGAGCCGGCTTCCCCCCGGGGGCGGTGCCCTGTGCCCGGCGCCTGCCGCACCTCACCTCGCCTCATCTCGTCTCGTCTTATCCAGGGGGCGGGCGCCACGTCCTCGCCCCGTACCGGGGGCCCGGGGGCCTTCTGGCCGGCGTGCTGCGGGTGCGTGACCCACACCACGCCCAGGCGCTCTAGGCGCGGGGCCGGACCGCGTGTCACGATTCTGGTGCGTCCACCCTGCCCGAACGCCGTACCGGGAAAGGGAATTGGGCGCTCTCTCATTCCTGGACCCGGCGCGGAATACCTGCAAGGGAAAGAAGGGGCGGTGTTCTTCCCCCGCCCCGCGCGCTCGGCCTGCCCCGCCCGTTGTGTCTGCCGCGCCCTTTGCGCTGGTCCCGCCCGCCCGTCGTTCCTGCTTCCGCGGCGGCCCGCGCGGGCGCCGGCCCCCGGCGCCAAGGCCGGGGCGAATGGACCGGGCGACCGTCAACTGCCCTTGAAAGAAACGTAGTTGACCCGCACGGCCGGGGAATGCGAAGAGACGCCGGAACCGGAGCCGATACGGAAAGGAGCAGGCCCGTGAACACCACCGCCAGCACCACCAGCACCACCTACGGCCACGGCCGCCACGCCGGCCATGACGGCAGCAGCGGCCGAAGCGGCGGCCCCGCGCCCGGTATCGGTGGCGGAGCCTGCCCGCCGGCTGCCGGGGCCCGCAACGGGCCGACGAAGGAGTACGGAGGCAGGGGCTCTGTGCCGCTGCCGGTCATGCGGGAGGCGGCATGGTGAACGGCTACCGCCCGCCCCGCGACAGCGGGTGACGGGGCGCGCAACCACCGCGCCGAGGACCGACTGGACGGCCCCGCTTGCCCGGGCCGCGGTCCTCGGCCGTTCGGAGCCACCCCTGCCGCACGTGTTCCATGCCCGCCCCTTCAAGGGGGAGTTGCCCCGTGCAGGGGCCGGGCGGGGCGTGCGTGCCGGAGCACCCGATCCCCACGCAGCCCGGCCCGTACGGGGCGGCGGCAACGGGAGGGTGTTTTCCCCGGACCGGACGTGAGCGGCGCCGCCTTCGGGTGCGGCGCCGGCCCGCGCCGCGCTCCCGCCCCTTGGTGAGACCAGCAGAAACGGCCGACATGACCATGTTCCACCGCACGATCTGCCTGATCGGTGCCGGACCGCGCGGGCTGTCCGTCCTGGAGCGGCTGTGCGCCAACGCCCGCTCGCAGCCCGCGGAGCACACCGTCCACATCCACGTCGTCGACCCCTACCCGCCCGGTGCCGGGCAGGTGTGGCGCACCGACCAGTCACCGCATCTGCTGATGAACACCGTGGCCGGGCAGATATCGGTGTTCACCGACGCCACCGTCGACCTGGAGGGCCCCCTGGAGCCCGGGCCCAGCCTCCACGCCTGGGCCGCCGCCCTGGCCGACGGGGACACCGGCGAGGACCCCGGCGAGGACCCCGGCGGGGACGCCGACGAGGGCCCCGGCGGGGACGCCGGGGGCGGCGCGGGGGAGGGGTATCCGCAGAGCGTCCTGGACCAGGCCCGCGCCCTGGGCCCGGATTCCTATCCCACCCGCGCCTTCTACGGCCACTACCTGCGCTGGGCCTACCGGCGCATCGTGCGGGAGGCCCCCGCCTCCGTCACGATCACCGCCCACCGCTGCCGCGCCCTGGCCCTGGAGGAGGACCCCCGCCCCGCCGGCGCACCCCGCGGGCAGGGCAGTGCGCCGCTGCAGCGGGTGCGGCTGAGCGATGAGAGCCTGCTGGAGGACCTGGACGCCGTCATCCTGTGCCAGGGACACCTCCCGGCCCGGCCCACCGCGGCCGAGGCGGAATTCGCCGCCCGCGCACGGCAGTTGTCGCTGGCCCACATCCCGCCCGCCAACCCCGCCGACGTCGGCCTGGAGGCCGTGCCGGAGCACGCCACGGTGCTGCTGCGCGGCCTGGGGCTGAACTTCTTCGACTACCTGGCCCAGCTCACCCACGGCCGCGGCGGCACCTTCACCCGCAGCGCGGGGCGGCTGCTCTACCAGCCCTCGGGGCGTGAGCCGCGCCTGCTGGCCGGCTCCCGGCGCGGCATCCCCCACCAGGCCCGCGGGGAGAACGAGAAGGGCCCCCACGGCCGCCACGAACCGCTGGTGCTCACCGCCGAGCGGCTGGAGGCGCTGCGCCGCGCCCAGGGCGCGCACGGCCTGGACTTCACCGAGCACCTGTGGCCGCTGATCGCCCACGAGGTCGAGACCGTCTACTACCGCACCCTGTTCACCTCCCGCGGCCACCGCACCCGCGCCGATGAGCTGCAGGCCGACTACCTGGCGGCCGCCCCCGAGCAGCGCCCCGCGGTCCTGGACGCCTACGGCATCGGCGAGAAGTACCGCTTCGACTGGCAGACGCTGGCCCGCCCCTACCGCGACCGGCAGTTCACCGGCCCGGAGGACTTCACCGGCTGGCTCGTGGACCACCTGCGCCAGGACGTCGCCGAGGCCCGCGCCGGCAACGTCAGCAACCCCCTCAAGGCCGCCCTGGACGTGCTGCGCGACGTGCGCAACGAGGTCCGCCTGGCCGTCGACCACGCCGGGCTGCACGGCGACTCCCACCGCACCGACCTGGACGGCTGGTACACCCCGCTCAACGCCCACCTCTCCATCGGCCCGCCGGCCCGCCGCATCGAGGAGATGACCGCCCTGATCGAGGCCGGCGTCCTGAGCGTGCTCGGGCCCGGCCTGCGGGTGAGGGCCGAGGCCGGCGGCTACCGTGCGCACTCCCCGATGGTGCCCGGCTCCGCCCGCCGCGCGGACCTCCTCATCGAGGCCCGGCTGCCCGCCACCACGCTGGCGCGCACCGGCGACGTACTCCTGCGCGATCTGCTGGAGCGCGGCCAGTGCACCACCCACCGCATCCCCGCCCGCACCCAGCAGCCCCACGACAGCGACGGACTGGCCGTCACCCGCCGCCCCTTCCACCTCATCGACGCGGCCGGGCGCCCCCACCCGCGCCGCTTCGCCTTCGGCGTGCCCACCGAAGGCGTGCACTGGGTGACCGCCGCGGGCATCCGGCCCGGCGTCGGCTCGCTCACCCTCACCGACGCCGACGCCATCGCCCGCGCCGCCCTCACCCACCCCGCCGCCGCCCTCACCCGCCTCATCGCCCGCCCTGCCGCTCCCGTCGGGGCCGAGGGCCGGCCGGCGACCGGGCCGGCATCCGGCCGAGACCCAAGGAGCCCGCATGCCCCCCGCTGACCCCGCCCCCCTCGCGCCGGCCGGCGCGCCCGCCGCCGAGATGCCGCAGGAGAAGATGCCGCAGGAGGAGATGCCGCGGGAGGAGATGCCGCAGAGCGGCATGCCTGCCGCCGAAGTGCCGGAGAGCGGTGCGGCGTACGGGCCGGTGGGTGCGGGCGAGGGCGGACTGCTCGCCCCCGTCTGGGCGGACACCCCGGTGGCCGCGGCGGTCTGCGACCGCGCCTGGCTGCAGGCCATGCTGGACGCCGAGGCCGCCCTCAGCCGCGCCCAGGCCCGCCTGGGCACGGTGCCGCAGACCGCCGCCGCGGCCATCACCGCCGCGGCCCGCGCCGAACACTTCGACCTGCCTGCCCTGGCCGCCCGCGCCCGGCACAGCGCCAACCCCGTGGTGGCCCTGGTCAAGGACCTGACCGCACAGGTGGCCGCCCGGGACGGTGAGGCGGCCGCCTACGTGCACCGCGGCTCCACCAGCCAGGACATCCTCGACACCGCCTGCGTCCTGGTGGCCCACCGTGCCCTGCACCTGATCCGCGCCGACCTGGCCCGCACCGCCCACCACCTGGCACGCCTGGCCCGCGCCCACCGCGACACCCTGATGGCCGGACGCACCCTGGCCCTGCACGCGGTGCCCACCACCTTCGGCTGCAAGGCGGCCGGCTGGCGCCACCTCGTCCTGGACGCCGAGGAGAAACTGGCCCACTGGCACACCCGCGCACCCGTCCAGCTCGGCGGCGCCGCCGGCACCCTGGCCGGCTACCTCCAGCACGCCCCCGCCACCGCCGAGACGGCCGCCCACACCCGCGACCTGAGCGCCGCCTTCGCCGCCGAACTGGGCCTGAGCGCACCCCTGCTGCCCTGGCACGTGCTGCGCACCCCCGTCGCCGACCTGGCCCACGCCGCCGCGTTCACCTGCACCGCCCTGGGCAAGATCGCCGTGGACGTGCTGTCACTGGCACGCACCGAGGTCGCCGAGGTCCACGAACCGGGCCCCGCCGGGCGCGGCGCGTCCTCGGCGATGCCGCACAAACGCAACCCCGTCCTCTCCGCCGCGATCCGCTCCGCCGCCCTGCAGGCACCCCCGCTCGCGGCGGGCGTCCTGGGCTGCATGCTGAGCGAGGACGAACGCTCCGCCGGCGCCTGGCACGCCGAATGGGAGCCGCTGCGCGCCCTGCTGCGGCTGGCCGGGGGAGCGGCCCGCCAGGCCGCCGAACTCGCCGCCGGCCTGCGCGTCGACGCCGACCGCATGCGCGCCAACACCGCCCTGACCGCAGGGCAGATCGTCTCCGAGAAGATCGCCGCGGTCCTCGCCGGCCACCTGGGCCCGGCCCCCGCCCGCGCCCTGCTGGAGCGGGCCTGCGCCCGCGCCGCCGAGCAGGGCCTGGCCCTGGCCGACGTGCTGCGCGCCGACCCCCAGGTCGCCGCCCTGGCCCAACAGGGGCCCGGCGGCGACCTGTTCGCCCCCGAGAACTACACCGGAGCCGCCGCCGCACTCACCGACCGGGCCCTGACCCGCACCCTGGCCACCGGCCCGGCACCCGACGGCGCCGGCACCACCCCGGAGTGATGCCGGCGCCGCACCGGTGGACCCCCGCGCCGCCGCCGGCCCGCCCGGACCCGCCGGGCGGTGCGCACGTCAGGAACCGCAGGAGGCGGGCGCGGGTGCGGGCGTGGGGGAGGTGCTGCGCTGCAGCGCGATCTCGGTGAGCTCCTCGATGTCGAACTGCGAGCGTCCCGGCGTGCCGTAGCGGGTGATCTTCCCCCGGCTCACCCACTTGCGGATGGTCGCTTCGGACACCCCGGTGGCCAGAGCGGCCACATTGGTGGGTACCAGACGGTGGCGTGGTGGTCGGTTCATGCGGCGTCCTTCCCTTGCCGGTCCATGCGGTGGCGGATGGTGAGCAGTTCGCGCATCTCCCAGGAATGCCCCGACGTGCAGCTCACACCGGCGCTGCGGGCCGGGTCGCCGGGCGGCGCGGCGTTGATCGTCCCCGGGCAGTCCTGCACCACGCACCCGATGGCGGGCGGGCGCTGCTCGTCGGGTTCGGGGTCGATCGCCCGCAGCGACTCCTGGTGCAGGCCTTCGACTTCGTCGGCGAATTCCACGGCCGGCGCCTGGGCTGCGAGCCACTCCAGATGACGTATCAGAAAACCCGCCAGATGCGGGACGGAACGCCCCGGCGCGGCCTGCCCGAGCTTCTCCACCACATACCCCGACCACGACTCCAGGATGGCGAGAATATTGTTCCTGGCATCGAGCGCGGAAATATTCAGGTGATCGCGCCGACGGCTGCCCGACACCTTCGTCGGGTTCCTGCGGCGGGACGTCGAAAGAATGTGGTGCAGCCCCTCCTGGTGAAGTCCGGGAAGGACACGAAGATTACGCTCCAGCTGCTCGACGCAGAGAGCACACAGGACGGAGCCGGCCGCGACGGGTAAGTCCCGGGCATGGTTCCTCGGGCATGAGTGAAACTCCAATGCGAATCTCCTTCATGAGCTGAACGCGCCCCGCACCCGGCCGGCCCCAGAAAAAGGAAAACCGTGCCGGACACCGTGGTGAAGAAAGGACCAGGGATCGACGGATCCCGCGCAAGGAAGAGAGGGGCGGCAGGTCCGGGGCCCGACGGTGCGGGGCTGCTGACGGACGCCGCGGTGAACGGGCGGTACCGGTCAGGAAATTCCGGCGGACGCGAATGCGGCCCGGCACGCACCGGACCCGATATGTCCCTTGGATACGGACCTCATGCGCATTCCATCCCCCCGGTTGGTGCCCAGATGCCCACGCTGCCCAGCCGCAGCCATGGACGCACATCGGAGAGTTCCACGAGCGCCTCCAGGGTGTCAACGTGCACCCCGCCGGGAAGAGAGCGGCAATCCAGCGGCGTTAAATTTTTCTTTTCGTAATCGATCCCCCCTAAAGGGGAACTCTAGATTCCCCTTTCTTGCGGGGGAACTCCAGCTTTCCTCCAGGGGCGCCGCACCCGGACCCCGCCCCGCCGCAGGCTCGCCCCGCTAGCCTCTCCCACCGGCACCCCCTGCCCCGCCGTACCAACTCCCGCCCCGTGCGGCCCTGTTGGCGGCACCGGCCGCCCGCCGTGCTGTGCACGCAGGCGACGGGCCCCTTCTCCGCCGCCGTCACCCACCCCCTCTTCAGCACCCACCCCCCCTTCAGTGCCCACCCCCGACACCGAAAGGCTGTGGCCATGGAAATGACCTGTATCGGCACGGAACAGGAATGGGCGGCGACGGCACGCCGCACCCGCGACGATCTGCTGCACCAGATGGAAGAACATCTGCGCACATTCCTCTCCGCCGAGCACGAGTTATGGGTGGCGGTGAATGAACGCGCGGTCGGCGCCGTCGACGCACTGAGCGAGCTGGTCGCCGCGGGCGGCAAACGCATCCGCCCCGCCTTCTGCATCGCCGGCTACCTCGCCGCCGACGGCGACCCCCGCGACACGGCCGTCGTCGCGGCCGCCGCGGCCCTGGAGATGCTGCACGCCTCGGCCCTCATCCACGACGACATCATCGACGCCTCCACCCACCGCCGCGGCCTGCCCACCGTCCACGCCCGCCACGGCGCCCTGCACCGCCACCACCGCTGGCAGGGCGAGTCACGCCGCTACGGCGAGGGCGTCGCCCTCCTCGTCGGCGACCTGGCCCTGGTCTACTCCGAGCAGCTGATGGCCCCCGTGCCCGCGGCGGCGGACGCGGTCTGGCACCGGCTGCGCTCGGAGCTGATGATCGGCCAGTACATGGACATGACCGCGGCCGCCGAATTCAACGTCGACCCCCAGCTCTCCCGCTGGATCGCCCTGGCCAAGTCCGGCCACTACACCATCCACCGTCCGCTGGCCCTCGGCGCGGGCGCGGCCGGCCGCCCCGACCTCGCCCCCGCCTTCGAACGCTACGGCGAAGCGGTCGGCGAGGCCTTCCAGCTCCGCGACGACCTGCTGGACGCCTTCGGCGACTCCGCCGCCACCGGCAAACCCGCCGGACTCGACTTCAGCCAGCACAAGATGACCCTCCTGCTGGGCTGGGCGATGCAGCGCGACCCCCGCATCCACCAGATGATCACCACCCCCGGCCACACCCCCGACGCGGTACGCCGCCGCCTGCTGGACACCGGCGTCCCCGACGACGTCGAAAAACACATCGCCGCCCTCGTCGACCAGGGCCGCACCGCCATCGCCGGCGCACCCATCGACCCCGTATGGCGCGAGGAACTGACCGCCATGGCCGAACGGGTCGCCTACCGCACCTCCTGAACCCCGCCACCCCGCCCACCCCGCCACCCCGCCCCAGGGGGTGGCGGAGCAGGGCCCCTCGCACCGCGGACGAAACGCCGGCCGGCGGGCTGAAGTCCGTGCGCCGGCCGATGAACCGGACGGCGGCATCGCGGCGGCAGGGGGGCGGCACGCCCAGGCGGCCGGGTGCGGCCCGGCCCCCGGCGCCGGCCCCCTCCCGCCCCACCCGCGGGGCCTGCCGGGCCGGTGGCGGGGGAGAGGTGAGGGCGTACGGCGCAACTCCCGCCCGAACACCGCCCGTTCACCGGCCTGCCGGGGGGAGGGGGGAGGGCTCGACGTCCGCCGGAGTGCGCGTCGCGGCCGCCTCGAGGCACGCTGGAGCCCCCTGCCGCCCCGCCCGGCCCGCCGGCCCCGCGCCGGGCCCCGCGCGGCAGTGGTCCTTGCGCCCCCACCAGGCACGTCACACCATCCGGCGGCGGCGCCCCGCACCCCCGTACCGGACGGCTCGGCCCCGGGCCAACGGCGGGAGCGCCCCGGGCAGTTGGGCAAAGCCCGCCGGCCGGGGCGGCGCACACCGCATGATGCAACCACATATGCACCGGAAGGGCGGCCACGATGACTCTGGACGCACACGGCGTCGACGGGAGCGCAGGGGGCGGCCGCGGCCACGCCGTGGTGATCGGGGCGAGCCTGGCCGGACTCACCGCGGCGCGCGCCCTGGCCAACTCCATGGACCGGGTCACCCTCATCGAACGCGACCGCCCCCCGCACGGCACCGGCCGGCGCCGCGGCGTGCCCCAGGCCCGCCACACCCACACCCTCACCACCACCGCCCAGCAAGGCCTGGAACAGCTCTTCCCCGGCATCGGCGCGGACTTCGCACGCGCCGGGGCCGTCCGCCTGCGCATGCCCCAGGACATGCTGCTGCTCGGCCCCGACGGCTGGCTGCCCCGCTTCGACTCCGGCCTGTCCCTGCTCAGTGCCGGCCGCGACGTGATCGACGCGGTGATACGCGAGCGGCTGCGCGCCGATCCCCGGGTGCACTTCGTGAGCGACCACGAGGTGGTCGCCCTGCGGCCCGGCCGCAACGACACCGTCACCGGCGTCTTCGCCCGCGGCCGCGACCGCACCAGCCCCGACGGCCGCGGCCGGTGCCGGCTGATCCCCGCCGACTTCGTCGTGGACGCCTCGGGCAGCACCTCCCGCGCCCCGCACTGGCTGGCCGAACTCGGCTACGAACCGCCCCGCGAGAGCGTGGCCGCGGCGCGCACCACCTACGTCTCCACCGTCTTCGCCCCGCCCGTCGGCCACGTCGCCGACTGGCAGGGCCTGCTGCTGATGGCCGCACCCGGCCACCCCCACCAAGGAACCCTCACCCCCATCGAGGGCGGCCGCTGGTCGGTGAGCCTGTGCTCGGGTGACGGCCGGCCCCCGCCCGCCGACCACACGGCACTGCTGCGCGCCGCCGCCGCGCTGCGCCACCCCCTGCTGCACGACGTCATCCAGGCCGCCACCCCCCTCGCCCCCCTCCACGCCTGCACCGGGACGCACCACCGCTGGCGCCACTACGACAAACTGCGCCGCTTCCCCGACCAGTTCCTCGTCCTGGGCGACGCACTGGCCCTGCTGGACCCCGCCCACGGCCAGGGCATGACCCTGGCCGTGCAGGGCGCACTGGTCCTGGACCACCTGCTGGCCGGCCACGGCACCACCGTCGGCCTCACCTACCGGCTGCGCCGCGCCCTGGCCCACCGCCTGGCCCCCGCCTGGCAGTCCAGCACCCGCCACCTGCTCACCACCACCGGCCAGGACGCCCCCACCGGCCTGCGCGCCCGCCTCGGCCGGCGCCACACCGCCAAGATCGCCGCCGCCGCGCCCACCGACCCGCACGCCGCGACCCTCCTCGTCGCCCGGCTGCAGGCGGCAGGACCGCTCGCCGCCGTCCCGCACCCGGCCACCCCACGCCCCGCACCCGCACCCGGCGGCCTCGATCCGGGCGCCGCGGCGCCGCCCAGCTCCACCCACGGCCCCCGCGCCCGCCGCCGCCCCGCCACCCGCCCCGCCGCCCCGGCCATCGGGGTGGCCACCGGCTCCGCCCTGCTGAACCCGCCCGGCTCCTCCGCCCGGTGGCCGGCCGTGACCCCGGCCGCCAAGGGCCGCCAGGCCTGAAGGGGAAGCCCCCCTGCCCGCCGCAGGGGAACACAGCCGCAGGGGGCACAAGGGGAGGGCGCGCGCGGACGCCCCACCCCCTGGACATAGGGTTCGGCCATGACAAGAAGGCAGCAACTCCCCGCTGTTCAGGCCTACTTGGGCGACCCGGAGTGGGCGCGCGGCCACAACTCACCCTTCTCGCACGCCCTGTTGGGCACCGGCCGCGCCCCGGCACTTGAGCACCACTGGAACTCCACTGGAGAGACGCTGGAGTGGGGACCGGCAACCGGCTCGAGCGCGGTTGTTCGCCCGCGCGGGAGCTCGATAGCGTTCCTTCCGCTCCAGGGCACGGGCCCGTTTGCGCCGCTGCAGGCCGCCCCCACCGCCGACCGTTCGCCGGCCGGCGCGGGTGTGCCTGTGGCCACCGAGCGGCGAGGGGAGGGCGCGCGGGCATGAGCATCACCGAAGACGCACCGCAGCGGGAGCGGAGCAAGGCGCCGCAGGGCGAACGCATCGCCGACTGGGCGGACGGGCGCCTCGGGATCTACCAGTGGCGCACCCTGATGCGCAAGGTCTTCCCCGAACACTGGTCCTTCATGTTCGGCGAGATCGCCCTCTACAGCTTCATCATCCTGATCCTCACCGGCCTCTACCTCACCATGTTCTTCAACCCGAGCATGGGCGAGACGGTGTACGAGGGCCCGCACGTCCCGCTGCAGGGCGTGCAGATGTCGGAGGCCTACGCCTCCACGCTCCGCATCAGCTTCGAGGTCCGCGGCGGCCTGTTCATCCGCCAGCTGCACCACTGGGCGGCGCTCACCATGATCGCCGCGACGATGGCGCACACCCTGCGCCACTTCCTGACCGGCTCCTTCCGCAAGCCGCGCGAGCTGAACTGGCTGATCGGCGTGGTTCTGCTGATCCTGGTCACCCTGGAGGGCTTCCTCGGCTACTCGCTGCCCGACGACCTCCTCTCGGGCACCGGCCTGCGCATCGCCGAGGGCGTCACCCTGGCCATCCCGCTGGTGGGCACCTACCTGACGATGTTCCTCTTCGGCGGCGAGTTCCCCAGCACCGACGTCATCCCGCGCTTCTACAGCCTCCACATCCTGCTGCTGCCCGGCATCATGCTGGCCCTGGTCACCGTCCACCTGATCCTGGTCGTCTACCAGAAGCACACCCAGTTCCGCGGCCCGGGCCGCACCCAGCAGAACGTCATCGGCCAGCCGCTGATGCCGCACTACGCGGCCAAGGCCGGCGGGTTCTTCTTCCTGGTCTCCGGCGTCCTGGCGCTGATGGCGGGCATCGCCCAGATCAACGCCGTCTGGCTCTACGGCCCCTACCGCCCCGACCAGATCTCCCAGGGGTCCCAGCCCGACTGGTACATGGGCTTCCTGGAGGGCGCCCTGCGCGCCTTCCCCGCCTGGGAGTTCGCCGTCGCCGGCCACACCGTCAACATGGGCGTGCTCATCCCGGCCGTCGTCCTGCCCACCCTGCTCATCGGCATCGCCTGCCTGTGGCCCTTCATCGAGGCCTGGATCACCGGCGACCAGCGCGAGCACCACCTGCTGGACCGGCCGCGCGAACAGCCCACCCGCACCGCGTTCGTGTGCTCCCTGGCCGCCTTCTACCTGGTGCTCTTCTTCGGCGGCGCCAACGACATCCTCGCCGAACGCTTCCACCTGTCGATGAACTCCATCACCTGGGCGGTCCGCGTCGGCGTCTTCGTGGTGCCCGCCCTGACCTACGTCATCACCAGGCGGATCTGCCTGGGCCTGCAGCTGCGCGACCGCGACAAGCTCCTGCACGGCCGCGAGACCGGCCGCATCAAGCGCCTGCCGCACGGGGAGTTCGTCGAGGTCCACGAGCGCCTGGAGCGCGGGCAGGAGTACATGCTGCTCTCCCGCGAGATCCACCAGCCGCTGCCGGCCCCGCTGCGCGAGGACCGCGACGGCGTGCCCAACCCCAAATCCCGTACCGAGACGGTCCGCCACCGCCTCAGCCGCTGGCTCTCCGGCGGGCAGATCGCCGCCCCCACCGAGCAGGAGATGCGCCAGGCCCTGGAGCACCTCGACCACGGCCCGGCCGGCGTCAACGGCCACGCCCCGCTCAACGGCCACCCCCCGGTCAACGGCCACGGCTCCGCCGACGGCCACGCGCCGGGCGCCGTCGAGGGACGCGAGCCGGACCAGCAACTGCACTGACGCGGCGGCCCGGCCCGCCCACGGCCGGGCCGCCGGCAGCGGCGCGGGGGAGCGGGGCAACGCCCCCACCCCCGCCGCCCCGCACCACCGCACCGCCCCTCCCGTACCGCCCCGGCACCCCCGCGCAACCCCCCTGCACCGCACCGCGCCCGCCCCTCCCGCGCACCGCACGCGCCCGGCCCCGCCCGCCGGGCGGCCGGACCCGGGCCCGCCCGGCCGGGGCCGCAGAAGGGATGGTCCTCATGCACCGCCCCCCAGGCCACCGCGACCGCCCCCGGCCCGCCCTCGCCCCCGCGCCCGCGCCCGGGCCGGGCACCCTGACCGCCGGCACCGCCGCGCGCACCGGCCTGAGCCGGGAACTGCGCGGCCGTCAGCGCCGATACGTCGGCGCCATGCTGGTCCGCACCGCCTGCGTGGTCCTGATGGCCCTCACCTGGAACCGCTGGCCCGCTCTGGCCGTGTGCGCCCTCATCGGCGGCGTCGCCATCCCCTACGTGGCCGTGGTGGCCGCCCAGGCCGGCTGGCGCCAGCAAAGAGGAGAGCGGGCCGCGCTGGCCCCGCTGCCCCGGGAGGACACCGCGCGCACCCCGCTCGAACCCACCCTCATCCTGCCCCCCGTACACAACCCCGCGCCCTGACCCGCCCGTTGGCCCCGCCACCACTCCCTCCGGCGCGCCCAACGGACCAACTCGCCTCGCCCACAGTGCCGTTGGGCGGTGGCAGAGCCGCGCCCGCCCCGCTCTGCCGGGCGCCGGGGGTGTCCGCTGCCCTCCTGGCACGCGCGCCGCGCACACCGCCAGCTGGCGTGACCCACGTCACTTTGAAGGGCTCTTGGTGTGGAGCCCGGCCCGTGTCACTATTTCTGCAGACCTCCCCTGCCCGAAAACGCCTGCCCCCTCCTTCGCGGAGCGTGGAGCCCACAGCGGCACGGGAGTTGAGCCGGGCCCGGGACACCGCACGGTCGACCCGCACGGAAAATCCGTACAGGACACCGCGCGCCCGTCCGCGGGACGCAGGGCCCCTCACCACCCCCCCTTTTTTTGTTTTCCCGGACACCGGCCGGCACCGCCGCGCGCGGTGCCGGCCGGTGTCCGCGCACCTCCCGCACGGACGCCGCCGGGCAGGACACCGGCCGCCCGGCCCGCCTTCGGCCGCGTCTTCGCGCGCCCCGGCGCGCCGGGGCACGTAACCGCCGCCGCTCATACCGGCGCGCAATCCACCCATGGAGGAATGATGTCGGGAACCGCCGATCCGGCAGGTGTCTACGCCGCCGTCGAGGAGTCAGCCGGGCTGCTGGGCGTGGCATGCGCGCGCGAGAAGGTGTGGCCCATCCTGAGCGCGTTCGAGGAGGTCCTGCCGGACGCCGTGATCGCTTTCCGGGTGGCGACCAACGCGCGCCACGAGGGGGAGTTCGACTGCCGGTTCACCGTGCCCAAGGGCATCGACCCCTACGCCACCGCGCTGGAGAAGGAACTCACCAGCCCCACCGGCCACCCCATCGAGTCGCTGGTCACCGAGGTGCAAAAGCACTGCGCCGTCGACAGCTACGGCGTCGACTTCGGTGTCCAGGGCGGATTCAAGAAGATCTGGGTGTACTTCCCCGGCGGCCGCCACGAGTCCGTCTCCCACCTGGCGCAGGTCCCCTCCATGCCCGCCGCGCTGGCCGAGAACCAGGACTTCTTCGCCCGCTACGGCCTGGCCGACAAGGTCGACCTGATCGGCATCGACTACGCCGGGCGCACCATGAACGTGTACTTCGCGGCCTCGCCCGAGGTGGTGGCCCCCCACACGGTGCGCGCCATGCACCGCGAGATGGGGCTGCGGGAGCCCAGCGAGCAGATGCTCGACTTCTGCGGCAAGGCCTTCGGCGTCTACGCCACCGTCAACTGGGACTCCCTGAAGGTCGAGCGGATCTCCTACAGCGTCAAGACCGAGGACCCCCTGGAGCTCTCCGCCCGCCTGGGCAGCAAGGTCGAGCAGTTCCTCAAGACCAACCCCTACGGCGCCGGCACGCCCAAGATGGTCTACGCCGCGGTGACCTCCAGCGGCGAGGAGTACTACAAGCTCCAGTCCTACTACCAGTGGCGCACCAACAGCCGACTGAACCTTTCGTACATCGGCGGGCGTTCGTAGGGCCCGGCCGTTCCCCCGCGCACCGCAGCCACCCCTGGCGCACCGCACCTCACCCCAGTCGAAAGGGAACAGCGCACATGTCAACTGAAGCCACTCTCGGGCGCTTTCGCGAATACATGGTCGGCCCCTCGCGGTTCATGAGCCTGCTGTCGGTCTTCGAGCTCGGCATCATCGACCGGCTGCGCGAGCGGCCCGGCCAGAGCGCCGCCGAGCTCGGCCAGGCCGTCGGCGCCAAGCCCGACGCCGTGGAGCAGCTGCTGTTCCTCCTGGTCAAGGAGGGCTTCGTCGCCCAGGACGAGACGAGCGGCGGCTACAGCCTGGACGCGCTCGCCGAGGTCGCCGAGAGCGACCTCCAGCGCGCCCTCACCTACATGAACATGATCAAGGTGGTGGCGCTGCGGCAGCTCTTCCACCTCACCGACAGCGCCCGCACCGGCACCCTGGTGGGCCTGAAGGAGCTGTACGGCACCGAGGGCGGCACCCTCTACGACGCCGTCGCCGACCACAGCGACCTCAACGACGCCTGGCTGACGCTGATGAACAACGTCACCGCCAACATCGACCCCTGGTTCTTCGCCAACATCGACGTCCCCGCCGGCGCCCAGGTCCTGGACGTGGCCGGCAACACCGGACTCGGCGCGATCCACACCTACCGGCACAAGGCCTCCCCGGGGCTGAAGGTGACCACCTTCGACCTGCCGGAGAAGGAGAGCGCCTGTCTGGCCAACTTCGCCGAGCACGGCGTGGCCGAGCACTGCTCCTTCATCGGCGGCAACGTCTTCGACGAGATCCCCCGGGGCTTCGACACCGTACTGATCAAGCACTTCCTGGACATGTTCGACAAGGACGACGTCTTCACGATCCTCAAGGGCGTGCACCGCTCCCTGGAGGACGGCGGCCAGGTCCACATCATGGTGCCGGTCTACCCCGAGGACATCCGCGACACCGACAACTACAACGTCGACTTCTTCCCCGCCTTCTTCATCGGCTGCACCATGGGCCAGGGCGGCCCGCAGAAGATCTCGACCTACCAGCGGTGGCTGGAGGAGTGCGGGTTCAAGGTCACCCAGGCCCTCACCAAGGACCCCGCCGAGGTGCCCCGCGACGTCATCCCCGTCCAGGCCATCCTGAGCGCCACGAAGATCGCGTGACCGGCTGAGCCGGGCACCGCCCCGTGCGGGCCCGGCCCAGGGCACCGCTCCCTGCTGCGAACAAGCGCCCACCGGCACACGGAGGACACATGCCCACACTCACGGGGATCGACCGGGTGTACGCGGCCATCGAGGAGGCGGCCCGGCTGGCCGGCGTCGCCTGCGCGCCGGACCGGGTCCGGCCGGTCCTGGCCGCCTACGCCGACGGCCTGGAGCAGGCCGGCGTCGTCTACAGCGTCTCGACCACCGAGCACGCCCCCACCGAGCTCGACTACACCGTCACCGTGCCGCCCGCCGCCGGCGATCCCTACGCCACCGCCCTGGCCCACGGCTTCCTCGAGGCCACCGACCACCCCGTCGCCGGCCTGCTGGCCGCCCTGCAGGAGCGGTGCGCCATCGCCGAGTACCTCATCGACGGCGGCGTCGTCGGCGGATTCAGCAAGATCTACGCGCACTTCCCGCAGGACGTACAGCCCGTCGCCGAACTCGCCGGACTGCCCGGCATGCCGCGCGCCCTGGCCGGCCACGCCGCGCTGTTCGAACGGCACGGCCTGAGCCACGTCGCGATGACCGGGATCGACTACCGGCGCCGCACGGTGAACCTGTACTTCACCCAGCTCTCCCCGGCCTGCCTGGCACCGGAGAACATCCGCGCCCTGCACCGCGCCCTGGCCCTGCCCGAGCCCGACGAACAGATGCTGGCCTTCGCCGGGCGCTCCTTCCGCATCTACACCACCCTCAGCTGGGACTCGCCCGACGTCGGGCGGATCTGCTACGCCCCGCCGCCGGCCCGCGGCTTCGAGGCCGCGGCGCTTCCGGTGGCCATCACCGAGCAGGTGGAGCGGTTCGTGCGCGAGGCCCCGCGCGCCTACGAGGGCGATCCCATCGTGATCGCCGCCGTCAAGTGGGAGCCCGGCGGCAGGTACCTCAACCTGGGCCCCTACCACCAGCTCTCCCCGCTCATGCGCACGGTGATCAGCGCGGTCCACAACGGCCGCATCTGAACCCAGCACACCGCACCGCGCTCCGCCGCCCCCGGGCGGCACCCCCGCCTGAGCCCGGACCGGGACCCCGGTCCGGCTCAGGCCTTTCTTTGTTCCACCCGCCGCCCGGCCCGCGCCCCGGCGTCATTCCGGCGGCCTGCCCGACGCATTACCGAAAGCCTTTCTTTTTATTTCCACCGGTGCGTGCCGCACCATGCCCTCATTAAAGTTGAACATTACACAATGTTCAGGAGTGTAACGTCGGAACGGTGTTGATTTTGCTCCGGTGAATCAGGCAGGATCGCAACCGATCGCCGGGAAAAGTGCGCCCGGAAGCACCGATTCCCGCATTCAGCCCACTATCCACAGAGGGGACACCCATGTCTGATTCCGCCCAGAGCCAGGGCTTTGCCGACGCCGCCGAACTGCGCGCCGCCAACCGCGCCACCGTCGAGCGGTACATGCACACCCGCGGACAGGACCGGCTGCGCCGGCACGAACTGTTCACCGAGGACGGCCGCGGCGGCCTGTGGACCACCGACACCGGATCCCCGGTGGAGACCGTGGGCCGCGACCGGCTCGCCGAGCACGCCGTATGGTCCCTCGACTGCTTCCCCGACTGGGAGTGGTACAACATCCAGATCTTCGAGACGCAGGACCCCAACCACATCTGGGTGGAATGCGACGGACGCGGGAAAATCCGCTTCGGCGACTACCCCGAGGGCTACTACGAGAACCACTTCCTGCATTCCTTCGAACTGGACAACGGGAAAATCAAGCGCAATCGCGAGTTCATGAACCCGTTCCAGCAGCTGCGGGCGCTCGGCATTCCGGTACCGGAGATCAAGCGCACCGGCATTCCCACCTGAGAACCACTCGATTACCGCTGGATCGGAGTTACGTCATGGAAGACGTCATACGGGAGATTCGTATCCGCGGGGCACTCCAGCAACCCGACTGGAGTGACATATCCCAGCTGAACCGGGTCGCGGAGGCACTGGCCGCCCGCCCCCCGCTGGTCCAGGGCGATGACCTGGCCACCCTGCGCACCCTGCTGGGCAAGGTCGCCGCCGGCGAGGCGATGGTGCTGCAGTCCGGTGACTGCGCCGAGGACCCCCAGGAGTGCACACCCCGCCAGGTGGCCCGCAAGGCCGCCCTGCTGGAGGTGCTGGCCGGTTCACTCGGCCTGATCACCGGCAAGCCCGTCCTGCGGGTGGGACGCATCGCCGGCCAGTTCGCCAAGCCCCGCTCCAAGCCCACCGAGATCATCGACGGCGTCGAACTGCCCGTCTTCCGCGGCCACATGGTCAACGGCCCCGAACCCGACGCCGAGAGCCGCCGCCCCGACCCCTTGCGCATCCTCACCGGCTACATGGCCGCCGGCGACATCATCGAACACCTCGGCTGGCGCGACCGCGCCGCCGGCCGCGACGTCGTCGAACCCCTGGTCTGGACGAGCCACGAGGCGCTGCTGCTGGACTACGAGACGCCGATGCTGCGCATGGACGACAAGGGCCGCATGTTCCTGGGCTCCACCCACTGGCCCTGGATCGGCGAACGCACCCGGCAGGTCGAGGGCGCCCACGTCGCACTGCTCGCCGAGGTCAGCAACCCCGTGGCCTGCAAGGTCGGCCCCACCATGGAACCGGCCGATCTCCTCGCCCTGTGCGAGCGGCTGGACCCCTGGCGCGACCCGGGCCGCCTGACCCTCATCGCCCGGATGGGCGCCGACCACGTCGCCACACGCCTGCCCCGCCTGGTGGAAGCCGTACGCGAGGCCGGCCACCCGGCGATCTGGCTGAGCGACCCCGTCCACGGCAACACCGTCACCGCACCCGGCGGCTACAAGACCCGCATGGTCGACACCGTCGCCAGGGAGATCACCGGCTTCGTCGAGGCCGTCCGCGCCGGCGGCGGCACCGCCGGCGGCCTGCACCTGGAAACCACCCCCGACGACGTCACCGAATGCGCCACCACCGAAGCCGACCTCGACACCGTCGGCGAGCGCTACACCTCCTGCTGCGACCCCCGCCTCAACCCCGCCCAGGCCCTCACCGCCGTCAACGCCTGGCCCGCCTGACCCCACCCGGGCCCGCACCTCAGCACCCGCCCCACGACCGAGGACTGCCACCATGACCGGCATACCCCCCATCAGCGCCTACCCCCTGCCCGCCGAAGGCGACCTGCCCGAGGCCGCCGTGTCCTGGACCGCCGACGCCGACCGGGCGGTCCTCCTGGTCCACGACATGCAGCGCTACTTCCTGGCCCCCTTCCCCGACACCCTGCGCCAGGAACTGACCGCCAACGCCGCCGCACTGCGCCACAGGTGCGCCGGCCTGGGCATCCCCGTCGCCTACACCGCCCAGCCCGGCGGCATGAGCGACGAACAGCGCGGCCTGCTCAAGGACTTCTGGGGCCCGGGCATGCGCACCTCCCCCCAGGACCGCGAGGTCGTCGACGCCCTCACTCCCGCCCCCCAGGACTGGCTGCTCACCAAGTGGCGCTACAGCGCCTTCTTCAAGACCGACCTGCTTCAGCGCATGCGCGCCGCCGGACGCGACCAGCTCATCCTGTGCGGCGTCTACGCCCACGTCGGCGTCCTGGCCACCGCCGTCGACGCCTTCACCCACGACATCCAGCCGTTCTTCGTCGCCGACGCCACGGCCGACTTCACCCACGACTACCACCGCTCGGCCCTCACCTACGCCGCCGAGCGGTGCGCCCGGGTCACCACCGTCAAGGGGCTGTTCACATGACACCGACACCACCCACCCCCACCACGCCGGCCGGCGCCGACCTCCTGGAACAGGCGCTCACCGGCCGCGCCGAAGCCTTCGCGCTGCTGCACCGCCCCGGCACGAACGGCCCGGACGTGGTGGAGGTCCTGACCGGCTCGGTGACCCTGCCGGCCACCCTGGCCGACATCCCGCTGCCCCCCGCCCCCGCACCCGGCACCCCAGCCCACCACGAAGTGCTGGTCGTCATGCCCTACCGGCAGCTGTCCGAACGGGGCTTCGCCTGCGCCGACGACGGCACCCCGCTGCTCGCCATGACCGTCACCGGTCAGGGCCACCTGCCCCTGACCCAGGCCCTGGCCCGCATCGCCGACGTCCCCACCCCGCTGGCCGGCGGCGGCTTCGACGTCGACGACGCCGCGTACGAGGACGTCGTACGCCGCATCGCCAAGGAGATGATCGGCACCGGCGAGGGCGCCAACTTCGTCATCAAGCGCACCTTCGTCGCCGACATCACCGACTACGGTCCCGCCAGCGCCCCGGCCCTCTTCCGCCGGCTCCTGGAACGCGAGAGCGGCGCCCACTGGACCTTCCTCATCCACACCGGCAGCCGCATCCTGGTCGGCGCATCCCCCGAACGCCACGTCAGCCTCAACCGCGGCACCGCCGTGATGAACCCCATCAGCGGCACCTACCGCTACCCGCCCGCCGGCTCCACCCTGGAAGGCGTCCTCGCCTTCCTGGACGACCGCAAGGAGACCGACGAGCTGTACATGGTCCTGGACGAAGAACTCAAGATGATGGCCCGCATCTGCGACACCGGCGGCCGCGTGGTGGGCCCCTACCTCAAGGAAATGGCCCGCGTCGCCCACACCGAGTACTTCATCGAGGGCCGCACCGACCGCGACGTGCGCGACATCCTGCGCGAGACGATGTTCGCCCCCACCGTCACCGGCAG
The DNA here is from genome assembly GCF_055592445.1 of Streptomyces sp. NPDC041122. Classification (NCBI taxonomy): domain Bacteria; kingdom Bacillati; phylum Actinomycetota; class Actinomycetes; order Kitasatosporales; family Streptomycetaceae; genus Streptomyces; species Streptomyces sp. NPDC041122. The sequence goes on along the minus strand of NZ_JBVIYQ010000004.1, from coordinate 39,708 downwards.
CCCGCTGGAGAGCGCCTGCCGCATCATCCGCGAGTACGAACCCGGCGGCCGCGGCTACTACAGCGGCGCCGCCGCCCTCATCGGCCGCGACGCACACGGCGAGCGCGCCCTGGACTCCGCGATCCTCATCCGCACCGCCGACATCAGCCACGAAGGACGCCTGGCCATCGGCGTCGGCGCCACCATCGTGCGCCACTCCGACCCCGCCTCCGAAGCCGCCGAGACCCGCGCCAAGGCCGCCGGACTCGTCGCCGCCCTGGGCGGCGACCCCACCGAACGCTTCGCCGACCACCCCAGCGTGCGCCGCGCCCTGGAACTGCGCAACGACTCCATCGCCGGCTTCTGGCTCTCCGACACCCGCGCCCGCACCGCCGCCCGGCCCGAACTGGCCGGCCGCAAGGTCCTGGTCGTCGACGCCGAGGACACCTTCACCTCGATGATCGACCAGCAGCTGCGCTCGCTGGGCCTGGACGTCACCGTGCGCCGCTACGACCAGGACTACGCCTTCGAGGGCCACGACCTGATCGTCATGGGACCCGGCCCCGGAGACCCCCAGGAGGTGGCCCACCCCAAGATGGGCCACCTGCACACCGCGATCGCCACCCTGCTGCGCGAACAGCGGCCCTTCCTCGCCGTCTGCCTCAGCCACCAGGTCCTGGGCCTGCAGCTCGGCCTGCCCCTGCGCCGCAGGAGCGTGCCCAACCAGGGCGTGCAGAAACAGATCGACCTCTTCGGCGCCGCCGAACACGTCGGCTACTACAACACCTTCGCGCTGCTGAGCCAGGCCGAGGAATTCACCCCCCGCGGCGTGCCCGGCGTGAGCGAGGAAACTCCCGTCCAGGTCAGCCGGGACGCGGCGACGGGGGAGGTGCACGCCCTGCGCGGCGCGGGCTTCGCCTCCCTGCAGTTCCACCCCGAATCCGTCCTCACCCGCCAGGGCCCGCGCATCGTGGGCACCACCCTGGCCCACCTCCTGGCCCCGGCCCGCACCCCCGACCCGGCCTGAGCCACCCCCCAAGACCGCCGGGCCGGCGCCCTCCCCCGAGCGCCGGCCCGGCCCTTGCCCTGCCCCCGAAGCCGCCCTGGGGCCGCAGTCGCCCTGTGGCCGCATTCGCCGAAGGATTGATCCATGTCTGATGTACGGCGCTCCGAAACCCTGACGGGCTCTGTGGAGGTGTCCTTCCCCGAGTTCCGCACCCCGCCGGCCGAGCCGCTGGGGCTGTTGTCGTCCTGGCTGAAGGCGGCCACGGAGCTGGGGGTGCGTGAGCCCCGCGCGCTGGCCCTGGCCACCGCCGATGCCCAGGGGCGGCCCTCCTCCCGGATCGTGGCCGTCAACCAGATCACCGACACCGGCCTGGTGTTCATCACCCACGACGGCAGCCAAAAGGGCCGCGAACTGGCCGCCAACCCGCACGCCTCGGGCGTCCTGTACTGGCGTGAGACCAGCCAGCAGGTCACCCTGGCCGGCCCCGTCGTCCAGCTGTCGCGCGCCGAGGCCGAGCAACTCTGGGCGGCGCGCGCGGTGTTCACCCATCCCATGTCCACGGTCTCCCTGCAGAGCGAGCCGCTGCGCGACCTCGCCCACCTGGAGGAGATCCGCGAGCGCGCCCTGGCCCTGGGCGAGCCGGCCCGCCCGCTGCCCTGCCCGGAGCCGTTCGTCGGCTACCGCCTGGAGCCGTCCAGTGTGGAGTTCTGGGCGAACGGCACCGACCGCCTCCACGAACGCCTGCGCTACGACCGCACCAGCCAGGACCAGGACCAGGGCTGGACCGTCACCCGCCTCCAGCCCTGAAACCCGCCCCGCCACCACCGCCCCCGCCGACACCCTTCCCGGAGACCGTGATGACCGCGCCCGCCCCGAACCAACTCGCCCCCACTGGACCGGTGTTCACCAGCCACCTGGAGCTGCGGGCCCGCAACCGCCGTGCCGTGGAGCAGTACATGGAGATGGGCCCCGAGGCCCGGCTGCGCCGCTACACCCTCTACACCGACGACGGCACCGCCGCCCTGTTCAACACCGACATCGGCCGCCCCATCGTCGTCAAGGGCCGGGAGAAGCTGAAACGGCACGGGGAGCTGTCCCTGAAGGTCCTGCCCGACTGGCAATGGTTTGACGTGCACCTCTACGAGACCCAGGACCCCGACACCATCTGGGTCGAGTGCGACGGCGAAGGCACCATCCGCTTCCCCGGCTATCCCGAGGGCCGCTACCGCAACCACTTCATCCACGGCTTCACCCTGGCCGACGGACAGATCGCCGCCAGCCGCGAATACACCAACCCCATCGAGCACATGCGCGCCCTGAGCATCGACACCCCCCACATCAACCGCGACTGGATCCCCTCCTGAACGTGGCCCCTCAACTCCGAAGGGCCGCCCGGCAGTCGGCCGGGCGGCCCTTCCAAGGTGAGGAGAGGGAAAGAGTCCCTCGGTGTCTGTTCAGAGGGTGGCGCGGCCGGTTTTGAGGGCGGCGGTGGTGTCGACGACGCGGCGGGCCTGGTGGCGTGCGGCCTGGAGGGCGATTTCGCCGGGGGCGCCGTCGCCGGCGACGTGGGAGGTGCCATAGGGGTTGCCGGACTGGAACTGGACGGGGTCGGTGTAGCCGGGGGGCACGATGATGCCGCCCCAGTGGTAGAAGGTGTTGGACAGGGCCAGGATGGTGGATTCCTGGCCGCCGTGGGCGGTGTTGCTGGCGGTGAACGCCGAGAACACCTTCCCGGCGATCTTCCCGGCGAACCACAGGGGTCCGGTGGTGTCGATGAAGGCCCGCAGCTGGCTTGCGGGGTTCCCGAACCGGCTGGGGGTGCCGAACAGGACCGCATCGGCCCAGGCGAGGTCCTCGTGGCCGGCCTCGGTGGCATCCGCGGTGGCCGCACGGTGGGCCGCCCAGGCCGGGTTGGCCTCGATCGCCGCCTGGGGGGCGGTCTCGGCCACGGTACGCAGCCGCACGCGCGCACCGGCCTTCTCCGCGCCCTCGGCCACCGCCTGGGCCAGCGTGTGCACGGTGCCGGTCGCGCTGTAATAGATGATGGCAACGTTCACAGGTTCCACAACTGAATCCTTTTCTCTGCGTGCTCTATCGGGTGGTGCCACGGGATACGGCCGCTCATGCGCAAGGGCCGAACTCCCGGTGGAGACAAGGAGGGGAGAAGTCGGTGAAGGAAAAGGGGAGAACAGGAGGCCGTGCAGGCGGCGGCCGGTCCGGTCCGCGGGGTGTCGCCGGCCCGGTACGGGCCCTGCCGGCACCCCTGCGAACTGGAGCCCGAGCGGCCCGAGTTGGCCGCAGGCGCCCGCCCGTCCGGGCCGGCTCAGCCGCGCCCGGCCACCGCCCGGCGCGGGCGCGGCATTCCGGCTGGTGATCCGCGGATCGACGTCACGTGCACGGCGATTCTCCTGACCGTGAGAAAAGGGCTTCGCGGGCGAAGCCGGGGCAAGGAGAGCCGATTTGCGGATCCGGGCGACCGGGGGAGGGAGGCCCGGATCCGAATTCGATCTCCACCCCTACCGACGACACAGGCCGTTGTAATGTGAGGTGACGAGCGCCACCTTCAGTGCGATGCCTCATCGAACTGGTGAAGCCAGGGCGCAGCCAAGGGAGTTGGCGACACCATGAGCATGCATCCCGAGCCGGAGGAGAGCCGGCTCGAACCCGGTCTGCGCGCCGTCCTGAGCGAGCGGCGCCAGCTCATCAACCTCGCGTACCGGTTCCTTGGATCCCTCGCCGACGCCGAGGACGTCGTGCAGGAGACCTACACCCGCTGGTATGCCCTGTCCCAGGAGCGCCGGGACGCCGTCGCCTCCCCGGGCGGCTGGCTGACCCGGGTCGCCAGCCGTATCTGCCTGGACCTGCTGGGCTCCGCCCGGGCCCGGCGCGAGCGCTATGTGGGGGAGTGGATCCCCGAGCCGCTGCCCGACCGCATGGAGTGGATCGGCGGGCCCTGCGCCACCGCCGACCCGGCCGACCGGATCACCCTGGACGAGTCGGTCAACATGGCCTTCCTCGTCGTCCTGGACTCCATGACCCCGGCCGAGCGGGTCGCGTTCATCCTCCACGACGTCTTCCACTACTCCTTCGCCGAGATCGCCGAGATCGTCGGCCGCAGCCCGGCCGCAAGCCGCCAGCTGGCCTCCTCCGCCCGCCGCCGCATCCACGACGCCCAGCAGGCCCCCGCACCCGCCACGGCGCGGCGCGCCGAGGTGGTCCGCGGCTTCAAGCAGGCCTGGCAGGCCAAGGACATCGACGCCCTCATCGCACTGCTCGACCCCGACGCCACGACCATCGCCGACGGCGGCGGCCTGGTCAGCGCCCAGCTGCGCCCGGTCACCGGCGGCGAGGAGATCGCCCGCGTCTTCGCCGACGTCGCCGGCAAGGCCCCCGACCTGACCGTCCTGGAGCGCACCGTCAACGGCCAGCCCGGCCTGGTCGCCCAGCAGGACGGCGTCACCGTCTCCGTCCTCGCCTTCGACGTGGCGGGCGATCGCATCACGCACATCTGGGCCGTGCGCAACCCCGAGAAGCTGCGCCCCTGGACAGCCGGCTGACCCCTGCCCGGGGGGCCCGCAGTCTTCCGGCCACCCGCGCGGCCCGGCCACCTGTTGCGGCCCGGCGGCGCGGGTGTGGCCGGCGCCGGGCCGCAACGGCGGTTCAGCCCCTCGGCGGTGCGCCCAGGGGCACCTTGTAGCTCTCCAGGTGGCTGATCGCCTCCCCGGCGAAGGTGAACACGTCGCAGAAGAGGAACTCCGCCTTCTTGCCGTCGGGCAGGGCGAGCACGGCGCGGCCGGTGGCGACCACCGTGTCGCCCTCCTCGATCAGCCGGTCCACGGTGATCGTCGGCCGCTGCACCACCCCGTGCGCGGCGGCACCGTCCTTGTTCTGCACGATGCCCCGCAGGGCCTCCTTGCCCTGCACCCGGGTCTGGCCCAGGCTCTCCCACACGACATCGTCGGTCACCAGGGCCAGGACCTGCTCGTGGTCGCCGCTGAGGACCCCGTCGCGGTACCGCTCCACGATCTCTTTGTGTTTGCTCATGCCCCCATGACTATGGGCCGGTCCTAGGAGGGCGCTGGAATCCCGACAGAAGCGGACGCACCCCCCACCCCCCGGGGCCGGGCCCGAACACCCCGCGGCGGCCAGGGGCGACCTCACATTCGAGGCGGCTGTCTCGTCGTATCCAGGACGGCAGTTTCGGCCAAGGGAGCAGAGGGAGTACGCGAGCGATGAGGACGCAGACCGGCCCGGACGACGAGGAGCTCGAGGCGGGCCTGAGCACGGTCCTGAGCGAGCGGCGCCAGCTCATCAACCTCGCCTACCGCTTTCTGGGATCCCTGGCCGACGCCGAGGACGTCGTGCAGGAGGCCTACGCCCGCTGGTATGCCATGTCCCGCTCCCAGCGCGAGGCGGTCGCCTCGCCGGGCGGCTGGCTGACCACCGTCGCCAGCCGCATCTGCCTGGACCTGCTGGGCTCCGCCCGGGCCCGGCGCGAGCGCTATGTGGGGGAGTGGATCCCCGAGCCGCTGCCCGACCACTCCGAGTGGATCAGCGGTCCCTGCGCCACCGCCGACCCGGCCGACCGGATCACCCTGGACGAGTCGGTCAACATGGCCTTCCTCGTCGTCCTTGAGTCCATGACGCCGGCCGAGCGGGTCGCGTTCATCCTCCACGACGTCTTTCGCTACTCCTTCGCCGAGGTGGCCGAAAGCGTCGGCCGCAGCCCGGCCGCCTGCCGCCAGCTGGCCTCCTCCGCCCGCCGCCGCATCCGCAGCGCCCAGCAGGCCCCCGCCACCGGCACCGCCCAGCGCGCCGGCATCGTCCGCGGCTTCAAGCAGGCCTGGGAGGCCAAGGACATCGGCGCCCTCATCAGCCTCCTGGACCCCGACGCCACCGGACTGGCCGACGGCGGCGGCCTGGTCAACGCCGCGCCGCCCACCGGCGGCAGCGAGCAGATCGCCCGCTACCTGGTCACCATCACCGGCCGGGCGCCCGACCTGACGATCCTGGAGCGCACCGTCAACGGCGAGCCGGGCCTGGTCGTCCAGCAGGACGGCGTGACCGTCTCCGTCCTCGCCTTCGACTTCGCCGGCGATCGCATCAAGCACCTGTGGGCGGTGCGCAACCCCGAGAAGCTGCGCCCCTGGACGACCGCCTGAGCCCCGCCCCGGCGGTGCAGGCCGGCGGGGGTGGTGTCACATCGCGGCGGGCCATTTCGTCAGAGCTGTGTAGGTACCCAGCACGGCGAAGGAGCACGACATGGATGCGCGCATGAACCTCTTCGACAACCCCGTCTCGGCCACGTTCCTCAAGCACCTGGCCGCGGCGGGCCAGGTGAGCGCGGGCACCACGCTGCCGGCCGCGACGCAGGAACTGGTGCGCCTGCGCGCCAGCCAGATCAACGGCTGCGGCTTCTGCACGGACATGCACACCAAGGAGGCCACGCACGCCGGGGAGAGCGCCACCCGCCTGCACCTGGTGGCCGCCTGGCGGGAGGCCACGGTCTTCACCGACGCCGAGCGTGCCGCGCTCGAACTGGCCGAGCAGGGCACCCGTGTCGCCGACGCGGCCGGCGGCGTCAGCGACGAGGCGTGGGCGGACGCCGCCAAGCACTACGACGAGGACCAGCTCGCCGCGCTGGTGGCGCTGATCGCGGTCATCAACGCCTTCAACCGCGTCAACGTCCTGGTCCGCCAGCCCGCCGGCGACTACCGGGTGGGCCAGTTCGGCTAGAGCGGCCCCCGCCCGCCGGGCGGGCGGGGGCCGGGCGTCAGCTGATCTTCATGGTGGCCATCATGCCCATGGCCGAGTGGTCGAGCATGTGGCAGTGGTAGAGGTAGGTGCCCCGGTAACTGTCGAAGGTGGCCTGGAGCTTGACCGTCTCGCCCGCCGCGACGATCACGGTGTCCTTCAGGCCCGCCTCGCCGGGGGCCGGCGGCTTCCCGGCCCGCTCCAGCACCCGGAACTGCACCAGATGCATGTGGAAGTTGTGCGGCACCCGGGTGTTGGTGTTGGTGACCGTCCAGATCTCGCTGGCCCCGAAGCGGATGCGGGAGTCCACCCGGGCGGGGTCGTAGCTCTTGCCGTCCATGTAGCCCTTGGGGTGCGCGACGCCCTCGTCCATCTGCATGGTGATGGTGCGCTCGTTGGTCGGCGCGGGCAGCGCGGGCAGGGTGCGCAGCACCGCGGGCACGGAGCTGTCGTCGGGGGCGGTGCGCACCACGTCGAAGCGCATCACCTGGCCGACCTGCTCGGGGGTGCCGGCGAAGATCAGGGTGTTCTCCAGCACCACCTTCTCGCCCACCGCGTAGCGCGAGAAGTCCACCACGGCGTCGACGCGCTCACCGGGGGAGAGCAGGAAGGAGCTGGTGGTGTGCGGGCGCTCCAGCAGGCCGCCGTCCGAGCCCACCTGGACGATGTCGCTGCCGTCGGCCAGCCGCAGACTGTAGAAGCGCTGGTTGGACATGTTCGCAAAACGCAGCCGGTACTTGCGGGCGGCGACCTGGAAGTAGGGGTAGGGGGCGCCGTTGACCAGCAGCGTGGTGCGCTCCTGGTCGTCCATCACGTACACCAGCTGCCCGGCCGCATCGAAGTGCGCGTCACGTATCGCGAGGACCACGTCGTGCTCGCCCTTGGGCAGCGGCAGGCTCTCCTCCACGGAGTCGGTCAGCAGGTAGCTGCCGTGCAGCCCGCGGTAGACGTTCTCCGACTCCACGTGGTGGGCGTGGTCGTGGTACCAGAGGGAGGCGTGCGGCTGCTTGTTGGGATAGGTGTACAGCCGCTCGCCGCCCGGGGCGAGGGTGTCCATCGGGTCGCCGTCGTTGGCCTGGGTCACCGAGGCGCCGTGCAGGTGGACCGAGGTGGGCACGGCCAGCTTGTTGCGCTGACGCACGATCACCGGGCGGCCGGTGCGGGCCTTGATGGTCGCGCCGGGGAAGTTCCCGTCGAAGGTCAGCAGGTCGGTCTGGATGCCCGGCAGGATCTCCCGGCGGGCCGGGCGCATGGTGACGTCGTAATGGTCGGCCGTCGCGGTCCTGAAGGCGGGTCTGAGCACCGGCATCTTGGGCAGGGGCACGGCGAACAGCGGCGGATTGGCCGCCTTGGCGGCCTTGGCCGGGCTGGCCTTGGCGCGGTCCACGGCGAGCAGGGGAGTGAATGACGCCCCGGTGAGCCCTACGCCCGCGGCGGCGAGTCCGGTGCCGAGCAGACGGCGTCGGGTGACCATGGTGTGCCCTCCTAGTTACGTGGATGAAAACGGCACCCGGCCGGCGGCCGCGGCCCCCGCACCCGGCGGGAACGCGGCAGCGCACAGTCCTGCGGTGCCAGTCGCAGTCCACCAGGGGCGGCTCGAGGCTCACTCGGGTTTGCTCCGCGCGCCGGCACCCCGCGCCCCCGCGCCCCCGCCCGCCCCCGGGGCCGGGCGCCGCCTCGCCGCGGGCGGCCCCACCGGCGCACACTGCCGGTGCCCGCCCGCACCGCCCACAGCCCGCCCAGGGAGTCTTCGTCCATGAGTGAACCGGCCTTCGCCGCCCCCGAATTCGTCGGCCCGCAGCAGAGCCTGGCCGAGCGGCCCGCACCGGTCAGCCTCGTGTGGTCCCTGGGCGCCGGGGACCGCGACCTGGACGCCGCCGTCGTCCGCCTGGCCCCCGGCGCGGGCCTGGAGGAACACACCGGGAGCGGCGTGTGCGTCCTGCTCACCGTGCTGGCCGGCAGCGGCGAACTGCGCCTGCCCGACACCGTCCTGGCCCTCGCCCCGGGCGCCCTGGCCTGGCTGCCCGCCCACACCCCCCGCGCCCTGCACGCCGGAGCCGACGGCCTCACCTACACCACCGCCCACCGCCGCCCGCCCCGCCCCGCCGCCCCCGACACCGCCGGGGAGCCGGCCTGCCTGCTGCCGCGGCTGTGCCCCGCCTGCGCCCGCCCGGCCGCCGACCGCGACGCCCGCTACTGCGCCCGCTGCGGCACCGCACTGACCGCCCCCGCCTGACCCGCCCCGCGCCGGCCCCTTCTCATCTGCGCCGCCCGCCCCCACAATCACCCTCGCCCCGCGGCCGGCCCCGCCCTGCCGCACCCGCCCCGCCGCATCCCCCCTGTTGCCGTGCCCGCCGAAGGAGCCTTCCGTGCCGATGGTCCGACCGGCCCGCCCGCTCGCCCTGCCCGTCCTGCTGGCCCTGCTGGCCCTGCTGTGCCTGCTCGCCGCCCTGGCCTCGCCCGCCGCCCGCGCGCAGAGCCCCGCGCCCGCCGCGCACCGCCCCGTGGTGTTCGTGCACGGCTACAACGCCGACCCCGGCGTGTGGGGCGCCCTGCGCGAGGACCTCACCGCCGCCGGCTACCCGCCCGAGGACCTCTTCGCCTGGGGCTACGACACCAGCCGCTCGGTCAACGAGGAGCTCTCGGGCCAACTGGCCGCCTACGTCGAGCAGGTGCGCGCCACCACCGGCGCCGACCGCGTGGACCTGGTCGCCCACTCCTTCGGCAGCCTCGTCACCCGCTGGTATGTGAAGTACGGCGGCGGCACCGCCACGGTCGCCCACTGGGCTTCGCTGGCCGGCCCCAACCACGGCACCTCCACCGCCTGGGCCTGCGCCCTGTGGTCGCAGGCCTGCCGGGACATGACCCCGGGCTCCTACGTCACCGGCCGGCTCGCCCAGGGTGATGAGACCCCCGGCCCCACCGCGTACGCGACGTGGTGGTCGAACTGCGACGAGGTCATCAACCCCGACTCCAGCGTCGCGCTGGCCGGGGCGGCCAACCACCCGGCCGGCTGCCTGGCCCACAACGACCTGCTCGGCGACGACGGCGTCTCCCGCGGCGTACAGGACTTTCTGAACAGCCCCTGACCCGACCACCCGCCACCCGCCACCCGCCGTCCGCCCGTCCGTCCCCGTTCCGGTGCCGGGCCCGGCCGCGCCCCGGCCCGCCCGGCCCGGGGCGCGCCGCTGTTTCAACCGGCCGGCCGGCGGTTACGCGGTGATGACCCGTTCGTGCCCGGGGCCCGGCGGCGCGCACCGCGTGGCGGCCCACCCCCACGGGATGAATGTGGAGAAATGGGTACGTTCAAGGTCAGCGGGGCGCCGGACGGTCCGCCCGCTGTCTCGTTCACCGAGGAGAGAGCAGTTGTCATGGCCGAGTTCCTGACCGACATCAAGACCATCCGCGAGCGGGCCCGCCGGCAGATCGAGAAGGGCCCGGTGACCGAGGCCTACGGAGCGGACCTGGAGCGCGTCCTCATCGTGCTCAACGAGGCCCTCGCCACGGAGATCGTCTGCACGCTGCGCTACAAGCGGCACTACTACACCGCCTCCGGCCTCTACTCCGAGCCGGTGGCCGCGGAGTTCCTGGAGCACGCCCAGGAGGAGCAGGAGCACGCCGACAAGCTGGCGCAGCGCATCGTGCAGCTGGGCGGCGAGCCCGACTTCAACCCCGACACCCTCACCTCCCGCTCCCACGCGGAATACACCGACGGCACCGACCTGATCGAAATGATCAAGGAGGACCTGGTCGCCGAACGCGTCGCCGTGGCCGCCTACACCGAGATCGCCCAGTGGCTGGGGGAGGGCGACCCCACCACCCGCCGCGTCTTCGAGGAACTCCTGGCCCAGGAGGAGGAGCACGCCGACGACCTGCGCGGCCTGCTCGAGCGCATCCCCGGCGACCGCCGGGGCTGACCCGCCCACAGCGCCGGGACCCGCACACCGCACGGGCCCGGCCGGATCACATCCGGCCGGGCCCGTGGTGTGCGCCCGCGCTCACCGGCCGCGCAGCCGCAGGGTCACATCCTTTTCCTGGTCGCCCGAGGCGGAGCCCTCCTCAGTGACGGCGAACGCCGCCGAGAGCACCGTGACGATCTGGTCGACCGCCACATAGCCGCCCTGCACGGACGCCGTCACCGGCCCGTCCAGCGAGGGCGTCTGCTCCGGCGCGTCGCCCGCCGGGCGGGCGGTGTCGAAGACGCCGCTCCACACCGTCGGCCCGCCGGAGGACGTGGAGTGCGGGGCCGCACCGTCCTTGCGGTCCGAGGCGAACGCCGCCCCCAGGACCGCGAAGACGCTCCCGGCGTCGTCCGCCGCACCGCTCAGTTCCACCGTGACCTGCGCCGAGGGATCTCCCGCACCGCTCACCGTCGTTCCTTTCCATCGTGGTCGTACCGGGCCGGCAACCGCCCTGGCCCCGCGGCCGCGTGCGGGCCGCGCTCACCGAGAAGGGCCGCACTCACCCGGAGGGCTCGTCCGGCACCGGCTCCTGGGATGTCCCGTCCGCGTCCCCCTGCCCGGACCGCCGCGGGGCGCCGGAGGTGCCGCGCCGGCCGGTGCCGGCCTCGTCGGTGTCGGGGACGTCGTCCGCCGCGCCGCGCTCCTGGCCCTGCTCCTGGCCCTCCTCCTCCTGCGGCTCCCAGGGGTCCTGGGAGCCGTCGGCCTGCTGGTCGGGCGGGTCCCGGGGGACCGGCGTGCTGCCGTCCGCGCCGGGGGACGCCGGCACCTGCTCACTCATCGATGTCTCCTCTCGGCCCTTCGGCTGCGTGGGCGCCCGGCCCTTGCCGCCCGGACGCCCGTTCCGGGGCTGGGGTGCAGGTACCCGCGCAGGGCAGGACAACTCGTACTGATCACCGTGGACCACCCGCGCCGGATCGGCGACACGGAAAACGAGCCGCCGCCACCCGCCACCCCCTGCGCCCGCCCCCGCGGCGGCCGGGCGGACACCGCGGGCCGGTGTGAGACTTGCTCCTGTCGCCCCCCCCGCCGCGCAAGGGAGAAGACGTGCCGAGAGCGGATCCGCCCGGCGGCCTGGAGGAGTTCCTCGCGGACCCCGCCAACGCCGCACTGGACCTGCCCACCGCGCTCGCGCGGTGCGCGGCGTCCCTGGGCGTGCCCCAGGCGGTGGTCTACCTCGCCGACCTCCAGCAGCGCCGGCTGGTCCCGCTGAGCGAGGACGCCCCGGCGATCGCCGTGGACGGCTCCCTGGCCGGCTGGGCCTACCGCACCCTGGCGCTGCGCGTGGAGGAGTCCGCCACGGGCGGCATGACCGCCTGGCTGCCCCTGCTGGACGGCGCGGAGCGCCTCGGCGTGGTCGCCGTCCACGCCCCCTTCCTGGACGGCCCCCTGCTGCGCCGCGGCCGGGCCCTGGCCTCCCTGCTCGCGATGATGATCACCTCCAAGCGCGCCTACAAGGACAACCTCGTCCAGCGCACCCGCTCCGAACCCATGCAGCTGCCCGCGGAGATGCTGCGCGCCTTCCTGCCGCCGCGCACCATCGGCAACGCCCATGTGGTCTCCACCGCCGTCCTGGAACCCGCCTACGAGATCGGCGGTGACGCCTTCGACCACTGCCTCACCCGGACGGACCTGCACGCCACCATCGTCGACGCGATGGGCCACAACCTGCTCTCCGGCCTGACCACGGCGGTCACCCTGGCCGCCTGCCGCAACGGCCGCCGCTGCGGCCAGGACCTGCCCGAGCTCATGGAGGCCGTGGACACGGCGCTGGGCCAGTGGCTGCCGGACCAGTTCTGCACCGGCGTCCTCACCCGCCTCGACCTCGCCGACGGGGCGCTGCGCTGGAGCAACTGCGGGCACCCGCCGCCCCTGCTGATCCGCGGCAACCGGCTCGTCGAGGGCGCCATGGAACGCCAACCCGACCCGCCCATGGGCTTTCCCGCCGACTTCCGCGGCGGCGAGCGCCAGGTGCACGAGATCGCCCTGGAACCGGGCGACCGCGTCCTGCTCTACACCGACGGCCTGACCGAGGCCCGGCTGGCGGACGGCACGGAGTTCGGCCTCGAACGGTTCGTCGACTCCGTCATCCGCGCCTCCAGCGCCGGCGAGGTCGCCGCGGAGGCGCTGCGCCGGCTCATCCACTCGGTCCTGGACGCGCAGAGCGACCGGCTGCGCGACGACGCCACCATCCTCATGATCGAGTGGCAGCCGCCCGGCCGGTGACCCGCCCCGCAGCCGCCCCCGGCCGGCTATCAGTCACCGGTTACCGGTTGCCGCTGCCGGTGTTGCCGTCGTCCTGGTGGATGTCCTCCTGGGCGGCCGTGCTGGGGGTGAGGGTGTCGCCGGCCTCGCCGTCCTTGGCCCGCTCCCGCTCCTCATCGGGCACGGGCCGCTCCTCGGCGTCCGCCACCTCCTGCAGCACCTCCTCGGCCGCGGTCTGGGCGGGGGCGTGCGGGCGGGAGCTGTCGTGGTGGCTGTCCTGCATGGTGAGGTCCCTTTCCGTGGGCTGGTGTTGTTGCAGTGGGGGAGGGGATGGAGGTCGGGGTGGGGGGAAGCAGGGGGGCGGGGCGGTTCAGGGCAGCGGTGTGCCGCCCGTGGCGTTCACGATTTCGGCCGTGATGAAACTCGCGTGCTCCGAGGCGAGGAAGACGTAGGCCGGCGCCATCTCCGCCGGCTGCGCGGGCCGGCCCATCGGCGCCTGCTTGCCGAACTCGGCGGTGTCCGGCAGCGTCGCGGGGATCAGCGGCGTCCACACCGGCCCCGGCGCCACCGCGTTGACCCGGATCCCGTCCTCCACCAGCATCTGCGCGAGCCCCTGGGTGAAGGTCACGATGGCGCCCTTGGTCATGGCGTAGTCCAGCAGGTGCGGACTGGGCTGGTAGGCCTGCACCGACGTGGTGTTGATGATCGACCCGCCCCGCGGGATGTGCGGCACCGCCATCTTGCACAGCCAGAACATGCCGTACAGGTTGGTGCGCATCACCCGGTCGAACTGCTCGGTGGAGATGTCGGTGATGCCCTTGGGCTGCGACATCTGGTACGCGGCGTTGTTGACCAGCAGGTCGATCCGCCCGAACTCGGCCACCGCCCGCTCCACGAGTGCGCGGCACTGCTCCTCCTCGCGGATGTCGCAGGCCACCGCGACGGCCCGGCGCCCGGCGTCCTCGACCCAGCGGGCGGTCTCCCGCGCCTCGTCGGCCTCGGACGGCAGATGGGTGAACAGGACGTCCGCCCCCTCCCGGGCCAGGGCGATCGCCACGGCCCGCCCGATCCCGGAGTCGCCGCCGGTGACCAGCGCGGCCTTCTCGCGCAGCAGCCCCGCACCGCGGTAGGACTCCTCGCCGTGGTCGGGCGGCGGGTCCATGGGACCGGTCCAGCCCGGCGGTTGCTGCTCCTGGCGGGGGAAGTCCGGCCGCGGCCCCCTGGTGGTGGGGTCCTGCGGGCCCTGCGTGCCGGGGGTGTCCTTCATCTGCTCTCGCCTTCCCTGGTACGTGGGGTACGTGGGCTCCGTGCTCGCGCGGAGGCGGGGACGGGCCGGCGCCGGGCGGGCCCGGCGCCTCTGCCCACCTTCGGCAAGACCGGTGCGCCGCACCACCCGGGCCCGTCCGGTGCGCCGCACCCGCCGCGCGCGGCCCTCGGGTTCCCTGGGCCCCCAGGGACAAAACGCCCCCCGGCGCCCCGCCCCTCACCGCCCGTGCCGCGGTTCATCACGCCGCAGGAGGATCCGGTGCGGGACCGGCAGGCATGTCCCGGGCAATCGGGGGGAGCTGAAGAGGCATGAAGATCCTCATCATCCTCGTCCTGCTGGCCGTCGCCGTCGCCTGGTTCATGAACTCGCGCAAGGGACGCTGACCGGCCACCGCGACAGACGCCGCCCGGGCACGTGCCGAGCCGGCCCGCAAGCGGTGCGGGGCAAGAGGTGCGGGGATCCGATGGACGCGGTCCCGCGGCGCGAACTAGCGTCTGGGGCATGGCAGTTGAGAGAACAGCCCCGGCTGCGGACGTCTCCCGCCCCGCCGCCTCTTTCTGGGCCGATGCCGGGCGTCATCTCGTGCGCTACGGCGTCGAGTTCACCCCGGAGGTCATCGCCCGCGCCGCCGGGAGTTTCGTGTTCACCGAGGGCGGCCGCCGGATCCTGGACTTCACCTCCGGGCAGATGAGCGCGATCCTGGGTCACTGCCATCCGCGGATCGTCGCCACCGTGCGGCGCCAGGTGGGCGACCTGGACCACCTCTACAGCGGCATGCTCAGCCGCCCGGTGGTCGATCTGGCCCGGCGGCTGGCGGCGACGCTGCCCGCGCCGCTGGAGCGGACGCTGCTGCTGAGCACCGGCGCGGAGTCCAACGAGGCGGCGCTGCGGATGGCCAGGCTCGTCACCGGCCGGCACGAGGTGGTCTCCTTCGCCCGCTCCTGGCACGGCATGACCCAGGGCGCCGCGTCCGCCACCTACAGCGCGGGCCGCAGGGGTTACGGTCCGGGCGCGCCGGGCAACTTCGCCATCCCGGTACCGGACGCCCGCCGGCCCGGGGCCGCCGGCGGTGGGGCGCCGGACTGGCGCCGTCAGCTGGATGACGCCTTCGACCTGATCGACGCGCAGTCGACCGGCAGTCTGGCGGCGTGCCTGGTCGAGCCGATCCTCAGCTCGGGCGGCGTCATCGAGCCGCCGCCGGGCTACTTCGCCGCCCTGCGCGCCAAGTGCCGTGAGCGCGGCATGCTGC
Source organism: Streptomyces sp. NPDC041122 (assembly GCF_055592445.1). Lineage (NCBI taxonomy): Bacteria > Bacillati > Actinomycetota > Actinomycetes > Kitasatosporales > Streptomycetaceae > Streptomyces > Streptomyces sp. NPDC041122. Next base: position 24,289 of record NZ_JBVIYQ010000004.1, on the reverse strand, counting down.
TGATCCTCGACGAGGCGCAGACCGGGCTGTGCCGCACCGGCACCTGGTACGCCTTCGAGCGCGACGGTGTCGTCCCGGACATCCTCACGCTCTCCAAGACGCTCGGCGCCGGGCTGCCGCTGGCCGCGGTGGTCACCGGCGCCGAGATCGAACGGGAGGCGCACGCGCGGGGGTTTCTGTTCTTCACCACGCATGTCGCCGACCCGCTGGTGGCCGCGGTCGGCGCCACCGTCCTGGACGTCCTGGCCGAGGAGGAGCTCGACGCCCGCGCGCGGCAGCTGGGCGCGCTCTTGCGCGCGGGCCTGGAGGAGCTCGCCGGCCGCCACCGGGTCGTCGGCGACATCCGCGGCCGCGGTCTGCTGATGGGCCTGGAACTGGTCGCCGGCCAGGGGGCGGAGCGGGACGCGGACGAGCTGGGTGCCCGGGTCACCCGGCGCTGTCTGGAGCTGGGCCTGCACATGAACATCGTCCAGCTGCCGGGCATGGGCGGGGTGTTCCGGATCGCGCCGCCGCTGACGGCCGGTGAGGGGGAGCTGGCGCTCGGCCTGGAGATCCTGGACCAGGCGCTGGGCGAGGCCTGCGCCACCCTCTGAACCGCCCTGCCCTGCCCTGCCCCGGCCCGGCCCGCCTTGCTCACGGGGTGCGGGCCGGAGGGGCGGGCGGGACGGGGGTGAGGCGGTAGGTGTCCTGGTGGGCGGTGACCCGGCCGGCGGTGGGGTGGGGGAAGTGGGTGCCGAGCAGGAGGGTGTCGGTGCCGGCGAGGGAGGAGAGCAGGGCGCGGCGTGATGCCTCGGCCCGGCGGGGGTCGGTGTCGACGCAGCTTCCCAGGTGGGGGTGGGGGAGCTGGACGGGGTGGTGGATGAGGTCGCCGGTGATGACCGCGCGCTGTCCGCGGCCGGCCAGTTCGACGGCGAGGTGGCCGGGGGTGTGCCCGGGGGTGGGCAGCACGCGCAGGCCGGGGGCGATGTCGAGGCCGCGGGCGGGGACGTCGAGGAGGTCGAGCAGCCCGGCGTCCTGGACGGGGTGCACGGAGTCGCGGAACATCTGCCGCCGCGGTCCGTCCATGCTCTGCGCGGCCCAGTACTCCCGCTCGGTGCGGGAGGTCAGGTAGCGGGCGTTGGGGAAGGTGGGCACCCAGGTCCCGTCCACTTCACGGGTGTTCCAGCCGACGTGGTCGGTGTGCAGGTGGGTGAGGACGACCAGGTCGACGGTGTCGGGGGTGAATCCGGCGGCGGCCAGGCGGGTGAGGTAGTCGGTGCGCAGCCGGTGCCAGGCGGGGTTGGCGCGCGTCTTGCCGTTGCCGATGCCGGTGTCGACGAGGACCCGCAGGGGCCCCAGGGTGAGCGCGAAGCTGTGGCTGTCCAGGCGCAGGGTGCCCTCGTGGTCGGCGAAGTCGGGGCTGAGCCAGTCCTGCCGGGAGACCAGGGCGGGGGTGGCGCCGGGCAGCAGCCAGGGCCCGGTCTCCGGGGGCAGGGGCGTCTCGTCGATGCGGTGGACGGTGATGTCGCCGACGCTCCAGTGCGCCGTGGTGAGGGGAGGTGTCTGCATGTCTGGGTCCTTTCCCGGGGGCCGGCGGTGTGCGGGGGCCGGAGGAGGGCGGGGCCGCCGGCCCCCGGATCCGGGGCGCCGTCTCACCCCATCCCACTAAAAGCTAAGTGTTTGCGTTAAGTGAGCGTAGGTCCTACCGTGGACTAACGCAAACATTTAGCTTTTAGCGCGGGGGCGGGGCTGCCGCTGAAGCGGTACGGCACGCACCACCCCCGCGCACCCCCGTACCGCACCACCCCCAACTCCCCGCCCCCAGAACCCTGTTCACCCCGCCGCCCCCCCCCGCCCCGCAGGAGAGGCCCCTGATGTCCGCCGCCGAAGAACTCACCCCACCCGAGGCCGCCCGGTGGGCGGCACGCACCGGGCTGCCGTTGCCCGGGGACCGCCATCGTGCGGTCGCCGCCACCGCCGAGCACATCCACTGCGTCGTCGCCGTCCTGCGCGAACTGGACTTCGCCGAGACCCCGCCCGCCCACCACCACGCCGGCCAGGAGCACCATGCAGCCCTATGAACTGACCCTCACCGCCGCCGCGGCGGCGATCGGGGCCCGCAGCCTCTCCCCGGTGGAACTGGTCGACTCCGTCCTGGCGCGGATCGAGCAGACCCAGCCCGCCCTCAACGCCTACGTCACCGTCACCGCGGAGCGGGCCCGCCGCGACGCCCGCAAGGCCGCGGACGACGCCGCGGCCGGCCGCTTCAGGGGAGCGCTGCACGGCATCCCCGTGGCGCTGAAGGACCTCATCGACGTCGCGGGCCTGGCGACCACGGCGAGCTCCCGGGTCCGCGCCGGGCACCGGGCGGCCGCCGACAGCACCGTCGCCGCCCGCCTGGCCGCGGCCGGCACCGCCCTGCTGGGCAAGACCCACACCCACGAATTCGCCTTCGGGCTGACCACGCCCCAGACCGCCAACGCCTGGGACACCGCCCGGGTGGCCGGCGGCTCCAGCGGCGGTTCGGCCGTCGCCGTCGCCGCGGGCGCGGCGACCTTCGCCCTGGGCACCGACACCGGAGGCTCGATCCGCGTACCGGCCGCGCTGAACGGCGTCGTCGGCCTCAAGCCCACCTACGGCCTGGTGCCCCGGCACGGCGTGACGTCCCTGTCGTGGACCCTGGACCACGTCGGCCCCCTGGCCCGCACGGTCCAGGACGCGGCCCTGGCCCTGAGCGTCCTGGCCGGCCACGACCCCCGCGACCCCGCCTCCCTGCCCCTGCCTCCGGCCGATCACCGGCCCGCCCCCGGCACCGACCTGAGCGCGCTGCGCGTCGGGGTCCCGCGCACCTACTACTTCGACCACGTCGACCCCGAGGTCGAGAGGGCCGTCCGCGCGGCCATCGCCCACCTGCAGAGCCTCGGCGCGACCCTCGTCGACGTCGACATCCCCATGACCCGCTACATCCAGGCCACCCAGTGGGGCCTGATGCTCCCCGAGGCGAGCGCCTACCACGAACAGACCCTGCGCTCGGCCCCCGAACGCTACGGACCCGACATCCGCGTCCTGCTGGAAGCCGGCGCCCTCATGCCGGCCGCCGACTACCTGCGCGCCCAGCGGGCCCGCACCCTCATGCGCCGCGCCTGGCTGGAACTGCTGGAGCAGGCCGACGTGATCGCCGCTCCCACCGTGCCCATGACGGCTGTGCCCGCCGGCCAGGAGACACTCACCTGGCCCGACGGCACCCACGAGAGCGTCTCCGACGCCTACGTACGCCTGTCCGCCCCCGCCGACATCACCGGCGTACCGGCACTGTCCCTGCCGGTCGGCCGCGACCGCGCCGGCCTGCCGATCGGCATGCAGCTGCTCGGGCGCCCCCGCGCCGACGCGGACCTGCTGCGCGTGGGCCACGCCTACGAACAGACCGCCCCCCGGCCCGCCCTGCCCGCCCCCGCCCCCTGAAAACCCCTCCTCCCGCAGGCCTCCGGTGCGGACCGCGCGTCCTGCCGGAGGCCTGATCCGTCTTAAGGTGAGGCCCGTGAGCCGTAGACCGATGGCACGCCCCGGCGGCCGCAGCGCCCGCGTGCAGGAAGCAGTCCACACCGCCGTCCGCGAACTCGCCGCGGAGGTGGGCCGCGACGCCCTGACGGTGCCGCAGATCGCCGCCCGCGCCGAGGTCACCCCCTCGACCGTCTACCGCCGCTGGGGCGATCTGCAGGCACTCCTGTCGGACGTGGCAGTGGAGCGGCTGCGCCCCGAGACACCTCCGCAGGACCACGGGGACCTGGCGGCCGACCTGCGGGCCTGGGCCGAGCAGTTCCTCGACGAGATGGCCTCCCCGGCGGGCCGCGCCTACATCCGCGACGCGCTGCTGGGCGATGCGGACGGCGCCAACGCCGGCCAGTGCTCGGCCTACGCGGCCGAGCAGATCGACGTCATCCGCGCCCGCGCGGCCGGCCGCGGGCAGCGCGCGCCGCAGACGGAGACGGTCCTGGACCACGTCGTCGCACCGATGATGTACCGGATCCTGTTCCGCCCGGGCGGCCTGGACGCGGCCTACGCGCGCCGCCTGGTGGACGGCATCCTGACACCTGACACCTGACACCTGACGTCTGGCCGCCTGAGCGGCCCGCGGTCCGTGCGCCCGCGCGCGGGTGAAGGCCGCCGCCGTACGCGCGTGGCGCGGCGCCGAGCGATGGGGGAGCTGCCTACAAACGGCTCCATGTGCCATTACTGCGGTTGCCGGGAGATCCCCCTGATCAAGGAGTTCATCGCCGAACACGAGCGGGTCACCGACGCCGCGGGAGACGCGCTGCGCGCCCTGCGCCGGGGCGAGACCGCCCGCGCCCGGGCGCTGGTGGAGGTGATGGCCCGCGAGCTGCGGGCGCACTGGCAAGGAGAGGAGAACGGCCTGTTCGCGGTGATGCGTACCGACCCCGAGTACACGCACTACATCGAGGCCCTGGAGCGCGAACACCGCGAACTTCAGGCGCTGTTGCCCGCCCTTGACCTGTCCGACCCCGCCGACGCGGCCACCCTCACCGAGGCCGTCGAGGAACTGCACCGGCACATCGCCAAGGAGGAGGACGGCCTCTTCCCGGCCTCGCTGACCGCACTGGACGGCGAGCAGTGGAACCAGTCCATGGCGGCCTGGCGCGAGGCCCACCGGTCCTGACGGCCTGGCCTGGCACGAGGCCCGCCACGCTGACCCGGCGCACCCACGGACGCGGGGGCGGGTGGCGGTCAGCGGATCGTCCACGCCTCAGGGGGGAGGAAACTCACCGGTGCGTCCATGGCGTGCGCGGGGAGGAACACCGGCCGGGTGAGCAGACGGTCCCCCGACCGCTGGACGCCGATCACCACGCCCAGGCTCCGCGATCCGGGTTCACCGAGGTTCGCATAGAACAGCTCGGAGAAAGGCTCGCGGATCCCGGCACGGTCGACGATCCACTGCTCCAGCTCCGAGGGCGTCCGGCCGACCAGCGCGACACCGTCCGCGTAGACCTGAGGGCCCTTCAGGGCGTCGACCGATATCCCCCGCAGCCGCTCCTCCCGGCCGTAGTAGAACGTCAGCCCCAGCCCCCAGCACTCTCCCCTGACCGTGCCGCACCGATCCGGCGACAGCGCCGCACGCGTATGGCGCTGGGGGTTTCCTGCGAGGGTGCCCAGCGCCGCGGTGACCTCCTCGGGGCACATCCCGAAACGCAACGGACCCACGCTCTGGAACGGTTCCAGCGACCAACGCCGCCGCCCGCTGTCGGGCACCGCATCCCACACACCCCACCGGTCGAACACGCACTCAATCCTTCATCCAAGATTCCTGCTCCACGCTCCGGCCTCCCGCGTCCTGCTCGGCGGCACCACGAGCCGGGCCCCGGGCCGGGCCGTCCTCCCGACCCCCGTGCCGGCAGCCGGTGCCGCCCTCGGGCAGGGTGCGCCGGCCATCCCGGGAGCCAGGGCCGTCCAAGGTCCGCCGCCGCTCAGAAGGTGTGAGGGCGACGCCTGCGGGCGGCGGCGGCCAGCGCCGCGCCCAGGGCGATCGAGGCGCTGCCGGCCCCGAGCATCCAGCCGGAGCCGGCGGCGGTGGTGCCGGTCGCGGCCAAGGTGGCACCCGAGCCGGCGTCGCTGCCGGTCCCGGTCAAGGCGGTGTCCGCGTCGGCCCGGCCGGTGAGGCCGTCGTCCGCGCCGGGGCGCCCGGTGGCCGGGCCGTCGGCGCCGCTCCCCGTGCCGGTGGCAGCGGAGTCGCCGGTGACCGAAAGCTCCCTCACGTCGCCCTGCGGTGCCGGCTCGTCGCCCGGGGCCGGCGGCTCGCTCTTTTCGAGCACGATGTCGAAGTTGTAGTCGTAGGGCATCGTCTCCCACGCGGAGTGGACGTCGTTCTCGTCGAGGTATCCGCCGAGCGCCGAGGCGAAGCCGTCACCCACCGGCATGGCGGCGTCGACCTTCATCCGCAACTTGATGTCGGTGTGCTCACCGGGCGCCATCCCGGCGAGGGTGGTGAGGTAGCCGATGTTGGGGTTGACCGATTTCCAGAGACCTGTGTCCTCGTCGTACCACTGCAGGGTCAGCAGGTGCCACCTGTCGCGGCAGAGGTGGTCGAAGGCCGCCAGCAGGGTGTAGACGTCGACCGACTTGATCGCCTTGGCGGAGGAATTGACGGCGCGGAAGGTGAAGTTCTTCCAGCCGGAGCCGGGCACGACCTTGCTGGGCAGACCGTGCAGCGTAGTGCTCAGTGCCGCCTCGCCCGACTCCTCTCCGCCGTCGGGGACTTCTTCGGATTCCCGGCCCGGCCCGGCGGCGGACGGGGCCGGGGCGGCGGACCCGGGGGTCCCGGTCGGCTCGATGGTGCCCTCGGTGGCGGTGGCGGTGGCGGTGACGGGGGTGGGGGAGGGCGGCCGGGTTTCGCCGCCCGTCTCCTCTCCCGCGTCCGCGTCCGCGTCCGCGGTGGCGGGGGCTTCGGGCTGCGTGGCGGGGGCGCCGGCCGGCACCGACCCGGCGGTGCCGGGGGTCTCGGGTGCCGCAGGGGGCTGGGGCGGTGCCGTGGCGCCGGGGCCGGCAAGATCGCCGGCTGACGGCTCTCCTTGCCCTGCCGGGGGCTCCGGGTCCCCGGGCTCCGGAGCAGGATCCGGTATGGAGAGGGCCGGCGGGCCGGCCTCTGCCGCCGCCGCGGGTGCGGCGGCCAGGAGCGTGGGGGCGGCCATCGAGACGGCGGCCAGGACTGCCATGCGTAGGTGCTTCAAGGGAGAGCCAAATCTGTTGCTCTGACGTGGAGTCACCCATCCTTCTCAGTTGTCCAAATTTTCACTACCTTGTTCGTACTTATGAACTCATAAACCGTGTTTGGGGCCGTCGCGGCAGGAGGGCCCTCTCAACCCCCGCCGCCCGGCAGCACCCCGCCCCCGGTCAGCAGCCGCGACAGCTCGACGCGGGAGCGCACCCCGAGCGTGGCGAAGACGTTGCGCAGGTGGTGGTCGACGGTGCGGTGACTCACCGAAAGGCACACCGCCACCTCCCGGTTGGTGGCGCCCTGGGCCACCTGGCGGGCGATGCGCTGCTGCTGCGGCGTCAGCGCCGCCAGCACACCGGGGCCCGCCTCCGCTCCTGCCCGCCCTGCTTCCGGCGGACCGCTCTCGCCCGCCGCCCGCAGCTCACCGCGGCTGCGCTCCGCCCACACCCGGGCCCCGCACCGTTCGAAGGAGACCAGCGCGTCGAGGAGCGGGCCGCGGGCCTGCCGGGTACGGCGCCGGCGGCGCAGCCACTGCCCGTACAGCAGTTGTGTGCGGCCGCGTTCGAACTCGCCGGGCAGCCGGTCGTGGTGGGCGAGGGCTTCCTCGAAGGCCGCGGCGGCCTGCTGGGGCGGTGCCAGCAGGGCGCGGCAGCGGGCCAGTTGGGCGGGGGCCAGCGGGTCGGCGGTGGTGTGGGCCCAGCGGGTGAACTCCGCGGTGGCGTGCCGGGCCTGGGCGGTGCGTCCGCTCTGGACGGCGGCCTCCACGAAGCAGGGCACGGCCGGCATCCTGACGGCGAAGTGCCCCCCGCGCGGGGCCGGGGCGATGAGCGGGCCGAGCCGTGCCGCGGCCGCGGCCGGGCGTCCCGCGGCCAGTTGGGCGCGGGCCAGGGCCCACTGGGCCAGGCTCGCGGCCTGGGTCAGCCGGTGGGCTCCCGCGCCGGCCGCCGCGGCCGCCGCGTGTGCGGCGCAGGCCTCGGCGTCCCCGGCCACGGACGCGGCGAGCGCGAGCACGGCGTGCAGCGAGAGCGCCGTGTTGGACTGGCCCGAGCGCCGCGCCGCCGCCAGCCCCTGGCGGGCGTGGGCGTGGGCCACGGTGTGCCGGCCCGCGCGCAGTTCGGCGTAGGCCAGGTGTTCCAGGGCGCGCGGCAGGAGCACCTCGGGGCCGTGGGCACGCACCGCGGCAAGGGCCAGGGCGCCCATCGCGCAGGCGGTCCCGACCTCCCCGACGACCAGGGCGGCGGCCCCCGCGCGCAGCAGCCCGGCCGGCTCGTGCGCGCCACCCGGCGCGGGCAGCCCGCCCGCCTCGTGCGGTGCGGGCGGCGGCTGTTGCCAGCAGCGGCGCAGCAGCGCGTGCCCCTGGGCGGTGCGGCCGGACAGGACCGCGCACATGCCGCCCCGGTAGGCCTCCCACCGCGGGTCCCCGGGGCAGCCGGGCGCCTGTGCCATCGCTTCCCGGTAGGCGGCGGCGTCCCCCATGGCCCAGGCCGCTTCGGCCGCGCCGGCCAGTGCCTGGCGGGCGTGCTCGGGCGGGAGCAGCGCGGCGGCGGCGCGCAGCAGGGTGGCGGCGTCGTCGGCCGGCCCGTCGGCGAGGGCGAGCAGTCCGCGCACCCGGTGCACGCCACCGTGGGCGGGCGCGTGGCCGGCGCGGGCCAGCAGGGCGCGGGCCTGCAGCGGGTCCCCGGCCAGCCGGGCGGCGTCGGCGGCCTGGGCGAGCCGGTCGGTGCGCAGGGCGGGGTCGGCGGTCAGGGCGGCGGCGCGCGCGAGCACGGCGGCACGTTCGGCGTGCGGGGGACAGGCCGCCCCCGCCGCCGCGGCGGCGGTGAGGGAGGCGGCGAGCCGGGCGTGGGGTTCGCAGGCCGCGCAGGCGAGCTGGACCAGGCGGGCCAGAGCGCCCCGGCAGGCCTCGGCCAGGCGCAGATGGGCGGCTCTGCGCCTGGCGAGCGGGGCGCGGCGCAGTACCGCCCGGCACAGCAGGGGGTGGGCGAAGCGGATCCGGCCGCCCGTCACGCAGACGATGCCGGCGGCCTCGGCCGGTGCCAGCCCGGCCGGATCGGCGCCGGCCCGCAGGACCAGGGCGAGGTCCGCGCCGGCCCCCTCGCCTTCGTGTTCGGTGGCGGCCGCGGCGAGCAGCAGCCAGGTACGGGCCGCGCCGGGCAGGCCCTTCACGGGCCCAAGGAAGTCGTCCAAGACGTCCTCGCCGCCGGCCGGCGGGTCGGGCAGGGGGGTGCGTCCGGCCAGCTGGCCGGGGGTGAGGGCGGCGGCGAGCGCGGCCAGCAGCCGGGGGTTGCCGGCGGCCTCGCGCACCAGCCGGGCCGCCACGGCCTGCTCGGCGCCGCCGCCGGTGATACGGGAGAGCAGGGCGGTGGCCGCACCGTCCTCCAGCGGCCCCAGACGCAGCGCGGGCACCCCGGCGAACTCCGGTGCCCCATCCCGGTGTCCGGCGAGGGTGACCAGCACACCCACCGGCCGTGCGGCGGGCAGCCGGCGCAGCCGCGCACCGAGCAGGGCCCGCGCGGCCGGGGTCCAGCGGTGCGCGTCCTCGGCGCAGATCAGCAGCGGCCCCGGCTGCTCCAGTGCGGCCGGCAGGTCCGGCGGGGCGGGCTGCAGGACGGGCAGCTCCGCGCAGAGCGTGCGCGCGTACTCCACCAGTGCGGTGCGGCCGCCACCGGGCGGCGCGCTCAGCACGAGCGCGCCGCCCCGGCCCGCCCGCACGCCCTCCACCAGCAGCCGTAGGGCGGCCACCGCCTCGTGGCGGCCGTACAGCTCGGGGGCCCTGAACGGGAGAGGCAGCGGGCGGGGATGAGGCTGGGGGCGTGGGGGAGGGGGCGTCGAAAGGGACACGGCCCGCACGCTACTGACGCGCGACACCGCCCAGAACCCCTTGCTCCACCGCTCTGGGCACACCCCCAGCGCGCCCCGCCCGCAGCTGTGCCCGGGCACAACCCCCGCACCACCACAGCCCTGTGACGAAACGTCAGGTTCAGGCGGTGTGGGGGCAGTTGCCCCGGTACTCCTCGATGGTCAGGCTCGGCCGCGGCAGCGGGCACAGGAACTGCTCGTAGCGCAGGTCGTCGTCGATGAACCGCTTCAGCCAGGAGATGCTGTACTTCGCGATCGTGGTGTTGGAGGAGTTGGGGGTGAAGTGGGTGGCGTTGTTGAGTTCCAGGTAGGCCTTGTCCAGGGAGGCGGGCAGCGAGCGGTAGAACGGCTCGGAGTGGGTGACGACGGGCGCCACGGTGTCCCCGTCCGCGCCCACCACCAGGGTGGGCGTGCGCAGTTCGGGCCAGGTGGTGTCGAGGTTCCAGCCGGTCAGCGGGATCGCCGCCTTCAGCGAGGTGCGGCTCTTGGCCGCCTCCAGGGTGCCGCCGCCGCCCATCGAGTGCCCCATCACCCCCAGCCGGGTGGCGTCGACGCGGCCGCGCACCGCACTCGACGTCGTCAGGTAGTCCAGCGCGGCCAGGAGCTGGCGCCCGCGGCTGTCGGGCTGGTCGAGGGTGGTGAGGGTGTCGATGGTGAAGACCACGAAGCCCTGGGAGGCCAGCCGCGGCCCGAGCCAGGCGATGCTCGACTGGGAGGCGGTGAAGCCCGGGGAGATGACGACCGCGCCGAACGTACCGTCGGCGGTGGAGGTGGGGTAGTAGACGGTGCCGCCGCCGAACCCGCTCACACCCAGCGGCGAGACGCTGGTCTGGGAGACGGCGTAGGAGCCGCGGGGAGCCTCGATGCTGGCGTTGCTCGGGGCGGGGCCGCGCTCGTAGGGGTTGTCCGCGGCGGCCCGGGCGCCGGGGGCGAGCCCGGTGCCCAGCAGTCCGGCGGTGGCCAGGGCGGCGGCCAGACAGGCCCGCAGCACCGGGCGGGCGAAGGCGTGCAGCTGCACGGGGGACTCCTCAGGGTCGGGGCGGGCCACGCGCGAGGACAGCAACGGCAGCGGTGCGTCCTTGTGCCGGGCCGCCGTGTTCGTCGGCGCTCCCACCGTGGCGCCGCCACGGCGTGCCGGCATCGGCGAAATCACCGGCGCCCGCCGCGCCCGCCGCGCCCGCCGCGCCCGCCGGCCGGGGGAGCGGACCGAGGGGGCGCCGGGACCCCCGGCCCCAAATCCCCGTCCTCTCCCCGCCGTTGCCTCTCCCGCCCACGCCGCGGCCGGCGCCGCCCGCACCGGCGCCCCGCCCCACCTCGTGCCGCTGCCCGCCCCCGCCCCCCGGAGTGGAACAATTGGGGCATGTTGTCGACCGGTGAGGCACTGCACTCCAGCGCCGCCCCCCTCTTCGATACCGGTGCGGGGCAGGGCGCCCGCCAGTTCGCCGAACTCGGCCTGGCCCTGGTGCTGTCCCTGCTGATCGGAGTGGAGCGCGAAGCCCGCCAAAAAAGCGCGGGCATGCGCACGCACACCCTGGTCGGGGTGGGCAGCGCCCTGTTCATGGAAGTCTCCGTGCACGGCTTCGGCGCCGCCGCCCACATGGGGCAGGTCTCCCTGGACCCCTCGCGGGTGGCCGCCCAGATCGTCTCCGGGATCGGCTTCATCGGCGGCGGCCTGATCTTCGTCAAACGCGACGCGGTGCAGGGCCTCACCACGGCGGCCACCATCTGGCTGGCCTGCGGCATCGGCATGGCGTGCGGCGGCGGCCTGCCGCTGCTGGCCGCCGCGGCCACCGCCGTGCACTTCCTCGTAGTGCGCGGGCTGCCCCACCTGACGGACCGCATCCCGCGCACACCCCGGCCAAGAGAACTGGAGCTCACCCTCGCCTACGACACCGCGCAGGGCCTGCTGGGCCGGGTCCTGGAGCTGACCACGCACGCGGGCTTCCGGGTGGAGGCGGTACGGGTGATGCGCGACGAGGCGCCGCCGGGCCGGGCCTGGGTGCGCCTGCGGCTGACGGGCACGGCACAGACCCACCGCCTGGTGGCCGAGCTGGCGCGCCTGGAAGGGGTCAGCGAGGTCGGCCTGGGCGCGGCGACGGACGCCACCGAATGACCGCGGGGCCGCCGGCCGGCGCTCGCTGACCCACGGTCCGCCGGCTCCCTCCGCCGACCGCAGGGCTGCCGGCGTCCGCCCAGCCGGCCGGCCGCGGGGCCGGGCACACGCACCGTACGTACCTCCCTACCTCCCTCCCTGCCTGCCTGCCGCGGACGAGATGCCCGGGCTGCTCCGGGCGGGTGGTCCGTGCATGGCGGACGGGATCACGGGCAGACGCGGATCACCCCCCTGCCTCATCCCCCGAGTGAGGCAGGGGGTGATGCGCGCGGCGAGACCCCCGTCTCACACCGGGGCGCGGCGGGGCGGGGAGGCCGGGGCGCGGGGGATGAAATCATCGGGGAATGCCTGACTTGATCATTGCCGCCTGTGACGGAGCGGCGAAGAAGAACCCCGGGCCCGCCGCGTGGGCCTGGGTCGTCGCCGACGCCGAGGCCCGCCCGCTGCGCTGGGAGGCCGGCCCGCTGGGCCACGCCACGAACAACGTCGCCGAACTGACCGCGCTGGCCCAGCTGTTGGAGGCCACCGACCCGGACGTGCCGCTCGAAGTGCGGATGGACAGCCAGTACGCGATGAACGCGGTCACCCAGTGGATCGCCTCCTGGAAGCGCAACGGCTGGCTGACCGCGGCCAAGAAGCCGGTCGCCAACAAGGACCTCGTCGTACGCATCGACGCGCTGCTGCAGGGCCGTGCCGTGACGTTCCGCCACGTGGCCGCCCACCGGGTGGACGGCGATCACCTCAACGCGATCGCCGACGTCGCGGCCAGCGACGCCGCCACGAGCCAGGAGCCCGCGGGCACCGCCCACGGTGCGACCGCCATCCCCGAGCCGCGCGCGGACCGCACCACCGCCGCTCCCGCGGGCCGCGCCCCCAAGAAGGCGGCGGGCCGGGCGGGCAGGAGCGGCTCGGGCGCGGTCATCAAGGCCAAGTTCCCCGGCCGCTGCCACTGCCAGAAGCCCTACGAGGCGGGGGAGAAGATCACCAAGAACGCGCACGGCTGGGGCCACGTCGAGTGCCGGGAGACGGCCGGCGCCTGACACCCGCGCCCGCCCGGACCGTGGACCCCTTCCGGCCCGGGCGAATGCGCCACGGGCCGGCCCCTCATCGCGCGGGGGCCGGCTCGTCGTCTCCCGGGCGGCAGAGCGGGCGGAGGGTGCTTGTCGTACGCCCCGCCTCGTGGGTCCCGCCGTCAGAGCCGCCCCGTCCCTCGGAGCCGCCCCGCCGGTCAGGGCCGCCCCGCCGGTCAGGAAGGAGCGTCTTGGGTGCGCAGTTCCTCGTTGATGCGCTGGGCCTCCTCGAGCTGGTCCTCGAGGATGACGATGCGGCAGGCGGCCTCGACGGGAGTGCCCTGGTCCACGAGTTCGCGGGCGCGGGCGGCGATCCGCAGCTGATACCGGGAGTAGCGGCGGTGGCCGCCCTCGGAGCGCAGGGGGGTGATCAGCCGGTGTTCGCCGAGGGCACGCAGGAAGGCGGGGGTGGCGCCGAGCATCTCGGCGGCCCGGCCCATGGTGTAGGCGGGATAGTCGTCGTCGTCGAGCTTGTCGACGGGGCTGGTACTGCGAGGGGGCATAGACCTCTTCTTTCAGGACGCGTCGAGGGGCCCGGATGCCGTACCGGCACCCGGGCCCCGAGCTTTCAACACCATCTACCGGCTGACTGCGCCGGCCTCATTGTTCCGCGGGGTCCGCCTGGGAGAGCGGAGGCGCGGGGATCGCGGTTGCGTGACCGGGGACCACCTTCCAATCCGGGGCCTGCGGTACCCGGGCGAACGTGCTGCCGGCCCGGGCGATCCTGATGGCGTCTGCTCCTTACCTCACTCGGTTACTTGTTGCTGTGTTACTCGGTCGTACTGCTCGATACCGCGGTACTGCTACTGCTCGCGGCCCCTGGGACCGCTCGGCCCGGCCGCCAGCCCCGGGACCCCACCATTTCTGGCCCCGACGCTCCACTGCCGTTCCGCCTGCTACTTGACCTGCTTGACCTGCATGCACGGCAGTTCGCCTCTGCCGTGCCCTCTTCGACTTGGTGAGTACGAGAAAACAGTAACCCGGCGACAAGCCAATGTCTACTGTCACCGCTATAGATTTCCTGCACGGGTGAGTCGGGCACTTCTGCGCCGCCCACCCCCGGAAGGCTGCCCTCCGGACAGCAGCCCGAGCGGGCCCCGGCCAAAGCCCAGGACACCCCTGCCCCGGCCCGCGGGCCACCGGATTCCCCGGCGGAACGCACTGCGGGCACAGGACGCCCTTCGGCCTCCTGTGCCCGCAGTGGGTGCGCTGCGCGGACCGGGCGGTGCCGGCCCGCGCAGCGCGTGTGGATCAGTGGTTGTTCTCGCCGTTGCCCGAGAGCGCCGAGATGTCGCTGAGCAGGTGGGAGAGCGGCTCGTCCTGCTTGGCCTGCGTGGAGTTCTCCACGCACTGCTGGTTCTGCGGCGCGGAGAGGACGGGGATGTCCTGAACGGCGATCGGCACGAGACCGACCAGGGAGCCCACGTTCGCCTTGACCGGCACGCCGGCGCAGAGCTTGTTCAGCGAGCCACCGACCAGGTGCGCCTGCGGACTCAGATTCCCCTCGCTGGCGCTGTTGCCGAACGCCTGCTCGGCACCGTTGCCGCTCGCGCTCTGGGTGCCGGTGTCGTCGCCGATGGCGGCGGCGCTTCCGGCGCCGCCGGCCAGGGCAAGGGCGGCCAGGCTCAGGGCAAGGGGGAGATTACGGGTACGCATGTCACTCCAGTACAGAAAACGTCAGTTGCCGGAAGAGGCCAGTACATCCGCCAATGCCCCAGACAGGGGGATATTCGCCCGTTAGTGGAGTGTCGGAGGAGCGGAGCTGACGCCGCCGCCTCACCGCTCTCCGCCCTGCATCCGCCCGCTCCGGTCCTGCGTCCGCCCGGCCCCGGGGGCCCGCCGAGCGCGTACGCGGCGCGACGGCACCGGAGCCCGCTTCCAGAACCCGCCGAGCCCCCTCCCGCACCTGCCGATGCCCCCTTCAGCGCCCGCCGGTGCGCCCGCCCTTCCTGTCCCGCCGGCCGAGGCCCCGCTGGGCGCGGCTGAGCAGATCTGAGGGGCCGCGCACCCGCAGGGCGGCGCGCGCGGCGTTGGCGCCGGGCGCGCCGTGGACGCCGCCGCCGGGATGGGCGGCGGCGGAGGCGAGGAAGAGCCCCGGCACCGGCGTCTCGGGCCGGCCGGTGCCGGGGGTGGGGCGGAACACCAGCTGCTGGTGGACCGCGGTGGTGCCGTTGTTGATCGCACCGCCGCGCAGATTGGCGTCCAGCGCCTGCAGGGTGGGCGGCGCGAGCAGCCGCCGCGAGCGGATCATCGAGCGGAAGCCCGGCGCCCACCGCTCGACCTCCGCCTCCATCCGGTCGGCCATGACCTCCTGCTCGCGCCCGTCCCAGAGCCCGCTCAGACCCTCCTCACCCGCATCACCCTTGATCCGGTGCGGAATGTGGGTGTACGCCCAGGCCGACTCGGTGCCGGCCGGGGAACGCGAGGCGTCGGCCGTGGTCATCTGGCCGAAGAGGAGGAAGGGCCGGTCGGGCACCTGGCCCATGGCGATCTGCGCCGCGAACCGGGTGAGGCCGTCGACCCCGTCGGCCAGATGCACCGTCCCCGCCCGCCCGGCCTCCGGCGCGCTCCAGGGCACCGGCCCCGACAGCGCCCAGTCCACCTTGAAGGTGGCGAAGTCCCACTGGAACCGCTCCAGATCACGCAGCAGCCGCCCCGGCAGATGCCGGGCCGCCACCAGATGGCCGTACAGGGCGGGAGCGGACACGTCGGCCAGCACCGCACGCGAAGCCGCGACCGCCTCACCGGCCGCGGTGCGCACGCCCACCGCCCGGCCGCCGCGCACCACGACCTCCGCCACCCGCTCGCCGCAGCGCAGCACACCACCGCGCCGCTCCAGGCGCCGCACCAGGGCCGCGGTGAGCGCGCCGGCCCCGCCCACGGGGACGGGAAAACCGTGGCTCTGGCCGAGCATCGACATCAGCCAGCCGAAACCGCCGCTGCCCGCCGACTCGGGGGAGAGGTCCGCGTGCAGCGCGTTGCCCGCCAGCAGCAGCCGGCCCCCCTCACCGCGAAACTCCTCCTCACCCAGCCGCCGGGCGGGCAGCAGCAGCGTGCGGGCCAGCCGCAGACCGCCCGCCGCCCGCAGCCGGGCGGCGAGACGGGCAGCGGAGCGCACGGGCGGGAACGGAGTGAAAAGAGCACCGAGGATGTCCGCGCCCAGGCGCTCCCAGACCTCATGGAGTGCGAGCCAGGCATCCCCGTCCCCGCCGGCGAACGCCTCGAGCCCGGCCGCCGTGTCCTGCCCGCGCCGCTCCAGGACCGCACACCGCCCGTCCGGCAGCGGATGCGCCAGCACGCTGGGGGCATGACTCCAGCCCAGCCCCTCCTCATGGAGGCGCAGAGCGGCCAGCACCGGGGAGGCGGCGGCCAGCGGGTAGAAGGCGCTGAACAGATCACTGACGTAGTCGGGATGGACACCGCGGTCGCTGCGCACGGCGCCGCCGGGCCCCGGCTGCTCCTCCAGCACCTCCACGCTCCATCCGGCGTCGGCGAGGAGATTCGCCGCGACGAGACCGTTGGGGCCCGCGCCGATCACCACCGCGTCCGGCATGAGCGCCTCCTGTCTCCCTCGCGCCGCCCGGCCCGCCGGACGGGAGGGCCGCTGATATGAGGTCGGCGGGATTCAGTGCGCGTGCGCCGCACGGGCCGGCCGCCGCGGGGAGTTCTCGACGACGTCGGCCAGCCGGGCGAGCATGGCGCGGTGGCGTACCTGGATCAGGACGTCGACGGCCGCGGAGTGCAGCAGCCCGCCCGGCCCGCGCAGCGGGTGCTCGTCGAGGATGACCAGCGTGTGCTCGCCCCAGGGCCGTACGTCGATGGCGATGCGCGCGGTCCCCAGCCGGCCGCTGTCGGCCTCCAGTTCCAGCAGGCGGGGAGCCTCGCACCTGCGCACGATGGTGTGCCCCGACAGCTCCCACGGCCCCAGCCGCACGGTGTACTCGATACGGGATCCGGTCTGCGGCCACATGTCATCGACGGGCTTGGACTCGTGGGTGCCGACCACCCAGTCGCCGTAGCGGTTGCCGTCCTCCAGGACCGCCCACACCTCGTGCGGCGGGCGTTCGATCAGTCGGTGCCGTACAGCCATGGTGTGTCCCACCCGTCGTCGTCGGATTGCCCGGTGACCGCCCGGGTGCCCGGCCGCCGAAGGCTCACCCCTTCATCACACCAGCCATCGGCCACGCCCGCCGCCTGCCGCACCCCGACCGGGTACACGCCCCCCTCGGCAGGCCGCACGAGCCCCCGGCCCGTCCCTGTCCCGGGCGTGCAGGGTGTCCAGCGGCGCAGCGGCGCCGGGACAGGCCGGAGCCCCGGACACGGGGGCGTGCCGGGGCTCACGGCGGGGGAGGGAAGAGGGCGCTCCTGATACGCCCGGGCGCTCCTAGTAGGGGCCGTTGACGTTGTCGATCGAGCCGTAGCGGTCGGCCGCGTAGTTGCAGGCGGCGGTGATGTTGGCGACCGGGTCGAAGCTGTCCGTGGAGGTGCCGGGCAGGTGGTAGGCGTCGAAGGTGGGGCCGATGACCTGCAGGAGCCCCTTGGACGGCGTGCCGGCGACGGCGTTGATGTCCCAGTTGTTGATGGCCATCGGGTTGCCGGAGGACTCGCGCATGACGTTGCGGTGGATGCCCTCGTAGGAGGCGGGGATGCCGTGCTGGGCCAGGATGTCGAGCGACTCCCTGATCCATCCGTCGAGATTGTCGGCGTAGGCCTTCTTCGCCGGGGCGACGGCGGGCTGGACGGCCGCCTTCTCGCGCGAGGAGCGGTCGGCGCGCTGGGCGGGCTCGGGGCTCTTCTGGCCGAGGGTGAGCTTGACGCCGGGGCGTATGAGCTGCGGGTCACCGCCGAGGACGCCGCGGTTGTCCTCGTACAGCTTCTTCCACCCGCCGCTCACGGAGTGGTCCTCGGCGATCTTGGAGAGGGAGTCGCCCGCGGCGACGACGTAGGTCTTCGGGGCCGCGGCGGGCTCGGCGGCCGGAGCGGCCTGCGCCGCGCTCGCGCCGGTCGCGCCGAGCACCGGGAGGACGAGCACGGCCCCGCCCGTACCGGCGGCGGCGAGGCCCCGGTGCAGCGAGCTGGACTTGGGGCGGCGGTGCTTTCCCTTTGCGGGCATGACGAATTCCTCTCCGTCGCCTGCGAGGTGAGCTGTCGGGTTCGGACGGGAGATGTCCGGTCGCACTGCATGCGACTTCACCCCGAGCCGTGCCGGAATCCGGAACGGCGCTTACCTGGGTCCCCCGCTCCTGCCATGCGTAAGTGAGTGGGTGGGAAGGGTTTCCGGGCAGCGGCAGGATTCGGCGTTCAGCCCGGGATTGACGGTGACGTTAAGCGAGAAAGCCCGGACGGAACAAGGCAGGAATTCGAAAGACGAATGCGCGGACCCCGCCCCCGGCCACGGGAGCCACCCCGCACCCATTGATCGAAAAACTCAACTTTCTTTGCCCAGAACGGAAGTACGCACAACGGCGCCTCCCGGAGCCGCACTCCCCGGCGTGACACATTTCACGGAACCGGGCGAGCGGCATGCGACTCCGCCCCGACGCCACAGGCGGTCATTCCGCCGGATACGCCTTCGATGCCCCCATCACACCACGTACAGCCCAAACAGGGTTATTCGCGTCAATCCGGTCATGCAGAAAGCGTGCAATTAAGTACAAACCAGGCATAAGGCGTACGGTGTTGAGCCGATCACGCCCGTCCCGTTGTCCGGCGAGACGGACCCGCAGCCGCCGCGCGGAAGCGTTCAGCACCACGCACCCGCGCTCCCCGCCTTCGGCTCCCGACGCCGACCGCCCCGCCGCCGAGAAACCGCAGGCCGCCCGCTGCCCAGCCTCAACTCGCCCGAAAAACAGAGAAAGGAGCACCGGAAGAAACCGGCCACGCATTGCAGCAGAGGCAACCTGAGCCGGTAACAGATAAAAAAGGGAGACGAAGAAGCCGGACGGGGGAAGCGGCCGAGCCGAGACAAGGCGAAGAGCGCGCCGGACAATAGGGCATTCCGTACCCGAAGGTGACGTCCCGTCGTGCACAAAACGGGGGAGGGGCAATCGGAGGGGCAACTCGCCTGCACCCGGGACGAGTTGCGACAGGACCACCCCTCTTCCGCCGGGCGCCGCCCCGCCGATTCACCTCGTATCACGCATAACGACAAAGCGAGTTGACGGAAACCAGGTCCAGACCGACGGCCGCCTCCAGGACTCGCCCACGCCCTGCCATGGCCGGGCCCGCGCCGACGGACACTCCCGCCCCCCCGGCGGACGAGCGTGCCGATCCCGAACCGGAGCTCAGGGGCCACACCCCACCCCCTCCAGACACCCCTGCCATGCCGACGGCCGCTTGACATGCAACCAATAGGTTGCCAATCTGATGGTGAGGAGGTCGGAAGACATGGACGAGGTCTTCAAGGCACTCGCGGACGCGAGCAGAAGACGACTGCTGGACCGGCTGAACGAACGGACCGGACAGAGCCTGCGCGAACTGTGCGCGGGCCTGGACATGACCCGCCAAGCGGTCTCCAAGCACCTCGCGGTACTGGAAGGCGCCGGCCTGGTCACCGCGGTCCGCCACGGCCGGGAGAGGCTGCACTACCTCAACCCCGTACCCATCCACGACATCGCCGACCGCTGGATCGGCCAGTACGAGCGCGGCCGCATGTCCGCACTCAGCAACCTCAAGCACGCCCTGGAAGGAACAACGATGAGCAAGCCCGAGTATGTCTACACGATCTACATCAACACCACCCCCGAGAAGCTCTGGGAGGGACTGACCAGCCCCGAGTTCCTGAAGCAGTACCACGGCGGCTGGGCACCCTCCTCCGACTGGAAGGTCGGCTCCAAGGTGCTGTGGCCCGTCGAGGACGGCGGCGAACCACAGGACCTCGGCCAGGTCGTCACCGAGTCACAGCCCGGCAGACGACTCGCCTACACCTGGCACACGCTGCAGCCGACGCACCAAAAAATGTTCGGCATGAGCGACGAGGACTACGCCGAGGCGGCCAAGGAACGCTCCAAAGTCACCTTCGACATCGAACCCGCCGAAGAACCGGCCCTGGGCATGAAACTGACCATCACCCACGACGGCTTCACCTCCCCCGACTCCAAGATGCTCGAAGGCGTCAGCGGCGGCTGGACCATGATGCTGTCCCACCTGAAGACCATCCTCGAAAAAGCCTGACCCCTCGCCTCCCCGCGCGGCCGCCCCCTCCACCGAACGGTGGCCGCGTGAGAGCAACCGCAGCCCCTCATGCCGTTGACAGAGCTGCCACCTCGGCCCCAATCGGCGCCCGGCGAGAGCGAAGGAGGGGACGGAGCGTCACTCCCGCCCGCGCCGCCGATACTCACGCGCCAGCAGCCCCAGAGCCCTGAACACAGCCGGCCGGGCCGAAGAGACAAGGAGCCCGGCCCCCTTGCCCCGAGCCGCCTCCGCCGTCGCCTCCTCCATCCCGATCAACGCCCGCCCCAGCGCACGATGGGCCACAGGAAGGTAGCCGACCATCGCCCGCCCGGCGCCCAGGCAGGCACACGCCTCATCGAGCTCCCGGGCGATCAGATCACCGACCCTCGCCGAGGTCCGGCCCTCCACCAGCTCCGCCCGCCCCACCCGGTGACGCTCCAGCACACTCTGCGGGATGTTGAGACGACCGACCCGAAGATCCTCGGCCAGGTCGTTCACGAAATCCAGCCGCTGACTGCCGTCGATGAACAAACGGCAGGCCTTGCGATAGCCGACCGCATCCGCCCCCGGCGCGAGCACACCGGCCACCACCATGAACGCCGGCAGAGAGTACGCCTCGACGTAACGCTGATAGTCCTCATCCGAACCAAAGCCCGCAAAGCCGAGCTCCACCACCGCACCCTCGAGGAACTCCTCGATGTGCCCCGCCAGTTGCGGATACGCACCACAGGTGTGCACCACCGCCCGCAACACCCCGTGCTCGCTGCTCCCCGTCACCAGAGCCTGACGAACCTGCTTCGCCCACACCTCGTACGCGGCCGACCGCTCCTCCAACGACCCGCCCTGGTCCAGGAGATGGTCGGTGTGATGCATGAACGCGGTCGCCGCCACCACATGAGGCACGACGGCCCCGGGCAGAAGCAGCCGGACGGCCGCGTACTGAGCGAACCGGAACCGCGCCACCACACGCCGCGCACGCGTGAAGTCCGCGCGCAGCTGCCCGCCCCGGACCCCGGCCGCATCCAACGCGGCATCCCATGAACTCATCAATACACCCAGTCCCAAGATCGTGACGACGACGTCCGCCAGTGAACACACCCCACCCGCCTGCCCGCCACCGAACAGCCCGCCGCACTGTCGGCCGACGGACACCGCCTGGCGGACGTCCGGCCCGCTGGCCGCAACAGGGGCAGACCTCATGCCCCTTCGCTTCCGCGAAGCTGCCCCCGAGTCTCTGGAACCACGCAGAGCCCCCACCTCAGAGTGGAACGGTCGGTTCACCCGACCTCTGAGCGTGACCACCTCAGAGCGCAGAAACGAGCAAGGAGATACCAGTGAAATCGTGGCGCACCCGTACCCGTATCGGTGTCGGTCTCGCTGTCGGAGCCGCGGCGATCACCATTCCACTGACCAGCGCAACCGCCTACGCCGCCGGACCTCCCGGCGCCGGCTGGGTGCCCGTCGGAGCCGAGGCCTACCCCTCCAAGGCGGCATGCGAGGCCTCGGAACTCCCCTCCGCCAAGGCGAACGGCTACAACGAGGTGTGGTGCGACGACAGCCAGCGCATCATGCCCATCTACTACCGCTGACGACGCCGGCCACCTGACCGGCCGTCACCGGCGCACACGCCCACACAACCGCGACACAGCGCCGGCAAGGCCCGCCGCCCCGGACCCACCGCGCCCGGGACGGCGGGCCCTCCACGTACGGGCCGCCGTCAGCCGCCGCCCGCCCGATACACGCTGACGGCATAGCCACCGCCCTCATAAGGATGGGCATCCCACGTCGCGAAACGGTCGACCAACCCCAGACCGGCCGCCGCACACCAGGCGTCGTACTCCGCCAGAGAAAAACCGGGCGGCACCGGCAGATGGGCCCCATCCAGCCCGAAACCGGCGACCATGAGCCCACCGGGACGCAGAACCGCGGCCAGACGGCCGACCACCCCAGCCTCGCTGCCCGCAGCAAGAAGCGGGAAGACATTCCCGGCGGCCACCACAAGATCGAAACCCGCGCCGACCCGCACCTCAGCAGGATCGAACGACGCCAAGTCAGCCTGCACCCACACAAGTTCCGGCGCCTGCCGACGCGCCACCGCCAACATGGAAGCATCCACGTCGACCCCGACACAGTCATACCCGAGCTCCGCCAGTCGGATCATGACCCGCCCGGTCCCGCACCCGGCATCCAGCACCCGCCCACCGCCAGGCACCAGCGCGGCACACAACCGCGCCTCACCATGCACGTCCCGGCCACTGCCGGCCAACGCCGCAAACCGAGCAGCGTAATCCTCCCCGGACACCCCACCGGTCAGCTCTTCCCAACGGTTCATGACCAACAGCGTAGGTGACCTGCACACAAGCACCCCCGACACCTCTTACAGACCGGGCGGCGTGGCAGCGAGACCCCCGACGCGATCCCCCATAATCAGCCCGCACCCAGAAGTCCACATATCGAGGAATCACACAGCGTACCGGCTCCTACATTCTGGTGATTCAACGACCACCCCACGGTGCGTAACACCCAACACCTCCCCGGACGAACCTACCTTTCCCCCCAGGGCACAACCTCGGCTGCCTTGAAGGCCAGTGCCAAGAAAAGGGAGAAACGACATGATGCTTCGCAAGGCAGTGACCGGCTGCGCCACGGTGGCGCTCACCTCCGCCGTCCTGACCGGCTCCGCACAGGCAGCAGCCGAGCCGCCGCCGGCCCCTGCCCCAGCACCGCGGGCAACCCTCACCCCGAGCACCATCCAGCGGGGAGACATGGTCACGGTCAAGGTCGCAGGAGCCCCCAAGGAATGCCGCGCAGTACAGGCAAAATCCCCCGCATTCGAACAGACCACCGCCCTGTCCAAGAGCGGTAACCCGCCGGCCTACTCGGGCCACGCAAAGGCAAAACCCCAGGCCACCCCCGGCGTCCAGCAGGTCACCGTCGCAGGCATCGGCTGCGGCAAGTGGGTCGCCAAGGCACAACTCACCGTCCTCGCAGCGCCCCCCAAGACCGTCAAGGGCGTCGTCACGGCGAAGAGCGGAATCAACGTACGCCAGCGGCCGACCACCGCCTCGCGGACCACCGGCACCTACCGCAAGAACCAGACCATCGCCCTCATCTGCAAGAAGGCCGGCCAGTCGGTGGGCAGCAATCGCACCTGGTACCAGGTGAAGGCCCCTCAGGGCTGGGTCGCCGCCCGCTACGTCAAGGCCTACGGAAACGTACCCAACTGCAGGTAACCAAGCCTCCCGGCCCACCTGACACCTCGTCACAGGCCGTGCACCAGCGAGCGGCACGTCGCATCGATTGCGACGTGCCGCTCGCTGGTGCTGCGCCCGGGTGTATGCCGTGGACTCACGCAAGCTATCGAAGCCGCACCATCTGTTGGGTGGACCAGTAATTCAGCGAATGAGAATGTGAATTCGACATCCTGAATGCTCCCTCATGGGAAGTGCGGAGAACGGTCAACAGCACTGCGAATACAAGGAAGTTGAGGTATTCTGGAGGAGCACAGATCGTCGGGAAGGGAGCCTCGCAAATGCCAGAAAGGACGCGTGATTTCGGTCATTACGGGGCCAGCGGCATCAAGGGCAGTGATGCAGTAGCACGTAAACTCGACCAGCTCACCGGCTACATCGCCACGCCCATCACTGCCAAGCGCGGCCTCATGGCACGTCTGCGCTACCTGACGAAATCCGAGCACGCCCGCGCGGCAGCACGCGAGGCAGGCCTGACCGTCACCGACCGCACCATCAAAGCCTGGCTGGAGGGTAAACAACGCCCATCCAGCTCCAGTCTTCAGCAGATCGAATCCGCCTACCGCACGGTGCGCCGCCAGAACGTGGCCCGGTATTTGCTGCGCCGGCTGAACGATGGGGGAGGGACCCGGGTTGAGATCCATCCGTTCAACCAGTCCCAGGTCGACCGCAGGTTCCAAAGGGTGCTGGAGTACCGCAGTCTCAACGTTCGGCGATGGGACATGATGATCCGAGCCTGGGCAGCAGGAGACGCTGGCGGTCTGGACGATGCGTGGGTCGAGGTCATTGTGGACCTCGGGTCTCAGTGGGGGAAGTACGAGTATGTTTCGGCCGTGGGGTTTGCGGCCTAGAATTGATGGTTTATTAAGTATTCTGGGTACAACAAAGCTGACGGTTCGTCAGCACCGGGTTGAGGATTGTCGGCCGTTGCTGCTGCTTTTAGTGAAAGCCGCGGAGCGGATTTCACTCTGGAATTCGCGGAGCGAATTCCAGAAGAGCGGATTGCGGAGCAATTCGCGGGCCGGGCAACGGAGTTGCCCGGCCCGGCTGCGCGGAGCGCAGCCGGGGTACCGCCGCGTAGCGGCGGCGCGTCGTGTCTGCGGAGCAGACCGCGCGC